>JBFMEW010000018.1:0-147111 GCA_040753175.1 Acidobacteriota bacterium | reverse complement strand
TGCGCGACCGGTTGTGGACCCTGGAGGTTGGCAAAGGAGATCGAGTGGGCATCTACATGAAGAAATCCATTGATGCGGTGGCGTCTATCTTTGGAGTTCTCAGGGCGGGTGCGGCTTATGTTCCAGTTGATCCCGCTGCACCAGTCAGCCGTAATGCTTTCATTCACAACAACTGTTCTGTTAAAGCTGTACTGATTGAGCGGCGATTTGAAGAGGCCTATCGGAAAGAGTGCGATCAGATCGGGAGCGTTCCGAATCTGTTGATTCTAGATGGCACTGGCGGAGGACGTTCGCTGGAGGCGGCCCTGCAACAAAAGGACTCCGGAGATTCTTCGGGTCGATCACGAACCGTGATAGTCGCTCCAGACGATCTGGCTTATCTTCTCTACACCTCCGGCTCCACTGGCAAGCCCAAAGGAGTGATGCTGACTCACCGAAATGCCATGAGCTTCGTCGATTGGTGTTCTGAGACCTTTCGCCCCGATTGCCGAGACCGTTTTTCTTCTCATGCTCCGTTTCACTTCGATCTCTCTATTCTTGACATCTTCGTTTGCATCAAGCATGGTGCAACACTGGTCTTGCTCACAGATGACGTCGGCAAAGAACCAAGTGTGCTTGCTCCCGTAATTTCAAAGAAGCAAATCTCAATCTGGTATTCAGCTCCATCAATTCTGAGCTTGCTAGGACAGTATGGAAGTCTCGAACGATACGATTACTCTAGCCTCAGGATGATCCTCTTTGCGGGCGAGGTGTTCCCAATAAAGCATCTTCGCACCCTCAAGAAGCATCTGCCGGCACCTCGGTACTTTAACCTCTATGGCCCGACCGAAACCAACGTCTGTACCTTTTACGAGGCCCAGGGTCAAGTACCCGTGGATCGAACGCAGCCATTTCCGATTGGAACCACATGTTCTCATCTCCAGACCAGAATCGTCGACGAGCAAGGAAAAGTCATCCCAAGGGGTACTGAGGGCGAACTAGTTGTCTCGGGCCCCGCCGTGATGTCAGGGTATTGGAATCTGCCGGAGCAAACGGCTAAGGCATTTCTTCCAGCCTCTGGCAAACCATCTTGGTATAAGACCGGTGACATCGTGTTTGAAGATGCCGATGGAAACTATGTCTACGTTGGCCGACGCGATCGCATGGTTAAGCGACGAGGATACCGGGTTGAACTCGGAGAGATCGAAGCCGCGCTTTACCGTCACAACGAAATCAAGGAAGCTGCCGTGGTCGCCATCTCTGATGGAGAAGGTGTCCAACTGAGGGCATTTTTGGCTTGTCATACCGAAAAAAAGCCTTCGTTGATTCAAATCAAGCGATTTTGCGCGGAGAATCTTCCTCTCTACATGATTCCCGACTCGTTTTCATTTCATGAGCGTCTTCCCAGAACCTCAACAGACAAGATCAATTATCAACGGCTAAAGGAGATGGGCTGATGGATTTTTCCATCACCGAGGATCAGAAGATTTTGCGGGAGAGCATCATTCATTTCGCCCGTCAGGAGCTAAACGAGGGCGTTTCACAAAGAGATCGCACGCAATCTTTTGGTCTTGACCTCTGGAAAAAGTGCGGTGATATGGGGATTCAAGGCCTCCCCGTCCCAGAGCGATACGGAGGAAGTGGCTCGGACCCTCTCAGCTGTGCGATGGCTCTTGAAGCTCTGGGATATGGATGCGAGGACGGAGGACTGGTCTTTTCGCTTTGCGCACACCTACTCTCCTGCGTCGTCCCAATTTGGAAGCACGGCACCGAAGAGCAAAAGAAGAAGTACCTGCCTGGCCTATGCAACGGCACCAATGTCGGTGTTCACGCTATGAGCGAGCCAGGTTCAGGATCGGATGCCTTCGCCTTGAGCACCAAAGCAGAGCGAGACGGCAGCGGCTTTAGGATCAACGGAACGAAGATGTTTATTACCAACGGGCCAGTGGCTGATCTGGTAATTGTTTTCGCAATCACGGATCAACAGAAGGGTTACTACGGAGGCATCACCGCGTTTCTGGTTGAAAAGGGCCTGCCAGGATTCAGGGTCGGCCAGAAATTCGAGAAAATGGGCTTGCGAACTTCGCCCCTCGGAGAACTGGTATTCGAAGACCTTTATGTATCGGCAGACACCGTACTCGGAGGCATCGGTGGTGGTTCTACGCTGTTCACACAGGCCATGGACTGGGAGCGTATTTGTCTCTTCGCAAGCCAGGTCGGAACGATGGAAAGGCTGCTGGAAAAGTCAATTGAATACGCCAGAACGCGTACCCAATTCGGGCAGGCCATAGGAAAGTTCCAAGCCATCTCTCACAGAATTGCTGACATGAAGACACAGCTTGAAGCTGCCAGATTTCTTGTCTACAAAGCAGCTTGGAGTTTGGATCGGGTCCGCAGTGTCTCACTGGATGCCTCAATCGCCAAACTGTTTGTCAGTGAGTCGCTGGTGAAATCGGCCTTGGGAACGGTTCAGATTTATGGGGGTTATGGTTTTATGAGTGAATACGAGGTGGAGAGAACGCTCAGAGACGCAATCGGCAGTACCATCTACTCGGGCACCTCCGAAATGCAAAGAAACATCATCGCTCGATGGCTCGGTCTCTGATCGCGTTCTTGCTGACTCTTCGATCTGGTCATCTAACAGATCACTTGCGGGCCACTAGAAAGAAGGCATGGGCCCCAATCAGCGACATCCCAGGAAGATGTTCCATGAACCACACCAGCTGCTCCGAGTCGGTCAATCGTCCAAGAAATGCCAGGTTGCGCGGTGGTAAGTAGACACCAGCTCGACCCATAAGGCTTAGTCCCTCCGCTTGTATCCATCGAGTGACCTCAAAGAGCGAATAGCTCCTGACTTGCAGCGCCTCGTTCCTCAGCCGTTTGGGCAGGTTTCTGATGATGCTGACGGCTTCAAAGCAGTTGAGAAACTCCAGACACAGGAAGCCACCAGGTCGGAGCACGCGTTTCATTTCGCGGAGTGCTCTCGGTGCGTCATCCAAGGCCTGGAACACACCAATCGAAGAGACCAGGTCGAAACACCGGTCGGGGAACGGCAAGTAGTAAGCTTCTCCTCCCGTGTACAAGCCAACGCGCGCGGAATCGGCTCCAATCGCCCTTTGCAGGCTGGGGAGTGAATAGTCCAGGCCAACCACTCGAAAGCCCTCGTGGGCCAGGAAACGCACGTAGGTACCAGCAGCGCACCCTAAATCGAGCGCCGTGAGTGGGGGAAAGAGCCTGTACTTCTTGAGTAGCTTGGCAAACAGGTTGAGGCGGCAACGCAGCCCGTGGTCAGACCACCCCGAAACCAGATGATCTGACTCATAGCCTTTACCGAAGCGTTCGAAACGTTGACGCCACTGCCTTTCGAAACTTGTTGGCACAGGGGTTGGAGGGTTGCGCAAGCTCGGATGCCGAGAGGTTCTCACTCCTTCTCCATGACTACCAGCCAGTTGCTCTGAAGCCATTTTAGACGCAGTCGAGTAATCGTCCAGTCATACACGATGCCCAGCCGAAACAGAAGCGGAGAGAACATGAGGTAGTACGGATAGTGACGAATAGGCTCAACTTTCAGAAGCCTGAATCCCCCCGTCCGAGCCAGTTGCCGGAAGCGACGAAGGGAGTTGGCACGATAGCGCACGGGGAAATGATCAAAGGCATCTTCTCCAAAAACCGTCCTAAAGTACAAGGCCTTGACACTCTCTGGAATCAAAAGAGCCACCAGGCAGGAGTAGTAGTATTTGTTCGGCGTTGTAAACACGAGTTTGGCGCCCGGACGGGAGATTCTCCCTAGCTCCTTGAATACGCGGCCAGGATCCTCCAGGTGTTCAAACACGGAGTGAGAAACCGTCACGTCAACAAAGGCAGACCGAAACGGCAATTGTTCGAGATTGGCAACAACGGGAAATGCCTTCGGCCAGTGCAGCGTGGGTGCACATAGATCGGCCCCCAAAGCCAGGCTCACTTGGTCTGCGTAGCGCTTCAAAAGCGGAATCTCCGCCCCGCAACCCGCATCAAACAACACCTGGTCTAACTTTAGGATTCCTTCCAGCTCTCGCTCCAAGAGCTCGGCACGCGTCGGAACGTCGGAGTAGTAGCGGTGCATCAGCTTACGACAGACTGCGCGGCGCATCTCAATGTTCATCGTCTGGGTCAACTCTGCTGATCGATTCCATGCGCTCCAAGCAAGCCCCCCGGGTCACAAATGGCCCTATCGCCCCCTCTCCCCCTACAGAGATCGAGTCCACCAGGTTTCAATCAACCCGCAACATTGGTCAAGAGCTTTCCACCAACACCCCAATCCTGCCTTGGAGTGCCCCCTGCCCCGTCTAGGCTGTGGGCTTTCATCAGCTGCTTCAGAATCGCCACCATAGCCACTAAGTGATAAAAGAGATCAAAGTAACACATACTCAAGAACAGACCGCTCACAACGTAGCCCAATAAGCTCACTCGCAACATCTCGGCATAGTTTCGAATCCACTCCGTCTCGACACGAGCGGCTGCCTGCCTGATCAACCTTCCAAGGCTCAGCCAGGTTGCGGCGATCAAAAGGACAAACAGGGACAGTCCAGTAAACCCATGTTCGCCTAAGACCTGGAGAAAGATGCTATGCGCGCCCGTCCCCATGTCGGCACTCCACATCATGTCGTCGGGCAGGTACTTTCGGTAGGTATCGTTGGAATAGGTCTCGAAGCCGCCGCCGAGCACTGGATGATCCAACGCGAGACGATAAGACACCTTCCAGGCACGAATTCGGCCCATGGCTGACTGGTCCTGCTCGTAGGTCTGAATCGTCTCCATCCGGCCGAACCATTTTTCGGGCAGTACCATCGGGGCCAGGTATGCAGCAACGACCAGCAAGAGAATCACTGGAATCTTCATCTTGCTTCGTAACGAGAGGGAAACCACGACCACGGCCAGCCCAAGGAAAGCACCTCGCGAGTAAGTGAAAATGACGGCCACAATGGAGAACAGGAAGATCGCCAGCAAAAGGGATTTCAGCCACGGGCGCTCAGCCTCGCGTCTTAGCAGGATGAAAAGAGGCAGCGCCATGTTCAATGCCAGTCCCAGATTCGTGTTGCCCTCGATGAACGACTGAGGCGGACCCAGGACTTGGTGTTGGCCCCCCGTCATGATCGACCAAACGCCTCCTTTCAGCCCGTAATAGCCCAGTGACATAGCGATCACCCAAATAAATCCCTTAAGCTTCCTCTGGTCCTGCAGCAGTGCCAGAGAGACGAAGGTCATAAGGAGAATCTTCGAAACCTTTTCAAATTGCGTCCAAGCATCCTGCGGGTACAGGGCGGAAAGCGTCGATACCAAAAAAGTAAGCCACAGCAATGCCAGCAGGACAAGCTCGCGATTCCACGGAATCCTTTTCTTGTCTTTGGTCAACACTAGTCCAACCAGGATGGCCACCGCACACAGCTGGGCAAAAGGCAGGTTGTAGGCAAAACCGAAGGTGAGTCTGTGGGGGTTCATGTATCCGATCCACGACCAAACCAATACTCCAATCCAAGGCCGGAACAAGCACACCGGCAACAATGCGAAGATAATTGACGTAACGAGAATGTCTCGAATGTCAGGCTCCTCGACTCAAACCTAGGGCCGCCGAATAAACCGCCTCGACTTGTGGAACGTGTGACTCCACAGAAAACCTTCGCTTTACCTCCTGGTAACCTCTCTCCCCCATTCCAAGAGCGAGTCGCAGGTCGGTTAACAACATCAGGATTCGCTCCGCCAATTGGGCCTCGTCTCCCGGTTCCACCAGGAATCCGCTCACGCCGTCCTCAATGATCTCGAGAGGACCGCCTGCTTTGCTGGCTACGACTGGCTTTTTCATAGCCATGGCCTCAGTCAGGACCCTTCCGAAGGGTTCAGGTGTCAACGAGGTATGAACGATCACCTGCTGGGTCTGAATCAATTGCGGGATATCCTCTCGAAATCCAGTGAAGACAACGCGTTCACTAATTCCAAGAGATTGGGCCATGCTACGAAGTTCGGCCTCATAGCTCGTGCTACCGTCTGGAGCCCCCCCTATGATGAAGGCGCGAGCATCCGGCAGGACCTGCATGACCCTGGCCGCAGCTTTAAGAAAGACACGATGTCCCTTCCACTCAAGCAGTGTGCCCACAATCCCGAAGCAACGATCGGATTCTTTGATTCGAAACTCTTGCCGCTGAGACGAAGGCTCTATGGCCCAGTTAAACCGGGACAGATCGATCGGAGGAAATATCACAACAATTTTGTGAGGTGGGACACCGATGGCAAGTAGATCTAACTTGGTCCGCTCAGAATTGGCAACATAGCACTTCACCAGGCGGGAAAAAAACCTCACCATCGGCGAATTCCACTCAGCACCCCGCTGATAGGCAACGATCGGCAGTCTCATTAGGCAGGCGAGTAGAATTGCTGCGACGTCGAATCCATTGTTGTGATGAATGAGGTCAATTTTCTTGCCCCTGGCGTACCGGTATAGCCGAGCTACATAAGGCACAATAACGAAGGCAAGGTCAAGGAGCGAGATGACTCCGTGAATCGCTCGCCCGAATACGGAAGGAATCCTGGCCGCCCATCGGTCCGCCACCTTCCCCCACCATGTTGTCTTCAGGCTCTCTTGACAACGGATAACCGCAGCCTGAATACTGCGGCTAAAGTTCTTCTCAAAGTAGGCCAGCTGTTCGACTCTGGAGAAGGCGATCGTTGCTAGATAGTTTCGGTCGTCCAGGTTGGTAGCCAAAGTGCATAGGCTGATCGCCGACCCGGACAACCCAATGCTGTTTTCGATCAACAGTACACCGTATTTCGACATGTTAGTGGAGGGGGGAAGGAATTGAAGGACCGCCGGGTTAGTGGGCCAGCAGGTGGAAACACTTTCTTACAACGCGACGAATCGAAGCGGGGCAATAGGAGAGCACCGCCAGCCCGGCCGGACGGACGCCTCCACCCAGTCGGAATGACTTGGTATAGTAGCTGCGCGCCCTTGGGACCTCGCCCCGTTCCTCATACAGTTGACCGATATGCCAGTAGAGCACAGGTTGGTCACGACGGTAGCGAGCTACTGCAGCAGCCGGATACCTGTTTGGAGATTCCAGCATTCTGTCCAAAATGGCCTCGACTCCCAGCGCCATCTTGAGCTTGTCACTAGACCAGTTCTTCTGATGGATGCGAGACAGCATCAGTGGCTTTTCCACGACGGCCATCTGGCTGACCGTAAGGAGTCGCAAATAGAGTTCGCGGTCCTCGGAGTGGCTGACACCCTCGTCAAACAGCCCCACATCCTCGAGCAACTGACGCCGGACAACAACTGTCGACGGGGCGATGAAGTTACCCTCTAAAAAGTTTTGTTCGAGACTCTCACGGTCACAAAGTGAGACGCCGGAGCAAAGGCATGTTCTTTTGGTGGCTTGAAAATTCGGACGTTGTTGCAAGAAAGGAGGGCCAAGGGGCCCCTCACTGCTGAACTCGACGAAGTCCGTGAAAATGGCACCGACGCTCGGAAACGCCTCAATCGCCAACCACTGTTGTTGTAACTTTTCCGGCATCCAGAGATCATCAGCATCAAGAAAAGCAACCCACGGCTGTCTGGTTGTCCGGATAGCCAGGTTTCTGGCCGCACTGATGCCCGATTTTTTCTGGGGCAGTACCGTGACACCCCATTTTCCAGCTAATTCTGCGGTTCGATCTTCCGAGCCGTCATCCACAACGATGATCTCGGCCGGCGCCGCTGTCTGAGCTCGAACGCTCTGCAGCGTCTCCGCAAGGAAGGGTTCGGCATTGTAGGCTGGAATAATGACGGCGATCGGCAGAACTTGTGAAGGCGTGGTCAATTCGCTCTATCCTCCAGGCACCAGTCCCTTATTTTTCCGACAATCACCTTGCCTTGCGTTCATCGATCAAGGCTCCTTATGGCCTCAACATGCAGGTCGCCAGGAGATTCTTCCATAGCTGCAACCGCAAAGGGTCATATCGCACTGCCGCAGCAGCCGCCATCACGGCTTTGCTTTTCTGGCTGCACTGTCTGTGGAAGTAGGCGTTTTGGGCATGGAAGTAAGCCATCTTTTTTCGAATAGCCGGACGAAAACCAGTCAGCTTCGGATCGCTCAAAAGCTTGGAATAAGCCAGGATGCTCCACGATTCAGGCTCCTCATGCCGATGACTGACGCTGGCCTGGTGCTGTCGATACAAGGCCGTCGGTTTCGGGACAAACAGCAGATCGCTCACTGCGGCCAACCGAACCCACATGTGAAGGTCTTGGGCCCGCTGAAGAGTACAATCAAATCCCCCCAAGCTTTCCAGCAGATACTTCTTGACCATGACGGTACCTGTCCAAGCGAGTGAGGTCATCACGAAATGTGCAACCGGTTTGGGCATGAGTTGGGGCTGCCCGGAGCGATAGGCTTCTCGAAGTATCTCTCGGGACAGGTCGCCGTTGGCAAAGTAGCCTCCCTTGCTAAGAGATCCGTCTTCGTGCCACAGGTGGAAATCGGCAGCAATCCATTCTGCCTGTGGAAAGCGATCCAGGGCCATCCACCTTTCCTCCAGAGCACCAGGCAGCCACACATCGTCGGCATCGAGAAAAGCCAGCCAACTGCATCCGGCTACCGAAACACCTCGATTCCGGGCAGCGCCGATTCCATTCAGGCCGTGGTTTTCCACGATGCGCACCCGTTCTCGGCGATGACGCCAATAGTCGAGAATCTGAAGGGTAGAGTCTTCCGAACTACCATCATCAACCACAATGATCTCAGACGCACGGCTGAAGCCTTCCTGACCCAATACTGAACGAATGGCATCGTTGAGATAGACTCCGTAGTTCCGGCAGGGAATGACAACGCTGACATCCGGGTAGTTTTTGGTCGGCGACAATTCGACTTTTGCGGCGATATCCGTCATTGGAACATCAGGGACAACCGGGGAAGTCCCTGCTGTGTTGGGAGTGCCTCATCCTCTTTGCGTAGCTGCGATACGACACCACCACCTCCAGCCAATACTCGAATGCCCCTCGCAACTCTTGCCACAAAATCCGGGGGTGGGTAGACGGCAGACGGCTCATCCACTCCTCTAGATAGACAGACCGTGTCGATCGGCTCAAGATAAACTTGGCGTAGTAGGCACCGCGCGAGCGATCATACCATCGTGAAATAGCCCTTACTTGGCTCATGCATTTTCTTTTGTGGTGGTGATACACAACCGGGCCCGGGTAATAACCTCCCCACCACCCCGCAAACGATGCTCGGGCGGCGACGTCAACGTCTTCGCAGCAATGACGTTTGCCCGCGCCAAACAGCGGATCGAATCCCCCCACCGAGAGGATAGCCTCCCTACGGAAAGCCATGTTCGCTCCCTGAATCAGTCCCGTCGGCAGGAAGGAGAAGGGAGGAATTTCAACCGGGGTCGTTTCTTCGCGCAGCGTGATGGCCAAGTCGCTTGGGTCGTACAACAGAATTCTTCCCCCGATGTACCCCAGTCGAACGTCTGAGAAGAGACGGCAAACTTCTTCCAAAAGGTCGCTGGCGGGGTAACAATCGTCGTCCATGAACGCCAGCAGTTGTCCCTTGGCAATGGCGATTCCAGCGTTTCGTGCAACGCCGGTGCCGCGTTGCGATTCATGTGCCTGGCAAACGTTCAAGTGCGAATCTCGAACGAAATCCCGAATCACCCTGGCAGTATCGTCAGTGGACGCATTGTCAACAACTATCAGTTCCCACGGGCCGCGATAACGAATTCGCGCGACCGAGCGCAGTGTCTCGCGCAGCTGGCGGCTGCGATTGTGTGTCGGAATGATCAGCGAAATGTCCATTGCGTCACAGTCTGAAACCTCAACCCACGGCTCAACGCTGTGGCCTCGGCGAGGCGGTCAGTTCATTGAGGATGCCCACAAACCGCTCAGCCATTCGTCTTCTGGTATGATGCTCCAGCCAGCCCGCTACATCGCACGGCTCGACAATCCGCTCCTGCCGGAGCAATGCCAGCAGTGATTCTGTCAGGGCTTTCACGTCGCCGACGTTGATCACAACACCAATACCCAACCTCTTTACTAAGTCAGCAATTTCACCTTTGTCGTCTCCAAAGACGAGAACCGGCCGTCGTGCAGCCACGTAATCAAACAATTTGCCAGGCAGGTATCGTGAGAACGCTGGAGAACTCAAGAGCAAGAGCGCGTCGGCTTCCTTCATCATTCGCGTTGCCGACGCCTTTGGCACATGGTCAACCACGCTCAGATTCCGCTGATAGCGGAAATGACCAATCTGAGATGTTGCCGATTCTGACCTCGCTCCCACAAAGGTCACGACCAGCGAGTTCCGCAATTCCGCGTTGTTGTCCAACACTTCCGCGAGGCATTCCAAAAATGCTTCCGGCAGAGTGTGGTCGGCGAGGTTACCCACAAACGAGACCGTAAGGTGTGCCTGATGGTCCGCTACCACCTCGCGGCTGATGGCTTCAAAATCGTTGGATTCCCATCCATTGGGCACAACATGACACTTGGACCGAGTGAGACTCGGAAAAACCTTGAGTTGATGCTCCACTTGGGACGCCGTGGTAAAAACCACAGCGTCCGCTACACCAAGCAAGAAGGGTTCCCAACGGCGGTCAAAATCCGTGGTCTCGACAAACGGGAAGGGACACTCAGTCCACTCGTCGCGATAATCGAGAATAAGCCTCGAGCGAAACCGGCGAGCCAAATAGAAAGCCGCTACAAAAGTCTGGAAGGGAGGCCCAGAAGCCAGAATAATATTGGGTGGATTTCGGTCCCAGTGCTCCAATCCGGACCGGTACGTCAACAGAGCGCTGGAAAAACCCCCTTGTAATCTGGGATAGAACGAGAAGCTGATCTTCCAACCGCACCGAGGTACATACGCCACTTGAGCGCCCTCCGGCAAGGCTCGGCACAATTGCCTGCCCGCCTCCGAAGGATTGGGAATCTTGTGCCCCGCCAAAATCGAGAATTGCCATCCCATTCGAGAGCCATGTTGCACCAGTGCGAGCGGTCGGTACACCCCCCCGTCAACTGAAGGTGGGAAATGCCATGCCACCAACCCGACGTGGCGGCCTGACCGTGTATCGGCTGTTGAGCCACCTAATCGACTGTTGACCGCAACACTACCCCACAGGCAGTAGCCCTTGACGGTGTCGATCAGCGTTGATAGGTGGTCTTCAAACACTCCAAAACCACCGAGTCGACCCACTCAGAACCAGCCGCCTCCAAATGCCTTCAGATGGAGAAGCATCGGCGAACAATTGACGGCCGAATACTTGTTAGAATCTCACCGACGAGCACCAAAGTGAAATAGCTGTGGGCCAATCCGAAAGCCGCCACACCGCCCATCCACCCAAGTGACACATTCGCGTGGTTCTTCCGAATGCTCCAATATACTTCCCGTAACGACGCCCAGTAACGCCGCAGTGGATTTCGCGTCGGAGTATCTTCTTGATCGGCAAGTCGCTGCGCCTCGATCTGATTGTCATGCCCTTCGCACAGCGCCCGACAGACAAAATGAAACCATCCATTCGGAAGAGGATGGCGGACTCGGGCACTACGGTGCAGATGAATGTCAATTCCATTTGTTCTAAGCGTCCGGGCGAGTTCAGTGCATTGTCCCCGGAACTGGGGTAGATCCGGAAACGGGAAAGCCCGCAGGACTTCCCTTCTGAACGCAACGTTATTCGCGAAGAAACGCTCTGCAGGGATCAAGCCCTCTTCATCCTGGCGCAAAGGAAAGAACCAGAAGAGTGCCATCGCTTTGCCATATAGGCCTTTCGGAAGCACAAAGGTATTCCCACAAACAACCTGAACCTCCGGCTTGCAGAAGGCCTTTAACAAGCTAAGGAGCCACCCATCCTCCGGGACCACGTCGCTGTCAAGAAAGACAACGACGTCTTTGTTTGTGTGCTTCAGACTCTCATTTTTGAGCTCATAGTATCGCTTGCCTTGGGTGGCCACCAACTTTGTTGCGCAAAGATTTGAATCTCCTGGAAATACCTGGGCTATAGTTCCACGGATAAGATCCGGGCTTACTCGCTGTGAGTCGTACATGATAATCATCTCTGGTTGATCATCTTGACCACCCACATCTCGCAGTTCTTTGCGCAGGCAGCGGAGCATCTCGACGGTTCCTGAAAGCTCCGCAAGTAACACGTTCTCCCACTCGATGACAATCGCGAACGAAGGTAAGATTGTGTTCATTTGGATTTTTTGCTCCTCACAGAATACTTCCCGCTGGTTGCGTGCCTTCCCATCATCGCAGGAAATGACGCCCCAGAGAACGCAAAAGCCGCTGATAGAATTGCACGCGCAGGATCGCTTTGAAAATTCGTCGCACCGTTGCTTTCAGGATAAGTGCCCGCCGTTGCACTGCTCCTTCCAATACAAAAAAGATCCGGCGGCCGGGACCGCCTGAAAGCCATCGCTCGTAGGCAGGCGTGGCTACATCAGTGAGAAAATCGATCCAAGCACCTACCACTCTGTCCGACTGAACGCCGATCGCTCGCGTAGCACCGTTTGCGACAATCCGCTGTCGAAACGGAACATCATCACGGAGTCGCACCAAGGCGGCGACCAGATCGTCCAAGCTGGCGACTTCAATGAAATCCAGTTCGTTTTGTCGCTCCGATCGGTAGGCAGATTCCACGCCCAGGACCGCTGGAACGTTTGCCCTCCATGCGTTGTGTAACTTCGTTGCCGGTTTGTACAAATACGAGGTGGTAGCACCAAAACTTCGCACCGCAACCATCGCATCGGTCTGCTCGTAATCATGGAAGCGATCGGAGGGAACCACAAACCAGTTCAAGCCGAGCGATTGCACCAAACTGGCCCACGTCGGGCTTCTCAGTTCCGGAGCCAGATTGACCTCATATCCATAGAAAGCGATATTCTCGAAGCGGTCACCTCGCGAAGGACTTCTTGGAATGAGTCCGGGTTGGGGCCAAAACGGTACGTAGGCGAACTCATTTGTCACAAGACGTGGGTCTCGAGGGTTCTGCACCACGTGCAACTGAGCGAAAGGGTGCAACCCCTTGTCCCTGGGCTGTTCTTTGTCACCCAACACACAAACCAGGAGCCGACGGGAGTTTGGCCTCAAATCATCGGACAGGCTGTCACGATGACTAAGAACGATGCCCTCATCCGGCATCTGACAGGTAAACTCGCACGGGAAGCCACGGTCCTTAAGGTACAGATAGGTCTGTAAAGTCCAGTTGTACATTCCCCAGAATCGCGGAATCCCCCTTCGAGTCGTAATCCAGTGCCAGTAGTCCTCAGGACTCTGTGGGATGTTTCCCTCTGGCATTTCTTTTTGTGGAATGTAGAAGAAGATGGGAGGTAGGTCATTTGGCATAAAAACACGAGTGCAAACGATCGTGCGATATCGCTCCGGCGGAGCTTCCCCGAGCTGAGCGCAATCTCCCATGCATTCTTGCGCTTCGCAGCGTCTTATTGCAGGGATCTGGACTGCCATTGATGCCGTGCATTGCTTAAGCCCTATTCGGAGCGCCTCAACCCGCTCCAGTTTACCGCTCGTGTACTGAGGAAACGTGCGAATCCACAAATGTAATTCGTGGATTCATTTGTACCACCCCAGAGAAAATAAGACCCTCCGAAACATGCAGATAGGCGGACTGGCGGCTAGAAAGGTCCTTTTCGCTTTTGCAGTCCCACACCGAGCACTCCGTTAGATACACACCCGGCTGCACATTCATCTGAAGATCATACTCCAGTTCAAAGTCACCTGTTGTCGGCAGGCGCAGGCCACAACGTGACGTGCTTGTCGAAAAGACGAGCTGTCCCGTCTGACTGGCAAAAATGCGGATGGCAATTCCGACGGATTCTGTCTCGACCGGTCCGTCCACGCGACCTGCGATCCGAATCTGGGCCCGCTCCCCAGACCGGATAAACCCCTCCCTTGGAACCGATATGGCTGCGATCTCCACAGGACAGCAAGAGGCAGCGGCAGCTGCCTCCGAAGATGCGTTCATCTGCATATATTTCATGATGACATCCCCGGGCGATCCCTGCTGAACGACGACGCCATGACTCAGGAGCAACGCATGAGAACAGAGGGAGGCGATCTGTTCCAGCTGGTGTGACACAACGACGATTGGGATCTCACGACTGACGATCTCCCTCATTCTCCGAAAGGCCTTTCGTTGAAAAGAGAAATCGCCGACAGAGAGCACTTCGTCAATAAGCAGTACCTCTGGGTCCAAATGGGCTGCGATGGCAAAGCCTAAGCGGGCGTTCATTCCGCTGGAATAGCGCTTGACTTGTGTGTCTATGAAGTCACTGACTCCGGAGAACTCCACGATTTGGTCGAATTTACGAGCGATCTCGTGCCGCTTCATTCCCATGATGGCGCCTTGAAGATAAACGTTTTCCCGCCCCGTCAGGTCCGGATGAAAGCCGGCTGCGATCTCAATCAGCGCACCAACTCGCCCCTGGACTCGGCAGATCCCTTTGGTGGGGCGCAGGATTCGATTGAGAAGCTTTAGGATCGTCGACTTTCCGGCGCCATTGGCGCCTACGATTCCGAGGGCTTGTCCGGGCTTCACCACAAAGGACACGTCTTTCACCGCCCAAAATTCTTGTGTCCCGAGCTCGCCTGAAAGTGATCGCCGGATCCAGCGCTTTGTGATCGACGGGATCAGGTCCCTTAAGCTGTCGTGTCGCTCTCCCTTGCGAAACTTCTTCCAGACCGCCTCAAACGTTACTAAACCTGTCATCCTTAGATATTCTCCGCAAACTTAAACTCAGCCCGGTGAAAGATGACCCAACCTCCAACTAGAATCAAGATCGAGACGAACACACTGAGCAGGAACGGTCCTGGATCGGGAAGGGTGCCCCGCAACAACACTGACCGATAGGCTTCAATAATAGGCGCCATCGGGTTCAGCACCATGAGAGTCTTTAGCTTTCCATGGATGCGATCCAAGGGATAGACCACGGGAGTCACGAACATGCCCACGGCCAAGACCACTTCGAAAAGGTACTTGATATCCCGATAGAACAGATTGCCCATTGCGATGAGTAGAGACAGGCCGGTTGTCAGCGCAATCTGCACCAGCAATACAACGGGAAGAAACAGGAGCGACCACGACACTGAAGCCTTGTAGTAAAACATCAGCGCAACCAACACCGATGATGCCACTGCAAAGTCAACCAAGCACACAAAGACCAGGGAGATAGGAATAATCTCCCTCGGAAAATAAATCTTGGTTACGAGACTGATATTGGCGTTCAGAGAAACCGCCGAAAACTTGAGAGATGATGCCAGGAAATTCCACGGCAATAAACCGCAATACGCAAACAGCGGATAGGGCACGCCTGTGTCAAGCGGGACAACTCGCGTGAACAGGAACGAAAAGATGAGCATGTTAAGCACCGGCATGAAAATCGCCCAACCAAAGCCCATCACCGTCTGTTTGTACCGCAGCAGGAGATCTCTCAAAGTCATCTGGAGCAACAGCTCTCTGTGTTCCACTATTTCTCGAAAGATCTCAACCAGATCCTTCCACAGTGTCCCTCTTGTTTCGCTCGCGTCCACAAATTGTCTTATAGTTTCGGATTTATTCATCGCGGTTCTGGAGTCACTTAGCGGGTTTCGATTCTCCTGGAAGCCGGCTGTCTGACCGAGTTGCGACGCTGAAGGATCGGTGCGCGAAGATAGCTCCAATCCATCTTTACCGCAAACGAAGACAGATGGTCTTCCCAGGGACTTTGCCTCCCCATCTCAAACAGGTCGATCCCGAGATTACCAAATCCTCCCAAGGTGGTCACGGCGGCTTTGTATCCGCATTCCCGTGCCAGGGTTTTTACCGCGTCGCTGAAGTCCCGACGTTTTCCATTGGGGTATGCGAGTAATGTCACCGGCTGTTCCAACTCAATTTCCAGTATCCGCTTGGACTCATGAAGCTCGGCTCTGGCTATACTCGGCTTCACCGCGGTCAGAATCGGATGGTTCACGGTATGCGAGCCGATGTTCCACCCCCCTTTCCTCAGCGTTCGCAGATCCTTCCAGTCGAGCATAAGCGTCTCGGGTTCAGCAGGATTGGGATTCAGCTCGTGCCTAATCCTCTCGACCCAAGCTTGCTTTCCGGATTCGTCCAAACCTTTCAGCTCCTCTAGCACGGTTTCCAAGGCCGAAACTCTTTGCTGAACAGTCCTCAGCAAAAAGACCGACCTGCCGACGGCAGTCTCAAACTCGAATCGCTCGGCACTGGAATGCTTGATGGCCCATGCGACCTGATCGTTCCACATCACTTTCCCCGTCTCAACAAAACCCGTCGCAACAAACAACGTCACCGGAAGTGAGAATTTCTGTACGACAGGATGGGCACAGAGCAGGTTATCCCGATAGCCATCGTCGAACGTCACGACAATCGTCCTTGGCGAAATCGGTGCCCCACGCTGAATTCTGTCGACGAGATCGGTGAGAGGCACCACGTGAAAACGCCTTGCCAAATGATCCATCTGGGCTTCGAAAGCCGCTACCGACAGAGCCGGGAAGAAGGGATCATGATCGTCGTTTATTCGATGATACAGGAGGATAGTGAAAGGAAAACTGGCAGACTCTTTTCGCGAGCGGACCGCACTCAGAATCGTAAGGATCCGGCTCCGGTGAAGCAGTTCGGCTCCGACGGCTGCCACAGCGCGTCCAGGCCGTCTGGCACGATGCTTGATCTCAGGCTCGATCACTGCTCGTGGTCCCCACCAGTTCACCATTCTTCACTTTCTTGAGCAAGGGAACGATTTGCCGCTCCAGCCGCCATAGAAATCGTCCCTTTAAGTTGTGGTTGAAGATGTGCACCTCTTTGTTCTCGCAGGTAACTTCAGTCCAGTGCAGCTTGTAGGCGTTCAGACCCGGCCCCGTAAAGTACTCTGAAAAACCCTCGTCAAACAGAGTCTTGATGATCTGAAACTCCAGGAAACTCCCCGGGGAATATTCTTTGTAGCTCTGGTCGAAGTCGGCACGGAGGGCGAACACCTGCTTCCCATCTGCCAAATCGTATTCCACAGCAACCGGCTGATCTTTGACTTTCAACAGCCATACCATGAGCCATCCGCGGATGGCGGCAGTTTCAGTTAAAGCTGAAAAGAAACGTCGAGTCGCCGGCAGGCTGCCGATGGCAAGACCCTCAGCGGCTTTCCACCCTCTGCTGGACACCTCCAGGATCTGCTCGAACAACGAATCCTCAGCTTTCCGTCGGTGGCAGTGGACTTCGACCCCTTCCAGTCTACCCAGACGGTTGGCAACGTTGCGATGGGTCTTGCGGAATTTGGGAGAACGGGTCTGCAGAAACTCCTCCCAGCTGCCGTTGAGAGCGATAACAGGCGTAACCGATGTTGTCTGATCGAAATAGTGGATCCTCAAGCGTTTGAGAATCTGTTGAGACGCAGCAAAATTGGGTGAGTCCTGAGGCCACTGTGCCAAACTGATGACATCCCACGAATCCCTGAAATCAGCCGAGAGCAGATAGCCGAAGAGGGCATCCAGCACTTCTTCCCGGCGATCCGGACACACAATGAAGTCGGCAGCTGGCGTGTCCGGGCAGAGAATGAACTCAACTCGCTGCACCGGCACCTCGCGAATCTTGCTTCTGCCCTGCCAAAGCGGGGCGATACCCAAGACCTCATCGCCGTCTTGAACAACCAGCAACAAAACCGACCTGGATTCTTGGTAAGCATCCAGGCAACATTTAAACCAGTCATAGTCGAGGAATGGTGACCTTGACTCTGACCTTTCGAGTATTCGAGTCCATGCCTCGCGGAGTCTTGACTGCTGGAGGTCACTAATCCTGGAGATAGTTAGCATGGAGATGGCACGTCGTTAATTGGATTAGCCGCTTGATAGAGAAAGGCTATTTCGGCTTGGCATCTTCGCGCTTTTCCAGTGCTTCCGTTTGCTGCTCCGGAACACTGGCTGGCTTCCGATAGCCAAGTTGTCTGGCCTGTTCAGCTGCTTCTCGTGCCAGTTCTGCTTCGCCCTTCTTGGCATAGGCTTCGGCCAGCCAGCCATACGCAACCGCCAGTTTGGGATCCAGCTGAACGGCTTCTTTGAGTTGCTCAATCGCCGGGTCGACCTGGTCGATGGCAGCGAGGTAGTTACCGAATTGGGCGTGAGTGATCGCATGCTGAGGAAACAAAGTAATCGCCTTTTGAAAATGGCTTATCGGAAGGGAGGGCTGTTTCATAAGACGGGCCAGGGAGCCGAGAAGAGTCAAGGCCTTCGGATGATTCGGGAAATAGCGTAGCACAAAGTACATGTCCTGAATGGCATAGTGGTATTCGCGTGCCCGAAACATCTTCCAGAAATCGGTTCCAGGAGCAAGGTGGTATCGCTCGACTGTGGCTAATGCGCTGTTGTCTCGATCCGGGGCGAAGTAATCATTGTTGAGCTTTTCTTGGGAATGCGCTATCCCAGCCAACGCCAGCAACCCTGCCAGGACCGAAGCCGAAGAGATTTTACCAAGCCTCTTGAATGTCACGGGCGCTCACCTCCTAGTTTTCAGACATCCGAGCATCATTCAACACTCGAAGGGCGTATTCAATAGTAAAGAGCCGACACCAAGCTTTGTCGAAGGCAAAGGTCGGTCGTCTTGACGATTTGAGAAACTCCTGCAGGCGACCGTGATCAGTGATTTGGCTGGTCCTCATTCGTTCAGGGTTGAGGACCTCCCGCACTTCGGGATTGTTCCACAGATTCACCCGCGCCGGTTCGCCTTGATTCCGGTCTTGTACGCCGTCCAACTTCCAGAGAGGACGAACGAGCTTCTGGAACACTTTCACTCCATAGAACTGGACGAGCGGCCAAAACCTGTGGAAATTATACCAAGCCAGCGGGACGGCTGGATAACCATGCTCCAGAGGATGATTGGCCAGTCTTGGATCGAGGTTGAGAAGCATCCTCCGTATGAGCAGACTTCGTGTGCGGCATCTCCAGGAGGTGCGCAAGACGGATTCCAACACCGAGCGGAAGAGAAAAGGAGAAATGCAGGGCCAAATTCGATTCGTAGAGGTGGCAATTCTCCCTTGCCAGCGATGCATGCGCAACCGAAGATAGGCGTTATCCATTTGGGTAGTGTTGGGAACCTGACCCAGTCCACGGTTGGCCCGATCGATGATGTCGGCAAAGTGACGGTCCCATGACAATCGCATCGGCAGCGGGAACAGGCCGGGGTCATCCGCTGCCGCAGCATATCGCATCCGGGCCAGCTTCTCCGAATTTATTGGCTCCACTCGACCGGTATACGGGAACAAGAGTTCCCACCAATATCCTCGTGCCAACTCACCGTAAGAGCCGTTAACACTCACATCAAACGCCTCAGAAAGCTGGAGATGTGTCTCCATGACACGGGAATACTCAATCATCTCGTATTCGCCATCGGTGAGTGTCACAACCCGGCGCAGAGTCTGCAGGTCAGCAGAGGGACGTACGTTCATCACGCGGTGAGGGATGTTTAGCATCCGGGCGATAGCCTCCGAGACGACTACATCCCCACTGTTTCTAGATCCGGATACAGTCGTTGAGAACGGCACCTTGGCGCTTAAGAAACCAGCGGCCACCGCCCTCGAGTCATAGCCACCGGTCAGATCGCAAACCGGCCGACTAAATGACGTTCCAATCTTCCTGACGGCCTCCTTGAGCTTGTCCTCCAAATCGTGTACCGCAGCTGTCCCCCGCAACGACTCTGGCTCCGCATCGGTGATCCGCCAATAGCAGCGCTGAATCCACCGTCCATCCGTTCCAAGCAAATGGATGGAGGCTGGTTCCATTTTTCGAACCTCTTGATACAGGGTTCGGTCTTCATAGATGATCCCAGTCGCAATGAACTCCTGGCAACCCACCGGGTCTAAGGTCGACGAGGTGCCAAGGCCCGCCAATAGCAGCGATGAACTCGAAATTGCGGTCAGCCCTCTAAGTTCGCGCGTAAAGCAATGGCAACTTCCTGCGACATCCGTGATGACAACCAACTCCTGCTCCGACGGAATCTTGGCGACAACGACAAAGAACCCCTCCAACTCAGCAGCCAGTCGTTCTGGACCGACCAAGATCAGACGATTGAGTAACTGGTCTTCCCGCCCGCTGTGGTACCCCTCAACATGAAACCAGCTTCCGACAGTGGCTACCCAACACTTGAGCCCCGCATCCATCCACAAGTTTCCTCCGGAGCCATTCCATCGAGAAAACGTCGCAACGCTGACTCGCGGATTGTTCTGAATGCAGTGAGGGCCTCCGAATCCAAGGCCGCGTGCAATTCTCAGACCTGAGGAGAAGCATGCATCCTTGAACTCCACGGACTCCCTTCCAATAATCGCCAAGAAATTTCCCACCGATTGCACGCGTCCGTTCGAACCAGACAGAACCCAGCTTGGATGATTAAGATTTAACTTCTCTGCCGCGCAAGAACGGCTCCATACGCTTGCTCATAAGGAGCGGTTGTCCTCTCCCAGGTGTGTTCGCGAAGTACCCAGTCCCGCCCTTGGCTCCCCAACCGCAGGCGCAGATCTCGATTTGACAGGAGTAACCGCATTGCGGCAACCAGTCCGCTGAGATCCCCCGCTGGAAAAAGCCAGCCGTTCTTTCCGGACTGGATCAACTCCCGATGTCCACCCACGTCACTCGCCAGCAGAGGCTTTCCCATAGCCATGGCTTCCAGCGGCTTGAGGGGTGTCACCAAGTTGGTCAGCCTCATCGCACGTCGCGGATAGACCAGAAGGTCGGCAAGCTGATAAATCCCTGGAATACGGTGGTGAGGCACGCGCCCAACAAACCGGACGGTGTCCACCAATCCCAAGCTTGAGGTCATTTCCTTGAGCTCAGCTTCGACTTCTCCGCCGCCTGCCAACACCAGCACCGCGTCCGGAAACTCTTGTTTGAGTTGGCACATGGCACTGACGAGCAAATCGAGGCCTTCATATCGGTAGAACGAACCCAGGAAAGCAATTACCTTCTTTCCGCACAGATTCCACTCTCGTTGGAACTCGTAGTCCGGCCGAACCGCTTGAAAATTTCCCGGGTCGATTCCGTTGTAAACAACCGACGTCTTTTCCGCTGGGATACCTCGCTCAACCAGGTCCCTCTGAAGGCCCTGACAGAGAACGGTAACGTGATCCGCTCTTTTGCAGACAAAAGTCTCACTCGACCTGACAAGCCGATATTTCCAGGAGTCCTCACGATAACTACCATGATCAACTGCGGCGTCCTCCCAGAACGCTCGGATTTCATAAACCACCGGTAAATGCCAGCGCTTTCCGACCCAGAGTGCTGGTAGCGCGTTCAGACTTGGAGAGTGAGCGTGCAGAAGATCCGGTTTTTCCGTGCCGATGACCTCGTGTAAGCGTCGGGAAATAGTGGTGAGGATTCTTCGCTCGTTTACGAAGGGCATGAATGCCGTGGATATTCCACCACAGCGATAGTACCTGATCCCGTCGATGACTTCTTCAGGGCACCAAGATCCCTTCCAGCTTGCTTCATGTTTAGGAGAAGTAACCACAACAGGATACCAGCCTCGGCTTCGCTGAGCGGAAAGGATACTCAGACTGCGGAATGAGTACCCACTCTGCAGGGGAAGACTGTGATCCAGGATGTGGAGAACCTTCAAGGGGTCAGACCCACTTTCCCCTCGAAGCGCTTGACGCGCTCTCTGACATGTTGAACTAGGGGTCACGCTGTTTGGCGGTTCGAAGCTCCTGAGTGGGGGTCAATCTGTTTCGAAGAAGCTCTTCCTTTCAGTACCCGCCAGAAAAGGGCTTGAAGGGATTGTGTTGCTCGCTCCCAATCGTGGAGACGCGAATGGTTGCTAATCTGGTCCGTCTTCCAATGTGCAGTCAGAGCTACGGAGAGAGCATTTGCGATCGCATCAATATCAGGTTCCACGAGGATACCCAAACTCTTCGAGCAAAGGATCTCCGGAATCCCTCCCACAGGTGTTGCCACGACGGGCTTGCCGCAGCCCATCGCCTCCACTATCACATTGGGCCAACCTTCTCGAGCCGACACCAAGCAGAAAACATCCGAAGCATTGTACCAGTCAGGCAATTCGTCATGAGGTCTGTCGCCTATCAAGACGACTTTCCCCTCGAGCTTCAGTGTCATGATGAGGGATTCCAACTGGGATCGGAAATACCCTTCTCCCACAATCACCAGCCTGATGTCGCCGAAATCCTTTTGCGCGATCAGACTGTGAAAAGCCCTGACGAGAAGGTCAAACCCTTTACCGGCAATCAGGTGCCCAACCGAAAGGATGAGTCGGCCAGGAGGAAGCTTTAGCCTGGCTCTGGCCTCAGCTTGTGGTGCTGGGAAAAACCTCTTGTGATCAACGCCGTTCGGGATCACTGTGACTCTCGCGGGGGGAATACCCAACTGTTCAATGCCTTTTGCCAACGCCTTGGAAACTGCGACAACTCCGTGAGCCTTCTTTAAGGTGAAAGCAAGGAACCGACGTATCAGCCGAAATTCGCTATAAACGTTGATATCCGTACCCCGCGCCGACACGACCACCGGCTTTCGAAGGCACAGCCCAATAAGAACGGCGGCGAACCCATCCGGGTACACATAGTGCGCGTCGATCAGGTCGAAATCGAAGCTCTTCCGCACGCGCCGGACATGGGGCAGCACGTTCAAGAACATCAGGAGACCTTGCAAGAACATGCTGACCTTAGGGATCATGAAATATCGGGGATGGTGGACTTCCAGTCCCTCGATGGTTTCGGTGGCCGAGATCTGTGAATACAACCATCGGCGATTGATCTTCAGGGGTGGGAAATAGGGCACGGGTGCAACGACTCGGACTTCATACCCCGTTCTCCGAGCGAAGTGAGACATTCTCTCCTTGATGAACACACCGTGATGTGTCCACACATTGTTCGGGAAAAGAGAAGTAAAGACCAGAACTTTCACAGCTACCAGCATTCAATCCAGGAGGCGACACCCTGATTCAGAGCTTCCTCCAAGAGTAAGGCATCGATGAAGAATTTCGTTGCCCAGTTAGGATAGGTTCCAAACAGGTACCGACCAGAAATGGGATGGGATCCCTTAATGGCACCCCGTACACAAAAATTGCTCGTCCTACAATCCTGAAGGGACTTCAAAAAGCGAAGGGTCAGGGTCGCTGTTTCATGATAGTGCTTCTCGCCCGTCAACTCGTGCAGTCGAAGCCAGAGGATGGCCATCTGAGCGTTCCCCGTGAGGCAACTGTAGGTGGCGGTTGGATTCCAGTTGCGATCGAAGGCGCCTGGGATGAATCCTTCGTCGTCAACATGCGAAAGAAGGGTGTCGCAGGTGCGCTGAGCGGCCGCAACATACCGGCTTTGACCAAGTCGTTGTCCCGCTTCCAACAGGCCTTGCGCCACATAGGCGATAGTGTGCAGGAAGGGATCTTCACCGGGGCGAAAAGCCGCATGCCGAAACCATCCATTGTCCTGGGCCTCCTGCAGTGCCCACTCAAGGTGACGGAGTCCGGCATCCCCTACGCTTCTGTCCTCGGTCTCCAGAGACAGCTCAATCATGGCCCAGGCAGTGCGAGTGTTGTAGCTGTGTGCCACTCCAAGGTAGTCATATTGCCGGTAGGCGCCGTCCGCATCCTGGATGGAGACCAGCCATCTTCCCGCTCTGACAGCAGCATCCAAGAAGCGCCGACATTGCGTGGCCCGGTAGGCTGCCAAGAGGCCGAAGATCACCTGTCCAGTGTTGAAAACGGCTGGTGGATTTTTTCGATCCACAAAGTGCCCTGGAAAAGCACCGGTTTCCATTTGACAAGTGAGTTCCCACTCTGCCATGGCCAAGGCACGATCCCTATAGAGAGGATTATTGCTGTATTTAGAGTAGCCCAGCAGGGTGGGAATAATGTAGCCAGTGGTTTCGGGATAGGAGGGGATCCAGCCGTCTTCAAATGAATACCCGCCACATACTCCATCATCTGGCGTAGCGGACTGTGCCCGCAGTATCCAGTTGACGGCCTCCTGGAGGTGGAAGCGATTTTCACCAACAGGGTGGCGGATTCCAAGCCAGTCCTGCGCCATCAGAAGAAGTGCCTCAGGCCTATAGACCCGTTTCTGCCACAGTTTGAGGATCATGGAGCCAGTGCGTCCCTGGCGCAGGACTCGTACAACTCAACATACCGCCGGACCATGGAATGAAGCGAGTGGCGCTGGAGAGCCAGCTGCCTGGCCCCTTGGCCGTGCCGAAGCCTCTTGTCAACATCGGTAGCATAGTCTTGGATGGCTCGTGCTAGCGATCCTTCGTCGTCGACTGGGACCAGGCAACCGCACACCCCATTTTGAACGATCTCCGGGTTTCCACCCACATTGGTCGCCACGACGGGTAATCCCGACGCGAGTGCCTCCAGTGCCGTGTTGGACATGCCCTCCGCATGCGAGTTCAACACAAAAATGTCGAACAGTCCGTACAGCTCAGCGACATCTCTGCGGTAACCGAGTAACAGCGGCACTGGGTCCAACCTCTCCTGCTGAAGAAGCTGTTCGATCCGAGACCGATCGGGGCCTTCCCCGGCGATGACCAGACGAGTGGGTCGATCTCGGCGAGATAATCGAGCCATTGCCCGAATCAGTCCGCAAAAGTTCTTTACGGGGTCCAATCGACCAACACTCCCAACCACGCACTCGTCCTCACCTATTCCCAACTGGCGCCTAAGAAGGGGGCTGCGTCTCGGGTGAAATCGCTCCGTGTCCACTCCGTTCGGAATCAAGACAATTCGCTTCTGCGGAATGTGAACGGTGAAACGGAGCCAGTGCGCCAAATCCTGGGAAACCGCAATGAATCTCCCCACTCGAAATCGGAAAAGATAGCGCAACAGATTCCGGCGAAGGTTTTGGCCCTCTGGGTCAGAGAAGTCTCGCCCGTGTTCACCATGCAGCACGGTGAGGCCAGGAAGACCACAAGCGGCCAGAACGCCGTCAAAGGCTGCCCAATTCCGGGTGTGAACCGCATTGGCTTGGCTGGCCCGGATGATTTCTCTCAGTGACTTGATTACTTTCAGTGAATTGCCGGGCCTTTTCTGAAGCTCATGATAGCGGACAGACCGGCTGAGACGATTCAAGAAGTCTCCTGCCTCCGTCAGGAAACAAAGCTCGTGTTGCAGGTGTTTTGGCGAGCCATTGATGATGTTGACTAATCCGTTCTCGAGCCCTCCAGCCGAGAAAGCATGGAGGATGTGAAGGACCCGAATATCAGGCGGCACGGCGTCGCGAAGTTCGATGACCAAACTGGTCCAACCAGAGTCGAAACATCAGCACGCTCCAGAGTTGAGAAGACCGGTCCCTGCTTCCCGACTGGTGTTGGTGCCAGATAGTTCGGATGAATCCGCTCGAAAGGTAGGGATCGCTCTTCGACACCAGATGCTCGTGAGCGAAGTCCTTAATGCCCCCACGAAACCACTGCGCCAGTGGGACGCCAAACCCCATCTTTCTTCGATGGATGATTTCGTTGGGCAGATAGCGTTCCATGGCCCGTTTGAACAAGTATTTGGCCATCCTACCCTTCAGCTTTAGGGTGGGTGGCATCGAGGCGATCAACTCCATCAACTTGTGGTCCAGCAACGGACAGCGAACCTCCAGGGAGGTGGCCATGCTGGCCCTATCCACCTTGGTCAGGATGTCATCAGTCAGATAGGTCTTGATATCTAGGTACTGGATTCGAGACAGAGGGTCGTCCGACCCGGACTGCAGGTAGTGAGCGCGAAACACATCAACACTGTCGTACCCCCGGAGCTGGTTTTGAACATCACCGGACAACGCCCTGCATTTGTCGAGCTTGCGAAACGTGGACATACTCTCGAAATAGCCCTCCACTGGTTCCTGTGCCAGACTCTGAAAGGTGGCCTTGGCCCTCAGAAACTGTGGAGCCCAATCCATTTTGGGATAGACATAGGCCATTGGACCGAACACTGCTCTTCTCAAAGTGGACGGCAGTACCGCGCGCAGCCAATTCTCGCGTAGATCGAACCAATAACGCCGATAACCGGCAAAATTCTCGTCACCGCCGTCGCCACTTAAGCAGACGGTGACCTTCTCCCGAGCGACCTTGCTGACGTAATAAGTAGGCAGGGCCGATGAATCTGAAAAAGGCTCGTCATAGTGCCAAGCCAGTTTCTCGATGGTTTGAATCTTGTCAGGTGTCACAACCCGCATGTGATGGTCCGTCTTCAAGTGAGTGGCAACTTCCTGAGCAAAACCGGACTCGTCGAAGAGTTCTTCCTTGAATCCAATCGTTGCGGTCTTGACGGGTTGGTCCAGGATTTCGGTCATGAGCGCTACCACACTGGAGGAGTCCAGTCCTCCCGACAGAAAAGCACCCAGTGGCACTTCGCTCATCAGCCGAATGGCCACGGCCTGCCTAAACTCCTCCAGGAACCGCTGCAGCCATTCTTCCTCTGAAAGCTCTCCGTTAACTCCGAATTGCAGATCCCAGTATCGGACTTCCCGAATCTCTCCCCGCTCGCAAACGAGATAGTGTCCGGGCCGAACCTTCCGCACCTGCCGATAGATCGACTTGGGAGCAGGCACATAGCCAAGCGACAGGTAATCGCTAAGACTCTGCTCGTCGACCTCTAAATCAAGGTTGGGGTGTTCCAGGATTGACTTGATCTCTGATGCAAACACCAGTTTTGCAGAATCATGATAGTAGTAGAGGGGCTTTTTGCCGAGCCGATCGCGCGCCAGGACGAGTCGTCTCCTTCGATCGTCCCAAAGGCCGAATGCAAACATCCCGCGAAGTTTCGCAACGAAATCGTCAGGGCACTCCTCATAGAGGTGGACAATCGTCTCCGTGTCGGACCGCGTATGAAAGCGATGTCTGCTCTCTAGTTCGCGATTCAGGTCAGCGTAGTTGTAAATCTCTCCATTAAAGCTGATCCAAACCGTCCCGTCTTCATTTGTCAGAGGCTGCTGTCCCGAGCTAAGGTCGATGATGCTGAGCCTTCGATGGCCCAGTCCGGCTTGATGTCCAAGATACTCTCCCGATTCGTCCGGACCTCGATGGCTTTGGACCTTTGACATTCGACGAATCACTTCGCCGTCGACGGGTCGGTTGTCAAAATATACTACGCCGTTAATTCCGCACATTTCACCTGTGTCCGAGGCGGAGAGTATGCTCTTGCTGTGACGGTATCAGCGAACTGAAGACCCGAAATCATCGAGCTCTGAGCAGTTCAGGACCTTCGGGAATGAGCGTTGGCCGTTGCCGGTTGCAGCTCGATTGCCATAACTCAAACATTAAGAACATCCACATCACGGCACCATAGTACACACGGTTGACCCGCTGGTACCGGCTCCACAGCCACTCCAAGAGATCGCTTCTGAAGTAACCACTCTCCCGGCAACGCCGACTTCCAAGAACATCGAAGGTAAACTGCTTGAGTCCTGCATGCTCGCCAAGCCAAATACCATACGGCAGTCCAAAGCCGTGCTTGGTCTTTTTGATAATTTCAGCTGGTAACACCTCCGCCATCGCTTTCTTAAAGATGTAACGAAGGCATCCCGGCTTCATCTTCAATCCGGGAGGAATACGCCCGGCAAATTCAACCAGGGACGGATCGAGCAACGGGTATCGGACCGTTAGGCCTGCCAGTTCTGTCATGCCTGTGACCTTGGGCAGATCGTTGTCGGAGATCGTCATCTTAAGGTCCAAGTAGAGCCAGCGATTCAGCGGGTGGGTGGCAGGGGCTTCTTGATAGTGCATCCGGGCTCTTGCCAGCGGTTCAATGGAACTCATCCAGGAGAAGAACTCCGGGTCGAATATCTCTTTGGATTCGGTACTCGCTAGAAAGGAGTGACAGAATAGCCGGTCCGGCAACTGCTGTTTGGCTCTCCAGATATAGCGGCTGGCCTTTCCGAGAACGCCGGATTTGGTGTGATCACCCAGCCGTGCCACCGAGGGTTCGATCAGTAACCGGCGCAGGGTCCGTGGGAGCAGTTGGTAGTACTTGAAAACTGAGTCGGACAAATACCGCTCATTACCGGCGAACACCTCGTCTCCACCATCTCCCGCAAGGAGGTGACTGATGCCGGCATCACGCGCCAAACGCGCACAGAAGTAGGTTGGCACAATGGAAGCATTACCAAACGGCTCGCCATAATAGCTGCAGGCTTCTGGGATCAACCGCAAGATATCATCCGGCTTAACAAAATACTCGTGGTGGTTGCATCCAAAACGCTTGGCAGCGATACGCGCGTACTCAATCTCGTTGTAACGGGCATCGTCGAAACCGATCGAGAAACTGGCTGGCGGTAATCCGGTCAACGCTCGGACCAGGCCGACAACGGAGCTGCTGTCGGTCCCGCCGCTGAGAAAGCAACCGATCCGTGAGTCCGCTGCCGGGAGCCGCAAAAAAGTCTTGACCGCATCCCGAATCTTGCCTGCAAGGGCGGAAGCCCATTCGCCTTCGCTCATCTCACCAGACAGTCCCTCGTCGAACGTGATCGTCCAATAAGGACGACTTTGTAGAGAGGGGCGGTTTGTCAGAAAATGCCCGGCCTCGAGCTTGAAGATGTCACGATAGATGGTTCGAGGCGCCGGAACGCAGGCGTACTGGAAGTACTCCACTACAGCCACCGGATCAAGGTCGCAACGGTCGGTCAGGACGGTCTGAAGCCAGTCGAGCCGGGTAGACACGACAAGGGCGTCAGCCACCGCGCGATATGCAAGTCGCCGAATCGCGAAGTGATCAGTCCATGCTTTCAACGTATCCGACCGATGGTCATAGAGCACAATCGCAAACGATCCTTTCAATTTACGGACAAAGGAATCTCCATCCTCCCGATATAGGTCGGCAATTTGTCGAGCCACTGAGTTCACACTCGTCTGCGACACACCGTTTAGCAGGTCAGTCGAACACACCACAGTCAACTCGTTGTCAGAAAACAAATAGGATTCCAGACTACCCTGCCCCCGCAGCCAAAGGCCAAGTGGACCTCGGTAATGAACCTTGGCGTCGCCGTACGTGGTGATCGCGCTTCGAATCCAAGCCACCACGTGTGCTTCAGTTCCTTGGTGGTAAGGCTTTGCAGGCAAGCAGACGCCAAAATCGATCATGTGTGGAAAGCGCTCCGGTTCCTAGTCAACGACATTACCGTCACTTTCACGGCACATGCGCGCCGTACCGTGCAGGCCGGAATCGCTGCGGCAATTGTCAGCATCCTCTCGCAGCTTGTCATGGCCGATTTGTGGCCACAATCTATCCAGCTCTCCGAGGTTGGTTTGCCAGTCATAGTTCTCCTTGAGCCGGGTGCGACAGGCCAGGATTTCCGACCAAGTAAGCCTAGGTCGCTTGAGCCAACCAACAGTCTGATCGACGTAGTCCTCTACCTTTCCGGCTATCGACAAGGGCAGATTCTCGAGATCTGCAAGGCCGCCCGCAGCCTTTTCACTCGCAACCACTGGAACGCCCATAGCAAGAGCTTCCAGTATCTTGTTTTGAATTCCTTGCGAGATTCGCAGCGGCGCCACCGCAACCCGAGCATCAGCCAGATAGGGGCGGGTGTCGGGCACTCTGCCGACGACAGAGACTCCTGGCATCTGAGCCAGTCTCCGGACTGCTCGCGAGGGATCGCTTCCAACAATCTGAAAGCGGGCGTCGCTGACGTACTTTCGAATTAGCGGCAGGACTTCTGCACTGAAGAATCCAACTGCATCAACATTAGGAAAGTAGTCCATCGCTCCCGTGAAAACGATCAGGGGCGCCTCAGATCGCGGAGCTCGGGGAGTGAAAAAGTCTAAATCGACTCCGTTTCGCACGATCTTGATTCGTCCAGACGTCAGGCTGGATACTAAGTGGGCGGCTTCGCGCTCGGACACAAAAAGTGAATAGTCAAACACATCAGCCATCTGCTTCTCATATCGTCCAAGACGCCGAGCCTCAAGACCAAACAACCAGGAGAGGGGCAGCTTCCTCCGTTCAGCATACTGCCCCCACTTCGACGCATCAGAGTCAACAAAATCCAGGATCCTCGGAATCTGAACTTGCTCTATATAGGGAGCCATCGAAGAGGAGTAAACAAAAACGACGTCAAACGAATTCGACTGCAACTTCTCTTGTACCGCCTTCCACATCGCGCCGTGTGAGAAATAGCCCAAGCTCCAAGGCCTTCCCGCAACCAGCTTCACTAACGCTCTCCCCGTTTGTAGCCATGGTTGCAGCGGAATCAGTTTCACATCGTGGCAGTACTGGCGGAGTGTTGAAGCATGCCCACCGTCTCGAGGATCCTCATAGAAAGCAAGAAGGTGAACTTCGTGGCCATGTGTCAGGTGCTTGAGTTCGTAAAAGGAGCGGATCTTGTCCCCCTTATTGGGCGGAAAAGGTACGCGATGGGCCAAGAAAAGAACCCTCATCAGGTCAAGTGTCGAGAAATGAGTGGACCAATCGCGTTGGTGACAAAAAGGGGAAGTCGCCGCCAAACTCGAATCCCCAATGAAAACTTAGGATTGAGGGGGGACATATCTGGCATAGTCTTCTGCTTGATGAGGGCGTATTGGTACGGCAGATCGATTTCGACCATGCCCCAACGCTTCTTAAAATTGTAGGAACCCGATCCTTTCTTGCTGCGACCGAAATCATAGGTTTGATAGCCGCTGTCACAACCGTACTTGATGAGCATCCAGTACATGAAGTTGTTTACAGCAAGCCGATTGAACTCCCGCAACGAACCGCCATAGTAAGGCAATACTTCCTGCTTGTAGAACAACGTCCACACGGCAGCAACCGCTCTTCCCCTCCAGTGCACGGAGAATATCTTGCAGTGCTGTCCTCCGAATTCTTCACGGCCGATAGAGAACAGCCGGATCGGAAAGACCGGAGTTCCAAGCTCTCTGACACTCCTTGCATAGATTGCGTAGAACTCAGCAGTGGAAATTGAATCGACTTTGAACTCCAGGTCGTTGCGAATCCCTTCGCGAATCTCAGCCCTTGTCTTTCTCGGGATCGCCTGCATATTTTTCTCGGAATCGCTGAAGATCTGCTGGCGAAACGTCACATACAAATCCCTAGTAGCTAACGATGGGTCTGCTATGCCACTTGCGAACTGCCGGAATTCTACGAACTTTGCTCCTTCCTTGTGGCCGATCTCTCGAGCCTTCTCCAGTAACAAGCGCTCCGCCTCGGGAACCTGGGCCAAGATTCCACCATAGACTGCCTGAGGAGTAGAGATCAGCATCTTTCCGAAAATTCGGCTGCGCACCAAGAAAAGGGGCAACACCCCACGCAGATCGCCGTTTCTGGCGTCCTCGGCCATTAAGTAAAACGGTTCGTGACCAAAGACACGGCAGATTGTTCGCTGCCAAGCTAGCAGGTGAAATGCAGTCCCTCCTGACTGAGAACGAACGAAATCATCCCACTGCTGAGATCTCTCTAGAGTGAGGGGACGACAAACCAGATTAGTGGGATTCCCCTGCGCGTAAATCACGTTCGTCCTTTGAATACTTTCGGTTTGCCTCGGTTGAACTGCAGTCACAAGTCAGACTGACGAAGGAAGTCGCCGGGACGCATTCTCAAAACCGTATTCACTGATAGTTTTCAACTCGGAGACAACGCGTTTCAGGGGAGCGAATGCAAAGTCACGGAGCAGATTCTCAAAACGGCTCTCTGTCTTTTTTAGATTTAGATAGTGTCGAATGCGCGACCCAATAGGGCCCTTCAGCGAAGGCTGGTCGGGGTCGAACTCCCACGGATGTAGGTAGAAGATCACAGGCAGCTCATCCTTTGCATTGAGATGCTGGATTCCTGCTTTGGTTAGCCAATAAGGGAAGAGGCGGAAGTACCCTCCGCCGGCAATAGGTAGGTTCGCACCCCACAAACGCACTGTCGACAACGGAACCTCCGTCAGTTTCAGACCGTTCCTCAGACGGATTCGGCTTGGACGTCTGGGAAATTCTCGGATGCCGTACCGATCATGAATGATCGGAAAAATGCTCGAATCGAAAAGAAATCCCTCCTCTGCCAGTACTTCAAGAGCCCACAGAGAGTCACGGGTGACAGAGTAGGAAGCAGCTCGATAGGACACGACTTCACAACCAATCAGGTCCTCCAAGACCTGTTTTGACTGGCGAGTTTCTTCCCGAAATTCGATAACGTTCTGTTCGTAGACCAACCGATGGCTATACCCGTGAGAAGCCACCTCATGTCCTTCCAGCTGGATCCGGCGAACCAGTTCAGGACACCGCTCCGCAACCCAACCCAGGACAAAGAACGTCGCCTTCACCTTGTGCTGCTCCAGCAGGCATAATACCTTCTCTGTATTCTGTTCAACCCGCGGTTGGAAGCGGCTCCAATGCTCCCTGGCGACATGAGATTCGAATGCGCTAACCTGAAAATAGTCCTCAACATCAATCGTCAATATGTTTTCCACTGAGATCCCTCAAGAAAGGCTGGTGCGTCGCAGGGCCGGGTAGTCCACTTTGCCGCTGGTCGTCTTGGGTAGCTCGTCTATGAACTCAATCAGTCTGGGTACCATGTGGCGAGGAAGGTGTTTGGAACAAAACGCGATGAGATCCGAAGCCTCAGCCTTGCTTCCCTGTTTGCGCACGACGTAGGCCTTGACAACTTGTCCCAAAACGTCATCCGGTACTCCGATAACCGCTGCGCCCTGCAGCTCTTCCGTTCGGTAAAGCACTTCTTCAACCTCCGTGGGACTGATACGGAAGCCTGACGACTTGATCATCGCGTCAGCCCGGCCGACAAAGTAGAGGAATCCCTCTTCGTCCGTTTTCACTAAGTCCCCCGAGTAGCACACTCGCTCAGCGTCCTTCAATTCCGTGGGGAGAAACGGATGAGGACGCAATACCTTGGCAGTTAGTTCTGGGTCCCCCCAATAACCCATGGAAACAGTGGGGCCTCTATGGACGAGTTCTCCAACCTCGTCGGGACCACATGGCTTACCTTCCTCATTGACCACAAGGATTTCGGTGTTAGGTATAGCCTTGCCCATCGAGGTAGGTCGCTTGTTGAGCTCTTCTGGAGGGAGATAGGTGGAACGGAAAGCCTCGGTAAGACCATACATCAAGAAGATTTCGGTGCCCGGTAACGCCTGCCGTAATACAGCCAGAACCGTCTGCGGCATGGCCCCCCCTGTGTTAGTGATATAGCGCAGGCACGGAAACTGGTGCTTGCAGAGGGTTGAGTTGGGTTGTGACAGCAGGGTCCACAGGGTCGGCACGCCCGCCACACCAGTGATCTTCTCGTCCAGCAGCGTTTTGACGATCTCTTGTGTGTAGACAAATGTCTTGATAACGAGTGTCGCACTCTGTTGCATCGCCGTCATAAGTTGATTCAAGCCAGCATCAAAACTGAGCGGCAGTAGCAACAGGATTCGATCAGCTCCATTGATCTTCAGATATTCAGACACGATGGAGCTCCCCGCCATGATCTGTGCATGGTTGAGCATGACTCCCTTTGGCCTTCCCGTGGAACCGGAGGTATAGAGAATGGCAGCCAAGTCTCTTTCAATTCCCCAGTCTTCGCGATCCGATAACGTCGGAAGGGCACACAGGGCGTGCAGGTCATACAGCGGCAGCGAAGCCTCAGTCGTTGGGCCGCCGTCTGAAAGAACAACGAGAGACTCCAAGAAAGGCGTCTCTCTCAGGCGTGGACCCATCAGAGCTAGCTTGGACCGGCTCGTGATCAGACAAGACATGCGGCAGTCGTTGGCAATATGAAGGACCTGATCCGGGAACAGAAGGTGGTTGATGGGAACAAACGCACCACCACTTTGCGAGACAGCAAAAATGGAAATGGCCTGGTCCGTAGAAGGCGCCAGCCAAATTCCTACACGGTCTCCTCGCTTTAGTCCAATGCCACGAAGGCCTTGTGCCAAACCGCTGCACAGCCTTCGCATTTCCCTGTAGGTGAATCGCACATCACCGTGCACCAGCGCTTCCTTATCAGGTTGCCGCTGCGCACTATCTCGCAGGTAATGATGAATCAGACTTTGCATGTTAGTCGTGCCAGAGGCTTCTGCTTGGGAAACCAAAGGTATGCAATTCGGGGGGGGCGAAACCACTCTAGGGCAAAATTTGATGTGGGGACTCGGCGGGACAGTGATCAGGAGTCAACTAAGACCCTACACAACTATCTTCCGACAATAAAAGGCCTCGGCGTACTTTTTCGACGAGCCAGACTCCATACCGCGGAGGCGGAGCAGGGACCAAAAAATCTCTTCATCGAACCAGGGTTTCGACTGTTGAGTGCGAAAGAAACGAAACAGCGCAGAGATTTTTGACCGGCAAATCTGCTCATCAAGGTCAACAAAGAAATTCGGGGCTCCCAGGTCTCCATCGTATTTCGGGATCTCATACTCCAGGATCAGATGATTGCGGAAAGTGTTCCAAGTCAGGTCTGAAATCAATCGATGATCCTGGTGGAGATCATAGCGATAGTGAGTGAAGATCAGATCAGGCTTAAACTCTTCCTTTATCTCTTCGAATACCTCCTTGATCTCGGTACCCAGGTATGGCAGAAAGCTAGTCCGGAAGTCTCTGACCTGAATGTCTTTCTTAGCAGCTCCCCGAAGAAAGTAATCTGCGCTGCGTCGAGCTTCCTTTTGTCTCACTTCCTGATCGACGGCAAAGACAACCCATCTGAAATCAAGATCGGGGACTTCCCTCAAGACCCTCAGGATAGCTCCACCGCAGCCGATCTCGATATCGTCACTGTGCGCGCCCAGACATAACACCCGCCGAAACTGACCAGGACCAGATTCGAGCACTAACCTGTGCACGTTCGTTGGCTACCTCGCCTTGAGGCTTGTCTTTTTCCAGAGTTCCCAGGGTGCTGCGCCACTGGAATAGAGATCATCCAGACTCTGCTTGTCCTTGAACGTGTCCATACTCTTCCAGAAACCGTCGTAAACAAACGCAGACAACTGCTTTTTCCGAATCAGCCGTTGAAACGGCTCCAGCACAAGTTCATCTCCACCGCGGATGTATCTAAAAATCTCTTTCTTGAAGATAAAGTACCCTCCATTGATTCGAATGTTTGAGCTGGTAATATCGCGAATGTCGGCGACCACCGATCTGTTTCGGATAGTTACGAAATGATAGCTCAGATTCGGTTTGACACAGAGAAAGCATCCGATCTTGTCTTGCTTGTCAAAGTGCCCTATCAAGTCCGGCAGCCAAAGGTCGGTGAGGCTGTCACTGTAGTTCGCCAAAAAGACCTGCTCTCCTTCCAGATACTTCTCGACGGCCATCAGCCTCTGTGCAATGTTAGAATTCGTTCCCGTATCGGCAAACGTTATCCGCCAGTCCTGAATATCGCTGTTGAGTAATTGTAGTTGTTTACCTCCTGCTGCCAGCACAAAGTCGTTTGAAAGGCACTCGTTGTAAGTGAGGAAATAGTTCTTGATAACGTCCGCTTTGTACCCCAGACATAGAATGAAATCCGTGAACCCGAAGTGTGCATAATACTTCATTACGTGCCAGAGAATTGGGCGGTAGCCAATTTTTACCATAGGTTTGGGAACATGGTCTTCGCTGAATTCTCGAAGACGCATCCCCAGACCGCCACAAAACAAGACCACCTTCATATTCTTCCGATTGTTTGACACGGATCCCGCTCTCCCAACCTGCTTACCTGCGCGTTCCGCTGCTATCGACAGGCACCTTTTCGGAGGCCGTCCGTCGCTTCTTGCCCAGGCGGTCCAGAATCTTCTGAGCTGCCTGTTCACCGCTCACGAAAGACTGATCCGTCCACAGATAACCCCACTCACCATATCGTCCACAGTAGGCGATGCCGATTTCGTCTAAGAAGGAATGGATACTAGACAGAGCTTCTCGCCGATCCAAATCAAAGATGATGTTCGCGTATGGGATCTCCATTGCATCCTGGTGGAGAATGCGATCTCCTTCCCGGATCAGTCCACATCGTCTTAAACCTTCAATTGCGGGCTGGATGAGGATTTTAGGGTCTTCCGTTAACGGTCGGTATTTCTTCGAAAAATAGATTTCCGCCTGGATGCTTCCGGCCTTCTCCGGTACGGTGTGAGGCGACATGAGGTGAGGAAAACTGACCCGGCTGAACGGGAACTCTCGATCGTAAAAGTATGTCCAACTAGCCTCAGAAATGTCCTGTCGGTCAATGCCGACGTTGACCAAAACAACGGTCGTGCACGCAAGCCGCTCGGCCGCATTCAACACCGACTGAGGAACACCTTTGATCATAGGGATCAAATCCGGAAGAGGAACGGGTGAGATCAGGTTGGTATACCTCACCTTCGCACCATTTGAGAATGTGAGCTCTTTTTCCTTGGGATCGATTTGCTCCACTTTCCAACCCAAGTGAAGAGCAGATTCCTTGCTGAATCGCTCCAGGTAAGCAACAAACCCACCAAAACTGGGGTACCGGTAGTCCGAAACGTAGTGAATATCTGGAGTGACGGGCGACAGAGCTCCCAGCAACACTTCATCCAGTTTTGCTCTATAGAGACGAGGTCCTACCCATTCTGTCGTTAGGTTTCTGGCGGTGGTCGTGTGATATTTCCAAGTGTATTCCATCGGAAACAGTTCGGCGTAGGTCTTCCCATAGCTGGCAACCAACCACTCCTCATAATTGCTGACCGGTTTCTCGCCCTGCTGTTGAACGTCAATGAAGTCCTTCAGGATTTTGACCAAGAGATCGCTAGGAAGTCCATGCAGATTACAGATGGCGGGATGCTTGATCCAGTATCCTTTCCAATAGTTGTTGATGTAGGCCTGGACCCGCTCGTACTGATTGGCCACCTGCTCCGCAAGGACCGTCTGAATGCGCTCGTTCTTCGTAAAAGAGACGTGAGGCCCTTCATCAAAGATGAAACCGGATGGAGTTCGAAACGAAGCAGTGTGTCCACCGTAGTGGAGGTTCTTATCGTAAAGGATCGGAGCAACCCCTTCAGCTTGGAGCCGATGCACGGCACCGAAGGCTGACATTCCAGATCCTAAAATCGTCACTTTGTCCATGGTGCGGCTCCATTTATGTGGACGACCGCTCGATACTCTCCCCTGACATCATCCTCTCCGGGGACAGCTGTGAGCCCATCCAGATATCCAATCGCTAGATAAACCATCACGCCGGTGTCTGCAGTCCAGACCTGAATCCGAAGTGGGATAGTAGTTCCGATCGCAGCCGGTCCGAGACTCTGTTCTCCGGCAGTACGACGTCAGCGTAAGAAAGGGCCGTATCCTTCTTGATGTCTCGGACTAATCGGCAATCCTGGCTCAGGCCCATCGGAAGCAAATCTTTCTCGCAAGATGCTTCGAAATTCTCGATCGTGCCATAGCATGTGAACCCGCCGATCCCGTCCAGGACTTCACCTGCCCTCAAATCGCGCTTGGCTACGCTAATCACATCACAACGAGGGACTCCCGAGGGGGTGACCGTCGGGTCCCGGAACAAAACCGCTCGAGCTACGCTGAGTGGCAACTGGAGATGGGGGAGGTGGTAGGGAGTATAGAACACGTAAAAGGGCCCCTCCCCCATCTTAAAGTAGCGCATGTACTGTTGCAGAGCGGGCTGCGTATTGTAGCCAATCACGAAGGCCCCCGTCCCGGGCTCGGCCCCCAAGACATAATCCACTAGTCCGGTAGCCAGGAGCTGTTCAGCCGGCAGTAATTGAGCTACCTCCCGCACGTCCTTGCAGCGTGGACCGTACATTCCTCTCTTTCCAACCCGAAATCCAGTGGCGTTTGCCAGGATGGTGGCTTCCATCGAAAGCTTGGTCCCATCAGCGAATGAGGTAATCATACGGGGCTTTTGCTGATGGCGAGCAGCAAACTCCCTCTGCGTATCGGGTGTCCGGTATGGATCGATGAACCCTTTGATGTTCCCAGCGGCTACGGGCTGGTAGCCAATAGAGTTCACAAAGCGGTAGAGATTCATCGCGACGCCTGGTTCGTCTCCGTCAGTATTCGTGAAGACGACATTCTGGCGATCGGCGTACACTTTCAGGATAGGCCCCAGTGTCGCGTCAAGTTCCGCATTCATTAGAATCACATGCTTGCCAAATTCAAAGGCCCGAAGAGCCACCACCGAACCAAATTCAATCTCTCCCGTTACTTCGATGATCGCGTCAACACCCTCGGCCTCGCAAACCAAAAGGGCGTTATCCGTCACCGCACATTTGCCGACCTGCAGCGCCTCTCCCAGTTTGTCACTCGAGTCTGCAAAAACAATCTCTTCCATCCCGGCCTCACGATAAACTCGAACCGCTTCGGATATGGTCCGGTTAGCCACGGCAACCAGTTTCATCCCAGGCGGCGCCTGAAGGATGGACAGAGCAATTCCGCGAGCCATATAGCCGGCACCAACCATCCCAACGCGGACGGGACGACCTTCCCGATGTCTCTGCTCTAAGGCAGTGTCGATAACAACCATTTAGAACCTTTCGCTTTCTGCCGCTGGGATTGGCAGCCGTGCCTAGCTCCACTTAAAGTCGGGCCACGATCGATCTTTGTCAGAGATGACTTGTGGTTCCAGGGGCCACACGATGTTGAATAAAAGATCGTTGAATCGAACGCCCCGCACGGCATCCGGCTGAAAGAACTGTGAAGTCAGGTACAGAATCTCAGCATTGTCCGTAAGAGTTTGGTACCCGTGAGCGAAACCCTCAGGCAGGTAGAGTGCCAGATGGGTTTCCTCTGCAAGCTCAACCCCATACCAGCCACCGCGTGTCCTCGAGTGAGGTCTCAGATCGAGAGCAACATCAAACACCCGCCCACGGGTGCACCTCACCAGCTTGGCTTCGGCAAAGGGCGAAGCTTGATAGTGTAAGCCACGCAGGGTCGCCTTCCGCTTGTTGAAACCGATATTGGCTTGCACCATCCGCGTGGCGAGACCTTCTTTGGCGAATTCCTGTTCACAAAAGCTTCGCCCGAAGAAACCGCGGTCATCTTCGATCTTTTCCAACTCTACAACGTACAGCCCTGCAATGCGTGTCTCAACGAACCTCACGGGCGTCCTCTCCGAGGCCAACTCCTTCGTAACGCAGAACATCCCGCTTGTTCAGCATGCGGCGGCCATCCACCACCAGCGGCGGTGGCTTGACGGATGCCAGTACCTGAGGCAGTCGCCGAAACTCATCCCAACGTGTGATGAGCAGAACCGCATCTGTGCCGTGTGAGACGTCTTCCAGACCCTGGCAGTACCGAATACGCTCGCCATTGATGAGTCGACGAACCTCTCCCATCGCCACTGGATCGTAGGCCTTTATATTCGCACCCTCTTTTAGCAGGATCTGGATGATGGGAATGGCGGGTGACTCTCGAATATCACCGGTATCGGGCCGAAATGCGAGACCGAGGATTGCAATATTACGGCCTTTGAGATCGGGGTAATGCCTTTTTAGCAGCTGAATGATCACCCCGGGTTGAGCGCAGTTGATCCGATCCACAGCTTCCAGGAGCGACATAGCCTGGCTATACTTTCGACCATGGGCAATCAACGCTTTGACATCCTTTGGCAAGCAGCTGCCACCATAACCGCAGCCCGCAGCTAAAAAGGAAGCAATGGGAGCCAGTTGCCGTCCTCCCTCGCTATTCGTGGGACTCAGATAGCCACTGAGATGCACACCTTCCATCACCTCAACCACATCGACGCCACCCATAGCGGCGCACAAGTTTCCAATCTCGTTCGAGAAAGAGATCAACGTTGCAAGAAGCGCATTGGCGGTGTACTTGATCATCTCGGCTGTACGAACATTGGTTCGCACCCTTGGGACCCTGTCAAAGCCTTCGTAGAGCTGTTCAATGGCCTGTCCGCTGCGACGGTCTAACGAGCCAATGACGATACGATCCGGGAACATGAAGTCCCCAACTGCCTGGCCTTCCGTGAGAAACTCAGGATTCATTCCTACACCAAAGTCTTCTCCAGCTTTACCGCCTGAATATTCCTCAAGAATGGGCAACACCACTTTGTCGGTGGTGCCGGGTACAACAGTGCTCTTGACCACCACCACGTGGTACGTTTTCTTCCGCGACAAGGCCACTCCAATCTGACGTGAAGCCTCGCGTACCTGGGACAAGTCGATAGCGGTACCGTCAAAGGGAGTCCCCACGGCGATCAAGGAGAGATCACTTTCCTCTACGGCGCTCTGCACGTCCACTCTTGCACAGAGGCTCACTCCAGCATGTTTGCGCAAGAGTTCGTCGAGTCCCGCTTCGTGGATCGGTGATCGTGCTCCATTGATTGCGTCAACTTTGAGAGGATCCACATCGACACACACAACCTGGTGGCCTCTCTCGGCTAGGCAGGCGCCCGTCACGAGACCTACGTATCCAGCTCCAATTACTGAGACTCTCAACTAAGCATCCTCGGCTTGCTGGTTATCCTGATACCAAAGAAGCGTCCTTAACAGCCCGTCGTCTAAAGACACGCTGGGGGCATAACCAAGGTCGCTTCGAGCTTTCCGAATGTCTGGGCAGCGACGCGAGGGATTGTCGACCAGATAATCCGGATCATCACTACGCACCTGGGTCACCCTGCCTTCATACTCCAAGTGGTTTCTAGCGAGCGCTACAACCTTCTCAGCCACTTCCGCAATCGAGACTTCTGGGCCTTCAACGCCGATGTTGTATGCCTCTCCCGCTTTACCCTTGACCAACACCTTAAAATAGCCGATCACAGCGTCGGCGACATAGCAGAACGTACGACGGGGAGAGCCATTCGACAAAAGGGCAACGTCTCGCCCGGCAAAGATATCCCTGGCGAAGTCAGGAAGCGCACGGCGATCAGTGATCTTTAGCCCTGGACCATAATTGTTAAACGGACGAGCAACCTTAACGGGTAATCCAAACTGCCTCGCAAAATTCACACAGAGTGTTTCTCCAAAACGCTTGGCCTCGTCATAGCAGGCCCTCGGTCCAGTGCAGGATACGTTGCCTCGATAGGTTTCGGGTGTCGGGACTGCGTCAGGGGTGGGATCACCATAGATTTCACTGCTGGAGAAGAACAGAAATCCGGCAGTACCCTGACCAAGTTCGCTCTGCTGCCTAAACTGCTCCAGCAGAGATCTCACTCCTGACACGTTTGCATCCATGGTTTCAATGGGATGCTTTCGATAATAGCTGGGCGATGCAATTGAAGCAGCGTGAATCATGAAGTCAAAAGAACCCATCTGATCAGGCAAGGCCTTGGCCATATCTTGCCGAACCAGTGTGAACTGACTATCTCGTTGAAGAGCCTCCAACCAGTCAGGCAACCCTCGCGAGAAATTGTCAAAAACCTCGAGCTCAATGCTGTCGCCTTTTCGACAGTGACGGTTCCATTCAACAACTGATTGAACCAGGTAGTACCCCAGAAACCCCGCTCCGCCGGTAATCAACAAACGTTTTCCGGCCATTGCGGAGAACTCCTCGCGCAACGAATCGAGGACGTACTGCAAGTCTTGAGCCACAACTTCCGCTGAAGGAGATTGATTCATTAGATTAACAAGATTGTTGTTACCTGGCGACTCGACCGCGTCTATACAGAACGGAGATAGGCTTTTACTGCGGAGGCCAACTCTATCCTCATCCTATTTCGGTCATCCCAGAGCATCTGGCGGTAGAGATACTTCAGCGCCTTCACCTTCTCACCCGCCCCGATCTCAGAACAAGCTACAGCCGAAGTCAATCGCAGGTACTTCTTCCAAGTATGCAGCCCGAAGTTTTGATTCCGCGAGGGATTGTAGTACTTGCTCTGTCGCTCACTGGACTGTCGATCCCAGCTTGAGCACTCGGTGTGAAAGCGTCTGTAGAACAGCGTCTCCGGATACTGATAGAACTTTCCGTAAAGGGCCAGTTCCGCAAGGAAGTGAATATCGGAAGCAAGCTCGTCGCCCATCAACTTAGTCTTCCGCATCACATCGGCTCGGATGACACCAAGATGGGCATTGCACAGTCGGACACATTCCAGGAGGCGGATAAATCGTTGGCTCGGCGACGACTCCATCAGGTCCAGGCTATCCTCATAGTCCTCTAGTTTCTGTCCTGCCCAGTTCACGAGTTGCGCACGCGGGTGGCACAACACGACATCGGGGTGATGATCCAAGATCGGAACGCACTTCTCGAGCATCTGCGGCGCCCAATAGTCGTCTGCGGTGGCCCACTTGACATAGTTTCCCCTGCATAAACCAAAGACGCGGCTGAAATTGAGAGGCCCTCCAATGTTTTCGCTGAAGTAGTAGTACCGGACCCGTGTGTCCCGTCTCGCCAGCTCCTCGCAAATCTGACGAGTGCTGTCAGATGAGGCGTTGTCGGATATCACCAGCTCAAAATCAGCAAAGGTCTGTCCTAACAATGATTCCAAAGCTTGACCCACATAACGTTCGCCGTTGTAGACTGGCATTCCGATGCTGACCTTGGGTATCCGATTCATTTTCTGTCGGTCTGATCTCAGGGTAGCCTATCAGTCGATGGTCGTGCCCCCGTCGACTTACTTCCGTAAGCCCTCCACAAACCCAGAAAAACAAACGAATCCGTGAGCCAGGCCGCTCGAAGAAATCTTCCTTCGCTCAGTTTTCAGACGCCGGGTCATCGGAATTCACTAATCTGCTTGGTACCCAGAGTCGGGCCAACCGGCCCAGACCGTTTCCACGAATAGATTAGAACACGACTTCGCAGACTATCTCCGCGGTCATATATGAGTCGTGCATTTGGGCTTGGCACACCTTGTGTGATCCAGTCGCGAAGAAATGGTCGGCTCTCAGCCACTCGGCTCTCGAGTACCAGGAAGTCGGGTGACACCTCAGTGATATACCGGATTGCGGTGGCAGAGTTGCAGTACGGAATCGCCTTGAGCGTTGCTTTTGCGTAGTACGGTATTGCAGTCGTCGTCGCCGTCATGACGGTTTTGTCTCCCGGGAAGCTGGATCCCAGCCACAAACCGGCTTCTTTGATGGCCGCGTTGCGAGATGTCCCCTGCTCCAGATCGAACACATCATCAATTCCTAAGATCGGTATAGCGACCAGAATAGAACAGCCAGCTAATGCAGAGATGAGCATCACAATCTCGGACGATTTGGGGGAGAGCGAACAGCCGGCATTCACAGTCTTCTTGATCCACACTGAAAAGCCCTCAACCCCTTTGGCCGACCACAGCAACAGAAATGGCATTAGCGGTATGACGTATCGGAAGAGCACAGTGTGCGCTTGCAGGATCACAACAACCGAAAAAGCAAACACCGCCAACAAGAACAATTCATTCCAGGCCCGCGTTGGTGACCAAGTGTCCTGGCACAACGCAAGAAACACAAAGCCAAGAAGCAGTGGACCAAATAGAAATGGTGAGGAAAGCAGTTGATAAACATCTCTGGCATTCCTCTTGCCGACCTTCAGAAGATAGCTCGCGACACTGGGAATTGTGAATGGGTAGGGTGTGTAGGCGGCATACCGAAAAGACTGCAGTAAGGGCCCTTGTTCACTGAGGTCTTCTCCAACACCCCAAGCTGCCTCGTTGTAGGACATGCCTTCTAGCATACGCCTTCCAATAGTGTAGTTAAGCCGGCTCTTACCTTCGAAACAAAGCGTACCGGTGCTGTGAGATAGGAATAAGACGTAGGGGAGAGCCACTAGTAGAAAGGCTCCCAAAAGAACCACGGCAGTCTTCGCCGATTTCTTGATCCCTGATGTTCTGGAATGCCTCACAACGATCGCACCAGCAATCAAACCCGCCAATCCCACTGCTTCTGGACGAATGAGATAGGCCAGACCGAGAAAGATGCCTGATAGGAGGCAAGGCTGAGTGCCCAGATTTCCGAACCCCACCAGACCAAAATAAACGCCCAGCATTTGGAACGTAAGGTAAGGAACCTCGTTGTATACGGCTGCAGAAAAGCCAATTAGCAATGGATGGAACGCTACGAGCAAGCCGCAGATCAATGCCACGCAGTATCCGTACAAGCGTCGGGCAATCAACATCATGGGCACAACCAAAACAGCCCCCATGATCACCGTTAGGAACCTTCCCGCCATTTCAGAATTCCCTAGGGGAAGAGTGAAGATCGCGATAAGAATTGGATAAAGGGGAGCATACATCAGATTCGGCCCGCCCAAGATGCTGGTGTAGCCTTTTTTATCGAGCAAATTGTCGGCGAGGCGTGCGTATTCGCCCCCCTCGTTCTCGATCACAGCAGTCTGGGTTCTGACCCAAGTTAGGCGAATCACGAGAGCCAAGATTAGAACAACCACGAGTAACAGCCAGCCCCTGAGGCCACGGTCAATCCGTTGCTGTTCCTGAACGCCCAGTTGATTCACGTGCTTCAGCCGTCAATCGCGCGTGTAAAAAAGGACACCTTTTTGCTGCATCTGCTTGGTGCACTGGATGGCTTGATCAGTTTCAACCAGCATTAAGCGACTATTCCCAACACGGTCTTTTTTCAACCATCCTAGCCGTTCCAGTTCAGCCTTTAATACCTCTGGACGACGCCTGCGAATTGCTTCCAGAGAATAGGCACGAGTCGTGACTACCCCTCGCCTTCCATCGGCGTCAATAACGGGAACTTCGTAAGGTGCATCGAAGTACAAAGCAAAATCTAGGTCATCCTTGACCAGCTCCTCCAGATAGTGAAAAAAGGTAAACACGAAGAAAACCGTATCGAAAAACAGCACCTTCCCACGAACCTGGGCTAGCTTCTCGTAGGGCGTGCCCTTCCCGCAGGGGTATGTTGCCGTTTCGTGATCGGCTACGATCCAACTCGCCTTCGGACCCCAAGCTAGAACAGGATGTGTGGGATGGAGGCTACGAAGGACATCTCTTCTGCGGCGGAACGCCTCTGAAATAAGCCCCATTCGTGAGGGCGTTTTTCTGACGTCAAAGCAGCGCAAATCCCGGAGGTACTCGTACGTGTAGGACGTGTAAGGCAGCGAAACCATCATCAAATTTCCACCCGGACTCACCGAGTGTTGAAAGACATCGATGATTCCTTCCAGAGAGCCCTGAAAGCCGCTGTATTCCTTGAAAGAGCTATGAACCAACAGAGTGTCGCCTGGCCGGATCCCCATGCCATAGAGACAAGAAAGCAATTCGCGAGGCGAATATGAGAATAATCTCTCTGTCAGCCATCTCCGACCTGAATTCAGTCTCTTGCGGACATAGCGTTGTTGGGATGGAAGCACGCCAGCTGCCTTAACTCGAGCCCCCTGCACCAGACCTTTGATCTGGCGCTGTCGGTTCTCAGGAAGCTTGGAGAACAATGATCGAAGAACTGGGAACACGTCTCAGGCTCCCAAGGGAAAACTCAGCCTGTGCTCTTCATCCAGAGGTGATACTCTTTCCTCCGTCAATAACCAACGTTTGTCCCTGGATGCCGTCGGAAGCTGCCGAGCACAGATAGTGTACGAGATGCGCAACTTCATCCAACCTTACCAGTCTTCCGATAGGACTGTGCCTCACTTCGTTCTTTATCCGCTCGTCCGCATCCGACCAAACCTTCAGAGTGTCCGTCTCCAATAGACCAGGTGCCACCAAATTCACCCAAATGCCGTCAGCGGCCCATTCAGCTGCCATCTGTCGGCAAATGGATTCCAGGGCCGCTTTAGAACTGCCCACCGCTCCATACTCCTTCACAGCCCTGACAGCTCCTTCCGAAGAAACTGCAACAATTCTTGCCCCCGGCTTCATGATCGACTTGAGCTTCAGGGACAACTCGAAAAAGGCACCAACGTTGACCTGCCACACGGTGGAGAGATGCCGCGAGGTCAGTGCGTGTAATGGACGGTGGACTCCGGTCGCGGAGTTGTATATCAGGGCGTCCAAGTCACTGTAAGTTCTCTTGACGAAGTCAACGAGACTTTGAATGCCAATGGAATTCATCAAGTTGGCTTTTACGGCTGTGCATCGATAACCTTCACGGCCAGACACCAGCCGGAGCTCTTCGGCCGCCTCTTCATTTTGAAAGTAGCCCGCAATGACCTGGGCACCGGCACTAGCCAAATGAAGCGAAAGTGCACGCCCCAATCCTCTAGTGCCCCCTGTCACCAAGACCTTTTTCTCTTTGATGTCGAAACAGCTCGCTGTCACCCCGCCAACCTTTCTGACTCCCGAAGAACCGAGACTGAGACCGATCGAAACGCAGAAGTCCAAGACTCCGTGGTCACGCCAATCAGCCGGGCTGCGATAAGCCAACGCCGTCGCTTTTATCGAAGTATCGCTTCAAAACAGGGTCTTCGAAATCCGCCCGAAGTAAAGACCTGGGGACAAACCCAAGCAAGATTGAAGCCTCTGCCACTGTCTCGTTCTGCAGCAGGACACGCCCGCGGGCAGCCGAGGTCCGATCATTGCAGGTGTCAATTGTGGCCTCGATCATGAGGAGAGACTCTGGGTGCACCGTCTTTCGGAAGGCAGCGTTCCGGATCTGTAGGAAGACGGGCCAGAGAGACGGACGTATTCCCGCAATCAGGCATCGGCCGGCCGCCTGGGCGATCATTTCCACTAGGAGTACACCTGGGACAACAGGGTACCCCGGAAAGTGGTCCACAAAGTACTCCTCCTCGCCTGATACGAACTTCGAGGCGAGGATCCGCTTCATTGGTTCCAGTTCAATGATTTCGTCGACCAGGATGAAGCGCATAGGCACATCGTGTAGGAGAAATTAGCAGTAGATTCGATTCTTCCGAAGCAGCTCAACGATTTCTCGAACGGACTCAATCTTCGATACTTCATCCGCACTGATGACGATTCCGTGATCCTCCTCAAGGCGCGACAAAAGCATCAGGACACCCAGAGAGTCCCATTCTGAAACCGACAACCGCGTATCTTCAAGAGTCAAAACGCGCCCCTGAACGGTGAATACGTCCGTCAGCCAGTCCAAGGCCTTTTGATGGTCCATCATGCCTCCGACACGGTTTCTTCTGAGCAGGCCCTCTGCCGATACTCTATCCGCTCGAACAAGCAGCTTTCGGGAATCGACATCGAACAAGCTCCCCAGGACAGGCCAACGCCGAAGCCCAGCAGCATGACCCGGGAGTACCTAGCGTCGGGACGGGGCCGAGGACCGGCAAGTGCAAGGGTCAAGGGGATTGAAGCGGCCGAGGTGTTGCCGTACTGATCAAGATGCAAGGGAACCCTATCCATCGGAATCCCAGATTTGGAAGCAATGAACTTGATAAGGTATTCGTTGGCCTGGTGAAATACGAAGCTGTCATAGTCGGTCACTGTTTGTTGAGAGAACGCCAGCATATCCTCGATCAAGGTTGGAACTCTGTTTCTGGTAAAGTCAAACACTTGTGCTCCGTCCATCGACACACAGAACTTTGTTCGCTCTCCCGGAAAGCGCTCCCTGAATCCCCCCCCAGGCACAATCAGATGATTCCACCCCTTCCCATCCGTCATCAACAGGTAATGTGCGGGTGGCACCTTTGTCCCAGGCACCGATTCCAGAGCCGTAGCCGTTCCGGCATCCCCAAACAACAACGCTGTGGTCCGATCTTTGGGGTTGACGTATTTCGAGGGAGTGTCACCGGCCAGCAGCAGGACCCGTTTGCACCCTCCCGCGGCCAGCAGAGAATGGGCCACCCATATCCCGTACACATAAGCCGAGCACCCCAATGCGATATCCAACGTGGCGCAAGATTCCGACAGCCCCAGCCGATCCTGTAGAAAACAGCTGGATGGCGGCATGACATAGTCTGCAGTCTGAGTCACTAGAATCAAGCAATCCACGGAAGATGGTTCCCATTGCAGGGCCGTTAATAGCCGTTCCGCAGCAGCCTGACAGAGATCTGAGGTGCAGGTTTCCGAATCGACAATTCGCCTCGATTTGATCCCCGCCAGAGCAGTGATCTTGCGAATCTCACCCGCATCAAACCAGGGGTAGTCTCGATTGTTGAAGACTTCCTGCAATGGAAGGCAAGCCACCACACCCTGCATCACCATACCTGACATGACGGAACGAGCCATGGGGGTTAGCCCTCCGGGTTGGCACGGCCTCCGGGAACCAAAGACAGCGGAGGAAAGTGAAGCGAGGCCGTTGCAGCCCTCTTCTGCCGGATGTCCTGAACGATTGACTCCACTTCATCTCGACGAATTCCACTTTGGTCGGAAATCATCTGCGGATCCCACCCACAGTTGACTCCAAACATCACCAAGTCCAGCTTTTCGAGAGGCACGTTGAAGTAAAACTCCTCCTGGCTCTGTTGCAAGCTATAAGTATCAGTTGTCGACTTCCTTTGAACCAGTTCGTCCGGTAAACCCAGGTGTTCTGCAAGACGGAAAACCTGGGTCTTATAAAGGTGTGCGATAGGCTTCAGATCAGCCGCTCCGTCGCCGAGTTTCACGAAGAACCCCTGATCGTATTCGAGTAGATTGGGAGTGCCGGCCACTGCGAAGTTGAGCCGGTCTGCATGAAAGTACTCAAGCGCCTTGCGAGTTCGTTGCTTCATGCTGGTGGCGGCAACAACCTGCAGGTAGTTTCGCAGGGAAAGACGTTGTCTTTTCTCATGGCCATCCGGACTCTGAATCACGATCGAGTAGAATCCGAAACGCGCGGCGGAATTACCTTTTGAAGTCAAAACGATCTTGCTTCGGTAATCGGACGAATATTCTGGAAATATCTCCCGAATGGCATCATCTCGGTGGCGATAGCATCCCATCACCTCCAAGAAAGGTCCAATGTTGATGACCTCATGTGGGATGCCAAGATGTTTCACTAGGAGCTTTCCAGCTTCTAGACTTTCCGAGGCGGAGTCATTCTCCGGCATCAACAGGGCAAGCACATTGCCTTGCCCGAGTGCCCGGACGCTGAGGGCAGCCGTGGTACTGCTGTCGATTCCTCCGCTGACCGCCACGACCACGCCTTTTTTCTTGAGCTTCTGGACGACCGCATTCCGAATGAACCCCGCGATCCGTACCGTCTCTTCCTCCCAGTTGAGATCCAGTAAACTAAGGTTCAGCATGATGTGGACAAGCGCTCCACCTGCTTAAGGTCTAAGCTGAGCAGCAAGTTTTTGGTGAACGTACACCCCAATCCGATTGAGGGAATCCAGGTTTTCAGGCGTAATCTCCTCGTCGGTACACTGAATGCTGTATGTCTCTTCAAGGAAGCTGACGAGATCCAGGACTCCAGTGCTGTTCAGGATTCCGCGTTGAAGAAAGGAATCGTCCGGTCCTAGCTGACCGTCCCCAACGCCTATCAGGATCCGATTCACTATGTAGTCTCTGACTTCGCTAATGATCTTCTCTGTCTGTGTCTTGGCGCTCACCGGTTACTCCTACAGGGTCAGTTTCGCAACTGCGCAAGAGATCTCTCCGCCTGGGATCGAGGGCCTGCACCGAGAATGACTCGAGTCTGCAGAGGAGGGAGGGCACTCGGAACCATTTTCCCCTCCACGAAGTGATCATGAAAAAGGTGGGCCGAATAGGTCAACACGAGTGCCATATTGTCTCTGGAGGTTGTCTGAGCCTGGCCTCGAATCCGAGTAAGGAGCTTCCCAACTGACTCAACGGAGAACAACCCGCGCCTCCTCACTCCCTCCGGAGAGAGACTTTCCAAAACACGCTGCCTCAAGGGGCTATGGTATAGAGCCAACGCGTCCGGAGCACGGTAAGCGTTCTTCCGACGGGAAGTAATCCCCGCAGGGAGATCGCGAGTGAAGGTCCTCCGGAGGATGAATTTTTCGACAAGAGCCCGGAGCTTCAAATCAGGCGGCATTCTCCGCGACAGTTCAAACAGGTTGATATCCAGAAAGGGATACCTGCCTTCAATCCCGTGGGCCATACTCATTCGGTCTCCCTGCGAGGAAAGGAGGTACCCGGCCAATAACTGTCGAATTTCCCAGTATTGAGCCTTAGAGAGGAAATTCCATCGATCGAAGCCATCGGGAACCGTCCTTTCGACCTCGGTCGTCCAGTCTTGAGAGTCGACTGGACGAAGGCTGTGCCGAGAAACACCCTCGCGACCTGCTTCGCTCAGCAAAGGCAGAAGTGATTGGCCATTCTTCCAGCGAAGGTGGTGAGAGTATCCGGGCCTTTCGATTTCTTTGAGCCCTTGCTCATAGAACCCGAACCAGAATGCTCTGCCGCGTAGTCCGGCTTGAGGCGTACTTTGGGACACCCGCTCTAATAAGCGCTTACGCCAGACCGAACCCGGGCTGCGAGCCCAAAAGTGACGGATTTTGGCTTCCTTGAACTGGTCGTAGCCTCCGAACACCTCGTCCGCTCCCTCCCCTGTCAGCACGACTTTCAGCCCAGCATCTCGAACCGTCCTGGCCAAGTGCCACAGCGGAGCGGGAGCGGTCCGATAGATGGGAGTTTCGGTGTGCCAAACAACTTTCTGAAACGACTCTGCAATGAGGTCGCGTGTCACTCGCAGGCTGGAATGATCTGTCCCAAGAAAGTCGGCCATCATGTGTTGAAATTCGGATTCATCGTACTCGGCGTCGGCAAAGGTCAGCGAAAAAGTGCGCAGTGGCTTCGAACTGACTTGGTTTGTAAGAAGCGCGATGATGCTGGAGTCGAGGCCGCCGGAGAGATAGGCACCCACTGCGACGTCCGCGCGCAACCTGAGGGTACAGGCCAGCTTAAGAGCCGCTCGAACGCGCTCGCACCATTCCTCAATAGGCCGGTCCCACTCGACCAAGTCAGGAGAGTAGTCAATTTCCCACCACCGGCGAATGTCAGCTCGCCCACCCTGAATGATCATGTAATGACCGGGAAGGAGCTGATCAATCGACTGAAGAGGCGTTTTTCCCGCCTCACATACCCAACATGTGAAGATGTCACGTAGTGACCTGAGATCCCAACTCCGTTGGATTCTGTCGTCCGCGAGAATCGCTTTCAGTTCTGAGGCAAAGGCGAGAGTGCCGCTGCCCGGCAGAAAGGTGTAGAAAAGTGGCCGGATACCCCACCGATCCCGCGCTAAGAAGAACAAGTTCTCGTCCCGATCCCAGATGCAAAAGGCCCATTGACCATTCAGACGATGCAGACAGGCGGGTCCCCACTGGCGGTACGAGTTCACCAGTACTTCAGTATCGCTTCGAGTTTTGAAAACGTGCCCCAGTCCAACAAGCTCTTCACGGAGTTCCACATGGTTGAAGATCTCACCGTTAAACACAATCCAGTGTCTGCCATCTTCGCTGCACAGGGGCTGCTGACCGCTTGCCAGATCAACGATGCTCAGTCGCACGTGACCCATGGCCACGCCAGGAGCAACAAGGAGGCCTGATTCGTCAGGTCCACGATGAGTCAACATACCCATCATGCGCTTGAGGACTTCCTCAGAGCAGGATTGAGGACCAATTTCACCAACGATGCCACACATACCGATAGTGGGGACTCAGGACAGACGAGGTCGCGGAGCAAAGACTGGATGGAAGCACAGCGTACACAGCTCCGCCTTCTCAGTTACAGGCAAATTCCAGTGTAACTGATTGTTAATAATCGAGATATCGATCAAATGCGCTCGATCTTCCAGCTGTCGATTTCGACAGCCAGAGATCGCTCAATTAAGTCCACCGAAAGAATCAGACGCGACCTGTTCTTCTTTCTCAGCAAGATGCCTTCGATTCCGGTGAGAGGTCCGTCCAGGATCCGAACCTTCTGCCCTATCCGCAAGTAGGGGTGTGGGTCCGCTTTGAGGCCAGTTTCGACGAACTGCCGAATCCTAAGAATCTGTTCCTCTGGCACGGGCAGAGGGGTACAGCCATCCCCAACCAGGTTGACGACTCCAAACGACTTTATTACTTCGACCCGACCGAGAAGAGGAATATGGACGAAAAGATAGCCCGGGAAAAGGGGCATCTCTATCACCTTTCTCCGGTCTTTCCATTGACTAATCTTGTGGTAGACCGGAAGGAACCCCTCAACGCCTTTGTGATCAAGTTGCCGCTTGACGATCTGCTCGTGGCGGCTCCGCGTGTACACGGCGTACCACTGAACTTGGCCGGCTGAACGCGATAGAACACTGTCGGAAGATACAGTCACGTTTGACATTGGGTTAGGTTTGGCGATCCACCCCTGCAGCTGGGCTAGCGCCCTGTCCCGTAGTAGCGGAAACCAAGCATGCGGAGTCTGGCAGGATCAAAGATATTGCGCACGTCAAACAGTATCGGCAATTTCATCAAAGACTTAACCCTTTCCAAATCCACGTTTCTAAACTCATTCCATTCAGTTGCTACCAGAAGTCCATCCACTCCGGTCGCCGCGTCATAGGCATCGTCGCAATATGTGACGCGTGAGTCGCGCAGTGCGCGACTGGCGTTCTGGTTGGCCACTGGGTCGTAGGCTCGGAGGAGCGCGTTCTTCTCCAGGAGCTTTTGACAAATGTCAATGGCTGGGGATTCCCGAACATCATCAGTGTTGGGCTTAAAGGCCAGTCCCCAAACTCCGAGTGTCTTTCCCGCTAGCCCTTCCATACCCACCTCAATCTTGTTGGCCACTTGTATTCGCTGAATTCGGTTCACCTCGAGAGCTGCCTCTGCAATCCGCATCGGGGTTTCGAATCGGCTTCCGATGCTGCAGAGAGCTGCTAGGTCCTTCGGGAAGCACGATCCCCCAAACCCAGGGCCGGCATGGAGGAACTTTGGACCGATCCTTTTGTCCAAACCCATTCCACGAGCCACGTCGTGTATATCTGCTCCAACCCTCTCACACAGATTTGCCATTTCGTTGATGAACGAAATCTTGGTGGCCAAGAAGGCATTGGAAGCATATTTGATCAGCTCGGCCGTTTCCAAATCCGTGACCACGAAGGGAGTTTCAATCAGGTAAAGGGGCCGATAGATATCCTTGATGATGGCGGCTGCTTGTTCACTCTCTGCACCGATCACCACCCGGTTGGGTCGCATGAAATCCTCAATCGCGGAGCCCTCTCGCAGGAACTCGGGGTTGGAGACGATGTCGAACTTGACCGGCTGAGGTTGCTCGGCTTCGATCCAGCGACGAATCTGCTTGCCGGTTCCCACCGGCACCGTGCTCTTGGTGACGATTACTTTGTAGTCGTCCATGACCCGCGCGATGGTAGAAACAACGGCCTGTAGCTGGGAGAGATCCGGATGGCCATCCGTACCCTCTGGCGTGCCAACAGCAATGAAGACAACCAAGGATTGTCTAATTCCCTCTTCAACATCGGCGCTAAATTGAAGCCTCTTGTTCGTCACGTTACGTCGAACAATCTCCTCCAATCCGATCTCATAGATGGGGATTCTGCCTTCCCTGAGTGCTTCGATCTTGGCAATCTCGACGTCCACGCAAGTAACATTTAAGCCAAAATCTGCGAGCCCAGCGCCCGTTACCAGTCCTACGTATCCGGTACCGACCACCGCAATGTGCATCAGCGTCCTTTCCGTGCTGCCAGTTCCAGATGGAACGGATAGTTAACTAGTGCGCCCCTCGTCCCGAAAGCACAATCTTAATCGTCTGAAAGATGATCGAAAGATCGAGCGTAAAGGACATGTTTTTGATGTAGAACAAATCGTACTGGAGCTTCTCCAGCGTATCTTCCATGGACATGCCATAGTGGAAATTGATTTGTGCCCATCCGGTAATGCCGGGCTTGACTGTGTGCCGCTGGTTGTAGAAGGGAATCTGTTCGCTAAGCTGCTCCACAAAATGGGGGCGCTCGGGCCGAGGTCCAACAAAGCTCATGTCGCCTCGTAACACATTGATGAACTGTGGCAGCTCATCCATTCGCAACCTTCTGATCCAGCGGCCGACGCGCGTCACTCTTCGGTCATCGGCGCACGCCCAAACGGGTCCCGTGAGGGCCTCTGCGTCTTCCCACATGGATCGAAATTTGAGAAGGCGAAAGATCTTGCCGTTCTCGCCGACTCGGTTCTGCTTGAAAAGCACGGGACCACGAGATTCGGTTTTGATCAGGACGGCAATGACAAGCATTATCGGTGCAGTCACAATCAGCCCTACTAGGGACAAGAGGATTCCCGAAACTCGTTTCAGTCCCAACACCCATCGGGATTTCCGGAACCCCTCGGAGAAGATCAACCAGCTTGGTCGAAGATTTTCCACCGCGATTTTTCCCGTGATTCTTTCATAGAGGGCAGTTCCCTCTTCAATCGAAGCCCCACGCATTTTGAGATCGAGCAATTCTTTCACGGGTAGACGGCCCCGGCTCTCCTCCATTGCGACAACGATCTGAACGGAGCGCTCGCTCTCGACAATTCTCGCCAAGTCGGAGTAGTGACCGAGTACCCTGGGGTTGATGAGCGACGTGCCAACTAGATTAACGTCGTCCGAAACAAACCCCAAGATCCTCATCCCGAGATCGGGCCGGTCAAGCACCTCCGAGCAAAGCTTCTTCGCCAGACTTCCCGTCCCCAAGATCAGGATGGGTCGTTTGAATTCACGGCGGTGGCTAATCCAGTTGAAGGCAACACGCCAGATACTCACCAGCACCAGAAGAAGCAGAACGGCAAGGAGGAACACACCCTGTCCGAGCAACAAGGAAGGGAAAATCCAGTAAAGTATGGCCACCACCATCGAGCACACACCCAGCGCCTGGAGGAGGCGGACATGTAGTTCCCGCCTGTCCCGCACCACCTTAAGGTCATACAAGTCGTGGAAATAGAGGCACAGTTGACAGAGCAACGCCAACGTCAGTGCTCTTGAGAAAAACGCCGGTGCTGCGATAGAGGAAGGTTCAATATCCCCAAGCTTGATGAGTGTGGATAGGTACAGCGTGCCCAGGATTAGAAGGTTCTCCGAAAGGACGAGAAAAAGTGTCAGAGGAGAAAGATAGTGGTTGAAAATTCTCAGCATTGGCCGTGCAACCCGTCACATAATCAAGACAAACTCTTGACTTCATTTCCCTACACGGACGTATCACTGTAGGAGTAGTTGTAGAAGTACTGCGACTGCTGATGCCCCTGATTCCCGTTGAAAATAACTCCCAGCAGGTTCTTGCCTCGCAGGCTTTCAGCCGATTTTGAGACCAAACTTGCCGGCGTGTGCGAAGCTCTGACGACAAATAAAATACCGTCTACCATCGTTGACATCAGTTCCGCATCAGCTAGGGGCAAGTAAGGCGGAGAGTCAAGAATCACCCAGTCGAATCGTTCCGAGGCTGCCGACAGAAAATCGCGCATGCTCTGGGAATTCAGCAACTCGGCTGGATTCTCGGGAACCGTCCCTGCTTGAACGAGGAATAGATTCGTCATCGTCGTTGAGTGGAGAACGGAATCCAATCGCGAGCCGCTGTTCAGAAGATCAGCCAATCCCTGGGTAGTTGGGACACCGAGGGTTTTGTGAACGTTTGGCTTTCGAAGGTCGGCATCCACCATGAGCACCGTTTCTTCGATCTCCTGTGCGATGGTCAATGCCAGGTTGACCGAACTAAGGGTCTTCCCTTCCCCGGGTGCCGCGCTGGTGACGAGGATCGTTTTAAGCAACCGCTTCTCACGAAGCTGGTACAGGCGCGCCTTCAGTGCTCGATATTGTTCGCTGGCGTAGCATCGGGGAGCGCTAATTGCCACCACTCGTGGATCTGGGTGAAACGCGACAGACTGTCTTTTCTCAGGAAGCACAGGGCCTGCTGCTGAGGGCCAACGCTCGGCATCGAGCGCGGCTTCAACCACAGCAGCCATGGATTTGCTGCCGCCTCCGCGTTCCGTTCCAACGGGATCAGTTGAGGCCGGTCGTCGTCTTTCCGACTCAGGCGGATTCCGCTTCCCTTCCCTCTCCGCGCGACGAATGGCCTGATGAATCTTGCTCATAATCTACAGGCTCCTAGTGATTTCGCTCTCTCAGCTTGTCTACAAACTGAACAAAAAGGTCAAATGACTTAGACTCTTTATCGTCGTCGCTGGCGCCCACCAAATCGCTACTCGCACGCTTGTCCTCGTTCCGGCCGTTTCGCGGCATGCCGGAGAATCGAGTTCCTCTCGTAAAACCCGAGGGGTCGCGGTGGTCCGCAAAAATCTCCAAGTCCTCAGCCACTTCCTCGATGATCTCCTGGCTGACGGTCAGCGTGTCACAAGCGTAAGCGGTGATCATGGAATTGTCGCAAAGGGTATTGATAAGCCGAGGAATCCCTCCTGTGCGGCGGTGAATTTCCGTGATACAGGGATCGGAAAACACCTGCTGACTGGGAAGCCCAGCAATCTCTAAACGCGTCTTGATATACTCTTTTGTTTCAGACAGAGTGAGAGGCTCTAAGTGGCACCTTAGGCTAACTCGTTGCTTGAGCTGCCGGAGCTCAGGGGAGTTGAGTTTTAGACTCAACTCTGGTTGTCCCACCAAGACGATCTGAAGGAGCTTCTCGGTAGCCGTCTCGAGGTTCGTCAGAAGACGAATCTCCTCGAGAATCTCTGCACTGAGGTTCTGAGCTTCATCGACAATGAGTACAGTTACCTGGCCAGCCCGATACCTTTCCAGTAATAGTGCATTCAGCTTGATCAAGCATTGGCTCTTCGACCGGACATCCGCCTTGAGGTTCAAGTCGGCCAGGAGGTACTCAAAGAACTCTGAACTCGTCAAAATAGGGTTAAAGATGAAGGCGGAAAGCACTCCTGTGCGGTCGAGCGTGTCCAGTAATGCGTTGACGAGGGTGGTCTTCCCCGTACCAACCTCTCCCGAGAGCACCAAAAATCCCTTCCGCTCTCGAATTCCGTAAACCAAGTTCGCCAAAGCTTCACAGTGCCTTTCTGTGAAGTAGATGAATCGCGGATCCGGCGTCAGATTGAAAGGCTTTTCCTTAAGTTGAAAGAATGCTTCATACATGGTGTTTCATCCGGTTTCACTTGGGTGAAACCCTCCAAAGGCTGGATAGGACCCTAAAAGGAGACCTGAAAAGGGAAGTCTCTTTGCTTTGTCGCTCTCCAATGAGAGGAATCGATACTAAGACCGGCAGCTGGGTGAGTTGCGCGACTTCCCGCTCGCTTCGAACTGACTCATCCCTTAACTCCAACACCAAAGAGAGCAGAAGACCGAATGCCAAACCAGCAGCCAAACCTGCCAGGTTGAGCCTCAACCGGTTAGGTTCAGAGGGTTTCTCCGGCAGGCTGGCGGGATCCAGAATCCGAAACTGCTCACCCTTCTGTCTCTTTTCCAGATTGGCCGCCATCGCTGCCTCGTTTTTCTTGGCCAAGAGGCTTCGGTAGTTTTGTTGAGTCATCTCATAGTCGCGGCTGATCTCTTTCTGCAGTTGCTCCAGTCGCGGGACTGAGTCCACACGAGCCTGGTAGATAGCCATCTCGTTGCGGATCCTGTCCTGATCCTTCTTGGCCTGCTGGATCTGGAAATCTAGAGACTGTAGTTGTGTGCGCATCTCCAAGAGGTTCGGATCCATTTTCTGACCAGCCGAGTCCATCTCAATTCCGTCGGTGAGGGCTGTGTCGACCGGCTGGTGCTGCTTTGATATCCTCTCTTCGAGGATCCGGATCTCGCTTTCCAGCTTCCTTACATCCGGGTGGTTTTTCGTGTAACGCAAAAGTGCAGCGTCCCGGTCTGCCTTCTTTTTTTCCAGTTCCCTTGATGCAGGGTCGGCCACCGACGGTACAGCGGAAGTAGCCACGGACACTTCAACGCCAAGCCCAAGCTGCGCAAAACTCTCATACTCGGTCATCAGCCTTTTTTGTTGCGCCCTTTGATCCTGTAGTCTGGAGATCGACTCCTGGCTGGCTTGCAACTGCAGCTGCAACCGATTCAGGGTGGCTAGATTCGCCGCCTGTTGTTCGGGAAGACCGCCCATGAAACGGCTTTTGAATTCGCGCATGCGGTCTTCCTGCTCCCGAAGCTTAGACTCCGTTTCCTTCAGCTGAGATTCCAAGAATTCACTGACGCCCTCTGTTTGCTCTGATCGGACCTTGAGGTTTTCCTCTATGTATAACGAGGCAATCTGACTGGTGACTTTCTGGGCAAGAATCGGATCATAGGCACGGTAAGACAGAGCGAAGGCATCCGTCTTAGTCACGTTGAGGCTGATATCGCTGCGCATCTTCTCCACGACCTCTTCCATCGACGCGGAATGGCGCTTTTCAGCGTAAAGATTGTTGTCCAGGATGATTTTCTCCAGTCGGGTCCGACTCATGATCTGTTGGGTAATAGTGGAAAGTCGACTCTGGATCGTTCCGACAGAAGCCGGTCTGACATAGTCGGTTGGAACTTTGGGGGGCTCCACCAGGATGAGTGTTTCCGAGACATATACGTTCGGGAGTCTCTGAGCGAATAGGAATGTGATGAACCAGATGATAACCCCGGGAACTAGAATCCACAGGATCCGCCGCTTCAGGATGTCGAAATAGTCTTCGAGCTGAAGGTTTTGTATGTTCTTCATAGGAAGAAAGGGTCTCCGACAATCTAAAAGAACTTGGCCAAGCTGTAGTTCAATCCGACTGTGAACGTGTTTCCCGAGGCGCGGCCTGGGATTACAGAGTAGAAGCCAGTCGAAAGCTGCCTAAAGTACGTGTGATTCGCAAAGAGGTTCACTCGTTCAGTCAGGTTGAGGCTCAGATTCGCTCCACCAGATACCCCGTTGGTCGTGATCGGTTTACCCCGCTCGTCAGTGTTGAGCAGGAATCGATTACGAGCGTAGCTCCCATTGACAGAGCCGGTCAGTGTCTTGGTGAGGCGTCTCCCGAGCGAGACCCCAGCTTGCTGCGTCTCGGTTACCGCACCCAGGCCGTAGCCATCTGAAATGGTTTGCCCCGCAGAAATCGAGAAGAAGGTTCTCGGATCCAACGCAATCGCCTCACTGAAGATCAACCCGCCGTTGACGCTGACCCTCACGCCGGGCCGTCCGGAGAATGTCCCCAATTCCCCAATCGCATTTCCCACCAAGTAGTTCGGTCCAGCCTGGAGAAAAGCGCTGACCGAGGAGGTGAGCCGCTGAGTAATACCTACGTAGGCCCAATGGCTGCGCACAACGGTGCCTGACGGACGAAGGAAATCCGCTGAACGAGGATTAGCAAAATCATAGTAGGCGAAATGGTAGCCCAGCGTCAGCGTCGTCTTCTCGGCCACGCGGTAGGAATAAGCCATATGGCCGCCCGATTGATTCATCTCGCTCAGACCCTGCTGCTGGAAACGAGTGATGGTATTTTGAGCTCCAAAACTTATCAGACTGCGGCGACTGAGATCGTAGGAATAGGAGGCATACGCCGCGTTGCTGATAGTTCGATTAAGGCTGACAAAAAGCGTACTGTTGGGCAGGATTGCTGCTGAAGAGGGAGACAAAATCGAGTCTCCTTGATAGAACCTGCCAGGAGCTGGGGTCACCGAGATTCGGTCTCCCACGGCGAACGTGGACCGCGGGCTGGCGCGATAAGCAAGATCAATCCCACCATGTTGGGTGAGAAAGCTACTCGAATCGCGATCTCGAAAGAGGATGCCCGCAGCCTGGTAGTCAAGTCCTACACTGGCCCTGGGCAGCTGTCTCTGGAACGCCACCCGGGAAGTCAGAGTGGTAAACGGTAAGTAGCGATTGTCATCGGTTCCCTGAGAGACAAAACTCACCGGCGAAAAGTACAGGTTGTTCGTCGCAGATTGCTGAATTCCCACAGAAAAGATGAACGAGTCTCGAGACTTGAAGAAGACGTCGCCCAGTGCTTTTGCCGATGGAAGTTGCGTGTTGTCAGACGTACTGGAGTGAGGCTCCTGACTGTCAGGCTGCGCAAACGCTTGGCTAAGTCCCAAGTATCCTAAGAGAGCCACAGCAACCAGAACCCGCTTGTTAGGCATCGAGAGTCTCATGAGAGCCACCTATATTTAACAAAGACTAGGGAACAACGATGGTGTCCCCGCTTTTCAGCAGAATGTTTTGTGATGCATTCTTGCCCTTGATGTAATCCTTATAATTAAAGTCGAACCGCTCCTGTTTGCCATTCTCATTTCGCAAGATGTAGATCTTAGATGTCTTTGCAAAAGGACTGAAACCCGCGGTAGCGAGAATGTCCATCACACGGGTTGGGCCTGCCAAGGGTCGCGGGCCAGCGTTATTCACCTCTCCCATGATCGTCACTTTCTGGCTGTTGACGGCCTCGACCGTGACGGTGACATTCGGTTCAGCGAGGTATTTGCTCAACTTTTCTTCAAGAACTTTTTTGAGCTGCATCGCCGTGAGGCCACTGGCCTGGACGTCGTTGATAAGCGGCAAAGAAACCTTTCCGTCGGGGCGTACCGGAACGGACTTGGACACCTCCGGTTCTTTCCACACGAAGATGTTTAAAACATCCCCCGCTCCGATCACGAAGTCCTCACCAACCTGACCAGGCTGAGGGCCGTCCGTCTTGCTTTCCTCCTTGGAGGATGCCGGTTTATTAGCATCGTCTTCGGCTGCAAAGCATGGGATCAGCGATACCACCAAGAGGAGCCAGCAAACGATGGGCGATAGCCATTTCTGAGAATTGCGGTTTCGGGTCATGTCTACAGAGGCTCCCTCCCATGAACAACTCATCAGTCCAAGATCTGAACACAGCCATCGGGCTCGAAGTTTGCGCGGTTTAACATTTCGCAAGTCTTTTCGAAGAGCCCCTCCAGATTCGTGGCATGCGACGGGAAGCAAGCGCCTCCAAGACGAATATGGGAACGGCCCCCATTTGGCTGAGAAGCGACAAAGTTCGAGGCCCAGGAAGTCAGGCGCGACGCCACATTACGCGCGCCATTCTTGTCAGAGTAGAGCAACAGAACGGCAAGGACCCGCTCACTGTGAACTCCAATGAGATCGGTCTCTCGTAGCTCTTTCCTCAGAAACTTGGTGAGTCGCTTCAAGAAGGACTGCCCCTCGCGACTCGGACCGTCCGCGAAGTCGGAATCGGCCTCAATCATCAACAGAGAAGTGAAATACTGATACCGCAAGCTTCTCTTCAACTCGAGCTCCAGCAAGCTCTTGAAGAGATCCTCTTGACTCAGCACATCCACGGCTTCGTTACTCCGATCATTCGCTCCGACCGATCTGTCAGTTCACTCATCAGTAGTTACGGGATTGATATCCGTCTCTTGCTAAGACCGTTCTGCTTGATCTTGTATAGCAGCGCCTTGTAGCTGATGTCCAAGAGTTCTGCAGCCTTCTTGCGATTCCATCTCGTTTCCAACAAGGTCTTCAAAATCAATTTCTTCTCGGCCTCTTGCGCGGCAAGTTTACCAGCTTTTTTGAGCGAGATGCGCCCCCCTACTCCCTCTGCCATCTTCTGTTCCACGCCACCACTAAGTCCCGGGGACAATCCGAGTTCACGGACAGCAAGTTCTTCGTTCTGAAGCACCACGATCTTCTTGATGAGATTCTCCAACTCCCTGACATTTCCCGGCCAGTCATAAGTCAGAAAGTAACTAAGAGTGGCGTCCGAAAGAGGAGTGCAACGCTTGTCAAACAACGCTGAATACTTCTTGAGAAAATGATTGGACAAGTCGATCACGTCTTCCTTTCGTTCGCGAAGAGGAGGAAGATGGATGCTGACCACATTGATTCGATAATACAGATCCTCCCGGAAATTGCCGTTCTGGAGCTCCTTTTCGATCTGGCGGTTTGTGGCAGTAATGACCCGTACATCGACTGACACATCCTCGTCGCCGCCCAATCGGCTAAACTCGTTGTCTTGCAGGACGTGGAGCAACTTTGCCTGAAGGGACGGATGCATCTCGCTGATCTCGTCAAGGAATATGGTCCCATGATTCGCAAACTCAAACTTTCCAGGCTTGCGACTTATCGCTCCAGTAAAGGACCCCTTTTCGTAACCAAACAGCTCGCTCTCCAGCAACCCCGCCGGAATGGCGGCACAATTGACTTTCACGAATGGTTTGTCTCGCCGAAAGGAACGTTGGAATATTTCTCGCGCTACGAGCTCTTTGCCGGTGCCGCTTTCCCCACGAATCAGCACCGTGATGTCCGCACCAGCTACCTGATTGATGATCCTCTCCACCTCCTTCATTTTCTCGCTCTTCCCAAACACGAATTGATTGCGGTCGAGCCCGGATTGACCATCGGTAACCGAGTTTCCGTTGGTGTCAGATATCAGTGCACGAGGAATTGTCGATCCCATGTTCGCTCCTGGATCATCGAACTTGGCAGCTCGGAATGAGAATTCAACTTCTCTGCTCGGGATCGGGAGGAGCAAAAGTCCTTCCACCTATGACTTCGCTGGAAAGAGCGGACGCTTTTCCATCATATCTAGCTTGTTTTGATTGAATTAGGAATCTTTCCGTTGGGATTCCAACAGTGAACTCGGCGCCGTGTGTGAGCGGGCTCGACTTAGGGAATGGGTATCAAGATTCCATAATTGGGACATCCAATAACCAATAAGAGGAAAATGAAGAGGAAACTCTTGGAGAATTAACTGACGGACCGAAGATCGCCCTGAGGGTCAGGAAATTGCCGAGAGGGATATCGTCTGCAGCCTTGCATTCGAAAAGGCACGGGCCAAGGTCATCTGTTACTGTTTTTCATACAACAGCTTCGAGAATCGCACCGATACCTTTCGGTTGCTTCCAACCAGTCCATTCTCTACGCGCACTACCTTCGCCGGGAACTTGAATTGATAGTTGTCGGGCGACCCGGAATCGATGTCCACGGGTGCTGGAATCGAAACCAACAGGTCGGCAAGCCCCACTACATCAGACTTCGCCAAAAAACAAGCCCCGCTGGCGCTCACATCGATGGTATGCGTCAGCTCGAAGAACTCGTTGCCCGCTTTGTCGATTCCCTTGAGGAAAATCGGTACGCGTATGGGAAGACGGTAATGAAGTCGCCTCTCGCTTTGTGCCATAGGTCTTCAGGGGGGTTGGAACACTAGCAGAGACAAGGACATAGACACAGAATACCGCGAATTTACTGCAGCTGGAATGCCAGTTATAGACGTTAGTCCTGCAAGTGTCCGCTTTTTCGACCCATATTATTCAATGAGTTAAGACTCCGCTTGTGAGCATCGAAGATACATTCAAATTGAGAAGACCAAAGAGGCAATCTCTTTCTCAAAAAAGGAACTAGGATGACACAGTCTTCCTTGGTCCACGACGGGACGCTCTTAATCGCTCCAGCAGGAGATGACAAAGCAGCGCTACCGACTTCGTGATGGCGTACTTGATCCTTGAGCGGAGTGAGGAAGTGTTCCAGAAAAAGTGGAGGAGCGCAAGCACCTCACCATACAGCCGGAACTTCAGAGGTGGCACCGATCCAAGGTGTTGTCCGGCTATTGTCGTCCCAGCCAAATGGCGCCAGATCCGCCAAGTAACCGGTACAGGGCGCTCAAGCAAGCGCAAAGGAATCTTCAGGAAGAGTTTTGACTCGCAAAGTCTCAGGGCTTCTTCTACATATGACCGTGTTCCAGTTCCTGCAGCCCGGTCTAGCAGCTGGTTATAGCGGTCAGGATCCCCAAAATGAACGGACAGGAGGCGTCTGATGTCGATCAGCTGGTAGATTTGCCCTGAGACCGCACTGTTGATGATCAAGTGAATGCTGCTGTGAATAACGCAATCCAGGGGGTTGAGGAGTCGTGCTGGAGGCAGGAACGCGGATGGAACTGAATCATTCCACAACGGGTCAGTCTCGATCCTCACGGGATTAGCAACGGGAGCCAAGTGGTGATGGATCTCAACCCGCCTTCCTCCAGGCGCAACAAACGGAGCCAGATGATGGTGCCTCGAGTAATCTCGGCAAGTCTCCTCCCCCAAACCGGCCTCCAGCAAAACAGACCTTGCGACTGCCAGTTTTGAAGGAGGAACCAGGAGGTCCAAATCTCCGAGGACTCGCTCGCCGACATCGTCGTAGATTTCCTGAACGTAGGCAATCCCCTTCAGCAAGATGACCTCGACTCCAGATTGGCACAGTAGCTTAACCAGCTGCGACGCTAGGCTGATGCAATCAATGCTGTGGCCCAGATTGCTAAGGTAGGCTGTTCGCAACTGTAATCCCGGCGCCGGTGGCAAATGCGCCAGAAGTTTCCTCCGCGCCAAAGCACCGTAGAGCATAGGTGCGAGGCGAAGGTCAAGCGAGCTTCTGGCGATTTGCTCCCAGTTCAATTTCTCCAAGTCACCATGGGGAACCGGGAATTCACTAAACAGCAGAGTGATGACCCTGTCGAAATCAGCGCTCATCGCTGGACCAGGTTCACAACCAGTCTGCAAGTTTGATTCAGATCACCAGCTTGAATCCTGAAGCATTCCGCCTCGCGAACGATGTTTGCGAGCAATCGGGTCGCCGAGTTCTTATAGTTCAAGAAGTTGAACGAGTAGCGAGTCAGGTCAAACATCGCCTCTGCACGCGTGATGGGCTGAAGAGCTGGTGCCGATCCAGGACTCCAGCTGGGAAACAGCACATATCTGATTGGTTGGGGAGAGGCGATCGGGTCATTACTGAGTTTCCAGGGATCCAGGAAGCAAACCGCACCTTTGGTTCTCTTGATCCAGGTGGGCTCAAGTGCCAGGTGGGGAAATAGGGACTTCAGAAGGGGGACCGCACCCTGCTTGATACACAGGCACTTCGGATAGGGATGGACAAGCAATGTGCGAGGATCGATCAATGCAATTTCATCGGAGTAGTATCTCGCATCCCAGGCCAGCATAGCCGCTGAGAGCGTGGTCTTTCCACTCCCCGGAACGCCTGGAAACAATACTGCTTGCTGGCCACATTGAATGATGGAGGCATGGATCTGATAGAAGCCCTGCCAGTACAATGCGATATGCCAATTAATGGCCCACTCTAGGTGCGGGAGTACCTCTTCTTCGGTATCGGCCGCAAAAGAGCCTTCCCGGCCCCCCAGAATCAAGTACCGTTGTCTGGACCAAGGACGCTTGCGATGTCTAACTATCTGAAAACGAAGCGAGTTCACCTGCTCGTCTTCAGTTAAGTAGCGACCGTAGAGTGCAAGGAACTCATCTTGAAAACGCTGAAACTCTGTTTCTAGAGTGATGGGGATGATTCCGATGCGAAAGTGCAAAGCTCTGCCCATAGTCCGGGGTGGCACTCACAGTGTTTGCAGTGTAGACTACGACAACTGATCGATCAGGCGTAGGCGCTGTAACAAGCTCAAAACCTGATTCACATCCTTTTCGGCAGTGTCCGAATCAACGTTGAAGAATTCCTCGTACTCCCTGATGATCGTTCGAGGCGTAGCTGTTCCATCACAGGAATCAAAGACGAAAGATGCGGTGGGATTTAGGCGGTGGGTGACGTTGAGGAGAGGATCAAATATGACCAGCTCCTCATCAAGCAACTCACAAGTCAGATCAGGTCTTTTCTTTGGACTCTTCACCATCCAAATAGTGAATTCATTGTGTGATCGTCTCTAGCTGGTCGCTGGGAGGAACGCAGCTGGTGGACTCCGGCGCGCACGAACCGCCACTCAGCTGCTGTGCTCGCAGGGCAGATGAGTGGAAGGATACGATGACCGGAGCCGCATAAAGCACGCCCTTTCCAGTTACCCGCAAGAAACGTCGCCTTTCAGAAGAAAGAGCCGCCTTCTCATGTTGCTTCTGATTCTCGGACATAGTAATCTCCCTCGTTGTTTCGTGGCCGCTTTTAATCTGCAAACCGTCTGCCATAGGCTCAACCATTATGTAAGTCCATGACGACAGGCCATTCGGTCCTTCACTGTGAAATTAAGCGATTGAAAAAAATTAAGTTATCTCTGCTCTGTTCAAGAACAAAACCCAGCCACGCGAAGTTTGACAGCGATCATCACTCAGCTTGTGGTCACGTGCTGTTACCCTGATTACAACTATTGGGCAGAAGTCTTCCCATCCGGATAAGTTCGGCATCTCGAAGCCGAGAGCCTCACGGCTCACACTGGTGAGAAAACAATGAAGCCATATTTCTATATTCTGGCAGTGCTGCTAGTAGGCGGCACGGCCGGCTACTTTATCGGCCAGCGTTCAGCGTCGGTAACAGAGGTCTCTTTCGTCGAATCCCTTCCCCCTGGAACTGATGAAGAAAGCGTTCGCCAGGTCATGGACCGGCTTGTTGAAGCTTACAAGCTTCACGACCCCATGCTCCTACATCGCGACTGCGCCTCCCAGTATATCGAAATCAACGCGAACCATCGAGAGGTGAGGTCCCTTGAACGCACTCTGATCTCCGCGCACGAGACTTTCCGCAGCGGGAGGAGTTTCAACCTAGGACTGTCGGCGTTATCGGTCAAACTGTCAGGTCCCACCGCCGTTGTGGAAGGCCACTACCTGCTGACCTCCGACGCTCTCGAGGAGCAAGGCATTCAGGCGATCGATGGTGACGCGGTATGGCTCCTTTCGAAGGTGAGTGGGCAGTGGCTTATTTACCTTCATTCCAAAACCGAGTCGCTTCGCAAATAAAGGGGGCCGACCGCTTGGGCTCGCTGGCCATTTTTCGTTTTGAGATCGAGCGTGGAGGCCTATAAGATTTCAGATTTGTCCAGACTCGCAAACTTCATTTTCGACCCTGGAGGCTGAAGACCCGTGAACAATCTCGATTTCTCAACGCTCTACTTGATCTCCGTGCCCGGCTTCATCGTAGGGGTGGTGACAGGTCGCTTTCTCTCGAGCGGACGATGGAAGGCCCTAAAAGCAGCCCTGGGCGTTGTGGGCAAGCTGATTTCGGCCTTGAGCTATCTTGTTTTTCTAGCGGCCTCGCTAATCGTCCTGGGGATCATGGTGGTTTACCTCTGGAACCTGCCCGACAATGCGCCTGCTGCGAACTTCTGGGTCACCCTCATGGTGGGCGTCTGGATGCTCGTTAACCTGATCGTTGAAATACGAGAGTTCTCCACGTCTCGGGGACGCAGGGGAGGGCCCTATTCGGTTTAGTGCGCAGACGTCAGAAACGGCATCCCGACCGCTAAGCGAGGCTAGCCCAGCCCCCACTGCTCCCGGACCTTACCTTCAATCTGGGCGAAAACGAGGCGGTCCACCGCCAGGCCAATCAAGACAATCACAATCATGACCGCGATCACCTGGCTCATGTCGTTAAGTTCGCGCCCAACCGTCAGCAAGTGGCCCAAGCCCACGCTGACATAAAGCAGCTCACCGGCCATCAAGGATCTCCAGGCAAAGGACCAGCCTTGTTTCATTCCCGTCATAATGGAGGGCAAGGCAGCAGGCAGGATCACCTCGACCAGCAGACGAAATCCCTTGGCGCCCATGTTTTCACCTGCTCGAATGAGAATCGGTGGAACGCTTCTGATTCCGTCTTGGGTGGCTATCGTGATTGACAGCACCGCTCCCATCACAACCACAAACAGAATGGCTGCCTCGCTGAGTCCAAACCACAACAAGGCCAAGGGAAGCCAACAAATGCTGGGCAGTGTTTGCAGACCGAGGATGAGACCGCCAAAGCTCTCCCTCAGCGCTTTCACCCTTCCCATGGCGGTACCCAACAGGATCCCCATGACTAACGAAAGCGCATAGCCGATCAAGATACGCTTCAGGCTGATTGCAGTTCCAATCAGAAAGCTTTTGTCTGAGATTCCATCGGCCAGAGTCCGCAACACGTCAAGAACCGATGGAAACAGGTAGGACGGCCAGATCTCCAGTCTAGATGCCACTTCCCATGTCGCAATCATCAGGCCGTACAAAAGACCTCTTCTGCTCAGCCTTCCAATCATGGTCGAGCTCCTCCTTGGCCACCTTCTCCACCTCTGTTCTGAGCTCTGCCAGAATGGTCTTGGCATACACCATCAGGTTTGAGTCCTCAATGTGGCGCGGTCGCCCGTATTCGATGTGAAATTCTGTCTTGATCCTGCCCGGGTGAGCCGCAAACACCACCACGCGATCGCCAAGACAGACCGCTTCCCTGACGTTGTGCGTTACGAAGAGGATCGTTTTTTGGGTCGCGGCCCAGATTTCTTGGAGCTCCTCGTGAAGGATGTCGCGCGTTTGGGCGTCGAGCGCGGCAAACGGTTCGTCCATCAGCAAGATCTCAGGATCGATGGCAAGGGCCCTGGCCAACGCAACCCGCTGCCGCATTCCCCCCGAGAGCTGATGAACGTAGGCATCCGAGAACCGCGTCAGGTGAACCATCTTGAGGAAGCGCACAGCGCACTCCCTTCGGTCTCGCTCTGCAACATTGGCCATGCGCAGTCCGAACTCGACGTTCTGGAGCACGGTCAACCACGGAAACAGAGCCAAATCTTGAAAGATCACGACGCGATCCGTACCGGGCCCTTGAATCGGTTTGCCTTGAACCAGCGCCTCACCCTTGTCAGGTTTCTCGAAGCCGGCAATGATGTTGATCAGGGTTGACTTACCGCAGCCGGAGGGCCCCACAACACACACGAACTCGCCGGCCCTCACTTCGAGGTTTACGTTTTCCACAGCGTTGAACTTGCCGTTGCGAGTGTGGAAATTCTTGGAAATTCCGCGAAGAGACAACTTGGCGGCGGCTGAAGCTTGACTTAATTTGAGGCGCTCCATCTCGGTTACAGGCTGTCGCTGGCCAAACCACTGGATCTGGTCACAAAAAAACCCGTTTCTCTCCGATGGAGCAACGGGTTCACTTGAATCTACAGCTGCGCGGTTAAAGAGTCGCCGCAGGAGCGTTCAAGTCCGCAAACAATACCGTACTCAGGTAGCGTTCGCCCGTGCTGGGCAGAACAGTCACAATCAGCTTGCCCTTGTTCTCGGGTCGGCATGCGACCTCGATAGCGGCATGAACAGCCGCTCCTGAGGAAATGCCTACGAGCAGCCCCTCCTCCTTGATCAGACGACGAGCCATCTGAATCGCATTTTCGTTTGTCACCTGAATGATCTCATCGATCACCGTGGTGTTGAGGATGTCAGGAACAAAGCCCGCTCCAATCCCCTGAATCTTGTGTTGGCCCGGTTTCCCACCCGAAAGAACCGGAGAGTCTTTCGGCTCGACCGCAACGACACGAAACTCCGGTTTACGGGCCTTGATCACTTCACCCACTCCGGTGATCGTTCCCCCAGTGCCGACCCCACCCACAAAGATGTCCACCTGTCCGTCGGTATCACGCCAAATCTCCTCGGCAGTCGTTTCGCGATGAACCTTGGGATTAGCCAGGTTTCTGAATTGCTGAGGAATCCAGGCCTTGGGTGTCTTTTTGGCCAGTTCCTCCGCTTTCTGAATGGCACCCTTCATTCCATCCACGCCTGGTGTCAGAATCAATTCGGCACCGAATGCTCGCAGCAAGGTGCGTCTCTCCATGCTCATCGTGTCCGGCATCGTTAGGATGAGGTGGTACCCCTTTACGGCACAGACAAACGCCAGGGCAATTCCTGTGTTTCCGCTGGTTGGCTCGATAATGGTAGTGTCCCGATCAATGATTCCGAGACGCTCGGCCTCCGTGATCATGCTGATTCCGATGCGATCCTTGACGCTGCCGGCTGGATTGTGAGACTCCAGCTTGGCTACAACTGTTGCAACGGCCCCACTGGTCACTTTGTTCAGCCGCACCAGTGGTGTGTCACCCATCAAGTCAAGAACGTCGTTTGCGATCTTCGCCATGGAGCTCTCCAACAATTGTTAGATATAGTACATGATCTGATTTTCCATTTTCTTATGCTGATCGCACAAGTCCTCTAACGTTCTTGAACGGAGAATTTCCACCGTCTGCGAGAAAACCTCGTCCCACAGCGAACGCAGAAGCTCGCGAGACGGAGTGTTCGACCGCGCATCTCTGGCTGCAAATGACAGGTTTTCGATCGGGCCCTCGAGGGCCTCAAGAACTTCCAGCAGAGAGATGGTGCGTGACGGCTTGGCAAGCTGGTACCCTCCTTGCCTCCCCCGCGAACTCTCGATCAACCCAGCTTTCTTTAAGGCCAACATGAGCTGATCCAGATACTGCTTTGGAATTCGCTGCCTCTCGGCAACCTGGAAGCTTTGAACCGGTCCCTGACCGACGTGGAGCGCCAAGTCCAGGATGGCCAGCAGACCATATTCGCCTTTGGTAGAAATCTTCATAAGCGCCACAAGATGACTAAACAAATCGGCTTAATCAATATAGTTGAGGGCCAGAAAAGGAGTCAATCTCAAATTTAGGGTTCTCCTTGTCCCTGAGTCCAATGCTACCCCTTGACGGATCTGTCAAGAGTCGTTATATTGACTATTCTGATTTTCTTAGTCAGATTTTCGGAGCTCAAACCCAAATGCCAGTGATTACGCGAGACGACATCCCAGAGATAGCGCCGACATTGAGGCAGCTGAGCCAGCGAGAGATTTTGCTCTGGGCAATCCAGTCGTTTGGAGACAAGGTGGCGTTCTCCAGTTCCCTGGGCGTCGAGGACCAAGTTCTCACCCATGTCATTGCGGAATCCGCTCCTTCCATGAGAATCTTCACCTTGGACACGGGGCGCCTCTTTCCGGAGACTTACAACTTGATCGAGCAAACCGAGAACCGATATCGATTTAAGTTTGAAGTTTATTGTCCCGACGCTACCGAAGTGGAGGCTATGGTACGCGAGCATGGGATCAACCTGTTTTACAGGAGCACTGATCTCAGAAAACTGTGTTGTGGCGTGCGAAAGATCAATCCTCTCCGACGGGCTCTCCGCGGCCTGGAGGCTTGGATCACAGGATTGCGAAGAGCTCAGTCCGTAACTCGTCAGGAGGCGGATGTGCTGGAGTGGGACGCCCAGAACGACTTGATCAAGATCAACCCTCTCTGGAAGTATACGGACCAAGAAGTGTGGGACTTCGTTCGCTCTCACGACATCCCCTACAATCCTCTTCACAATCAGGGTTTCTTGAGCATTGGCTGCTCCTGCTGCACTCGCGCCGTCAGGCCCGGTGAGGATGTGAGGGCAGGCCGTTGGTGGTGGGAGAGCCCGGAGCACAGGGAATGTGGCCTACATCTTTCGAACGGCAAGCTGGTTCCAACTCGAGCGACAGTCCAATAGAGGCCAATCCATTTGATAAACCATCTCGTTGAGGAAGAAAGCAAAACATCCGATTTTGAGGTACCTGTGGAAAGCTATTTCCTATCGCACCTCGACGTATTGGAAGCAGAGGCCATCCACATTCTGCGGGAAGTGGCTGCGGAGTTTGAGCGGCCGGTGATGTTGTTTTCCGGCGGTAAGGACTCCATCTGCATGTTGAGATTGGCGGAAAAGGCCTTTAGGCCGGCGCGGTTTCCATTTCCGTTGCTGCACATCGACACTGGTCACAATTTTCCGGAGGTGCTGGAATACCGAGATCGAAAGGTGTCAGAGCTGGGCGAGCGACTCATTGTCCGATCGGTCGAGGATGCCATTCAGTCCGGTCTTGTTCAGGAACCGTCGGGACGCGACAGCAGCCGCAATTGGCTTCAGATTCCGACTCTCCTGCAAGCCATTGAGGAGTTTCGTTTTGACGCAGCTTTCGGAGGAGCCCGACGCGACGAGGAGAAATCACGAGCCAAAGAGAGAGTCTTCTCATTCCGCGATGAATTCGGGCAATGGGATCCTAAGAACCAGCGACCGGAGTTGTGGAATCTCTACAACGCCAAGATTTTCAAGGGAGAGCATATTCGGGTATTTCCCCTGACCAACTGGACGGAGCTGGATGTCTGGCAGTACATCGAGAGAGAGAACTTGGACCTCCCCCAAATCTACTTCACTCACGAACGCGAGGTGTTCAAACGGGACGGAATGTGGATGAGTGCAAGTCCCCTGTTAAGCCTGCGTCCGGGCGAGGTCATTGAGCGTAAGAAGGTCCGTTTTCGAACCGTGGGCGACATCGTTTGCACAGCCGCCGTGGAATCAGTTGCCACCAGTGTGAGCGGCATCATCAAGGAGATTGCCGCATCGCGGACCACGGAACGGGGGGCGACTCGAGCGGATGACCGCCGCTCGGAATCCGCGATGGAGGATCGAAAGCGGGAAGGTTACTTTTGACCATGACCGCAGGCACCAGCTTTCCGCAGTCAAAGTCAGTCGAACTCCTGCGCTTCACCACCTGCGGCAGTGTTGATGACGGGAAGAGCACTCTCATCGGCCGTCTCCTTCACGACAGCAAATCAATCTTCGAAGACCAGATGGAGGCCTTGCAGCGAACCAGCCTTCAGCGGGGCGAGGCAGAAGTCAACCTGGCCAATCTAACTGATGGTCTGCGAGCCGAACGAGAGCAGGGCATCACGATCGATGTCGCCTACCGCTATTTCGCCACACCCAGGCGCCGATTCATTGTCTCCGACACGCCAGGCCACATCCAGTACACGCGCAACATGGTCACGGGAGCGTCAACAGTAAGCCTGGCGCTGATTCTGGTGGACGCCCGTAATGGAGTCTTGGAGCAAACGCGGCGCCACAGCTATTTGGCCTCCCTGCTTGGTATCCCCCATTTGGTACTCTGCGTCAACAAGATGGATCTGGTCGGTTTCTCCGAAGAGGTGTTCAACACTATTCGCCAGGATTTCACGGCATTCTCGACTCGACTGCGAATGAAGCATATCAGCTTTATTCCCCTCAGCGCCCGCTTCGGCGACAACGTAGTGGAACGATCGGAGAGGATGCCGTGGTACCAAGGCAAGCCGTTGTTGGGGTTTCTTGAGGACGTACACATCGCTGGGGACTGGAATCTCGTGGATGGACGTTTTCCAGTCCAATGGGTTATTCGACCCCAATCCGAAGAGTTCCATGATTTTCGGGCGTTCGCGGGACAGATTGCCAGCGGATACTTTAGAGTTGGGGATCCGGTCGTAATCCTGCCCTCAGGCCACCGATCACGGATCAAGAACATCTGCGTGGGGATGGAATCTCTCTCCACAGCTCACGCACCCATGTCCGTATCGATGATCCTTGAAGACCAAATTGACGTCGGCCGTGGCGACGTGATTGCCTTGTCGAACAACATTCCGTTCATGGACAAAGACGTCGAAGCCATGGTTTGCTGGATGCATGAAACACCCATGCAGGTTGGGCGCAAATACCTCATCAAGCAGCACACACGAACCAGCCGAGCCATCGTACGCGACCTCTGCTATCGAGTGAATATCAACTCACTGGAAGAAGAGCCTGCATCGGATTTATCGCTGAACGAGATTGCGAGGGTTCGCTTGAGGACGGCTAATCCGCTGATCTACGACGAATACTACCGAAATCGAAGCATGGGTGGCTTTATCTTGATTGATGAAGCGACGAATGCTACGGTGGCTGCCGGCATGCTTTCTGACCCGCCTCGGCCCGCGCCGACTCCGGAATACTCCGACTACTCCATCTGATTCAGCTCTGAACCTATCGCTGAGAGGCAACCGGCGCCGTCAGCTCCTCTCCCGTTCTGAGGTGACGATAAAGTCCAAGAGACAGAAAGCCCCCCCCCAGCGGCAGCAGCACCACCGCCAGCAGCGCCTGTTCCAACCCAAAGTGATCGGCGATCTTGCCGACTGCGGGAACCAGTGATCCCCCCATGCCCCAGGCAAATCCCATCATCAAAGCCGAAACGGTGCTGGCCCCACGAGGGACGAGTTCCTGAGCCATCACCACGTTGACCGGCACCGTTGACAGAAGGATCAATCCGCCAAGAGCCAAAAGCGTGTAAGACACCAAACCGCTCGTCCACAGAAAGCCAATCAAAAAGGGGGTCGAGAACAGCATCGAAAAGGCGATGACGTTTCGGCGTCCGAACCTTTCGGAGAGGGCTCCCCCGCTAAAACCGCCCACCGCACCGAAGAACAGGAACAGAGTCGTGATCTTGCCTGCGAACAGGGAACTGTGCCCCTGGCCAGAGAGATACAGCGGAAGGAAATTGACGAAGCACATCTGGACCGACGACCGAATGACGACCAGAAGGTAGAGGAGGAGTAATGGCCACCACACCGGCAGGAGAGCATCTCTGAGCCGTTGTGGCACTGAACTCCTGGAGGAGTGCTCCAAAGGTGGAACCAAGAAGTACAGCAGGGCAAAGACCACCATTCCTGGAAGCATCACCACGAACGAGCCTTCCAGTCCCCACCAGGCGACCGCATAGGTGATGATGATCGGACCCAACGAATAGCCCAAGCTTCCGGAGGTGACAAAGATCGACATGCCCAAGCCCTTGCGATGACCACTGGCGAGGGCTGTCATCGCGGCGCTCTGGGGGTGGAATGACGCGATTCCCACACCCCCACAAAACAAGATGGCCGCCAGGGACCAGTATCCGGAGGCCAGTCCGAGGCAAGACATGAAAACGGCCGTCACCAACGGACTGAACACGGCAAAAAGACGCTTCAAGTAGCGATCTGAGATGTAGCCGTAAAAGGGCTGCGTAAATGAGGAGGAAAAAACCAGAATTGCAGCCAACCATCCGGCCTGGGTGATCGTCAGGTGGAACTTCGCCACCAGGAGAGGCAACAGCGGCCCCAGAAAATTGGAGTAGGCATCATTAATGAAATGGCCGGCAGAAAGCGAGAATATGGCCAGTCGGTCTTGTTTGGGGAGACTGCGCATCGACTTGGTCTGGGGCTCAAAGGATGGTTGAAGGCATGACAACCAAACTCAGGGTTACCGGCGGACACCCGAGGCAGCGGATACGAATTCGCTGAAGATCCTCTGCGAGAGCGGATCCTGGTTCCAGCCAATCTCGGGGTGCCACTGGACAGCCAGCACGAAGTGGTCCTCCTCCTTCAATTCCAGCGCTTCGATCACGCCGTCCCCCGCCTCGGCTACGCACTCGAGGTTTGAAGCTACGCTCTTGACGCCTTGATGATGAAAGCTGTTCACTTTAGCTTCGTCTTGCCCGGCAAGTCGGTGAAGCAGCGAATGAGGCTTGATCTTGATCGTGTGGGACTTGTACTCGTCAAGTCCTCGCTGACTGTGCTTGAGGGCCTGGCCGATCTGGGTTGGGATATCCTGCCAGAGGCTTCCGCCCAGAAAGACGTTCAGGATCTGCATCCCAAAACAAATCCCGAGAAGAGGCACTTTCTTTCTGAACACCTCCTCCAGCAAGTTCCAATCCGTCTGATCTCGCCGAGTCATAATCGACCCAATCTGGGGAATCGGGTCCTCCTTGTAACGGTGAGGATCGACGTCGCTGTTGCTGCCCGAAAGCAGGATGCCATCCAATCTTTCCAGCAGGCTGTTAGAGTATTCCGGGTCGGAAATCAACGGCAGTAGGACGGGAATTCCGCCGGCGTGGTAGACGGCTTCACTGTACTGCTTTCTCAGATAGAACTGGTCGCCATCAATGTCCATCCGGCAACAGATCCCAATGATCGGCTTTGACGCCAAGCTATCCTCCCTGTTTCGACAAAACCGCAAGATTCGATGGAGGTACGACCATCTCCTCGGAGAGGGCAACCTCGGTGGTTGGGTTGGCTCGTCGTTGCAGCCACTCAAGGGCCTCCCCCACCAAATAAAGGGAACCGACGACAGCGATAACCTCTCCTCTGGCGGTAGCTCGAAGTGCTGACTCAAGGGCCTGCGGTGCTGAAGTGGTCACCCGAAAACGAGACGCCAACTCTGGGTGCATACGGACAATCTCAGCAGGTGCAAGACTGCGAATCGAATTCGGCTCAGTCAAAATCACTGTTCTCGCCAGCGGGAAGAGGAGTCTTCCAATCTCCACCACGTCCTTGTCGCGCATCGAGCCATAGACCATTGCGGCCAGACCTTCAGGCACGAACCGCTTAAGGTGGTCGCGCACGACTCCAGCGGCGGCAGGATTGTGGCCCCCATCCAGCACAATGCGCCTCCCCTCGACTTCTCTGACATCCAGTCTTCCCGCCCAGTCCGTCTGGCTCAATCCCTGCCGGATATCATTTGCCTCAACTCTAATTCCGCCCGACCGAAGGACCTCCAAAGCCGTTAATGCGGTCAGAGCATTGGAAACCTGGTGTTGACCGGGGAGTCCCACCAAAATATCCAGAGGGGCACTGCCTTGGTAGCTCGTGACGCCGATCCTGAATCGACCTTGAGGGTCCGGCTCAGCCGAACGCCAACATTCCCGCTTGGTCTCGACGAGAATTGCTCCGGCTGCCGCACAGCGATTCTGGACGATCCGCTTGACAACCGGCTGCGGCTCACCCAGAACGACAGGCAAGTTCACGATGGGCCTCGAAGCAAACGCTCCAGAAAACCGGAAAAACTCATAGCTCCGTGGCTTGATGATTCCGGCCTTCTCAGTGGCAATCTCATCAATCCGATGACCGAGATAAATCTGGTGGTCAAGATCGACATTGGTAATGACTGCCACCATTGGATCGAGAACATTCGTCGCGTCCAAACGACCGCCAAGCCCCACCTCAGCAACAACGATCTCGGCCTGTTGCTCCGCGAAGTACTCAAAAGCAATGGCCGTGACCGTTTCGAAGTAGGTGGGGCGACGCGCCAACCGGGGAGAACCTGGCGCCTTCCCCTCGAGCAACCGGTCCACAGCAGCCTTGGCCTTAGCCGTCAACCGAGAAAAGTCGGCCTCAGAAATCATCACGCCGCAGAACCTAATACGCTCTTCGATTCGAACCAAATGGGGAGACGTGTAGAGACCAGTTCGATAGCCTGCATGCCGGAGGACCGACTCGATGAAAGCACAAACGGATCCCTTTCCGTTGGTTCCAGCGACGTGAACCGCCCGAAAGCCCCGGTGCGGATTCCCCAAAAAACTGAGGACGGCAGAGATGTTCTCGAGTTCGAGTTTCGCCGCTGTGACTTCGTTGCCCAGGGAATACAAGTAGCGAACGGCGTCGGTGTAATCCATAAACACGAAACCCACTCCGCCGAATTCACGATGGAGTGGGCAAAGCCAATCGCCCCAACAGGACGTCAGTAGCCAAGAAAATCCAAAGACCTGACCAGATAGTCCTTCAAATCTTTGCGATGAACGATTGCATCAAGCATTCCATGTTCCAGAAGAAACTCGCTTCGCTGAAAGCCTGCGGGCAACTTCTGCCGGATCGTCTGCTCAATGACTCGAGGACCGGCAAATCCAATGAGGGCTCCCGGCTCCGCCAGATTTAGATCGCCAAGCATCGCAAAGCTCGCCGTCACTCCGCCTGTGGTCGGGTCGGTCATGACCGAAATGTACGGAACTCGGAATTGATCGAGCCTGGCCAGCGCTGAACTGATCTTGGCCATCTGCATCAAGCTCAGCGTCCCCTCCTGCATGCGGGCTCCCCCGGAACAAGAGATCACGATCAGAGGGAGTTTGCGCTGAACACTGCGTTCGATGGCTCGCGTGATCTTTTCTCCAACCACCGATCCCATCGAACCGCTAATGAAGGAGGAGTCCATTGCACAGATCTGTGCAGGCTTCTTCCCGAGTACTCCTTCCGCCGACACGATGGCGTCACTCATCCCGGTGGTCGAGACCATTTCGGCCAGGCGCTGACGATAGGGCTTTTTGTCGACGAACTTCAGTGGGTCGGTCGACTGAAGTCCTGCATCTTGCTCCTGGTAGCAGCCGTCGTCGAAGAGTTGACTGAGCCTTTCCCGAGCCGAGATCTTGAAATGATATTGACACTGAGGACAAACGTTCAGAGCGGCTTCAAGGTCCTTTTTCCAAATGATCTGCTTGCATTGGTCACACTTGATCCAAAGACCTTCGGTCCGAACGGTCCGGTCACCCATCGGGGAGATAGGTGTTCTATCCTTTTTGAACCAAGCCATATCAGGGGCCCTTTCTCAATCCGGTTGAGCATCGTATCCCACCTGAGAGGGGGTTGTCAAAAGGGCTTCCCTAGCCGCGACGGCACCCAGCCTTGGCCGACTCGATTTGGTTTTTCGCGACGGTTTCGACGAACTCCTATCCCTGAATCCCTACGCCAACGTCTGCCATCGGACAGGGATCTCGTCCCTGTATCCATCCCCGGAGGGTGCAGCGATTTTGCCGTTCCCGTGACCCTGCTCGCTGCAGTATATTTCCCAACAGTGCAAGGTGGATCCACAGTAGCAAGGAGGCCATTGTGAACCGAAGAGATTTGCTGAGCGCGTTACCGGTCGTGGTTGCCGGTCTGAACCTCCCATTTGGTGGAAGTCCAGCGGCTGCGAACGCCAAGGGCGTTCCCCGCCTGCGGACTGCTATTTGTGCCTACTCATTTCGTGAGGCCCTGAAAAACAAGACCATGAGCTACGAAGATCTGGTCCGCTTGGCCGTGGCGCATGATGTGGATGGGCTGGACCTGACTGTCTACTGGTTTCCAGACACATCCAATTCATTTCTGCTTCCCCTAAAACGGCTGGCCTACAAGATGGCGGTAGAAATCTACAGTATTTCCATCCGTACTGACCTTTGTCGTCCAACGCCGGAACTGCAGGCCAAGGAAGTCGCTGAGATCAGGAAATGGGTGGATGTTGCAGAGCGCCTTGGGGCTTGTCATATTCGGGTCTTTGGAGGCGAGGCACCCAAGGATGCGACCGAAGATCAGGCCGCTGGATGGGTAGTGGAGGGTCTCAAGCGAGCAGGGGACTATTCCGCCAGCAAAGGAATCATTCTGGGCCTGGAGAACCACGGCGGGATCACCTCCCAAGCTAAACGGATCGTTGACATTGTCAAGAGAGTCGATTCCCCCTGGGTCGGCATCAATCTCGATACCGGAAACTTCCATGTCGCCGACCCTTATGCTGAGATTGCCGCCTGTGTACCTTACGCCGTGAACACTCAGTTCAAATCCGAGATTGAAGGACCGGATGGCCGTTCCAAACCTTCAGACTGGGATCGTCTTGTCTCGATGCTGGCAAAGGGCGGCTACAACGGATACCTGGCCCTCGAGTACGAGGCTGCCGAGAATCCCAAAGCTGCCGTTCCAAGACTCATGACCCAGCTCCGCCGGCTGGCAACCAAGTACTCCGCAGGTTGAGCTTTTTCTCGAAGTCCGAGCCCACGTCAACCTGGCAGCTCGACGAGACGAGGTTCTCGAAGCCGCAACCGCCGGCTCGATAAGCGCAACGAGGTGGAACAAGGGCAGACCAGAGGATCTCAAGAAAGCGCCAGCCTGTCGCCGTTAGAAAGCTCCAACCCAGCCGGTCTTGCCGGAGATGAAGAGACCGACGATGAACGCGACTCCCGGGAACGGAACAACTGTTTGTTTCGCCCGTTGGACGACAGCGGCCTGCCCGATCCCTCGAGCATTCCATCAAATCGTCGGCCTTTCCAGGCTCCTCTTTTTGTCGTGAGGACCGGAAATCAGCAAACCAGATGGGAAGGCCGAACTCGCTTGGCTGCTACCCCCTGATTGAGTGGTGCCTACACCCTCTTGAAGGAATCTCGGACTGAAAGCGTTCGCAAGATGGCCGCGGGACCGGCCGGGCTGCAAAAGAACTGGAATTCATGAAAGGCCAATGCTAGGTTCTTGACATCGATGATTGGAGAAGACGGGAGGAGCATGCGGAAGCGGATTATTTCTTTACCACTCTTGGGGATCCTTCTCGTTGCAAACCTCAGTTGGGTGGTGTCGCATCCATTCAGACACTTTGCCTTTTCGCCTTTCCAGGACACCCGTGCCCCGGAACGCCGCCGAACCGATCGAATGCCCCTCGAAATCCCGGGTGGCGCTCGAGTCGAGTTCGGAGAGTTTTACAGTGCTGCCCTGAAAGAGGAACGCGAATATTCGATCTTCTTGCCTCAGTCCTACTCGTCGAGCCAGTCACGTTATCCCGTTGTTTATTTCCTGCATGGGCTTAACAACGATCACACCAGCTGGACGGTAGACCGCTATGGCCGCTTGCATGAGAAGCTTGCTCGCTTGATTGCAGACAAAAAGATTCCCGAAGTGCTGATGGTCCACCCGAAAGGCGACAACAGCTTTTACACGAACTATCTGGACGGCAGCAAGAATTACGAAGACTACATTACGCAAGACTTGATCCAGTTTGTTGAAAAGACCTACCGGGTCAAATCAGGAACGCGATGGAGAGCTATTGGCGGAACTTCCATGGGAGGGTTTGGAGCTCTCAAAATTGCGTTCAAGCATAAGAACCTCTACTCGGCAACGGCTGGTCATTCACCGATCGTTTTTCAGGTCGATCCGTCCCGCATGCCTGAAGAAACGAAGACATCGGGCCGTTTTGATTTTTTCACGCGCTTGATTACCCCCATTTTCGGAAACCCGGTTGACATCGAGAGATGGCGGCAAAACAATCCCTTGGACTTGGCCAGAAACTCCAATCTGAAGGGCTTACGAATCTACTTCGATTACGGCACCGCTGACCGCTACAACCAGGTGATGAACTTGGGCCAGGCTCTCAGGACGCTCGACCAGGTGCTGGCTCAGCATGGTGAGCCTCACATTTTTCGGGAGTACCCGAATGAGCCCCACGGGTGGGAGTTGGTTAGCCTTCACCTTCCCGAATCGATGGCTTTCTTGTGCGAGTCCTTCTGGTAGGAACCGGCCTGAAAGCCGCTTTCCGTCAGGACAAGCCCTGACGTACGACTCGTTCCATGGCTGCCGCAAACCGGTCTATTTCATCTGGAATGGTATAGACATTGGGGGTGACTCGAATCCCTTGAAACTCATCGTGGATGATAGGTGTTACCAGGATGCGGTGGCTATTCCACATGTATTGCGTGAGTTTGTTGGGGTCGACGCCTTCGATGCCGACCGTGGCCAGCCCACACGACATAGACGGGTCAAAGCTGGTCAGGAGCTTCACTCCGGGCTGCCCTTCTAGACGCCGGGCCCAGCGGTCTCTCAGATAGCGCAGTCGCGCAGCCTTCCGTTCCACACCAATCCCTTCGTGGAAGGCCAGGGCCTCGGCGATCGCATTGTGATTGGCCGCCGGGTGAGTGCCGATTTCTTCGAATTTCCGAATGTTGTCCTGCATGGATTCCGGAGCGGCCATCAGCGGCCAAAGCTTCGGAATCTTAGATTTCCTGACATACAGGAAGCCGGTGCCATGAGGTGCCAGCAGCCACTTGTGGAGGCTTGTTCCATAGTAATCGCAATCGAGGTCTTCATGTTGGAACGGGAAGTGGGCAAAGGCATGGGCCCCATCCACAATCACCTCGATGCCGTGCTCGCGTCCCATGCGGCAAATCTGCCGCACCGGGAAGATCTGCCCCGTAAGGTTAGTGATGTGGCAGAAGAGGATCACCCGAGTCTTGGGTGTGATGGCCTTTTCGAACCGATCGGACAGTTCATCCAGGCTGGAGGGAGGAGTTGGAAAAGAAATCTTCTTCAGCACGATCCCGTCCCGGCGTTCCCGCTGCTGCCAGGTCGTCAGCATTCGTGGATAGTCGTGGTTGGTGGTTAGCACTTCGTCGCCCGGGCGAAGATCCAATCCCAATATGCAAGTCTCCAATGATTCGCTGGCATTCCGCGTGATTGCCATCTCCTCTGCATCGCACCCAAATGCCGCCGCAAGCCGCGTCCGGACACTCTCAATCTGAGGTTCGAGTAGCGTCCACATGGTGTAGGCAGGTGCCTGATTCGAGAGCTCCAGGTATCGCCGCATGGCCTCCTGCACGATACGAGGACTGGGAGACACGCCCCCGTTGTTCAGGTTGACAATCGTCCGATCCAGGGTGAACGCTTGCTGGATCTCGAACCAAAAATCCTCGTCGGTTGCCAGCTGCTCGGGAGTCTGGTGCGCGACCTTCTTGCCTGCCGCATGTACCCGGTCCAGACCATCCTCTCGCAAGCTGGCAAGAGCCAAGCTCCCTAAACCCGTCAGGTTTTTGAGGAAAGATCTTCGTTTGAGCATCTCACTCTCCTCGCTCGCGCCATGTAGAATCCATTCGACGGCGCGATCAGACAGTAGCGAACCCGCCTGCTGTCATGTTCATTTCCCTCCAAGGATTTCTCCATGCGGCTTACCCATGGTGATCTCCTTGTAGATGACCTCGACCTGACCCGGCAGCGTGGAATCACCGACCCAGTTTTTGACGACGGCTGACAACTCGATACCCACAGCCCGGCGGTCCTCCCCGGCTCCGGTTACCAAATCCTCCAGTTTTTTCCCCGACTTGACTGCTCCCTGAACGGCCTTCCGGAGTTCGACCATGAACTGTTTCTGGCCCTGAAGCAATTCTTTCCCTCCTGGGATCCCGTGCCCGGGCAAAACCGTGGTCACATTCAATTTCAACGCCTGATCGACAACCGAGGGCCAGTTCGCCGTGTTACCGTCGCCCATATAGTTGTAGGCACCGTTAACGACGGCGTCTCCGGTGCAAAGGATCTGCTCTTTGGGTAGATAAACAAAACCGTCGCCACGGGTATGAGCCCAGCCGAAGAAATGGAACTCGATTTTTCGCGTCTCATCCTCAAGAATCATCTTCCGTTCGGAAAAAGTCTGCTTCGGCGGTTCGGCCGAGGGTAGCTGCATCGCCGCCACGTCTTTGCGATTTTTCGCCGTGTCAAGCCAGCGCTTGGGCTCGTAGCGTTTCATCTCCTCGGCTACCCCCACATAGGCGAGCGTGGTTGCTCCCATTTTGGTCCACACCGGATTTCCGTAGGCATGATCTCCATGGTGGTGGGTGTCGAACACATACTTGACCGGTTTCTTGGTCGTCTTCTGAATGTCCGCCAGGCAGGCTTCAGCGCCGCTGGGGAAGTTCGCATCCACCACGACTACGTAATCCTTCATCTCAATCCAGACGTTGTTGCAGTGACCATATTCCTTGATCTCTCCCTCCCGAAACCAAACCCCGGGAGCAATCTGCTTCACCGTGGAAGGTAACGCCTCCAACCGCAGTCCCGAAGTCCTCACCCATAACGTTCCCAACAGTGCTGGCAGCACGAAAGCCAAAGCCACCCGTGGGTGTGACACAAGCCACTTTATTCGCCTCATGAGATTCTCCTATGGTGTTTTCGGCAACGCCGTCTTTGGACCCCGTCACTTCGCCGCCTTGCCTTCAACTAAGCGACCAGCTGCTGCCACAAGCTGCGGTAGTAGCGCATCAGCCTAATGGCATCGCAGTTATCCGGGATTTCAGCCAGAGTATAGCGACTGTAACCCGCATCCTGAAGTAGGTGAAACAACTCTTTCCAAGGGTAGTCTTTCTTCCATAGTTCGTTGATATGGACGTTTCGGAGCCAGGGCCGCAGCATCTCGAAACTGGCGCGGACCGAGCCGCTTTCGACGTCATCGTCGTTGGAGTTCCAGCAAACACCCACTTGTGGATGGCTTGCCACTTCCATGATTCGCTTCATGCGCCTGGGTAGGCTGGTGTCGCGTCCGTGGACTTCCACCCAAATCTCGATGCCGTACCTCTGTGCGAACTCACCGCACTCCTTCAACGATCGTCCGATTTGCTCGAGCGTTTTCTCCTCTGGAATGTTTTTGGGAAGCCCATTGGGCCGTACCTTCACGCCCAAAGCCCCCACGTCGTGGGCTAACTCAACGAACTGCTTCGTCTCCTCCACGTTCTTTCGGACTACCCCAAGATCCGGAGAGTGGTACTCGCAGGTCGATCCCAAGCTTAGGAGGCGGACTCGTGTGCCGTCAAATCGCCGCCTGACTTCCTGGCGCTGAGCCGGGCTGAGCGAGGGTTCCACGCCGTGCTTGTGAGATGTTCTCAACTCCACTGCTTCGAATCCGGTCTCCTCGCAGGTCTTAATCAAGGTCTCCAGATCCATATCCTTGCCAAGGTTGTAGGTTACGGTCCCCAACTTGAAGCCGTTACCTGCAAAGGCAGGGTTGGAATTGGCCGGAGGCACCGCCAGCGCCTTTCCTCTCAGTCCTTCAACGGCCAACAGCCCTGTCAACGAGATACTCTCTTGCAGGAATTTCCGTCTTGCTTTCATAAACGCTTGAACCTCATCGCAGGATAGTCGGATGCGCACATCTCAAAGCGATCCCAATCGTCTACGGTCGGATCACTGTTCCATCGCGCCGGCGCGTCGTTCCCCAACTGAAGTCGAAGTTCCTTCCAGCCTGAAAGGGAAACCGAGCAGCAAGCTTTTCGTCCACATCTACGCCGTGTCCGGGCACTTCGTTCGCGTAGAGATAGCCTTTCCTGATTTCCGGGCAACCCCTGAACACGTCTCGTGTTTCCGGCGGGAACCGCCCCCCTTCGTGGACACCGAAATTGTAGCTTGCCAACTCCAGAGCCAGCTGAGTGGCATGCGCTATAGGGGAAGCGTCTCCCGGCCCGTGCCAGGCTGTTTTGACACCGAAGAACTCGCACAACGCCGCGACCTTTCGGGCCATCGTCAGTCCGCCGATCTGCGAAATGTGGGTTCGAATGTAGTCAATCAGGCGGTTCGAGATCAGTGGCACGTGCTCATGCATGCTGTTAAAGAGTTCCCCCATGGCAATGGGAGTGGCACACTGCTGTCGGAGCAGCCTGAAGTGATCGTTGTCCTCGGGTGGAAAAGGATCTTCCAGGAAGAACAGCCGGTATCTCTCAAGTTCTTTGCACAGGTTGATCCCCTGATTCAGGCTGACCCTTTCGTGAACATCGTGCAGGAGCTCGATTTCATCACCCAACTTTGCCCGTAAATGCTCGAACAGCTTGGGAACCATGCGACAGTAATCAGCAGGTTCCCAAATTGACTTGGGACTGGTGGGGCCCACCTCCTCATCTTCTGCGTCGTTGTGACGCCCACTGACGCCATAGGTTGCCAGACCGGCGACGCCTGACTGCACTCGCACGTGTCGGTAGCCGAGTTCCATGGCCTTCCGAACATTCTCTTCTACTTCCTGAAAGTCCTTGCCGCTGGCGTGATAGTAACAATCAGCGGCAAAACGACACTTCCCACCCAGAAGCTGATAGAGAGGCATGTTGGCGCGCTTGGCCTTGATGTCCCAAAGCGCCATGTCCACGCCGCTCATGGCGTTGAACAGTACCGGCCCATTCCGCCAATAGGAACTGACATAGGAAGACTGCCAGATGTCCTCGATTTCGTCGACGTTTCTCCCCTTCAGGAAGTCACGCAGATATTCGTCTACGGCTGTCTTGACCACCAGAGCTCTCTGCGTGAAAGTGGCACAACCCCAGCCGTAGAGCCCAGGCTCGGTGGTCTCCACCTTGACGACGACCAGGCGGATGCCGTTGGGTGCCGTCAAAACGGTCTTGATGTCCCGGATTTTCACCGGCGGGACCCCGCGTGTGGGCAAGGGAGCATCCTGCGGGCGAAGGTTCGCCAAGAGAGCATTCGCAGAAAACAAACTCAATCCACCGGCAGCGCCGGTGGAGAACCATCTCAAGACTTCACGTCGTTTCATGGTTTTTGAGCCATCCTTGGTAAAGTGGAGCGGCTGCTTAGACGGACCTCTTAGTTTTAGTAATCCAGGCACCTCAGACGTGTGGCACGAGTCAGCTCTTTGAGCGCAAGGCCACGCCTTGCCTTGCCGATTCGATTGCCAAGAAGGCCACTTCGCAGGCCTCGATGGCCTCCTGCCAACGCACCATGGGTTCCCGACCAGACCTCACACACTCGACGAAATGTCTCACCTCTGCCAGGTAGGGGTCGCTGGCCTCATCGGATTCAGGGATTGAGATTCGCGAGGCGGGAACGCCCGTCAGCTCCCTGGTTGAAAGGAAAGTCAAGGGCTTGCTCGAGGCGCTGTCGTGTTGAAGCAGCCCCTTGCTACCGCATACCTCGATAGTCTGCCTGAAGCTGCCAACCGGGTGAGCCCAACTGCCCTCGAGGTGTGCGACCGCTCCGGATTCCAACTGCAGGTTCACCAAAGCGTAGTCGGCCTTGCGCATCCCCGTCTCGGTAGCCAACCTGGCATAAACCTGCCCGACCTCGCCGAATGTCCACAGCAGGAAATCGATGTCGTGAATCATGAGATCCAACACAATTCCCCCGCTGCGACTGCTATCGGTGAACCACGCGTCGGATCCAGGATACCCAACCAACCGCGACATTCGAATCGAGCCAATCCGCCCAAGCCCGTCATCTTGTACAATCCGGCGGATGTGACTGAACTCCCATGCAAACCTTAGAACGTGACCAACCATCACGGTCTTGGAATAACCGTTGAGTAACTTGCGAATATCGTTCGCCATCTGTGGGTCCAAGGCCAGCGGCTTTTCGCAGAAGATGTGCTTTTCGGCCCGAACGGCTCTCGTTAAGAAATCCAGGCGGGTGTCGGTTGGAAGGCAGAACGTGACGACGTCGACATCCTTGTCCTCGAACAACAGCTCCGGCCGATCGACTGCGAGTGCGCCCACCGAGTCAGCCACTGACTTGGCCCGGCTCAGAGTTCGACTGTAAACATATTTCACCGCAACTCCCGAGACCTTGGAGAAGGCCCGGGCTAAGCACACGCCCATGTTCCCGGCACCCAGGATCGCAACAATCAAAGGACTCGTGGAAGAAGGTCGGAGATTCTCCATAGGTTAAGGATCACTCATTTTCGGCATCCAGAACGATTGATGGTTAGGCCGATGTCGGCTCTGAACCTAACGGCCTCACAGGGCCACCGGGTTCCGACTCTCCAGCGATTTGTAAGCGGCCTCTACCACCTCGAGAGCTCTCAATCCGTCAACACCGTTTGCCAGCAGCGTGGATTGGCCGGACAGAGACTGGACGAACGCTGTCAGGAGTCGGATGTTCAGGTCGCCATCCCTGGCTGTTACTAAATGTTTGCCCGCCTCCTCCGAGTACTGATTCAACGTCCAAGGCACAACATCCACATCCAGTACCCCCTCAGTCCCGACGATCCTCATGCATAGATCTCCCCAGAGCGGAAACGATCGATTTGGCCGGGACCAACTGGTATCGACTGTCACGAATACTTCATTGCTCATTTCCAGAGTCACCAGCCCAACGTCTTCAACAGGAGTCTGATGCAGACGCGTGGCGGCGTGGGCAAAGACGCGAGTGAACTCAGCCTCAAAAAGCCAGCGCAGGGCATCTGCAACGTGCACCGTGTGATCCATGAGGGCTCCGCCCCCCGCCAGTTCCGGGTCAACGAACCAGTCGCCGGGCATCATTCCTCGATTGGTGGCACTCACCGCAAGAGGCTTGCCGAGACTTCCTTGCCGGAGCACTTCGCGAGCCTGATGCAAAGCCGGACTAAACCGAGTCGGAAAGCAAATGACCAGAGCACTGTCATGGGCCTGGCAGACAGCCAACATCTCGCGCGCATCCGCAGTTCTGGTGGCGATCGGCTTTTCGCAGAGAACGGGGAGACCGGCTCTGGCACACTCAATCACGATTTCTTTGTGCCGCGAGTTGGCGGAGCAAACGATGACACCATCCAGGTCTTCAGCCTCAATCATCCTTTTGTAGTCGGTGTATCGCGGGATACCCTGAAGCAAAGAAGAATGGGCTTCCAGCCGGCGGTCCTCTGGCTCGGCCACCGCCGCAACGCTGACCCCATCAATCTCCTTCAGGCCCTGGAGGTAGTGAGGAGCATGGACATGCTCGAAGCTAATGATTGCCAGTCGAATCATTTGCACCACGACCTCAAATAAATTGGGTACCTGCAGAAGGGCAAAAACGCTCTGGTCGCTACGAAAAAAGCATTAACTATCCTATTTGCTCGGGAGCCGGAAGGCAATTTGAAAGTCGCCTGGTCCAGCCCCGGTACCGGCAGGGGGCACGGCAGGCATCCGGCTTACGTTACACCCCTGCTCCTGGCGCCCTTCAGATTACCCCGAAGCCAGCAAGACCGGCTCCCAAACCTCACAGCGTCCGGCACTTCAGAAGCCGGTCAGCCCTGTCTCCTTTTCCCAATTTCGGACAATCTGACCGACGATGAGACTCCACATTCGAGAGAACTCAGGACAACATTAACCTTTTGAACTATTTACGATCCTATGCAGGTTTGGCGAAGGAACTGATTAACTGCCCGCGATGCCTGAACGTGAGGAAGGCTGATGAGAATCCGAAAAACAAACTCTGGTGGAGAACGACGATGGATCCCAAAACGAACAAACTCCTGCAGCAGGCCGGCAAATACATCTTGTTAGGGAAGCTTTCCTTGGCCCTGGAACAGTACCTGAAAATTCACGCGATGGAACCAGAAGACTCGACGATCATCAACAACATCGCTGACCTCTACAGCCGCCTTGACGACCGGGACCAAGCCTTGGAGTGGTATCACCGGCTAGCGCAAGCTTTTGAGTCCCGTCAGCAGTTCGCCAACGCAGTAGCCACCTATAAGAAGATCCTCAAGATATCCCCGAAGAATCAGGAAGCCATCATTCGACTGGCCGAGCTCTATGAGCACCTGGGTCAGATTCCGAATGCCAAGCTTCAGTATCGTCTCGTAGCGAACCAGTGGATGAGTTTTGGAGAGTATGACAAAGCCTTGGCCGCTCTCCAAAAGATTTGCGACTTCGATCCCTATTGCCACGACAGTCAACAGGAGTTAGCGCAGTTTCTCCAGCAGTTCGGCAGGCACCGTGAAGCGGCCGAGAGCTACCTGACATGTGCCCGCATCCTTTCTCAGAAAGGGAACAAAGAAGCGGCTCTGGCAGCGGTCGATAACATCCTTCGAATCAGGCCGGACGACCGAGAGTTTCTCAGGTCCCTCCTGGAGCTGCTGCAAGGCATGGATCTTATCGATCGGGCCGCAGAACTCCTCCATTCGCTGTCGCTGGAAGAAGACCCGGAATTCAAGGTTCTGTTAGCCCAGATGTTCCTCGAAAGCGGCAATCGGGAAGTCGCCAAGAAGTACCTGTCCACTGCAGCCCCAAAGAATCCCCAGATGTACTCTCCGACAGTGAAGCTGCTGGAGGTGTTGATCGCAGAAGGGGATCTTGGCGGAAGCTTGGACATTGTGGATGCCATCCTCGAAACGGCCATTGAGATGAAGGACAGCAGTCGCTTGCGAGTCATGCTCGATTCGATGCTCGAATTGGATGGCCCAAACATCCGAACACTCAAGGCTCTCACCACGCTGCTCATCCGAACGGATGACCGGCTTCACCTGGAAGAATATCTGAAGCGCCTTGTCATCCTTCAGCTGCGAATGAGCAACCTGCGGGAAGCTCGCGACAGTTTCAACAAGATGGTGGTGTATGGCCAAAGCAGCTTCTACCTCGATCTGCTGAATGTCCTCAATGAGGCCATGATTTCGGGCTCCGAGAGCGATCTGAGCGAGACCTGCCGGCAAATCATTCAGGCCCTGGAGCGGGGTGATTGGGAGCGGGAAGACTCTCTCTCTGGCATGGGGCTGGCTCTGGGGGTGTCCGACCTGGACTTGGGGATGGGTCTTGTGTCGCCTGCTGAGACTCCAGTCATCAACGAGTCTACATGCGAAATCGGGGTTTAGTTTTCGTTCGCCGTTTCGGCCTCGGTCACCACCAGCGGCAGGCCTTTCTCGGCCAGGACCTGATTCAACAGGCTCACATCGACCAATCCTTGTATGGTGCCTTTCTTGACGTACTTCAGTTCCCGTGCGCGCCTGAAGTATGTGTGAATTGATGAGGCGATGGGATCCCATGTCACCTCCACTCTTTGCAAAGCCTCGTCCAAGATGGCTCCGTTCATCTCTTTGCGCATGATCCTGGAAATCTCCTGATTCAACAGCCGACTCGCCTCTGCCGGATGCTCTTGAACCCAGGACGTCACCTCAACGTGACCTGCCAGCAACTTGGCAGCTTGCTCCGGACTTCGTGCGAGAAAGGCGTTGGCGGCCACCAGAACCGTCGTAGCGAAGCGCCTGTCAGGCCACAAGTCCCTTTCGTCGATCACAATGTGCCCGTTCCCCTGGCGGACTAATATCGTTCCCCAAGGCTCCGGGACCCAGGCCGCATGAATTTCTCGCCGCAGGAACAACGACAGGATATCAGGATTCGCCACGGGCAAGACCTCGACAGTGCCCCCCTTCTCCAGCGGAAGATAGCCCATCTCCTTCAAATAGATGCGTAACGATACATCCTGTGTGTTCCCAATCTGGGGCGAAGCAAACCGTTTGTGTTGATAGTCTTCCGATAATTCCAAGCGGACGCCTTCGCGGGCCACCAGAACCGAGCCGCCGCTGGCCGCCCCCGCGATGATCTTGAAGACCCTGGCCCGACTTCTCACAAAGCCGTTGATGGCGGGCCCGGGACCCACGTAAACCAAGTCCACTTCTCCGGCCAGTATGGCCTCCATTGCCGAGGGACCGGAAGGAAAGATCTTTTGGACAATCGGCGTGTCTGGTCCGAGGTGCCGCTGAAAGGTTCCGTTTGCCAAGCCAATCAACGCTTGCGCGTGAGTGAGGTTTGGGAAGCAGCCGAGCCTAATCTCGTTGCGCCGCTCCGGTTCGGCCCGATGGCACCCCCCAAACGTAATGGTGACAAGAGTCACCAGAAACAAGCCGCATCTCACTATCAGTCCCGTCACGCGCTACTCCTTCCCCATCGAAAAGAAGGCAGTATAAACGAAGCTGCAATGAACCCGGGTAGAAAGGATGATGGCACCAAGTCACGCGTGAAAACAGACACGCCCGCTCTCCGCTTGACCGGGCTATTCCGCAACGATTCGTCTTTCTTGCGATAACGCGGCCGTTGTACACTGGCGCCGCGTTCGGAACTGACCTGGACCTAGCGGGAGGGGCGAGGCTGGATGTGGTTCTCTCCACTGCCAACCGGCAAAGTTGTAGCTTGGATGCTGCTGCCCGCCGTGTTCAGCACGGCTGCTGCCTGGTACTCATTGGGAGAATCGAAGAAGATGGCGTTCCCGTGTGATGAAAAAGCGATAGCCCACTACACTGCCTATCGCGTGCGGCAACCTATCCGCGTGGATGGGCGCCTCGACGAGGAGTGCTGGCGAAACGCACCTCGTTCTTCTCGTTTTGCCGACCTCGTCTCGGGCGAACCCACTCTTTACGACACCCGGGCTGCTGTGTTGTGGGACGATGAAAACCTCTATGTCGGCTTTTGGGTAGAGGAACCGGATGTGAGGGCCAGGCTCACCAAGCGCGATGCCCCCATCTATGAGGACAACGATGTGGAGGTGTTCATCGCCGGTCAGGACGCCTACTATGAGTTCGAGATCAACGCTCTCAATACGATCTATGAAGTCTTTTTCATCTGGGAGGAAGCCTATGAGCGAGGCGGGTACGCCTCAATACCAGAGTTCAAGCGATCCCATCCGGAAGTGCGGCCCTTTAATGGAGTGGGATTCACCACGCACCCTCGGGGCCAGCGCTTAGGGTTCTGGAATTGGGACTTTCCCGGCCTAAGGTCAGCTGTTTGGGTGGATGGAACCTTAAACAACAGCCAGGACAAGGATCAGGGGTGGACCGTTGAACTCGCGTTTCCGTGGCAGGGCATGAAATGGCTGGCCAAAGGGGATGGTCGCGCGCTACCGCCTCGCGAGGGAGACGTTTGGCGCATGGATTTCTCAAGGTTCAACCAGTACAAAGCACCGCCGCCGGCCAATGACTCTGGTGGGTGGGCCTGGAGCCCCCATGGGATCTGGGACTCCCATATTCCGGAGTGTTTTCCGTACATTCACTTCTCCCTTCGCGACGTTGCTGAGGGTGAGTAGCTCTCTAGCTCGGCAGCGCATTGAATGGCCGTGAACAAGTGCGCTGCTCCAAGTTCCTAACCGGCACCAGCGCATTGCGAATTCCCAGTGGCCCGTGCGGTGAGACGTTGGCGTTGATTTTCTGTGTTCGCTAGAATTCTTGCTTTCATTCGCTCGCCGTTTGTCGGCCGAGCTTGAACGCCCGAGGGAGGCATCATGGACAGTGTGAAGTTCCTTCTCAATGAAGACCGCATCCCGAACGTCTGGTACAACATCCTGGCCGACTTGCCGCAGCCGCCGGCTCCGGTACTCCATCCGGCAACTCTGCAGCCCGTAACGCCGGACGATCTGTTGCCCTTGTTCCCAATGGATCTCATTCTTCAGGAAGTCAGTCTGGAACAGCGAATCGAGGTTCCGCACGAGGTGCGACAGGTGTATCGCCAATGGCGGCCTACCCCGCTGTTTAGAGCCCGACGGCTTGAAAAGGCCCTCGATACGCCAGCGCGCATTTACTACAAGTACGAAGGCGTGAGTCCTGCCGGCTCGCACAAACCCAATACCGCTGTAGCGCAGGCCTACTACAACAAGCGAAACGGCATCCGTCGCCTGGTGACGGAAACGGGAGCAGGGCAATGGGGATCTTCACTGGCCATGGCTTGTGCTTTCTTCGGACTCGAGTGCAAGGTCTACATGGTCCGCGTGAGCTACGATCAGAAACCGTATCGCCGCGCTTTGATGGAGGCCTATGGAGCGCACGTTACAGCTAGCCCCAGCCCGGAAACCAAAGCCGGACGCAGCATCCTGGAGCGTCACCCGGATTCAACCGGATCACTGGGTATTGCCATCTCGGAGGCAGTGGAAGTGGCAGGGCCGGACCCGGAGGCGCATTACGCGCTGGGCAGCGTGCTGAATCACGTACTGCTGCACCAAACCGTCATTGGACTGGAGGCCATCGAGCAGATGGAGATGGCCAACGACGAACCGGACATCATCGTTGGCTGCACAGGTGGAGGCTCGAACTTCGCAGGACTTTCGTTCCCCTACCTGGGCGCCAAGCTGCGCGGCGCGAATGCCGTGCGCGTGGTGGCCGTGGAACCCGCCGCCTGCCCCAGTCTCACCAGGGGGCGCTTTGCATACGACTTTGGAGACACGGCACATCTCACGCCTCTGGTCAAAATGCATACCCTGGGCAGCACTTTTGTTCCGCCGGGGATCCATTCCGGCGGCCTTCGCTACCACGGCATGGCTCCTCTGGTCAGTCACCTCCTCGACCTGGCACAGATCGAAGCCATCTCAGTCCAACAGCTGGATGCGTTCGCAGCTGGAGTTCAGTTCGCTCAGGCGGAAGGAATCCTACCTGCCCCTGAAGCGAATCACGCGGTAGCCGGCGCAATTCAGGAAGCCCTGCGATGCAAGGAGGAGGGTCAGAGCCGGGCCATCTTGTTCAACCTGTGTGGCCACGGCCATTTCGACATGCAAGCTTATATTGACTACACGGCTGGGAAGCTGCAGAACTTTGACTACCCAGCGGAAGAAATCGCACTGGCATTGGCGGGCCTCCCGGCCGTAACCCGCTGACTGGCGCTGGAGCCTGTGATTCCATCCTTCGATCCCGATTTGCCGAGCGGTTTCCTGATGTGGGCCCCGTTATCCGTGATGGGTGGACTTGTCCGAAGGAGGCTGGTACAGTGCTCCTTCTCGGCCTCGCGCCCTGGTTGATGGCCAGACCGTCGTCGTCTTTGATCTCTTGAGGCTCTTGAGCCATGTCTGAAAAACTGCCGCGAGACTCGGATTCGATCGACCTCACACCCGAGGTGGGAGCCGGCACGGACGTTGCGCCCTTGGGTCATCCCACTCCCAAACCGTCTCACGAGCGGACGGCCGATGAGGAACGCGCTGGGGTGGATTGGCAACGGCTGGCTGCTACGACGGAGTTCCAGTCTCTTCTCAGAGCCAAGATGCGATTCGTGGTCCCGGCCTGTTTTGTTTCCATGATCTACTACTTCGCCCTGCCTCTGCTGGTGGGTTACGCCCCTGAACTGCTGTCACGGAAGGTGTGGGGAGTTCTCAACGTCGCCTATCTCTTTGCTCTTTCCCAGTTCTTTATGGCGTGGCTGGTCGCAGCACTTTACATTCGAGCCGCTAACCGCTTCGATCGACAGGCCAAACTCATCGTTGAAATGGCCGCGACTCATCGAAACCAGGGAGGACGCTGAACCTTGTCAGCATCGATTGTCTTGTTCCTGATGTTTGTGGCTGTGACTCTGGCGATCACCTTCTGGGCAGCCCGACAGCACACGGGTGCGACCTCCTACTTTGCGGCCGGTCGATCCATCACCGGCTGGCAAAATGGGCTGGCCGTGTCAGGCGACTACATGAGCGCCGCCTCTTTCCTGGGAATCGCAGGGATGATCGCCTTTCAGGGTTTCGATGGATTCATGTATTCCGTGGGCTTTCTGGTGGCTTACCTTACGGTGCTACTCATCGTGGCTGAGCCCTTGCGAAACGCCGGCAAGTACACCATGGCTGACATCCTGGCCTATCGTCTGAATCCGCGTCCAGTGCGCGCCATGGCATCGCTCAGTACATTGACCGTCAGCACCTTCTATATGATTGCCCAAATGGTTGGTGCCGGAGCCTTGGTTTCGTTGCTCCTGAAGGACTCAGGTATCCGCTATGAAACCGCAGTGACAGGCGTCGGCGTTCTGATGATCATCTACGTCGTCTTTGGAGGCATGCTGGCCACGACCTGGGTGCAGATCATCAAGGCAATTTTGCTATTGGGAGGAACTTTGCTTCTCAGCATCCTCGTGCTGGCTTACTTTGGGTTTCGAATCAGTGCCTTTTTCGATGCTATTGGGCACGTCAGCTATCACCAGAATGGCGTCTTGGTGACGGAGGACTTCCTGACCCCTGGGCTGAAATTCAAACCCCCTTACGGTGCTCTCGACCTGCTGTCCCTGGGCATGGCTCTGGTATTCGGAACGGCAGGACTACCGCACATTCTGGTGAGGTTTTACACTGTGCCCGATGCCAAGACAGCTCGCATCAGCGTCGTATGGGCCATGGTGTTGATTGGGCTTTTCTACATCCTGACCACCTTTCTAGGATTTGGCGCGGCAACGATTGTCGGGCGAGACCAGATCTCGGCAAACGGCGGCACTAATATGAGCGCCCCACTGCTGGCTCAGGATCTGGGAGGGGATCTCTTCTTCGCCTTCATTGCCGCCATCGCCTTTGCCACTATCCTGGCCGTAGTTGCAGGTCTCACGATCAGCGCCTCCACCTCCTTCGCGCATGATTTCTACACCAATGTCATTCATCACGGCCGTGAAAGGGCCCCGGGAGAAGAGGTTCGCGTGGCTCGTGTAACAGCCCTAGTCGTGGGTGCTGTTTCCATCTTGCTGGCCATTGTACTCGGCCCTAATGCCAACGTAGCCTTTCTGGTCGGATTGGCCTTTGCGGTGGCGGCTTCTGCCAATCTACCGGTGATCGTACTTTCGATTTTCTGGAAACGCTTCAATACGCTCGGCGCGTTGGCTGGGTTGGCTTCGGGGCTTTTGGCCTCGATTATTCTAATCCTGGTCAGTCCCAGCGTCATGGGAGTCGATCCTCCAATGGCGGCCAACGCAGTTCGGCACCTGATTCAGCGGCCGGCTCTGTTCCCGCTGGAGAACCCGGGAATCGTCAGCATCCCGTTAGGCTTTCTGGGAGCCATCGTGGGAACCTTCCTGAGCCGGGAGCCGGTTCACGAAGGTCGCTTCGCAGAACTACAGGTTCGGGGCAATACGGGCTTGGGAGCCGAAAAAGCAATCTCGCACTAAGAAGAAGCCTTGTCAACCCATCGACTATCATAGACCTTGAAGTCGCAGCGGATTGAAGCTCGTCACAATCTAACGAAAAAGCGAGGAACCTGATCCATGGCGCTACCCAGTCGCATTGGCGTGATGGTGCCATCCACCAATACCACATGCGAGGCCGACTTTCAGCGTGTGGCCCCCGCTGGCGTGACGATTCACGGGCAACGCCTTTGGCTCACCAACGACATGCTCAGCGAAGAGGGCATGAATCGTATGAATGCCGACATTGAGACCGGCGCCCGTTACCTGGGAACTGCCCGAGTCGATGTGGTCGCTTATGCTTGCACCACTGGCAGCTTCTATAAGGGACCCGGCTGGGACCGGGAAATGGTAACGATCATTGAACGGGCCGCCAAAGCGCCCGCGGTTGCCACCAGTCCATCTGTCGTCGACGCGCTGCGCTTCTTCCAGGCCAGAAAGGTCTCCGTGGCCACACCTTATCCGGACTGGAGCAATCGCAAGCTGCAGGCGTATTTGGAAGCTGCAGGTTTTGAAGTCTTGAACGTCGAAGGAGAACCCACCGCAGCACGCGGGGGCAACCAGGACATCAACGACCAGGAACCCGAAGTTGTTCTCGAGTTTGCCTCCCGCTCCTGCCGTCCCCAGGCTGACGCTTTGCTCTGTTCGTGCACGGCATGGCGGTCTTTGGAGGTGGCTGCCGCACTCGAGGATCGGATTGGCAGACCGGTCGTGACGTCCAATCAAGCCACGATCTGGGCCGCCTTTCGAAAGCTCGGGATCGGGGCATCGGTGCCAGGCTTCGGCCGGTTGCTGGGACAGCTCAACTGAACAACAACCATGTCCTCCATCGACCCGCGAGTTAGAATTGGCCACGTCCACCTTAAGGTGGCCGACTTGGAACGATCTCTGGCCTTTTACTGTGGAGTTCTGGGATTTGACCTCGTGCAGCGACTGGGTTCTTCCGCGGCTTTCGTGAGCGCCGGAGGCTATCACCACCATATCGGACTCAACACGTGGGAGAGCCGTGGCGGAGGGCCCCCGGCACCGGGTACGACCGGACTTTACCACCTGGCAATTTGTTATCCAGATCGAAGGACATTGGCAGACGCTCTTCGCCGGCTTCAGAATGCAGGCATTGAACTCGATGGTGCCAGCGATCATGGAGTGAGCGAAGCCCTCTACCTTCGAGACCCTGACGGCAATGGTCTCGAACTCTACCGCGACCGTCCGGAAGCGGAGTGGCCTCGCACAGCAGACAGCAAGCTGGCCATGTTTACGCGTCCTCTGATCCTCGACACCTTGCTGGCTGAAGCGCCGGTCGAGTCTTGAGCCTCCTCGATAGACTCCACATGGAGATCTGATGCGTATTGCAACCTGGAACGTGAACGGCCTCCGCGCTCGTCTGGATTTTCTTTTTCACTGGCTTCGCTCGCGCCAGCCCGACCTGATCGGTTTGCAGGAGCTTAAGCTGACTGATGAAAGCCTGCCCTATGCCGAATTTCAGTCGGCCGGTTACCATTGCCTGGCCCACACACAAAAGGCCTGGAACGGAGTGGCAATCTTGAGCCGCAACCCGGCCGCACTCAGGCAGGTTGGCCTTCCCGGGCAGGAGGATCAGGGAGCCCGATTGATCACCGCCACCTGCGGCGAGATCACCTTTACCACGGTGTACTGTCCAAACGGGAAGGACGTCGGGCATCCCGATTTCCCGCGCAAGCTGGAATGGCTGGACGCCCTGGTCGATCACTTGGAGGCGAAATGCTCACCCACTGAATCACTGATTTTGTGCGGCGACTTGAACCTTTGCCCGACGCCATTGGATACGTGGAGCGAAGAGAAGTTACACGGACAAATTTTCCACACTGAGGAAGAGCGGCTGCGTTTCGACCAATTGAGAAAGTGGGGATTATTCGACCTGTACCGTGAGCGGCGCCCCGAAGATCGCCAGTTCTCGTGGTGGGACTATCGGGCAGGAGCATTCCACAAGAACCAGGGTTTGCGGATCGATTTTTTGCTGGCCACTCGGCCTGTCCTGGAGCGGGTCACCCATATCGAGATCGATCGCGAGTACCGCAAGAAGAAAGAAGATCTCACTCCCTCGGATCACGCCCCCGTGATGGCCGATTTGAAGTAACACCTGCCGCAGTCGTCCAGTGTACCTTGCACGTCGAGAAGGCTACTGCTCCCGGCGCGCGGACTGGACATCGATTCTCAGCTGCTGGCATTTCTTGTAGAGATGACTGCGTTCCAAACCGAGCGCTTTGGCCGTTTCCGTCATCCGGAAACCATGACGTCTCAGTTCCTCTTCAAGCGTCTTTCGCTCGAAGCCGGCCACTCGTTCGGCCAGGGTCCCGGAGCCGACGACTCGGCCGCCGGCCATCGATTTGGGAAGGAGGACGCTCCGGACCGTTTCCACGTCAACCGAGTCCGCTGAGAGCAGCAGGAGTCGTTCCACCGCATTGCGGAGTTCCCGGACGTTGCCGCTCCAGGGATAGTGCTTCATTTCTTCCAGCGCATCCTCCGAGAAGGCTTTCGGCTTCCACCCGTTCAAGCGGCAGACCTGGCCGGAAAAATGGTTCACCAGTACTGGAATGTCTTCCAGGCGTTCGCGCAAGGGGGGCAGCCTCAGAGGAAAAACGAAGATGCGATGAAACAGGTCTTCTCGAAATTGTCCTCGGGAAACAAGCGCCTCCAGATCGCGGTGGGTGGCCACCACCACGCGAACATCCACCCGCAGAGGTCGCTCTGCTCCGATCCGCTCAACCTCGCCTTCTTCGAGAACGCGTAGCAGTTTACCCTGCATGATCAGCGGCATGTCGCCGATCTCATCCAGGAACAACGTCCCACCCTGGGCTTGCTCAAACTTCCCCACGTGCCGGGCGCCGGCCCCGGTGAAGGCACCCTTTTCATGCCCGAACAGCTCCGACTCAATCAACTCTCCGGGAACTGCAGCACAATTGAGCGTCACAAAAGGCTCGGCCCGACGGGGGCTTTTTTCGTGGATGGTTCGCGCAATCAACTCCTTCCCTGTTCCTGTTTCCCCCAGAATGCAGACTCTCGATTCGCTGGCGGCAACCCGTTCAACCTGGGCCATCAACTGTTTCATCTCCGCGCTGGCCCAGACCATCTCATGTTTCCCCACCCTTTCTCTCAGTTGCTGATTCTCTTTTTCAAGGCGGGCCAAACGCAATGCATTCTCGACGGTAAGTAGCAGCTTTTCGGTGGAAATCGGTTTTTCCAGAAAGTCCACAGCCCCTAACCGGGTGGCTCGGACAGCCATTTCCAGACTCGCCTGGCCGGACATCATGACCACCGGAATCGCAGCCCCCAGTTCATTCAGCTCCTTCAGCAGAGCCAAGCCGTCCTTGTCGGGCATGACCACATCGGACAGGATCAGGTCAAAGCGGTTGGCCTTGATCAGTTCGGGCACCCGTTCGGCACGGTCGCAAACCGCTGCCTCATAGCCTTCCATGCGAAAGGCACGGGCCAGGGAGCCCAGTGTGTTGGGCTCGTCATCCACGATCAGCAATCGGGCGCGTGGTGGTTTGTGTTCCATGATTTATCCGAGTCCGAAGAATTCCTCCCAATCTAACCACTTTGCCCTGCAGCAAGGCAACTCTCCCCTTACAAATATCGAAATGATCAACCCAAGGTGGTGTGATCGGTGCCTGCCTGAGCACGTCCACCGATTGACGAATGAGCGAGGAGAGAAGAGATGCCTTCACAAGTGGGCAATGCTTTCGAGACCCGAGGACCAGTTCAACCAGATCACCACCGGCCTCACCCAGGCAAACAGGAACTATCTCAGGCCCACCGGGAATGGCAAAAAGGTATTACTCCGAGGATTGTGACAAACCCTTAACGAGTGGGATAATCCCCAGAAACGAATTCCAGCGTAAGAATCCTATTCAAGATCACCTGCCTGGAAAGCAATGCTAAAGTAAAGACGATGCCAGCAATTTCACTAAACGATAGCACAAGCTCCCTGGATTCGAACCGACAATGGTCACCGCGCGCTTGGACATCCGGATCGAAAAGAAGAGATCTCTGAAGTGCAGCAGTCTTGGAGACCCGAACCTCCATCGAATTGACTGCCGTCCAGCAAACCGTCTTGAAAGCTATCAACCCAACAATAAACCTGGAGTTCTCATATGGGCATCGAAGTGGAAAGCGTCTGCACTTTGCTTGAGGTTTTCGACATGCCGACCTCCATCACGTTCTATCGGGATGTGCTGGGGTTTGAGAAGGTCAGCAGCTCGGCACCTGGGGACGACTGTGATTGGTGTTGGCTGCGGCTGGGCAACGCGGAGCTGATGCTCAACACTCTGTATGAAAAGCACCATCGGCCGGCGGCACCAGATCCCGCTCGCGTCAAGGCGCACGGTGATACCTCTTTATTCTTCGCTTGCCGGAACCTGGACGCGGCCTATACCCATCTTCGAACCCACGGTCTCGAGGTAGGCAGACCCATCATTCGAAACTATGGGATGAGACAATTGTCGTTCAATGATCCGGACGGTTACAACCTCTGCCTTCAATGGCCGGCGGAGCAGTGAGAATCGCCGTGGACCGGCTGGCACCTGACAACGGTCTAAAGATCGGCACCTCTTTCATCAGAAGCAACCCAATCGCTTTGCACTCCAGAATTGGATCAGCGCAAGCGAGTCTGACCATGGCACCAAGAGCCGTCCAGCATGATGCGAAGCAGATTGCGGCAGCCATCATTGCCGAGATAGAAGCCCTCGCCGCCCCTGATGCGCCCAGCATGCGGGCCGTTCGCTGCAAGTATTCACGGGCAGTCCGAAAAGCCTGCCCTGACCTGGTCTTGGAGACAGCCAGAAGACTCTGTAGGAGGACGAGCATCGGTGGCTGGCCTACGAGCTGATACGCTATCACCCGGCGGCGTTCAAATGCCTCGACAAGGTTACGCTGGAGGAGTTGGGACAGGGTATCAACAGCTGGTGGACCGTGGACGCTTTCGCGCGCATTCTCTCAGGACCCGCCTGGCTGCAAGGACAGGTCTCCGATCAGGTCATTCTGAAGTGGGCCCGCTCAGAGGATCGGTGGTGGCGGCGCGCAGCCTTGGTCAGCACAGTGGCCCTGAATTCAAAGGCCAGCGGAGGAACGGGAGACACGCCACGAACTCTTCGCGTGTGCCGCGTACTGGCAAAGGACCAGGACGAGATGGTCGTCAAAGGCCTGTCGTGGGCGTTGCGCCAACTTACTGCGCACGACGCGGGCGCTGCACGGGATTTCCTGCGCAAGCATCAACAAGGCCTCGCGGCTCTTGTCAAGCGAGAGGTGAATAACAAGCTGAGAACAGGACTGAAGAACCCGCGAAGCCGTCATCGTTGAGATTCTGGAAATATGCACCACCGGGAGGGGCGCGCCGAGAGGGTAGCCGGATTTCCAGAGCCTAGTGGGTAGCGCCAAGGCCCGACACACTGCGCCTGCAGCCTGTGGCTACCGGCCATCATCGCCGCCCAGGGCATCTGCGATTGCCGATTCAGATTGGTGCTGGGGAAGGTCGATGACAATCCGGCTGCCCTGGCCCACTTTACTAACCACCGAAATTCGTCCACGGTGATCGCTCACAACCGATTGAACGATGGCCAGCCCGAGCCCGGTTCCGTGTCGCTTGGTCGTGTAATAGGGAGTAAAGAGTCTTTTCTTTTCCTCGTCAGTGAGGCCGGTGCCCGAATCGGAGACCTCGATTCGGATTCCGTGTTCCTGCTGTTGGGTGAGCAAGTGCAGGACGCCCCCTTGCGGCATGGCATCCAAACCGTTCAACACCAGATTCTGCAGCGCCTGCTGAAGCTGCTCGGAGTCGGCTTGGATGCTCCGGACTGCCTCGTCCAGCGTCACCTGCACCGCGATTTTGGACCGGTTTGGCTCGGCTAGCTGAGCCTCGAAGAGTCGAACTACCCGGCGCACGATCGCGTTGACATCGGTCTTTTCAAAGCGGGGCTGCGGCATTTTGGCAAAGTCGCCAAAACGGGCCACGATGCTTCTAAGATTCGACAGTTCTGCCAGCAGCGTGGCGGTACCCTCTCTGAAGACCTCGTCAAACTGGTCGGGATGACGCTCGCGGGCGCGCTGCAGGTTCTCCACCGTGATCTGCAGAGGAAACAGCGGATTCTTCAGCTCGTGCGCCAGCCTGCGAGCCAGTTCCCGCCAGGCCGCTACCCGCTCGGCTTGAACCAGTCTTTCTCGCTGTTCCGACAGCTGGCTGGTCATTTGGTTGAAAGCGCTCGCCAGTGTTCCGACTTCATCCCGGCTGTAGATGTCGACGCGGGCATTCCAGTTGCCACCGGAAACCTCCCGGGCTCCCGTCACCAACTGCCTGACCGGCCGCGTAACGCGGGCCGTGAACCACCACGCCAAGAGCAATCCAAGCAGAACTCCGGCAGCGGCAGTTCCGATTCCAACACGACGGATGAAGGCTCTCAGGCGCACCAGGCTTTCTTGCGAACTTCCTACCAGAAGAATGGCCAGCAGTCGCCCTTCGCTGCCTGCCAGAGGAATCGCATGGAGAACTTCGGCGCTCGCTGGATCTTCCGTCCAAACCAAAGTCCTGGTGACCTCGCTGCCCTCTTCCTGGACCTCTCCAATGAGCGGTGCCAGTCGATCCCCTCTTTCAACCGGCCCGTTAACGCCTATCAGGGCAGCAGAATTGAAATCCGGCTGTAGATTGGAATAAAGAAGGGCTCTCATCCCTGCAGGGAGGGCCAGAGTTGAAAGAAAAGCTTGGTCCAGTCTCAGCCCTCCAGTCACCATGAGCGTGTGGTCGCCCGCCTTAACTTCCTGGACGGCCACCAATCCCAGGACCTCCCGATCCGGCAATTCCTGCAGATCCAGGAAAGCCCTTCGGCTGGGTGGACCCGCTCGCAATGCTGCTTTCTCGCTACGGTATCCGAATCGAGCCGGCCACTGCGCTGAGGAGAGAATTGTTCCGTCCTCCATCGTAAATTCCAGGAGATCCAAGGAATGAAGGGGTGCCAAGCGCTCAGCCTCATAAACATGACTGGAGCGGTCGGATTCGGATCGAGAAAGATCGATGGCCACACGGAGCAAGGCTTCGCTTTCCGCGATTCTCTGGACCGTGGCAGCAACCTGCTCCTCTCTCAGCGCAAACTCTCTTCGAAATTGAGCCAGGAAGGCTTGGGTGCGGTGTTCGTCGATTTGTTCGAAGGCCCGCCGTGTGGATTCTGAAACGGCCCAAGTGACCAGGGATACGGTTCCGGCCACTGCCAATCCAAAAACCAGGAACAGCTTCGTTCTGAAACTCACAGGGGCTCCTACTGTGCAGGCCCTGGGCGGGGCTGTGTCAGCCAAACTGTGGCCAGTTTCCAGCCAAAGAGGGGGACGGTTCCCTCACCAGGCCAATTCGCCACCCGGTTTCCAACTGCGTGAATCTCCGGCAGGTGAATCAAGGGAATGACCCAGTATCCCTCCAACAGGGCACTCTCAGCCTGGTAGAGCGATTCCGGCCGTTCCGGGTCGACCGAATCCTGGATGGGCCGGTCTAGTACCTCGGCAAGCCGGGCAATGGCCAGTTCCGGTAGTGGGGCGCTGATTCTCAGGCGGACCATCCGAATTTCGGGCGTAGGACCGGAGGGCGCTGGCGCCACGGGACGTATCAGCAAGCCGGCCTGGCGGGCATCCACGGCCACACGTTCAGCTACGATTCGGGCCAGAGCATCCGACGAGTCATAGGCCAAAGACAGCGTCGACACCTGGGACGCCCCCGCCACCAGCTGTCTCGCTCGTGCGGCATCACGATCTGAGTTGAAGAGGAACGCATATCCGCTGAGCCACTCTGGCAACAGGCTGCCGGCCGGCTGTCCTTCGCCTCGAAGCAATACTCTTTGGATCTCAGTGCGCCCGATCGAAAGCGCCAGAGCCTCACGGAGGGAGCGCTGCCGCCCACCGGCGGCATCGCGATCGAAGATTAGGGCCAGAAGTTCAACGGACGCCGAAGAACAAAGAGTCCAAGGCCTGGGGCTCTCCCGGTGAAGTGTGCTTTCTTTGGCTTCGACGACGTCGGCCTTGCCCAGCTCCAGATCAATTCTCTGTTCGCGTGGCGAGCGCCCCATCAGGAGTTGCACCCCATCCAGGAAAGGCCGTCCTTCCCAGTGCTCTTCAAAGGCACCCAGTTGGAGCTCTCTTCCGGGAGTCCAGCTGTTCACCTGAAAGGGGCCGGTACCAAGGAGAGCACCCCCGGGGTCTCTGTATGTAATCCCGTACCCAGGCAGCGCCAGCTCCTCGGGCAGCGTGGCAATCCCTTCCAATGTGCGGACTACGATTTTCTCGCCCACCGCCTCAACCTTACCCCTGCGGTACACGCTGCCCAAGGCGGCTGCCGCCAGCCCCACAGTCAAACGAGTGCCATCGTGGAATCGCACATCCTGACGAAGGGCGAATTCCCAAACGTTTTGATCGGCCGCCCGTTTCCACGAGGTTGCCAAGCAGGGCGCGATTCTTCCCCGCCCGTCAAAGCGAGTCAATCCCTCAAAGACCAGAGGGAAGATCTTTTCCTGGATGGAGCCTTCAGCGGAAGAAGGCCGCCATTGTGCAGGATACAGGCCAAGAAGCGATACTTCGGTCTGAAGGCGCAGTATCCCCCCGTAGCGCGGCCGGCGAGCAGTCTGCGCCGTGCCGGTCAGGCCTGCAAGCAAGAGCAGAGCAACACAGATCCGGCGAGTGATCAGAAGACCAACTCTAGTTCGAAGGGTCATTGGTCACACAAGATCGAGAGCCGGTAGGCGGCAAATGCGCCGGTGGTCGCACTGTGTGCCACCAGGAGAGCCGCTTGGCGGCCATCGAGGGCTCGAAGAACCCTGATCGATCCGGGCACCGACCAAGACTCGCTGGCGGGAGTAGCAGCACCTTCCGACACGAGGAACGCCCGGATTGAATCCGGCTCGTCGTTGCCCGCAGCTCCGCTCGCCAGCACATACCATTCACCGCCACAATCGAGCCGCAAGACTGCCAAGTCGCTTCCCCAGTCGTGGATAACGCTCTTGATACCCGCGACGGGAGGTCCATCGGAAATCGTCACACCGCCGTCGAGACGCGAGACGAACCAGATCCCCTGCTCCTCCGGTCGAGCCACGTCCAGGAAGAAGAATGGATCGATGGAGTGCTCCTTACCCCCTTGTTGGACGGTGCCGTCGAAGAAGTTCCGGCCAGAAACGAGCCGAGCTGCCATCATCGGCTCTGTGCCCACCTGCAAAGGCCACTTCCCCTCGCCCGCTTGACACGACAACTCGACGGCGGGCTTCAGTGTCCCTCGACAGGTGAGATCCGGCAGGTAAGCCTCGATCCCGTTGGCTGTCGACTTCAGTCGCCCTCTCGGGTCACGAGGCAAGGGGCGGGGCGATGATATCTCCACGGATCCCTCCAAGACCCAGCCCTGCTGAGCTGCTGCATAGCTCACGACACGGCGCGGCTCGAGAACAACAAGTTGCGTTTCTGTCTGAAGAACATCCAGGATAGCTCCGCTCTGTGTCCACAAAAGTTCCTGGCGCAACCGGCGCAATGGGGAGGAACGCAACGCACTTGACCACCCACCAAAGCTCTCCATCAAAACCCGATCCTGACTGCCTTGTGAGAACTGGGCTGAGAGGAAAAGCTTCTGAAAGGAGCTGGACACGGTTATTCTCACGTCCTGGGCGGCAGGGGAAGCAGGAACGACCTGAATGCCCTGCTGTCCCAGAGCGGATTCCACCCACGCACGCATTTCCGCAACGTGACCGGCAGACAATCCCGGTCGAATGTCGAACTTCAATGACAGGGTCTTTTGGGGGTTGAGAGTCTCAGCTAGCCTGAGGGCGAGGTCTCGCGCAGCCTGTTGGGGGCTCTTCATCGCCAGGACATGACCTGGCTGCAACATGAAAAGACAAACCAGCCCGTAGCACAAGGTTGCCGGAAGCTTCACAGCTCGCCATTATAACACGCAAGGGGCGGGCCCTCCGCCCGGACCGCCTTGCCGAACCTCTGGTTCTCAGGAGGTTGAAACCGATCAGCCAAGCACACTCGGCATCGCCTGATCGCCGGTAAAGGAACTGGAGGAAGCGGCGAATTGGAGTAAGATTCATCCGACCTCGGGCTGCGTTCGAGACTCTGAGAAAAACCCTGTCCAGCAGTGATGACTACTAATGAGAGAGGCAAAAAGGGAATGAGGATCCACAGTGGGTTCGGGTTAATGCGCTTCAATCATGCTCTACTTTGGCTGCTCGTTGCGGGTTGGTTGGTCTGCCCATTGCAGGCTGTCGATCGACATTTGACCCCCGGGATTGAGGAACTGTACCGCCTGGATCGCCTGGCCGAGTTTAAGGGATCGCTCAAGGTCGCTTCTGTTTCGAGCTATGATCGGACAGGCGGCAACAACGATGGCTTTGGCGGGGAGTACTCTTTCGTTCGGAAGGAAGAGAACGGCCTTGTGCTGGCGGACCTGCAGGGCCCCGGTGTGATTTATCGGATCTGGACTCCGACACCCACCGACGATCTGATGGAGTTCTTCTTCGATGGGGAACCGCAACCGAGAATACAGGTCAAGTTTCGCGAGATCTTCACCGGAACTCATCCCGTCTTCGAACGGCCTTTGGTGGGATTCGGTGCGGGTGGTTTCTACAGCTATGTTCCGCTGACGTACGAAAAATCCTGCAAGGTCTTGATCCGGGCTAACCGGATGAGGTTCTATCAGATCAACTACGCAACCTATCCACTCGGAACCGGCATCAAGACCTTTTCTGAGGAAATCGGCCCCCAACAGAGGAATCACATCGAAAAAGCCAAGTCGCTTTTCGGATCAGCAGGAAAGGACATTAGCAGCTATGTGATTCCCAATGGCGTCAAGAGCGAACTGATTTCAACCAAAGTGGCACTGAATCCGGGAGAGGTCACCAAACTCTGGGAGATTCAGCGACCGGGCAGGATCGTTGGAATTCGAATCAAGCCGGCTGCGGTCTTGGCCGGGAAGATGCGCGACGTCATCCTCCGAGCTTATTGGGATGGAGACGCCGCTCCGGCCATCCTGGTGCCGGCCGGAGATTTTTTCGGATATGCCTGGGGTGAACCGGCAATGCAGTCCTTGCTGGTGGGGACTGCCAACAACGTCAGCTACTGCTATTTTCCCATGCCCTTCGACAAGTCAGCGCGCCTCGAGCTCTACTCCGAGCCGGGCGTCGAGAGAGGGCGGGTGGTCGAGGCAGAAATCGTCTTTGCTCCACGAGGTCGGGAGGAAAATGAAGGCAAGTTCTATGCCCTCTGGAGGCGCGAGAATCCGACAACCCAGGGCAAACCGTTCACCTTCATTGACACGGGCGGGCAGGGACATCTCGTGGGAGTGGTGCATCAGGCCCAGGGACTCCAGGCAGGAAACACGTATTTCTTCGAAGGTGACGACCAGACCACCATCGACGGAGAACTGGTAATCCATGGAACCGGTTCGGAGGACTTCTACAACGGGGGATGGTACGACGTGCCGGGTCGTTGGGAAACGCGTCGATCCTTTGTGCTCAGCGGTTGCCTGGCCTACAAAAAGCACCTCGGCCGCACCGGCGGTTATCGGATCTTTCTCGGAGACACTTACTCCTATGGCCAAAGCCTCCGGCAGACAATCGAACATGCTCCGACCCACAACGACCTTCTCACTGACTACACCGCAGTCACCTACCTGTACTCACGGCAGAGGCCTACCTGTGACTTTCAATTGCCGCCGGCCGAACAGCGGGTCGTGTCCGATCCAAACAGAATTGTTTTCGCCGCGGGCTGGAATGTTCCGATTCACGCCTTTTCTCTGGAAAAGGCCACGCTCACGAAACAAGAGATCCGTTTACCTGATGAGAAGCGAGTCCGCTTCATATCGCTGCGAGGAATGGACCAGGAGGCTTTTGGGCCCCACTTGATCTCTTTCATCTGCGAGCTGCCCTCGGCGGGAACTTACCGCATCGCTCTGGATGTCCTCAAAGGTCCGGAACAGGGGAAGGTGCAACTGTTTCTGGACGAAGCGCCGGTTGCGCCTGAGGTGGATCTCTACAGTCCGAGCCGGCGGGTATCGGCTGAATACTTTGGGACTCTCACACTGGACGGAGGCCCCAACAACCTGATGTTCAAATTGGTCGGAAGGAATGAGAAGTCAAACGGATTGGGTTTCGATCTAATCAATATTATCTGCGAGCGAACGGATTAGATCGCCACCAATCCGCTGTGGCAGCAATCAAGGCTTGGAACATCCCATTTACTGGAATCCGTCGGGACAACGATCCCCGAGACGACGGGTCCGCGCTCATCCCAAGGAGCCGTACCAATACTTGGTTTTACGGGCCCAAGGGCTGTCTGGATAGAGGCGATGGAGAAGTCGAAATGCATCCCGGGAAAACTTCCCGGTGTCTCGATCGCCACAGCCTCGGCGAGTGGACCTCACAGCCAAGTGCAGAGCCTCCGCGGCGCGCGGGTCCTTCGGGTTCCGGCGAACCCACTCCACCACTTGACGGCAGAGGTAGTTTGGGGCCGTGCTCATCGTTTCCAAAGCCTCCCGCTCCTTCCCAGCTTGCTCCAGTTCCTGCTCATTCAGGAACGGCGGCGTCACGGTTTGCCCATTCAGATAGAGCACCCGCAGAGGATCCCGCAGGTCCTCTACATGCTGGGAATACGGCCACTGATCCCCAGGACACCACCAATTGTCGCGATAGATGCTCATCTCGGTGACAGGTTCCTGGCGCCCGAGGCCCACCTCAATCAAAGGTCGAAGGCCCGGCGTCTTCAGGATCAGCAAAACAGCTGCGAACTTTCGGGCCCCTGGAGTTGGTTCCGTCTGGTAGGCGCGAAAGGAGTCGCGAAAGTCCGGCCTGCGTTGCTCAAGCCACGCAGCCAGTTCAAGAGCGGTCGGTTCTTGGTCCAGCAAAACGGCGCGGACCCACGCAGCCAAAGCTACTTTTTCACGCAGTACGGGAGACAGTTGGTCACTCTTAGCCGCGTCCAGGAGCTTGCGAGTGGGTAGACCATCATTCAAGATGCGAGCGGAGTCGGCATGGAACATCGGCTCTCTCGCATGTTCATTCACCTCGCCGAAGCCCCCTTCGCTGTCGCTCGTTCCAACTCCGGCAGGCACCCGCACTGCGAATTTCAAGAACTCGTCGAACGTGGTGGCTAGTTTCAAGCGCATCCCTAACAACAGATTTAGTGAGGAGCGTGGCCATTCGACTTCAGCCTCGGGCAATAGCCCATCCATTTCTCGCCTGGTCTCGGCGCCCTCACCTCGTTCCATCATGAGCCGAAAGCGGTGAAACATGACGGAGGGATATGCCCTCGAATTCGAACTGACTTGCCTAGCCGCGCGCAACAGTTCGGGCAAGGCCGGGTGGTTTACACTGGCCTTGACCAAGGCCGATACCAGCCACGCCTCGGATTGGGTCTGCCTCCATCGCTCGACGGTGTGCTCCCGGGCGGATGAAGATGAGTCCTGAAAGGTCACAATCCAGTCCGTCATGTCATCCTGCCGCGCCACGGCGAGAGTTTCTTCGGCCGAACCGACCAGGCTGCTGCCGCCCAGATCCAGGAGTCTGTCCAGGAGGAATCGGTAGTCGATCAACTCTTGAGGCTCGGAGTAGCGGACTTGCGAAAGATTAATCAGCCTCAGGTTTCGGGCCAATTCCAGAGACCGCTGCGCCGGGTGGAGTCTGACGCTCACCAGATTCAGGAGCTTTTGCGAAGGCTTGTGTACTGGCTCCAATTGGGGGTTCTGCAAGACCGACCGCAATTGGGATTCCGCTTGAGCCAGTGTTTGAGAATCCCAAGCGTCTTCTTCTCCCATAAGCGCCGACTTGCGGACAAAACAACGCGCCACAAGATAGGGGGCCCAGCTTCGCCAGGGAGAATCGGAGTCGGTGGCAATGGCTCGAAAACGTGCTGCCGCTTCATCGAAGTTTCCAGCATAGAAATACGCCGCCGCAATCTGATAATCCCGGTCCGCCCGAATCACTGGCGGCAAATCCTTTGGCGCCGGTTCGGGAATTCGGTTCTGGCCGGTTTGGTTGGAAAACACGATGTCTTGTGCCTTCAGCCACTCTGCTACTTCCCTGCTGTCCGCACCAAATTGACTGATCCGTTGTTCCAGAGTCTGGACGGCGTTCCGAAATGCGTCCTCCGGATAGTTCAGGTAATACCGATACGGCTGAGTTTCCCGATAAACATCGATTTGAGGCAAGGGATCGTCCGGGCGGATCGAACGGCGTGCAGTCAGCCAAGCCGTCACCCAATTCTGTTCGTTTCCCTGGCGCGTCGCGGGTCGCACGCCTGCGGGATCCCCACTGAGGTTGGGTTCGCTCAGGTAGCGATAGGCAGCGTATAAGTAAATTCGCCAATAGGTGGGCTGCAGGACCCCTAACCTGCCGTTGAAGTACCGCTCATCGAAGGGATGATAGCTGAATGTGAAATAGGCAGTGGGCAGCCAGGGCCCACATCCTAACACCGGTTGCAGGCAACGCATTCCGACGAACACAGCCATTGCTGTGATGAGAACAACTCGAACGCGCGTCATGATTACCCCCTTGTGATCAAGTCCTCTGGCGCCTACCAGCTGGGAGGGCATCCCTCCGTTCTCTGTATTGCTGAAGCGTGCTCTCGTAGGCCGCAGGAGTCCAAGCCTTAGGATTGAAAAAGTAGATTCGTCGATCCGTCAGTTCAAACCGAAGTGGCTCGTCAGTGGCGATTCCCACGCTGCTCCGGCAGCGATTCGAGTAGAAGTCGCCCCCAAGCTCGAAGTGTTGTCGCACCTGGTGCCGGTCTGCCCCCATTCGAAACAGCATCGGAACCACATCATCCACCGGCAGTTTCTCGAGCCAGCGATCGTGGAGCGCCCATGAGGCGAGTGCCGTCATGGAAAGTGCGGTCTCCGGCGCCATCTCCTTGCGGAGGTCGCAGAGGAGCGCACGATAGAAAGCGCGTTGAGAGCGCGCGGCATCGAAGTCGATTTGAACCGAACGAATGGCCGGCTTAGCACCGAGCTTCGAAATGGCTGTGACCATTGCGGACAGATGGGCTGGAGAGAGCACGCTGTCCGGATCCACTTCGATGCGGATGACACTCTCCAATACCGTGGTCGGCGGCGTCTTCAAACTCTGCAAACGCGGTCGGACGACTAGTTCTCCATGGCGGACGCTCAGGGTACCGGCCAGAAATGCCACACCCGTGCTCGAGGGATCGATGAAGCTCAAGTCCTCCGGCCTCTCCCAGGCCCACAGCATGATTTGCGGCAGGCGAACGCGTTGGTCAACCGGAGGCCGCACCGTGTGGAACCACGCCGTAGCCAGCCACGCCAAGAGCAGGAGGGCAGCCACTAGCGCCGGCAGCTCCGGCCGCGGCGTCTGTGCTTCACTCCCCCCGTGCGTAAGATGACGCAACCTTGGGATTCCTGGCCATCGCTTGCTCATGTTGTCTTCCTCTGCTTGGAAAAGGTCATGTCCCAATCCATCTTACCTGTCAACTGCATCACAACAAACAAGGTGACCACGCACAACATGGTGATGGCAAGTCCCGTGTAGCCCTCGAAGAAGAAGCTGTAGGAAAACAATACCAGGTAAACAAATTGGGAAATGGCGATTTCTCGATAGGCAAAGCGGCTGTCCGTCACCAGTCGCATGTAGGAAACCACGAGCCCGATGGAAACGGCCGAACCCATGGCAAAGGCTGCCCCGATTGAAACATGATCCACCAGGTAGGCCAACAAAAGGTGAAAACTGAAGAAGGCCGCTCCAAGAAAGAAATAGTTCATGGGATGGATCCTGATTTCCTTCAGGCTGGAAAGGATGAACAGGAGGAAAAAGAACAGGAAAAGCGCAACCGGTGCCGAGAAAGTCACCTGACTCACCCACGGGCCAGGATTGAGGCGGTGAGGAAGCTCCATTCCAATCTGGACTCCCGTGAGTAGGTTGGAGTATCTCCACTTCAGCTCCCATCCCTGGTTTAAACGGCTCCGTTCCACCGGGGCGATGCTGTTTTGAGGGAAATCAATCTGGTCGAAATCGGTTTGCATGACCAGCAGGAAATCTTTGACTTGCGTGACTGATGATCCAAAGTCGTACCACCACTGATCCATTCCTTGAGACTGGTACCGCACCTCTACCTGCTCTTGTTGACCTGGGGTCAGGCGGATAGCACGCCGCATGTCACCGGAGGCCAGATCAAGCTTGTCCATGGGTTGCCCACCAACGGCCAGTTGGAATCCGTCGTACACTGCCCCCTTGGCCGGAAAGGCGTAGTCGAAGATGAACTCTCTTTCTTGGGAAGTGTCGTTGGCAAGGATGTAGCGCCCCACAAACTTGACCGTATAGGTTGAATACCACAGCAACCCCTTACGCCGATGCTGGAGAGAAAGGTTTACGTGGATGTCACTGGATCGCAGAGGAACTGGAGTACGGACGCATTGCCTCTCGATGTTCGACACAACCTTGTCTCCCTCAATCTTCTTGGTCTCCACTTCACGCTGGGTTTCATAGTAGACGATTGGCGCTCGCTGCACCTGTTTACTGCCCCACAGCTGGCCTACTTCGCCCTTCAACTTGTTGTCCTGGGAAGTAGTCCGGAACAGAACGGTGGATCCCAGGACCGCCCAGGCAACCGTGGTGCACAGATAAATGAATGCAATTGCGATGAGTCTTTTGAGCATCAGTGATATCACCTCTTATTTCAACGAGCGCTGCAGAGGATTGCCTGCCAACAAGGCCCTTGATCGCAGGCCGGTTGCCGGCAGCGGAGTTCCGGGCGGCGAATCCGAAACTCCGTGAGGATTTGCCGGACAACCGTACCTTTGGCAACAAGGCTTCAACGGGAATCGGACGCCGCGCTGACCAGCGGAACGTTTCGCAACACATCGTTGGCAAAGAAAAACTTGCCATCGGTGGGGACCATCATGATCTGCACTTTGTCGGAAAGCCTTTCGGCGATGATCTTCTGGATCAGGAGCGGGTTTTCTTTCAGGACCTGTGCTTCTCTCTTGAGCCGCTCGGCATCGGCTGCAGCCAGCAATCGAATCCGATGATCGTCAGCCTCCGCCAGCAGCTTTTGCCTTTCCAGCTCGGCTTTGCTGTCAATGACTTTGGCCTGCGCCGCAGCCTCGGCGTTCTTCACCGTTGCTTCTTTTCGCGCTTCAGCCTCGAGCCGGCTTTGTTGAATCTGCTTCTCCTTGAGCGGAAGCGTGTGCTGCATGGCATCTGCCTGGGCTTTGGCTCGGAGAACGGTGGTCTGGGCCTCCGCTTCAGCCTGTTTGATTTGGCGCGCCTTTTGGGCTTCGGCCTCCAGCTCGGCTGTTCGAACCAACTTCTGCTTGACTTCAACCTCGATGGCCAGCCGTTCGTTCTCTTGCTCCTTGATGAGCAGGCCCTCCAATCCCTTTGCGTACTCGGGTGGAAGGTGAATGTCCCGCACCAGCACCTCTTTCACGAGGATGCCGTCCTCGGCCAACTTTCGGCTGATGGCTTCAGCGGATTGTCGGAGGGCCTCGCCCCGTCGGGTGGAGAAGAGTTCCCGCACCATGAAGTTGGGTGCTACCTGCCTAAAGACGCTGGCCACAACGGGCGGGACGACCTCGCGGCCGAGGGGCTGAGGAAGAGCGGAGTGGATCGCGGCCAGACGCGCGGGGTCAAGCCGATAGCGCACCGTCACCCCGAGGCCCACACTCAGCCCCTCCCGCGTCTGTACCGACAGAACCTCCTCTGTCTGCTTTGGATCGGCCAGAGCCCGGGTAGAAAAGATGACATCGCGGGCATCGTAGAGCTCTACTCTTTGGACAAAGGGCCATATCCAGTACATGCCCGGAGAAAGACTATGGGGAAGTGTTCCCGAAATCTGGCTGACGACAACGGCGGCCGTCCCGCTGGGCACCACGGTGACGCTGAAACCCAGCAGAAGGGGAATCAAACCGAACAAAGTCAGTCGCCCTGCTGTTCTCCACGGAATGACGAGCTGTTTTTCCGTCCCCTCTCCCGTTCTTTCGTGTCGGACCCAGTGGTATAGGCCGTACAGCAGAATGGCTACGGCGATTACAAGTGATCCAAGGCCAAGCGTTTGCAGAAGATACTTGATGAGTAACATGGGCGTCCTCCTCGGAGCTGGCAGGCGGCTTCTAGTGACCGGTCGTCACCAAGGCGAGCTGAGTCTCCGTCCGAGGCTGCTGTGCAGGCTCTTCCGAAGGCTTTTCGAAGAAATGCGAGATGTCCGGGCTCGACTCGCCGTGGAGTTCCACAACATTTCCAACCGAAACGATGTCAAACAATTCCTCTGCGTCGCGGTTGCGGAGGCGAATGCATCCGTGTGACGCGGCTTTCCCAATGGAGCCAGGCTGGTTGGTCCCGTGGATTCCAAATCCTTTGAGGCTGAGCCCAATCCAACGAGTCCCGAGGGGATTACGCCGGCCTGGAGGAATGACGATTCCGGGAGCATAGTAGGTGGGCTTCGGGATTCGATGGACAATCTTGAACTCGCCCGTCGGACTGGGGCTGGACTTCGATCCAATGGCCACGGGATAAATCTTGAGGACTCGGTCTCCCTGCACAACCGCAAGCTTTCGATGAACCAAGCTCACGACCACTCGCCTGTCAGAATGGGTTGTCTCTTCAGCTCGTGATTCAGAGTGGCCAGTCCAGAACAAGAAGCAGATGGTGGGCAGCACCAAGCACGTTCGCCGCATTGCACTTCCTCCTTTCTCTCAGGGAGGCAAGAAGCAGACAAACGTCCAGACATCAAATGACTGATTGTAAATAAGTTGGTAACGTTCAAAGGCTGCTGACTTGTGTGGATTCAAACACGTTGTTGCAAGACAGACACGTGTCGGCGCAGCGAAGTGTTAGAATCAACACTTCTTCACCTTGTGTCGTCGGGGGCGTGAACTATGGCGAACCGGAATAGGTCGCGACGGGCATTCCTGAAGGTCACTGGAGCAGGTACCCTGGGCCTACTTTCTCGCTCTGGAGTTTCGACAAGTCAGCCATCGAGGTCTCCAATGTCCAAGATAGAAAGAGTCAAAGCCACGCTCAGAGGCGAGCGGGTCGATCGCTTGCCCTTTACTTTCTGGCATCACTTCGGCTTGCAGAAGGAACCGGGTGAGAGGCATGCAGAGGCAACCCTTGAGTTCTATCGGAAATTCGACGTCGACATCCTCAAGGTGATGAGCGATTTTCCGTATCCACTCCCGGAGGGAATCGAGCGGATTGAGGACCCGGCTGACTGGACACGACTGGAACCATTGAAGAACCCGTTCCCGGAACAGATCAAGGCGTTGAAGCTCATCCATCGGGAAATCAAGGGGCAAGCCCTGTTTGTGGAAACCATTTTCCAGTCTTGGACCGTGGCGGAGAAACTCTCCTCCAAGAAGACCCTGCAGAGGCTCAAGGACGAGGACCCGCAGCTGCTGCGCAGAGCCTTGCGAGTCATTTCCGAATCCCAGGCCAATCACGCCCGGCTGGCTTTGGAGGCAGGCGCAGCCGGCGTTTTTCTGGCGGTGGCGGCCTCCGATGCAATGGTATTGGATCGAGCTGAGTACTCCAAGCTGGTCAGGGAGTCCGACTTGATCGTTCTCGATGCTGCGAAGGAAAAAGGCGAGCTGAATATCCTACATGTGCACGGCAACAAGCCCCATTTCGAGGAGCTGGTAAGGTACCCCGTACACGTCATCAACTACTCCGTGCACGGTACGGGAATGAATATGGCCGCCACCAAGATGCGATTCTCAGGAACGCTGATGGGAGGACTGGACGAAACGACTCTTACTGACCCCAACCAGGAACAGCTCCGCCAGCAGATCCAGTCTGCCGTTCAGGCGATGCATAAGCGGCGGCTCATTCTGGCTCCGGGCTGTTCTGTGCCGGACGACATTTCGGATGAGGCCTTGCTAAGAGTCAGAGATATCTTGCGAGAATCCTGAAGAGACGCGATCTGGCGATCAGCGATCATGTCATTGAGCTGATGCTACATGCCAGGCAGCTTCATGCGGCTGAGCTTCCGGCCCATGATTCCTGTGGTCATCTGCTTCATCATCTTCTTGGCCTGCACGTACTGCTTTAAGAGCTGATTGACCTTTTGAACGGAGGTACCGCTGCCCCGGGCGATCCTCTTACGTCGACTGCCGTTGATGATCTGGTGATGGGCCCGCTCGTGGGGAGTCATGGAATTGATGATCGCCTCGATGTGGATCAGCTCTTTCTCATCCACCTTCACCTTGTTCATGTCCTTGAAGGGACCCATCTGGGGGAGGAGTGACAGGAGCTGGTCAAGAGGACCCAGCTTTCTCATTTGGCGCAACTGATCGCGAAAATCCTCCAGAGTAAACGAATCGTCCTGCAACTTCTTTCCTAACTCCAGGGCCTTCTCCTGGTCGATCGCTTGTTCCGCTTTTTCTATCAACGAAAGCACATCGCCCATACCCAGGAGCCGCGACACCAGCCGGTCGGGATGAAACAGCTCCAGTGCATCGTACTTTTCACCAACGCCGACGAACTTGACCGGCTGGCCCGTCACCGACTTGATCGAGAGCGCGGCACCACCGCGGGCGTCGCCATCCATCTTGGTGAGGATGATGCCGGTCAGTCCCAGCTGCTCGTGGAAGGCTAGCGCACTCTTGACGGCGTCCTGACCGGTCATGGCGTCCGCCACAAACAGGATCTCGGCTGGACCAACGGCCTGTTTGACTTCCCGTAGTTCATGCATCAGCTGTTCGTCGATATGGAGTCTTCCTGCGGTGTCTACTAAAAGCACGTCGCACCCATGGTGCTCGGTTTCCTTGATGGCCTCCCGACAAAGCTTCAAGGGGTCCGACTCATTGTTTCCTGAGTAGATCGGAATCTGGATCTCGCGGGCGATAATCGCCAGCTGCTCCCGGGCGGCGGGACGGTAAACATCGATGGACACAGCCATGGCTCGATGTCCATTGCGGTTCAGCCAACGCGCCAGCTTTCCGGTAGTCGTCGTTTTCCCGGAGCCCTGCAATCCCACCAGCAGAAAGACATTGGGACGCTTGGGTGGAAAGTTCAACTTCGGGGAAGTTCCTCCCAGAATCTCGACCAATTCATCCCGAACAATCTTGACTACCTGCTGGCCCGGGGTCAGACTCTCCAACACATCCTGACCGAGCGCTTTGGTTTTCACTGACTCGACAAACTGCTTGACCACCTTGAAGTTCACGTCCGCTTCAAGGAGGGCCATGCGGATTTCTCGCATGGCCTCCTCGATATGCTGGGGATTGAGCTTGAACTCGCCTCTCAGATTCTTAAAGATTTTCTGAAGTTTCTGGGACAGTTGATCGAACATAGCTCCTCAAAACCAAAAAAGAGGGACGGTGTGATGTGATGTTGACTGAAAATCGATTTCGCAAATGATCACGCGACCAGAGCTCCTTGTGGCAGACGAAACTCCGGATCGGAAGCCTGGCTCGCTCACTCTTCGATCTTGAGACAGAAGCGCTGGATGTGGTCGGCTCGTCCGGTCTCTTCGTTGACCTCCACTTCAACACCATTGAGCTGGATATTCCCTTTGGCGACTTCGAAGCGGGCTGGAAGCTGGCGAATGAACTTGGGCTCAATAATGCCCAGGTCAACTCCGATGATCGAGTCGTGGGGTCCGGTCATGCCGACGTCGCTGATATAAGCCGTGCCCTGAGGCAGCAGGCGTTCGTCGGCGGTGGCCACGTGAGTGTGAGTCCCCACCAAGGCGGAGACCCGGCCGTCGAGGTACCAACCCAAAGCTTGCTTTTCGGCGGTTGCTTCGGCATGAAAATCAAGAAATCGAATTTTGATGTCGTTTGGGAGGGCAGCCAGCAAGGAGTCCGCCGTCCGAAAAGGGCAATCGATCGAAGGCATGAACACGCGGCCCTGAAGATTCAGCACGGCAACCGGTATTCCAGATCGTGATTGCCCGGTGTACACGCCCTCGCCAGGGGAGCCGGGAGGATAGTTGGCCGGCCGCAGCAGGCGGGGTTGGCTTTCAAAGTAAGATAGTATCTCTTTCTTGTCCCAAATATGGTTGCCCGAAGTGAGGACGTCAATGCCGAGACTCAACAACTCTTCAACCAGTCTAGGCGTTGTGCCGTTACCGGCCGCCGAGTTCTCGGCATTGGCAATGCATAGTTCTATCTGCCTCGCCTCCAGAATATTTGCCAGGTGATCCCGAAGTAGATCCCTCCCGGGGCGGCCGACAATGTCGCCGATAAATAGAATCTTCATGCCTTATGGACTCAGAGTTTCGCATGCGCGAACTCCCTTGAATTCGTTCCTTTCCAGCGCCAGCCAAGCCTCAATGGCCGGAAACACTAGCGCGCATAGTCGACAACTCGCATTTCGCGGATCACAGTTACTTTGATCTGGCCAGGGTACTGTAATTCGTTTTCGATCTTGCGGGCAATGTCCTTGGTGAGCCAATAAGCCTGCTCGTCGCTGACCTTGTCGCTCTCCACCATCACCCGGATCTCCCTCCCGGCCTGAATGGCGTAGCACTTGGCAACACCCTCAAAGGAATCGGCCAGGTTCTCCAGTTTCTCCAGGCGCTTAACGTAGGTCTCCAGGATCTCACGGCGGGCCCCGGGACGGGCGGCCGAAAGTGCGTCGGCAGCCTGCACCAGTTGAGCTTCGATCGTTCGGAATTCGACATCAAAGTGGTGGGCCTCCATGGCGTGGATAACCTCCTCGGATTCGCCGCACTTCCGCGCTAATTGAACGCCAAGCTGGATGTGGGTCCCCTCCACTTCCCGATCCACTGCTTTGCCGATGTCATGGATCAGGCCGGCCCGCCTGGCCACTTTGACGTTGGCACCAATCTCGGCCGCCATCATGCCTGCCAGGTAGGCCACATCCTTCGAGTGATTCAGGACGTTTTGTCCGTAGCTGGTCCGATACTTCAGGCGCCCGAGGAGGCGAATGATCTCGTGATGAAAATCGTGGATACCGAGTTCCAGGGCAGCCCCTTCGCCTTCCTGGAAAATCTTCTCATCGATTTCTTTCTTGACCTTTTCAACTACCTCTTCGATACGTGCGGGGTGGATGCGACCGTCCGAGATCAGACGCTCAATCGACAACTTGGCGACTTCCCGCCGAACCGGGTCGAAGCCCGACAGAATGATCGCCTCCGGAGTGTCGTCGATGATGAGGTCCACACCGGTCGCCACCTCGAGGGCCCGGATGTTACGTCCCTCTTTCCCAATGATGCGCCCCTTCATCTCGTCATTGGGCAGATCCACCACCGACACCGCCGTTTCCACAACCTGTTCCGAGGCACAACGCTGAATGCAGGTAGCAATGACTTCCTTGGCCTGATCCACGGCGGACGCTCTGGCTTCATCCTCGATCCGCTTCGCAAGGAATGCAGCCTCGCGGCGAGCCTCTGCCTCCAGCTGTCGGACCAATTGCCGCTTCGCCTCTTCCACCGACAACCCTGCCACGGCTTCCAGTTGGCGGCGATGTTCCGATAGAAGTTCTCGCGTTCTTCTTTCGTCGTGAGAGATACTTCTCTCTCTTTCAGCGATCCTTTTTTCCCGGTGTGAAAGCTCTTTTTCTCTCTGCGCGATGGTTTGATCTCTTCGATCGAGAGATTCCTCTTTGGTGGCAAGCCGCTTCTCAAAGGCGTGCAGTTCCTGCCGTCTTTCTTTCGTTTGCCTTTCGGCTTCGGCCTGAAGAGTGAGAATCTTGTCTTTGGCCTCTAGCAGAAGCTCCTTTTTGATATTCTCGGCTTCCTTCTTGGAATCTCCAATTATCTTCTGAGCAGTCTGTTCCGCCGCCCTTAAAGAACTCAATACCCGTTTGGCTTTCAGAAGCATTACGGAAAGGAAGATGATCAATCCAGCCGCCAGAGCAAGCGTCGCGTAAACAAGGGGACTCATAGCATCTCCTCAATCGTGTCAAGCTCAGGCTAACTAGACATCCGGATTCCGGAGACTTTTTCAACAGCAAGATCGGCAAAAATACCGACAGAGTCATAAACGTCTCCGCAGACACAGGAAAACTCACAACAGAGGGACTGGGACCTGCCGTTCCAGCCCCTGGAGGGGCTCCCTCCCATGGCGGTAAAGGCTGGCGACAAGCGAACGTTTGCCTAGCCTTAGCGCGATTATAAATCAGCAAACAAGGGAATACAATAAAAGGCAGGAATGCTCGCCAATACAGGAAAAGCCAAGTTCATCTCAGCTGCTGTCTCCAGCAGAAAGTTAAGGCCGAGACAAACGCCGAACCGAGGGGGGACAAAAATACCCCACTTTGCCGTGAGGCACTCTATTTGGACCTGGAGACCAGGTGGGTACCCGGCTCAGTACTTTAGGAAGCTTTACTTGGTAAAGCTTGCACACCGTAATGAGACCCAAGCTCCCATCAAATAGGTGTTGGTTCAAATAAAATTATGCCCACACGAACATCGCAGGGTTAGGGGGATTCTAATCGACAGCACCGCGGGGGTCAAGCCGAAAATCCGGCGCTCTTGCAGAGGTCACGGGATATGCCGGCTCAATTCAGCGTTTCAACACCTGATCCAGCTGTCGCGCGCACTCCAGGCTTCGGTCGTACAGCAGCGCATTGAGCCGTTCGGCTCCTTCCCGTAGCTGGAACATTTCATCCGCAATGTTCAAGGCCGCCAGGACAGCGACTTTGAGCGAGTCAACCGTTTTGCTGGTGCCTGCGATTTCCTTCATTTTGGTGTCAACGTAGGAAGCCAGCTGTCCGACATAGTCCGCGTCAACGCTCCCTTTGATCGGATACGACTGGCCGTAGATCTCCACCTGAGTCACTTCTTCTCCATGGCGCATGGGACCCTCGCTACGCAAGACCGGGTGAGACTAAACCGTCAGGGATTCGAGCTTCTGAAGCAGTCCCTCTACTTTCTGTTTCACGAGCTCATTCTCCTTCTTGAACTCTTGAATCTGGGCCTTAAGCCGATCGTTGTCGGCGACCGCTTGCTCCAATTGAGATTTCATCTTGAGCACGTCTTTTTCAAGGGACTCCTTCTGGATTTTCGTCGCCTTGAAAAGCTCAATGGCACGATACACCTTGTTCTCCAGCTCCGTGAACTTCTCCAATCCGTCCGTCAAGGGTCAGCTCCTCAGTTCCGCACCGATGTTCTGTTTCAGAGAACGAAGAATAGCCTCGTGGGCTCGGTTCACCTCATCCTCGGTCAAAGTCCGCTGCAGCGATTGGTAGAGGACACTGATCGAGACGCTTTTCTTGCCGGCCGGCAACTTCTCACCCACGTAGAGGTCAAACAGTTCGACCTTTCGGACCTCCAGGATCTGCGCGTCGTGGATGATCCGTTCGATAGTCCGATAGGTTACCTCTTCGTTGACCACGATCGACAGATCGCGACGTACGGCAGGGAATCTTGGAATCTCCTGGAATTCGATCCTACGGACTGGCTGCGCATATAACCGGCTCAAGCAGATTTCGGCCGCAAAAACCGCCTGTCTGAGCTTTCGCTCGCCTTCCAATTGCGGATGCAGCCGACCAAGGACTCCCAGACGTATCCCGTCCAGAAAGACTTCAGCTGTTATGCCGGGATGAAACCTCTGAGTCAACCCGGTTGCGTCATCTAGGTCCGGCCGCTCGTAGCGCAGAGTTCCGACCGCGATCTCCGATGCCTTCAAGACGGTCTCAAGATCCCCTTTCAGCGAGAAGAAGTCAAATGCTCTCGCCGGCTGATGGACCGATCTTTCGGGGAACAAACCCGTCGCAATCATGCCGAGCCATTCTTCCTCGCTCGGTTCACCCTCAGTTTGCCGATAGTAAACCTTTCCGACCTCGAAGAACTTCACATTCTTTATGCCGCGATTGTAGTTCCACAGCAAAGAGCCTAGCAGGCCCGGCAGCATGGAAGTCCGCATGACTGACATCTCGGAGGACAAGGGATTGGCCAATTGGACGGGCTGCAAGTGGCTGAATCGCAGGCACTCCGACTCGTCGATAAAGGAGTAGGTCAGACTTTCGGTGTATCCGGTGTGTAACAGGGCCCTCTTCACCGAATCCTTCCGGCTTGCATTCGGGAGCCGATGGGCATTCCCGCTCCAGACTGGGAGAGACGATGGAAAGCGCTCATAGCCGTAATGCCGAGCGACTTCTTCGATCAGATCCACTTCTCTCTCCACATCCAGCCTTGAGGACGGAAGCCACACCGACCAAGCCGCCTCCGATTCTCGCTTGAGTTCGAAACCCAGCGAGCCCAGAATGCGCTCGACCGTTTCGGGATCGATATCCACGCCCATGAGCCGCTGAATGCGTGCCCGGCGCAGCTCAATGGCCATTCTCTTCCTGGGCTGTGGGTAATGGTCCACCACTCCCTGGAGGATAGTCCCGCCAGCAACCTGTCGGATCAAGGCGGCGGCCCGGTTGATGGCGGGAACAGTTGCCTCGATGTCTGCACCTCGTTCGAATCGATGCGAAGCCTCGGTATGCAGACCCAGCTTCCGAGCTGTTTTTCGAATCGAGATGGGATCAAACCACGCACTCTCCAAAAGGATTTCGCTGGTGCCCAGATCGATCTCGCTTTCCTTTCCCCCCATGATACCGGCCAGGGCCAAAGGAGCTGTCTCATCGGCGATCATCAGCATTCCAGGTTCGAGCTGCCGTGTCACACCATCCAAAGTCATCAGCGTTTCGCCGGGACGGGCCTCTCGCACCCGGATCTGCCGGCCGCCCACACGATGGAGGTCGAACGCGTGCAGGGGATGCCCCCATTCCATCAGCACGTAGTTGGTCACATCCACCACGTTGTTGACGGGTCGAACTCCAAGCGATTCCAGGCGCTGCACAAGCCAATCCGGAGAAGCGGCCACTCGAGCACCCCGTATGACCCGGGCAGTGTAGCGAGGACACATTCCGGGAGACTCTGAATGGATTGAGATTTCCCGATCAGCGCGATCAGAGCCTTCCGGTAGTTCCAACGATTTCGCGATCAAGGGCTTCCGGTAAAGCGTGGCGATCTCGCGCGCGACTCCGTAGTGGCTCAGGCAGTCCGGCCGATTCGTTGTCAAATCGAGTTCCAGAATGGTGTCCTGACCCCTCGACTCGATGCCCTCCACCACCAAACCGACACGACTGAGGTCTTCGGCCAAAACGTGGGGAGATACCTCAACATCCACGAATTCCTTGAGCCACAGGCAAGAGACTTTCATGACAGATTAGAAATGCATCCAGACTGGAGCAGGTGGTGACTCGGCTTCTTTAGAATTGTTCCAAGAAACGCATGTCGTTTTCGCAGAAATAGGGAATATTGTCGATGTTGAACTTAATCATGGCAAATCGCTCAATGCCAATTCCAAAGGCAAAGCCGGAGTATACCTCCGGATCGTAGCCGACGTAGCGAAAGACCGCCGGGTCGACCATGCCCGCACCCAACACCTCGATCCAACCGCTCATCTTGCAGACCCTGCAGCCGCGGGCGGCGCAGAAAATGCACGAAATATCCACCTCGGCGCTAGGCTCAGTAAAAGCAAAGTAGCTCGGTCGGAAGCGCACTCTGATGTCTTCCCCGAAGAATGACTTCAAGAAAAACTCCAGAGTCCCTTTGAAATCGAGAAAGGTGAGCCGCTCATCAACCGCCAAGCCCTCTACCTGATGAAAGACCGGCGAGTGAGTAGCATCCGGGTTATCCCGTCGAAAGACGCGCCCTGGACAGATGATTCGCAGCGGAGGCCGCCGTCTCTCCATGGTTCGGATCTGCACGGGCGAGGTGTGGGTCCGGAGAACCAGCGAATCACTGATATAAAACGTATCCTGGGCATCCCGGGCCGGATGATGTTCAGGGATGTTCAGCGCTTCAAAGTTGTAATAGGTTCGCTCAATTTCAGGACCCTCTTCAACCGAATACCCCATCGCCAAGAAAATCTTTTCGACCTCCTCCTCGACCAAAGACAGGGGATGGGGGTGACCGATCATTGTGCTGTTCCCCGGCAGCGTAATGTCCTCCGTTTCACCAGCCAGACGCTGGCTCATCTGTTGGCTCTCAAGAGACAGGCGCCTCTCTTCCAGGGCCGTTTCGAGCTCGCTTCTCAGCACGTTCAGCGCCTGACCCAGTTCGCGCCGCCCTTCTGAGCTAACCGACTGAAGCCGTTTCATCATGGCAGTCAAACGGCCGCTCTTGCGTCCCAAATACCGATCACGGAAAGCGGCCAGCTCGGTCAAAGAGCGCACCTTTTCCAGATCCTGGGAGAACTCTTCCCTGGTTTGCTTGATCTCGGAGAGCATAAGTCAACTTTCTTCAGGAGCTGAGACGTCAAGAAAAATGGGGCTGGAAGCCCCATTCCCCGGTTCGGGTTGACCGTTTGTGTGGAAGGTGAATCAGAACGGCGTGATCACACTTTGCGTCACAGAACCACCTATGCCGCCAACGCCTCTTTGGCAGTTGCCGCTAGACGTGCAAAGGCTTCCGGATCACGGGAGGCGATGTCGGCGAGAATCTTTCGATCCAGCTCAACTCCAACCTTCTTCAGGCCATGAATAAATCGATTGTAGGACAGACCATTGAGCTTGGCGGCAGCGCCTATCCGGACAATCCACAAGCGGCGAAAGTCTCGCTTGCGCACTCTGCGATCCCGATAGGAATACCGCAAACTCTTCTCAACCGATTCTTTGGCAGAACGGTAGAGCTTGCTCTTGGTTCCCCGAAATCCTGACGCAAGCTTCAATATCTTGCGCCGGTTGTCTCTTCGACTGCTTCCTCTTTTGACTCTGGGCACTGCGATCTCCTTGACTAGTGAGGCCGCACCGAACCACGTTCCTTCCGCTACGAACGGGCCAGTGCTGCCCCTAAAAAATATTGCGACTCTTGCTGCTACGCGTAAACCAGCATTTTACGAACCTTGGGAACATCCTGGGCACTGACCAGCGTACTCTGGTCCAGCTTCCTTTTCCGCTTGGACGATTTCTTGGTCAAGATATGACGGGCGTGGGAATGGCCTCGTTTCACCTTTCCCGTTGCAGTCATTCGAAAGCGCTTCTTAGCCCCTTTGTGCGTCTTGTGTTTCAACACTTTTGAGTTTTTCTCCTCATCCAATCAGTCTTTGCCGGTGTTGCAGATCAGGTCTTCTTCGGCGCAAAGATCACGAACATGTGATTTCCTTCCATGCGCGGTGTGCCTTCGACCATTCCGCTCTCCGCCAAGTCGTCCATCAGGCGGATAAGTAGTTGCCGCCCGATATCCTTGTGAGCCATTTCCCTGCCTCGAAAGGTGACTGCTGCCTTGGCCTTGTCGCCTTCCTTGAGAAAACGGATGATATTGTTTTTCTTGAACTGGTAGTCGTGCTCATCGGTCATCGGCCGAAACTTGACTTCTTTGACCTGGATGATCCGCTGGTGTTTCCTGGCCTCATGAGCTTTCTTGCTGAGCTGGTACAGGTACTTACCGTAGTTCATGATACGGCAGACCGGAGGCTGAGCCGTGGGTGAGATTTCGACCAGATCCAGCTCTCTCTCCTGGGCCAGCTTGAGAGCGTCCGCAGACGGCAGAACTCCTAGCTGCTTCCCAGTCTCATCGATCACTCTCACTTCTCGGACTCGAATTCGCTCATTGACTCGAATGTTCCTATTGATACACGCACCTCCCAAGTTGGGCGAGCCCGGCGGTTAAGGCCGAACCGCTTTGGTAGCTCGCAGGTCCTGAATCATTGTCAGGAACTTTTCCAGTGAAAAAGTTCCCATGTCGCCTTCAAACCGGTTTCGGACGGAAACGTCACCGGTGCTGACTTCTTTGTCTCCAACCACTACCATGAAGGGTATCTTCTCGAGCTGTGCGTTGCGAATCTTGACATTGATTTTCTCATTGCGCAAATCCGCACGCACGCGAAGTCCCTTCTCCACCAACTTTTGCTTCAATTCCTCGACCGCTGAATGATGTCGCTCACTGATTGGCAAGAGCACAACCTGCACCGGCGCCAGCCAGAGTGGGAAGGCACCCGCGTAGTGCTCAACCAGGATACCGAAGAATCGCTCCATGGAGCCCAGCAGAGCCCGATGCACCATATAGGGACGGTGAGGTTTGCCGTCCTCACCAATATAAGAAATATCGAATCGTTCCGGAAGGTTGAAATCGAACTGAATCGTAGAACATTGCCAGGACCGGCCGATGGCATCTTTGATTTTGACGTCGATCTTCGGACCGTAGAAGGCGCCGCCGCCTTCATCCAGACTATAGCTCATGCCTTTCGACTCGAGGGCGCTGCGAAGGGCCTTTTCTGCGCGGTCCCAATCTGCTGCGCAACCCACGAATTTCTCCGGTCGCGTTGATAGGAAGATCTCGAATTGTTCGAATCCAAAGCTGGTCAACATCGACAGGGTGAAGTCGATCACACCCGAGATTTCTTCACCCACCTTTTCAGGCTGACAGAAAATGTGCGCGTCATCCTGCGTGAAGCCTCGTACTCTGAGCAGCCCCTGTAACACCCCGGAGCGCTCGTAGCGGTACACTGTTCCCGTCTCGGCGAAGCGTATGGGCAACTCCCGATAGCTTTTTAAAGCGTTCTTGTAAATGAGGATGTGGAAAGGGCAATTCATGGGTTTGATCTGATAGTCCACGTCGTCGATCTTCATTGGGGAGTACATACTCTCCCGATAGAAATCGACGTGCCCACTCGTACACCACAGATCCAGCTTGGCAATGTGGGGGGTGAAGACAAAGTCATAGCCCCCACTTAAGTGCTGGTCGCGCCAAAAGTCCTCAATCTCCTTCCTGATGAGGGCGCCCTTGGGATGCCAAAACACCAAACCCGGTCCAGCTTCTTCCTGCAGGCTGAACAAGTCCAGCTCCCTACCAAGACGACGGTGGTCCCGTTTCTTGGCTTCCTCCAGTTGCTTTAGGTAATCATCCAGCTCTTTTTTCGTGAAGAAGGCCGTCCCATAGATCCGCTGAAGCTGCTGGTTGTGCTCATCGCCCTTCCAGTAGGCTCCCGCGATGGAGAGCAGCTTAACCGCCTTGATTCTTCCCGTCGACGGGATGTGCGGGCCAAGACAGAAGTCCGTGAGCGCGCCCACCTTGTAGCACGAGAAGACATCGTCGGCCTTCTCTTGAATGAGCTCGCATTTGAGGTCTTCCCCCTTATTGCGGAACCACTGCAGCCCCTCCGGCTTCTTCATAGTGAACCGCTCGAAGGGCAAATCTTGGGCGATCAGCTCGTTCATCTTGGCCTCAATCCGCTCCAAGTCCTCTTGGGTGAACGCCTCCTCGCGGTAAAAATCATAGTAAAACCCGTTCTCGATGGGAGGACCAATGCCGAGCCGCGTTCCTGGAAACAGCTCAATTACTGCCAGAGCCAGCAGGTGAGCCGAGCTGTGACGGTACACGTCGATGGCTTCCGTGTTCCGGCTGCTGAGGATCGTGACTTGCGCATCGGCTTCCAACGGAAAGAAGAGGTCACGAAGCGTCCCGTTGACACGTCCTACCAAAGCACCCTCCGCCAAACGAGGACTGATGGCCTCAGCAACCTGGCGAATCGTCGTGCCGGACTCGAATGCCTTCTGGCTTCCGTCAGGGAGAGTTACGGTAATCTGACCCATAAGTGCGGCTATAATCCGTGTCAGCAGTGCGACACGTGAGCCAAAGTAAATTTGAGACTCTACCAGATATCACTATAACGGTCAACTCCTTCAGGCACTTTCGTTTTGGGCACTCCACTCACGCGCCACTCCACCAGAGAGGTCCCCGCTCATGTCCCCAGACCAGCCCCAGCGGCCCATGAAAGTTTATGGCGTGGACTTTAGCAGCGCTCCATCGGCTAGCAAGCCCATTACCTGTTTTGGGTTCCAGCTGAGCGGAGGTCTTCTCCACTCTCCTTCGCTCCTGTGCTGGCAAGACCTTAACCAGTTTGCGGCTTTTCTCAATTCCGAGGGCCCATGGATAGCGGCCCTCGATTTCCCATTTGGTCTGCCCTCCTCCTTTGTTCAAAGCCTGGGATGGCTTCGCCAGTGGGAGAGCTATGTGGAACACATCGGTAACCTGACGCTGGTTGAGTTTATGGGGCTGGTCGATCGCTACAGGTGCAGCCGCTCACGTGGTGCGAAGCAGCCTCTTCGAACTACGGACCGTCAGTGTCAAGCTCTCAGCCCTCTCATGATTCACGGTATACCGGTGGGGCGAATGTTCTTCGAGGGAGCCCCTCGACTGCTGCGTTCCGGAGTCGACGTCGTTCCCTGCCGCCGAACCTCCCATAACCGTGTGGCTGTGGAAGGTTACCCGGCCCTGGTTGCCAGAAGACTGATTGGACGACGCAGCTACAAGAAAGGAAGGGCCAAGTTGACGCCCTTCGAGTTGAGAAGTAATCGGCAAGTGCTCCTGGACGCGCTGGTTGGAAACCGCCTTGAACCGATTTATGGAGTTCGGCTCTCTTTAGAGGCGCTTCACGCAGAGAGAGCCGTGCTGGATCCGAGTGGGGACGTGCTCGACAGCTTGCTGTGTGCGTTCCAGGCAGCATGGGCGTTTGCCAGGCGCGATCGCAATTTTGGCGTTTCCCGGGACTGCGATGAAACCGAAGGCTGGATCGTGGATCCGGCCGGGTGCTCGGATGCTGACGCCGACGCCTGACCGAACCCTCTGGCAAGAGAATGTCTCTTCCTCACGGCGGATCCGCCGTGGTTTGAGACTCAGGCCCGAATTGGCTATACTAGCCACGTTTGACACAGGCCGCGTCGGCAGGCTCAGAGACTGATGAGGATCTATCTCGACAACAACGCCACAACGCAGGTGGAACCGGAAGTCCTGGAGGCCATGCTTCCCTGCTTCCGGGAGGTTTACGGCAATGCCTCCAGCGTGCACCGGTTCGGTCAGGACGCTAAGGACTTGGTGGACGAGGCTCGGAGGCAGGTCGCACACCTGATCAACGCCGAACCTGACGAGATTGTGTTCACCAGCGGCGGCACCGAGGCGGATAATCTGGCCGTGCGAGGCGTGATTGATTCACGTCGAACCAGATCTCCGCACATTATCACCTCGCAGATCGAGCATCACGCCATCCTCAATACTTGCCGGGCTCTGGAGAAAGAAGGAGTGAAAGTCACCTACCTCGCGGTCGATTCTGAAGGAATCGTCGATCCGGAGGGCGTGCGAAGAGCCATCACGGCGGAAACAGCCCTCATCTCGATCATGTTTGCCAATAATGAAATCGGTACGATTCAGCCGATTCGCGAGATCGGGAAGATCGCTAGAGAACACAGCATCCTCTTTCACTGCGATGCGGTGCAGGCGGCGGGAAAAATCGGCATCGATACCAGGACGCTCAACGTTGATTTGCTTTCCCTGTCCGGCCACAAGTTTCACGCTCCAAAGGGAGTGGGCGCGCTCTATGTGAGGAAAGGCACACGACTGAGCCCCTTGTTTCGCGGAGGAACTCAGGAGCGCCGGCGGCGTGCCGGCACCGAAAACGTTCCTGGAATTGTAGGACTCGGAAAGGCTGCGGAACTGGCTTACAGCGGTTTGACCCAGTCGGACACAATTCTGAATCTGCGAGCTTACTTTGAATCGGAAGTCCTGAACCGAATAGACAGAGTGCATGTAAACGGCGCATTGGAGAGGAGGGTTCCCAATACCTCCAACCTGCGTTTCGATCATGTCGAATCCGAAGGCCTGGTGATCAACCTGGATCTTGAAGGTATCGCTGTTTCGACGGGCTCTGCCTGCTCCTCGGGAGCTATCGAGCCCTCGCATGTACTGATGGCGTTGGGACTGCCAATTGAAAAGGCTTTCAATTCGGTGCGATTCAGTCTCTCGAAGTACACCACTCGAGAGGAAATCGACTATGTTCTGACGCGACTTCCGGGTGTCGTTCAGCGGCTGCGGACTCTCTATCCGACGCGGACGCCGACGGTCGCGGTTTCGTAGGGCAGCAATCGGCATCGAGTTATGGCGGAAACAATCGTTGTAGCAATGAGTGGCGGCGTCGACAGCTCAACCACCGCCGCGCTGCTAAGTGAGCAGGGTTATCAGGTGGTCGGACTGTCCATGCAGCTCTGGGATTACACACGCACTGAGTCAGCGCAGGTTGACCCCAGCGAAGCCAAGAAATCCGGGACCTGTTGTTCTTTAGACGACATCTACGATGCCAGGAGGGTGGCTCGCTTTTTGAATCTGCCGTTCTACGTTGTCAATTTCGAGCAGGCCTTCGAACGGGAAGTCGTGGTTCCTTTCATTCAGTCCTACCTTCAGGGAGAAACGCCCATCCCTTGTGTGCGGTGCAATACCTTTTTGAAGTTCGACCACTTGCTCAGACGAGCGGCTCAGATCGGAGCGGGGCGAATGGCCACCGGTCATTATGCGCGCGTACGGTACAACGACGGCAGTGGAAGATATGAGCTGTTACGCGGCTTGGATCGGAACAAGGATCAGTCCTACTTTCTTTTCGAAATGACGCAGGCTCAGTTGAGTCGGACGCTCTTTCCTCTGGGAGAGTATTCAAAGGCCCAGGTACGAGAGATGGCGGCAAGGTTTCGCCTGCCGGTGTCAGAAAAGCGGGACAGCCAGGAGATCTGTTTCATTCCGGGAAAGAACTACAGCCGCTTCGTGGAACGGTACGTAGCGGCCGCACCTGAGTCGTTTTCGCCCGAGCTGAGCGTCCTGGATGGGTCGCCAGGGACGATTGTGTCGACGGCGGGCTCGGTGCTGGGCCAGCACACTGGAATCCACCGGTTCACCGTCGGACAGAGGAAGGGATTGGGCGTGGCGATGGGCGAGCCGTTTTATGTCATTCAAACCAACGTCGTCCAAAACCAGGTGGTGATCGGGAAAAGTTCCGATCTCATGCGCCGCCGCCTCCAGGCCTCCAAGCTGAACTGGATCTCCATCGACGGATTGGCCGAGCCTATTCGTGTCCACGCTCAAATCCGCAATCGTCACGAAGCGGCTCCAGCCTGGGTGTATCCGGAGGAAGGAGACGCAGTATCCGTCGAGTTCGACGAGCCTCAGCGGGCGATCACTCCCGGCCAGGCAGTCGTTTTTTACGACCGAGACTGCATCGTTGGCGGGGGCTGGATCAAGCGGCCCGAGTCTTAAGGCTGGAGGCCGGAACGCACCCGCTCTTTCGGGCCTGACCCCAAGCGACCATCGGTACCAAGTCTGTGCACCAATCCTTTACCCCAACCGGGATCGTATTCGACAAGTTGTTCCTGGAGCACGATACCGGACTTTACCATCCCGAGCGTAAGGAGCGGCTGCTTTCCATTGGCGAGGGACTCCAACCCTATCCCCATCGCTCCGAGTTGCTAAGGCTGAACACCCGTGCCGCGTCAATCGAGGAACTCGCAACCATTCATTCCCCTGCCTACATTGAAAGAATCAAGCGGACGGCTGGAGCGCCCACGTCCCAGCTGGACCCCGACACGGTCGCTGGAGCGCGCAGCTACTCCGTGGCACTGCATGCGGTGGGAGGCTCCTTGGTCCTCCTGGAGGCCCTGTTCAACGGCCAGATCCAGAACGGTTTCGCATTTGTTCGTCCCCCGGGACATCATGCCGAATTCGATCGTGCGATGGGATTTTGTCTGTTCAACAATGTTGCCATTATGGCCGCTTGGGCCATTCAGAAGTATCGGATCGAGAGGGTTTTGGTGGTTGATTTTGACGTGCACCATGGCAATGGAACCCAGAAGGCCTTTTACGGAAGGCGCGATGTTCTCTATGTCTCCACCCACCAGTTTCCGCTCTATCCCGGCACGGGAGACTTTGACGAAATCGGAGAGGGCCAGGGACGTGGATTCACGGTCAATTTCCCCCTTCCGGCGGGAACTGAAGACCATACCTTTAACCTTGTCTACGAGCGAATCGTTTCGTCGATTGCTGTTTCTTACAAACCTGAACTGATCTTGGTTTCAGCAGGGTACGACGCCTACTCCGAAGATCCCCTGGCGGGTCTGGAGGTCTCAGATCGAGGGTTTGCCGGACTGACCCGAACGCTGCTTCAGCTGGCAGAGAAATGTTGTGACGGTCGGATTCTGTTTGTGCTCGAGGGAGGGTATCACCTGGAAGGCCTGCGTCGATGCGTTCTGGCCAGTCTGGATGAACTGGTGGGACAAGCCCATGGCGAGTTCCACTGGAAAAGCACACCACTCTTCGAAAGAATCCTCAGTCAAGCCCGCAGCACATTCAAGACACATTGGCAGTTCTGAATCGCTCCCATCTGAATAGACCGCCCCCCCAGGAGAAACGTCCACTCCTGTTGAGCTCGGAGAGGTGTTGTGGACTTCCGGTCGCAGGCTGACCGCCCGCAGGACAACGGCCCCGGCAAGAAGATGCTTGTCGCCAGGCCCGAACTTGTGGATGATACTGCCTTCGCTTTTCCATGGTTCCAGAGTGGGGTGGTTGCACTCCGTTCGCAGAATCTTCGTCTTGACTTAGGAGCAAAGGGAATGACCATTCGACGCCTTCTCGCCTCGACCTTGACACTCGCCTGTTCCAGTTTGCTTGTACAAAACGTCCTCCCTGCGGGCGTCGCCGAACCCACAGCCGAGAGACTGATCAACGCGAGGAGCGAGACTCATAACTGGCTGACCTATTCGGGAACCTACGATGCCTGGCGATACAGTCCGCTGGACCAGATCAATCGGACCAACGTCAAGCAACTGGTTCCAGTCTGGGCATTCCAAACCGGTGTGGTTGAGGGAGGTTTTTCTTGCACTCCCCTCGTCATGGACGGAGTCATGTACATTACGGCACCTTGGAACCGGGTTTTTGCGCTGGATGCGGTGACTGGTCAAGAGCTGTGGCACTACTACTACAAGGCGCCCAAGGATTTCGGCTTGATCTACGGTCCGTGGAATCGCGGGGTGGCAATCGGGCACGGACTCGTTTTCATGGGAACCATTGACAACCACTTGGTGGCGCTAGATGCGCGGACAGGAAAGGAAGTTTGGGACGTTAACATCGAAAACATGCAGCAGTGTGGATGCAACATCACAGGTGCTCCCCTGGTAGTAAAAGACAAGGTCATCGTGGGAGTGACGGGTGGCGATTCCGCACATCGAGGGTACCTGAATGCGTTCGACGCCAAAACAGGCCGTCGGGCGTGGCGCTTCTGGACAATTCCAGGCCCTGGGGAAAAAGGAAATGAGACCTGGGCGGGCGATAGCTGGAAATACGGAGGTGGCGCGACCTGGATGACAGGATCTTTTGATCCAGCGTTGAACCTTGTTTACTGGGGTGTTGGGAATCCAGCCGCCGACTTTTACGGAGAGGCCCGAAAAGGGCGCAACCTCTATACAGATTCGATCGTTGCGCTCGATGCGGACAGTGGAAAATTGCGCTGGTACTACCAACAGATCCCGCATGACGTTTGGGATTGGGACACGGCCTACGAGTCCATCCTGCTCGATTTGCCAGTCGATGGCAAAGCCCGCAAGCTGCTGGTGAACCCCAACAAGGGAGGCTACACCTGGGTGCTGGATCGAGCCACAGGAGAGTTCATCAACGCCTGGCCCTTCGTGGAGAACCTCAACTGGATTACCGGAATTGACAAGGAAGGCAATTTGCTGGGCCGGAATGACCCGCAGGAGGGCAAACCGACCGTGATCTGCCCCAGCATCGGAGGAGGTCGCAGCTGGAACCATGCCTCTTACAGCCCCAGCACCGGTTTCCTCTACACAACGGGCATAGAGTGGTGCCAGTCGGTGACCGTTCAGAAGGAGGATCCCGACCCAGGCAAGATCTTCTTCGGCGGAGTCTTCGAGCTGGTGCGTCCCCCCAAAGGAGAGCCTGGGGGACACTTCGATGCTGTTGACCCGCTGACCGGCAAAAAGCATTGGACTTACACTTCCAAGTATCCGCTGCTGGCTTCTGCCGTCGCAACCGGAGGCGACGTGGTCTTTACGGGAGATCCGGAAGGGAGGTTTCTGGCATTCGACGCCCGCAACGGCGAGAAACTATGGACCTTTAGCACTGGCTCGGGTCATCGCGGCTCGCCGATTTCCTACGCCGTCAATGGCCGTCAGTTCATCGCTGTGCCGTCCGGATGGGGATCCGCCGTCGCAGGTCTGATGCCCCAGATGTGGCCGGAGACCGAGCATTTTCCGGGTGGTTGTACGTTGTTTGTCTTCGCCCTGCCTGGCAAGGAGACAGCACCATGACTACCTCGTCCGCCACATCGCATTCCCACGTTCGCGCCACCTTCTCTGTAGTAGGCTGTGTCCTCTTGATCGCTGTTCTGCTCTCTCTGGACTGCTTCAGTCAGGCGCCTCAACTCGATTTGAGGGACAAGAAGCTCATCGCCGATGGAGGGCGAATCTTTGCGAAGAGCTGTTCAGTGGGCTATTGTCACGGGAAAGAGGGACGAGCCGGTCGAGGACCGCGCCTGCGAGATCGGGAATTCGATCCCGAATATTTGTTTCAGGTTACCTGGGAAGGCGTCCCCAATTCTTCGATGCCGGCCTGGAACGATCGCTTGACTCGGGAGCAGGTGTGGGCCGTTGTTGCGTACATCATGACGCTATCGGGCTCGCAGCCGGCGACCGCTGCAAAGGTCGTCTCAGTTCCACCTGTTGAAAAACCAACTGCCGCTCCACCCGCAGCACCTGGACCTCCTAAGGTAAGCCCGGTTTTGGCGGGGGACGCCAAGGAAGGTCAGAAGCTGTTTTTTGATGCCACCAACGACCTTCATTGTGCCTCTTGCCACCAGTTGCAGGCCGGAGTCACAACGGTGGGTCCGAATTTGTCCAAGCTGGCGGAGAGATCGGCCAAAGAGCTCTTCCAGAAGATCGTCGATCCAAACTTTGTTCTGTCGACGTCGCACTCGCTCCAGCGCGTGACCCTACAATCTGGGGAAATCTTGAAAGCGGTCTTCGTCGAGGAAGACAGCCAACACATCCGGGTCTTCGATGTCACGGCCTTTCCACCGGTCCTGCGAACGTTGAACAAGTCCGACGTTCGAGAAAGAAATACGGAAAACCGCTCCGCAATGCCAGGATCCTACGCCGACCTTTATTCGGTGCGTCAGCTCTTGGACCTCATTGCGTTCATTCAATCTCAGGGCGCGACCTATCGTCCGCCTACCGTCAGAGACCTTTTCTGAGGAACCCAAGTGGCTCCGGAGTAGGACCTAACCCAGCAATGAAGTGGGGTATCACTCTCCAAGTCCAGGCCAAACCGAGGACAGGAACGAAAGCAGGGACCCTCCGTTGTCGTCCCAGCTGTTGTTCCACTGTAAATCCGAGCGGGGGTCACGTGTAGACCGGGCGTTGAGCTGCGCTTCCTTCAATCGGAGACGCCTCTCCTCGGCCCGGAGATGCTCTTTGTCACGTTCCCGTGCCTTTCTGAGACCACCGGTTCGGATGAAAGCGATGATCTTGGGAAATTCGTCGCGATCCAGCCAAGTGCCGTGGGGCTTACACCAGTCCAGGATGACTCCCGAGCAACCGGCGAAATTGATGCGATTCATCAATTGTCCGCAGGTGGGACAGGGCACATAGAGCCGGGCTCCCTTTTTTCGATCTCGAAGCGAGGGTTCGGCCGCCTCCTGGGGTCTGCCCAGTACGACTTCCTGCTGCTCTCGATCGGCACAGATGCGCTCGAAAGAGGAATTGTCGACCCAAACCCCCCCGCACTCCCGGCACTCGCACAACTCGCACGTTTCAATTTTGATTGGCACAAGCGGCTCATTGCACCGCGGACAGGGCCCGCCCTTCTTCTCTTTCGCTTCTTCGGGTTGAATCGCCTCCTCGCCGCACCAAGAGCAATGCCGCGCCCCAAGAAAAATGGCGCCAAAGCAATGACGGCAGGCCACGGTCGCCAGGACCGAGCCACACCAGGAACACTGGGGCTCGTGAGGCACAGCCGAACCTCCGCAGTTGGGACAGTTCAACGCTCCTGCTACGCGGCTCCGATTCGAAGACACAAGCATTCCTCCGTTCCTGAAGCGACGCGAGACGAAGCATCGGCGATGGCCGGCTCAATCCTCGTGTTGGCGTTCGTTTCCGATGTCAGGTCCGAGCTCATATGAGAGATCAACTAGCACCTGACTCGATTTTTCGGCGTGACCGGCACTTTTGCTTAGACTTCGGATCAAACCTGTTTGGCCCCGTGCAAAAAAAAAGCCCTCCCGATTCCTTAAATCGGGAGGGCCTGATGACTCCAGAGAAGCGCTAGTGGGTCGTAGCCTCGTCCCGGGCCACGTCATCGCTGTACAACTCAGCCTCCTCAAAGGCCACCTCAACCGGCTGCTCTGGGGGCAATTCCTCGGCTTTCAGTTTCACATTGCGGTAGTACTCCATTCCGGTGCCCGCCGGAATCAGCCGCCCCATGATCACGTTTTCCTTCAAGCCCCGCAAGTAGTCGATCTTTCCGGAAATCGAGGCTTCCGTTAGCACGCGTGTGGTCTCCTGGAAGGAAGCCGCTGAAATGAAGGAATCGGTCGACAAGGACGCTTTGGTAATGCCCAGGAGCAAAGGACGTCCCTGAGCCGGCTTGCCGCCCTCAGCGAGAACCCGTTCGTTCTCCTCCATGAAGCGGAATTTATCCATCTGTTCCTCCAGCAGAAATTCGGTGTCGCCAACTTCTTCGACCTTCACCCAACGCATCATCTGGCGCACGATGACTTCAATGTGCTTGTCGTTGATGTTGACCCCCTGCAATCGATAAACCTCTTGAATCTCGTTGACCAGGTAAGACTGGAGTTCCTTTTCGCCAAGCACGGCCAGGATGTCATGCGGATTTCTCGGCCCGTCCATCAGAGCTTCACCCGCCTTGACATACTCGCCTTCCTGGACATTCACGTGCACGCCTCGGGGCAGCGAATACTCGCGTTCCATTCCGCTGTCGTTGGTGACGGTGATCTTGCGGGTACCTTTGGAGATGTCTCCGTATCGGACCACTCCATCAATCTCGGTGATGACCGCAGTCTCCCGTGGCTTACGGGCCTCGAACAACTCGACCACGCGGGGCAACCCCCCGGTGATGTCTTTGGTCTTGGTTGTCTCTCGTGGAATCTTCGCCAGGATGTCTCCCGGAGCCACCTCATCTCCGTCGCTGATCATCAGGTGGGCCCTCGACGGCATCAGGTACTTCTTCACGGTCTTGTGCTTATCACTGCTCTTGATGATCACCTGCGGCTGCCGCTTCTCGTCCGGGGAATCCGTCACGACCCACCGCGAGAGGCTGGTGACCTCATCGACTTCCTCTTGCATGGTCACTCCCTCCAGCAGGTCCTTGAACTGAATCGAGCCTCCAACCTCGGTCAGGATGGCATAGGTGTAAGGATCCCACTCCACCAGGATATCCCCAAGCTTGACGGCGCTGCCGTCCTCAACCTTGATCTTTGCACCGTAGACCACCGAATAGCGCTCTTTCTCGCGGTTTTTCTCGTCGACGACCGCGATGAGACCGTTTCGGTTCATCACCACGAGGTCTCCATCCTTGTTACGAACCGTGGAGAGGGTGACAAACTTGATGATGCCGTCGTTTTTCGCCTCCAGTGTGGACTGCTCGGAAACCCGGCTGGCGGTGCCACCGATGTGGAAGGTCCGCATCGTGAGCTGGGTTCCGGGCTCTCCAATGGACTGGGCGGCAATCACCCCAACTGCTTCTCCGAGCTCCACCATCGTGCCTGTTCCAAGGTTGCGCCCATAACACTTGACGCAAACCCCGCGACGGGACTCGCAGGTCAACACCGAACGAATCTTGACCCGCTCGACGCCGGCAGCCTGAATCTCGCTCGCCAGGCTCTCTGTGATCTCCTGGTTCACATCCACGATCACGTTGCCTTCGTAGTCCTTGATCTGGTCAAGGGAAACGCGGCCGACGATGCGATCCCGCAGGGGTTCGATGATCTCTCCGCTTTCAACAATCGGAGTCACGTAGATGCCATCAAGTGTCCCGCAGTCCTCCTCTGAGACAATCACGTCCTGAGCAACGTCCACCAGACGCCGGGTGAGGTAACCGGAGTCGGCGGTCTTCAAGGCCGTATCGGCCAGCCCTTTGCGGGCTCCATGGGTCGAAATAAAGTACTGGAGCACCGTCAGCCCTTCTCTGAAGTTGGCCTTGATGGGCGTTTCGATAATTTCTCCCGAGGGCTTGGCCATAAGCCCGCGCATGCCTGCCAGCTGACGGATTTGCTGCTTGGAACCTCGAGCACCTGAATCGGCCATGATGTAGATCGGATTGAACTCGATGCCCTCCCGGTTCTCCTTCTCGATTCCTCGAATCATCTCGTCCGCCACGCGCTCGGTCACGTTGGACCAGATCTCAATCACCTTGTTGTATCGTTCACCTTTGGTGATTGCGCCCTCCTGGTACTGCTGCTCGACCTTCACCACTTCGCGCTCGGCGGCTTCCACCAGCTTGCTCTTCTGCTCAGGGATCAGCAGGTCTTCGATGCCGATCGAAATTCCGGCCCGGGTCGCAAAGGAGAAGCCCAACGCCTTGATCTCATCGAGCATCTTGACAGTCTTGTCCAAGCCCAGCCGCAGATAGCAGTACTGGACCAGCTGTCCCAATCCCTTCTTCTTAAGGAGACCGTTGATAAACGGCAGTTCCTTAGGCAGGTGATCGTTCAGAATCACCCGGCCAACCGTGGTTTTCAGAAAATCGTTATCGACAGTGATGACCTCGGTGTGCAAGACGCTCTGGTCGTCGTAAGCCGTCGTCAGGTCGATGACATCACCCTTATAACGGAATCGGATGGGAGAGAGGGTCTCCACCTCTCCGGCTTCCAAAGCCAGCAGGACCTCCTCGGTACTTCCGAAGGCCCGTCCCTCACCTCGCGTCCCCCCCCTGGACATCGTCAGATAGTAACAACCTAGTACCACGTCCTGAGTTGGCACAGCGATGGGCATTCCATTCGAAGGCGACAGGATGTTGTTCGAAGACAACATCAACACCGAGGCCTCGATCTGGGATTCCGGAGACAGCGGAATATGTACAGCCATCTGGTCGCCATCGAAATCGGCGTTGAAGGCGGTGCAGACCAACGGGTGAATCTGAATGGCTTTGCCCTCGACCAAGGTGGGTTCAAATGCCTGAATTCCAAGTCGGTGCAGGGTGGGAGCACGATTCAAGAGCACCGGATGCTCCCGAATCACTTCCTCGAGGATATCCCACACAATGGGGTCCTGCTGTTCCACCATTTCCTTGGCAGCTTTGATCGTAGTGCAGTGCCCATGTTGTTCCAGCTTGTTATAGATGAACGGCTTGAACAGTTCCAGAGCCATTCTCTTTGGCAGCCCGCACTGGTGCAGCTTGAGTTCGGGGCCTACCACAATCACTGAGCGGCCCGAGTAGTCGACGCGCTTCCCCAGAAGGTTCTGGCGAAAGCGTCCCTGCTTGCCCTTGAGTGTATCCGACAGAGACTTCAGGGGTCGATTGTTGGCACCTCGCAGCACCCGCCCGCGACGGCCGTTGTCGAACAGGGCGTCCACCGCCTCTTGCAGCATTCTTTTCTCGTTGCGGACAATCACGTCCGGCGCGTGCAGCTCGATCAGCTTTTTCAGGCGATTGTTGCGGTTGATCACTCTGCGATAGAGGTCGTTCAGGTCGGAAGTGGCGAAACGACCCCCATCCAAGGGGACCAGCGGACGCAGCTCGGGGGGGATCACCGGAATGACATCCAAAATCATCCACTCCGGCTTGTTTCCCGACTTCCGAAACGCATCCACCACTTTGAGACGCTTGGAGAACTTCAGCTTTTTCTGCTGAGAGGTCTCATTCTTCATCTTATGGCGCAACTCAATCGCCAGTTCCTCCACGTCCACCTGCTTGAGGAGCTGCTTGATCGCTTCGGCTCCCATCATGGCGGTGAACTTGCCGGGGTACTCCTGCTGCATCTGGCGGAACTTGTCCTCCGTCAGGATTTCACGGTCCTTCAAAGGAGCGTCGCCAGGATCGATCACGACATAGGCTTCAAAATAGAGAATCCTTTCCAGCTCCCGGAGGCTCAAGTCCAGGAGGTACCCAATCCGGCTCGGAAGCCCCTTGAAGAACCAGACGTGGGAACAAGGACTGGCCAGCTCAATATGTCCCAGCCTTTCCCGGCGCACCTTAGCCAGAGTCACTTCCACACCGCACTTATCGCAGATCACACCACGGTGCTTCATGCGTTTGTACTTGCCGCACAAGCATTCCCAGTCGGTAACAGGACCGAAAATCTTGGCGCAGAACAAACCATCGCGCTCGGGCTTGAAGGTCCGGTAATTGATCGTCTCAGGCTTGGTCACTTCTCCATGGGACCATGAGCGGATCTTCTCCGGTGAAGCCAAGCTGATTTTGATGCTGTCGAAATCGGCAATGGTATTGCTTCGATCGTATGGGTTCTGTCTAAACATTCGAAACCTCCTCGGGAGGGCAGAAATTCAACGAGCCGGATGGATCGACCTGGATGACCCCTAAGCTCGATCTTTTATGTTGGCCAATCAGGCATTCCACTGTGGGAACCCGCCTCGCTAGTTTTCCGTTACTTGCCTTTTCAAGAGTTCCACATCCAAACAAAGGCTTTGCAGTTCGCGTATCAGCACGTTAAAGGATTCCGGGACTCCCGGTTCGATAGCGGCCTCTCCTTTCACGATGGCCTCGTAGATCTTGGCACGTCCGTAGACATCGTCAGCTTTGGCGGTGAGGAGTTCCTGCAGAATATGCGCCGCGCCATAGGCTTCCAGCGCCCACACTTCCATTTCTCCGAAACGCTGACCGCCGAATTGCGCCTTACCACCGAGGGGTTGCTGCGTAATCAGTGAATAAGGCCCAATGGAGCGTGCGTGGATCTTGTCGTCGACCAGGTGCGACAGCTTCATCATGTAGATGTACCCGACCGTTACCTGCTGCTCGAATCGGTCTCCCGTCATCCCGTCGAAGAGGTAGGTTTTCCCGGAAGTGGGGAGACTGGCTTTTTCGAGTTGAACCTTGATCTCTCTTTCGGTGGCTCCATCAAAGACGGGTGTGGCGAAGTGCAACCCCAGTGCCTTGGCCGCCCACCCAAGGTGGGTCTCGAGAATCTGCCCCACGTTCATTCGGGAGGGGACGCCCAACGGGTTCAGCACAATCTCAACCGGTGTGCCGTCCGGCAGGTAAGGCATGTCCTCCTCCGGTAGAATCCGTGCGATGACGCCTTTGTTCCCGTGCCGGCCGGCCATCTTGTCGCCTACCGACAGTTTCCGTTTCATGGCCACGTAAACCTTGACCATCTTGATCACGCCCGGCGGCAGCTCGTCACCTTTCTTGAGCTTGCCGATCCGCTCGTCATGCAGTTTCTGGAGAACATCGATCTGCCGGGAGGTCATTTCTTCGATTTCCAACACTTGATCGGCAATGTCTCCGTCGCGGTGGGAAACTTTCACCCGGGCCAGGTCCTTGGCGCTCAGCCGTTGGATGATCTCGGGAGTCAGCGTGGTCTTTTTGGTCAGGATTCGTTTGCCGCTTCGTTCGTTGACCAGGTCCTGGGTGAGAACGGCTCCTTCCAGAAGCTGACAAAGACGACGATTGCGCTCATCGGTCAAAATGCGGATCTCATCGTTGAGGTTCTTCTCCAGCTTCTCGATCTCCGCGTTTTCAATAGCCTTGGCACGCTCGTCCTTTTCCTGTCCTTTTCGAGAAAATACGCGCACATCGACAATAACGCCCTCAATCCCTGGGGGAGTGATCAGCGAGGCATCTCTGACGTCTCCTGCCTTCTCTCCAAAAATGGCTCGCAGGAGTTTTTCTTCCGGCGTGAGCTGAGTTTCTCCCTTCGGAGTCACCTTCCCCACCAGCACGTCGCCGGGCTTGACTGTGGCTCCGATCCGGATGATCCCGCTTTCGTCCAGGTCGCGCAGAAAACTCTCACTCACATTGGGGATGTCACGCGTGATCTCTTCGGGGCCCAACTTGGTGTCGCGGGCCTCGATATCGAATTCCTCGATGTGGATGGAGGTGTAGTAGTCTTCTTTGATCAGCTTTTCGCTCACCAAAATGGCGTCCTCAAAGTTGTAGCCACGCCACGGCATGAAGGCCACCAGTACGTTCCTGCCCAGAGCCAGTTCGCCCGCATCGGTGCACGGGCCGTCGGCCAGTACCTGTCCTGATGTCACGCGAAGACCTTTTTTGACAATCGGCTTCTGGTTGATGCAGGTATTTTGGTTGGAGCGCTTGAACTTCTTGAGCTGGTAAATGTCGGCGCCTACTTCGCGAGAGAGCTGCCCGCTTTCACCCGTGTCCACTCGGACGATGATCCGCTCCGAATCGACGCTGTCGATGACGCCATTGCGACGGCATATGGCGACCGCCCCCGAGTCGTGGGCTGTCACTTTCTCCATACCCGTTCCCACATAGGGAGCTTCGGCTCGCAACAAGGGCACCGCCTGGCGCTGCATGTTGGAGCCCATCAGCGCTCGATTGGCGTCGTCATTCTCAAGGAAGGGTATCAGCGAGGCCGCCACACTGACCAGCTGCTTGGGTGAGACGTCGATGTAGTCGATTTCTTCCCGATTCTTGAGCACGAAGTTCCCGGCTTGACGGGCATTAACGAGGTCGCGGACAAAATTGCCTTCTTCATCCAATTCCACGTTGGCCTGGGCGATGATGTACTTGTCCTCTTCCCAAGCTGTGAGGTAGAACGAGTAGGGCTCATACTCCGCTTCACGTTTCTTCTTAGCCCGGAGCTGCTTGTTCTCGTTCTCGACGACGGCCCTCTCCAGGTGTTCACCAATCTTAAAGTCGGAATCGCCACCGTTGGAGATCGTGACATAGTCAACGACTTTCCCGTTCTTCACTTTGCGGTAGGGACTCTCGATGAACCCGAACTCGTTGATCCTGGCATAACAGCTCAGTGAGGAAATCAAACCGATGTTCGGCCCTTCCGGAGTTTCGATGGGACAGATGCGCCCGTAGTGCGTGGTGTGCACGTCTCGTACCTCAAAACCGGCGCGCTCCCGACTCAATCCACCGGGACCTAATGCCGACAAGCGGCGCTTGTGTGTAATCTCGGAAAGAGGATTGGTCTGATCCATAAACTGCGATAATTGGCTCGAGCCAAAAAACTCCCGAACCGCGGCCATGACAGGCTTGGCATTGATCAAGTCGTGCGGCATGGCCGTGGACATCTCTTGATAGACCGACATCTTTTCTTTGATCGCGCGCTCCATGCGAACCAGCCCAATACGGAACTGGTTTTCGAGCAACTCGCCCACAGCTCGAACGCGCCGGTTGCCCAGGTGATCAATGTCGTCCACGTTGCCTATGCTCTTGCGCAGCTTGAGGAGATAGCGAATGACGGCATAGAAGTCGTCCGGTTCCAGGGTTCGCTTGTCCAGGGGCGTGTTTAGGTCGAGTTTGATGTTGAACTTCAGACGTCCAACCCGAGAGAAGTCGTACTTCCGCGGATCGAAGAACATCCCCTCGAACAGATTGGTTGCGGTCTCGAGGGTCGGCGGGTCTCCTGGGCGCAACTTTCGATAGATCTCGATCAACGCCTCCTGGGTCGTCTTGATGCCATCCTTCCTCATGGTCTGGCTGATGATGGGACCGACATCGTCACGCTCAGGATTGAACACGGAAAACTCGGTAATTCCGGCATCGATAACGGCGGCCAGGGTGTTCGGCTTGAGCTCCTGGTTGGCCTCCAGCAGCACCTCACCCGTTTCCTTGTTGACAATGTCGGATACCGTAAAACAACCCTCCAGATCGTTGACGGCGATTTCAACCTGAGAAATGTGAGCCTTGGTGATGAGATTGTAAGCGCTGTGGGTGATCTTCTTCCCAGCATGACAAATCACTTCCTTGGTTTTCGGGTTCTCGATATCATGCGAGACCTTGAGGCCTATCAGATTTTCCGAAACATTCCAGAAGAGCCTGTTCTCGGAAATCGAAATGGTGTCTGTCTTGTAGAAGGCCCGGATCAATTCCTCGTCGCTCTTAAGCCCGAGGGCCCTCAGGAAGATCGTCCCAGGGAACTTTCTCTTGCGGTCAATGCGCACATAGAGAATGTTCTTTTGATCGTATTCAAACTCAACCCAGGAACCGCGATAGGGAATGATTTTTCCGAGGAAATAGGTCTTGGCGTTTGCCGCCTCGAAGAATACTCCTGGGGAACGGTGCAGCTGACTGACGATCACCCGTTCAGTCCCGTTGATGATGAACGTTCCGTTCTCGGTCATCAATGGGATCTCGCCAAAGTACACTTCCTGCTCTTTGATATCCCGAATCGTCTTGTTCCCCGTGTCGGGATCCTTGTCGAAGATGGTCAGCCGAATCGTGACCTTCAGCGGAGCGGCATAGGTCATGCCGCGCTCCTGGCATTCCGTCACGTCATACTTCAACTTCAGATTGACCGGATCTCCGCAGCGATTGCAGAATGTCGACACGTTGCGATTGAACGTACCGCATTTTGAGCACACGATGTCTTCGATCGAGAAGGGATTGGTCACAATCACGCTGCCACAGGACTTGCACGTGCTCCGCAGATGGGAAAGTCCTTTGAGATTGGCACACTTACACTCCCAGTTCCCGATGGAGTAGTCCACGAACTCCAGGGAGGACACACCCCGGAAATCGCTGATGGGAAATACCGAGTTGAAAACGGCTTGGAGCCCGATGTCCTCCCGCTCTCCCGGCAGGAGATTCATCTGCAGAAATCGCTCGTACGATTTCTTCTGAACTTCAATCAGATTTGGGATTTGGATCGAGGTAAGAATCTTCGAGAAATCGACTCTCTCTCGAACCTTCCCGTTGGATGCGACTGACATTTCGGCGACTCCTTAGAAGGTCCAGTTTAATGATTCAGCACGGCTGCAAGGAATTCCAAGGGCAAGGGTCTGAAAAGGCTGGATCAGTACTGGGAAAATAGAGACAGGGAGAGGCTGGCACACCTCCCCCTTAAAGTTCCGTCCCATTCGAATGCAAACCAAACGTCCTGTCAATTCACCCGGGACCCTGCTACTTGAGCTCCACGGTGGCTCCGGCTTCCGCGAACTTCTTTTTAATCGCTTCTGCCTCGTCTTTGGGCACACCTTCCTTAACGGTCTTGGGAGCACCGTCCACCAAATCTTTGGCCTCCTTCAGCCCGAGACTGGTTACCTCGCGGACTACCTTGATCACGTTGATCTTGTTGGCTCCAACGCTCGTCAGCACCACGCTGAAGTCGGTCTTCTCTTCAGCTGGTGCGGCCGCCGCTCCTGCCGCAGCCCCCGCCGCAACGACGACCGGAGCTGCCGCGGCCGCCGAAACCCCAAACGCCTCTTCAAGACTCTTAACCAGCTCGGAGGCCTCAAGCAGAGACAGCCCCTTGATCTCCTCCAGAATCTGTTGCACTTTGTCCGACATTGAGTACGCTCCTCTTTCAAATTAATTATGGTTCAAGCTTGTTCTTTGAATTTCTTCTGCTCGACGGCCTGATTAATGACCACCGCCAAGTTCTTCACAACGGCGTTCACCGCGGTCGCTACACGCTGAGCGGGAGCCTTGACCAGGAAGGCCAGCTTCGAAATCAGATCTTCTTTCGAAGGCAGGCTTGCAATTCTCTCCAGATCGGACAGGTCAATCACCCGTCCCTCTACGATACCCGCCTTGAAGACGAATGCCGGATTGTTCTTGGCATAGGTGGTTAAAGCCTTCGCCAGGGCCACGGGGTCCGAATCATTGTAAGCCACTCCATTCGCGCCGGTGAACTGGTCTTGGATTGACTCGACCACCGTTTTCTTACTGGCCTTCTGAGCCAAAGTATTCTTGACTACCTTGTAGCGTGACCCAGTCGCTTTCACCGCCCTGCGCAATTCGGTGGCCTGGGCTACTGTGAGCCCTTGGAAGCCGGCCAAGAAAAGGTTCTTAGCCTTCTGGAACTCCTCATTTAACCGGTCAAGCTCTCTCTGTTTTTCGTCTCGGTCCATAAACCGTCTCCCTGCTCCTTACTTCTCAAAGGCGGCGACATCAATCTGAACGCCGGGCCCCATAGTTGAACTGACGTACATGCTGCGAATGTACTTGCCCTTGGCCGCGGAAGGCTTGGCTTTGATTACGGATTCGAGTAAGACTCGGGTGTTCTCAACCAGCTTTTCCGCTGCGAATGAAGCCTTACCCACAGGGGTGTGAATAATGGCGGTCTTGTCCACCCTAAACTCGACTTTACCAGCCTTGATCTCCTTGACGGCCTTGCCTACGTCGAAAGTCACGGTCCCAGTCTTGGGGTTCGGCATCAATCCTTTGGGTCCCAGAATTTTCCCCAAACGCCCAACCGATTTCATCGTATCGGGTGTGGCGATCAGCGCGTCGAAATCCAACCAACCTTCCTGAATCTTCGCGACCAGTTCCTCTCCACCCACGTGTTCGGCTCCAGCCTCCTCCGCCTCTTTAACCTTCTCGCCGGAAGCGATGACGCAAACCTTCTTGGTCTTTCCCAATCCGTGGGGCAATACCACTGTGCCTCGCACCATCTGATCGGCGTGCTTGGGATCGACGCCCAATCTCAAGGCGACCTCAATGGTCTCGTCGAACTTCGCCGTCGCCACTTGTTTCACCAGTGGCAGCGCCTCTTCTAATCGATAGGATTTCTTCTCTACTTTGGCCTTGGCGCTCTTGTACTTCTTCCCAACTCTACCCATACGACTCCTTTCAACCAGTCGTCTGAAACCCCAAACCGCTAGACGATATCAATGCCCATGCTTCGGGCTGTACCCTTCACAATCCTGACCGCCGCCGCCACATCGTAAGCATTCAGGTCCGCCAACTTCACCTTGGCGATTTCCTCGACCTGTTTTTCCGTGACGCTGCCGACCTTGTTGCGGTTGGGCTGACCGGACCCCTTGGCCACGTTTGCGGCTCGCTTCAACAGAATCGATGCCGGAGGAGTCTTGGTAATGAACGAATAGGATCGGTCTGCATAGACGGTGATAACCACTGGAATGATGAGTCCTTCCTGATCTTTTCCAGAGGTCTTGGCGTTAAACGCCTTGCAGAAATCCATGATATTCACGCCGTGCTGTCCGAGTGCAGGCCCCACGGGAGGAGCCGGAGTCGCCTTGCCGGCAGGAATCTGCAGCTTGATGTAGCCTGTAATCTTTTTAGCCATTATGGAACTCCAACCTCAGAGAAAGAATTCGAAAACCAATGCGTTCAGATCTTTTCAACCTGCAAAAAGTCCAGTTCGACGGGAGTCTGCCTGCCAAAAATGGTGACCATCACCTTAAGGGTACTTCGGTCCTGGTTCATTTCATCCACAACGCCGGTGAAGTTGTTGAAAGGCCCATCGATGATCTTGACGGTTTCGCCCTTTTCGAACGTCAGCTCAACCTTGGGCTTCTCCGCAGTCGCCTCCGCGTGATGGATGATCTGATCCACCTCCACTTGACTGAGAGCGGAGGGCTTTTGCCCGGAACCCACGAAACCGGTCACCCGAGGCGTGTTCTTGACCACGTGCCAGGTCTTGTCCGACATCTCCATTTCGACAAGCAAGTAACCCGGAAAGGTCATCTTGGAGGTGGTCACCCGTTTTCCACCCTTCATTTCCACAACATCCTCGGTAGGAACCAGAATCTCACCGAACTCGTCTTCCAATGCCAGGGCTTGGATTCGGCTCCGCAGGCTCTCGGCGACTTTTCTCTCAAATCCAGAGTACGTGTGAACGATGTACCACTGCTTTCCCATCACTTCCCCTCCGGGTCCAACGTTCTCCTTCACAGCATGCACCATGTGTTCACTGGATAACGGAAGTTCCGGTTTGTCCCGATCCAAAGGCTACCTCACTAGCCGAAACAGGCCATCCACTCCCAATCTCAAGACCTGATCAACCAACCCAAGATAGATAGCAAAAAAGAATATTGCCACGATTACCACAACCGTCGTCCCATAGACCTCAGACTTACCCGGCCACGACACTTTCCGGAGTTCCGATCTGACGTCGGTGAAGAACGCGCTGATATTCGAAAATCGCAGTTTTTCGAGCAATCGAAGAAGCCTCCCTGCACCTAGTTCTGATGGTAGGGGATCTGGCAGGCCAGGAGGGACTCGAACCCCCAACATCCGGTTTTGGAGACCGGCGCTCTACCAATTCGAGCTACTGGCCTGCATGAGTGAGAGTTGACCACCATTTGGATCGGAGCTATTTCGTCTCTCGATGAATCTTGTGAGCCCGACAAGTGTTGCAAAACTTCTTCAGCTCCAGACGTTCGGTGGTCTTCTTCTTGTTCTTCGTGGTAGTGTAGTTTCTGTTCTTACAGTCCGTGCATTGCAGCGTGACGATATCGCGCATTGTCCCAATAATAAATCGAAAAAGAAATTTGATCTAGAAAGTTGACATCCCCGAGCCGGACCTGCAGTCAGGGCCGGGTTATTCGATGATGTCGGTGATGGTGCCGGCTCCCACCGTCCGGCCCCCTTCCCGAATGGCAAAGCGCAACCCCTTCTCCATGGCGATCGGCGTGATCAGCTCGATCTCA
>JBFMEW010000017.1:124964-160688 GCA_040753175.1 Acidobacteriota bacterium | reverse complement strand
GGCGCTTTTGAAAGCGGCATCGCGATGCCGCACTCCGAAATGAAGACCGCTCATGGACGCCTGCCAGTTTCTCAGTCCAGCAGGCTTAATTGGTTAAGCGATTCTGAGCACACCTATCGGATGTGGTCGTCGACAAGGAACATCCCGTTATTCAAGAAAACGGACCCTGTGGAGAAGATTCCGGCAGAGCTTAGCGAGCCAAATTCAAAATGTCAACCACGGCAAATCACAGCAATCACAGCCAAGTTGTCCGGATGCCACGACCGCAGTCCTCGGCACCGGGTGGAGCCGACCAGGAAGGAGCAGCTTGCTCGGAGCGATCAGCGTCTCCGGGCTGTTCATCAAAGGCCTGGTAACCCCGAGAAAACTCGGTGCTCAGCTTACTGTTGCGTGACGACCCCACCCAACCGGTCGGCTTGGCCAGCTGTCCTTGGGATGGATGACTATCTGGCTCGACGACCTGGAGCCAGGAGGGTGGCCGCATCCACATCGTTGCTCAGCTCGAGTCCAAAGTGTGTCCTGAGCAGGTTCCGATATTCTTCAGGACCAGCGATCGCGTGCTCTTCACGATGCCCCCTCGATGTGACGATGAACCGGTCGTTTGAGAGGGTCACGCGTCCCTCGTGTGTCGCTAAGGAGCAGAGGGACTTGGCGGGGAAAGGGGATTCAGGCGATGTCTGATGGAAACGACACATCTCACCAAACTCTTCGATCTGCCTTGGCTTGAGCGAGAAAACATACTGTGGCTCCCAGTCGGCTCCAGGTTTCCGGCGAAAGAGCACCCATTCATCTCCTTCCTTGTCCAGACGGAAGTTGTCCGCATTTTGAGCCTGGACCTCTTGACTGAGCACAAGAGGTTCGATGAAGGAATCCCCAAATCCCACATCGGCCACAAACTGCCTTTCCGTGTCGACTTGCAGGAGCATGTGATCGAACTCCGGCCCCGGCGCCGAACCGTTGAAAACACGACCGGACAGCATCTGCACCTCAAACCCGATCTCTTGAAGAAGCCATCGAAAGAGGCTGTTCAGTTCGTAACAGAAGCCTCCCCGCCTGCGCCGCACAATCTTGTCAAAGAGTGCCGGCAGTGAAAGCTGAATCGGCGTGCCCAAGGGAATATCCAGATTCTCGAAAGGGACCGCATACAAATGGGCGCTGTGAAGTTGCGTCAGCGTCGGAATGGTGGGCGTCAAGGGGCCGTCATAGCCAATTCGTCGAAGGTACTCTTTCGGATCCATAACGTCACCCTGCCTTGCCGATCAGACGCCCGACGAACACCCGAGAAGAACCTGCCGCCCCATTCCGGGCAGATCACGATGTACTTACCAACTCCGAGGACGACGGACGTGAGGCCTGTGGCATCCACCGGTGCGTTCCAGAGTCGGCCAGTTCCCTGAGACGAGCGCCACAGAAGCGAAGGTTTGCTTGCCCTCATTGGTCTTCCGAATGAGTATGGCCAGGTTGGAGGCCGGCTTCAACGTGTTTCAAGAGTGGTATCGCCCGATCCGGCCAATCCGTCGAATCCGGCTGAGGCCGGGGACGTCATTGTTTGGATCGGGAGGGGGCCAGCCTCCAGTGACCTCCACGACCGGTCGGAAGCGCCCAACCATATGGCACAGGCCTCGGTGTTGATGGGACCGAGTTACGTAACCGGCTGTTTCGCCCGATTGGCGGAAATCGAAGGCCCAACGGGCCGAAGTTCCTAAGCCCAGCCCAACGGGCTGGGTGGCGTTCGGTCAACGAATCGACAAGGCCTGAAAGGGTGTCATCGGCCTCTGAACCGCGCAGGGGCCCTCACGGCGCGCAGCACGGACCGCCGATCAACGTGGTTCTTGAACCGTCACGACACGATCCGCTGGCAGATCGCTTAATTGCTGATGCGCGCCGCTGGGCCACCTTACTTCCAGGCGCTCCACCCGGGATCGGCTTCCCAAGCCGATGTGCAGGCGCGGATCATGCGCAGCCAGATAACTGCCACCGCCCGAGATCCAGAATGTCCGCGTCCGCTGTCCTGAACGGATCTTGACCTTTGCTCCGATTCCATTACGGTTGCTCCGACTGCCCACCAGTTTCACCTTCAGCCACTGGGCGCGGTTGCCGCCGTCGTTGCGGAGCAGATTCGGCGGTTGATTGCAGTTGGCCACCAGCACGTCGATATCGCCGTCGTTGTCGAAGTCGCCGAAGGCAGAGCCACGCGCGGCAGAGGGCACCTCCAGGCTGGGACCTCGAAGGCGGGAAGCGTCCACAAACCGCTCTCCGATGTTTTCCAGAAGAATCTTGGGTTGGAGGTAGGGTACGAAGTCGTTGTAAAGGGCAATGTCGTCCTGCGTGTGCCCATTGGCCACGAAGACATCCTCATCCCCGTCATTGTCGTAATCGAAAAAACGGGTTCCCCATCCGGTGGGCAGGAACGTCGGCTCTCCCACTCCTGTCTGGAAGGCCACCTCGGTAAAGAGATTGTTCCCGTCGTTTCGGTACAGTACAGCCGGTTCGCGGGAGTAGTTGGTTACCAGGATATCCGGTAGGCCATCCTGATTGAAATCGCCCACGTCCACACCCATGCCGGCCTGGGTCATGCCGTCCGAGCTGTAGGCCACCCCGGCCAGGGCCGCCACATCTTTGAACGTGCCGTTCTTCTGGTTCAGGTAGAGGAAGTTGGCAACCTTGTCGTTGGCCACATACAGGTCCGGGTACCCGTCGTCATTGATGTCGGCTGCCACGACTCCCAGCCCTTTGCCCTCCGCCTTGAAGATGCCGGCCCTTTGGCTGACATCTGTAAAGGTTCCGTCGCCGTTATTGTGAAAGAGGGTGTCCGGCACGCCGTTGAACTGTCCGGGATAGCAATAAGAGCGAATGCCCCTGGCCGGGTCGCCGCAGGGAATGTTGTTGTCCAGCGAGAAATCCACGTAGTTGGCCACGTAGAGATCCAAGAGCCCGTCGTTGTCGTAGTCGAAAAATGCCGCACTGGCGCCCCATCTGCCGTCGTTTCCCACCCCCGCCCGGTTGGTCACGTCCTCGAAAGTTCCGTCCCCCCGGTTCCGAAAAAGGACGCTTCGCTGATAGCCGGTCACATACAGGTCGTCGTCTCCGTCGTTGTCGATATCGGCCACGGCGACTCCCATTCCGTAGAGTCCCTCCGCGCCAACGCCCGCCCGCGCCGTCACCTCTTCGAAGGTTCCGTCGCCCCTGTTGTGGTAGAGGGCGCTTCTCAATGGTTGATTGGACTGATAACCGGGCAGGGCCGATCCGTTCACCAGATAGATATCCAGCCACCCATCGCTGTCGAAGTCCAGGAAGGCGCAGCCTGCGCCCATGGTCTCCACAAAGAACTTCTGCCCGGTACCGGCGTTCACGTGTTGGAATCGGATGCCCGACTCCTTGGCGACATCCACGAAGCGGACAGGGGATTCTTCCTGACCTACTGCTCTGCTGCCCAGGAGCAACGGGAGCAATAACCATCCGGCAAGCAGGAATCGGTTGCGTCGGGCCATCATTCGGTTCTCGGGATCGGGCGGGGTCGGTCCCGTTTTGCCTGCGCCGGTTCGTCTTGTTCCATCCGGCGGAACGTCTCAAAGGCCGCGTCCGCTTGCCGATCGTCTTTCAGGCCGCGGTAGGCACGAGACAGCAGGTAGTACGATTGGGCGTGCCGGGGAGCCAGTTCAGTGGCCCGTTGCAGGGCGGCAACCGACTCGGTGTACTTTTGTTGCAGCAAATAAACCTGGCCCAAGCGGAAGTGAGCATCCGGCAGGTCCTCCCGTGAGCGAATGGCCTGCTGGAAATGCTCCTGCGCTTGCGAATAGCGCCCCTCCTCGAGCTGCAGCTCACCCATCTCCAGGTTGGCGAGGGCATTCTGTGGTTGAAGTTGCAAGGCCTGCTCAATCTGCTTCGAAGCTTCCTTCGACCGGCCGGTGAACCTCAACACAAAACCAAGCCGGTAGCGTGCGGCGAACGAATAGGGATCCAGCTCAACGGCTTTTTCCAGTTCTCGCTCGGCCCTGACAACTTGGGAGGCGGCGAAACAGGCCTCCGCCAGCAGCACTCTCGGGAAGGCTCGGTCGGGAAATCGGGCGGTCAAACCTTCAAGTCTCCTGACCGCCTCGTCAAAACGTTCATCGGCAAGCAGGAGGTTGGTGAGATCCCTCCAGGCTGCGTCGTGGCCAGGGGCCATCTCCAGGCATTGCTCGAGGGCTGCCAATGCCTTCGTTCTTTCGGAGTGAGCATACAGTTTGCCCAGCAGAAAATAGGTCTGGGGCTGATCTCCCTTCAAACTTAAGGCTCGGCGAAATGCTTGCTCGGCCCGCTCCCACTCCGCCTGCTTGAAGAATACGACTCCCAGGCAGTGAGCCACCTCAAAAGACTGGGGAAGAGAGTTCAGGAGTTTCTCCAGCTCGTTGAGAAGCTGAGGCGAAAACCTTCCGGCGAGAATCTGGTGGCCGAGGCTGAGAGTCTGCTCGGGACTCGGTCGCAGGATCTCTTTGACCTTGAGAAGCGCCTCTCTGGCTCGCGCCGGCTGTTGGACTTTCTGATACAGATCGCTCAAAGTCAGAGCGAGATCAATTCGAGGAGCAGAGAGGGATTCTGCCTTCTGGAAATGGTTCAGAGCGCCGGCCTGATCGCCAGCGGCGCGGCATACCAGGCCCAGGTTGAAGTTGGCCGCGAAGAGGGCCGTTCGATCCTTTCCGGCAAGTCGAATGGTCTCTTCGAAGTGTTGCCTGGCGGTGGCATAGTCGGAGAGGTTCAAACAGGCCGTGCCCAGGTCGAGATGAAAGACCCAGGTGCCGGGGCTAAGGTTAGTGGCCTTCTCCAAAGACTTGCGAGCCTGGGCCAAAGAACCGTGCTGAAGGTAGTAGACGCCCAGGGAATGATGTGCCTCGGAGAAGCCGGGGTTGAGATCAATGGCTTTCTGGAAGCTTGGCTCTGCCGGTTGTCCCTTGGCCCCGGCAATGCGGCCAAGATACAGATGAGGTTCAGGCCTTGTGGGCGCCAGTTGCGCTGCCTTTCGAAACTCCATTTCGGCCCGCTCGTATTCGCCCTTGTCAAACGACTCGAGACCCTGCTTGTAGTGTGCGGCCGCATCGTCGGGAGGTTTTCCCAGGACGGGAAGCTGAAAGAGGAAAGCCGAGAGCAGGACGCCTGCGGCAAACGCCTGCCCATTGCGGTTAAGAGGAGACGTGATTGGCAGCGGTCCCAATTCGAATTGACCTCGGTGGCAAAGCGGAGCAGCCAGGCGCCGACGAGCCCCAAGGGTCTGGACAGCTCACCCGGATGCCGGCTGAGCCGAGGCTCAACGGGTCCGGATCAGGCTCTGCCGGGCCCGCGCCGGGCGAAGATCTCGCGCATGCGGCGGGCCGCCTCTCGTTCATCGCCCGGGTCGTTCATGAAAACGGTAAAGGTAATCCCTTGGCCCTCGTGGCGGAGCACGGCGATTCTGGGCGTGCCCTCCAGGAGCTGTTTCTCGCACTCACGGGTGTTGATTCCGACCGCGGATTCGTCCCACTGCACCGAGACCCGGTAAACCTTCCGGGTGCGGTCATGGGGCAGGGGCTCCACCGCCAACCCCGGAATCTTGCGCAATTGTTGCGATAGATAGTCGGCCTGGCGGGCAGACTGGCGTTCCAGGTCAACAAAATCAAGCTGCGCATACTTTTCGGCGGCCAGCCAGACCCCGACCATCTCCTCCCTGCCGGCTTTCAATCCCCGGCCCAAGGAATCCGCATGGGGATTGGAGTTCAAGCGGGCTGCGGCAATAAGGTCCTGGCGGCCGGCCAGGATGCCGGAACACTGGGGCCCGCGCAGGTGCTTGCCACCGCTGATACAGATCAGATCGGTCTTCAGCGCGGCCAGCTTCCGGATGTTCTCCCAAGGCGGCAGCATGTTGGCTGCATCTACCATCACCGGGAACCCCGCCTTTCGGCCCAGCTCCAGGCACTCTTCCAACGGCACGGGAGTCTCCCAAGCCCAATCTCCCGTGGTGCCGCCGAGATAATAGAGCAAGGCGGTCCGCGGGGAGATGGCCGCCAGCAGCTCGTTCTTGCCGGCCACTTCAACCAGGCGCACTCCCGCGTTGCGAATGGCATGGTCGTACGCGTTGCGGTGCACTGTCTGGATGAGAACCTCGCTCTTGAGGCCGGTCAGGTCCGGCAACCGGCGCACGCGAGTCACATCGCCTCCTGTCAGGGCCGCGCAGGTACCCAGCGTGATGGCCCCGGCCGCGCCGGTGGTGACCATGGCGCTTTCGGATCCCACAAGTCTGGCCAAGCGCTTGCCGATCCGGTCCTGCAGCTCATTCAAGTCCACGTAGTCTCGCGAGGCCTCGGCCATGGCTTCGTGCAACTCCGGCCAGATCTTTGAGGCTCCGATCACCGTGTGGGTTCCGCGGAAATTCAGCACGGGCCGGATCCCCAGTTCCTGGTAGACCCCTCGCCCCCGCCGCCCGGTGATGGATGCGAAAGCCGTTGAACGATTCAGCCAGGCCAGCAGCGGCGCCAGGCTGATCGACCGAAACCAATGTCTTCTCGATGTCTTCATGGTCCAATCAATGCCGGACGAGGATGTTGCCGTGTCGACGGGACTTTTTCCTCGTCCACCTTACCCTCCGAGGAGGGAGGTTTGCAAGCAAAGTCGTCGGCTTTGCCGCTTCCAACTGAAGTCCCCGCTCTCTTTGCGTCCTGGCTCTGGCCTCGCCGGCGGCGGCCGCTGTAGGGCGACTCGGCTGGATCTTCCACTAGTGGCAGGTGGGTTATCGCGCAGGTTCGCATCAGGGGTGGAGGATCGTGGTGGATGAGGATCTTAAGGAGTGGCCTCTTGGTCAAGCTGCTGCTTTGTGGCTTCGCTCAGCAAAAACACATTACGCTCAGGTTTTGTGGATCCTGCCTTTTGGCTGCGCAGCCGGCGAAATTCCGCCAGCGCCTTCTGCTGCTGGGCCGCATGGCCCAACGCCTTGTGTGCCTGGGCCAGCTGGTAGTGTGTGACTTCGTTGGAGGGATTCAGAGAGGTGGCTTGCCCGAGAAGCGGAAGAGCCCGCTCCGGTTTGCCCTGGGCAATCAAGACACGCCCCAGTCCTATCAGGGCTTCCTCAAACTCAGGGTAATAGCTCAAGGCGGTTTCAAACAACCGGCGAGCGTGATCCAGATTGCCCGACTTGCGATGGATCTCCGCCAGCTCGTAGGCGGCGTTGGCATTCGTCGGATCGATCTGCAACTCCTGCTCGAATTCCTTCATTGCCTCTGCTTGGGAGTCAGGGTGGGTGGAACGCGCCAAGAACACCCGCCCCAGCCTAAAATGAATACCAGGCCGCCGGGCATCCAGAGCCAAAACCGCGCGATATTCCCGGATAGCAAGCTCATACCGTCCCTGACTTTCGTAGTTATCACCCGCCGCTTGACGCAGCCAGACGGAGTCCGGCGCAATCTGCGACAGCCTCCGCATTGCCAGATAGGCGTAGTTGCCATAGATTCGACCGGAGTGGTAGAGGACTTCGGGGTCTTCAGGATAGAGCCGCGTTAACTCCAGGGCCACTTCCACGGCTTCGCGGTCGCGCTGCAGGCCCGTGTAAGCCCGCTGTAACTGCAGGCCCAGCTGCCGCTTGAGGGCTGAGTCGCTGGACCGGCGAAAGCCGTTTTGAAGTCCCGGCAAAGCCTCGGTCAAGCGACCCAGCTCAGCCAAGGACATGGCCAGAAGACTGTCTGTGTTCGGCAATGAGGGCTTCAGCTTCAACGCCTGACGCAACGCGGGAACAGCCTCCGCAAATTTCCTTTGCTGGAAATAGATCAGACCCAGCCTTCCGTGGATCTCAGCCGTTTTCGGGTCCATCTGCCGAAGCTGCTCGTAGGCCCTTGCCGCCTCGTCGTAGCGGCCCTGAACCAGGGCCTTTTCGCCTTCCTGGAAAAGCTGCTCAATGAGCGCCCCGTTGGATGACTGCGCCCGGAAATGCGATCCAGGCATGCATAGACAACCGATCAGACAGAGGACTATTCCACGCATCGAACCCCTTCTCGAGAGCAACCTTCCGCGGCCTTGAACCTCGCCGTCCTGCGGGATCAACATTCGCTCCGCCGTTCGCGCCGAGCCCCGATGCGAGGCCGGGGCGCAATGCACGGGTTGGACCCTTCCCCGCGGTGTGTCACCACAGCAGTTTCAGCCCGATCTGGTTGATGCGGGCGTCACGGGTCGAAAGAATTCGGCCGAATCGCGAGTCGGCGCGGTTACGGTTGGGGTTGCCCCACTGGGTGTGGTTCCAGGCATTGAACGACTCGAACCTAAATTGAAGGTTCATGCGTTCAGAGATTCTAAAGTTCTTGAACAGTCCTGTATCCCAGTTGTTGATTCCCGGCAGGTTCAGGATGCCCCGCCCGGAATTGCCCAAGAAGCCCGCTGCGGGCTGTTTGAAGGCGTCTGTGTTAAACCACTTGTCGGCGGTTGGGGTCAGGTTGGCCTTGGGGTCGCCCACCAGGTCCGCCCGGTTCGTTCCGAACGTGTCGTTGAGCCCACCCACGTCCGCGGCCGCAATGGTCATGGGAAATCCCCCTTGGAACGTCACAATCCCGTTCACCTGCCAGCCTCCGACGACGTGCTCGACCACGCCTGAAGCATCGCCCAGATGCTTGTGTCCGCGGCCGAATGGCAGCTCGTAGACGAAGCTGCTCACCAGGCGATGATCCACATTGAATTCGGAACGCCCTCGATCGCGCCGAACATCGTGGTTGTTCAGGAATCCCTGCCAGCCGGCAACATCGTTGCCGATGCCGGCGGCCGCCGATTTGTTGTCGATGCTCTTCGCCCAGGTGTAAATGGTGGTGAAGATCATCGATCCGGTGCGGCGCTCCAGTTTCGCATTGAACGAGTTGTAGCTGGAGTTTCCGGACCAGTCGCTATCGATGTAGACCGCGAAGTTTGGATATGGCCGCCTGGCCAGGACGGGACAGTCACCGGCAGCCGGCGAGGCCGCACAGAGAGCGGGGTTGGAGGGGGGAAGGGCTTGCGCGATATTCCTTCTCATGAGCAGGTGGGTTCCTTTGTTGCCGATGTAGTTGAATTCGAGCGTAGTCGTTGCACTCAAGGCCCTTTGAATTCCAAGCGACCACTGCTGCACGTAAGGATTCCGCGGCTCCGGTGACATGCTGACAGCCAGGAAGGTGTTGGCTGCCGGAGTGGCCGGGCCCAGGCTGGCAAAGTTGGGAAACATCTGATCGGACGTCCTCAGTTGAGCCTGTCCCAAGCTCTGAATATAGTTTCCGCGGCTGACGTAAGGATAAATGTCCGCGGCGCCGTCAATCTCCCGTCCTTCGGCCGAATCGAAAAACACGCCGTATCCGCCCCGCAGAACGGTCTTTTCATCGGCAAAGGGCCGGAAGGCAAAGCCAAAGCGAGGAGCCAAAACCCGATTCGAGGCATCACGGGGATTTCGGCGACCGGCAAACCGATAATAACTGCCGTCGCCTGCAATGCCCTTCTCAATCAGATTTCGATCGGCAAACAGCAGACCCCCACGGGGATTCGAGAGGTCACGCCAGAGCATCCGGTCATTTGTTTCGTGGGGGATGATGCGGAAGTCCCAGCGGAGTCCCAAGTTCAAAGTGAGGCGGGCATTCACCTTCCAGTCGTCCTGAAGGTAGGGAGCCAGATACCAGAAATTAAACTCCCTGGGGTTGCCCGATTTGTTGGCCACGCTGAACCCGGCTGGCTGAAACACGCTGACACTGGAGAAATACCCCAGCAACATGTCGGCGATGGCGTGATCCCGAGTCTTGTTGCCGCTAAAGAAACCGCTGAACGTGAAGTGCCCAAGGAAATCGTTGGCCAGGTCGCGCCGAAGCGCCCAATTCCGATAGCTGGCTCCGAAGTTCAAGGTGTGGCGGCCCAGGATCCAGGCAGTGTTGTTGCTGACGTCCCACATGGGCTGGTTGCTGGCCTGATAATCATTGACGGCGCTGCCTCCGCTCAGAAGGCCGGCTCCAACGCCGCCCCAGGCGATGCCCGGATAGGATCGCTGCTGGTCGTTGAGGGTGGTGAAAACCCCTGTCAACGCCAGCGACCCGATATCGGCCGGGTCGGCGATGGCCCCGAACTGATTGGCAGTGGCTTCCACGTAGCCGAATCGAAACTGGTTGACCAACCTCGATCCGATCGGCACCGAATGGGAGACCTGCCAATTCCGGCTCTTCTGGACGAAGAAAACGTCGCCGAGGGAAGTGCCGTTGGAGGCGGTGGTTCTCGTGTAGTCCGTGTCGGTGTATCGGCCAAAAACCGCTCCGAATCGACCCAGTTGCTGATCGATGCGAACCGTGAATTGATCCGTCTCCGTGGGCAGAGAGCGGCTCCGAATGTAGTTGCCTTGGACCAGGCTGGCGTTCGGGGCGGGGAAGAACTTGGCGCGCGCCAGGTTTCCGAGGCGCGAAAACCGGTCCTGTGGGATGGTGTTGTCAGGAAACGGCTGGCCGGTGAGCGGGTCCATGATCTGCGTCGTGAATCGGCCCGCCAACTGGTCTGGAGTGGGAACGACTTGAAAGTCCTGAAACCCCCGTCGCGTCCGCCTCTCCTCGTAGTTGAAAAGCCAGAAGGTCTTGTTGTGTCCATCATAGGCCTTGGGAATGTAGACCGGTCCGCCTACCACGAAGCCGAACTGATTTTGCCGTAACTTGTTCTTCCGACGTCCCACCAGGTTGTTGAAGTAGCTGTTGGCATCCAGGGCGTCGTTTCTGCCGAACCAGAAAACCGAACCGTGCAAATCATTGGTTCCCGTTTTGCTGACGATGTTGACCTGATTGGCGCTGAAGCCATACTCGGCGGAGTAGGTCGTGGTTTGCTCCTTGAACTCCTGAATCGCGTCCACCGACAGGATGGCACTTGGAGTGCCCAGGGCGGTGTCTGTGTTTGAGGTTCCATCCAGCAAATAATTGTTCGAGGTCGGCCTGGCTCCGTTGATGCTGATGGCGTTGCCGGCATCCTGCCGCATGCTGCCTTGTTCGCCGCTGGTTTCGACCGCGCCGTTACCCAGGAACAGCAGCTGCAGAAAGTTCCGGCCATTAAGGGGCAGATCGACCACCTGTCGTTGAGAAATGATTTGCCCAACGGCGGCTGTTTCCGAATCGATGGCCGCTGCCGTGGAGTGGACTTCGATGGTCTGAGTCACCTCGCCAACCTCCAGTTCCAGATCGATACGAACCACTTGCGCCACATTGACTTTGATGTCGGATCGTTTGGCAACCCGGAAGCCCGCCTGCTCGGCCGTCACGGAGTAGGTTCCGACGGGAAGAAGAGGAAACACATAGTCGCCGTCCGAGTTGGTCGTGATCTCACGAGTGAAGTTTGTGTCCCGATTGGTGAGCCCCACTTTGGTACCAGCCATCACGGCTCCGCTGGTGTCCCTCACCGTGCCGGTAATCTGGCCGGTGGCCGTCTGAGCCAGAGAAGTGCTGGAAGCGTCGAACAACAAGAACAAAGAGGCAAAGAGCATCGCGTGGATTCTCATTTTGAACTCTCCTCTCTCGGGCTTTCAGGTTCCCACCCCTCGATGACCTTCAGTTCGAGGCCGAATCGTCGGCAGCCCGTCACAACCATGCGCTGGCTGCGCCACGGCGCCTGGCGTTTCCACCGTTCCAGAAAACGGTGGCTGTTTTGGTTTGAACAGACCGGTGGACTCTCTGGAATTGCCGTTATTGTCTTATAGCGGTGAGAACCGAGCAAGACAAAATATCGCGCGCGAGGGGGTACATCGGCGGATTGAATACCTCTGCCGGGGGGACTTCGACCCCGGCGAGACGCAGACCGATTTTCAGTCCCGTTGACTGTGGCCGGGTCAGGATTCCCGGCGCTCCTGTCCTGCGGAGGGATAGGGCGGCAAGGTTCGCAGACGTGGGTCGTCAACAGGGCCACCCATGGTGAAGTGATAGAGGCTCTGATACCGGAGAGACCTCAGCCCCAGCACGGAATGCATCGGATCGTCGAAGAAGCAGCCGATCCCCGTGCCCCGAATTCCGATCGCCTCGGCTTCCAGGTACAAGACTTGGCCCACCACGCCGCTTTCCCAGAAAAGGCGTGGGTAGAACCAGGGGCCGTGCTCCCGCAACGGTCGCTCGAACTCAGCGATCATCCCCAGGCTGAAGCAGCCGTCCGCCGCAATCGACTGGTGGCAGGAAACCTGCCTCGAAAGACTCCGGGCATCGCCCGTTTGGAGGCAAAACAGGTCGAGTCCGCCGGGACAACCCGGCGGTTTTTCCCACATGAATTCCGGTCTCATCTCCGCTCGCAGCACAGGGTCCTGAGCCGGATCACGAACCAGCAGGTAGAGGCCGGGCTCCAAGTCCTGAACTCGGTGGACAAAAAGGGCCAGGTGGATCCGCGAGTCCCAGGGCAACGCATTAAACGGAAACTGACCCGGCCCGGCCAGGGTCTTTCCTAAGAGGCGATAGAACGGTTCGCGGTCGATCGTGGTGCGACCGTCCAAGGCGATGGCACTGCGGCGCTGGTAAATCACCTGCCGCAGCGAAACGGGCGTCGACCCGACTGATGCGGGCGGCCCAACCGGTACCCTGGGCGTGTAGACACTGTGGGTCAACGGCTTCCGGGCGGCTTGGGCCACCTGCTCGATCGCCGGCCAGGCCACATGCCCCGAGCTCAACTGGTTCGGTTGACCGTGCCAATCGAACGTGGCCATGGCTTCCAGTGCTTCGGCGGGCAAGCTCCGCGCGCGCGGTGTGGTTCCCTGTGGATGGACGGCGAGCACACCGTCGGGCTCTTCCGGTTCGGCGCCTTGAGGATTGCGAACGCCGAAGAGCAGGGCTAAGTCGCCGCTGTCGAGATCGTCCAGAAGAGTGGCCTGCCAGCCCAAGCCGGCGGCAGCCAGACTCACCGCGGCCATGGCGTGACCCACGTCATGCTGACAGTATCGATAGGCTCGTTCGCCGTACTTCCAGGCTTCACGCCAGTGGATCGATGTGAATCCGACCAGCAGCACCGGGTCCGGTAGGTCGCGGGTCAGCGCGCGCCAGGTGGCTTCGGGAAACTCCAGCCGCCGCTCCAAGGCGTGTTGGGCGGGTGCATAGTGACAAATCATGGGCTGAGAACAGAGGCCCGAAATTGGTCCACAGACCAAGTAGCCTTCAGTAGGGTGCAGATTGCCGCTGGAGGGGTTAACGCGTAACGCCCAGGAAGAACGGCCCGCCTGCTTCCAGGCTGAAAGAGCCAGGCTGTCCGTGAAGAGCTGGCAGACCTGTTGCCGCCCGAAGGGCTGGACCGGAAGCTGACCCTCCCGGAACGCAACTTCGTAAGGCGGTTCCGGGCCAGGTGGAATCGGATCCAACGGCAGCAGCGGCGCACCTTCATATCTTCGGAAGGGATTGGGCTGCGTGGCCCAGTCCAGCTCAGAGGGTCCCCGGGCGTAAGCCTGAAAGTGGTGCTTGGTGGCCTGGTGGTAAGCAATGACTTGTCTAAATGCGTTCATGACTGACGAAAGACGTCCGCGAGGCTGACCGGGTTTCGTGACGGCACATCCCCCCCGGCAATTCTCTATTGTCTCGCACTGCGGAGCCGCCGGAAATGCGCGGCCACCTTCATCCGGTTTCCGCAAACACTCATGCTGCACCACCTTCGGCTGTGGTTTCTGGTGGTGTCGTAGAAGAACAACACACAGTTTGGATTTTCGCATTTGCGGACCAGGCTGAGGTTGCCATAGCACAACAAATCGCAGGCCGATTCCGCCACGGGCCATAGCAGCTGCCTCGGTTCGCTCAGCTCGACTCGAAAATGCTTTTCGAATCCTGTCTCGGTTCGTTTCAGCTCGGCGCTTCCGCTCTGACAGCTCAGGAATTCATTGATTAGGCCGACGGCCGTTTGCGGGACGGATCGCCCGGCGGCAATGCGCTCGGCCACGTTGTGCAAGCAGGCACGAAACCCCAGGGCTCTGGTAAACAACTCGTTGGCCTCGCGGCTGCCGCGCCAGTTCTTGAGCATGCTTTCGACTTGCCGGGAGTCGAAGGTTCCGGCGTGAACCAGCCAGGCCGCAAGGCTCTCAAATCCGTCGAGGCGGTCCACTTTTCGGCCTCCCTCCACGAGCTCCGTATTGACCAAATCGAGACAAAGCGAGTTCCCGACAAACAGAAACGACCTCGAAAAGCGATCCAGCCAGGACATCCTTCACACCCTCTTTTTCTCTAACCATCAAATTTATCCTTGACAGGTTAGCAATGCGCGGGTATAACCGTCAACATGGTTAGTTTGATGGTTAGTTCTTTTCAACCTGGAGATAGCGAAGATGAGTCAAACCAAGAGAGGAAGCCTGAGTCTGGAGACGGGTCACGTGGGTCTGAATGTCAGCGATCTGGCGCGGTCGAAGCAGTTTTATCAAAACGTCCTTGGCCTGGCGGTCCTGGGCGAGTCCCGGCAAGTCGGGAAATCCTTTGTCTTTCTGGGCCATGAGGACAAGCTGGTTCTGACCCTCTGGCAACAGAGTCAAGGAAGGTTCGACAAGGGCCTTCCGGGTCTTCATCACCTTGCCTTTGAGGCAGCAAGCCTGGAAGAGGTCAAGGAGGCGGAACGCAAGCTGAGAGCCCTCAACATTCCGTTGATTTATGACGGCATTGTGTCGCACGCGGAGGGCGCTGAGTCGGGGGGACTATTCTTCGAGGATCCGGACGGAATTCGGCTGGAGCTCTATGCTCCAACAGGTGCCGGCAGTCACCGGCCGCCGAACGCCGAGGGACCGGCCTGTGGATTCTTTTGAGATCTTGACCGGGACAGAAAGGAGAAGGGCCACATGAGGCCGGTTTTTCACGCAGGTGAGCTGGACGTGCAAAGCAGGGCTGGTGTCCGGGACCTGGCGGGCCGCGTGGCCCGCTCCATCCAGCCGTTCCTTCCTTCCGTCGCGCAGGAATTCTTGCGCCGTCAGGTGCTGGCAGTGGTGGCTAGTTTGGACTCGACTGGAAAAGTCTGGGCCTCTGCTTTGACCGGTCCTCCCGGTTTCATTGAAGTGCCCGATTCCCGGTCGGTCAAACTCAACGTCAGCCCGGTGCGCGCGGATCCGCTGGTGGGCAATCTGGCTGTCAACGATCAAGTCGGACTGATTGCGATCGAGTTTGCCAGCCGTCGCCGAATCCTGGTCAACGGCCGGGCGCGGCTTGACCCGGACGGCCATCTTCTCATTCTGGTCCAGCAAGCTTATTCAAACTGCCCCAAGTACATCCAGCGGCGCATCCCGAAGTTTCAGGGAGAATTGCCGCAGCCGGCAGAGACCTTGACCGTTGTGGGGCCGAAGAAGCACCTGGATGACGAGCAACAAAGCTGGATTCAACGGGCTGACACATTTTTTGTCGCAAGCTACCACCCCGAGGCTGGTGCCGACGCTTCCCACCGCGGCGGGAATCCGGGTTTTGTGCGAGTCGACGGAGCCAATCGCCTCCTGTGGCCGGACTATTCCGGGAACGCCATGTTCCAAACCCTGGGCAACGTCGCCTCGTACCCGCAGGCAGGTTTGCTTTTCATTGATTTTGAGAAGGATCGAACCCTGCAACTCACCGGAACGGCGCAAATCATCTGGGAGGCGCAACGGGTAAGCGGCTTTCCTGGAGCGGAGCGCCTGGTGGAATTTGAGGTGGGGCAGGTGGTCGAAATCTCGGGACGGGGTGGGCCCGCCTGGGGCTTCGTGGATTACTCTCCTTTCAACCCTGGTTGACCCATCGGTGCATCCCGGGGCACTTCAACCGAAAGAAGGCAGGGAACACCAGCCCGGCTTTGCCGATATGCGGTGTGGGCCGGCTCATCAGGGCAGGCGGAGCCAACCCAGGTTACACGAACTCTCGGACAATTTCCGGACGGGGCGCCGGAATGACGACCTTTTCCACCAGCAAGCCGCGCCGTTCGATCACGGCAGCCGCCACTCTGACGGCCTCGGTGACCGAAGCGACGTCGCCCGTCATGGAGACGAACCCCTTGCCGCCGATGGCCATGGCCAGATGGATGGTGACCAGCTGAACGGGAGCAGCCTTGACTGCCGCGTCGGCAGCCTCGATGACGGATGCGACACTGAAACCTTCAACCACACCTAAAGCATTCAACTCGGGAAGATGCGCGACGCCGCTGACGGCCGGAAAGACGGCGGGATGCAGGTTTGGGATCACGAAATGGTCCACGACCGTATGGGCGCCGATGCGGACGCCGGCATCGATACTGGATTGCACGGCGTCCACGTCGCCGCCCACCAGAACCATATATTTGCCGGGACAGATGGTCCGATTGACCACCACTTCCACGCGGGCCGTCTTGAGGATGGCGTCAGCAATCTCAAAGCCTTTCGCGATGCTGGAGGTCTCTACGATACCGATGGCGTTTCCGTGGCCTTGATTCATAGTCATCACATCCTGGGAGCACCAAGCTTAACTGGAGATCTGAATATATCGGGAGTGCACCGCCGTGACTCGCCCGTCGATGCTGGCATGCACCGGGCAGCCAAGTTGCTCGGCCGACACCTTCCCAATCACTTGTCCTCTTTTGACCCGATCACCCTCGGAGACAACGGGCGCGGCCGGTTGTCCGACGTGGCCCGCCAGCGGAATGGTAACCTGGCCGGCTGCCCGGGTCGGCCGCATGAACTCCGATTTAAGATCGTAGGGAGTGAGTCCCAAGCGTGTGTACAGCGTTTTGATCGGGATTTCACGACCCTTTCGGGCGGGATGGGGCGGACGGAACAGCTCTTCTAATTCCTCCGCTGATCGGCTCAGCTTGTTCTGGCGCAACAGGGCTTTGGCATCCACACAGATATTCTTTGGATCCAGCTGCTCTGGGCAGGCGATGAGGGAGCAGACGTTGCACTCGCAGCAGTACTGTGCCCACAGGCTCGCCCGTTCTTTGGGTTCCCCGGTCATCAGCAAGGTACGCATCACCCGGTGCGGCTCGATAGGGTAGCCGAGGATGTAGCGGGGGCAGAGTTCCGTGCAAAGCGAACACTGGTCACATTGGCCGTGCCCGATCCTGGTGTAGGTTTCCCGGGATTGGGTTTTTCGGCGGACCAGATAGTGATCGGACGGCAGCACAATCAGTCCCCCCATGTTCTTGGCCACCGGATCCGAGAGGCTTTCAGCCACGCCGCCCATCATCAAGCCGCCTGTCAGGACGATGGGATCATCCGTCGTGCAGCCACCCGCCAGGTCCAGGCAGTCCTCAATGCTGGTGCCGACCGGCACTACGGTAGTCATGGGCCTTGCCACTGCCCCGCAGATGGTCAGGTACTTATCCGTAACCGCCTGTCCATCCAGCGCCTTCGCGATGTTGACGATGGTCTCCACGTTGTCGACGACGCATCCGACGGCCAGTGGAATCCCCCCAGGCGGAATCCGGCGACCGGTGACCTCGTAGACCAAAACAAACTCGTCGCCCGCCGGATACACGTCTTCATACACCAGCAAGCCATAACCCGCCGCTTCCGCCCGTGCACGAAAGCCTTCCGCGACATCCAGATTCTTCCGTTTGACGGCGATCGTGACGTGTTTCGCTTCGGTCAACTCCTGCATCACCTGCAAGCCGCGGAAGAGGGCCTCCTCATCCTGCCGCATCGCCTCGCGGTCTTTCTCGAGCAGCGGCTCGCATTCCGCGCCATTGGCGATGACGTGTTCCAGGGACGCGTCCAGCTTTTTGTAGGTCGGAAAGCCGGCCCCACCGGCACCTACCACGCCAGCCTCGCGGATCTTCTGAAGGATCTGCTGTTTGTCCACCGTGCTCGTCCGGGAAACAGGGAACTGCTGATTGGTTCACGAAGCCGTCAGCAAGCGGATCCATGCTTCGTGAATGATCTGAGATCATCGTTCAGGGAGCAGGACCTTTCGTGACGTGAGGAGTCTAGTTCAAGGGAGAGGATTTGGCAATCTCGCCGACCTTTTAGGCTTCCGCAAGCGGCGACAGGCTGGCGGAGAAGCAGAGGCAGGAAGGCTCCAATGTCAAATACGTCTCCAATGCGGATATCGCAACGGTCTGCCGCAGGACTCCCGTTTCATTCTCGCTTGGAACGAAAGGTGGACCGCATCAGTCGATCTGGGGCGGAGCCGACTCGGTTCCTCCTCGCAACAACGGGGCGTAATCCACCTCAATTCTCCTTGCACATTCGGGAGCGTCCACCAGTCCGGAGTTGAGGAGACTTTTCTCGACGGGGTAGCATTCCAGAAAATCCTCCGGAGGCGCCTTCAACAACGCTGTCAACGGTTCGGGGGGCGTACCGGGATCCAGCCAGGTCTCGATCTGGTCGTCCGGCAAAATCACCGGCATTCGGTTGTGGATGCGAGCCATCCACTGACTGGGTTCGGTGGTCACGATCGTAAATGTGGGGATCGGCCGGCCGCCGGAACCTTGCGGTTTCCAGAAATTGTACAGGCCGGCCAGCGAGAGAAACTGCCCGTCTCTTCTGAAGATGTGCAAGGGCTGCTTCCTTCCCTTGGGGCCCACCCACTCGTAGAAGGCTTCGCCCGGAACGACGCAGCGCCTCGTTAGAAAGGCATTCTTGAAAGCCGGCCGTTCGGTCAAGGTTTCGGCTTTGGCGTTGAACGTGGAAACCTTGTTGGCCTTCTCCAGCGTTTCGGCCCATGGGCCCAGCAAGCTCCAGAATCCTGCTGTCAGCCGACGATGTCCCCGTTGTCTCAACACAATGGGAGCCATCTCGCGGGGAGGGATGTTGAATTGCCGTTGCCAGATCTCCAGCTCGGCCACGTCATCCACGCCGTAGTAACTTTCGATCTCTGCGATCCGCTGACGCGTGAGTCGATACCGTCCGCACATGTGAGCAACGTTATCACATCTTGTCCTCTGCCGCAGGCGTCACCGGCCTTCCGCGGCCCGGTAGCTTGCTGCCTTAATCGATGGAGCTGTGTGATCCCTCTTTTTGTCCCGTGGACCGGCGCCCCGCTGATGCGATATCGTTGCTGTCTCAGAACTTCAGATTCGCTGTGCAGAGCCTCGATGAGGAGGTGGATCATGCGCCGGAAGCAAGGGTTGTCTCGCCGGGATCTCGTGAAAGGACTGGGCGCAACGACCGTGGCGGCAAGCCTGAGCCGAGTGGGATGGAGTGCGGCCAGCTACAGTCGGGTGGCGGGCGCCAACGACCGAATCGGCTTGGGACTGATCGGTTGCGGCGGACGCGGGCAGGATGTGATGCGTGAGTTTCTGAAACTGGGTGTGGCTGTTCCTGCCGTTTGCGATCCTGATGAGAGCCGGATGAAACAAGCCGCCAAGCTGGCCGGGGACCGGACCGAGAAAGTGAAGGACTTCAGAAGGCTGCTGGAGCGCAAGGACATCGACTGTGTACAGGTGGCCACTCCTGACCACTGGCACGCTCTCCCCACGGTCTTGGCCTGTGATGCTGGGAAGGATGTCTATGTGGAGAAACCGTTGGCCTATTCGGTGGCAGAAGGGCGAGCCATGGTCGCCGCCGCTCAACGGACGCACCGCATCGTGCAGATCGGCACCCAGCAACGAAGCGGCGAGCACTACCACCGCGCGGTCGCGTTGATTCAGAGCGGACACCTGGGCAAGGTTTCCCGTGTGCGAGTCTGGAACGTGTGGAACTGCACGCTGGGCGAAAAGGGTGGTCGCTGGGCTTCCATCGGCAACCCGCCGGACGGCGACCCTCCCCCGGGAGTCGACTACAATCTCTGGCTGGGACCCGCACCCCGCCGTCCCTTCAATCCCAATCGGTTTCACTGGAACTACATCTATTTCTGGGACTATGCGGGGGGAATGATGACCGGTTGGGGGGTGCACCACGTCGACGTCGTGCACTGGGCCATGGGCCAGGATGCTCCACTGTCCGTTTCGGCCGTCGGCGGAAAGTTTGTGATGGACGATGCCAGAGAAACGCCCGACACGCTCGACGCCTTTTTCGAGTATCCGGGTTTCACTCTGCAGGCTTCCTTTTACCATGCCAACGCGCGTCCCATCGAAGGCCGCGATTACGGAGTCGCTTTTTACGGAACGCAAGGCACCATGCTGCTGACTCGCGAGGGTTTCGAAATCTGGCCGGAAGGAGACCCAACCCAGGCCATTCGAAGCGAAGGCAGTCCTCAGGATGGGCCGTTTCAACAAGAGTTCATCGAGTGCATGCGGTCGCGCCGCAAACCATTCGCCGATGTTGAGACGGGGCACCGCTCCACCATTCCCGTGCTGCTGGCCAATATCGCCTATCGAACTCGTCGTCGCCTGCAATGGGACTTTGAACGGGAGAGTTTTGTTGACGACGAGGCGGCAAACCGATACTTGCGACGGGAATATCGGAAACCTTGGCACCTGTAGGGTCACTCCCGCACCACGCCTGTCTAAGCCGAGCCCTCCCCAGCCAGTTGCCGAGGAAGGTGCAAGCTGGCTACAGGGCCGGCATCTAGATTCTCGGAATTTCTCGGGATCGGTAATTTCGAATCGGTCATCTTGTCCGATTCAGTCACCCGTCTTAAAGCAAATGGTTTAAATAGAGTAGCTTAGAAATTTGGAACAAAGACTGCTGAAGGGATTGGCGTTATCCGTACAGGGAGAGTAGCTCAAGGCCGATGACGAGTCCCACAATGAAGAATCCTGAATCGCAGACGATTGAGCCCGAGGTCATCGATTCGATGACGGAAGTGGAACTGCTGGTTAAGTACCAGGCCTTTCCACAGGCGATCGAGAAGCTCCAAAACATCATCGGCAGGCATCCGGCCTATTTGCCGGCCAAAGAAGCCCTTCGCGAGATCCATATGATGAAGGGTGAGCGAGAGCAGGCCGAACAGCTGGCCCGAGAGATTGCATTGACGCGCCAGGACTTGGCCAGGCAGCGGGCGGCTAACGAATCCCTGCCCGCCGAGCAGGGCCCGTTGCAGCGCCAACTGAGCGAGGAGATTGATGCCATCATTCGTGAGATCTATACGGTGCAGAGCGTCGACGAGGTGCAGAAATTAGCCGCCCGCCGACTGGTGGAAGGACTGCAGGCGGATCGTTGCCTGATCTTTCGATTCAGTGACGACCCCGCCAAGGCCCGAGTGTACGAGTACTGTCGCGGACACGTGCAGGGCTCGGCCGGTCCCCAGACCGCTCCGTTTCACCGCAGACTGCTGCATCTGATGTCCTCGGAGCTGGAACCCCTGGTCATCGATGAGGCCATGAAGGATCCCCGGACCGTCGAATACCGGTCCCTTCTCGAAGCCCATCAGATTCATTCTGTGCTCGCCTCCCCATTGATGCATAAGACAAAGATGATTGGATTTATTGTGGTCCAGAACTGCACGCGGCCGATCCCATGGAGCGAATCGGCCCGCACCCTGTTCACGGCTGTTGCCAACCACGTGGCCGTGGCCATTGGAAACGCCCAGCAATTCAGTGAAGTCCAAACTTTGGCGATTACCGATCGGCTGACCGGCGTTTACAACCGTCGCTTTTTTGACGAGAGGCTGCCGGTCGAGATTCGAACCGCGCAACAGCAAGCTTACCCGCTCTCGTTGGCGCTACTCGACATCGATCATTTCAAACAAATCAATGACCAGTGGGGACATGGAGCAGGCGACCGCATTCTCCACAAGGTTGGTTTTCTGCTGAAGACCAGCCTTCGCAAAGGCAGTGTGGTGGCTCGTTACGGGGGAGAGGAATTTGCGATCATCTTGCCGAATACCACGTTACACACGGCCCATTTCGTTCTCGAGAACATTCGCCGGCTGGTTGAAAGCAGCATCGCGACCGAAGATGGAAAGCCTTTGACGGTTAGCATTGGGCTTTATGAAGCCCAGTTGTCCAGCCCTGAAGACACGACGGCTCTGCAGACGGAACTCATCCAGCGTGCCGACAAGAATCTCTATAAAGCCAAACATGGAGGGAGGAACCGAGTCTGTTCGGATTCCCACTGAACTCATGCCCTACGACCGCGTCATCTGCGCCCCGACCGAACAACTACCAAAGCAAATCCGGATCCCGATGCTGGTCATCGCATTAAGCGTGTTTCCCTTGGTCCTCCTCTGGGAAACCTATGCTTCCGCCTCGGAGCTGTCACTTTGGATGGTGCTGCCCTTGATGCTGGGTTTCCTGGTGTCTGAACATCAGATCGAGATCCCCTTGCTTCAGAATCGATTTCCTCTGTATCACCTGGTCGTCATTGGAACGGCGGTGGTGCTGGGAAGTGGGAGCGGCAGCCTCGTCGCCGTCCTGCTGTTCACGGGTTTGCTGGCTCAAGCCTACTTCCGCTTCCGGCCCCAGTTTCTTCGGAAGGCGGTGGAATACCTGCCTTCGCTCCTGGCTGTCTGGAGTGCCGGCAAAATCTATGCCGTGGTGGGGCCGCTTGCTGATCCTGGTTCCTGGGCCGCTGCCGCCTCACCCTTGCTGATGATCTCAGCATACCAACTGCTGCATTCCTTATTTAATACAGGTCGCATGTGGCTGTCCGGACCGGAAGGGTTCTGGCAAACGTGGACTCAGCGCTATCGGTTGTCCACGCAGCTGGTAGTCGGTTTCGCCTTTGGAGCGGGCCTGGTGATTTATCTCAGCGGGCACTTCAGCGGACTGGTGCTGTTGTTGATCGTCCCGTTCGGGCTTCTGGCCGGGACCACCTACGAGATTTGTGCAGGAAGCATTCAGGAAGGATCCCGGCGTCTGGCCCAGCACGCCGAACTTCAGGCTTCGATTATTGAAACCTTGGCCTTGGCGATCGATGCCAAGGACCACAGCACCCACGGACACGTCCGACGCGTCCAAGCCTATGCATTGGGTATTGCCGACAGCCTGGGGATTCGGAATCGGGAAGATCTGGAGGCATTGAAGACGGCAGCTTTGTTGCATGACATCGGGAAACTGGCGATTCCCGAGTACATCCTTTCGAAACCGGCCCGGCTGACCGACGCGGAGTTCGCGAAGATGGCCAAACACGTTGAGATTGGAGCCAACATCCTGGCTCCGATCCCGTTTCCCGATCCGGTGGTGCCCATCATTCGTCACCATCATGAGCGCTTTGACGGCAGCGGCTACCCCTCTCGCCTCAAGGGTGATGGGATTCCACTGGGTTCCCGAATCCTGGCCGTCGCAGACACGTTTGACGCGCTGACGGCTCCGCGACCGTATCGGGACCCGATGCCGATTGAGGAAGCAATTCAGCTGATCGAGAGGGAGGCCGGCACTTCCTTCGATCCCCTGGTGGTTAACGGTTTCCTCAAGGTCGCCGAAGAGCTCTTCAAGCGGATCACGGCCATGGACACCGAGAAGCAGGCCAAACAAACGCATCTGGTCCAGGCCCCGGTCGGCGTCGAAGAGGAGCAGAAGGCAGTGCTTTGGAGCGACGGATTGTCTGAGATCGTCCGCAGCCAGCGAGAAATCCACTCGCTCTACGAGATTTTCCAGACCCTGGGAAAAAGCCTCAACGTGCAAGACACGATGCAGATCATCTCGGCCAAGCTCAAGTCGTTGGTACCCTACGATACGTGTGTAATCTACCTGAAACTCAAAAAGCACGACAGTCTTTATCCCGGGCTGGCGTGTGGAGAACATGCGGAGCTTCTACAGAACCATCGTCTCCCCTTGGGCACGGGCCTGACAGGGTATGTGGTAGCCTTCAATCAACCGATGACCAATGTGGACCCCTCCCATGATTTCAAAGACCTTTCTTCGGCAGAGGTCCAGCGTGACCTAGTCAATTCCATGATCTTTCCGCTTCAGGTGCAAGGCTCGGCCCTGGGTGCCATCGCCCTGTACGCCACAGCCCGGAGCGAAACGGTTTACACCGATGACCATGTTCGGCTGATGGAGGTCATCAGTAACCAGGCGGCCATCTCCATCCATAACGCCCTGGCCTTCGAATCCCAGGAAGAACGTTCCTTGACCGATCCCCTGACGGGGTTGCCGAATGCCCGCTACCTGTTCATGGCCTTTGAGCAGAGTGCCAAGCGGGCCGAGCGTTCCGGCGAGTCGTTGGCGCTTCTAGTGATGGATCTCAATGGATTCAAAGAGATCAACGACCGGCACGGCCACAAGGTTGGGGACGAGGTGTTAATCAAGGTTGGAGACGTCCTTCAAAGGGAAATGCGCCGTTACGACGTATGCATCCGATATGCCGGAGATGAGTTTGTGGCAATCCTTCACAAGGCAGACCGTTCCACCGCCGAAAAGATCGCCAAACGCATCAAGAAATCCGTGGCCGGAGTTGTCGTGCGGGACAGTCGGGGCCACCAACTTCGGTTGGGCGTCAGCGTGGGAATCGCGGTGTATCCGGAAGATGGAGCGGAGATGAACACGTTGTTCACTCTGGCCGACTCCCAGATGTACAGCGATAAGTGGGCCACCCGTTCCGAAGAAGCTCTGCTTCCAGACCGAGATTCAGGCGCCGAACCGGAGGCCGATCAGGAACTGGCACTGGTGCGAGACCACTAGATTCGGACCGGATTGCAATAGGCACGGATCCCGTCGAGAACGCACAAAGGGACTTCATGAAAGATCGAGAGTTGCTGGAGATGGAATCCTGTTTTCGCGAACGTGACTATCCGGCCCTGGTGCGGTTGCTCGACCTCTCAGGTGGGCCCGAAGACGGCCGAATGGGAGAGGAGTTCGAGGTCCGGTTGGAAAACTTGAAGTACGAGGCCATCAAGCAGTTCGACCGCGAGGAGTACCTCGATAGTCTCCGCACCTTTCAATTCCTGAATCAACTGGAGCCGGACAACCGGGCAGTCCAGGACTATCTGGAACTTTGCCGGCAGTTGACTTCTCGGAGCAATTCAACCGACCAGGTTTCCCCGAACAAGAGCGGCCCAGGCGAGCCCCTCGTTGGGGAGCTTGACATCGCGGAGGTGGTCACCGCGGTGCCGGTCGAGAGCCTTGTTGAAAGCCCACCACCGGCTCTGGTCCGGAGGCAAAACGTGGGCGAACTGTTGTCGAAGAGTCGAGCCGCCCTCTTAGTGCGGTCGCCTCGTGCCACGGTCAATCGCTCTTCGACGAAACGCGTGGTCGCTGGAATGGTTTTGGTTGCGGCCATACTCGTCGTCGGAACCGGGATTGATGTGTGGAGATCGCAACGCTCTCGAGAAATTCAAACCACGGCGACTCCTGCCGATGCTCAAACGAACCTGCAGCCCGTTGTTCCCTCCGCACCATCACCAATGCCGGCGCCGGCACCCAAGAGGCCGTCGACGAAACGAGCGCGGCCAGGTTCGGGGGCCTCGTTTTCTAACGCTGTCTTTCACGACCATGTGTTTGGGCGGTGTCAGGGGGTGCTTCGAATCGATCCTCAGAGAGTTTCCTTCACGCCGTCGACAGGTTCCAAAGACGGCTTTGCCGTCAAGCCGGGTGACATCCTGCGAGTCAAACTGGGCAAATCGCTCGAGATCAGGCTGGCGGACCGAACCTACCATTTTCAAGCAATCGGGAAGAACGACCGCACCACGCTCCTCATCCTCTACCAAAAGCTCACCAGGCTCAGCCAACACCCCGACACATAGGGGCCGCCAACACTCCGCTCGTGAAGGGCGATCGCTGTTGAGTGTGAGTGAACAGTCCAGGAGCGAAAGGTTTCCGCGGCAAATGCCGAACAATCCGGATGGGCGGCGACCCACAAGGAATCGTTGGATCCCTCGGATCGGTTTCCTGCCCCGGGTTTGATGGGTTTGCGCGCCTCGCTCGGTAGCAACGCCATGACACTACTTGTCCTGATCTATTCTGGGGCGGCTGCCTTCAGCGGCGTGGTTGCCACCGTCCTTTGGCGTCGAAAGCAGGTCGCAGGCAGTCGGCCTTTAACCTGGATGATGCTGGCGGTCGGGTTCTGGGCCTTGTGCGATGCCCTGGAACTCCGGGCCACCACCGTTGAGGTTAAGCGTCTGATCTCGCAAATACAATACCTGGGAGTGGTGTCGGCCGCGCCGTTTTTCTTTCACGCGGCCTGCGGCTTGTCGCACGCGCGGTTGCGACTCACCGGCCTGATTTGGTGGGCGGTGTGGGCGGTGCCCGTGGCCACCCTGGCGGTAGCCTGGACCAGCCAGTGGCACGAATGGCTCTGGCGGGAGATCTCGATCTCTGACCGAGCGCTGAACCTGGCGGTGTATCGTTACGGGTGGTGGTTTTGGATCCTGACGGCTCAGCACTATGCGCTGATGCTGTTCGGGACGGCGATGTTGCTGCGCGCCAGCCGCCGGGTTTCGGCCACCTTTCGAACGCCGTTGCTCTTGTTGGTGCTTACGGTGATGCTGCCCTGGTTGGGGAACATTGCTTACGTCTTCAAGCTCGGTCCTTGGCCAGGGTTGAATTGGCTCAGTCTTTCGCTGATGGTTTCGGGGGCCTTGCTGGCTTGGAGCGCCACTTACGGAGGACTGTTCGATCTGCTGCCGAGAGCGCGGGAAGTCTTGGCCCAGCACATCCCGGACGGGGTGGTCGTGCTCGACCGGTCCGGTCGAATCGTATTCCTGAATCCGGCGGCCAGGGAACTCCCTGGCATTGCCGGCTCGGGTGCCTACCCTCCCGAGACTTGGCTTGCCCAATCTGCGGCCCGGGTGGAGATTCCCGTCCTCGTTGGCTCCGGGATAAAGTGGCTGGAGTTGCACAAGAATCCCATTCGCGACCGCTGGGGCGAGGCAGCCGGCCAGCTGATGGTCATTCGCGACATCACGGCCCGCAAGCTGGCTGAAGAGTCGGCCATCGAGTGGAAGAACCGGTATGAAGCAGCCATCAACGCCAGCGGACAGATTCTTTATGATTGGAATCCGGTCAGCAACAAGGTCACCTATGCAGGGGATATCCAGCGCATCCTGGGGTACTCTAAAGACGAGCTGGCTGGTGGACTGAGTCGGTGGACGGAACTGGTCCATGAGGAAGACCGGGACCGTTTTCAGACTGAGATCGATCGCGTGCTGAGAACGCCCTCGAAGTTTCATCTGACTTACCGCGTGCGGCGCAAGGACGGAATCTTCATTCATTGTGAGGATACGGGCCACTTCTTCCTAGATGCCCACGAGCAGGTGGCTCGAATGGTGGGGTTCGTGAATGACGTCACCGAGCGGACACAGGCGGAGCAGGTGAACAAGCGGTTGGAGGCTCAACTCCGGCAAGCTCAGAAGATGAAGGCGGTCGGCACGCTGGCTGGGGGAATCGCCCACGACTTCAACAACATCTTGGGCACCATCATCGGCAACGTTGACCTGGCCAGTCAGGACGTGGCGGCTGACCACCCCGTTCAGGAGAGCCTGGCTGAGATCCGCAGCGCCAGTCGTCGGGCGCGGGACCTCGTGCAGGAGATCCTGGCTTTCAGCCGAACGAATCTTCTGCAGCGGCAACCGATTCAACTCGCCGAGCTCGTCCATCGGGCGGCAGAGGCCATGCGCGGCACGTTTCCCTCAGCCATCGACATCAGTGTGGACGTGGAATCGGACTGCCCAATGGTGGTAGCCCACCCGGACCAGGTGCATCAAGCCCTTATGAACCTGGGCCGAAACGCCTGGCAGGCCATGGGAGGACAGGGACGGCTGGAGATGCGCTTGAAGACCCTTCCTCCGGGTGTGGACCCACAGGCCGCCGGCCTGGCGCTGCCTTCCGGAGCCTACGTCAGATTGTCGGTAATCGATGACGGGAAGGGAATGGATGCGGCTACAACCGAGCACATCTTCGACCCGTTCTTTACCACCCAGGCACCGGGGGAAGGCCACGGGCTTGGTCTGGCCGTTGTGCACGGGATCATGCAGAATCATCACGGTGCTGTGTCCGTGGACAGCCGGCTCGGAAACGGAACCTCGGTTCACTTATACTTTCCAGTGATCGCTGCTGAAGAAAGAGGCACGGAGCAGAGCCGCGACGGACCGACAGCGGAAAAGGAATCCCACATCCTGTACCTGGAGGATGACCCAGCCCTGGTCCGATTGACATCGAGGATGCTGGAGCGGTTGGGCTACCGAGTCAGCAGTTTCACTCGAGCCAGTGAAGCACTGGCCGCCCTGCGAGCCGCCCCCCAGGAGTTCGACTTGTTGTTGACCGACTTCCAGCTACCTGGCTCCTCCGGAGCAGCCGTGGCCGCTGAGGCATTGCGGCTGCATCCTAACCTGTCGGTCCTCCTCGCCTCCGGAGATGTCACGGAGGAGGTCCGGAGCGCCGCGGAAGCTTTGGGGACCTGCGGTGTGGTCGCGAAACCCTATTCCATGGAGGCGATGGCCGAGACAGTTCAGCGGATGCTGTCCAGCCAGCGAGCCTGAGACGATGGCACGTATTCTTCTGATCGACGATGACGACGGATTGCGAAGGGTTCTTCGAAGGGCGTTGCAGCGCCGGGGATACGAGGTCCTGGAAGCGCCTGATGGTCGGGAAGGGCTGAGCCTTGTAGGCCGGGAGCAGGTGGATCTGGTGCTCACCGACATGATCATGCCCGGCATGGAAGGCGTAGAGACCATCCAGCAATTACGCCGGACTCATCCTGGGCTTCCCATCATCGCCATGTCGGGAGGAGGCCGACTGAAGCCCGAAGGCTATCTTCAGCTGGCCGAAACCTTCGGCGCCCTGTCTGTCTTGAGGAAGCCGTTCGAGAACGACCAGCTCTTCGCCACCATCGAAGCCGTCCTCAACACAAAATTGGGTCCGCACACCTGACACCGCCTTAAGTTGAGACGATTCGGCACGGTCCCTCCCGCGCTCGACCCCGCATGCCCCGGAGCCGGTCTTGAAGGCCCTGGCAGACCTTTCCTCGGCTCAGTCGGCTCATCACCCTTGTTCAAGTGTGTGGAGGGTTGCAGCAAGAGAGGTTCTCTTGGGATGGCGCATTCTTCCCTGAAAGGTGCTCCCAAGCGGGTAACCGTAAGCTGAACGGACCCGGAGCGGATGGCGCAGCCGCCCGGATGTTCAGGCGGTTCGCCGCCGGCGGTCGAAGCCCACCGGAGGGGGCTGAGCTCCCTTTCTCCGGTCGTGAATCAGCCCTTGCTGAATCAAGACCTGAATCACCCGACTGACCGATTCATCCAGAACTCTGGCGATGTCGGCGATATCCAGTTGGTGGTTGCAGAAGAGATTGCAGATCGTCAGGGCTCGCTTGACTTCCGGCTTCAGACGGGTCGAGTCCTGCGGCATAGCGAAGCTGCTCTGCTTGACCTGAAACCCTTCTCGAATCCGGTCCGTCGAGTGCACGTTCACATCGCGATGACTGAGAAAGTCCCAAGACATGGTCGAATAAGCACTCACCCAAAAACGAAATAGGCTGAAGAGGTCGAATCCAGTGGGAAGGACAAGCGACTTCGCGTCGTGGAGTTGCAAGAAGTGGACCAACTCAGGGGAGCCCCACAAGTCTTTGCCGATGAATCTCTCCGAATTGGGGGACCGGACCAAAGCGGAAGAGTTTTTCCCAGCAGTGGAGCGAACATTCACTCCACGCAACTATTTGTCAGTAAAAGTGGCCCCGATCAGCCGACCCAATTCATGCGTTCGTTCGAGACTCCGCTGCGATGACTGAAGCCTGCGGCTCATTGTCCCGGCTCCAAAGGGTTTTCGTAGCGCCATCCGTTTCAGCACACGGTTGGGTGCGGTCAATGTGGTGCGTTGCCGAGCGAAAGGCGGTAAGATGGCCTCTATGGTGAACGGATCCATGCCCATCGCTGTCAAAAAAATCAACGAGACCCTGTTCCAGGTCACCGTCTCAGAGCGGACGACCACCACGCATACGGTGACCGTGGCTGCGGAATACTGGCAGAAGCTCACGGACGGCAAGGTGCCGCCGGAGAAGCTGATTGAGAAATCGTTCGAGTTCCTTCTCGAACGCGAACCCAACACCAGCATCCTGCGCACGTTTGATCTGCACGTGATCCAGCGTTACTTTCCGGAGTACGAAAACACCATCCGTATGCTGCTCAAGGGCCCCAGCGCCGGTTGATGTCCGAGCCAGCCGAGGTCTCGCCGTCCCGGCACGCTGTTTTCCTGCGTCCCCCATCCCGCCGAACACCCGCCCACGTAGGGCTCATCTCCGAATTTGAGCCGGTAGCCGACGGAGGTGATGACGTCCAGGTTGTAACAATCAAGATTCCATTCAATTAGCCTATTTTCTGACTTTGCACCGTAACGATTGCCGGCTCACCGGCAGCTGCCGTCCAACCGGGAACGACACTGGACTAGGTCGGCACGATCGGAATGATTCGTCCCGCCGTTCCGCGTGAAAGTCGTCTTGACAACTCCGAGAGCCAGAACCGGAGCCTGCTTCGCCCAACGTGGGTTGCCTTCGTCCAAACAACCCAGGATCCGGCCGTACTCGGCCGGCCGATCCTTGGCGGCGACGATGAAGCGCCAGGGTTGCTCGTTGTAGGCGGAGGCCGCCCACCGGGCGGCCTCGAAAACGGAGAGAGCATCTTGTCGCGAAACGGCCCTTGTGGAGAAAACATAGGGGCTTCAGCGGTGGCGAATGAGATCGTGGACTGGGTAATCGGTTTGAAACTCTTTCGTCATTGTCTCCTCCTGGGAAGACCGCTGCACTAAGCGCGAGCCGTCAGTTCGTACTCGAGCCAGCGCGGCTGTTCGGAACGCCACCAAACCGAAAACGGACCACGCCCCACCTTGGCCCGATCGACAATCCGCACCGGCACGGTCACCGGCAGCGGGTCGACGTCGAACGGATAGGGATCCAGGGCGATCCGGCGATTCCCAAGGGGACGCACCGAGATCTTCACCCGGTCCTGCCAGCTCCGGCGAGGCGTTTCCAACAGCTCGATGGCGTCCTCTCCGAAGCCTTTGGACGTTCCCGATGCGGCGGGAATCAAGGGGGAGCACAGGTACAGCGACAAACCGTCCAGAAGCTGCAGCAGGCGCACCGCCGGCTTAAGATTCGCTGCCTCCAGCCACGATGCTGTCCGGCGATCCTGCCGCAGGCGAGCCAGGTAGGGACCCTGCATCGCGGCGATTTCCTGAACATACTCGCGCGCCTGCTCCAGCGGTCCCTGGAACAGCTTCTCCGGTGGGGCGTTCCAGAACAGTGGGTGGAGGAACGCGGGCCCCGGCTCGCTTTTGGCGGCGTAGAGCCAGTAGGCGTGAAAGCTGATCAGCAGGCTGGCGTAAGGATGATGCTCGCCCAGCCGCGGCACACCTCGGCGCCAGCGGTCCATGCCGTCGCTCTGATTGGCCAACACCTCGCGAAGATCTTGCGGCAGGTGGTCGACGTCGCTGAGCTTCGGTGCCGCCTCCCACTCCCACCAGCCGTTGTCATGTTCGGCGATCGCGAGCACTGTCTCCGCGCGAAGCTCGGCTGGGTCCGCGGCCTGCGAATGGCCCCCAGGCACCGCGAATTGGTCATTGCCCCAGTGGGCGGCCATGTATCCGGCCACCGCGCCGTGATCGGGCTGAGTGACCAACCAGTACACTCCGTTTCGTTCTGTTTTCAGCATCGTTCATCGCTCCTGTCTCTCCGGCCTCGTCTGCGATGACGAACGGCCAAAGTATCTTGACATCAAGATATCTGGGAAGTGTCTCGATGTCAAGATAGTTGATGTCGAGACATGATTCTGGTATGGTGGCGTCATGGCTTCTGACCCGATTTCTCGCCTGATCGACCAGTGGAAACGGGAGCGGCCCGATCTCGACGCCTCTCCCATGGGACTGGTTGGACGTGTGCTGCGCCTGGCCGTCTTGCTGGAGCGAAGAGTGGAGGCCACGCTCGCTCGGTTTGATCTGACGTTGTGGCAGTTCGACGTGCTGGCCACGCTCCGGCGGTCAGGCAAACCCTATCGGTTGTCGCCGACGCAGTTGATGCGGGAGGTCATGCTGTCGTCGGGTGCCATGACCAACCGGATTGACCGCCTGGAGTCCCGAGGGCTGGTGAAGCGGTGTCCAGAACCAGCGGATCGGCGGAGCGTTCAGATCGAACTGACGCCAGAGGGGAAGCGATTGGTGGACCGGGCCATCGCAGCTCGATTCGAAGAGGCCCGTGAGGTCACGCGGTTCATTGGCGCCCACGACAGGGACTTACTGGAGCGCGGCCTGAGCAGACTGCTTCTCGCCCTGGAGGAACAGACCAGCGCCCCGCCGTAGGTTCTTCCTCGAGAGCCTGTCACCAGCCTGCCTGGGCTTCGAAGGGTAACCGCGCCGAGGCAAACGAAATCAATGTTTCTGGTCCGCCTGCCTTTGCGGCAATCCGCCTGCGCCAAGGGGGTTGAGTGGTAAGCGTTTTGGCAGCAGGCGTTCAAAGTCGGAGAGTTCAGCGTGCTCTGGCGTCTTCCATCAGCTCTTGAAGCTTGCCGAGCGGGTAGGCCTCATACTTGAGGTGGGTCTCTGTTCTTCCCTGGTAGTCGGAATCGGGTTCTCGCTGTTCACCTGGATTGCCCTCGCGTCGGTCCAGAGCAAGTCACGAATGAAGCGTACCGTTAACTGGTTGCCGCAACGCCAGCTCCGTGAGTTCCTTGCGCGGCTGTGCATCGTCCCGATATCCCAGCGCCGTTTTGTACCACTGGATGGTCTCGGCCTCCCGTTTAAGTTGAGCCAGTCCCCGGGCCCTCTTCAGGGCCGACTCCATGCGAACCAGATCGTTTACTGCGAGATTCAGCTAGGCTTTGTGTGGCGATTGATTGCCATTCATTTTGTTACGGCGAACTGGCAACGAACGCTCCGTCCCCGCTGCGCTGTCCTGGGAATCCCCCGTCATTGATGACTGCATAGGTGATGAAGGGATTGTTTCCGCTGATGCGGGTTACACGGGCATATCCTTGACTGACACCGGGAGCATACCGAGAGAGGACCGTCCCGATCTGCGTCCATCGTCGAGCGTTCACCGTGATTCCCTCAACTGTATTAACCTGCAGCCCCGTCTCCCCGTCAAAGAGCTCAATACGAAACAAGTCCGGCTCCCCGTCTACCTCGCCGGTATTCACAATCGCGAGGTTGGTGCGGTTCTCGTCATTCTGCTGGAGACCATACAGCCACGCAGTGTCTGTGGACGCCATGCCGTTGGGGACCGCCGTGTAGAAAACGCCGAACTGTCCAGCGCCACCGGCAGTGGCAGTCCTTGCTCCGAGGAAAACACCGCTGACGTCACCTTCCTCGGTGGTTGCAAAGAGTGGCCCCGCGTAAGTTGGGCCACTAGGCAATTCCGAACCGAGGCCGTTCTCTCGAAGGAACTGGACAAAGCTGGGAACGATGACTTGCTCGCCGGCCTGAAGGGTTCGAGAGCATCCGACAGTATTTCCCGCTGCCTGTACCGAATCAGACACGAAGCTCAGGATCATTTTTACCGGTTTGGGCGACCAATTGGTCAGGACCAGCTCACTGTCGAACCCTCCTCCCTCCACAACAACCGGAAGCGTCAGACCAGTTCGTCCCATCAATGAGCTTTCCAAGATAGGGGGTACGAAGGAACCGTCCGAGTTGACCTGATCGTTGATGACAGCATAAGCATAGTATGGTGCGGTCCCAGCAACACGTTCGACACGAACAAAGCCATTGGTCAGGTTTAACCCATTCGACTGAAGAATGCCGCTGATCTGGTGAAACCCACTGGGCGACAAAGTGATGTCGGGAAGCGCCCGTGAGAAGGGCCCTGCTTTGTCCCCGGAAAACACGGTTAGTCGCAAAACGATATCGCCGTCCCTGGAAGACCCAGCATGTTGAACAGCTAAGTTCGAACGATCCTTGAAATCCTGTCGTAAACCGCAAAGGTAAGCGGGACCCGTCAAAGCGCTTGACACAGGGACTCCCGGATACGCCAACCCCGCTCGGCCATTTGGCACAGAAGCCGTTGTCCTGACAGTGACTGCAACTTCCGAGGAGGAAACGCCAGCTGAATTGATGCTCAGCGTGCCTCCGCGATTTCCTGAAAGAGGAACAGGCACTCCCAGTGATCCTAGATAGGACATGGCATCTGAAACGACCAGCTGCTTTCGAGGCGGCAAAGTAACTCTGGCTGATCCGCTGCCCCCTCCAAAGGAGGCAACGTAATTGAGCTCCAAACTGGCCTCATGAGCACCGCGATTAGTCAGTGTCAATTCCGACGTAAAGAAGGAGTTATTAAGCCCAGCCGCGGAAAGAAGAATTGGAACGAAGAACTGCCCCAATACTGCCGAAGTGTTAATGGCCATTATCTGGAAGCCGAAGTCGGGCTGCCCAACGCCGTAAAGAGCCACCGTGAGCTTGCGGCGACCTCTGAATCCGCTAATAGGGATGGCGCCGGAGTCCTGGAGAAGACCTGGTGTGACGCCAGAGCCTAACAACTTCCAGACCGGCTGATCATCAAGCAGGATCGCGGCAAAGTCGCCATCTCCAGAGTTGTTGAATCGATACTTAAACGACAGGAACTCGGCGTCGACAGGAATCTCGACTTGCGCCTCAAGGAACGGCGACCCAGAGTCTGTAACTCGGGCTCCGACTTCGGCACCCGCTAGGCCAGAGGCGGATTGTTGCTGGCAGATTACAGTCGGGGCGGATGCTTGGGCATCGTACGTACATCCGAAGCTCTGCGGTCCTGACAACATGACGCGAATCCTGGAAAGCCTCGTACCCGATGAAGAAGCGCTCGAAGAAGGGGCTGGTTGGCGGAGAATCGACAAGTCCCATCCCGTCCGGCATGGATTGAGAGTGTCACTGAGCGATTGACGTTTTAGAAACCCCAGGACTCCTGGGCATTCGGATATATTCCGAGGGTCAGGGAACTGCTCAACGGGGTTAATAGTCCAGCGGTACCACTGCTGCACTCCTGAATGATTATTGTCTACTCCGGTCCATCCACTCTCGTCGCCAAATAAGCTGTCACCAAGATCTTTTGGATCGACAAGGTACTGCTGACGGTAAACTGGGATCTTGGTGATTTCGTCCCCCTGTGAGAAAAAAGAAATGGCATAATAGTTGTCAATCCGAAGCGAAACACCACTCAAAATGTCTGCAAAAACACCGGCAAAAAAATCCTTGGGAATTGCGTGGTGCCCAAGGTCTCGACGAAATAGCGGAATCCTTTCGATGTGATGAGGAAAGTCTAGAACAGTGAACTGCGCCTCTTTGATCGTGGTAACGGTGGCAAGAAGTTGTGTCAACGCATACGCGTTGACAACGGTTCCGAGGGAGTGGCCGATGAAGTGAACCTTCTGCTTGTAGCCCGGACCGAGTGCGATAGCTAGGGCTGACCCGAGCGTGGTTCCAGCACCCTGTGCTTCCTCTCTTGCCTTGACATATTCGTATTGAGTGGGTATCGGCGAAGCGGAATAAGTTTGAAAAGCTCCATCCCAGATAACCCGAATGATATTTGCGTTGATACTTCTGGCGGTGAGAAAGCTTTGAAGCAAGGTGGTTGCTTGCTTTTGGCCGGTTCCCGTCCAGAGTTCTGCGATTTCATCGACGAGGTTTCCGTGGGGAACCCTATCCTCTTGCAGACCATGCGTCAAGACAATGGTTGGCAAATTCGGATCCACGGTTCCCTGAAATGTTGTATTAGATGGCACGGAGATGCGGGGCAAAGAGGGCTTGGTTGAGCCACCTGGTCCTTCGATGTGAAGCTGATAGCTGCCGGTGACAGTGCTGAAGTCTGGTGCCCTCACCAGCACGTAGTAGGTACCGGGAAGTAGGATCTTCTCGATCCGAAAGTTAGGAGACTCTCCGCTGCTTGCATCAACAGCTAACTGGCTCAGGTTCGAATCGTAAAGTTCACCAACTGTGTCAGTAGTTCCCCGGGTGAATACGGTATAGGAATTCTGTTGAGTGATTGTGAATCTGAAGTAGTCACGATCCCGCACCAGATTGAGGTTCCCCAATGTTATGCTGCCCACATTCACAGCTGTAGCCGACCAAAAACTGAATCCATGGTCGTCGCTGACGGTTGGCGCATCTGGT
>JBFMEW010000017.1:0-124864 GCA_040753175.1 Acidobacteriota bacterium | reverse complement strand
CCGGGAAGTAGGATCTTCTCGATCCGAAAGTTAGGAGACTCTCCGCTGGTTGGATCAACGGCTAACTGGCTCAGGTTCGAATCGTAAAGTTCACCAACTGTGTCAGTAGTTCCCCGGGTGAATACGGTATAGGAATTCTGCTGAGTGACTGTGAATCTGAAGTAGTCACGATCCCGCACCAGATTGAGGTTCCCCAATGTTATGCTGCCCACATTCACAGCTGTAGCCGACCAAAAACTGAATCCATGGTCGTCGCTGACGGTTGGCGCATCTGGTCCTTCGATGTGAAGCTGATAGCTGCCGGTGACAGTGCTGAAGTCTGGTGCCCTCACCAGCACGTAGTAGGTACCGGGAAGTAGGATCTTCTCGATCCGAAAGTTAGGAGACTCTCCGCTGGTTGGATCAACGGCTAACTGGCTCAGGTTCGAATCGTAAAGTTCACCAACTGTGTCAGTAGTTCCCCGGGTGAATACGGCATAGGAATTCTGCTGAGTGACTGTGAATTTGAAGTAGTCGCGATCCCCGGGAACTTCCAGTGTACCCATTACAACCTGTCCGATATTTGCGATCGTCGCGGTTGAAAACGAGTCCCCGTGATCGTCGGAGAACAGGATTCTTGGCGTCACAAGCAAAACCGACAGGACCAGGAGGGTGAAATGCGTTGTTGCGCAGAAGATCCCTCCTAGACTTGATCGAGTTAACTGCCTTTCCTTCCTTGGCTTCACAGAGTCAACTCTCTGTCCCCCAGCCTCCGACTGCCGCCGGAGGGGCTGCAGTCCAAAACCTCTGCCTAACTGCGCATTCACCTGAGTCTGCTTTGGATCCCCACGCGTGGACATCAACTGGGTGCATCCCTTGGAACCACCATACAGAGCTCAGAACCTCACTCCGGAATGCGAAATGTATAGATCTTTCCCAGCGATGCCGCACTTGCGCTCTGGTAAGCTCCAGGCGGCAAAAAGCCGTATTCACCTTGTTTTAGATCATTCACTTTGACGAGGAACGTCCGGGGTGCCATCTTATCGAACTCAAAGGGCAAGGCATTCTTTTCGGCCCCACTCGATGCGTGGATAATGCCACCAGTGAGCGCCCGAAATTCTCTTCGGTCGGATTTTTTGTCCAAGCGCAAGAGCTGGTACTCAGCGGCTGAGACCCCTTCCGGGCACCGCACCACGAATTCCACAGGAGGGAACAGCTTAAGCGTACTTTCTGAACGCTGGATCTTACCATTCACATGCCCCTTGGTCAGGCCACCGGTGGCCATTGCCTTCAGAAATCCCCCCGTGCGCCAAGTGACGATTTCAGGTTGTATCTCAACCAGCTTGCCATCAAGCCTGACGTATAGTCCCACTTCATCCGGGAGGCCATCCGTATCGTCCGTCTTGCCTGACCCTTGCGAGCCAGACGTGCCTGTCGTGTTCGTACCGGACGAAGTCGATGTGATCTCAGCGCTTGGGTTAATCATGATCTTGATGATATTGTCGCTCGCGCCTTTCTTCTTAAGGTTGACGATTTCTTGCACGCTTAAGTCAAAGGCTTGAGCCGCCTTGCGAAGCTGCGTGATGATCAATTCTTCAGATAGACCCGCCTCCAGCATTGCTGTTATGTCGTCGACGGTGAGGGCCTTTGTTCGCGATTCGCTCTGAGGGGACTGAGCTGCCTGAGGAAGGGACGTTCCAACAAGTACCTCCGGACGCGCGGTGTGCACAGCCATCGTCCAGCCCCAGAGTGAGATCAAGATGAACCTCAGGTAGATGCTCATTTTCACTCCTAGCCTTTTCGCAGGACCACCGTTCCGGCGATTTTGTCGTGCCACGCTTGACTGTCTTTGTCCCAAATAGCCCAGAAGAATCCCAATCCAAGAAAGAGGCTACTGACAAACTTGCCCACGACTTCCCGCAAAAACATACGTCCGAGGCCCGGGTTTCCACCACCGAGCTTCTCGACCACTCTTTCGCCAAGGAGCAGCTTCCCTGGGGTTACTCCTCGGCTCAACAACCACAGGTAGAAGATTCCGTAGGCGATCGTCACAATAGTGATTGCTGCAAAACCTGCGCTTTCACCGAACGCTGCACCCGCGCCGCCTCCCAGCGTTGCCGCGATGATGAAGTACAAAAGGATAGCTAAGGCAGGGTCGATAGCCGTGGCGAACCAGCGGCGTACCAAGCCGGCTTTCTTACCAGCTTTCGGGTCGGGGATAAAACTGTCGCACCAAGTGCAGATCAGTTTATCCGCGACCACTTCTTTCCCACAGCTCGGACAGTTCATTGGAATACCTCCTTATCACGAGAGTCTATTGGTGTGCTTTAGGTTCCAACAACCTCCGGTTAGCGCTGATTTGGTAATCAGGTAGTAGAGATAAGGCGCTAAGCGGCATTGTTCGTACGGACAGTTTGCTGGCGCGCTATTGGCTGATCTTGGCTCATCGACAACCCTTGTGTCGAATTGCGCAACAGTCTATAATCCCTTCCTGTCTCAGTCCTGATGACAACCTGAAAATTTGGTGAAAAAGTGGTCCGCTGAGGCTCGCCGTGGGGTAGATCTAGCCACCAAACAGAAAGAAGTTGAGGTAGTTTGCTTTGGAGGGTTCTGTCTGGATTTGGGTCGCCAGAGGCTCTTCCGGGACTCTCAGCAGCTTCACCTCAACCCTAAGTCATTCAAAACGCTTACATATCTCGTTAGGCAACGCGGACGCACCGTCAGCAAGCAGGAGTTATTGGAGGCCATCTGGCCGGAGACCCATGTCACTGACGAGTCGATCGAACAGGCGGTCAAGCTCATACGCCAGGCATTGGGTGACAGTGCACGGAATCCATCCTTCATCCAGACCGTCCATCGAGTTGGCTACTGCTTCATTGCCGAAGTCAGGGACCTGCAGGTCAATGGAATGGGAGCGAAGGCCCCAGGCAGCCAGATCGCCGAGCCAGCACTGGAGACCGAGCTAACCCCCGGCCCTCAGCAAGAGAGCGTACTCGCATCGACTGTACCTTCAAGAGTTCACTTCTCTCACAGGCCGCTCAAAACCGGTTTGCTACTTGCCGGTTTCGGGGTGATCGGGGCCGCACTGTTTCAGCAAATGAGCGTTCCACCTGCAACACCCAGGATCACGGCCATCCAAGTCCTCACCAATTCGCCATCAATCAAGTTTGCCCCGATTGTTACCGACGGTCCTCGGATCTACTTCACCGAACTACATGACGGCGGCTATCGCATCGCACAAGTCCACGATTCGGGTGGTGATAGCGCTGTTCTTGAGACGAAGGTTCAGAATCCTTACCTCGCTGACATCTCTCCTGAGAATTCCCTCCTGTTGGTACGAAGCGTTATGGGTTTTCGCCATGAGGATGCTCCTCTATGGACGATACCGCTCGTGGGAGGAGTGCCTCGCCGGTTAGTAGAATCTCCTGCCTATGAAGGGTCGTGGGCTCCTGATGGCAAAAAGATGGTGATTGCCTCGGGTAGTCAACTCTACCTGGCAGACTCTGACGGTACAGAGCCGAGAAAATTGTTCGAGCTCGACGGCGTACCGTGGTGGACTCGCTGGTCTCCAGATGGAAGGAGGATTCGATTCACCTTGCTCGATAACAAAACGAATGCGAATTCGCTTTGGGAGGCATCACCAGACGGTGGGAGTCTCAAACCGGTTCTCCCGCACTGGAGCGAGAACCCTTCAGAGTGTTGTGGCAACTGGACTCCCGATGGGAAGTACTTTGTTTTCCAGTCCTCTCATGGAGGGAGCGACAATATCTGGGTGATGCGGGAAAGAATCCCGTTTCTCAATCAGGACCATCACGAACCAGTTAGATTGACTTTTGGAGCGATTAGTTACCGGGGGCCGGTGTCCAGCAGGGATGGGAAGAGCATCTTTGTGAAGGGCACGCTCCTTCGAGGAGAGGTAAGTCGCTACGACGCGCACTCCGATGCTTGGCTTCCCTTTCTTCCGGATGTTTCTATCGAGACCATGGATGTCTCGAACGAGGGCAAGTGGATCGCGTATACGACTTTGCCGGAGAACACCCTCTGGATGAGGCGCCGAGAGGGATCGGAAAAGATACAGCTTACTTATCCTCCGACGCGCGCCGCGCTGCCTCAATGGTCGCCTGACGGAAGCCGGATCGTTTTCATGGCACGAGATCCGGGAAGACCTTGGAAGCTCGCCCTTGTCCCAAGGTCAGAGAGTCGATGGAAGGAACTCACCACAGAAGAACGAAGCGAGGCGGATCCCTCCTGGGCGCCAAATGGTGCCAGGATCGTCTTTGGGAGGCTGCCAGCGGTAGAACCTGCACCTCAGGATATCTCCCTTCATTGGCTCGATCTTGAGACCGGCGTAGTCGCCACCGTACCTGGGTCCAAGGGGTTGTTTTCACCACGTTGGTCGCCCGATGGACGCCACTTGTGTGCCCTGACCCACGATGCCACGAAACTGAAACTCTATGATTTGCGGACCGGGGCCTGGACGGATCTAGTAAACGGGAAGGTTGGGTGTCCCGCTTGGTCTCGCGACGGTCGGGTCATCTATTTTCTGGACCTGACGGAAGGAGGCATTTGCCGAGTGGCGATTGCCGGTGCCAGCGTACAGAAGCTGAAGTCTCTTAAGGGTTTACGTCAGCCACCCAGCACGTTTGGCACATGGATGGGACTGGCTCAAGATGATTCTCCACTTGTGATACGGGACCTCAGCAGCCAGCAGATTTACGCCTTGGAGTGGGAGGCGCCCTGACGGAACAGATGGAGCCGCTTCCTCGACCGCCGCGCTACCCATCTATCTCTAGTCATGCAATCAGAATACAAACTTGATCGCCAGTTGGATCTGGCGCGCTTCGAAAGAGCTCAGTGAACGTCCGAAGTTGACATTGCTCCAGAGGCCCGTAGACGCTGCAAAAGTTCCCAAGCTGGCTGAGGGAGCCCTCAGGTTGACACGGTTAAACAGATTAAAGAACTCAGCGCGAAACTCCCACCAACTGCCTTCTCTGGTGAACCAGCGTGTCTTGAAGGCCTTCAACAGCGAGAGGTCGAAAGCAGCATATCCCGGCCCGCGGAACGTGTTACGACCTAGAGTGCCGGTAGCGCCAGGGGCCGCCGGGACAAACAACGAAGTCCATCGCGACCGGTCGCCAAAGACACCTTGGAGAAAGTCATGTGGGCCCTCCCCGATCTTTCGTGCGAGGTTGCTGGCGGTGTTCGGACGATCCGAGAATGCTCCGTCAAGGTTATAGTCTTCCGAGGTCACCACAGTGAACGGGAAACCGGACTGCAGCGAGAGAATGCCTCCCACCTGCCATCCCCCAAGTAGGCTGGCTGGACCGGAGGTCCTGCGAAAGAAAGGCACTTCATAGATGAAATTGGCACTCAAGCGGTGGGTTGCATCGAACGCTGACAGACCGCGGTCCAGTTTGATGTTGTTCACTTCCAAAGTTCCCTGTTGTTCACCCGCGCCGCCGCCAAACGGTTCTGAGTCTGCGTCGATTGACCGGCTGAAGGTGTAGGTCACCTGAATGGTGTAACCATGGGAAAACCGCTTCATGGCTTGTGCGGCGAGTCCCTCATAGACAGAGCTGATTGCATTGAAACCGTGCGTGATCGAGCCAAAGCTTTGATTGACCCGGTTAAGAGCGCCGTCAGCACGGTCCCCCGTGTACCGGTTGAGCTCCTGCCGGATAAGCAGCTTCCTCCCAGCGTTTCCCAAGTAGTTTGCTTCAACCATCCAGTCGCCAGGCAACTGGCGTTGGATCCCGAAAAACCACTCCCAGACATAAGGGGTGCGGAGTCCTTGATCGATCGTCTGCACCGCAGGCCGCAGCGAACCACTGCCACCCAAGGCGTCCAGCCCTCGAGCGAAAGCCGGGTCGCCGGTGAATGGGATGCGATAGGCCGAATTGGGATTCTGCCCTGGAACCAGCGCGGAAAGCGACACGGGCAACGAAAAAGGAGTATTGAAACGGGTGTTCCCGCTGAAATTCGTCCACACCCGGCTGTAGAACAGCCCAGATCCACCCCGAATAGCCCACTTGCCTTCTCCCGTGGGATCCCAAGCAAACCCGAGTCGAGGCGCCCAATTGTCATTGTCGCGAGCGTACACTTCCTTGACGGGAACGACGCGTCCCTGGACCAACGAGAGCGAGTTCAGCACCAACGTGGACAGGAGATCGTGCGTTTCCCTAAGGGTCCCGAAGTTGTCGTAACGCAAGCCAAGGTTCAATGTCAGCCTGGGCGTCACCTTCCAATCATCCTGGACAAACAGGCCGAACTCTTTCGACCGAAAATGACGGTAAGTACCCGAAGGCCGGCCCGTGGCTGGATCGACACGGGCATTGATCGAGAGCACTTCATCGTCGGCAAAGTCCAGGATATCCTCGAACGTGACCAGTGGTTTCGTGAACTGAGCAAACTCGCTGTTCTCCTGGAACCACCGCAACTCGCCCCCGATCTTGAGACCGTGGTTGCCGCGTGTCAGGCTGACTGCGTCGTTGATCTGATACGTGTGTAATCGGAAGTCCAATGGGAAGACGAAGCCAAACGTCTGACTGAATTGGGAAACCGAACGACCGGCCACGCGGAACTGGACGTGGGGCACCTCGGGAAAATTCGCACGGTTGATCTGCGGATCGTAGTTGTAACCAAGCCGGAGGTCGTTGATGACTTGTGGCGAGAAAATGTGGGTGTGATTCAGCGAGATGTTGGTGTCTTTCTCCAGGAAATCCACTCGGAATGCCCGAGCGCTGTTGTCTCCAGGGCGCTGCTCTTGCCGGTCGTTGAGGCTGTAGCGTCCTGATACCGTATCCTTGCCGCCGTTAAAAGTGTGGTCTATGCGTACCGAGAACTGATCGTCGTAAACAAAGCCCGGAATGGGAACCAACACGTCGCCGATGTCCGGGATACCGTCCGGAGGCCCAAAGATGCGCACACCCTTTGCTGGGCTGCCGATGTCGCGGATATTGGAAACAGGATTCAGCACTGGTGGAAAGTCCCTGAGCAACTGCGCTGCCAGCGAGTTTGGGCGTGTTCGCTGGACGAAATCTCGAAAGTCTGGTGTTTCTACAGTGCTGTTTACCAGCGACGGCCGAATCTGCCGCAGTCCTTGATAGGAAAAAAAGAAGAATGTGTGGTCCTTGACAATGGGTCCGCCCACTGTGCCGCCGAAGTGATTTCGCTTGAACTCGCTCTTGCTGCCGCGCTGGGCCTCAAAAGTCGTGGCCGCGTCAAGGTTGTCGTTGCGATGAAACCAAAAAGCCGAGCCGTGCGGGGTATTGGTTCCGCCCCGCGTGATCACGCTGATCAAGCCTCCGCCAGATCGACCAAACTCGGCCGATAGGTTGTTAGTTACCACACGGAACTGCTCGATGGCATCAGGACTGAGTGTGAGCGTCGTGCGCCCGCCTTGCCGGTCGTTGTTATTAGTGACGCCATCCAGCAGAACCTGGTTATCGCGGAATCGCTTGCCGCCGGCACCAAACTGCGCGTCGGTAGTTTCTGATTCCTGCAAGCCGCTGCCGGCGGTTCGGATGACTCCTGGCTGGAGTTCGGCAAGCTGATACACGTTGCGCCCGTTCAGCGGGAGGTCAACGATCTTGCGTTTATCCACGGCCGCCGAGATCTCACCCTTCTCCAGATTCAGGGCCAAGGGTTCTGCCAATACAACGACGCTGTCTGTCACTTCGCCGACCTCCAGAGCAACATCAAGACGCCTGACTTCACCCACATCCAAGGTCAGGTTCTGCTGCTTGGCTATTTTGAATCCAGGATGCTCAACTCGAATTTCAAAGTTCGATCCGGCTGGAAGACTCACGAGGCGATAGACGCCGCTCTCGTTCGTCTGCGACGTCCAGCTTCTGCCGGTGGCTGCGTCGAGAACCACCACCCTGGCTCGAGTGACAGCCGCCTGGCTGGGATCAGTCACCGTTCCAGTGAACTCACCCAAAATCCTCTGTCCAAATGACGGCAATGCAGACGACAGGCCCCACCAACACAAGAACCAAACCACTCGTCTTTTCATGGTCGTTCCTCCTCCGATTTCGAAGGTGACTATCATCCAAGAGAAGGTTCAAGGCCCAATCATACTGAGCTCCACTTTCCGGTGAACTTCTCAGTCGTTAAAGGTTGCGGAGTTTCTCCGCCTGCCTTTGAGGAGTTCTCAAAATGACAGTGCCAAAATTATCGCTTCGAATTCCATACGTTCGAATTTCGGGAAGGGTAAGGTTTCGTAAATCAGATATCGATCATTGGGGGGAGTTGTCGACTCTTTCCAGCAGCGACGTTTTCGCTGGAATCAACACCGGTGTTCGGCAGTAAACTTCGAAACATTTACGCGCTCTTGTGACGAAGCTGACACTTCCCATCTCAGACGGGGTGCCCTCAAGAGTGGCACTTGCGGCCATCCAGAGGAAACTGAGAAAAATAGATTTGTGCTGACCTGCGGATGAGAAGATGGCTGGGAGGCAGGGATTCGAACCCCGATAGGCAGATCCAGAGTCTGCAGTCCTACCGTTGGACGACCTCCCAGCAGCGGAAAGGTCCAACGAACAAAGAGCTTGTAGCATCCTCCAGCGCGCTTTGTCAACGGTCGAGTTCCCTCTTGGCTTCGAGGTATTGCCACCCGGCACCCAGTCAAAGGCTGCCACTTTGTGACCTGGATCAGGCCGAGGACGTTTCTAAAGAGTCAAGACCGGGACGAGCTTTACGGAGTTTTGCGACGGCCGAGTTCTGCGACAGACGTCGGGTTGGATTCAAATCTGGCCCTAGCGCCGAAACTGCAAACGACGGTGCCGAAAGGGAAGCTCACATGCACCGCAAAACCCCAAGGCAGGAACGACCATCCGCCGAACGGTCCGACCGAACGGGGTCCGGCCGACACGTGATCCATCCGATCAGGGCATCTTGGCGACCCGGACAGCGGCGGGAAGGCCGGCCGGCAAGGGATGTACCTCGGGGTGGAGCGCATGCGCCAGGATCTCCAGGCTGTCCACCAGGCGGGGTCCCGGCCGGCTGAAATAATGCGAGCCGTCGGCCACGTAGATTCGGCCTGACCGGACAGCAGGCAAGTCCTGCCACCCGGGAACGAGCTGCAGTTGCGGGAGATCCTGCAGCGTCCGTTCCACGCTGAACCCGCAGCAGGCAATGAAGACGACCTCCGGCTGCCAGGCTATTACCTCCTCCCAGCGAAGCGTCCGCGAAGGGTGGCCCTCACGGCCGAGTCCCTCTTGACCACCGGCCAGGCGAACCAGTTCGGGCGTCCAGTGGCCGCAAGAAAACGGGGGATCGAGCCACTCCAGGAGGGCCACACGCGGAGGGTGGTCGATTCCGGCGGACCGGGTCGCCACGGCGTCCACTCGGGTCCGCAGGCCCTGAATGACTTGCTCCGCTTGTGGCTCCGTCCCTGCCGCTTTCGCGACCTGGCCGATTGAGGCAAAAATCTCGGAAAGGGTCTGTGGTTCCAGGTTGACCACTTTCGGGTTGCCCGGAAGGGTGCAGGCAGCGTCGAGGACCTCGTCTTCAGCCACGGCGCAGACGTCGCAGAGGGCCTGGGTGACGATCAGGTCGGGCTCCAGCCCTTGCAGGACGGGAAGGTCGAGCGTGTAGAGAGCCCGATCCGTCTTCAATCGCTCGCGAACCAAGTGGTCGATCTGGCTGCTGGAAGCTTCGTGGGGAATCAGCGTGCGCGTGACTTTGGGCAGCTCCCGGACCCATGCCGGAAAGTCGCACTCGTGGGTGACCCCCACCAGTCGGTCCTGCAGCCCCAAGGCGCAAACGATCTCAGTAGCACTGGGAAGCAACGAAACGATTCTCATCAAGTCTCTCCTGTAGTGAGCTCCTTCGCCGGCCTTTCTACAAATGTCAGCCCCAGAACGTCAAGTTTTTTGGAACCGGCCGGACCGGAGTGGGCCGGCGCGAGGCGCCGATTATTCCCAACAATCGGCTCTCCTTGCAGCCAGGCCCGATCGATTCGGGTGGCTGGAGCCTACCGGCGAGCAGCGGGACCGCCGGCCGACAGCTCCTCAACCTCTCTTTGAAGCTGCGAGGTAATGTCCTCCGGCCGGTCCCGGGTGTCGAATGAAATGGGCCGCCCGAACGAGACGGAGACGCGCCCCGGAGTGGCCCAGGGGACTCGAATGCTTCGCCGCGCCCGCTCCTGTTTCAATTCGAACAGACCCTCCATCCGGATCGGCACCACGGGCACAGACAAGCCTTGCGCCAGCAGGCCCGTCCCCTTGCGGAACTCATTCATTCTGCCGTCCTCGGTTCTTCTCCCTTCAGGAAACACCAGAATATGGTAGCCGCGGTCCATGGCCTCGCCGGCGTAGTCAAAGCTGCGGCGGAACCCGCTGCGCTGAGGAAGCGGAAAGACATTGAAGAGCAGCGCCAGCAGAAAGTAGGCGGTCCGAAACGCCAGTCGCTGCCAACGGCTGAGCGTCTCAGGGGGATGGCGGAGAGCCCTCAGCCGTTCGCCCTCCATGGCGATCGCCACTTTTCGTGCCACTTTCCAAGGCAGCGCCGACAGAATCAACGCCGGATCGAGAAAGGTCACGTGATTGGCCACAAACAAAGCGGGCGCCGAAAGGCTTTCCAGATTCGCGCGTCCGGATTTACGGACCCGGCAGAGCAATCCGGCCAGGGGCAAGATCACCAACAGCAGGCCCACCCTGCGAAGGGCCGCCACAGGTGCTGTGAGGGCCCAATGGGGGTAGGAGTATGCGAGTTCAGAACCGCCAACGGCCGCTTCCTGAGTTTTGCCGGCCTCCGGCAAGGGCGCGTGGGGCGCTTCAGCAGCCGTGGGCAAATCCGAGGTCGCCGCCGGGAAGCTCGCTGATGGAACATCCGCAGGGGGATGATGGATGGGGTGCCGCACCATGTTCACAACCTCCTCGACGGTCGTGGCTGCCGTGAAGGCTCTTTCGTCGAGGTCTACCTGAAACCGGTCTTCCAGCGCATTCAACAACTCCACCCTTCCCAGGGAGTCCAGCTTGAGATCCACGTCCAGTCTGGAGTCGAGGCCGATCGGCGCCTGGTGTTGGCCCGAGACCTGGCGCAGCACACCGACCACGGCAACCTCGTCCGCTCCCGTGGCCGATGTTGTTGCCTGGCTGGCCGTTGCTGCCGGACTCGGTTTGACGACCTTCAGCAATTCAGCCTTGCGCACCTTTTGGGTCGAAGTCCTCGGGAAATCCCGCTCGGTCCAGATTGCCCAGTGCCGAATCTGCTGGTGGGGAGCCAAGGCCGTGTTGGCTCGCTGCACGGCTCGGGGAATGCCGCTCTCCTCACCACTGGGAATGATGACCGCCAACGGTTCCGGACCGTGTGGCCCCTCGGCTCCCACTACAGCGCAGGTCCGGACTTCCGGCTGCCGGTTCAACACCGCTTCCAGGTCGTCGGGGTAGATGTTGATTCCGGCGGCCGTCACGATGACGTCTTTCTGGCGGCCGCGAAAGTACCACTGCCCGCCAGCGTCTTGCTCGGCCACATCGCCGGTCTTCAACCAGCCCTCCGAATCCGTCAGGGAACCCAGACTCTGCTGCCAATATCCGGCCGCTACGCTGGCTCCGCGCACCCAGATCTCCCCTTTCTCATCCATCCGCAATTCCGTCCCCGGCAGGGCCTTTCCGATCGATCGGCGGCCGTGCTTGAAGGGATGAGCCACGGTGATGAGCGCAGCGGTTTCGGTCATCCCGTACCCCTGTACCACGGCGTAGCCCAAACTGTTCCAGAAGCTCTCGACATCGGCGTCCAGCGTCGCTCCACCCGACACAAAAGCCCAAAACTTCCAGCCAAAGCGGCGGTGAACCTCCCGAAACGTCCACCACCGCCTGACGAAATGTTGCGTCTGGGCTGCCGAAAGCCTGGCGGCAAGATCGCTGCCCCCGGCATTCAGGTCACGCAGCACCTTCTCCTGCAAAATTTCCAGCACACGGGGCACGGCGGCCATAACCGAGACCCGTTCGCGGCGAATGTCGCGCGCGATCTCTGAGGGGTTCAGCGCGTTCTCGAAGAACACTGACCCGCGCAGGAGAGGTGGCACGAACAGACCCATCATCTGACCGAATACATGGCTCAGCGGAAGCGAGCACAGGAAGCGGATGGGATGCACCCAGCGCTCCCACCTGAGGTATTTTCGAATTTCGTGTTCCAGGGGATTCAGGTTCGCCAGCAGATTAGCGTGGGTGAGACGAATACCCTTGGGGTCGGCCGTGGTGCCGGAGGTGAAAACGATCTCTACCAGGTCGTCGCCCGACAGTTCGGCACAAACGGCCGGCTTTCCCGCATGACGCTCGAGTTGGGCGGGGAGCCCCTCGATGGAACTTGCCGGAAGGTCGTCCACCACACCTGGCGGAGACGTCTCGCTTCCCCTGACCAACCAGCGAGCCCGCACCTGGTCTTGAATCCGGCGCACAAAGTCAGGGTGACTCTGGGGGTCCAGGGGCACCACCACCACTCCGCGCACCAGAGAACCGAAGAACGCCGCGGCCCACCACGATGAGCTTTCGGCCCATAGCAGGATGCGGTCCCCCTTGGCGATACCTCGCTCGTCCAGTTCGTGGGCAAAACAATGCGCTGCTTCGGTCCAGCGGCGATAGGACCACCGTTCCGTTCGCAGACCCCGGCGGTGCGCCAGGGCCTCTTCTTCGCCGAGCCGGGCAAAATCGTCCAGGTAACTGGCCAGGGTCGTCCGCATGGGTGACTTGATGGGCAACGTCTCGAAAACGCTGCAACTCCTGTGGTCTTACGGTTGTCCCGCGACCGTTTGGGTTCAGGGAAAACCGGCTGGACCCCTACGGCTCACAGTATAGATCTAATGTCTCTCTCCATCCTCGGACGCACTCCGCGAGCTGCGGTACAACAACCGTCTCGCCGGAAGGACGCGACGCATGCAAGGCTCCTCTTGAATGAGGAAAAAGACGGACCGGCGAGAGTCGTCGGTGCATTCACCCTCGCGGCAAGCCACAAGCTGGACCCTCCTCAACGTTAGTGGCCATTCATCTCCCTCCAGCCCTGTGCAATAGAAGTTCGCCGGAGCGGTACGGCCCAGGGTGCCTCTGGTCGTGGAACGGAGCTTGACAGGCCAAAACAGAGTCCCTAAAGTGGCTGCATTCTCCATTGCCGCACTCGTGAGGTCAACCGTGACAACACAAGCACTCCAATTAGCGGGACTCTCGACTTTCTTTCTTGTCTCCCTTTTCCCGAGCCTGAGTTTGACACGAATCGAAAACACTTCCGACGTTTATCAATCGGCCCAGCGGCCACGGGCATTGGCTTTGATTGGAGACCGTTACCACAGCCCTACGTACATTCGGGACGGTCTGGCGCCGGCCTTTCTCAAGGAAAACGTCCCCATCACTTTCATCGAGAATGTCGAAGCTTTGAACGCGGAGGCTTTGAGCCGGCACCAGCTGCTGGTCATTCTTCGGGATGGAATGAACTGGCCGGACGGTTACGATAAACCCCACGTGAAGTGGATGACGGAGGCGCAGCAGCAGGCGATCTGGGACTTTGTCCAGGGCGGGGGAGGATTCCTGCCGTTACACAATGCCCAGGGCCTCTATCCGCCGGGAGGGGTCTATTACAAACTGTTGGGAGGCGACTATGGCGGTCATCCGGCACCGGCCACTTTCACGGTGCGGGTGGAGAACAAGAACCATCCGGTTACCGCGGGTGTCGAGGACTACGAGATCTTCGATGAACAGCACATGGTGAAGTACTACCTGGGGAGGGAACTCGAGCTGCTTCGCAGCATTGCCAAGGACAACAGCGCCGCGTCAGCCGGATGGTGGCGCGAGGTCGGGAAGGGGCGATTGGTGTACCTGTCGATGGGACACACTTCTGAAGGCTTGAACCATCCCATGACACAGAGATTGATCCGTAACGCCATTCGCTGGTGCCTGAAAATGGAGTGAAAGCGAGCTGCTCAGGTCTCGACCGGACCGAGCTAAAGGGGGGAGCCGATGGCGACCGGATTGAGAGGGTTGGGCCTGGCGGTTGCATTCGCTGTCTTGAGCCTGGTTCCTGGCTTGACCTTCCAGGGGACAGCCGCAAACCGGGACAAGGAGATTAAGATCGCTCTTCCGGGCAGTCTGGTACTGGAGCTGGTGAAAATTCCCGCGGCCAGTTCATGATGGGCTCTCCCACTACGGAAGAGGGTCACGAGGAGGACGAGGCTCCGGTCCACGGGGTGACCATCGCGTACGACTTCTATCTGGGCAAGTACGAAGTCACCCAAGCGCAATGGTTAGCCATGATGGGCAATTGGCCCGACGCCGGTGTCAAACCGAACCCGAAAGATGGGATGGGAGGCGACTATCCAGCCTACGGGGTCTCCTGGAACGATTACCAGGTGTTCATTCGGGCACTCAACAAACATCTGGCCGTCACCCGCCAGGGACCGGCCATCTTTCGGCTTCCCAGCGAAGCCGAATGGGAGTATGCCTGCCGGGCCGGCACCCAGACGCGCTTCTCGTTTGGAGACTCCGTCGAGCAGGCCCCGCACTACCTGTGGTTCAGGGCCAACAATGATCCAGCCGGCACCAAGCCCGTCGGGCAGAAGCAACCGAATCCGTGGGGGTTGTTCGATATGCACGGGAATGTGTGGGAGTGGTGCCAGGATTGGTATCACTCCAGCTATGAGGGAGCGCCGACCAACGGCAGCGCCTGGGAATCTCCCGTCACCGCCTTTCGCATCCTTCATGGCGGCGATTTCGATAATAAAGCCACCGCCTGTCGGTCGGCAAACCGCAACGATCATCGGTGCCCCGATGACCGCAGTCCTGATTTAGGGTTTCGAGTGGTCCTGACACGAACCGGTCTCTAACCCGCAAATGGCTCCGGCTCTTGCGGGTCGGGAGCCGTTGCTCCGGCGGTTCCGTGAGCCTGTTCCCCGTAGATCCTGCCAGGTTGTTCCTCATTTCCGCCGCTTTCCATTTCCAATATCCTATGGCTTCCGTTGTTTGAACTCTGCTATCCTATCCCTACCCTGACAAAGTCACTGCACGCACCTGTTGCTGGCGCAAGTGGACCCGTCAATCTCCATGTGAAGTTCCGACATGCAGCGGCTGCTTGCCAGAGTTTCGGTTTGCTGAAGAGGGTTAAACTTTCGGCTCCCGGTTGGGAACGCAAGGTCTTCACTTTCTTAAGACGCAGATCTACTGGCTCGAGGTCCATTCCTTCGTACGGCGTCTGATGACCTTCCCAGGCGAGGTGGCTCTGGGCTGTCTCGACGTGGGCTGCCGGAGAATTCCCTCAAACGGTTTACCCAGGACAGTTGGGCAAGACGACACACACAGAGGAGGGATCATCATGAAGGAAGTTACAGTAGGAATCGGAGGCGCAGCAGGAGACGGCTTGGACAAAACCGGAGATACCCTCGCCAAGACGGCCTCACGGTTGGGACTGTCGTTGTTTGCGTACAACAGCTATCAATCCGTCATTCGGGGCGGCCACATCTGGCTGAGGGTGCGGATGTCGGAAGACAAGGTGTATTCTCACGGCGACCACCTCAATCTTCTGATCGCCCTCAACCAGGACACCGTGGAGAGGCACGCTCGCGAAGTGGAGCCGGGCGGTGCCATCCTTTTCAACTCAGACAAACTGCAGTGTCCCGCTTCGCTCCATCGCGACCAGGTTTTGGTGGGACCCTTACCCATGGGGGAAATCACAAAACCGTTGGGAAAGCTTCTTCCGGTCATGCAAAACACGGTGGCCTTGGGGGCGGCCATGTTTCTTCTGGGTCTGGAGTTCGAGACCATGGCCGATGTGCTGACGGACACTTTCAAGCACAAGGGCCAATCGGTCGTCGATCAGAATGTGGCCGTGGCCCGGGCCGGCTTTGATTACGCCCGCGACCAGTTCGTGCCGCTCGGCTACGAATGGCAGTTCACGCGGGTGCGGCGTCCCTTCATCACCGGCAACGAAGCCATGGCCCTGGGGGCGACGGCGGCCGGCTGCAAGTTCTACTCCGCCTATCCCATGACACCGGCCTCCTCCATTCTGCACTGGATGGTGGCGCATGCGGACCGCTGCGGCGTGGTGGTCAAGCAGTGCGAGGACGAAATCGCGGTTGTCAACATGGCGGTCGGAGCCGGACTGGCGGGAGCACGGGCCATGTGTGGGACCTCGGGTGGTGGCTTCGCCCTGATGACCGAGGCCATCGGCGAAGCCGGCATGCTGGAGGCCCCCGTGGTGGTCGTGCTGGTTCAACGCGGAGGGCCCTCCACAGGGATTCCCACCAAAACCGAACAGGCCGACCTGAATCAGGCTCTGGGAGCCTCACAAGGAGACTTCCCGCGAATCATCATCGCTCCCAGAGATGTCACCGACGCGTACTATTCTTCGGTGGAGGCCTTCAATCTGGCGGAAAAGTATCAATTGCCGGTGATCCTGGTGTCGGACCTGCTCCTTTCGGAGCATCCGGAGACGGTTGAACCGGATGCCTTACGGTGCGAGGTACCCATTGACCGCGGAGAAATCGTGACGAACTGGCCCTCCGACAATGGCGCCTACAAGCGTTTCGCCTTCACCGAGTCGGGGATATCTCCGCGGGCTCTGCCCGGAACGGCCAACACGGTACACGTGGCGGCTACCGACGATCATGACGAGGAGGGAATTCTGATCAGCGATGTCTTCACCAACCCTGCCGTCCGCCGCAAGGTTCAGGAAAAACGGATGAAGAAAATGACGCTGGCGCTCAAGGAACTGCCGCCTCCACAGCTGGAGGGGCCGGCGAATGCGGAAGTAACCCTGGTGACCTGGGGCTCCACCTATGGAGCCGCGCGGGAAGCCGCCGAAAAGCTGCGGGCGGAGGGAGTCCCGGCCAGCCAGCTTCACTTCAAATACATGCTCCCGTTTCACGCGGCGGAAGCCCTCCGCATCCTGAGTGCCTGTAAGCGGACCATTGCCGTCGAATGCAACTACACCGGGCAGTTCGCTCACCACTTGCGCGCCGAGACCGGATATTCGGTGCACGACACCATCCTGAAATATGACGGTGAACCGATCGAACCGGCTTACATCGCCGAGCGCGTCAAGGCCCTTCTGGCGGGCAAGCCCCGAACCTTGGAGGTGACGGAGGACGAGGCCAGGGAATTGGCCTATCACTACATTCGAACCCACTTGAGGGATGAACTGCGGCCGGTGTCCTTGCAGCGGAACAATGGAGCGGCCGGCCATGAGCCCGTCTGGCAGATTGAGTTGGTCCATCGCGAAACGGGCGACACCACCGGCGAACTGCTGATCGGTGTTCAGACCGGCTCGACCTACAGCTGGAAAGCCAGGGACACGGAGGGGGGAGACAAGCATCAAGCCAGGGGATCCGTATCGTCCTGACACGACCGGCGCGTTTGTGGTTGCGTAGACTCACTCGGCCTGAAAGAGAATCGCATCTCTCACAAGATCCCATTTCGACCTGTCCGTCAAAGACTGACACCTGGCGCTGCGACGCAGGCGGCTCGAAACCATTATTCGCAAAAGGAGAATTGACATGGCAACGACGGTGGCATTACCGATTACCTCATACGAAAGCATCGTTGATCCGGACTGGTGTCCGGGTTGTGGAGATTTTGGTGTTCTCAAGGCTTTGAAAATGGCTGCGGGCAAGCTCGGCATCGAGCCCAAAGACCTGTTCACGGTTTCGGGGATCGGATGTTCCTCGAACCTGCCTGGATTCATCCACGCCTATGGCATTCATAGTCTGCATGGGCGTGCCATTGCGGTGGCCTCGGGCGTCAAGCTGGCCAACCGCAGCCTGCACGTGGTGGTGACGGGTGGAGACGGAGATGGCTACGGCATCGGGGTCGGGCACTTCATCCACGCCATGCGGCGAAATCTCGACCTGACCTATGTCGTGATGAACAACCAGATTTACGGCCTCACCACCGGACAGGCGTCTCCCACCACCATGAAGGAGGTGCGGACCAAGTCCACACCGCGCGGCAACGTGGAGGCTCCGATCAATCCGCTGGCGCTGGCTCTGGTTTCCGGAGCGACCTACGTGTCGCGAGCCTTCTCCGGGGAGCCCAACCATATGGCTGAGTTGATTGCCGGGGCCATCGCTCATAAGGGATTCGCCCTGGTGGATGTCTTCAGCCCCTGTGTCACCTACAACAAAGTGAATACCTATCCCTGGTTCAAACAAAGAGTCTACAAGCTGGAAGATGATTCGGGTTATGATACGGGCGACGTCGAGGGGGCACTTCGAAAGTCCTTCGAATGGGGTGACCGGATTCCGATTGGTTTGCTGTACAAGGACGAACAGCCCGTTTACGAAGAGAGTGAACCGGCCTTGAGAGATGTTCCCCTTGTCCACCAGCCGTTGGGCCTCGACCAGGAGGTCTTTTCCAGTTTGCTGGAGGAATTCATGTAGCCCCTTGCATCAAGGGTGAAGACGCAGTTTCGAGCTGCGTCATCGGGGAAGAGTAGAATGAACCGGGTCCCACTGTAGTGGCGCTTCCCCTCCAACTCCCAGGCACGCACCCAATCCATCCTGATGAGAATCCTCGCGGAGATCGCGGGGAATCTGTGCGGCGGCGTGCCTGGCTCGACAGCCCGACTATGAATGTTTCCACGCCCACGCAGTTCCGGGAGAAAATCCGTTTTCTGGCGCAGTTCAAACAACGTCCGCTGACGCTCCGGCAGATTTACGAATTCGGTCTGAAACGATCGGCCGAAATCCTGCTGCAAGAAGCGCAGTTCCTGCATCAGGAACTGCGAGTCCGATTAGCTCACCGCGTCCGCGACCTGGAAACCCTGCCTTTCGGTCTCTCGGAGATGCCTTCCGTTCAGCTGTTGCGCGAGATGTACAGCGGTTCGTTGATGGATTTAGTGGAATTCCCCCGGCCTGAATCCAACCGCGACGAGGAACGGTTCACCGAGTTGCTGGAGAACATCAAGCAGCGCCATAACAACGTTGTCTCGATCATGTCCCGGGGCATTCTGGAGCTGAAGGAAATGCTGGGCCCGGATGCGCTGCAGCCCGAGATCCGCGAATTTCTAGATCGTTTTTACCTGTCGCGTATCGGCATTCGTATGTTGATCGGCCAACATCTGGCCCTGCACGCGGAGCCGCGACCCGGATATGTGGGTCTGATCTGCTCGAAGTGTTGTCCGGCCGAGGTGCTTGAGGAAGCCACCCGGAACGCGCAGAGCCTCTGCGACTTTCACTATGGCGCCTCACCCAGCGTGCGGGTGATGGGTAATGTGGCGTTGACCTTCACCTACATTCCCTCTCATCTCCACCACATGCTTTTCGAGTTGCTCAAGAACTCCATGCGGGCGGTGGTGGAGTTGAATGGGGCGGATTCGCCCTCGCTCCCGGAAATCCGCGTCGCCATTGCCAGGGGCCAGGAGGACGTGACCATCAAGATTTCCGACGAAGGCGGCGGCATTCCCCGGAGCGGAGTGGCCCGCATCTGGACCTATCTCTACACGACCGCGCGGCCCACCACGATCGAGTTGAACTCGCCCTACCAAAGCGATTTCCATGCACCGATGGCCGGACTGGGTTACGGACTTCCCATCTCACGCCTGTACGCCCGCTACTTCGGGGGCGACCTCCAGGTCATTTCCATGGAGGGATTCGGCACAGATGCTTACCTGCACTTGAAGCGACTCGGCGACGAGAAGGAAGTCGTCCCCAGAACCCTTCATTAATCAGCTGTCCAGATCGGACCGTCCCGCGGCCTGAAGGGCCGCGATAGGTTCGTCTCGTCAATCGGGTGAAACGGCCGGTTACGCCACTCGGTCCCAGCAACAGCGAGGCCCGTGCCAAACGGTTGGGCGCTTCCGATCGGTCATGGAGGTCAACGGAGGCTGTGCCCCTCGCGACCATCAGAACGAGTTCCCCGGCCCGGAGGGCCACCATCCCTCAGCCCAGCCCAACGGGCTGGGTCAGTATGCCTCAACAACATCCCGCGGTCTGAAGGGTCGCGATGACAAGGCTTCGTCCCGTCAAGATGGGGAGAAGCCCATCCCTGGCCGTTGTTCCTGTTCAAAAAAGGATTGGAAGCGCCGCTGTGGATTGCTGTGGAGTTAGGATTCAACTCCCCTCTGGGCACCTGTTCGCCTGGAGGGGAGCCGGTGAAGCTGGATGAGACGAGCCTGTTGTGACGCTCGGAAGAAACGTTGTCATTCAGAAGTACTGTCCGGGCCAGTCATCGGTCCGGAAGGGGGAAGCCGGAAGCCCGTTCTTACTATAGAGATTGCACTCCGGGTTGTCGGCCCAGGCGTAACGAACGGCGATCGGCTGGTCCACCTTCGGGCTGGAAACGACCACGGATTCTCCCTCGATGCGCGCTTCAGCCCACACGAACTTCCGATCGCTGCCGGCGATGGCAAAACCTTGAAGAGACTTCCCGTCCTTGGCCACCAACCCGCTTTGGGCATGGTCAAAGTAGAGTCGGATCTGCTTGCCGTCGATTCGCATGCCTCGATAAAGCGGACCTGAGTACTCGATCTTCTCGCCGAAGGCGACACCACGAGCCGCCAGAGCCAGGCGCTTGCCGACGTCCTGTTTGTTTCTGGGGTGAATGTCATCGGCCTCCCCGATGTCAATGATCACCGCCATGCCCGTATTGGGCAGGCCCAGGGCCGCGGTTTGGGATTCGCGCAGCTCTGCCCAGGAGCTGTCGGTGGGTTCCGGCTTGCGCGGCAGGAAGTTGGCGAGCTGGACGAAGAAGAAAGGAAACGGTCCCTCATCCCATGCCCGCCGCCAATCGCTGATCATGCCCGAGAACAAGCGATTGTATTCTGCCGCGCGAAGGGGCTGGGCGTTCGATTCTCCCTGGTACCAGATGGCGCCCCGGATAGAAAACTCCGTCAGAGGTGCGATCATGGCATTGAAAAGGCCGGAAGGCGCCCAGGGATGACCGGGGCCGCGAGGTTGGGAAGGCCGACGCGGCTCGGGTTGGTTCTGGGCCTTGGCCTCGGCGGCGGCCTGCTCCCACTGCTTAAGTTCCCGCTCGTAGCGGTTTCTGGCATCCGGATAATCGGCCAGGACTCGTTGCCACTGCCAGAGGATGGGTTGCAGCGAAAGATCCGATTCCAGCGTTGCCTGACTGGTCCACGCTTCCGCGGGAGTGCCTCCCCAGGAGGAGTCGATCAGTCCAATGGGTACGTTGAGGTGCTGATGCAAATCTCGGCCGAAGAAATAGCCCACCGCCGAGAAGTCTTTGACCGTTTCGGGAGTGGTTGCCTGCCACTCTCCCTTAACGTCCTCCTCAGGCCGGTCAGAAACGGCATTTGCCACAGTAAACAACCGGATCATCGGGTAATTGGCTGAGGCGACCTCCTCGTTGCCGTTGGAAGCACTGGCCACCGGCCAGGCCATGTTCGACTGGCCCGAGCACACCCACACATCTCCCACCGCCACGTCGCGCAAAACGATCGTGTTGCGGCCCGAGATGGTCACCTCAATGGGGCCGGTCCTGGAGATTGGAGCCAGCCGGACTTTCCACCGTCCGTTCGCCTCCGCTCTCGCGCTCGCAGTAGCCTGTCCGCCGGACCACCGCAGGGCCACTGTAACGCTTTCACCCGCATCGGCCCATCCCCAGAATCGAATGGGCAGGTCGCGCTGGACGACCATGTGATCGGACAGAACACGCGGGAGCCGGACGTCGGCCCACATCAGTGCGCCGCCACCCGCAATCGAAAGGCACATCACCCCGGCCGTCATCACGAATCTCTTAAGCCAAGTCAGCATCTGCCAACCTCCCTCCAAAATGTAATGGCGCTGCAGAGTTCTACTGCATCTGGAAACATTTGTCCATGCCGGTCAGCGCTCTGAGGTCCGGCCATCGTTGTCGAATCTTAAAGAAAAAGACGAGGAGGCGCTGTGGGCGTTTGCCGTGGTCAGTCCGAACGTGGTTTCCTCCATCCGCCGAGCCGGCCCGTGAACAGGCGGCGGACGTTAGCGAACCCGAACCATGCGCTCGAAGTCGAGAACGCCCTGCTCGTTCTGGCCGTCGCCCTCCTGGAGGGGCACCGAGAACGATACGTCGATGTTGCGGCAGGTCGTTTCAGTGCAGGCCTGAGCCCGAACCGAAACGCGGGCCGGTCCCGCCGCTGTGCGGCGGACCTTAACGGCAAAAAGGGCTTCGTCGTCGAACCCCCAGGAAAACCAGCGCAGTTCGGGCTTGGAGAAGTCCTTGGGGGGAGACTGAAACCAGGGGCCGATGACCTCCAGCCCTTCGCTGACTTTAATTTCGGTCGGCAGATCGATCCCCAGAGACTTGCGTCCGGCCAGCTTTTCGAGGGCTCGCTCCTTGTTGTCGATGGCGAAGGTGTGCCATCCGGGTTCCAGCCTGGCCTGGACCACCAGAACAGGGCCGCTCCATCGGGCTCGATAGGACAGGCAGCGCTCGCTTTCCTGCCGGACCTCCACGGCAGGGGTCCAGTCGCCGGCCCATACGGGCAGGGTTCTGTTCCCGATCAGAAGCACAAGAAGAATCAACGGTACTCTTGCGGTAATGGGACTCATTTTCGGAAGCTCATCCTGTAGGTTTTGAGCGGCAGCCGGATCTTCTTCCCGTGGCGCAAAACGTCCAGCATGACCGCCTCTCCAGCTTTCTTTCGGAGTTTGATGAACAACTCTATTGTGTCGGCCAGATCATCCTGCAGAACACCGTCCACGCCGATGACGATGTCGCCGACCTGCAACTCGTGACTCTTCATGGTCTCCGCAAACCAATCGACACGAGTCACCTCGCTGGCCAGGCCCATCTCCAGCAGACCCTTTGCTTTTTTCTCCGACCGGGTCAAGGCCCGAGCCGCAAAGAAGAGCCGCGGCTCGATCGTCCATTGGCGGAATGTCAGGTCGGTCCACCACCAGCGCTCGGGAAGCTCGATGGAAAGATCGAGTGCTTCTCCGGCGCGCTCAACCGTGAGCGAAAGGTGTCTGGCCCGCCGATCGACTTGATCATAGCGATATTGCAGATCCCCAAACGTCCAAACCGGTGTGGCAGCTACTTTCGAAATACGGTCTCCGGGCCTCATGCCGGCGGTCTCTGCTGCCCCGTGGACTGCCTTGACCACCAGGCCCTTGGGAATATCCAGCTCGATTCCCAGAGTCTTGATGTCCGGCGAGCGATACATGTGCGTCAGCTTGTCGAGCGTCCCGTCCTGCTCCCGGTGGACGTTCTGAAAATCCTGGATCAGGTGACATTCCACGCAGGCATTGCGGGCCAGGGTCCGCTCCACCAGAAGCGGGATTTCGCGAGGGTACCGCGGCTGGGGACGTTCGGTTTGCTGCAGCCGCCCCGCCTGATACTGCTGGTGCAGGTCCAAGCCCTTGGCCAGTGCCAGTTCCAGGCTGTTGAGATCCAGGTAGCTGTCCGGCGACCGGGAATCACGGCCGCCATATCTCAGGTAGATCTGCTCCTCCGAATTCATGGCGAAGTAGTAGAGGGTGTTGTTCCAGTCATGATCGAACAGCGCAATATCGATGTCGTCCATTCGGGTGATGCGGGCGCACACGTACTCACTGAGGAGTTTACCGCGAGGAGAGTCTTTGGGTGACAGCACAACCTGTGCGTCAAACGTCCGCCCGGCAATTCAAGGCTCGCAGCGGAACTCGACGAACATCGGCTTGTGAGTTCGCTTGGCTTCCTGCAGGGCCTCCCTGTAATTGTCGAACCAGACGATTTCGTCGTCCTGGGCCAGCGAAGGGCCAACCAGCGCACCAACGGCCCAGGCCAACACCACGGATAAAATCAGAGGGTGCTTGTGCATGCTCATTCTCATGTCCTTGCGATGAAAGAGAGTTAAATTGAACAGGCTCTCCTGATGCTGTTCTGCCCTGAGGGGCATCGGCCCTGAAGCCACTCATGGTATCGCATTCGGCGGTTCGATTCTAATCGGCCGCTGTCAGCCTCGGGCCAGGTGCATGACGGCTTGGAGCTGATCGCGAGTGCCAAGCACAATGATTTTGGCATTGGCCTTCAGAACGGTATCGGCGCTGGGCCGGGTGTTCAGCTGCTGTTCCGGCAGTTTGCAGGCTAGAACCGTCACTCCCAGGCGGCTGCCGAGCTGGGCTTGAGCTAGAGTCTGGCCCACCAAAGGCGAAGTGGGCGCCAGATGAATCTGCTCCAGGAGCAACTCCATGCCGCTGGAGTGCGACACCTCGTCGAGGAAATCGTCCACTTCAGGGCGTAGCAGCACGGTGGCCACGCGGCGACCCGAGATCCGATAAGGCAGAATTACCCGGTCGGCCCCCGCTCGCACCAGCTTCTGTTCGGACTCCTCGAAGTTGGCGCGAGCCACAATCAACAATTTGGGGTGCAGGCTACGCGCTGTCAGCACGATGAACACGTTCTCGGCATCGCTGTTGGCTGCGGCCACCAGACCGCGGGCACGCCGGATGCCGGCCTCCTCCAGGTGAGTCTCGTCGGCGGCATTGGCCTGCAGAGCCAGGTAGCCCATTTCACGGACGTGTTCGATCTTTTCCGGATTGGGGTCGATCACCACAAACGGCAGCCCTTCTCCCTTGAGCGCATGCGCCACATTTCGACCCATTCGCCCATACCCGCAGATGATGATGTGATCGGACAATTGTTGAAGCATACGCGTTCGCCTCTGATGGTCCCACTGTATCCGGAGTTCCCCGGAAAACAGGAATTCCGCAATGCCACTCAGCGTATAGGCTGCCAGCCCCCCTCCGCCGACAATCAAGCTCACGGTGAACATCCGCCCCACCGGCGAGAGGGGATGAACCTCTCCAAAACCAACCGTACTCAAGGTGATGACGGTCATATAGAGGGCATCCACGAAGTCGAGGTCCTCAAGCCACCGATAGCCCACTGTTCCAAGGGTCAGCAGGCCGATCAGGGCCATGACCGCCAGCATCGTCCGGCGGAAGGCTCGTACCTGAAATCGGGTTGAAGGGGGGTAGGGTCTCTTCAATGGTGCCTGGTTTCTTCCTGCGAAGTTGCTTCAACCGGGAAAACCCACTCAGCGGTTTGCCTGTGCTCGCAACTCGATGCCCCTCCGATGGGGCCGTTTCTTCAAGCAATCGGGCGCCGCGTCGAGAACCTCATCTCGGAAGGCCACGCAGCGAATGCTGCAAGCTGTCGACTGCAACCACAGAGCGGGTTACGTCAGCGTGTTGGCCAATATAGTCAGAATCGATATCTATATCAATGCTCTCAATATGACCTCTGGATTCTCCAGCAAGTCCTCACCTGAAAAAATAGCCTATCTGACCAGTTCTCCCGAGATCTTGTCTTTGTAACGGGAGACCTCCTGTGCGCGCCGCCGGCTCCCTGACCTCCCTGATCGCCAGGCTTGCTGGGAACCCTGATGATTGCTGATACCTTCAACAGGACATTTCTACTTTGGTAACCACCGGACATTCTTATTTTGGGTGGAGGACATCCTAGAAATGTTTGTTCCGCTTGCCAGTGCGGGTTGATGGCGATATAGTGACGACGTTCCCGTCATCAAAGAGTGGCAGCAGAAAGGGGTATCGAAACCACGAAGCCAGGCGTCCATCGTCTCGCCGCAGTCATCTGGATCCGCGGATTGTTCAAGAATAAGACCGTCGGTTTGGTGGAAGGCAAGAAGATCTTCTCCTCCTGAGGATTAGAACAGCGTTGGGAACCTCCTTGAGCTTGTCCTGAGCCCAGCAGACGGTAAGGCCGGTCGCTCGCTCCCCCCTGTTTTTGCTCAACTCGGTGGATTACTCCGGGCGTTTTGAATTCTCTGCCCTCGCAGCGGCATTCAGCAATGGAAGACCACGTGTTGAAAGGACCAAGCGATGTCACGATTCAACCAGATCAGAAATGCATCCCATGATCCCCAATTGAGTGTCCTCTACCAGGACATCCTCGACCACGGCCTGGGTGGGGATAGCCCCACTAATTGGTTTACGGCGCAGTCGGAGCGACCAGACATATTGGAGGCCACCTGGGGGTTGTTTAAAGGCATCCTGTTGCAGGGGATGCTTCCTCCTACGGTGAAGGAAATGATCTCCATGACGATTGCGATGCAGAACAATTGCCGTTATTGCAGGGTGGCGCACACCAAGGCGTTGGAAGCGATGGGGGTACCTGAGGAGGTGATTCAGAGCTGCGCACAAGATCCTGAGCTTGCTCAACTGCCTCCCACTCAGCGCGCCATCGTCAAGTTTGGCCTCAAGACCGCACGAAGTCCGCAGTCTCTGACGGATGAAGACCTCCAAGGCCTGAGGGATCATGGCTTATCGGACGGCGAAATCATGGAGATCGTCATGGTGGCCGCCTGTTCCAATTTTCTCGATACCTGGGCAGAGGTGAGTGGGATCCCACTCGACTGGGAAGGGGGCTCTTCTTAAGCGATTGAGAGGAAGAGAATGTCGCGATTTGCGCAAATTACAGACACGTCAGCATCGCCCCAACTCGGAGCGCTGTACCGGGAAATTGTGAATGCGGGACTCGGACGGGAGGTTCCTATCAACTGGTTCACGGCCCAGTCGGCCCGCCCGGATATTCTGGAAAAGACGTGGACACTCATGAAAGGTCTGTTGCTGCAGGGAAAGTTGCCTCCGACCCTTAAGCAAATGATCATATTGAGAGTCTCGACCCACAATAACTGTCGCTATTGCAGGGTCATTCACAGAAGGGCCTTGGAAGCCATGGGAGTGCCTGCCGAGGTGATCGACCGGGTGACGACGGATGTGGACATGGCTCAACTTCCTCCTGTACAGCGCGCCATCGTGGAGTTTGCGGCTAAAACTGCGGCGGATCCAAAGTCGATTTCAAACGAAGATTTTGAGAAGATGACCGGGTACGGGTTGAATCAAGCAGAATTGATCGAGGTTGCGATGACGGCGGCCTTCGCCAATTTTGTCAACACTTGGGCCGATGCAAGCGGAATCTTGATCGACCAGGACGAGGGATCGGCATGAAGGAAGATTCGCGAGTTTTGACAAGCTCTGCCGGCCTTCAGGTGTCTGTCAGCACTTTAACGCTGGGAACGCTCTATGAAGCGGTTCTGGCGTTTTCTGTGCAGGACCGCTTCGAAACATTTTGGCCTTCCGTGTGTCAAAACGCTCGCTGGCTCATTCCCTCTCAACGCATGGGGATTTTGCTCAACAGCGCGGGAGGGGGCTACCAGGTCGTTGGGATGTTTGGTCAAGGCAAGTTTCACCAGGCGGCCGATCAGACTGAATTCATTCCGCAGAACGAACGAGTCAAGCGTGCCCTTTCCAGGAAGGACGCTCACTGGATCACTCAGCCGAGGCAACAGTTTGACGAAGGCGGAGAGTTCACACAATGGATCCTCTCTGATGAGCCCGACATCCTTCTGGTGCTCCCCATGCGCGTGAAAGGAAAAAGCGTTGGCGCCTTGTTGTTTGCAATGACGTCTATCGCAGAGTCAGACCGAGCCATGTTGAACACTCTGGGCACCATCTACGCTCTCCACGTGGCCATGGCCTACACCCTGCTGCAGATCAGCGAAGAGCGAAGACAGATGCAGGACCAATTGGTGATGCAAGAACGGATGGCTGCGCTAGGGAACTTGGTGGCCGGCATCGCTCACGAAATGAACAGCCCCGTCGGAGTCGTTCAGGGCACGACCGACGTGGTGGCCCGTTGTGTGAAGACACTGGAGGTTCTTGCAAATGAAGGCGGGGGCCTGGAAGATCGCGACAGGCGCGAACGGTGCCAGAAAGCGTTTAAGGCTTTGAAAGAGAGTTCCGAGGTCATTGCACTAGCCAGCCAACGCATCGCCAAGACCGTCAGGAGTTTGAAGAGTTTTGCCCGGCTGGATGAAGCCGAGTACGCGAGAGCCAGCATCCAGGAGGGAATCGAGGATACTTTGACGTTATTGGAGAACGAATGGGTCGGTCGCATAACCGTGATAAAGGACTATGACGACGTTCCTAAGATTGATTGTTTCCCTGCACAGTTGAATCAAGTGTTCATGGGGCTCTTGAAGAATGCCAGTGAAGCCATTGAAGGTGTGGGGACCATCAGGATCAAAACGCGTCGGACCGGTGACTTCGTGAATATTCAAATCTCAGATTCCGGCAGAGGTATTTCGCCGGAAAGACTCAAAAGAATCTTCAACTTCGACTTTTCAAAGAAGGGTTCAACCGTGAGGATGGGATCAGGCCTGGCAACCGCATGCCACATTATTCAAAGACACAGAGGTGAGATCAAGGCTGAGAGTACGCTTGGGGCAGGCAGCCGCTTTACCATTACCTTGCCGATCAGTGCACAGATGTGAAGAAACCTCAAAGGGGCGGACCGTGATCAGGAAAGCGGAACCTGGGTGAGGACCATGTCGTCCGGCAAGCTTCTTCGCGGGCGAATGCCTTTCTTCTCCAACGCGGCGTGGTAGCGTTTCACTCCCTCCTCAGCCGACAGCTGGCCGTCGGCCACCGCCCGCAGGACCTCCACAAACGCCAGTTGATCTTCCGCCTGATTGATCTTTCGACCAAAGAGCGCCGCCCGCGCTCCATACTTACGGGCCTCCGACAGCATCTTCAAGGCGTCATAGCTGGTCCCCGCCGACCCGCCCAGGATTCCCACGACCAGATGTGGATCGTAGGTTACGAGTGCTTCCATGGCCCGGGGTCCATGGTAAGGGATCTTGAGGAAGATGGGCCGCCCGGCTCGCGGCACTCCCGCCAGCATCCGGGCTATGTGATCGTTGATGAAGTCAGCTAACCGTTCAGCTGGAACGGCGTCGGGCAGGTTGGGATTGAAGACTTCCAGAAAATGACGAAATCCTTTCTGTTCCGCTTCGAGCCGGAATTCTCTGTAGGCTTCCAGCGCTCTCCGGTCGGCCTCGGCCAGATTGTTGAAGGTCACCGAATAAAGCCCCAGATCGGCTCCGAGCTGGCGCTCGTCGGGAGTACAGACCGCTTTGCCGCTCTGGATCTGATCGATGGTCACCGTGCGGAACGGCAGCGAAGGCGATGCGAGGTAGTGGCCGCCGCGTACGGCGTGGATGTCGGTCGAGTCATTGGCCCTCACCGCCGGCGTCACCGTTGAGTGGTCGAAAATCCGCTGGTCGATCGTCAGCTCCTGGCTGGTGCTGGCCGACATCAACATGATGTCCACCAGCCCCTGCTCCACAATCTGACGCATGGTGTCCCGGAACTCCGCCAGGGTCCGCGGCCTGCCGTTGCCAGGTCCGCCCTCCCAGACAAATCCGGTTGCGGGAAGGCCGAAGGCCATATCGGCGTCCTTGGCATCCGCCAGGATAAAGTCGCCGGGTCGGTGCGGGTCTTGATGAATGCTGGCCAGCTTGCGATCCAGGCTTTTTTGAGAACGAATGGGGCTCATGCGCACTCCTTCACCAGATGAACGGGCTCCTGGGTGTTTTGAAGCCGCGTCATTGTCACAACTCAGGACTCGCAGGTCAAGATCGGAACCGACTTGACAACGCACACGAGATCCGTAGGTGGCGGCTCCAAGTCCGACCGCGCGGCCCGATGGCTGGTGCTTTGTCGTTCTGGCTCAACCCGACTGCCTCAGAAACAACAACACCCGCTCACGCGCTTTCTGGGCTTCCTCCTGAGACCAGGACGCACCGGTGGTGAATTCCCGACCGCCCTGCATCAAGACCTTGAGGGAGTAGGTGGGAGAACCTTCACTCCAATTGTGGACCTCGATTTCAACCATGCGAATCGAGCTCAGAGGGCAGCGATGGTGTCGCAGCGGCACGATCGGAGCATGGGCCGTGTAAGAAAAGGTGTTCTGGAGCCGGCTGAATCGCATCGCTGAGCTGAGGCCCGCCAGGGCGCCCCAAACCAGGAGTGCGCTCACACACACAGCTCCGGCCGAAATGACAGCGGCGAAAAGAAAAAAAGGATTCCAGTAATGCTGCCATTTGGGGACGACCAGCAATTCGTAGGGAGCCATCCAGGGGACCAGAGACAGTCCGAGCAAAATGCCTCGCTTGAGTGGAGGCATCCGATCGCGAATTTCGAGGGTTCCGTCGCCTTCAACAACGATGTTCACTGTCGTCGGACAAGGGAATTCAATTCTGTTCGTGGCTACTCCCACGGCGTGCCGGACAGGCCGATTCCATCCCGCGCAACACCTCGTCCCGAGTGATCGACTATCTGGGGGACCGAAGGGCCCTCAGTACAGGATAGAACTGTGTGAAGACATGGTCGGTAGCGGCTTTGGTGTGATGGCAGGACCAGCACGCGTCCTGGGGCAGCGCTTTGGCCTTGTCCTTGAGCGTCCCGTCGGGATTGTCGAAGCTGAAATAGGCCCAGTTGCCGTCGAAGCGGCGACTGTCTTTCACAGAGGCTTCCAAACCCACATAGTCCTTTTGGTAGGAACCCTGAAGCCCAGGCTCCTTCTTGCCCTCGGAATTGGCCAACTCGAGCACCATCATCGTTCCGTCGGGAAACTTTCCGGTGCGGGAGAATTCCCGGTAGCTCGAGGGATTGATGTAGACATTGTGGTACACCTGCGAAGCGGGGCCGCGCGGGCCGGAGCGATCTTCATTGGGATTCTGTGCGTAGCGTAATCCCAGGGAGCTGCCCACAAAGACCCACTCCCGGTATCCCGTCGGGCGAAGAAGAGCGTTGTCGCCGTCGAATTGCGGCTGCTGGGAACTCTCCGCCAGCCCCATGAGGACCAGAACACAGGGGGCTAAGAACGCAGTCAGTCCCTGTTGGGTTCGAAGTCGCATGCCGACGTCCTCTCGCTCAGGCGTCTCCGCTATGCCGCCAAACTCAAACCGAAATCAGAGCCGCAGTCAATGGGAAGCCAGAAAAGGCAGAATGATTATAACCGAGAAGGCCCAGGCGGAAATCTTCTTTGTCCCACAGCTGGTTGAAATCAGCGGCGCCCGCATTCGATCGGTATCCTATAACCTCGGAGCCGGCGGTTTCAGGGGCGGCTGAAAGGAGAGCACCCCCTTGGCTTTGGTCTTGCGCCGGAAGACCTTGTCGCCGCAGGTCACATAGAGTTCGTCGAGCTTTGGACCGCCGAATACCACGTTGGCCAGCCAGGCCGGCTGGGGTTTTGACAGAATGCTGTTCACCCGGCCGGCTTGGTCGCAAACCTGCAATCCCATTTGAGTCGTAACATAGAGGTTTCCGTTGGAATCCACCGTCATGCCGTCGGCCCCGCTCTGAGTAGCGCCGTCGACCAAATGCAGATGGAAGTACGGCTGTTTGTGACTGAGGGAACCATCCGGCTGGATCTGGAAGGAATAGACGAACTGCCCCTGCGTGTCGGCCACGAGCAGGAGGCTTTGGTCCGGAGTGAGGATGATTCCGTTGGGCCGCGCAATTCCCGTGTCCACGACCCGCTTTTCGCCGTTGGCGCGAACGAACCAGACCTGCTTGTTGGCCGGATCGGTGACATACAGATCGCCATTGTGGGTTACGACCAAATCGTTGGACTCGAGACCCTCGGTCACCACGGTTTCTTTCCCGTCCGAGTCATAAGCAACGATTCTCTTCCGTGCGTTTTGACAGGCGTAAAGCCGCCCGTCCGGTCCGAACATCAATCCGTTGGCGGCCCCACTGTCTTCCTTAAAGACCGTGACCCGGCCGTCCAGCCCGATTTTGTGGATACGGTTATTAGGGATATCGGTGAAGAAAACCTCGCCCTGGGAGCTGGTAGCGGGGCCTTCCGTGAATTTGTGGCCCTGGCTCAGAACCTGCCATCCTTCGCCGGGCAGCAGCAGGTTGGTCAGCGGCTGTTTGGAGGTCGAAGAGGTACCCACGGGCTTGGGGTAGTCGCGCCATAGCCATCGCAGGGCATCCGGCAAGATCGCTCCACCATGTTTGCTATTGTGTCCTCCGTCGCCCCAGACGTGCGTGACCTCGTAACCGGCAAACTCGAGGGCCGAGAGCATGTCCTGATTGGCCAGGAACCAGTTGCCCCCGTAAATGTTCAAGTCTCCCGATCCGTCTTGCAGGAAGATGCGGATCGGTTTCGGTTCGGTCTTTCGGATCAAGGTCGGGTAGTCGTTACCTCCCCGCAGGCCCACGTAGGTGCCGATGGTGCTGAAGACCCGGCTGAAGGCGTCGGGACGCTCCCAGGCGGCAGTGAAGGCGCAGATCGCTCCAGAACTGGCACCGGAGATGGCCCGGCTGTTCCCATCCTGGGCCAGATTCAATTTCTTTCCCACCTCCGGCAAGATTTCCTCCAGCAGGAAACGCACATAGCGGTTCCCCAAACCGTCGTATTCGAAGCTGCGATTAAACCGAGGCAGGGCGCCCTCGGACGCGGCGGGAACGACTCCGGGGTTGATGAAGATTCCGACGGTGACAGGCATCTCCTTTTTGTGGATGAGATTGTCGAAAACGATGGGCACCCGCCAATTTCCGTCCTCCTTGACGTATCCCTGGCCATCCTGAAACACCATCACGCAGGCCGGCTTGGATGGATCGTACTGTTTCGGAACATAGACCCAGTAGTCTCTCACAGTGCCTGGGAAGATCTTGCTCGTCCAGCTGTGTTGGGTCACTTCCCCTCTCGGCACGCCGGGCTGGACCTGCGAATCCGGACCCAACACGTAATCGTCGATTCCCGAGGATGTGCCACAGCGCAGCAGAACGAAGGCTAGTAACCCGATGGTTCGAAGTTTCCTCATGGCTGATGGTTTCCTTTTCCTTTTTGGGGCCGAGGTCGATCCGGACTTTTTGGTCTCGCCGGCAGTTTTTGCTGATCGGACCACAACGCTCCGGTCATTGGGTTCGGAGACAGAGCCGTCATTCTGGGGCAGCCCATCCCGCTCTGTCCAGGATCTTTAGCGTCTCATCGGAGGACACGGGAGTTGTGTTTGGCGTAATCTTCGGGGCCGGCCACCTCCGGATTCAGCCACTCGATAACCGCCGCAAACCCCAAGCTTTCTGGATCGTGACCCAGGTAGTCCGGCACCACGGCCAGAACGTGAAAACCCTGGCTGAGCTGGAATGAGAGCGTGGCATCCCGCAGCTGGTGCCGGACCAACTTGATAACGTACTCCTCCGCCTTCATCCGCTTGGCATAGCGATGGTAGCCGCGCAGTCTGGCTCCGGCCCGAATGCGCAGGAGGCCGAAACGCCTGGCCAGCTCGCGCCGGGCTTCATAGAGTCTTTTGCCGATGCCCCGGCGCCGCTCGTCCGGGTCGACCATGACTTCCGCTCCGTACAAGGTTCGGCCGGCCGCGGGATCGTGATTGGTGAACATCCCACCCGCGGTGAACTCCCGCCAATTCCCCTTGAGGTCATAGTCGTTCCACAGAATGATCAGGCTGGCGGCCATGCCGACGAGTTTCCCGGTGACTTGATTGACCGCCACGAGCTGTCCCTCCGGAAAGACCTGAACGTGAGAGGCCAGCTGGGTTTCGGACCAGGGCAGGGACGAGGGGTAGACGCGCTTCGTGAGGGCAATGATGTCAGAGAAGTCTTCAGGGCGAGTGTTGCGGACGACGATCGGGAGGCGCTCGCTCATAGCGTGACGACTTCGAGTTTGGACACCTGTTCCGCAGTCCTGCGACTGTCATAGAGGGGGATCACGGTACCGGATGCCCGCGACTCGGAAATGGTCTTGAGGTTCAGCTCTCCGATGACCATCATTTCCTGGTTGTAATTGCCCTCGGCCAGGATGCCGTCCCTCGAAAACGAAAAGTCGCTGGGCGTGAGGATGGCGGCCTGTCCGTAGTTGAGGGAAACGGCCGGCACCATGGGAAGCGATCCGACCGTTGAAGACTGGATGACATACATCTGATTTTCGATGGCTCGAGCCTGGGCACAATACCGCACTCTGAGGAACCCCTGCCGCTCATCCGTGCAGCTGGGCACAACCAGAATATGGGTGCCCTGCCGAGCTGCGGCTCGCGCGATCTCCGGAAACTCCACGTCGTAGCAGATGGCCACGGCCACTTTCCCGAAGCGCGTCTCAAAGACCCGCAGGGACGCGTGGGGTGAGACTTTCCAGTCCTCCGTTTCGAATCGGGTCATGTGCAGTTTGCCTTGAACACCATGGTGTCCGCTGGGCCCGAAAAAGAAACAGTGATTGTGAACCAGGTCTTCTCGCTCGCCGGCCACCGGAATCGTGCCGGCCGCAATATAGAGTCCGGAGCGTCGCGCCAGGCCGCTCATCATCTCTACGAAGCGCGGAACCTGGCGGGCCAGGTCCCGAATCTGTTCGTTGATCGGCCGTTTGAGATTGCCCAAGGTCAGCAGTTGAACGGTGAAGTACTCCGGAAAGACCAGCAGGTGGCATTTGTAATCCACTGCCGTATCCACCAGCCCTTCGACTTGATCGCGAAATTGCTCGAAGGACTGAACCGGGCGAATGAAGTACTGCAAGGTAGCAACTCGAATGCGTTCCATATCCGAATTCAACTCACTTCCTGGAAATACCGCCGCAGGCGGGTCCTGCCATCTCCTGCAGCAGCCTCACGCCGGCGGGGTGGTCACAAAGAAGCGATAGTACGGTTGACCCTTGGCCATTCGCCCAACCAGCAGCGCCAATTCACGGGCATGGTAGTCGCCCCACATCGTGGCTTCGCCCTGCGGGATCTGCTTTCCAGGGGGGATGTAGTCCCAGCCGTTCGGGCGGTGGTAAACCGAGTGCAGGATGAGGCCCTGGTGGTCGGGCGTTTCCGACAGGTACCCGGGATGGAAGAGAGTCTTGGTGACGGTGAGGCCTGCCTGAAAATAGCGTTTGCCCTGAACGGGACTGCCCTGTTCGATCAGAAACCGGCCCAGCCGCAACAAGCCTTGGGCCGAGATGAGTCCGGCCGAGCTGTCGACCGGTTCGAAGTCGTTGTGGGGCTCGGCCGGCCGATTGAGATAGTCCCCCATCCTGGCCAGGCCGGGGGCCGCGGTGTCCCAGTAAGGCACGCCATCGGTGGGGGTGTTTTCCAGGTAGTAGTCGGCGACCGCTTCCGCCACTCGGCGAAACTCCGAGACTACTTTTTCCTTGCCTCCGTAGGCGGCCAATTCCTCCTCCGCCAACGTTGCCAGAAACTCCAGTTCTTCCGCATAACCGCAAAGAATCCAGGACAGACCCCGGGTCCAGGTGGAAAACGGGGAATAGCCCTGCTGCGTGCTGGGGCACCGATAGGAGCCGTCTTTCAGGTTGAAGATGGACTCGTGGGCCACCCGGCCGCGAACATCGTAGGCGTCGCGACCCTCCCCAAAATAAACGTTGTAGCGGGCTGTGGTTTCCGCATGCTTCAGCAAGCGATGAAGCAGCGAGATCTTGCTGTCGCGCTCGCCCATGAGCGCATGTCCAAGCTGGTGCCCCAGCGCCAACGATCGCAGCGAACGGATGGTATCTGAAAACAGCGAATGCGGTCCGTTGAAGGAGTGAATGTAGCCCTGGTCTCCGCCCAAATCGGTCCAGCGGGCCGCCTGGACAGCGCCGCTAAGCTTCAGGGCCAACTCGTAGAAGCTGCGTTCCCAGAAGTTCTCGGGAATCCGGCCCTCCGACATCAGCCGCAACAGGTTTCCGTAGGTGCTGACGTTGTTGAACCCATGGTCATGAACACCGACGTGGCTGACGTGCGAGGCCATGAATCGGAGCGTTCCCGAGCGACCCAGTTCAAGGAAGTGTTCATCCCCGGTTGCATCGAACTGAAGCAGCGCCGAGCCAAACTGGAAGCCTTGGGTCCACTCTGTCCAGCCGCGGGATGTGTACCGGCCACGGACGGTGAATACAGGGGTTCCCTCAGCCGGATTCCAGTCGGCCTGCAAGCTCCGAATCTTCTGTCCGGATAGCTCAAAGAGCCGATCGATGGCCGGCAACAGGGCCGCAGGAGTCAGCGAATGATCAATCTGAATCATAGGAAGGAGAACCTCAGCACGTTGGAATCGGGGAGCATCTTAACACAGGCGGGCTAACGCAAGAGACCGAGGGGCTGCAAAAGGGTGGGGTGCACGGAAGCGGACGAAGCAGTCGGCTCGGATCTCCAGCCCTGGCCTCCAACCGAGCCCCTTAAGGAGGGGCCCCGGCACAATGCTTCACCTCTGCCGCCAATAGCGACCTTCCATGAAGGTGTACCAGTGGTGCGTATCTTTAGACACCTTCATTTGGAAGGTATAGCTATCCGATCCGCTGAAATCGAAAAGGGCCCGGCTGTGACCCTGCTCATCCTGGTGGTGCAGCACCAGCTGGTCTCCCTCGAAGTTGCCCGTGAATACATTGGGAGGCCTTCCCATCGAGTCGAACCAGTGCATCAGATAGCATTCCTGCCGTGGGTCCCAGGTGAAGACTCCATGCCCCAGAAGACTCACGGTCCCGCCCCGCTCCTGCTCGTACTCCTGGACGATAGCAAGGCCGTTCAGGGCAGAGCGGTTGAGAACGGTGGCTTGGGCGGTTCCTCCCAGGTGATCCCAAGGCGAAGGGGCGAGGGTTTCTTCACCTTTCCAAACGCCAACCAGTTTCTCGAGCTTTTGATGTGCCTGGGTGGGTTCTGACACGCTCATGATGACTCCTCGGGCCGGCTTGGATGTGAGTGATCTGCCAGGCGGCAGCACGGCCCTTCACAGGACTGAAAAGGTTCCACAGATTGAGGAATTATATCCCCTTCTCTATCGTCCATTCCATAGTCGAGTAGATTGATCTGCAACTTCAGGTCTTCGATGGTTGTTCTGTCGCCGGAAAAGAGGGCGATCGGAAGGAACGCAGTGCCGGCGATTCACTGCAACAAAGCGTGAAGCATCTGCCTGGCCTGCCGGCTCGGGCTCAGCGACCGATCCAGCCGGGGTGGGTCAGGGATGTTGCTTTCCAGGCAGGCCAGACAGCAATGAGAAAGCGGCTGGTGGGTCTTACCTAGACGAGTGACATGGTCACAGCCCAGGCTATTCGGTCCTCGGCACAGCACCCGAGGGGCGGATAGGAGAGTGTCAGCCAGCAGAAAATGCAGTCCTCAGCATTTGAACACTTCATGGCGAGCCGTATCAGTGATCGCCACCACGGCGGGATGCCTGAGCTTACGCTCGACTGAGATGGCATAGAAACGTTCGATAATGGATTCCAGTCGGCCCACCACAGAGACCTTGAATTGCCGGCATACCTCGTCTTCGACGGCCGTCGGAACCACAAAAACCCCCGCTCCCGACTGCCCAAACACTTTCAATAATGCGCTGTCCTGAAACTCGCCGACTATCTTGGGGCGAATGTGCTGAGAATCAAACCACTGATCCAACGCCCGACGTAATGTCGCATTGTCGGACGGCAGCAGAAACGGTGCTCCCTCAAGAGAAGCCGGAAACCTTTTTCGGTAACGGGCAGCCAATGGTGCGGCCGCAAAGAAAGAAATGCCACATTCCCCCAGTAGATGATTGAAGGCGCGAATCCGGACCGCAGAGCTGACGGGGGCATCGGACAAAACCAAGTCCAGCTGGTGCAGGGAGAGCTCCGCTAGAAGACGTTCCGGCCTGTCTTCGCTGCAAATCAAGCGAACGGGTTCCGGCAACGCCAGCGCAGGCCTCAGAAGGCAGTAAGCAATCATCTTCGGCACGGAATCAGCTATTCCCACTGCCAATCGCAGGGGCCGCCCTACCGGACGGCCCTTCAGGGTGTCGACCAGCTCGCTTCCCAGGGAAAAGATCTCATCGGCGTAACGGTACACCACCTGCCCTACATCGGTCAGGACCAGATTCCTCCCAACCCGCCTGAAAAGCTTCTCGCCCAGCGCGCGTTCCAGGACTCGCAGCTGCCCGCTGATGGTTGGCTGGGCCAGGCTGAGTTGGCGGCAAGCGCGAGAGACACTGCCCTCGCGTGCCACTGCCCAAAAGTACAGCAAGTGCTGGTAATTGAGCCACTCCATGGAAGGAACAATATATCGCTTTTTTCGATTATTCAAATCCAAACTATCTATTTGTGTAACGTGTGAGGTGGTTCTATTTTGTCAAACTGGAGGCAGAAAATGCGACTCAACATACGAATGCGGAACCTTGAACCAACAGAGTCCCTGAGGCGTCATATTGAGCGGAGATTGCAATTTGCTCTCGCGCCATTCAATGGAAGAATTCGGCAGGTTACCGTTCGTGTATCGGATCTTAACGGCCCCAGAGGGGGCTGTGATAAGAGCTGTCATGTTGCCATCAGGCTGGCGTCCGGTGACGGGACTATCCTCGTCACAGATACGCAGGACGATGTTTACTCAGCGATTAGTGGAGCCATGGAAAGAGCGGGTCGAGCCGTGGCCAGGCAACTACTGTGGCACCGCCAGCTGAGGTTGGGTCGCTTCAACGCGAACCGTTCACGACTCGACTGAACGATGAGAGGAGGCGAAGTCATGTTGTCTGCAACTGGAAGCGCATGCCTCACGAACTACCCACGGGAGAGAGGTCAGCCCCGGACCCCGGAAAAACGCCAGAACCTCTCTGCCCGGGTTCAGGCGCGTCCCCATTTGCTTCTGGTCGCTGCTGATGCTGAAGTGCAAATGCTGATCAGAGACGTTTTCCCACCCGATTCTGCCGAGGTTAGTTTTGAAGTATCGCTGGAGCCCTGGAAGATAGTAGTCGGAGACAATTCGTCTCTGAATGTCATTCTGATGGAACTTGCCAATCCTGTGGAAAGATGCTTTGAGCTGGTGTCGCAGCTGAAGGACCTTTGTTCATCAACGGAAATAATCTTCATCTCAAGAATCGCTGACGACCACTTGTGGGTCGAATCCATTCAGCAAGGAGCCTACGACCTTCTGCAGAAACCATTGGACCGAAATGAGGTCCTCCGGATCGTGTCCAATGCCATCCAGAAGAGTCAGGCTGACCGAAGAGACGAACTCCGAAGCATTCAAAAGATCAAGACCTTTTCAACCAGCTTGTAACCGAGATCTCAGGTGGATCGGACATGGAAGTGCAAGGAGCCGATTGGAAGCCAATTCCTCCAAAAGGTCACGGTACCGACGGAATCCAGTCAGCGGCGAGTACTCATCAGGAAGCGAGGAAACAAGACGATGAGAACCGTGAAATCTAACCTTAACCCGAAACCTTCATTTGCACTTATGGAAGCTTGCTGCCAAGCCTGCCACCTCATCCAGCTCTATCGGGGCAAGTCCCACGTTACCTGTATTCACTGTGGCCGCCCCTTGGAGTTTCCCGAGCCGGAAGCCCGGAGAGCGAATACTGCGAATCTCACTGGATGCGGAGCTTGCCACAGGATGTGATTGACGGTATTTGAGACTCTCCATGTCGGGATCCCTTCAACCAGGGCGCGGTTTGCTGCCAGAGCCTGCGGAAGGGTCTGATCCCAAGACTTACAACAGTGCTCCCTTCAGGATCAGAGCTGCGATCGAGAAATAGAGGATTAGTCCGCTGACGTCCACCAGGGTGGCGACGAAAGGCGCAGAAGAGGTCGCCGGATCGAATCCCAAACGGCGCAGCAGGAAAGGCAGCAAAGACCCCGTGAGCGTGCCCCACAGAACGACCCCCACGAGGGCGGTAGCAACGGTTACAGCTACCAGCAGCCAGTGAGGGCCGTAGAGATCGGAATAGGCGGACCACAGAACGATCCTGAGAAACCCGATGGCTCCCAGAATGCCCCCCAAAGTCAGCCCAGCCAAAGCTTCCCTGTGCAGGACCCGCCACCAGTCCCGAAGTTCGAGTTGCTGGAGGGCCAATGCTCGGATCACAAGCGTGGCGGCCTGGGAGCCCGAGTTTCCTCCGCTCGAGATGATCAGCGGGATGAAGAGAGCCAACACCACGGCGCGCGCAATCTCCTGTTCGAAATAGCCCATGGCCGTGGCCGTCAACATCTCGCCCAGAAAAAGCAGTGTCAGCCAGCCGGCCCGCTTTCGGACCATCTGAATCAGGCCGATCTGCATGTAGGGCTCCTCCAGGGCTTGCACGCCGCCGATCTTGTGGATGTCCTCGGTGGCTTCGTCGGCAGCCACATCCAGCACGTCATCGACGGTGATGATTCCCAGCAGAATACCGTCCGTACTCACCACAGGCAGCGCCGTCCGGTCCTCCCGCATGAAGACATCTACGGCGGTCTCCCGGTCAGCACTGGCGTCTAGCGCTACGAACCTCCCGTCGGTTAGATCGCTGACCCGAGCCTGCAACGGTGCCAGAAGAAACTGGCCCATCCGGATGTCGTCCATCAGCCGACCCTGCTCGTCCACAACGTAAATGACATTGAGCGTCTCACTTTGCGCACCGTGCCGGCGCACGAAGTCGAAAACCTGTGCTACGGTCCAACCGGGACTCACGGCCAGGTAACGGGGTGTCATCAGGCGCCCCACGCTGTCCTCCGGGTACTTCAGCAAGGACTCCGACTCCACCCGCTTCTCGGGCGATAGCAGTTGCATCAGCTGCTCGGAGGACTCTGGGGGGGCCTCTTCCAAGAGCAGGGTGCGGTCATCCGGGGTCATCGTATCCAGCAGCGCGGCTGCTTCCTCGGCGGAGAGGATTTCCAAAATGTGGTTTTGAGTACTGGGCAAGAGGTGCTGGAAGGTTTCTTGGGCGACGGCGCGATCCAGGCTGTGCAAGACCAGAACCTGCTCCGAAGGTTTCAAGTCGGTCATCATGTCCGCCAGGTCCACGGGTTTCCGCCCCTGCAGCAGATTCGGAAGGAGATTCAAATCTTTGTCCCGGATGACCTGACGAACGTTGGGCATCAGTCGATGAATGGGCATAGGACCTCCTCTCCCCAGCTCTCCATAAACACACATCGTGTGTGGTCCCAGGTGGGATGGCAACCATAACCTCTTGGGCTGCTCTCAAAATCGCGGTCGGAGAGGCCCTCGGCTAGGGAGGGTCCGACCCGTAAGTCAGGACCCGTAAGTCCAGCGACGGAGTCTTGCTGAGACCAGCCAGGCGGGGGGCCCCTTGATGAGCCACCGTTCGATTGGAATTCACATCCATGTAACACGTCTGTAACGTCACCTTAACATTCCTCTCCTAGCATCCCCATCGTGCAAAGTTTTCGAGGCTTAGTTCTGATCTGGTCATTTCTTAATCTACATTGGCGACCCCCATATTCAATCTCTGGCAGGACGATTCAAGGAGGATTCATATGACGAGGAAACAAGCAGGTCTCTGCGGTTTCCTGTTCTACTTCAGTTTCATCGTGGCTTTCTGTCCGTCGGCCCTGTGGGCCCAGGTAGGGACGACCGGAAGCCTGAGTGGGGACGTGAAAGACGCCACCGGCGCCATTCTGCCGGGAGTGTCGATCACGGTCGCCAACGTGGGTACCGGATTGACGCGCACCACTCAGACCGACGGAACGGGCCGTTGGACAGTGCCGGCCCTTCCGGTCGGCGTGTATCAGATCACCTACGAACTTCAGGGATTCAAAAGGATGGTCCAGGAGGGAGTCAGTGTGGAGGCCGCGGTTCCACGCACGGTTGAAGTTCAGCTGGAAGTGGAATCCGCCCCTGGTGAGGAGGTGACCGTCACGGAGAACGTGCTTTTGGTGAGTCCTGACACGGCCTCGACCTACCGGCAGATTTCTTCCCGTGAGCTGCTGGAGGTGCCGACTTCGACTCGGAGCTTTACCCACCTGCTCTCGTCCGAGGCGGGAATCAGCGCCGACCTCCCACCGGTGTTGGGCAACAGCAACGGCAACATTTCTCCTTCGGTGAATGGCACCCGGACCACCAGCACAAGCCTGCAGTTTAACGGTGTGGACGCCACCAACCTCACCTCCAATGAAGGATCCCTCACCGACAACATCGCTCCGGCCCCCGAAACCCTGGAGGAAGTGAAACTGCAGACCAGCCTCTACGACGCCTCCACCGGCCGTTCGGGGGGTGGAAACTTCCAGTTGGTCACCAAGAGCGGTACGAACGAGTTTCATGGATCGGCGTACTGGTATGTTCAGAACGAGAAATTCAACGCCAACGACTTTTTCTACAACAAGGACAGAATCGATCGCCCACGCGCACGCCGCAACGAGGGTGGCTTTGCCGTCGGCGGGCCCTTGGTCAAAGACAAGACCTTCTTCTTCGGCGGTTACCAGCGAACCCAAGCCAACACCGCCTTCGTTCCCACGGCGCAAAGCATCACCGTTCTGCCCAAGGCGTTGCAGCTGATCAGCGGACAGAGGACGGCGGCTAACGTGGCGGCTGCGTTCCGCTCATTGAACCCCAACTTCCCCCTGAGCGAGTCGCAGATTTCTCCCCTTGCCCTCAGCCTGCTGAACCTGCGCAATCCGGCAACCGGAGATTTCCTGATCCCTGCGCCGCGCGCCGGTGGCCCCGAATTTACCGACCAAACGATCAGCGGCATCGTGGGTGGCAATCCTTTTGTCCGGCAGCGCAACGTGTTCCCGGCTGAGTTTCAACAGGACCAATTCACAATCAAGATCGACCAGCAGTTCGGCGTCACCAACCGACTTAGTGGGACGCTCTTCTTCTCGAACTTTCCGGGATTCGACCCGTTTCCGGATCCATCCAGTCTGGCTTCACCCGTTACTTTAAGGCGAAATGACCGGGGGAGGGCGCTGGCTATCAGCGACCTCCATACCTTTAGCCCGACCGTATTCAATGAGGCTCGGTTCGGACTCTTCTTCCTGAACAACACCCGCAGTCTGGACGATCCGTTTCTCGCCCTCACCAACGAGGCGATCGGCATTCCCAACCCGGCCAATTTCTACGACCAGAGCAATGCCACCACCCGGCTGGGGCACTATGTTTTCCGCAACAACCTCTCGAATCTGTCCTGGGGGGGACCGAACGACTCGTTCAACCTCAGGGACCAGAAGACCTTCAGTTTTGCCGACAACGTTTCCTGGATTCGAGGCTCGCACAACATCCGCATTGGAGGCGAGTACAAGCGGCATTTCTTCGACACCAATCTCCCCGAGGAACAGGCCACCGAGTTTGAAAAATTCGAGAACTTCACGCAATTCCTGCGAGGGGTTGCCACGGAGGCCGACACGCAGTTCGGCATCACTGACAAGCGTTTTCGTATGAACGACCTGAGCTGGTATGTGGCGGACGATTGGAAAGTCGGCAGCCGGCTGACGCTGAATGTGGGCCTGCGCTGGGACTGGTTCGGGTGGCCGACGGAAGTCGATGGGCGAATTGGCAACTTTGATTTCTCTGCGCTCAACGACACCGAGAACCCCGTGAGCGGATTCCTGGTTCCTGCAAATGTCAGATCCACCGGGTTCGCCGCCATTGACAACGCCATTGCAGCCTCGACCAAGGTGGGCAACAACCACACGTTGAAAGGGCAGGATTTGAACAATCTGGCTCCGCGCTTCGGTTTTGCCTACTCGCCCTTCGACAGCCACCGCCTGGTGGTTCGAGGCGGCTATGGCGTGTTTTTCGATCGGCCCTCGGCCGCCTTCATCAACACGGTCTTCAGCAACTATCCCTTCCTTAGGGAAGTGGAAGTGACGTTCCCGAGCCGGGCGATTCCCCTGAATACGGCTTGGTCCCAGCAGGATCCCACTTTTCCGTTCAACCGATACCTCCCCAACCGCCTGCAGTATCAAAGTGACGGGACTTACGTGATTCGGGACGGCACCAATGTCACCAAGGGGGCCGATGGACGGCCCAACAGCACCGACTTGGCTACGGGCCTGCCGGCGCTTGGCAATATTGCGGAAACCTTCGAGTTCCGGGCGATCGATCGAGACTTGAGGACTCCCTATGTGCAGCAGTGGAATCTGGGCTTTCAATTCGAGGTGGCCAAAGATCTTCTGTTCGAAGCCCGGTATCTTGGCACCAAAGGAACCAAGCTGCTGCAAGCGACGGCGTTCAACCAGAGCTATGACCTGAACGACTCGGGCACGCCCGACTACATCTTTGGCCGCTTCAACCGGGCTTACGATGCGGCCTATCAGGCTGAAGTGGCGCGAACCGGCAACACCGGGGCCTTGCGCGGTCCCTTAAAAAGTGGAGCCAGCGAACGCGAACGAGGAGCCGGTGTGGCCTTCGGTTTTGCCAACCCCGTCACGGGCAAGGCCATCGACTACAATTTGATGCGTCCGGCTGCCAACAACACCTCGACCGTGGTGATTCCTTTTGAAGCCCGCGGGCCCATCCTCGGATTCAACATTCCTGAAGCGGTCTTGCTGCAGTCCTCCGCCAATTCGATCTACAACGCCCTGCAGCTCAATTTGACCAAGCGGATGTCTCGGGGTATTCAGTTCAACACCTCCTACACCTGGTCCAAGTCGCTCGACAACAACTCGGCCGATCCCGGCAGCACCGCCGGCGGAGGCAAGCCGGATGTTCCAAACGTAGGCTTCGTCGTGCAGGGCAACCAGCGTGAACTGCGCTCCAATCGGGCCGTGTCGGATTTCGACCGCACCCATCGCTTCAGTCTGAGCTTCGTGTACGATCTGCCGAGCTTCGGCTCCAAATCGCGGTGGATCACCGGCTGGCAGTTCGCGGGTTTCGGACAGTTGCAGACGGGAGCTCCCTTCAGCATCTTCACCGCGGAGCCCGAGATTCAAACTTTGGCCCACTACACCAGTCTGGCGCGGTCCGGCGGACTGTACCGCCTGGGGTTCGGACGCCCCAGCATCGACGGGACGCTGGATCAACTGCGGCAGAAGGGTTCGGATCCTTCGGAGGAGTTTTTCAACAAGAGCCTGCTTGTGGCCCCGGCGGCCGGTGGATTCGGCAACTTGGGCCGAAATGTGTTGCGGGGTGACCGCCAGCAGCGTTTTGACGTCAGCCTGTCCAAACGCATCACCGTCCGCGAGCAGATGGCGCTCGAATTTCGCTGGGAGATTTTCAATCTCTTCAACAATGTCAACTTCGCCCTGCCGGCCAACGATCTGCAGGACAGTTCCGACTTTGGCAAGGTTCTCAACACCATCGGCGGGCCCAGAGTCATGCAGTTCGGACTGAAGTTCGTATTCTGATGGCGAGAAGGGACTCTCTGAGTTGATGTGGCTCCAGGAGGTCGGAGAGGCCACCCGGCTCTCTGACCTCCAACCTCCCAAATGCCAGAGGGAAGACCAGAGGCTGCAAATCGGGCCTCACTCCACGGTCAGAGTGAACGAAATCACCTGCTCTGCGGGCAGGACCATCCAGTCGCCGCCCTGCGGCTTGAGAAGAAGAGGCACCGTCAGTCTGCCGACCGCGTGCTCGGGACTCTTTTCCGGGCCATTGGCGTAAGGGTTGTGCGGATAGACCGGCCACATCAGTTGCGCAGCCGGGTCAACCTGCAGATGCCACCCACGGTGCCCGATCCACCCGCCGATTTCGGCTGGGGATAACGTTACCGGATCGCTCCCCAAAACCAGCTTCTTGCCCCCGCCTGTTTCCAGAGTCTCTCCGACCTTCAAACACAGTTGCAGGTTGAGCCGCTGCTCCTGGCCAGGGTCGCCTCGGCCGGTGATGACAAACCGGAAGGAGACTTTCCCTTCAGAAGGGGATTCCACGTAAAGATCATTGAAAAACGTGGCGTAAGCCAGCGACAGGCGGTCCTGTCGTTCCTGCATTTGCAGCCGTGTACTGAGGGGCATATGAATCAGTCCTTCTGGCAGGGTCTCAGTAAAGGTCGCCAGCTCTGGCTGGCGCTTCGAATTGGCGCCACTGATCACCAAGCCGGCCCTCTGATGGTAGATGCTGAGGTGACTTTGGCGATCCAGGTAAAACTGGCTGTTGACGGCTTGGGTACTGATCAGGGCCGAGAGGGCGATCACCCAGGGGCCCGTCTTGCGGATGCCGGCCGGGACAGAGAGCTGGTGTGCGTAGCGAGGCAAGTCCTGCGGAATCGGTTCGAGAGGACCGTGATGGTAATACAAGACGTTTTGCGCCAGTCGCCCCAGGTCCTCGCATCCCACCAGGCCCGGATGAAAAAAACCGGTCATGAACTGCGCAAAGCGGCGTCCGTCTGGAAACTGCGAGAAACCGAAGTGACCCTTGGCCGCGGATTCGTCGTTTCCGCCCGGCGGTGAATGGCGGTCCGGCCAGGTGGTCGCTCCGGATGGTCCCCATCCCGCCACCAAGGTATATCGGTTGCGGTCGTCCAAGACGTCGATGGGGGTTCCGTCCGGGTAGGTGTAGTATTTGTGGAAGTCCAAGCCCCGGCGAAGGGCCCGAAGAGCCGCTGGATCAGCGCTCCATTCCGCATACAAGGCCATGCTGGCGTAGGTGTTAAAGTCATACCCGGGCGTGGGCAGCAACCTGTCATGCTCGCCCCAAAAGCCATCCGGCGACTGCTCCTGCGTCGCAAAGCGGTGCATGACCGTTCCGCCCAGTTTTTCCCACTCGCGATTGGCGAAGACCTTGCCCCCCAGGTACACCGTGGAGGCCCACAGTGCGTAGTGATTGGGAGAGGTCCCGATGAAGGGCGACTGATAGCCGGGAAAGTCCTTCCGTTCGGCCACGTCCGCAACCAGGTGCTTGAGGTTCTTCTCCAGTTCGCGCTGCCAGCGCTGACGCCGCTGGGCCCCGAGGCGGTCTTTCAGCAACCGATAAGCCTCGAGCCACACGTAGATGTCGCGATCGCTGTTGAGACGCGCTTCCAGCCCTTTTTCGCTTTCCTGGGCGAGGAGATCTCCAATCCTTTCCGCCAGCGCCAGCATTCTCGGACTCCGGTAGAGGGGGTTGGCCGGATCCTGCTTCGAGTACAGCACGGCGCCCACCAGAACGGCGTGCGACAGCAGACGCCAGCCGTCGTCACGTGCTTCCAGGGTCGGCAGATCCGCGTCAGGCTCTTCGGTCAGACGTTGCTCTATGCGAACGGCTCCCGCCTCCAGAAGCTGAAAATAAGTGTCCGGTAGAGGTTTGGCGGGAGAACTCGAGGCTTTAACCGTCTCCGCATGCCGACCAGGACGCGTGTCCTGGCCCAAGATCGGGCCGGTGAGAACAGATGGAACCAGGAGGACTGAACCCCACCCCACCCACAGAAGAATCCGGCGGCAGCGTTTCGCGATCCGCTCTCCGGTGAACGAGGTTCGTTTGAACACGGCTGGTTCCTTAAAATGGGTTGGCTCGATGGAGAATCTCACTCGAGCGACTGGAGCGCCGCGGTTACTACCCTGGCTTGTTCGACGGCGGTCTCCGGGCCTGTTAACTCATCCCTGGCTTCCTGGCACGTACGAACGCGCTCATGAACTTGCCCTCGATCTGGGGCGCAACGGTGTCGGCATCAATACCTGACTCAGCCAGCAACTCTTTGGCATCCCCGGCGCAATAGACTCGCGTCGGTTCCACAGAAACATCAGTAAACCCGGCACCTGACAGTTTCTCACCATATTCGGCTTCTTCCAGCGCTCCGGCCACGCACCCGGCCCACAACTCCAGGCTCTTCCGGATCTGTTCCGGTACTTCGCCGCGAACCACGACATCCGAAACAGCGAACCTTCCCCCCGGCCTGAGCACACGAAAGGCCTCGCTCAGCACGCGGTCTTTGTCGGCAGACAGATTGATCACACAATTCGAGATGATCACATCCACCGAATTGTCGGGCAGGGGAATGCTTTCAATCTGGCCTTTCAGGAACTCCACATTCGGCACGCCGGCTTTTCGCTGGTTTTCTCTGGCCAGAGCCAACATTTCGTCGGTCATGTCCAATCCGTAGGCCCGGCCGGAGGGACCGACCCGTTTGGCGGAGAGAAGAACATCGATGCCTCCTCCGGATCCCAAGTCCAACACCGTCTCGCCCGGCTGCAACTCCGCCAGCGCCGTGGGATTCCCGCACCCCAGCGAGGCCAACAGCGCCTCCTCCGGGATTCCGTCGGTCTGCCGTGCGTCGTAGAGATTGCCCGTGATCGGGTCGCATTGGGACGGGCCGCCGCAACAGGAGGTCTTCCCCTCCGCAACCCGCAAGGCCGCCTGACCGTATTTTTCCCGCACGATCTCCTGCACGCTTCGCTCACTCATATCTCGCTCCTTTGTTGGTTGGATTTGACAAGTTGGAATACTTCAGATCTCTTGTTTTTCGCCGCGGCCAAAGTGGACGCCGGGGAGACCTGAAAGACCTGCCGCGGCACCGGTTGATTCGTGCTGCGAAAGGCCTCCCACCGGTATCCGTTGGGGTCTGTCAGCAAGATGCGCCGGCATTGTTTCGGACTGTCGGCGTCGACTCGAGTCGCCAGCCCGGCCCGTTCCAATCGGCGCTGTAGATCCTGCAAAGCTTCTTCGGAGGACAACTGAAACCCCAGGTGGTCCAGACCCTGAAAGCGGGTCACCGGATCTTTCCGCAGCAAGGTCAAGTTCAGCGAAGGGTCATTCAGGTCGAAGTTGGCGTAGTCCGGCTCTAAGCGGGAGGGCTGCACCCCAAACAAGGCCACGTAGAAGGGAAGAGACTCCGACAAACTTTTCACATTCAGCGCCAGATGGAATTTCATGGCAATCGCTTCCACATTTCTAGAGACATAGAAATACAAACCGTCCAGCTCATCGGGCCCGGCTAAGCAGAGCTTCAACCGCGAGGGTCCTTCGGCGGAACCAGTTGAACCAGCTGGGGACTCCGGCTGCAGCAATCCTCCATCAGAAAGTTCAGCAATTCCCGGAGCACCGAGAAGTTCACCGAATAATAGATCCACTGGGCCTCCTTGCGGGCCTGCACCAGGCCGTAAGAACTCAGCGTGTCCAGGTGATGCGAAAGGGTCGAGTTCGCCCCACCCACCTCCTTTCGAATATCCCCGACGCAACAACCCAGGTCTCCGTGCTGGACCAGCAGGCGAACGATCTTCAGGCGGGGCTCCGATCCCAACGCCTTCAGTACTTCGGCAAAGTATTGAATCCTGGAAGCTGGAGCACGCGTCGTCTTCATATTTCGAAGTCTGTCGAAATATCAGATTCCTGTCAAGCTAAATCTTCTTCACTCTTGACCGCGCCGTTGGTCTTCATTACTGTGACGCCTGATTGGAGGAGCTTGTGAATTCGTTGCGCCGAACCTGCGTTCTCATTCCAATGGTCGCCAAGAAACTGCTGCTGTTGACGAGTGGGCTCGTGCTGGCCCTCAGTCTGAGGGCCGGCTCCGATTCACAAAAGGAGTTGACCTCTGTTTCGCTGCCGGGATTTTCTCCTGAACGAGCAAAAGCCCAGCGCCAACTGGAAAAGACGGCGCGTGAAATTCCCGATTCGCAGAATCTGAAGCGGCTGATGGAGCGGCTGGCGGCGGAGCCGCATCATCTGGGCTCGCCTTACGGTCGCGAAAATGCGGAGTTTCTGCTGGAGCAATTTCGCGCGTGGGGATTCGAAGCCAGTCTGGAGACCTATGAAGTTCTGTTTCCTACGCCGAAGGATCGGCTCTTGGAGCTGGTGGAGCCCACCCGGTTTCAGGCTCGGCTCCAGGAGCCCGTGATCCAGGAAGACCCGGATTCCGGGGATCGCGGTCAGCTTCCGACCTACAACGCCTTTGGAGGGGAAGGGGACGTCACCGCACCCTTGGTGTATGTGAACTACGGCATTCCAGAGGACTACGAGGAACTGGCCCGTCAGAAGATCGACGTTCGGGGCAAGATTGTGTTGGCCCGTTACGGACAGAGTTGGCGAGGGATCAAAGTGAAACTGGCCCAACAGCGGGGGGCTCTCGGCTGCATTATTTACTCGGATCCTTTCGATGACGGCTATTACAACGGCGACCCTTATCCCGAGGGTCCCCACCGGCCGGCCGAGGGCGTGCAGCGCGGGTCAGTGATGGACATGCCCGTTCATCCGGGTGACCCGCTGACACCGGGCTGGGGCTCGATATCCGGTGCCCGGCGCCTGGCTCGGGATCAGGCCGACGTCATCATGAAGATTCCGGTGCTGCCGATTTCGCACGCCGAAGCCTTGCCACTGCTGCGAGCCCTCAAAGGCCCTGTGGCGCCCAAACCCTGGCGCGGGGCATTGCCCGTCACCTACCACATTGGGCCCGGTCCGGCCAAAGTGCGGTTGAAGGTATTTTTCACTTGGTCGCAGCCAACCCTTTACAACGTCATCGCCCGTCTGGAGGGAAAGGCCCGGCCCAACGAATGGATTCTCTACGGAAATCATCACGACGGCTGGGTCAACGGTGCCAGCGATCCCGTCAGCGGCTTGATCTCCCTGCTCGAAACTGCGCGGACGGTGGCAGAGCTGGCCCGGCAGGGCTCACGGCCCGACCGAACCCTGATCTTTTGCGCTTGGGATGGTGAGGAGCCGGGCCTCATCGGATCCACCGAGTGGGTGGAAACCCATGCCAAGGAACTGCGCGAAAAGGCGGTGGTCTATCTGAACTCCGACACCACCGGAAAAGGCGTGCTGGGGATGGGGGGCTCGCACTTGCTTGAGCCTTTCTTCAACGGCGTGATTCGGGAGGTTCCAGACCCGCCCTCAAAGCGGACGGTCTGGGAATCCGTGAGGGAACACCGGCTGGAAGAAGTGAAATCGGGAAAGGAAAAGCGGGAGATCCAGACTCGACGGGATCTGCGACTTGGTGCACTAGGGGCCGGATCCGACTACACTCCCTTTATTCATCATTTGGGCGTGTCGTCGCTGAATATCGGTTTCTCGGCAGAAGAGACGGCCGGGGCCTACCATTCCATCTATGATTCAACACACTGGTACACGCACTTTTCCGACATCGATTTTGAGCGTGGCCGAGTCCTGTCCCAGATCAGTGCCACGACGCTGCTCCGTTTGGCCAACGCCGAGGTGCTGCCTTTTGATTTTCTGAGCCTTTCCGAGACGGTGGACCGATATCTGGAGGAACTTGAATCGCTAGCCAAGGCGCGCAAGCCGCCGAAGCCCATCGACTTTTCTCCGCTGAAGAGCGCCAACCAGGCGCTGGCTCGGATGGCGACTCGTTACCAGACCGCGTTTCGGCAGGCCTCGGTCAGCGGCACCCTGTGGAGCCATCCCAGGATCGAGGAACTGAATCGGATCTTGTATCAGGCCGAACGATCTCTGACTGAAGATTCCGGACTGCCGCGGCGGCCCTGGTACCGGCATCTAATCTACGCGCCTGGTTTCTATACTGGTTATGGCGTCAAGACGCTTCCCGGTGTTCGCGAAGCCATCGAGGAAAAAGAGTGGGATCAGGTGGCAGGCCAGATCAGGGCGGCCAGTGCTGCCTTGGCTCGATTGACGCGACAGGTTGAGGCCGCCGCCGGCATCGTGGAAAGCCGCTAGAGTCCCACTGTCCCTCCAGGTCTCAGGGACTTTCTTTAAACCGCCAAGGGCGAAAAGAACGCCAAGGGGAAATAGGCTGGCGTCCAGGATTCCCCCTATTCGCGTGGATTCGCATCTACTCGGGGTTGTCGTCAGCTTGCGAGGAAAGAGGCAGGCCCGATGGGCCGGACTTGTCAACCCCCCGTGGTATGGGCATCTTGCCCATGGCGGCGAAATGTAGAGTAGAAACTTCAGCCTTCCTACCGCCTGGCGGGGAGAAGGCTGAAGTTTCTTGCTGTCGCGGACCGAGGGCCAGTCTGGAGTGCTGGGACCTCCTTCGCGCAGCGTGAAGGAGGCGCGACTCACCACTTGGCTGCAGAGAGGGAAGACGGACTAGCGGGTGCCTTTGATGCCCATCATACGGAGAATGAGTTGGTCGAGGATGCCTTCGGGTAGGACCCGTTTGAGCGCCAAGAAGAGCTTGGCGTGGGCTGGAGCCGAATAGCGCAAGCGCGGCTTTGGAGAGGCCAGGGCTTCGAGGATGAGCTTGGCAATATCGGAGGGGTGGCCGGCGTGCTTTCTGGCCCGTTGCGAGGCCTGCGAGAAATTGGAGTAGTAGGGAGCATAAGGCCCGGGGTCCTCCAGGACCGACCGCGAAACCTGATTGGCGGTCTCCAGAAAGTCGGTCAGGATGAATCCAGGTTGAATGACCACCACCCGGATGCCGAAGGCGGCCAGCTCTCCCCGGAGTCCATCCGAGATCGCCTCCAAAGCATGTTTGGTGGCGTCGTACACCGACGACAAAGGCCGGGCAATGCGGCCTGCCACGGAACTGACGTTGACGATTCTGCCGGACCCTTGCTCCCGCATGACGGGAATCACCAACTGAGTCAATCCGATCACGGCAAACAGGTTGGTTTCGAAGTTGTCGCGGATCTGTTCCAGCCCCACGCGTTCGATGGGCCCTCGTTGGCCATAGCCGGCATTGTTGATCAATGCGTCGATACGGCCAAAACTCCCGAGCGCGGCGTCCACCAGCCGGTCGCGGTCCACTTGGGAGGTGACGTCGCACTCCACGGCCAGCGGCTGCAGGGAATCAGGCTGGTTCCTAATCTCCGCGGCAATCGCGTCCAGTCGTTCCTTGCGGCGCGCCGCCAACACCACGTGCGCTCCGGCTTGCGCCAGCAAACGGGCGGCGGCCTCTCCAATGCCACCGGAAGCGCCCGTCACGATCACCACCTTGCCTGCCACAGCTGACATGGTTTTTGGTCTCCACCTCACGGGCGGGGGTACGGAATGGCCGCGACCCCCGGCTATTTCAAAATAATCTGGTGCGTCTTAAACGTGCTGCCCAGGGCCTGTTCCAACCGTGACACGGCCTTGTTGTAGTCGAGGTTGGCGATCACCTGGCGCAGGCGGGAGTCGGAGAACTCGTTCTGGCGCGTCAGGACCAGGAAGTTGGTGGATTCGCCGGTCTGGAAGAGTCGAATCTCGCTGTCGAACTTTTCCTTGGCCGCCTTGACGCTGGCCTCGGCGGCCGCGATGCGCTGCCGAGCCGTTTGAATGGCCTGAATGGCGTTCCGCAATTGGGCCTCCACAACTTGTTCAATGCGATCCTGCTCCAGCTTCAACTGCTTTTCCGTCACCAGCGTTTGAGCCAGCCGGGCCTCGGCCGCGCGGTTCCTCAAATTTAGGTCCAGCGAAAGCCCCACCTGAGCGGTCTGGAATCGACCGCTGAAGAGGTTGGAGAGGGAGGTACCATAGCCACCGACCAGAAACTCCGGGACCGACCCGAAACTCGGAGGCAGGAGAGGTGGCAGTCCCGCCGCGGCTGAGAGCTGGTTGAGGCGGCCATAAAGGAGCACGTTGGCCGAGCTGAAGGGATTCTCGCGCTCCAGAAGCGTGCCTCCCAGACCGGTGTTCCCGTACGAAGCCACCAGATCGAGCTGCGGCTTGGTTTGGTCCCGTTCCAGTTGTTTCTGGATGGTGTTGGCTTCCTGACGCAGCCGCACGACGCGGAGCTCCGGCCGTTGATCGAGAGCCAGCCCGACGGCCTGCGGGAGATCTTCCGTCTCCGGCCCCTCGTAAGTCTTCTCGGTCACCGGAATAACCTCCTGCTGCCACAACTCATCCTGGCGGTTGGGTGCCAGCAGGGCCTTGAGCCGATTCTCGGCTTCGGTCAGCAAGCCGACGCTGGCGAACCAGGTATCCCGCCGTCGCTCCAGTTCGGCTTCTGCCGCGGCCAGCTCGACGGGCGCCAGCGTCCCGGCATCGATCATTCGCTGCGTCCGGCCCAGCTGCTCTCTGGCCCACTGGACCGCATCGGCCTTGACATCGACGTCCTGGCGGGCGGCCAACAAGTCCCAATAGGCTTCTTCGACCCGCGTGATGATATCGATGGCCCTCAGTTCGAATTCCGTTTCGGAGATGTTGAGCTGTTTGCGCCGGATTTGCAGTTGGGCCCTCTCGGGATCGATGAGGAAGTTTCTCAGCATCGGCTGGTTCAGATTGAAGAAGAGCCGGGTGTTGAAGAAGGGGTTGAGCGAAACGAAGGGGTTGTTGGTGGACAACCGGTTGTTTTCAAAGTCGAGGCTGAGCTGGGTGCCCCAGTTCGGCAGCTTCTGCAGAACGTGAAAGTCCTGGGCAAAACGGTGTTCGCTTTGCCTTCCCTCGGCACCGATGAGCACCGAACTGGTGGGAACCGTGAGCGTCTCCAGAACCGGCTGCCAGCGGAAGATGGTGTCGGTATAGGCCTGCGCGATCTTGACGGCCTGACGCGCCAGCTCCGTGTTGGTGCGCTCGATCTCGATCTCCAGGTTGGCTGCCAAAGCCTTCTCGATGGCTTCCCTGAGTTCCAGTCTGCGGCTGGTCTGGCTGACGCCCACTCGCTGAGGAGCGGGTTCCTGAGCTTGAGTCGGAACTGTTATGAGAAGGATCAGGAGTGGTATGAACACGGCTTTCATATAGAGTCCCTCACGTTAAGGAATGGACGGTAACCATTCGAAAATGAGTACAGGGCTTGAGTTGGGGAAGTCACCTTCAGCGAACCGGACCGGTCCGGCTGGCCCAGGCGCGGCGGAAGGCCAGACTGCTCTGGCCTGCCAGGTCCGACAGCCGCCTCCAGAGCGGCGCGTGTGCCAGGTCATCGAACAGGGAGTAAGCTACCGGGGTGACTAGCAGAGTCAGGAGCAAACACAGCGATTGCCCACCGATCACCACGATCGCCACGGTCCGACGAGAACCCGAGCCGGCTCCGCCCCCCAGCGCAAGCGGAATCATGCCGGCCACCAGAGCCGCGGTGGTCATGAGGATGGGACGGAGCCTGTCTTCGCAACCTTTTAGAATCGCTTCCAGCCGGGGCAGGCCTTCCTGAGCGCGGAGTGACTTGATGTGATCAACCTGCAGAATGGAGTTCTTCTTCACGATGCCAAACAGGATCAGGATCCCCAGCGAAGTGTAGATGATGGAGAAGTTCTCTCCGGCGAGCAACAGTGAAATCAGAGCGAAAGGAACCGAGAGCGGCAGGCTCAAGAGAATGGTCACCGGATCGATGAAGCTTTCAAACTGGGCCGCCAGAACCATGTACATCAGCACAATCGACAGCAGAAAGGCGATGACGTAGTTCAACGACGCCCGGCCGAACTCCCGGCTGCGGCCCACCAGCCCGCTGCTGTATTCGGGGCCCATTTTCAGGTCCTCCACGGTCTGATTCAGCACGGGGATCACGTTGCTGAGAGCTTGCCCCTCCACCAGGTTTGCCGAGATCAGGATCTGGCGCTGGCGATTGTAGCGTTCGATTTGAGAGGGGCCGTCCGCCTCTTCGAGCCTGGCCACATTGGAGACGGGGACATTCCCGATGGTGATCGAGGGAACGTAAAGTCTTTCCAGGGCAGTGGGGGAATCGCGAAACTCCTTCTCAACCCGGAGCTGCACATCGTAACGATCGTCTCCCTCGCGATAGGTGGTGACCTGCTCGTCGCCACCCACCAGGGTTCGCAGGGCCGTTGCCACCGAAGCCACGCTGACGCCCAGATCGGCCGCCTTATCGCGATTGATCCGTACCCGGATTTCCGGCTTGCCCTTCTCATAGGAACTGTCCAGGTCCACCACACCGGGCAGCCGGGCCAACCGGTCCTTGATTTGCATGGCGTACCGATCAAGCAGCTCCAGGTCCGGACCCTGCAGATAGAACTGCAGATCCTGGTTAGGTCCGGCTCCCTGAATGACGGAGGGGAGCTGGACCCCTATCACCACCTCTTTGAATTTCTGCAGCCGCTTTCGAGCCTGGAGCATCAATTGAGCCTGGCTCTGACTGCGCTCGGCAACCGGCACCAGTTCCACGATGATTGACCCGCGATCCACCCGTCGCTGCGTGTCGGATCCCACTGTGGTGAGCAGGTGCCGTACTCCGGGCAGTTGCCGTATCTCGTCCTCCAGTTGCCTCATCATGGAGTCTGTGCCCTGCAGGGAGGAACCCAGCGGCATGCGGGCCGTGACTTCGAACTCGCTTTGGTCGTCGGAGGGGAGAAAGTCTTTGCCGATGGCCAGAAAGAGCGGAACGGTGGAAAGAAGTACGACAACGGACATGGCCACGATGCTCCATCGGTGCTCCATGGACCAACGCAACATCCGACGATAGGCGCCGGCAATCACCCGAAACAGGGCGGTTTCCTTGGTCGAGGCGCCGTTATTCTGGCCCAGTCTGAGGTAGCGGGAGCAGAGCATGGGGGTGAGTGTGAAGCTCACCAGCAGCGACACCAAGATGGCGAAGGCGGCCGTGTATCCGAAGCTGGACATGAAGCGACCCACGATCCCGCCCATCAGGGCCACAGGCAGAAAAATGATCACCAGGCTGAAGGTTGTGGCCAAAACCGCCAAACCGATATCCCGTGTACCCTGGATGGCGGCTTCGATGGGAGAGAGTCTTTTCTCTTCCGCGAAGCGGAAGATATTCTCCAGGACCACAATGGCGTCGTCGATCACGATTCCCACGATCAAAGTGAGTGCCAGCATCGTGATCTGGTTGAGCGTGAAGCCCATCCAGTTCATGAAGCTATAGGTGGAAATGATCGAGGTTGGAATGGCTACGGCCGCGATCAGCGTTGACCGCCAGCTGCGGATGAAAAACAGGACAATCAATGCCGCGAGGAACCCGCCCAGGATCAGGTGCTCCTGCACGGCGTGGAACGACTCGGAGATAAAGGTGGACTGGTCGCGCGCGTAGGTGATCTTGAAATCCGCCGGAAGGTTTTTCCTGAGCTCCTCGATGCGCTGCTTCACGGTTTGAATCACCTGCAGCGTGTTGGTGCCGGCCTGTTTGCGAACCTCCAGAACCACGGCCGGTAAGCCGTCCAGTCGGGCCAAGGAGCGCGGCTCTTCCACCCCGTCCTCAACGGAGCCGATGTCGCTGATGCGGATGGGGGTGGCTCCCTGGCTGGCCACCACGATCTGCGCGAAGTCTTGAGGGCGTTCCACCCGGCCCAGTGTGCGCAGACTCAGCTCCCGGCGTCCCTGGTCCACTCTTCCGCCAGGGATTTCGACGTTTTGAGCCGCCACGGCATTGCGCACCTGGTCGATGTTGAGGTGGTACGAGTAAAGTTTATCGCCGTCCAACCAGAGCTGGATTTGCCGGGTCCGCTCGCCGACAAACCGCACTTGGCCGACCCCATAGAGCGATTCAATGTTCTTTTTGATTCGATCGTCGACAATTTTGGTGGTCTCGCGCAGGTCGCGGTTCGAGGCGACGACCACATTGACGACTGGGGCCGCGTCGGTGGCGATCTTCTCGATGATGGGAGGGTCGCTGTCGCGCGGCAGCTGCCCCAGAATGCTCGACACCTTGTCGCGAACCTCCTGGGCCGCCACGTCCGCGTTTTTTTCCAGGACGAACTGGACGAAGACGAGCGACAGACCTTCGGCCGAGATCGATCTCAAGTCGTCGATGCCGCTGATGGTGTTGACGGCTTCCTCGATCCGCTTGGTGACCTGGGTTTCGATCTCCTCGGGCGCCGCGCCGCGCAGGGTAGTGGTGATGGTCACCGTCGGAAATTCGACCTTGGGGAACAGATCGACGCCCAGTTTGCGGTAGGCCTCCAGGCCCATCACCACCAGGGCCAGGATCAGCATCGTGGCGAAGACCGGGCGGCGAATGCAGGTTTCAGCAAGTTTTTGCATGAGGTTTCCTAGCTTGTTGGAGGAGTCTGGGCAGAACCTGTTCGGGAGGCAGCCCGGATTGCCGAGCCGTCGACCAGCATGGATAGATTGCTGGTGGCAACCTGGGAACCGGGGGGAATGACTTCACCAGGCACTTCAATCCACCCGTCCTGTTCCAGGCCAGGGGGAATCTTGCACTCGACGGCCTGGTTCTGGCGAAGCAGGAAGACCTTGGTCAACCCTGCGATGGCGTAAACAGCCGTTTTTGGGACGACCACGATGGGCGCCTTGGAATCGGTCACGAGCCGAACTTGAACGAACATGCCGGGACGCAGCTCGGATTCCGCTTCGGCCAGACGGGCTTCCGCTGTCAGGGATCGCGACCGCGGATCCAGAGAAGGATTGAGCTCCTTGACCACGGCCTTGAATTCCTTGCCGGCCGTCGCATCGGTCGTGAATTGGAGCGTGGTTCCAATCTTCACCGCCGTCGCCGCTGACTCCGGAATCTCAAGCCGAAGACGCAGAGGACGGGTCTTCACGAGGGTGAGCAACGGTGTGTTTTCTTTCAGAAATTGCCCGGGTGAGACGAGACGTTCCGAAACGGAACCGTCGAAGGGAGCCCGGATGGTGGCGTCGTTCAATCGCTTTTGAGCCAGCTTGACTTCGGCCCGCAGCGCCTGGATCGTGGCCAGTTGAGTATTGAGCTCGAACTGCGCTGCGTCCAGAGCCGCCTGGCGGGCTCGATAGGCTTTTTCCAGTTCGTTAAAACGGTCCTGGGAGAAATCGCCGCTTTCCACCAGTTTCTTGGCGCTCTCGTATTTGAAGCGGGCATCCTCCAGTTGGGCTGCCGCCTGACGAATGGCCGGGGTGGAATCGACGCGGCTTTCTTCCTGGCCGGAAGTCAGACCGATACGAGCCAGTGCCTGAGCCAGCGAGGCCTGCGTTCTCTCCAACTGCAGCAAGTACTCCCGAGGATCCAGTTCGGCCAAGACCTGCCCTTTACGGACGGTCTGGCCGAAGTCCACTCGGATGGATTGGACTCGTCCGGCTACTTCGGAACTGACCGAGACCGTTTCATCGGGGTGCAAGGAGCCCGTAACGGAGATAACCTTCTCGACCTCACGAATCTCCGCCGTGGCCGTTTCCACGGAGATGGGGTTGGGCGATTCAGTGGCCTTGTCGGCGCCGGCGTTGGTTGCCCCACGGGAACAACCGAACGCCGTCAGAGCCACTCCCATCAGGAGAACGGACAAGCGTTTCATTGACGTCCCTTTCTGCCTGGTGCAATTCCATTCATGAAGATATCCACGACGATGGCACTGATTTTCTTGATTCGTTTCCGTCCAAGCGGTTCGTTAAAGAGCACGGACATGTTGCCGTACCGGGTCACCATTCCCAAGAACGCGCAACCGGCTGTTTGGGCGTCCACACGACGAAGGAACTTCGACTTGGCGCGATCGCGAATGTAACCGGAGATCAGCTGCTGGAAACATTGGATATGACGTTCGTAGAAGAGGCGAGCCAGTTCGTGACGCTCCAGTGCACTGAACAGGAAAAGACGAGCGAAGGCCGGGTCTTCGGCAAAATGTTCCAGGATCAGCTCGGCCAGGGTCCGAAAGTAGCCCACGTCGTCTCCCCGAGCCAGATAAGGTGCGAGCCGAGATTCGAACTTCTCCTGACCCTCCTGCGACTTCCTCTCGATAATGGCGCCGTAGAGGTCTCGTTTGGTTTTGAAGTGCTGGTACAGGACCGGTTCCGTCACGCCAGCCGCGTTGGCCAGCTCCCGGGTTGTGGTGCCGCGAAATCCCCGTTCCGCGAACAGCTTGATGGCGGTCTGGAGGATCTGCGAACGGCGTTGCTGGCTGGAGAGTCGTGTCCGGTGGGATCGAAGCGTCTTCTCAGACTTAGCACTCACTAACATACCAGTCCACTTTAGGGGAGAATGGCTCTGGGGTCAACCAGAAATTTAGTGTCTGCTAACTTAGAACCAGGGTTCAGGAAGAGCGTGAACCGAAACTCGGGACGGATCGATCTTGCCGGGCGCGTGCCATCCAATCGAGTCTGTCGTATCATGATAAGGATGGTTAAGAAGAAGCGCCGATTCAGTGCGGTAAAACAAGTCAAGAGGTTGAGCCGGGAGCTGGTGAAGGCTCGTCCGGGCAAGGTTCTGAAGTCAGAGAAGGCTTCCAAACTCGACAAAGTGGTGGAGCGCGAGTTACGGCGGGGGGAGTACTGATCGATGGCAGATCGGGCGTGCCGAATTGCGGTGGTGGACGACGAAGAGGAGAGTCTGGCCTCCATCTGTCGCGCCTTGCGCAAGGTGGGATACGAAGTCAGCCCTTACGATGACGGAGAACATGCCGTTCGGGAACTGAAGCAGTTCGCGGAAATGGATTTGGTCATCACGGACCTGAAGATGCCGGTTGTGGACGGCATCGATTTATTGCGAGCGGTGCGCTCCGTTAATCAGGAGGCGGGCTTCCTGATCGTCACCGGTCACGGAACGGTGGAGACGGCCGTGGACGCGATGAAGCTGGGCGCCGACGACTACATCCTGAAGCCCCTGGATCTGTTCGAATTGCGCGATCGCGTCCAGAAGATTCTGGAAAAGCGCAAGCCTCAAAACCAGCTGCGAGCTTTGCGGCGACAGCTGTTGGAGCAGGACGGGGAGGAGGCCATTGTCGGCCGGTCGGCCGTGATGCAGCGGCTCCTCGAGCAAGTGGCCGTGGTGGCCGGGACACGGGCCACCGTCTTGCTGCTGGGCGAAAGTGGCACCGGCAAAGACCTGATTGCCCAGACCATTCATCGTCACAGCGCACGAAAAGAAGGGCACTTTCTGCCGCTGAACTGCGCCGCGTTGAGTCCGACCCTCTTGGAAAGCGAGCTGTTTGGCTACGAGAAGGGGGCCTTCACGGGCGCCGGTGAACGCCGCTTGGGCAAGCTGGAATTGGCGGACCAGGGGACCCTTTTTCTGGATGAGATCGGCGAGATGCCGTTGGACATGCAGGTCAAAATCCTCAGGTTTCTCGAAACGCGTGAGTTCATGCGGGTGGGGGGAACCGCTCTGCTCAAACTGGACGTGAGACTGGTGGCAGCCACCAACCGCGATCTGGCGCAGGCGGTGGAGGCAGGAAAGTTCCGCACCGACCTCTACTATCGCCTCAAAGTCGTCACCTTCCAGGTGCCGCCATTAAAGGAACGTCGCGAAGACATTCCGTTGCTGGTGTCCCGCTTTCTCAGCGACTTCTCCGCCGAGCACTCCAAGCCGGTCGAGGGGTTTACCCCTGAAGCCATGAGAGTTCTTGAAGAATACGATTGGCCGGGGAACGTGCGGGAACTCCGGAACCTGATCGAGAGTTTGGTGGTTTTCTCCCAACAGCGGATCTTTGGTGTGGAGGACCTTCCTGCTGAATTGCGTGGAGGAGGGAAAGCGTCTGCCGACACTGCCGGCGCGCCGGTGGTTTTCGAGGACCTGAGCATGGATGTGATTGAAAAACAAGCCATCCTGCAGGCGCTTGAAAAGACGGGAGGCAACCGGCAAAAGGCCTCGCAACTTCTGGGAATCGGATTGCGGACACTTCAGAAGAGACTGAAGGATTACGGTATGACGGAGCGTTGAGGCTCTGATCCTGGAATGATATGATGATGCGGTCCGGTCAGTCCGCTAACGCCCGCTAAACTTTCTCTCGATAAGCTGTGCTGATGGGTCATTACCGGCCTCGAGCTGCCAAAGATCGGTGTTCAAAGAATGGGACCTGGTGAAATGTTTTCCTTCCTCAGAAGAATAGGAGTGCCGGCCACCCTTGTGGTTCTCGCTCTCCTGATCGGATTTGTCCTGGGGCTCGTCAGCCGGTCTCCAATAGCCGGTCTGGTCAATTCCGCCGGGACCCGGAACTTGTCTGCACCGTCATCTTTCGCTGAAGTCGTATCTGAGGTGAACCCCTCGGTGGTGAGCGTGACGTCCACCAAGATCATTGATTTGAATCAAGCCCACGACGGATTCGAATTCTGGTCGCTTCGTCCGGAGGATGAGGGACTTCACAAGAGTCGCGGGTTTGGTTCCGGATTTGTTTTGAGGGAGGATGGGATCATCGTCACCAACGATCACGTGATTGACGACGCCCGGCAGTTGACGGTTCGATTGCTCAGCGGGGAAGAGTACCCGGCGCGGGTATTAGGCACGGATTCCGAGACCGATCTGGCCCTCATCAAGATCGAATCCCGAAACGGATTACAGCCCGTGCGGCTGGGCAACTCCGACGAGGTCAGGGTTGGCGACTGGGTTATGGCCGTGGGGAACCCCTACAACTACGAACACAGCGTAACGGTGGGGGTGGTCAGTGCCAAAGACCGCCGGATGGAAGACAACCCCTTCGAGAGCTACATTCAGACTGATGCAGCCATCAATTTCGGCAACAGTGGAGGACCGCTGTTCAACAGTCAGGGAGAAGTGGTGGCTATCAATTCGGCCATCAGTACTCGCGGGCGGAGCATCGGCTTTGCCATTCCGATCAATCTCGCCAAGAACATCTTCCGACAGCTGGAAAGACAGGGAAGGGTGGTGCGAGGTTTCCTGGGGGTCAAGCCGGTCGAGGTCAATGCCGAGCACGTCAAAGTTCTTCAGCTGCCGCAGCCGCGCGGCGTTTTGATTGCCGAGGTCTCGCCCAACAGCGCGGCTGAGAGCGCCGGGATTCGCCTGTACGACGTCATCACCGAGATTGATGGGCAGGCAGTCCAGGATCGGGAAGACTTCTTCCAAAAGGTGGCTCAAACAAGACCGGGAACCACCATCAAGCTCAAGGGATTTCGCGATCGGGAAGCCGTTGAGTTTGCGGCCGTGGTGCGGGAGCGGCAACCTCTCAGCCAGGCCAGAAGTACCCGACCCGATCCACCTGAGGTTCCCGGCGGTTCCTCCGGCACGTCGGTTGACGCTGGAATTGCGGTGCAGGATTTGACCGATCAGCAGCGCAGGCTGCACCGCATCGAGTCTGAGCCCAAGGGTGTGCTGGTGACGCAGGTTCTTGGGCTGAGTCCGGCTGCCGACGCCGGATTGGCCGCCGGGGACATCATTCTGGAAGTGAACCGGCAGCCGGTCAAGTCGAGGGCCGAATTCCAGAGAATGCTCTCCCAGCTCCGCTCAAGTGGAGCCCTGATGATGCTGGTTCTGCGGCCCAAGCAGGAGTATCGGATTGTGACTCTTCGTCTGGAACGGTTGGAGTAGCCGTTTCCCACCTGTCGTGAGCGCGATGGGCCTGAGCCGGCTCGGTCGTGCCTCTCAAAACGAGATTTCATCCACATCGGCTTTGAAGGATTGTTACCTGGCGTCATGCGCCAAAGGACCGAGTTTCAGAAGCACTGGATCGCGCGGGCAGGCCTGGCAGGTTGCCTAAGACTTCAGGTGTAACAGACGAGTCGGAAGACGGGGAGTTCGGGCGGGCACAGAATCCGAAGCGGCACCACCACCTTGCCCAATCCTCGGCTGATGTACATCTGCGTCTTGCCGCTCCGCACAAACCCCTCGAGGATATCGCGGCCCGGCTGCGTGACGGAATGCAGCGGTTTGAGGTAGGGGATCTTCACCTGACCACCGTGCGTGTGACCGGAGGCGATGAAGTCCACTTCCCGCTCCACGGCCTGGCCGATGATTTCAGGGTTGTGGGCCAGCAGGATGGTGGGGTGCCTGGACGGCACCGGAGTGAGGGCTTTTTCCAGATCGCACTGACCGCTGCTGGAGTCGTCCACGCCGGTGATCCACAGCGATTCGCCATACTGATCGATTCGGACCGAGTCGTTGCGGAGCACCCGGATGCCGGCACCCTCCAGGGCCCTGGTGACGTCTTGGGGGCCCACCCGGAAGTCGTGGTTGCCAAGCACGGCGAAACTGCCCAAACGAGGCTTGAGATTGCGCAACGCTTCGGCGACGGGTTGGATGAACTTCCGCGACCAGGTGACATAATCGCCGGTCAGGAAGACCAGGTCGGGTCTCTGGCGGTTGGTGAGCTCTACCATTCGGTAGACGTCGTTAAACGAGATGAATTTGCTGTGGTGAATGTCGGAGAGTTGGGCTACTTTGAGGTTTCCGAAGGCTCGGGGCAGGTTCTTGATCCAGACGGCATGGCGGGTAACCTCGATCTGATCTTTTCCCCTCAGCCGGTAGAGCGATGATTCAAACGGAAGCGCCGGCGACAGACTCACCAGGCCGGCTGTGCTTATAAACCTTCTTCTGGAAACCAAACTCAACACCATACCTGCTCTAGCCTCCAAAGGAGGATCGCAGAAACGCCGCGGATTGTAGCATTTTCGGCAGGCCCGGGCCAAGGCATAAAAGGAATTTGTGGCCTCAACTCCTTCAGGGAAAGGGTACTTAACCCTTTCGCGGGAGGGGTGGCTCGGTCAAGAACCCGGTGGCAAGGATCGGCAAGAGCAGGTAATCCGGTCTCGTCGCTCAGAGACGGTCGGTCAGCCATGATGGCCCCGGATCAAATCTTTGCTCAGGTCTCAGCTGCCGATTTGGTTGCATACTCTCATTTCAATTCTTGGAAAGGACCGTGAATTCCATGCTCCGCACTCTGATTCTCGCCGGCCTCACCCTCATCGCCACCGGCATGCATGCCCAACCGTTGTTCGAGGTGCCGCTGACAGATCACTCGCGATGGGCGAGTCCCGAGAACAAATCGGGAAGGAAGGGCGCGGGTGGTCTTGAAAACGCAGGCGCCAAGGGCCGGCCGTTTGAAACCATTCGTGCCGGGGAGACCTTGGAGCTGGCCCACGTGCAAGGGCCGGCTGTTCTCCGGAGGATTTGGATCACCATCCGCGATCGGTCACCCGAAATGCTGCGCTCCCTGAAGTTCGAGATTTTCTGGGACGACGCCCGGCAGCCCGCGGTTCAGGTTCCGTTTGGCGACTTCTTTGGTACTGCCCTGGGCCAGCCAGTCGCCTTTGAGCATGTTCTGCTGGCGAATCCGGAAGGCCGGTCGTTTGTTTCGTATATTCCGATGCCCTTCCGCAAGTCGGCTCGCCTGGTTCTGACCAACGAATCCGGACGGGACCTTTCCCATGTTTTCTACGACATCAACTACACTACCTCAACGGAGTTCAGTCCGGACACCCTTTACTTTCACGCGGCGTGGCGCAGGGAAAGACCCACCACTTTGGGAAAGGACTTCGAGATCCTGCCCCGAGTCACCGGCCGAGGCCGCTTTGTGGGGGTCAACCTGGGCGTGGTCACCGAGCCCGCCTACGGCAAGACGTGGTGGGGCGAAGGTGAAGTAAAGATTTTTCTGGACGGGGATAGCCAGTTTCCGACACTGGTGGGTACGGGTACGGAAGATTATATCGGCACCGGATGGGGACAGGGAGTCTTTACCCAGCAGTATCAGGGCTGCACGTTGGCCGACCGGGAAAACGGCCGCTGGGCTTTTTATCGGTTCCACATTCCCGACCCCGTAATCTTTCAACACGACTGTCGCGTGACGATTCAGCAGATGGGTGGAGCACCGAAGGTCGAGGTTCTGAAGTTACTCACTGCCGGTGCGCCTCTGCGACCGGTCACCATCGATTCGGGAGACCGCTACCGATTCACCAAGTTGCTGGAAAAAGACGTGGAGATCCCGCTGTCCGACCCAAGTCTGCCGGAGGGCTGGACGAATTTCTTGCGTCGCGACGACGTGTCCGCAACGGTCTACTTCTACCTGGACAGACCCGAAAACTCGCTGCCACCCTTGGCGGCGGTGGCGGAGCGCACAGCCGGGGTGGCGGTGCCGTCCACTCAGGGGCAGGAGTAGCGTCCCCGGGAGTTGTGTGCAGGTTTCCTTTGGGGGGAAGCTCGGTCTCAGCGCAGTTGTGCCCTTCAGGTAATGGGCCGTTGTCTTGACGCGATAACTTTGCGCTGCTCATCTTAACGGCGAGTCTACCTCGGGGACTCAATCGTCAATCTTGCCTTGACTGATTTGTCTCATGCGCGCTCGCGCGATAGGATGGGGTTATCCATTCCAATTCCAAGGAGGGCGACATGAGAATGTTGTTGAATATCCGAGTTCCTCACGAACCGTTCAATACAGCGGTTAGAGAAGGTACTGCCGGGTCGACCATCGCTAAGATTCTGGAAGATACCAGGCCGGAGGCAGTGTACTTCACCGAGCACAACGGGACCCGCGGCGCAGTGATGATCGTTGACGTGGCCAAAGCCTCTCAGGTTCCTTTCTATGCGGAACCCTGGTTCTTGAAATTCAACGCTGACTGCGAATTCCGGGTGGTCATGAGTCCTGACGATCTCAAGGACGCCGGGCTGGAAAGTCTTGGCAAGAAATGGAAGTAGCCGATCGCCACATCGAGCTGCGTCAAGTATGAATCTTCGGCTTGCAACTCTCGACGATCTCCCCTTTCTTCTGGACCTGGAGGCCAGGTTCCGCTCGCTCGGATTCGTCGGCGGCGACCCGGCCGAGGTACATCAGTGTCAGATGGTTGATTCCGACTGCCGCTACTGGGTTGTCGAGCAAGAAGGCAGGGGTGCGGGTTACGTCATCTTGCGAGGCCTGACCTCGCCCAACCGAACGCTGGAGCTGAAGCGCATCGTCATCGCGGACCCAGGAAAAGGTTTAGGCCGAAGCGTGCTCCGCGAGGTCATCAGCAGAGCCTTTCAAGAATTCGGCGCACATCGTTTGTGGCTGGACGTTTTTGATGACAATGCCCGCGCCCGGCACCTTTACCAATCCCTTGGGTTCGTGGAGGAAGGGGTGCTGCGGGAGTGTTTCCCCGCGCCGGACCGGTTTCGCTCCCTGGTGGTCATGTCCATGCTCGAGCATGAATTCCGGCACAAGCTGGGACAGTAGGTTCTCCGCCACACGACGGAATACAGGACCAGCCAGGGAGTGCGGCGCCGTTTTCACCTCGCTCGAAATGTCTCACTGACGGTCATATATCAGGATATTGTCAACAGCCTGGCCTCTCGCGTTTGTCCCTTTTTGGGTGGTTGTACGAGTCTTTCCGTCCTTGGAGACTACGCTGCGAACGGTCATCGTGGGAGCGCCGCCTTTCTTCCCCACCGTCTCGATCGTGTATTCGTCGATCTTCTTTATACTGATCATGTCGGCGTCCGGGTTGCCGGTCATGGGATAGTCCTTGCCATCGAATTTCGGGCTCATCTCGAAGTGGACGGTCTTGCCATCGGCGGCCGTGCCATGAACGGTGATTTTGAGTCCGTTGGGCAGCGCCTCGATGGTCAGCCTGCCTTCTTTCGGAGGCGGGCCGGGACTGTATTTGGATTTTGCGACGTTCAACTTCCAAACGCCGACTTGGTTGTCGGCCGCATGGGAAACACCACCAAGGATCAGCCCAGACACAATCAGGCTGGCAGCGAGCAGCGTGAAAGTACGTGTTCGCATAGGTACCTCCTCTGTATTCGCCTTTGGTTAGGGAATTGAGAGTCCAATTCTACCACTTTGGCTGACTTCGATCCTGCCGATTTTTTCGGGGGGCTTCAGAGGGTGAATGCGAGTTCGGGAACTTCGTTTGTGGTTCGGCACCCAAAGTTCGGCAGTTGGGTGCGCCCCTCCAGTCGGAATGCCTAGCGTTCCGTGACGTGCCGGAACACGCGAAGGAGGTTCTCGCCCAGAACCTTGCGAATGCGCTGTTCGGAGTACCCGCGGTCCAGCATGGCCTCAGTCAGCATTGGCAGGTCACGCGCGTCCCGCATCCCCCGAGGTAGTGTCGGTCCTCCATCCAGATCGCTGCCCAGGGCGACGTGATCCTCGCCTACCAGCTGAATGGCCCGATCGACCACGCCAACCCACTCCTCCACGCTGATCTTGATGGCTTCAGGGGCCGCCTGGCCGACCATGGGAAACCGCGGGGCAACCCGTTTATCGATCGCCGTGATGGACAGATTCTTCTCGCGATCTCCGACGGCGGTGGTATCCCAAAACGTTCGGCCGCGGCGCCTCGTTCTCCATTCAAAGAACGCGCGGCTATGGAACTCGCTGCCCAGGTGGAAGCCGATCACACCTCCTTTGGCTGCGAGCTTCTTCAGAAGTCTGTCGGGAATGTTACGAGGGATATCCACCAGGCTGCGCAACCCATGATGGGTGGCCACGACGGGATCGCTGCTCAGGTCAATGGTCTGTTCCATGGTCTCATCCGACGCGTGGGAGAGGTTGATCAACATGCCGATGCGATTCATTTCCTTCACCAGGACCCGCCCCCGCTCATTCAGACCGTTCCACTTCGGCGGAGCACAACAGGAGTCGGCAAACTCGCTGGCCCAGTTGTGAGCTGGAAGTTGAGCCACGCGGAGGCCCAGGCGATACAAGCTGCGCAGAATGGCGGGATCGCCGTCCAGATCGAATCCTCCCTCCAGGTCCAGTATGACCGCCATCTTCCCTTGGCGGTTGATGGCTTCAATGTCGGAGGCGGAGAATGCGATCTGGACCAGCGCCTGGTGACGGCTGATCTGCTCCAGCGCCAGGTCCATGAGGCGCAGCGTGTGGCGGGTTTCGAAGCGAGGTGGGTAGTACTCCTCCGGGACGAACAGGCTGAACAGAAAGGCATCAACTCCGCCTTCCTTTAAGCGAGGCAAATCGACTTGTCCAGTGCTCAATCGGTCTGCAATGTCTCCCCCGTGGTGGAACTGGCGATTGATCATGTGAATGTGGGCATCGAAGACGAAGGCTTCCTGGTGGAGTCGGCGGGCTTTCGAAGAGCCGAACTGCGTGCAGGCGACCGCCAGGCCCATCAGCAGGCATACCCAGAGAGCGGTTTTCGACATGGAGACTCCCATTGATTCCAAGGAAGGTGCAACGTCAGGTATTGCCGCGGGGCCTAACCAAGGAATCCCGGCACCGTTGGTGTCAAGCCAGAATAGCGTGAATCACCTGACCATGGACGTCGGTGAGCCGCATGTCCCGGCCACTGAAGTGGTAGGTCAGCTTGGTATGGTCCAGCCCCAGGAGGTGCAACATGGTGGCGTGAAGGTCATGGATGTGGACCTTGTTTTCGACGGCGAAATAACCATACTCGTCCGTGGCGCCATAGACCAGCCCGCCTTTCACGCCGCCGCCGGCCAACCACATGGTGAACCCAAAGGGATTGTGGTCTCGGCCCACCTCTTTCACGTAAGTGCCGTCCGGAAGCTGGGCGGTCGGGGTTCTGCCGAATTCGCCTCCCCACACCACCAGCGTGTGTTTAAGCAGACCGCGGCCCTTCAAGTCCTTCAGCAGGGCCGCAATGGGCTTGTCCACGGCCTTGGCGTTGATGCGGTGTCCCTCCTCGAGGCTGCCGTGCTGGTCCCAGCGATCGATCCCCTGCCGCATCGGCGGCAACAGCTCCACGAAGCGCACACCGCGTTCCACCAGCTTCCTGGCCAGCAGGCATTGCATGCCGAATTCTTCGGTGTCGGCTTCGTCCAGTCCGTAGAGTCTCTTAGTAGCCTGGCTTTCCTTTCCCAAGTCGAGCAGCTCCGGCACCTCCGATTGCATCCGGTAAGCTAGTTCGCAATTGGCGATGGTAGCCTCGAGCTCGCTTACCGCCCCAAATCGATCCAGAACCCCTTGGTTCAGTTTTTGTAGCAGGGCCAGCTTGGACTGCTGCAGCCCTGGCCGGACCTCGAGCGGAACAAGATCGGCGATGGGGTGAGCGCCCTTTCGGAACAGAGTTCCCTGGTAAGATGCGGGCAAGAATCCGCTGCCGAAAAGATCGCTTCCGCCCGGCGGGATCAGCCCGCTTTCCAGGACGATGAAGCCAGGCAGGTTGTCGCACTCACTTCCCAGGCCGTAAGTCAACCAGGACCCCATGCTCGGTCGGCCCTGGAATCCCGAACCGGAATGCATGAAGTAGTTGGCAGCCGTGTGTTCCGAGTGATCGGCGACCATGGAGCGAATGATGGTCAGATCGTCCACGCAAGTAGCCACGTGGGGAAACAGGTCGCTGACGGTTGCTCCGCATTGTCCGTACCGGTTGAACTGAAAGGGGGATGCCAAAATCCTGTTGCTGATATTGAACACCGTAGTGGGAGTTTCAAACGGGATGGTTTGCCCTTGTTCCCTGGCGAGTCTGGGTTTGGGATCGAAGGTATCCACTTGCGAAGGTCCCCCGTCCATAAACAGAAAGATGACAGAGGTCGCCTTGGGTGCGAAATGAGGAGGACGAGGTGCCAGCGGGTTGACCTGGCCGGCTGCAGGTTCGGCGGCCGAGGCAAACTTGTCCGCCAAGAGATAGGCCAGGGCCAGACCGCCAAAGCCGTTGGCACAACGACACAGAGCTTGCCGGCGAGTGATTCCGGGTTTGGATAGATCCAATCGATGCATGGTGGTTCCCCGTCTGCCGCTAAGAGTCAATGGTGAATGCCACTCAACTTCCAATGGTAAGGCCGCTTTCGAGAAACCGACCTTGAAGGGCACACAGGAGTCTTAGCTTATTTCAGCGTACGTATAGAAACTCCGTTGAATTCAAAACCACGTGGCACAGATCTGTCCAGGCCTCACGCCAGGCCTCGTCTTGCTGATGCGCCAAAGCTCGATATTCATGCTGTTGAGATTCCAGAAAGTGCAGCGCCTCCCCGACTTCCCATTTTTCCGGAGGTCGTCCAAAAGCCGTGACAAAGATCCGTTCTAGGCGAGCCTCGGACGCTTCAGATCGGGTGCAAAGCGCCTCGGCCCAACGGCGCGCCTGTCCCGCGACGAATTCGTTGTTCATCATGAGCAATGCCTGGGAGGGAACGGTGGAGGAAGTTCTTCGCCCAATGGTCGATGCGGGCAACGGGTAGTCAAAGGCCAGGAACATGGGCGTCAGGAAGTTACGGCGAACCTGGAGGTACAGACTCCTGCGGCCCTCTCCATCCAGCGGACCGGAAGACGGTTTGCCTCGACCCTCCTGGTAAGGGCTGATATGAGGCATGACGCTCGGACCATACAGGGTTCGATCCAGCCTGCCCGTGACGGCCAAGATGGAATCCCGAATGACTTCTGCCTCCAGGCGCCGGACTGGGACGTGGTGCCACAAGCGATTCTGCGCATCCAGTCGCTTTCCCTCTTCGGATGGCTCGCTGGACATGGCGTAGGTATTGCTCAGCATCAGGAGCCGATGCATGGCCTTGAGCGACCAGCCCGACTCGATGAACCGGCGCGCCAGGTAATCCAGGAGATCCGGATGGCTGGGGCGGTCACCGGTTTCCCCGAAATTGTCTACTGAGCGTACCAAGCCCTCTCCGAAATGAAACTTCCAGACTCGGTTGACCATCACGCGGGCGGTTAAAGGATTCTTCTCGCTGGCCACCCATTCCGCCAGCTGAAGACGTCCACTGCCGTGACTGGTAGGCGGCTGGTCGCTCCCTGCGACAATTTGCAGGCATCCACGAGGAACCTTTTCCCCCAGGTTTTTGTGACTTCCCCGGATATGCAAGCGCACGTCCTTCGCGTCCTGGTCTTGACTGGCCATGGCGAAGGTCGAAACGGGCAACTCCGACTCAAGCCTGTTTTTTCGTTTTCGCAGCTCGTCGATACGGCTCACCGCGTCAGGCTCCAGCAGCCCAGCGAGATCCTCTGCTTTCCCGGACGGGCTCAGGATTCCCAGCCCGCCGACGCCTCCTGGCCAATCGTCACTGGACTGCAGGGCTGACCGGATCCAGGTTCGATAGGCTTGCGCTAGGTCTTCGGGCGAACGGTTGTGGCTACCTGAGAGGAGGTCCTGAACCGCCGGGAAGGGCCCAACGGACGCCCGTGGTGGCGTGGGGGAGTCAGACAGGACGATCTCGTCTACGACCAAATGTCCGTCCTGGCGGCGGTCTACAATTTCGATGTAACAGAGCCTTCCAATTTCCTTGGTTAGGCGAACCGTATGCCAGCTCAATCGACCGCTGCCATTCGGCCGAAGGTGCTGGCTCTTGTGGCCATCGGCGACCACAGTGACTCGCAGACCCGCAGTTTCTGCCTTGCCTTCCTCCTGGCTTCCTGCCATTCGAACATGGAGATAGAGCTTTGGCATGCGAAACACTTCTGAGGTTAAGCTCCCCATCAAGCGGTCGGAACCCGAATTCCCCCCAAAGGAGTTGGCCAGGCCTTGTCCTTGATAGCCGATGAGGGACTGTCCCAGCGCCACTTCATGTTGGGAGGTGGCTCCAAAAGCCTGACCGGCCACCGTCCAGTGTGGGTAGCCAAGCGACTCAAAGTCCTCGAAGACGAATTCCCCATGTTCCTGTCGTGAGGGATGGGTCGGCTTGGAGGCTGCAGAGAGCTGAGACAGCTCGTGCCGGACTCGTTGCAAGCGATCGGAGAAAGACTGGGCTGGATCGGTTGCAAGGATGCCGGCGAAAGGATAGAAGGGGTCTGCCGGGTCTTGAATCGCCTCCTTCAGCCGCTGAGTCCACGCTTGCCGCATTCGCTGGTCGAGGCCTTCGATTCCGGAATCAGGTTGACACAAGTCGGCCGGGTTGCAGGAAAGCGTGCGACCGGCTGCCATCAGGTACCTGGGCAGTTGCGAAGCCATCAACTTCCCGGCAGCAAGCAACTCCGCACGCAAAGTGCCGTTCACCTCCGAGATCCGCTGCCGCAGGGACGCGAACTGCGCTACGGTTGCGGGGGAATCCACCACGGTTTCGGTCAGTGCGGTACTGTGCATCACTCCGGCCAGCGCATAGTAGTCTGCCGTGGGAATCGGATCGAATTTGTGGTCATGGCAACGGGCACATGCCACGGTTAAGGCGAGGAGGGCTTTTCCCAGGACGTCGATCTGGTTATCAACTTCGTCGGCGCGAGACTTGACGGAATCCGTGGCGCTGTTGAGTACCTCTCCGAACCAGAAAAAACTGGTGGCGATAGGAGACTCCCAGTGGGCCCCGTCCGGGCTGATACGCCGTGCAGACAGGTCGCCGGCGATGTGTTCCCGCACGAACTGGTCGTAGGGCAGATCCCGATTGAAGGCCCGGATGACGTAATCGCGATACCGCCAGGCGTCAAGCTTCTCGTTGTCGAACTCGTGACCATTCGTTTCTGCAAATCGGACCAAATCCAACCAATGTCGCGCCCATCTCTCTCCATAATGAGGCGATGCCAGCAGGCGGTCCACCACTTGCTCAAAGGCTCGGGGTGACCGATCCTCCAGGAAATCCTGAATCTCGCGAGGAGTGGGAGGTAGTCCGGTGAGGTCGAAGGTCGCGCGCCGCAACAAGGACCGCCTATCTGTCCGGGAGGCCGGTCGCAATCCTTTCTCCTCCAGTGCGGCCAGAATGAAGGTATCCACCGGAGACTTCACCCAGTCACCGTTTCGAACGCTCGGCAGCTTGGGATAGCCGATGGGACGGAATGCCCAAAACTGCCTCGCGGCGTCAGAATCAATCTCCTGCCGTTTGCCCGCGGTGCTGGAAACCACGGGATTCGAACGGGGATCGGGAGCGCCTAGCCTCACCCACTCTTCAAAAGCCCGGATTTCGTCCTCACTCAGCTTGCCCGAAGGCGGCATTCTGAGGTTCAGGTCCCGGTACGAGACGGCCTTAATCAGGAGACTCTGTTCAGGCTTACCGAAAACAATGGCCGGGCCGGAGTCTCCGCCCTTGAGCAAGCCTTCCAAGTTATCCACACGCAATCCTGCCATCAGCTTGGGACTTTGCGCACTGTGGCAGGCATAACACTTCTCAGCCAAAAGCGGACGGATCTTCTTCTCGAAAAACTCGGTCTGGTCCGTTGCGACGACCGGCCTCGGCAACGCAGCCAATAGGAAGACCAGAGTCACGCAGCCCAACCGGCACGCGCCTCCACCAGCAAGATGTCCAAATACATTCCGTTTCTTCACCTGGCGCGAGAGAACACGTTCGTGGCAGTGGCCCGTGTCCGACGATGCTTGAGCCGACGCCCCGTCACCGTGATGCGGAGAACAGCCTCCACGGCGATCCTCAATCTGAAAGATAGGCATGATTGGGCAGTGTAAGCTCTGGCCTTGGCGGTGTCAATTGCCCGGCAAAGCCTCGCCACATCCTTGCACACCACTACCGGATAGGATAAAACCTGTGTCAGATGTCAGGAGGAGAAACAATCATGAAAAAAGCGATCGGCTTGCTCTTTTTCGGAGTTTTATTATCAGGCACGGTGTCTCACACGGAAGAGGACGTCTATCCTAATCGCTGGGTTCGTGTGGCGAGCCGTCTGGCCGACGACAACGACGTCGAGAAGGTTTTGCGCATCGCGGGTGTCGCGGCGGAGCATGGACTGAACGGAATGGTGTTTTCGGCTGGACTGGATCAGCTGGATCTGAAGCCGCCGGACTATCTTCAAAGGTTGAAGAGAGTGCATCAGTTCTGCAGCCCGAAGGGCCTGAGGATCATTCCCTCAATTCTGTCTGCAGGCTACGGAGGTTCCGTGTTGGCCCACGACAAGAACCTGGCGGCGGGCCTCCCCGTCAGGGACGCCCTGTTTGTGGTGGGAAAAGGGAAAGCGATGCTGGTCGAAGACCCGTCGGTTCCTGTGGTGAACGGGGGTTTTGAGGAACCTACGGGCGAAGGAGTGAAGGGTTTCAGTATTTTCGGGAAGCTGGGAGAGGTCGCCTCTGTTGACCAATCCGTCTTCAAACATGGCAGGGCCTCGCTTCGGTTTGAAAACTTCGGAAAACACCCGCGGGATGCCTACCGGATCAGCCAGACCGTCAGCGTGCATCCCTACCGCTGTTACCGGCTGAAAGCGTGGGTGAAATCCGAGGGCTTGGGCGAATCAGACCCGTTTGGTTCCGGCAACTTTCGATTGGAGGTCTTGGGGGGACAGGACCAGCGGCGGCTGCAGTATGAAAATCCCCGGATGCGGGGAGACGCCGACTGGCAGCAGGTCGCTGTGGCTTTCAACAGTTGGAATTACGATCGCGTCGAGATCGTTCCGTCGGTGCAGGGCGCAAGGGGAGGAAAGTTCTGGCTGGATGACCTGGAGGTCGAAGAGATTGGACTCGTCAACCTGCTGAGGCGTCCTGGAACGCCGCTGATCGTTCGAGGAGAAAAAAGCGGGACGACCTATGTGGAGGGCCAGGACTACAGAACGGTGAGGGATCCCCATCTCAACTTCCTTTGGGATCATGAAGGCCCGGCCATTGAGCTTTCCGCCGGCAGCCGAATTAAGGAGGGTGAGCGCCTGCGCGTCAGCTTCTATCACGGAACCAAGATCTACAACGACCAGACTCCCGTCTGCATGTCGGAGCCAAAGCTGTTCGAGATCTGGCGAACTCAGGCGCGCCTGATTCACGAGCACCTGGCGCCCGCTCAGTATCTGCTCAACATGGACGAACTACGCACAGGTGGTTCCTGCCAAGCCTGTCGAAAGAGGGGGCTCAGCATGGCCCAGATCCTGGGCGATTGCGTCGCAAGGCAGTTCAAGCTGATTCGAGAGGTCAACCCCAAGGCCGAGGTCTTCATTTGGTCGGACATGTTTGATCCCCGGCACAACGCCAATCCCGACCGAAAATACTACTACCTGGCAGAGGGAACGTTCGTCGATTCCTGGAAGTACCTGCCCAAAGAAATGGGCATCGTCTGTTGGAATTACCGCATCCGGTCGGAGAGCCTTCGTCACTTTTCAAGCCTCGGCTTTCGCACCGTGGCAGGTGCTTACTACGACGCCGACAATCTGGACAACCCCAAAGGCTGGCTGGAAGCTCTGGACGCTACCCCCGGGGCGAGCGGCATTCTCTACACAACTTGGCTGGACAAGTATGAACTGCTGCCGGCCTTCGGCGACCTCGTGTCGAGACGCCGTTAGGTGCCGGACAGCGCCGGACACTGGCGAATTTAGGATTCTCACTGCGCATACGAATTCTGTTCTATTCCAGAGGTTCCCGATGACTTCCAACCGTCTTCTGTTCTTTCTGCTCATGGGGCTGGCCTCGTTGTCCGGAAAGCCCACCTCAGAAGACACCGCGCAGAATCGATCCCGGGACTGGCCGCAGTTCCTGGGGCCAACACGCGACGGGGTTTACCGTGGAGGAGACCTGGAGGGCGGCTGGCCCCGGGAGGGGCCTCGAGTCTTGTGGAAGCTGCCTGTAGGTCAGGGATTCAGCGGGCCCGTGCTCTCAGGAAACCGGCTGATTCTCTTCCATCGCTTGAAAGACCGGGAGATAGTGGAGTGTCTGGAAACCTCCGGCGGCCGTAAGCTGTGGTCGTACGATTATCCGACCCGCTATCGGGACGATTTTGGCTTTGATCCAGGTCCGCGAGCCACGCCCGCCATCTCGGGGAATCGAGTGTACACCTTTGGGGCGGAAGGCGTGCTTCACTGTTTGGATCTGGCCGACGGAAAGAAGGTCTGGAGTGTCGATACCCACGAACAGTTCCGGGTTCCGAAGGGATTCTTCGGAGCGGCCTGTTCGCCGCTGGTGGAAGAGAACAAAGTGCTGATGAACATTGGCGGGCCGGCCGGCAGCGGGGTGGTGGCATTCGACAAGGAGTCGGGAGCAGTCTTGTGGAAGGCCACCGACGACGAGGCCGGTTATGCCTCTCCCACCGCGGCCACCATCGCCGGAGCACGTCATGCGCTGTTCTTTACGCGAAACGGCCTGGTCGACCTCGATCCGGAGACGGGTCAGGCTCGCTTCGGCTTCCGCTGGCGCGCCCGAATGAATGCCTCGGTCAATGCCGCCACGCCCTTGGTTGTCGGCGACCTGCTGTTCGTCTCAGCGAGCTACGGAACCGGAGCGGTTTTGGGCCAGGTGAATGGAAATACGTGGAAGGAGATTTGGTCTTCGGATGAGGTACTCTCCAACCACTACGCCACCAGTGTTTACCTGGATGGTCACCTGTACGGCTTTCACGGCCGCCAGGAGCAGAGCCCCAGCTTGCGCTGCGTCGAGCTGCTCACCGGAAAAGTCCGCTGGAGCGTTGACCGGTTTGGCGGGGGGACGCTGGTGCGGACGGGCAGTCACTTGTTGATTCTCAAAGAAAACGGCGAGTTGATTCTCGCGGCAGCGTCGCCGAAGGCGTACAAGGTGCTGGGGCAGACGCGGTTGTTGAGCGCCACGGCTCGAGCCTGCTTTGGTGTGTCAGCAGGACGAATCTTCGCCAGGAACGAAGACTCTCTGGTGTGCGCGAGTCTGCTGGAGTGAGAGTTCCTCTGTCATTTCGGCCCGCCGCGAGACTTCGGTCCGGCTCGACGATCGCCTGAGCTTCGGCTCGTTCCCCTTAAGTCATAACACAGCAGACGGGGTGGATCCCGGCGGATCAGGTCTCGGCTGTTTTGAGTGATATAAAGGAGACCCCGGCTCAAGACCGGAGCCGACCAACTCTCGCGAGCAGCGAACAGCCAGGTGCGGGCCAGCTCGCGATATCCCCGAGGCGACAGGTCCATCCAGACCAGATGGCCTAACTCTCCGAGGCACAGGAAGGCCCCATCGGCCCACAGCAGCGACCCGCGATAGGTGCCGGTGATGATTGGCCGGGATTGGCCTCCACTCTCCACTGTCTCCTGAAATTCCGGGGCCACCCTCCACACCTCCTTGCCGGTTTTCCAATCCAGGCACACGAGGGCTGCATCAGGTTCATTGCGACCGTCGAATCCATAAAGATAGCCGTCTCGATGAATAGCGGTATTCCAGTGGGTGCCGAGCTGTTGGGTGGTCCAAATCAGCTTGTGACTGAAGTCGGGGAGAAACTCCAGAAGCGCCCCCCCGGTGCGATAGCTGGCGGAGATGAAAACCTGATTGCCGGCGACGACGGGGGAAGAGGCGTTGACGGATTCGTAGCTTCGACTCCGCCACGGAAATTGGAAGTCCACTTGACCACTTTCCGGATCGATGGACAGCAGCCCGCCGCTGGGAGGTTGGCTCTCACCGCCGGCAAACACCAGGATGCGACGCTGTCCATGGATGGCGGCTGGGATGGGAGACGCATAACTCGGACCCCATTGGCTCCCCGCCCCCCAAAGCAACCTCCCGTCGAGTTTGTCGAAGGCGGCAACACATGGTCCTTCCGGCGCCCCTACATTGATGATGAGCCTCTGCCCTTCGATTAACGGCGTGGAAGCCACACCGAAGAAGTCCTGACGGCGCTGAAACTCTCTGGAGAGATTTCGCTTCCAGTACAGTTGGCCTGTCGCCAGGTCGAGGCAGTGCAGTTTCCCTTCCGCTCCATAGACATACACCCGGTTCCCATCTATCACCGGGCTGGCCCGGGGACCGTTGTTGTAGCCATACCGGTCTTCAAAGACTGTCGGATATCGGAATTGCCAATAACGCTTGCCCGTTTCGGGATGCAGGCATTCGACGCGTTCCTCTTCTCCGACGCGATGAAAGAAGACCAATCGGTCCTTCACCACGGCCGGAGAAGCGTAGCCGGTTCCTTTTGTCATTTCCCAGACCAGCGGTGGACCCGAACTGCCCCATGATTTGAGCAGGTGTGTTTCCTGCGAAACGAGGTTATGCTGAGGGCCCAGAAAAAAGGGCCATTCCTGAGTGGTTGCCTCTGGAGAGAGCGGCTTGGGCTCCTGATGAAATCGCAGCTCCGGATAGGAGGTTGGTTTCGGCGGTTCCTTGGACTTCGGCTTCTCGATCTTGGGAGGGGCAGGATCTTCGAAGGTCCGTTTGTCCGGTTCCGCCTGGGATGAATGCCCCCGAAGCGTAAGCCAGCCGGCGGCGAGAACCAGGATTTGAAATTTCTTTAAGGAGAATGGCACAGGCAGGAAAAGAGGCCGCCCGATTCGCTCGGGGGGGGGATTATTCGAATTTCGCTCGAAAGCGCTCGTATTCCATCACGACATCGTCCCGATCCTTCCAGGGCTTGTAGATCGCCCGGAAGGACAAACGGTACAACCGATACTGTTTGGGGGCATCGATGAACCATTGGAAATCCCAAGCTGGGTTGCCCTGACCCCCGCCGGAAGGAGACTGGGTAAAGCGGACCAAGTCGTTTTCGCGAAACAGGACGATCCACACGAAGTCTTTGAATCGGGCGTAGTAGAAAGGCTGGGTGTACTCCAGCCGCGATTCGCTGAACACGAGTGACAAAGGGAAGGATTCTTCCCTCTGAAACTCCCGCTCGTCCTTGGAACTGCGGTGGGTGGAGAGTTCGCCGTGCTTGGGCGTGACTCCCTGAACCCACCCCTCGCCGGTTTCGCCCTTGTTTCGACCCAGAAAATAAATCGACATGTCCTCGGGCTGCAGAATGTAGCTCGCCCAAAACACGTTGAGATAGCCGAACGGAAACTTCTTCAAACGGGGAATACACTCGAACGTGACGTCGATGAAATGAGGCTCTCGAAAGGAAAAGCGCGTGCAGCTCTCCAGACCCGTGTTGGGAAGGGCTGACTGGCAGAGTTCGTAGGTTGTCTCGTCGATCTTGCGGATCTCCATGGGATGACGGCGCGGTTCGAACTGAAGGTCCCGGTCGGCGTAACTCTTACCGTTGTTCACATGCTCAAGGTTCAGTCCTGCAAAGAAGGGCACGAAGGGGCTGGGGCCTCCGGCATACCGAAGGTCGATCAATCCGTTGTATCCGGCCCGGTGATCCGGCCCAACAGCTTCGTTGTTGGCGAGATGAGCGGTTAGGTCTCCAAAGCGGACCTCGACGACATTTTCCTTCACCAGGGTGTAAGGCGTTTGCCGACGACTCAGCGTGGTTTCCTCAGCCTGGGCAGCTGCCGCCAGCCCCGCACAGGCACCGAAGAGCGCTGCGGCCACAGCCAATCGATTGAGGGCGAACCACTCACTCCAAAAAGCTTTCAACCAAGGCAAAGGATGCCGGTCACAGCGCCACGACGAACAGAGGAGGGCGGACCGGCGGGCATGCTTCTTGATTGGTGTCATCGACATACCGTCATGAGTTACGAATCTGGGGACCGCATCGAACGGAAGCTCTCGTGTCGCTTCGAGTCGGAATCGGAAGCTCTTTCCGTGGGCGCCAACTTTCCCCTGCTCGCTCCTGTGAGCCTGATCAGGCCTCACTCCTCGCCAATTCGTCCGCAATGCGACGCGCCAGCTGGAATGAGTCTCGGGCCGCGTCTTCTCCAAGCAAGCCCAAACCGCAGGTGGCGGTGATCAGCGAGCGGGAGAGGATCGCTCTCCGCCCATTTGCATCCGGTGATGACTGGTGCCACCGCTTAATCAGCGAATCTTCCTGGAAGCCTGCGAAGTCAGTGAGCGCTGGAACCATGCCAAAAGCGACGAGACGGTCGCTCCGGAGAATAGCCCGTCCGGCCTCGGTGTTGAACAAGCTCTCCAGATTCTCGTAAGCATCAAACGAGAAAATGTCCGGTTCGACTTTCAGCATGGCAGGCAACGGGTCCGGCGCACAGCAGTGTAACCCGACGATCGCTCCTAGCCGCTGCACTTTTCGGACCAGGTCCCGCAGCAAAGGGATCAGGTGCTGGAATGGCGAATCGGCTGGCTGTTGAGCGATCACAGGCAGGACGGGTTCATCGATGAACAGGACTACCTGTTTCCCCAGGCCGGCAAACCTCTCGATCTGCCATTGGGCCAGGCGAGCCAGGTAACTGGACAATTCCTGCACCCACTCCAGCCGGCCGGCAAAGGACTCCTGACCACACAGAAGACTCAGAGACAGAGTCAGCGGTCCGGTCAGCTGTCCTTTGACCGCACCGGCGTCAGGAAAAAGGTCATTCTTCAGAGCCCGCTCAAACTGGAAGAAACCGGCTGCACAGCTCGGATCGAATCGGGCTGGATGGGACTGCAAGTGCCGCAGAAATCGTTTGAGTTCGGAGGAAGGAATTTCGAACCCGTGGACATCGGTGCGCGGCAACAAGATCTCTGCCAGCCTACCGAGCATCTGCGGCACCATCGACTCCCGGGTATCGCGACGAGGGAGCTGAGGCCAAAAAGGAAGAGCAGGCGCAAACTGAGAAACGAATTCCACAGCCTGACGGGGGTCCGGGTGGGGCAGACTCCCAATCCCAGTGACACAGGCAGGTGGGAACTGGAGAGACTTCCAGCCCTGCGGATGGGCGAGAATTTCAGACACTCAGTCCTCGCTTCGGAGAGGGGACGCGGTTACCAGCTCGGCGGGCTCGGATTCGTCCGGATCGTAATTCAAATTGGGTGCAAGCCACCGCTCGACGGAGTGAATCTCCATGCCTTTGCGACGGGCGTAGTCCAAGACTTGATCCCGCTCGATTTTTCCCACGGCGAAGTATCGGGATTCGGAATGCGAGAAGTACATCCCGCTGACGGAAGCTGCCGGAAGCATGGCGTAATTTTCCGTGAGCTGAATTCCGGTTGTTTTCTCAACCTTCAGGAGATCGAAAAGAATGCGCTTCTCGCTGTGGTCGGGACAGGCTGGATAGCCTGGAGCCGGACGGATCCCTTGGTAGCGCTCATGGATCAGGTCTTCGACCGACAACTTTTCATTTTTGCCGTAATTCCACTCTTCACGCATGCGCTGGTGCATGAGCTCCGCAAAGGCCTCGGCCAGTCGGTCTGCCAGAGCCTTGGCCATGATTGCATTGTAGGCATCATGCTGGCTTTCGAAGTGGTGAACCAGAGTCTCGAGATGATGCCCGGCAGTGACCGCGAAAGCACCAAGGTAGTCCACCAGCCCCGTCTCCCGGGGGGCCACGAAGTCTGCCAAGGCGAAATTGGGCTGGCCATCGGGCCTGTCCATTTGCTGGCGCAGCGTATGAAACACGGTCAGGACCCGGGATCTCGAGGCATCAGGGTAGATCTCGATGTCGTCGCCGACCCGGTTGGCAGGGAAGAACCCCACGATAGCTCGAGCTTCAAGGAGCTTTTGATCGACGATCCGGTCCAGCAAAACGCGCGCATCCTCAAACAGCTTTCGAGCTTCACTGCCAACAGCAGGGTCCTGCAAAATCTTTGGGTACACGCCTCGCAATTCCCAGGTGTGGAACAAGGGAGTCCAGTCGATATAGGGAACGATGTCGCTCAGAGGAAAGTCTAGGAAAGTCCGAGTTCCCGTAAAGGACGGCTGGTACACGACACCCGGACCCCAGTGGATTGCGGGCTGGCGCTTTCGGGCTTCCTCGATGGCGAGCAACGGGCGTTGCGATTTCTTGCCCCGGTGAGCCTCCCGAGCCTTGTTCTGTTCGACGCGATTGGATTCGATCAGCCTGACCCGGCTGTCGGGGTTGACCAGTCCGCCCACCACACCCACTGCTCGCGATGCGTCCAAGACATGGAAAACCGGCTGGGTGAAGGCGGGCGCGATCTTAACCGCGGTGTGGGCCCGGCTGGTCGTGGCGCCACCGATCAACAGGGGAATCTGGAAATTCTCGCGTTCCAGTTCCTTGGCCACGTGCACCATTTCGTCCAGAGAGGGTGTGATCAGGCCGCTCAACCCGATCAGGTCGACCTGCTTTTCCTTGGCGGTCTTAAGGATTCGGTCACTGGGAACCATGACGCCCAAATCGATGACCTCGTAATTGTTGCAGCCGAGGACCACCCCCACGATGTTCTTCCCGATGTCGTGGACATCTCCTTTGACGGTGGCCAGAAGCACTTTGGCCATGGCCCGGGTGGCTCCGCTGGCCTGCTTTTCAGCCTCCATGAACGGGAGCAGATAAGCCACGGCTTTCTTCATGACCCGGGCGCTCTTGACCACCTGCGGCAAAAACATCTTTCCCGAACCAAAGAGGTCTCCCACAATGTTCATCCCGGCCATCAAGGGACCTTCGATGACTTCCAAGGGACGGGCATATTTCTGTCGCGCCTCCTCCACGTCGGTTTCGATGTGTTCGACGATTCCTTTCACCAGAGCATGGGCCAGGCGCTCTTCGACACTGCCTTTTCGCCAGCTGTCCTCTTCCGCTTCGGATTTGGCCTGCCGCTTCACCGTTTCGGCAAATGACACCAGCCTTTCGGTGGCGTCCGCCCGCCGGTTTAGAAGGACGTCCTCCACCAGCTCCAGCAGGTCCTTGGGAATCTCCTCGTAGACCCCCAGCTGCCCGGCGTTAACGATGCCCATATCCAAGCCGGCCTGAATGGCGTGATAGAGAAAGGCGGAATGCATGGCTTCGCGCACGACATTGTTGCCGCGGAAGGAGAACGAGATGTTGCTGAGTCCTCCGCTCACCTTGCTGTAAGGCAGACCGCTCTTGATCCGGCGTGTGGCCTCGATGAAGGCGACTGCATAGTTGTTGTGTTCCTCGATGCCGGTGGCCACTGTGAGAATATTGGGATCGAAGATAATATCGCAGGGATCGAGACCCACTTCTTCAGTCAGGATGCGATAAGCGCGGGCAGTGATCTCCACCTTGCGCTCCAGTGTGTCGGCTTGGCCCTGTTCATCGAAGGCCATGACGACCACACCCGCCCCATAGCGCTTGACCAGTCGGGCTTGGCGCTTGAAAACTTCCTCTCCTTCCTTCAGGCTGATCGAGTTGACAACACATTTCCCCTGGCAGCATTTCAGCCCGGCTTCGATGACGCTCCACTTCGAGCTGTCGATCGTGATGGGAACCCGGGCTATGTCAGGTTCCGATGCGATCAGGTTCAGGAACTTGACCATGGCCTTCTCGGAATCAAGCAGGCCCTCATCCATGTTGACGTCGATCATTTGCGCGCCGCCGTCCACCTGCTGGCGGGCGATGCTGAGTGCCTCTTCGAAGTTGCCGCCCAGAATCAATTTGGCGAACTTCGGAGAGCCGGTCACGTTGGTTCGCTCGCCGATGTTGACGAAGTTCGTCTCGGGCCGTATGACCAGCGGCTCCAGGCCGCTGAAGCGGGTGTATCGCGGGGGCTTGGGGAGAACGCGAGGCTTGCTTTGGCGCACCGCCTCAGCAATGGCCCGAATATGAGCCGGCGTGGTGCCGCAGCAACCTCCCACAATATTCAGCCATCCGTTCTCCGCGAACTCGCGGAGAACGGCCGCCATCGTCTCAGGAGTTTCATCATATTCACCGAAAGCGTTGGGCAAGCCGGCGTTCGGATAGCAGCTCAAATAGACCGGAGCCAGGCTGGAGAGTTCCTCGATGTACGACCGCATCTGGCTGGCGCCAAGGGCACAGTTGATGCCGACACTGAGCAGCGGGGCGTGAGAGATGGACGTCCAGCACGCCTCGACGGTCTGGCCTGAAAGCGTGCGTCCGCTGGCGTCGGTGATGGTGATGGAAGCCATCACAGGAACCCGGCGCTGCGCCTCTTCAAAATACTGGTCGATGGCAAAGAGAGCGGCTTTGAGGTTGAGTGTGTCGAAGGTCGTTTCAGCCAGCAAGCAGTCGACGCCACCTTCCATCAAACCTTCCACCTGCTCGTAGTAGGCTTCCACCAACTGGTCAAACGTGACCGCTCGGTAGGCGGGATCGTTGACATTGGGGGACATGGAGGCGGTCTTGTTGGTCGGTCCCAAAGATCCGGCCACAAATCGAGGCCGAGCTGGATTGGCGGCTGTTACGGCGTCAGCCACCCGCCGGGCCACCACGGCCGCTGCCCGGTTGAGCTCTCGGGCAAAAGACTCCATCCCGTAGTCCGCCAACGAGATCCGGTTGGCGTTAAAGGAGTTGGTTTCGATGATGTCTGCTCCGGCCTCCAGAAATTGCCGGTGAATCGACTCGATCACACGGGGTTGCGTGAGAACCAGCAGATCGTTGTTGCCCTTTAGGGGACAGGAGTGGGCGGCAAAGAGTTGTCCCCTGTAGTCCGCTTCTTCCAGCTTGTAACTCTGAATCATGGTCCCCATCGCTCCGTCGATGATGAGAATGCGCTGCTGCAGCAGCTCAGAAAGCAGATGGGAACTTGAACCGTTTGATTTCATGAAGGGCGTTTGCCTCATTCTCTCTTTGGCAGGGTGTCTCCCGCCCACAATGCCGCGTGCTCCGAGGCTATTATCTTAACCTAATTTCAGGGACTTGTGGCCATGGGGTCTTTTCTTTCCATCCCCCAAGGGATCGGCAAAACCAATACCTGACTTCTGCGCTCTGTGTTTGGGATCTTGATCGTGGCCAGACACTTTGGTTACGAGCGTCGGGCAGAGCGGTTCGGGTGGGAACGAGGCGGCAAATTACGGCAGGATCTGACGGAGAGCCGAGCAGCAGAGGGCTACCAGAGTGACACGCGGATCTCTTCATCCTGCGTTTTCACGTGCACCAACTCCCCGGCCGGCTCCCACTCCAGACAAGCAATCAAGTCGCCTACGTTGACATTCTCCTGCATCAGCGAATGGAGCATCCGTTCGGCTGCTCTCAGAGGCAGGCGGACGCGCACCTGTTCTCTCGGCTGATCGACACTGACGTAGAGGTAGTCGCCTCGTTTGAAAATGCGAATGTGCTCATCGGACTTTTCGACCTCGACCAGGTCTGAATCCGGCAGTTCCTTAAGCTGTCGGAGAATCTCGACAGCTGCTTCCCGGTACTCAAGGAACTGCTCGAACTCAGGCTGCTGCTTCATCGGCAGGTTGACGAAGGTGCCAATCCAATGGCCAAAGACGATGGGGACCGGCACCCAAAAACGGGCGTCTGGAGTCTTGACGCTCACTACGGCAACGCCGGCATGAATAGCATAGCCAATCAGCAACAAGAAGACGATGGCAAATCCAATGAGGATCTTCTTGAAAGTGGACATCGCCAGGCTCAATCAATCCAGATCCGGACCTGAGACTTTTCGTCGTTCACCGACAGAATCTCGCCGGTTCCCTGTTTCTGCATGGCCAGCAGGGCGCCCTTGACATTCAACTCGTCGCCCGGTGTGTCCAAAAGCGCATCCACAACGGCCACCGGCACTTTGATGTCGACCTTGGGCTTGGTCTTGTCGGGACCCGAGACTTTGATGATCACCAGGTTATCTTGTTTGGCAATGCGGACGCTCTCGTCCTTTTTCTCGACGGTTACAAACTCGGCATTCCCCGCTTTTCGCAGTTCTTCCCACAATCTCCGCAGGTCCGCCACGCTGATGTCCTTAGATGGGATCTTGATTCGCCCTCGTTGTAAATCCTTGTCTTTCACCGCGTTCAGGGCCACTTCCACCATGGGCAAGGGCAGGTTGACCTTCACGGTGGTGGGATCCGTTCCGTGTTCTTTCACTTCCAGGTGCATCCAGGGCGTCTTACTCTGTGACAGTGTCAAACCCGCCGGAACGATCAGCAGCATTCCAGCGAGGAGACTCGCTTTGATTGGCTTCATGTTGTTCATGCCTCCTTGCTTCGGCATAACGCAAGCTCGGCCCTCAAAGTTCAATCAATTTTCCAGCCTGCAGGAAAGCCCACCCCTTCCACCGAATCCGGGCTCTGGCCGGAAGGCACTCGTTCCGCATGGTTTCGAACGATCTTGGATTTCCGGCGACGCTGGTTTCTGAGATGTCAGCGAACTCCGGCTTCAAGCCGACCGGAAAGCAGCCCCTATCGGACCAACCTCCGTGAAGTGGCGATTTCCGAAATCCAACGGGAGAGGATCGAGAATCACGCAGCGGGCATTGGTTCCTACCTACTGGTAGGCCATTCCGGTCAATTCGCGACGAGCGAGCAGAGGATCGCTTCCGGTCCACTGGCCTTGAGACGGGGCCTGCGTCGGGAAGCAATTCGGTGTGATGAGCGGAGAATCCCTTGCGGTCGCGACTCCGGTTCCACTCCTGGTTTCGACAAAACGGTCTCTGACGCAGGTCTCGAGGGCGTTGCGGTGTGCCAGATGTACCGAGACCGCTTGGACCCTCCAAGCCCGCGCTCCTTTACTTAAGCTCCACTTCGATCACCCGGATCGGAGTTTTGCCGGCGTTATAAACTTCGTGCTTTACCTGAGCGTCGCGCCAGCCCACCTGTCCCGATTTGAACGTGACGGTCTCGGTCTTGCCGCCTTCGACAAATCCCAGAGTGCCCGCATCGAGAATGACCCCGACGTGCGGGTAAGGATGTTTGTGTTCGCCGTGACGGACACCGGCTTCGAAAAGTACCTCTCGCACGCGTACCCGCGCATTCTCCAAAAGGACCTTGACGTTATTCTTGTCTTTTTCCACAGCCCTGACAGACCCGAGTTGGGAAAAGAGGGCGACGGTGATCAGACTCCCAAACACCAATCCCGCCAGAAAATAGAGTTTGTTTCTCATGAGTGCTCCTTGTCCGGAAGTAGCTCAACAAGCCGTCAGAAGATCAGGAATCCGAAGCGCTCTGGATTGTGCGGATCAGGCTGCTTAAGGCCCGAATGGCACCACATGCTCAGCCGCCTGCCACCGCGTTCCTGAGTGCCGTCCCATCGATTGATTTGCGCTCGCCAGCGGACACCCTTGGAGGGGGGAAGCTGCTGGCTCCAGCGAGAGAAATTTCGGAACGGGATCGCCAACTCGAGCGACCAACCTTCGTCCACATCCGCGGAGTGGTTGAGGGTCCCCCGAAGAGACGTTTTCAGTTTCGCTCCTTCCAAGTCGAACTTCTTGTCCAGGTCGTTTGGGAAGGGGAAGAAGTAATCAAACAGCACACCTCGCGCGTTCATTTCCAAGCCGATGTAAGGTCCCGAGTCGTCATTGGGCCGCAAAAAGATCTCCACGCAGTCGTCCTCATAGACAGGATCATCAGGGCGCTGGTAGGCCGCCGTGATGTCCTCGTCTTCGCATTCGTAACCCACGTAAAGAAGGTTGCGGCTGCACAGCACGCGAACCGCGGTTTTCTGCTTCTTACCGGTTTGGGAATCCCACGGGAACAGAAGCGTTAGGGGCTGTGCCCGAGACCATGCCGGTTCAGAAAGGCGGCCGTCAACCTGAAGTTCGTCCTCAACCGTCTGGACGTGATACTCGGGGAGAAGAGGGGCGTCCTTGATCTCCGAGCCACGGTCTGCAAGAATCGCGGGACATAGCAAGGCGAGAAGCCAAAGCGCTTTCACTTTCATCGGCATTTCCCTTTGTTCAATTCCCGACTTCGGCCTATTGGAGAAGAACTTCGAATTGAAAGACAGATCGAGGGGCTCCCGATGAGCGGTTCAACTCCCCTTTTTGAGCCGCCTGCCCGCACCCGACTTTCGCCAGGCGCGGCCTCCTGGCCTGGACTTAGGTCGCCGCGGAGTTGTGACGCTTTCGTCTGAAGGAACGGCAATGACTAGGGGCGCCGGCGCCACCGCGGCAGGTTCAGCCGCCTCCTGGGGCCTTTGGAACCGCTCCCGATAGAGCTGAATCGCCTGGTTGATGACCTCGCAAGCGGGCTCGCGTCCCAGAAATCGCTCTACGCGGACAGCCTTGTGCTCCAGAAGCTTGTAATCCTCAAAGAAACGCTGCAACTCTTTCATCTTGTGGCGGGGGAGTTGGCTGATGTCTTCGTAGTCGGAGAATTCGGGGTCATCGGCGTGGACCGCGATGATCTTGTCGTCCTCTTCGTCAACGTCAATCATCTGCATGACGCCGATTACCTTGGCCCGCATCAGAGTCAGTGGATAGACGGCCTCTTGTCCCAGCACCAGGATGTCCAAGGGATCCTGATCGTCGCAATAGGTCTGCGGAATGAATCCATAGTTGGCGGGATAGTGAACGGAGCTGAACAAGACTCGGTCGACCTTCAAAAGGCCGCTCCCCTTGTCCAATTCGTACTTGTTCTTGGAACCCTTGGGAATTTCGATAATGGCGGTGATCAGGCCGGGTGCTGCGTCGCCGAAAGGAACATCGTGCCAGGGGTTTGTCATCGGACTCCTTAATTCAAGCTCCAGAGTTAGAAAGACGATTTGCGGAGCAATCCCCGCCTGGTCGGCGACCGCGGTGGAGCCGGACCTATCCTACGCCCTGAGAGACACCGAAACGGGCGACTGCGGCTCTATCCGACCATCCCTAAAACGTTGCTTTTTCAAAAATCAAAATGTGCTGCCAAGGCAGAAAATCCAGCTTTCGTTTGAGCCTGAAGCCCATCGGCTCAATTTCTTGCAAGACCTGTTTCACGGTCATCTTGTGTTCCGGTTTGATCGGAACCTCTGGATCTTCGCCCCGGTATTCTATCAAAACCATCCGCCCATCCGACTTAAGTGCTCGGCGAATACTGGCCACCATCTCTTCCGGGAAAGCGAACTCGTGATAGACGTCGACTAGAAGAGCGAGGTCCGCCGTTTCTTCAGGCAGTGTCGTTTGGCGTTCAGTCCCGCGGATCAGCTTGATGTTTTCGATCTGCCCTCGCCGCATGTTGGTCTCGAGCAGATCCAGCATCTTCTGCTGGATGTCCACGGCCAGCACCGTTCCTTGCGGACCCACTCTTTTGGCCAGGCGCAAGCTGAAGTAGCCAACACCCGCCCCGATGTCAGCGACCGTCATTCCAGTGCCTATGTCCAGAGCTTCAATCACGCGCTCAGGTTGTTCCATGGGCTCGCGCTCCGCCCGAACCAGCCAGTCAGCGCCTTCTGCGCTCATTACCTCGGCGATCCGCCGTCCTTTATAGTACCGGGGGCCATCGCTGGCGGCAGAGCGGGAGAATAGACCCTCAACCAGCAAAAAACCGCAGGCCACCAGGATGCCGATTGCGAATTTACGCGAGAGTCGATTCACGGCTGTTCTCATCCGTTCCACGAGAAGGTCTCGGATGACTGACAGACAAGAAGAGTCTGCAGCGGCAGGCCAGCATAGCAGAAATCGGGAGCGGGGTTCAGCGGAAATCCGCCCGAAGAAGCCCGCAGCCTTTGCTGGTTGGAGCCGGCCGTCGCACCCCAGCCGCAAGATTCTTCCGCCGGGAGCAAACCGAGATTTGAGATTCGCCCCGTCCGTGGCCCTGGGGCTGTCGCTCACCCCCAGCGCGGAGGCCAAAGTTCAGAGAAGGGAAACCTCATTTTCTGCTTTTCCAACAGGAGTGTTTTTCACTACACTGGCGGCTGCTTCCATTACCCGACTGGACAAAAGGGGATCGACGATGAGAAAGCTTCTGCTGGTAATAGTGGGTCTGCTCTCACTGGGAGCTGCCGGCTCCGGTCTAAAGCCTCCAAGGAACGCGGTTTCCGGAGCTTCACCAATCATCACCATTCCCGTGATGGCCAACACTCCGGGTGCACTTGGCGGCATCTTCAAGACCAAAGTGGTGATATTCAATCCCACCCTGTTTTCGTACCCGATCGAAGTTTCACTTTACAGCACCGGCGGCCTGGTGGCCAAGAAGACGATCCAGATGACTGCCGGCCAGATCCGTAACTATGAGAACTTCCTGGAAGAGGTGTTCACGTTCGGCGGGGCTGGAACCGTCAACTTCGACAGTCTGTCGCTTGCGGGTGGGAGCACCAATTTCAGTTTCTTCGCCAGTGCGGAAGTTTACATTGAAAGCCCGAATGGTCGTTTCACGACGGTGGTGAGTTCGGGCCCTCCTTTGGACCCGGTTTCTCCGTCCACGAGTGCCTACAGCATGGGGATCACCGTCAATTCCAACACCCGAACCAACATCGGATGCTTCAACACCTCTTTCAGTACAAACGTGATCAATGCCGAGCTGTACGATTCCTCCGGAAAGCTTCTGACGACGCACACCCTCACCCTGGGTGGAGGCAGCTGGGGGCAGGTGCCTTTGCCCACTTCAGTCACGGGCGGTTATATTCGATGGCGCCCCATTGCCAGCGCGTTTTGTTATGCGGTGGTGGTGGACAACACCTCGAATGACGGCACCTTCATTCCGGCCGTCAGCTACCTGCCCTGATCCTGCTGGGTTCAGATGGTTGGGACGGTGGCAAGAAGGACTGCCAGGTTAGTAACTCCCCTCCAGTTCAGCTTCGCCAAGGGGGAAGAAGCCGGGCGCGCGCAGATACCCGAATGCTCATCAGGGACGCCCCCTACGGCCAACTTCCCTCTCACTCTTGATAATGGGCCGCGGATCTGACAACGAGACCGTCGGATCCAAACTCAAACCACTCGGAAGCCAGGCGACCATCATGGCGCTGGTAGTGAATCACCAGGCTGCGCACACCGCAGAGGACCTGATGAAGGGTAAATTCGAGGTTTGGAATGCGGGCAAGGGCCCTATTCCAGTAGTCTCCAACGGCACTCCTTCCCTTTAGTTGGCCGCTTGGCTGGCCCGCAATCTGAGGGATGAAGGGGGACGAAAACTCAACGCCCTCGGCGTAGTGTGACAGGATGCGAGGAAGGTCATGGCTGTTCCATGCCGCAATCCAGTCTTCAGCAAAAGCTTCGGCTTGAGACTTGCTCAGCATATTTCCTCCGGATCGAACCTCTTCAGCGCTAACTGAGGGCGCCTTGTTCCCGCCCGCTCAGTCAGGCAATGATACCGCTTATCGCGTGTTGAGCAACGCCCCGGAGGCGCTTGTCTGCTCTCGGCCTACGGCGCGATGGCGATTTCCACCTGAGACCATCGAGAACGCTGCAAAATCCGGTAAGCCTTCCAGGGCGTTCCTCGGTTGATGAGGTTTTCATTCGGAACTGATAGCCTCTCGACCGCCGAAGACCTCAAAGACCATCTGGCTCTTCGAAGCGCTTTGGGTTTCCGGTGGCAGCGGGTAGCTCGTTGAGCACCTTCCGCAGCCAGGATGCAAACGAAAGAGAGGGGACCGGGTTTGGGTGAGACTTGTACAGGGCGGCTGCCCGCCGGGTTCCCTCGAGCAGCCGGATGTTCTCCAATACTTGGGGAAATCGCCGAGCTTGGTCGAGCGAACCAGCAAACAGCAAGTTGCGGGGATCGACGCGACCAACTTTGACGGCGGTTGTCACCCGTCTGCGGCAGCGACAAGCATTGCAGGGGTTCACCAGCCCGCATCGCGCGGTCAATGACGTGATGGCCTGACGGGCGCGGGACAACCGCTTTCGAAAGGTAGCCGGCGCAATGACCAAGACCTCCGCGGCTTCTCGATGGTCCAGCTCAACAATCTCACCCAGGATATAGGCCAGCCGATGGTCGCGATCCAAACACATGAGCATGGCTAGCGTACAGCCGATTTTGACTTCCTCAAGCAATAAGGCCTGATCCTGGTCAGACTGCAGAGGGTCCAACGCGCCTGAAAGTCCTCGATCCAGGTCCTCTCCGAACTCCTCGAAGCTCAGGCTTTGTTGTTCCAGCCGCCTCTTGCGCAGCGTGAGCAAGGTGTTGCAGGCAATGCGGTAAACCCAGGTGCGAAAGCTGCTGTCGCCGCGGAAGCCGCTAAGGCCCTTGATGATCCGAAGAAGAATCTCTTGGGTGGCGTCCTCAGCATCTTGAGGGTGCCACAGAAAACGCAGGGCCAGCGGTTGCACTTCCTGCTGCACCACACGCACCACGGATTCGAGGGCGGCGCGATCACCCCTTTTTGCCCGTGTGACATCAAGTTCGAGTTGTTCATGGTGCCGGGTGGAGATTCGCTCAGCCATGGCTTTCCAGGGACTTCTTGAGCTTTCTCAGTTCCTTCTCGAGCGCTTGTGACTGAGATTCCAATGTGCCCTCGATCTGTTCCAGCGCCAGGGGCGGTGGCGTCAGGACAATACCGAAGACACAACGATCTCGGTCGATTTCCACGACCCGCGAGAAGGCCGTGGCCACGCTCCCGTCCGCAAAGGTCATTCGCCAATCGACTGTCCCGTGCCCCGGGGAGGCCTCTACTGCGAGGTCGATGCTCACTTCTCCGTCCGGTGTCCGCATGACGGCGCGGCCCGCCGTGACGGAAGCAAAGGCATTCGTCCACTGCGGCAATTTTTCCGCATCTGCAATGAAAGCGAACGCTGTCTCCCGGGACACGTTCAATTCGATGCCCTTCAACTCGAAGTTCTTCATGACGACTCTCCTTTCGGTAGCTCGAGCTTCGGAAGTCTGGCCTCCTCTTCTCAATTGGACTGCGGCAAGACTCCTGGTGTGACCGAAAAGTGTCGTGCGCTGAGTTTAACAGACTAGGAAATACTCCCTTTCGAAAACAACAAGGTCTTTCGTTCCCTTTCCGCCGGGAGTACGGACAGCGGAAGGACATCTTTACACCACTTAGGATGGCGCCCAGTCTTCGGGTTGGTCAGATCCTTCCATGAGTAGCTCGGGGGGGTAAAGCGGTGGGAGCCGCATTGGCCCTCGATTGATTCAATCTCAAGATCGAGGGGGCCGCGCTGGGTCTGCGGGGAGAAGCCAGAGTCTATGCCCCGAAAGATGGGTGATGAGAACGTTGGAAGGGTCTTTGGGCTGGAGTTCTGAAAACAGGATGCTCGGGGGTGTCGACCGATATCGGGTACCAGGACGGGCGTGATGGTTCACAAGGGAGGGCCGCGGTTGTCCGAGCCGGTTACGGTTTGCTGGGGAGCACATTGGGCGTGAAGCTACTTTCCTTCACGCTTACGTCGCTCATCGTAAGCTTGATTCATCGCTTCAAATTTCTGAAGCTGATCTCCTTTGAGCACCTCTCGAATTTCGGCTCGCATCTCGTCGCGAATTTTCTCGAACTGAGGCCTAACGGAATGATGCAGCGCCTCGAACTGCTTGTGGGACTCGGCCATGATGCTCTGGACCGCCTCGGTTTGCTCGACAGAAAGACCCAGCTCGGTGCGGAACTTCTCGATCAGCTTGGCTTTCTTGTCTTTTCCGGCCGGCTCACTCTTGCCTTCCACGTGCGCGAAGCTTCTGGACAGGTAGGAGGTGGCCAGAGATGCTCCAACGACGGCTCCCAACAAGAAGACCGCCACCATGAGCATCAAGGCTTTGGATTTTGTTCGACTGATCGTCATGGTTGTTTTCCTTCCTCTCCGGCCTTAAGCTCCGGCGCCCGATCCTGGATCAGGCTTTCCACGGCGCGGTCCTGGTCTTGAGAGATCGCCTCCGAGAACACGGCTGCCTCGCGCCCCCAGCCGGCCGGCAGGTCGAGATAGATCTCGAGAAAGCCCGTGTCAACCGAAGGAGGCACTTCGGCAACGGCTTGAGGAGTCCACTCACGATAGGCCAGTATCGCCAGCAGCAGGGCGGCGGCGGCCATGATCGGAACAGCTTTCATAGCCATGGTCCCCAACGGCCTCCAGAAGAGGTTGCTCTCCCGCTGCTGCTCCAGCTTGTCCATTACCCGCCTGGCGAAACCGGCTGTGGGAACCGGACCGCCCTCGAGACGGGCATCGCGAACGATCGTTCGTGTCCGCAGGATCAGGTGTAGATACTCCCTGCATTCCGTGCAGACAGACAGATGCTCTTCCACGTGACGCGTCCGCTCTTCCGGGAGGCTCCTTTCGACATATTCTTCAATCCAATGTTTCCAGTGCCGACGTCTCATAACGTCCTCTCTACTTCCTGATGGCCCTTCGCTTTCTGAGATAGACCGACTTTAAACGGTTGCGGGCCCGGAACAGCCTTAGCTTGATGGCGCTCTTTGTCGTTTTGAAGATCGCGCTCAGCTCTTCGATTGTGAGCTCGTCGACTTCCTTTAGGATAAGCAACATCCGGTCTTTGGGCGGCAATGCCCTGAGCAGGTTTTGGGCTGCGTCGCGCACTTCCAACTCGCGGTCCATTTCCGCGGCTTGGGGCTGAGTCACCGAAGCCAGCGATTCGATGTAGCGGGCCTCGTCTTCCGAGAGATCTGCCTCGCTTAGCTGCGGCGTCCGTTTTCGCTTGCGAAGGAAGTCGTAGCATTGGTTCACCACGATGCGGTAAAGCCACGCATCAAACGATGCGTCCAACCGAAACTGAGGCAGAGACAGGTACAACTTGATGAAGATCTCCTGGGCGATGTCGTCGACCTCGTTGGGCGAACGGATGATCTGATAGATCAGCCCGAAAACCCGCCGCTCGAAACGGTGGATCAACTGCTCGAATGCGGCCGAGTCTCCGTCCTGGCAGCGTCGAATGAGCACCACTTCCGACTTCATCGAGGATTGATTTTGTGCCGGCACTGCCAAGGGGGCGCCCATGCTAAAACAACGACCAACAATCCAAAGAAGTTACACATTATTTTAACTTGCTCCAAGCCTGACGCCTGCAGGAGTTTCGCTCCTGCATTAGGTACCGATGACGAGGCCGAAGATTTTGCTTGACCGGATATAGACAGATGTCTATATTGACGTCTGTCCGGTTGTTTGAGTTCAGGCTGGAGCGCCAGATGCTGACCGAAAAACAGAAGGAAGTGCTCCATTACATTCAGGATTACTCAGCCGAGCATGGCATCCCTCCCTCCGTTCGGGAAATCGCTCAGGGTCTGGGCAAGTCAGCCCAGGCGATCCAGCAGCACATAGAGAGTTTGCGGTCCAAGGGGTTCTTGCAGCACCAGCCCTCGAAGTCCAGAGCCCACGTCCCCATCCAGTCAAGGACATCTCGGTTGGGCCAGGTTCGAGAGATCCCGCTGCTGGGTCAGGTTCAGGCTGGAGTTCCGGTCATGGCGGAGCAAAACCTTGAGGGGACGGTCTGGCTCCCGGTGGAGTGGGCTCGGGGAGACCAGGTCTTTCTATTACGGGTGAAAGGGACCAGCATGGAAGGAGCGCATATCCTTCCGGGAGACCTCGCCCTCGTCAGACGCCAACCGACAGCTGAGAGCGGAGAGATTGTGGTCGCCCGAATTGAAGGCTCGGACGCAACGCTGAAGCGCTTTTACCCGAAAGTCAGCAAGGTCCTGCTGAAGGCGGAAAACCCTGACTTCCAATCAATCGAGGTTTCGGCCACGGCAGTGGAGATCATCGGCAAAGTAATTGGCGTCTACCGCAAATTGGGATAAGGGGACGTGCCCAATTCCATCAGGTTCGGCGGCAGGCTGAAAATACTTCTGGGGAGGATTTCAATGAACGCATTACCTGCGGCATCCAGGGACTGGCACCAACAGTTCAGAGTCAGGGTAGCCTTTGAACGCCAGCTCGTGGGCGTTCTGATCCGCTGGGGGCTCACTGAATTTGCGTTTGACATCTATAGCGAGATCGAGCAGCGTATCAGCGAACTGGAGGCCGTCGATTCGGCCCAAGAGTTCCAGCGAAGCGAACTTCCGGAAGCGACCAGAAACGAAATTCGAGACCGGCTTGGGGAATATTACCAGAGGACTCGTGCCATCCCCCGCGGCCGGACAAGCCATATGTTGCTTCACAATGAGTTGCTCAGCGGTTTCGAAAAGCTCGGCTCCGAGATCGCCGAGATCTGTAAATCGTACTTCGAATCGACCCGGCGAACCATCACTGAGGAACAGGCTGCTTAGCTTGACAGACATTCAGATATGAACACACCGTCAGTCCTGCCGATTGGTGCGCGGAAGCGAATTGCGTTGGTGGCCCACGACAATCGCAAGCCGGACCTGGTGGACTGGGTCCGATTCAACCGCCATGTTCTGGTCGAGCACCAGCTGTTTGCGACCGGAACAACAGGAACGGTCATCGAGAAGGAGCTGGGTCTGTCGGTCACGAAATTTGAGAGCGGACCTCTCGGCGGAGACCAGCAAATTGGAGCGAGAATCGCTGAAGGCGACATCGACCTGCTGATCTTCTTTTGGGATCCCCTGGAGCCACATCCACACGACCCTGATGTAAAAGCGCTCTTGCGTCTGGCCGTGGTATGGAACATTCCCATCGGCTGTAACCGCAGTTCCGCAGATTTCTTGATCTCCTCACCGTTGATGTCTCAGCCTTATCAGCGCCGCCTTCCCGATTATCAGGCCTACCGTTCCCGAACGAAATGAGTGAGGGAGTCCGTCTTAGAGGATCTTGTGTCCATCGGGTTCTGCGGCACCTTCGAAGAACCGCTACGGGCACGTGCTAAGGAGCGGCTCGGCACGTGAAGGCTCAGCGCGGATCGGGGCTTGTGCCCGCTCGACCCTGGGCGCGTGCGGGCTACCGCGCGTAGGTCTTGGGCCAAGCGATTTCGACGCCTTCGTTCGACAGAAACTGCTGATAGGCTTCGAGGTGCTTCACTTGATTTCTGACTTGTCGTGGTGTCGTTTGACGGTTCAAACAATAGGCCACCAGAAGTCCGGATGATTCGCCGATATTCCATTCCACCGGATGAAGCCGATAACAGCCGTTGGTGATATGCGTGACTCCCAGGTTTTTGCAGGCCGGCAGGAGGTTTTCGACACGCTGGGGAATCAACGCGCCGAGAGGGATCTGGAAGGGCAGGGAACTGATGTCGATATAGCTATCACCGCCGGTGCTCGGATGGAGGTCAATCCGGTAGCTTCCGACTCCAACCGAATCGGGAAAAACTTCCGCGGAGACCTCATCCTTCGCCTTTCCGGTGAGTTTCATTCTAGCCTCTGCGCCAACGTGCTGCTCGAGCACGGTAAACTCGGCCTTGATTCGACGCGACTCCCGAATATAGGGATGTTTGGCCAGGCCATCCTCAGTACCCACCACGTCTGGTCGTATCCTCAAGCCTGGCCAACCCTGGCCCCCGTCGGCTCGCGGCGCCTCGGTCTGCAGCCAGTAAAGCAACGACAGGCTGAGCTGTTTGGCGCGCTCTAAATGGAGTTGAGCCTCGGTCTCTGAAGCTCCGATCAAGTTCCCGAGCCAATAGTCATTGTGAGGCCAGTTCACCAGACAGATATCGCTCGGGTAAAAGTCCTCGGTAAAGTTCTTGCGATAGGCGATTCGACGGTAAGTCCACAGGCCCTTCTGTCCCGATTCCTCTTCTCCATTGGGCTGAAAGTTGAGTCGCCGGGGTTCCAGCGTGATGGGATGGGAATAAGGCCAACTGAGCAAAGGCCCTGGCCACGGCGGTTTGAGAAGGGGAATGTATTCTCGCCAAAACGCGTAATCACGGGGCTTGTCGATGGTGTGGTTCTGCCCAGCCAGATGGTCCATTGCAAAACACCAGGTGAAAGCCTGGACATTTTCGGGCTGAGGCTCAGCGGGGCCGTGTGGTTCTCCCGTCTCCTTGTGCGATTCGAATCCAGTCCGGAATTCAGTACCCGTCAGCGGCAGCAAGTCTCCCAGCTCGGTGGCGTCCAGGAAATAGGGAGCGCTGAGCCAGGTCCGTTGGCCGGACTTGAGGCTCACCAATTGCACCGCGTCAACTCGGTCTCCTGTTGTGTCAGCGGAGGCCGGCTTGCAGTGGTGCAGGACCCTCAACCTCCCTGAGCTCTGGAAGGGAGCCAGCCACTCCCCCAAGGCGGCCAATGCCGCTCGCGGTTCGTGGCACAGCGCCGAAACCGAGCCCTGACCAGGATTGAGGTTCCAGCGGGCGCGAGCGTTGGCCGTCAGGGGGTAGTTGCGCAGGTAGTAGTCGCGAATGCGGGAACGCAGTTGCCGATAGGATCGGGTGGCGCCAAACGACTCGATCCAGGGATGTTCGTCCGGTGGCACGGCTTGCTGGGTGAGCTGACCACCGAGCCAGTCGGTTTCCTCTGTCAGGACGACCCGAAATCCGTGTCGAAGGGCCGCCAAGGCTGCTGCACATCCACCCAAGCCCCCACCAATGATGCCGATATCCGCTTGAAGTTCCGGACTCCGTCTCGGCCGTTCTCCCCACGCGTAGGCGTTTCCGCTTGACGTGGGTTCAGTTGTTCCAAGGGCTGCGAAGGAAGCCAGAGTGCTCTTGAGGAATGATCTTCTGTTCATGACTTCCGAAAAAGAAAAAGCCTGCATTGGGGAAATGCAGGCTTTTCCAGTCCATGAGGCGCGGGCCAGTCTGGGCAATCAGCCTCCTAAGAGAGAGGCGGCCAGAGAACGGGTTCATTTCTTGCTAGCGATCTTCTTGGCGTTGACAAACAGTGCTCGGGCTTGGGGTAGCACTTCCAGGGCCTTCGCCACCTGTGGGTCTCCTTCCAGCAAAACCTTCTGAGCATCCTCCTGACTGACCTTGGAGAGAAAGTACTCGTAACGGATCTGTCTCTTCACGAAATCGAGGTTCTCAACAAACTCGCTCTCCTCGTAGTCGATCTTACCCTTTTCGGAGTGGAGGAAGCCTCGGAACTCGTTGATCACATTGTCATCAGCCTCGAAGCCCCGGTTGATGCCGTTGTGTTGCACGTTGTAGGAGCGCACGAACCTGAAGATGGCGGAATTGCTCAAGATCAGAGTCTGGAACTTGTTCAGCTTCGGAATGTCAACCTTGATGTCAGGATGGATGCCGCCCCCGCCGTACACGGGTCGTTTGCTGTCGGTGTACTTGATCTCGGTTGGGGGTGTTTCCGTACCTTTGTTGTAGTAGTAGTCGTAGTACGATTTATTGGCATAATCCCGCTGAATGAGGCGGCCACTCGGCGTATACCATTTGGCTGTTGTCAAAGAAACTCCGGTTCCTTGGCTAAGAGGAAACACCGTTTGCACCAAGCCTTTCCCGAAGCTGGTTTCCCCGACGATCAATCCCCGATCATGATCTTGAATGGCTCCCGCCACAATCTCAGAAGCGCTGGCACTCCCGCTGTTGATGAGGACGACCAGAGGAAATCCGGCGTCGTCGGAGCCTCGAGGAGCCGTGTATTGGTGGTTGGCGTTCGGAATCCTCCCCTTCGTGATCAGAACCTCCTGGCCACTGACCAGGAATTTGTCGGCGACGGCAATAGCAGCCTGCAGGTAGCCGCCCGGGTTACTACGCAAATCCAGGATGAGGCCCTCCAGATCGTTCCCCAGTTTTTTGAGGCTTTCGCTGATTTCCCGTTCAGTCGTTTCAGTGAAAGTGTCGATGCGGATGTACCCAACTTTGGGCCTGATGAAGAATGTAAAAGGAATGCTGTAATGGGGAATCTCATCGCGAACTACCGAGAAATCGAGTAGCTCGGAGATACCCTCCCGCTGGATCGAGATGTTGACAGTAGTACCTTTTGGTCCTCGCAACTTATCTACGACATCCTGGATTGACAGTCCTTCGGTCGATCGACCCTCGATTTTGGCGATCACATCGCCGGATCGAATGCCCAGCCGATAAGCCGGAGTGCCCGGAATGGGGGAGATGACAGTGGGCTTGGCGTTGCGAATGGCAATCGTAATACCCAGGCCGTAGAAGTTACCGCGCTGATCCTCGCGGAACTGCCCAAACTGTTTGGCGTCGAAAAAGTTGGAATGGGGATCGAGAGTCTTTAGCATCCCTCGAATCGATTCCTGGACCGACTTTTGGAGGTCTACCTTGTCGGCATAGTGCTCCTCGGCCAAGCTCAGTACCTGCGTATAGGTCCTCAACAGCTGCTCCACATCCTGCGTGTTCTTGGATGTGGCTTGGACACGGTTTCCCCAGAATCCCCCTGCCAGGGATGCCAGGCAAATAACAACGAAGGCATAGGTCAACGAAGATCTCTTCACAGCAAGCTCCTGAACCGGATTCTTCCCGACTATAGCATCGGGTCAGAGCAAAGTAAAGGCGCATCAAAGTTGTGGATTTTCAGTCTCATACGCATGCCATCAAACCTGCGATCAGCTTGACTTAGCGCAGGGCCTCCATTATGATGGCGGTATCCTCAGGAGGAGACCCATGGGACCGATTGGCGTGCCTGAAATGATCATTATCTTGGTGGTGGCGTTGATAGTGTTCGGTCCGCGAAAGCTTCCCGAACTGGGACGGTCTCTGGGCAAAGGACTCGCTGAGTTTCGTCGCGCCTCCAATGAGTTGCGAAATACTCTGGAAGAAGAGGTTCGTGCCATCGAGTCGGAACCTGTCTCTCCCCCCCAACACACGGAAAGCCAGTCCAAATCCAGCTCTCTGCCTCAACAGTAAGTGCCAGGGATGTTCACCGATCAACAGGACGAAAACGAACTCGACACTTCTGCGAAGATGTCCTTTTTGGAGCATCTCGACGAGTTGCGTCACCGTCTGATCGTCTCCCTCAGTGCGATCGGAATCGGCTTTGTGTTGTGCTTCTCATTTGCGCGCCAGATCTATAATTTCCTGGCGTTTCCTATTACCCAGCACCTGGACGGACACAAGCTGGTTTACACGAACCCGATCGAGCCCTTCACCATCTACATGAAAGTGGCTTTGATTGCCGCGATCTTTCTGACGTCTCCCGTGGTGCTGTGGCAGGTCTGGCTCTTTGTGTCCCCCGGCCTGTACGCGAAGGAAAAGCGATTTGCCATACCCTTCGTGTTGTCCTCCAGCATTCTTTTCCTTTTGGGTGGTGCCTTCGCCTACAAGATCGCCTTCCCGATGAGCCTGCAGTTCCTGATCAACTATGCCCAGGCCTTCGAGCCCATGGTCAAAGTTGACGAGTATTTCGGCCTGGCGCTGACCGTGATTCTGGGATGTGCCATCATTTTTCAGATCCCTATTCTCATCTTCTTCCTATCCATCCTCGGAATCGTAAACGCCAGGTTCCTCATCCGGAATCTGCGTTACGCCATCCTTATTATTTTCATAACGGCTGCCATCATCACGCCAACACCTGACATCCCAACGATGATGATCTTCGCCATGCCCATGCTGATGCTCTACCTGGTTGGTGTTGCTGTGGCGTGGGTGTTCGGGCGAAAGCGGGAAGAATAGCGCCCCCGCTTCAGGAACCATCACTGGATTCAGAAGACCGCCGCCGGTGTCTATGTCTATATAGAAGGGGTCGCCTTCTGCCGATAGGCCTAACCGTAGACACCTACTCAGGGGGAGATACATGAGGAACCTGCTGAAGGGATTGTCGACAGGCCTTGGCTGCTTGCTTTTGGTCGGGTCACTACAGGCGTCAAAAAACAGCGTTTTTCACGAGCGAGTCCAGCTGGTCAAGGAGATTGAAACCAGGCTGAACACCTCCTTTCAGTGCGAATTCTCGGTGTCCATCGGCAAGACCCGGAAATATGCGACCACCAACAGTTCCGGCATCATCATCATCGACAGATCTTTTTTGCAGACCGCGGACCGCGACCGGATCTTTTTCGCCCTGGCTCACGAGTATGCTCACGCCTACCTCGAACACGATGTTCTCCTTTTTCAACACCTCAAGAAGTCCAGAACTCAGGACGGTTATCGGCTCGCCGAAGTCCGGCGACGCCTTGAAAAAGAGGCCGACGGCATCGCTGCACGAAAGGCCAAGCAGATGGGGTTTTCGGTGGATAGCGTGATTCAATTCATCCTCGCCAACCCCGACCCGGAAAAAGGCTTAGCGCTGAGCCACCGCGCCTATTCCAAACCAAGGGATCGAGCCGACTACATTCTGGCGGTGTATCGCTCCAGCTGACACCGCTCGACCACTGCGACCCGGAATTCCTCCGCACAGGCTCACTCTCGGAAGACGAGTGATGCTATCCAACCCCCGGGAGCGGGTGCGAAATGATTTCAAAAAACCTAGCCCCATTGTGGCGGGAACAAGCGAGGTGCCTTCAACTCCAGACGCCCGCGATGGGCGTCCGGCAAGACGGGCATGAGCCGCTCTCCAATTCGTTGCGAAGGACGTGAAATCCGTAGCGCTCGATCAGGAGTGCGTGGCAGGTGGGACAGTAGGTATTCTCCCAGGCCCCAACTTTCCCTGGAATGTTTCCGGCATAGACATAGCGCAATCCCGCCGACTTACCGATCTCACAGGCTCGGATCAGGGTCTGCACGGGAGTATTGTCGGGATCGGTCATCTTGTAGTCTTTATGAAACGCGGTGACATGCCACGGAATATCAACCGAGAGATCGGCTAGAAAGTGTGCGACCTCTCGGAGTTCAGCGTCGGAGTCGTTGAATCCGGGGATGACCAGCGTGACCACTTCGACCCAGAACCGCCGCTGATGAAGCCCGGAGATGGTATTCAACACGGCCTCCAGTGTGCCTCCCAGTCTCCTGTAACTCTTGTCTTGGAAACTCTTGAGGTCGACCTTGTAGAGTTGAACCCAAGGGCGAAGGTAATCCAGAACTTCAGGTGTTCCGTTCCCGTTGGAAATGAATGCGGTTTTGAAGCCCTCTTTCTGGGCCAGTCTGAACACTTCGACCGCCCATTCGCTGGTGATAAGCGGCTCGTTGTAGGTGCTGGCGATGATCCGGGCTCCGTTCCGGCGCGTTAACGCCACCAGTTCTTCAGCGCTGATATCTTCTGGAGGTGCCACGGCCCTGGAGTCGCGAAGGACCTGAGACGTAATCCAGTTTTGACAGTAGGAACAATGCAAATCGCAGCCAAGCATCCCAAAACTCATTGCCAGCGAACCCGGCAACGCGTGGAAGAACGGCTTCTTCTCGACGGGATCGCACTGCAGCGCTCCGACGTAACCCGTCGGGACCTGCAACGTGCCGCCGGAATTGAAGCGTACTTTGCAGATGCCGGGTAATCCCTCGAGAATCAGGCATCGGTGCCCGCAGGCGTAACAGCGCAGCCGATTTCCTGGAAGCTTCTCGTAGAGCTCACCCTCTCGGGTCCTAGCCGCCAGAATCTCTCCCAATGATTGGTTGCGGAAGCTGGGACGAGTCGACATAGAAACCGTCTCACGGCGTGGAATCTGCAGTCGATTCGAGTATAAGCCGCACTATTAACGTTGGCAAGTAAGCGGGGGTTCGGGAAGGGTGACGGTGGCGTGATGGGCCGACGCACTTAGGTGCGGTTTTCGAAAGGTCCGTAGGGACGGCTTCCGAAAATCGGGCTGTCAGGCACCCTGTTTCTTGAGACTTGAACCGCGCCTCTCCTGACGGGTGCCAAACTGACGAGCTAGGGGGATCAATTCAAGGCTCAGCTTTTCGGAGGGACGTAACCCGGCGGCAAGTTGGTGCCCCCAGCGAAGAAGTAATCTTCGATCTGCTTCTGAATGATCTGATTGGACTCTTCTGTACCCAAGACCAATCGGTACTCGTTCACGATCATCTTGAGATGTTCGCGAAAAGCCGTCCAGGCCTCAGCGGAAACGCTTTCATAGATCCGCTGCCCCAGCTCGTTGTTGAAGGGAGGCCTTTCCAGCCCAGGGAGCTCACGATTGAGTTTAATGCACTTGACCATGCGTTGAGCCATTCCTTACTCCTTTTGCCGCCGCTGCTCAGCTCCTCAATTGTTTCGGCATTATAACCGGAAAACCCGCGGCCACAAACCGTGGCTGTCATCCCGTTGCATCTCTTGGTGAGCGCAGCCCCCGAATGCTGCGCCACCAGAGCCCTAATACACGGCAGACTTCTGGCTTGACAGGCCAAACCGCCGCCGCTTAGATTGATTCAACGCCCAGCCATGGGCGTGGTGGTCTGAGAGTTGGCACCCGCAATGAAGATTCTAACCGCTTCCCAGATGCGTGAAGTTGATGAGTTGACCACCACCCGTTTTGGGGTGCCCAGCCTGGTTTTGATGGAAAACGCTGGAGCGGCGGTGGCGCGGGAAATGGAGCGCTGTTTCTCCGGTCTGATCTCGCAAAGGATTGTGGTGCTTTGCGGAAAAGGGAACAACGGCGGGGATGGATTCGTCGTGGCCCGGCACCTGATCATGCGTGGCGGTGCCCCCCAGGTCGTCCTTTTCTGCAACCCTTCAGAACTCAAAGGAGATGCCCTCGCCAATTATCAAATACTTGAGAAGATGGAATGGCCGGTCCGGGTTCTATCAGAGTCATCTTCCTCCGATCACGAGCTTCAGCAATTCTTCGAGGGTATCACCGAGGCAATCGTGGTCGACGCTTTGCTGGGAACGGGCATTCGACTGCCGGTTGCCGGTTTCGTGGGTAAAGTCCTGAACGTCCTGGCAAAGCATCCTCGACTCGTCGCTGTCGACGTTCCTTCAGGGTTGGATTGTGAGAAGTTGGATTTTGTGGCAACGGACCTCCTGGCTCCGATAGCCGAGTTGACCGTGACGTTTACGGCTCCCAAGCCGGCTCATGTGTTCTATCCTGCTGCCCGGCATTCCCGCCATTGGGTGGTGGCTCCCATTGGAACGCCGGAACAGGCCCTGCGGGACTCACGTTTCTGGCTAAACTGGGTCACTCGTCGAGACATGGTGGCGACCAGACGTGGCTTCCAGCGCCTCCCGGATTCCCACAAAGGAGACTACGGGCATGTGCTCACGGTGGGAGGCTCTGTCGGCAAGACGGGTGCAGCCAGCCTCATGTCCCAGGGAGCGCTGCTGGCGGGAGCAGGGCTGGTGACTCTGGCCACGCCTTCGGCCTGTCTTTCTACCACGGCTGCATTTACGCCGGAGGTCATGACGGAACCACTGGCTTCCACGGAACTTGGATCCATTTCGGCGAAGGCCTTCGACTACGGACGTGTGGATGCGCTGCTGTCCGGCAAAGATGTTGTGGCCGTGGGACCAGGTCTAGGTACTCACCCCGACACGAGCGATTTTGTCAGGCGCCTCTACTCATCCTGTCCAGTTCCACTTGTGCTTGATGCTGACGGAATCAACGCATTTGCGGGTCACGCCGATCTGTTGAGCGGAAGCGGTCGGATTGTCGTGATGACGCCACATCCTGGGGAAATGGCACGCGTTGTGAATCTCGACACGCGTTCTCTCCTGGAGAATCGGATCGAACTGGCTCGAGAGTTTGCCACCCAAAAAAGTGTACATCTCGTGCTTAAGGGCCACCGAACGCTCTATGCCTCGCCATCTGGGCAGGTCTACGCCAATTCAACGGGCAACGCCGGAATGGCCACGGCCGGATCCGGAGATGTGTTGACCGGTGTTCTGGCCGGCTTGCTGGCACAAGGGTTGGCCAAGGGCATCGGTATTGAAGAGATCGTTACCTTCGCAGTCTATCTTCACGGTCTGGCGGGGGATCTTGCAGCAGCGGTGGATGGCGAGCAGTCCCTAGTTGCCTCTTCCATGCTCAGAGAGCTGCCGGCGGCTTTTCGTGCGCTCTCAGTCCCCCTCGATCCGGAATTTCACGAGGTCTTTTGAAGGAACTGGAGCTAGCTATTGACGAAGTCAGGCTGGAGTTATGCGCGGGGGCGGACCTCGTCATCATTTCTCGTTCGCCTCAAGAGACTTTCGAGCTTGCCCACCGAATCGGCCGCGATCTGACGGCTCCCCACGTTTTTCTCTTACAGGGTGATCTGGGCGCAGGGAAGACCGTGTTCGCCAAGGGTCTCATCTGCGGATTGGGACTCACTGACCCGAATGATGTCACCAGTCCAACGTTCACCCTGATTAACCAGTATGAAGTGCGATTCAGGGTTTATCACGTGGACCTGTATCGGTTGGAAGGGATGCGAGAGATCCAGACTCTGGAACTCGAGGAGGTATTTGGTGAAGAGGCGGTCACCGTGATCGAGTGGGCTCAGAAGTTGCCGCCGTCCTTAGTGTCGGAAGCGACAGAGGTGCGTATTGAAGACTTGGGAGGAGACAGTCGGCGGATTCGATTGCACCTGAGACGGATCCGGACCGACGATGGCGGCAAGGGGAGCCAATCGCGCGAGGGCACGATCTAAACAGGATGGGGTAAAGTATTCATTACCGGCAGGGCCTGCGGGTCCCGGCCCTTACCGTGGCGGAGGAGGAATGAAGGCAGGCGGGAAGCTGGATGTGTTGGCGTTTGGCGCTCACCCTGACGATGTGGAATTGCAGATTGGTGGGACCATACTGAAGCTGGCGAACATGGGTTACCGAGTCGGCGTGGCCGATATGACCCGAGGCGAACTGGGCACTCGGGGAACCCCTGCAATCAGGGCCAAGGAGGCTCGTAGAGCGAGTTCCATCCTGAAGCTCGCAGTTCGTGAAAACTTGTCATTGAAAGATGGGTCCGTGCTTGTGACCCCCGCGGCCCGGCTGAAGGTGGTGGCACTCCTTCGCCGTTATCGACCGGCCCTGGTTCTGACTCACTATTGGGATGATCGTCACCCCGATCACGTCGCCACCAGCCGGCTGGTCACCGATTGCTGCTATCTTTCAGGCCTGCAGAAGATCAAGACGAGCCGCGAGCGCTTCCGGCCTGATCGCCTTCTCTATTTTGGGATTCCTCACTTCGTTCAGCCCTCATTCCTGATTGACATCAGTTCCACCTTCGAAGGGAAGATGGAAGCCATCAAGGCATTTCGATCTCAGATGCACGATCCGAATTCGAAAGAACCCCAGACCTACTTGAGCGTTCCCGACTTCCTGCCCAACTTGGAAGCCGTGAACCGCTACTACGGGACCTTGATCCAGGTTCGGCACGCGGAAGCCTTCGTCACCCGGGACGCCATTGCCATTGGAGATCCGATACCGTTCTTCTGCAGCCCAGGGGAAGGAAGGTGTCCATGAGAATCGGCATTACCTGTTATCCAACCTACGGAGGCAGCGGGGTGGTTGCCACGGAGATCGGCAAGGAATTGGCCCAGCGCGGACACGAGATCCACTTCATCAGCTATGCGATTCCGATCAAGTTGAACCACACGGATGAGCGCATTCACTTCCATGAGGTGGAGATGTTGAACTATCCGCTCTTCGAGCACCCCCCTTATGCCCTGGCGCTGGCCACCAAAATGGCGGAGGTGGCCACCCAGCACGAACTGGACCTGCTTCACGTGCATTACGCGATTCCCCATTCTGTCAGCGCGTTCTTGGCCAAAGAGATGCTTCGTCCCCAAAAACTTCCCGTGATCACCACGCTTCACGGAACCGATATCACACTGGTTGGAAATGATCGATCCTACCTTCCCATCACCCGGTTTTCGATCGAGAAGAGCGACGGAGTGACAGCCGTCTCAGTCTACCTTCGCGACCTGACGTACCAGGAACTCGACGTCCGAACGCCCATTGAGACGATTCCTAATTTCGTGAACTGCGTGACGTTCCAAAGAGCCAAAGGGGCTGAACTTAGAACTCGCTATGCGCCGCAAGGTGAGAAGCTTTTGATTCACATCTCCAATTTCAGGCCCGTGAAGCGGGTGACCGATGTCATCGAGATATTTGATCGGGTCGCCCGGCGTCTACCGGCCAGATTGCTCATGGTTGGGGACGGACCGGAGCGGGCCAATGCAGAGTGGCTGGTGCGAAGCAGGAAACTCGAGGGGATGGTCTGCTTTCTGGGCAAGCAAGACTCGGTAGCGGACCTGCTCTCCGTTTCCGACCTCATGCTGCTTCCCAGCGCGAACGAGTCGTTTGGCCTGGTGGCGCTGGAGGCGATGGCGTGCGAGGTGCCGGTGGTCGCTTCGAACGTGGGAGGCATCCCGGAGGTGATTCGAGATGGAAAGGACGGAGCATTGGCCGCTCCGGGTGACGTCGAAGCCATGGCGGCTCATTCGATCGGCATTCTCTCCAACGAAGGGCTGCTGAGGGAACTAGGACAAAACGCCAGGCAGCATGCGATCGACGAGTTTTGTTCCACCAAGATCATTCCACGCTATGAAAGCTTCTACGGCGACGTGGTGGCCCGAGTCCACTCTTAGCTCATCCCAAATCCATGGCCAAAGACCAGCGAAACGACACTGAGCAGGGAGCAGGGAGCGAGGGAGGCGTCGATAGGTGGACAACCTGGAAGAGACTGGATAGAATAGGGCCCGAGTGGTTCTAGTTCCAAACCCCTTCTCTACACTGAACTGAATGCGCTCTCGAAAGGATCAACGAATCGAATTGATTGACGAAGTCTATTACGAGGTCGGTCGCACGGAGACCCTGGCCCGATGGACGGACATCAGCCGCAACGGCATTTTTGTCCAGACGATGCGTCCGCTGCCGGTGGGAGACCAAGTCAAGCTGCGCATCAGGCTGGGCAAGCCAGATAAGTACTATCGGGCGGTTGGGATCGTCAGGCACAGCCTGGACTTTGTCGGAATGGGGGTGGAGTTTACTCATCTCCATCCCGAAGCAAAAGGTTTAATCGAGGAGATGGTTGCCGTCACCTCGCCGGGCTCTAAGGTCAGCACGAACTCCTGAGCAGTAGCTCCTTCCTAATTCCTACAAAAAATGGAAACTCCTGAGACCTGTGACGTCCTCATTGTTGGTGGAGGCATCATCGGGTTATCTCTGGCCTACGAGCTGTCTCAACAGAAACTGAAGATCGCGGTTCTGGAAAGAGCTCGATGCGGCAGCGAAGCGTCCTCTGCGGGTGCAGGCATCCTGGCTCCGCAGGCTGAGATGGATGCGATGAACCCTCTCACGCGACTCTGTGTCGAGAGCCGTGAACTCTACTCCGACTTCGTCGCCGAGTTGGCGGACCGCTCTCGTCGCCCCATCGAATATCGTCAGACCGGCCTGCTCTATCTCGCACTCTCCGACCAGGCCAACGAGCGCTTGCAGGAGCGTTTCAATTGGCAAAAAGAGGCTGGTTTCACGGTCGAAAGACTGGATCCCAAAGAAGTCCTTGAGCTGGAACCCTTCGTCAATCCAGAGCTCAGATCGGCGCTTTACTTCTCCCGGGAGTCCGTTATCAACAATGTCGAGGTTATGGAGGCGTTGGAGGTTGTCGTTCGAGCGTCGGGGGTACAAGTTCTGACGGAGTGCGAGGTTTCTTCGGTCGAGTCACAGCCGGAAGGCGATCTCTTGGTTTGCTCCGTGCAAGGGGAATGGAAGACGGACAGGGTGGTGATTGCCGCCGGTTGCTGGTCGGGACAGATTCGATCACCTCTTTCCTATTCAGTCCCTGTGAGACCGGTGCGGGGTCAGATTGTTGAGACCAGGACGGAATCGGAAGCCATCCGGCATGTGATCTATTCGGATCATTCCTACCTGGTGCCACGCCAAGATCATACCGTACTGCTGGGTAGCACCACCGAATGGGTAGGCTACAGCAAGGGGAGCACTCTGGAAGGTGTCAGGCGGGTGATCGAAAATAGCCTGCGGATGGTTCCGAGCCTCGACAACTGCCCTGTGATTCGGTGCCGGGCTGGGCTCCGACCCCATTGTGAAGACGGCCTGCCTGTGATTGGCGCCACGCAGACCAAGGGTCTCTACTTTGCCAGCGGCCACTTTCGCAACGGACTCTTACTGGCTCCCATCACGGCGCGACTCATGGCTAAGCTGCTCATCGACGGTGAAACGAACGAGCTGCTTGGGCCGTTCAGCCCGGAGCGTTTCAGCACTGCCTGTCAAAAGGAAGCGTAGCCCCCCTTCATTCCGCTAGATGCGGATTCGAACGTCATCTTTGGGACAAATCCAATACATGCCGCCGGGCTTGCCCTCGGACTTAATGACTTTGGTGGCAACCATAGGCGAGGAACAGGTGGGACACGGCTTTCCGTTCGACTGATTCCCTCGATCGCCTAGACTGGCCCTAGCGGTCTTGCTTAGTTTCTTTTCAGCCATTCTTCCTCCATGATACGGTGCTACCCGTGTTAGGCGGCGCCTACGATAAACGAAAGCCAGTCATCCGTCAACGGCAAGAGTAGAAAGGGCTTGTATTGACGCCCCCTTTTTCAAGATAATCTCGGGCATTGAGCCGAGGCCCACTCGGCGTTTCTGCTGCAAAAAACTGCTTCTTCCCGGTCGTTTCCTGAGAAAGTAGTCCGGCATTTGGAATCGCCATGGCTCCCAATCTTTCTGAACTCGGCGGGAACAGGGGACAGTCCCGAAGCAAGCCGCTGATCCTGCTTGTCGACGATGATCCGGATTCACGCCACGTGATGCATGTTCAGCTAGCCAAGAAGGGCTACCGGGTCGCCGAAGCAGACAACGGCAAAAGTGCGCTCGAACTGATTGAAGGGCAGTTGCCAAGCTTGGTAGTGACGGATGTTCAGATGGCAGTCATGAACGGTATTGAATTGGTTGAGACCATCCGCGCCACGGAGCGCCTGAGCTCTCTGCCGGTGATTATCATGAGCGCTCATGGCACCCGCCTTTGCGAGCAAGCGCTTCGAGCCGGAGCCAACGATGCTGTGCGAAAGCCCGTCCTGGTCGACAGCCTGATGCAAAAAATTGAGGCGCTTCTGAAGGAGGAATTGTTCGGTCCGTCAGGTGGTTCGCCCCACTAGCCCGTTGAACGACCCCTGCCACTTCTCGATCAGTCCCGAAGGATCTGTCTTGCCCTTCTGAAGATTGAGTCAAACATCTCCTCAGTCAGTCGGCCAGTGAAAGTGTTCTGCTGACTTGGATGAAAAGAGGCCAGAAGCATACGCCCTTCGAGAGAGACCTCGAGGCCATGTCGGAAGGTTGGCTTGCGTGGGGCCGGCTTGGAGCGCACCTGCAGACGCAGGACACTGTCGAAAGCCACTCTTCCCAACGCAACCACGACCTTGGTCTTTTTGAGCGTCTGCCACTCAGAGTGAAGGTAGGTGCTGCACTGGGAGATTTCGCTTCCTGAGGGCCGATTGAGGGGCGGAGCACAATGGATGACAGCCGTAATGTAGCAGTCAAGGAGTTGGAGGCCATCAGCCAGGTGAGAGGAATGGGGTTGGTTGGCGAATCCAAACCTGTGCAAGGCTCGGTAAAGCCAGTCGCCGCTTCGATCGCCAGTGAACATTCGCCCGGTTCGATTGGCACCGTGGGCGGCAGGAGCCAGACCCACAATCAACAGCCGGGCATCGACTGGTCCGAAGCTTGGGACGGGCTTCCCCCAATACGCCTCGTTTTCGAAACGCCTCGTCTTGTCTGCGGCAATTTGCTCTCTCCATTGCACCAGTCTCGGACAGAGCCGGCAGTTAACAATCTTTTTCTGGAGAGCGGATGAATCGCGCGGCTGGCACATGGGGGGATTGACTCGACTTGTCTGCCCGGGGAAACGTCCACCAAAAACACAAAAGCCCTGGCGCTTCTTGCGGCACCAGGGCTAGAGATGAAACATCGAAAATCGTCAGCTGGATTTCACGACTTCCTGAGCCTGCAGTCCTTTGGGGCCTTGCACTACCGTGAACTCGACCTGCTGGCCTTCTTCCAGGGTGCGGTACCCATCGGATTGAATCGCCGTGTGGTGAACGAACACATCACCACCGCTGGCGCGCTCGATGAAACCGTAGCCCTTAGCGTTGTTGAACCACTTCACTTTGCCAGTCTCTCTGCTCATTGCCTTCGAGACTCCTTTCAAACTATAAAAATTTTGTCGTACATGTTTTTACCATTTGAAGAAGCCTCGAAAATCAGGCGCGCATCCCTGTCGCAATCATGGGAAACCAACCTCATTCTCGACCTGCTCTGACTCAAATCACTAAAAACATTACAACAACACCGGCGAGAGTATACAGGAATCGACTTGCCTGTCAAGGATTTCATCCGGCTCATCAGTCGCCACATCTGTCACTTAGCCTTTTCCCGTCCGCTGCTGAACCGCCTATCGGCATTCAAAAGAGGAAGATTAGGATTTTGTACGGATGTTATGGTCCAAATTCGGCTAGACTGCCACTGGACGGTGTCATGCCCGGTTTGGAGGAAGCGCTGGAGGAAAAACCATGACTGTTTCGACAAAGAACCTGGACATCTATGAGGAGATTGCTCGCATCCGCCGGGAGGGTCGACGCGCAGCTCTGGCAACAATCATCCAAATTCGTGGATCGGTGCCCAGCTTCGAGACAGCCAAGATCCTGGTTCGAGACGATGGCTCCATCGTTGGGACAGTAGGCGGCGGTTGCGTTGAAAACGACGTTTGGAAGGCGGCGCGGCAGGTGATGTTCGACGAAAAGCCGCGGCGCCTGCTCTTTGATTTGACCGATCCTTCCAGTCTGGAAACCGGGCTGATTTGCGGCGGCAAGGTGGAGATCTTTGTGGAGCCGATCCTGGCCTCCCCCACTGCCTATGTCTTCGGGGCGGGTCACATTTCTAAATTCATTTCCAAGGCCGCTACGCTGGCAGGCTTCAACACCGTCATCATCGACAATCGGCCTCAGTATGCAAACAGCGAACGCTTTCCGGAAGCTGTCGCCATTCACTCCAGCAGCTTCGACGAAGCATTCAGTCAAATCGTTCCTAACGAGTTTTCATACCTCGTCATCGTCACTCGCGGACACCAGGAGGACCAGACGGTTCTGCGATGGGCCATCAAAACCCAGGCCCGTTACATCGGGATGATCGGGAGCAAGGTTAAGAAGCGGACCTTGTTCAACAACCTGATCGCGGAGGGGGTTTCAGAGGAAGAGCTGTCTCGCGTGTTCTCACCCATGGGGATAGATATCAATGCCCTATTGCCGGAGGAAATTGCCATTAGCGTGGTGGCCCAGATGATTCAAGTTCGCCGCTCAAAGCCTGGAAGCATCACATCTTCTTAATCCCGGTTTTCTTGGTTCGTTCCTGGCACGCACCCGATCGGAAGCGGACTGGAGCTCGGGAATCCCACCGGGTCGGCCGGAACCGGCCGACAAAGAAGTTGCAAAGGTCCCATCATCTATGGAAAATAGCGGTCAAATACTCTGAGATTTATGACCATTGTTCAGACTTCTACTTGTTTCCCAAGCGGTCGGAGGACGCATGGTTTACTGCCCCGAATGCGGCGCTGAATTCAATGGAATTCGGCGTTGCCCCGAGTGTCAAGTTGACTTGGTGGATGAGTTGCCGGATCCCTCCCTAGACGATTCTCAAGAGGAAAATCTGGTTCTGATTAAGGCCGCTGCCAGCGAGGCAGAAGCTCGAAAAATCAAAACGTTTCTGGAAAGCCAGGGCATTCTGTGCGTCGTCGAAAGTACCGTACCTGGCCGTCACGGGCTTCCACCCGGAACAATGAGAGTGCTGGTTAACCAGAAAGACGAGCCTCGATCGCAGGAGCTTATCAAGACACTGCCCGCCTAGCCCCATGCGCCAGAGCCCGTTCTCCCTGGCTGCTGGCTTACAAACTCTTGCCTTCCACCAGCAGATATTTTTTGATGGCAGTCATCAGCTCATCGAATTCATCCGGCAGCAGCGATTGCTGGCCATCGGAGTAAGCTTCTTCCGGCTTGGGATGGACCTCCACGATCAATCCGTCAGCGCCGACGGCTACTGCGGCCTTGCTGACGGGTGGAATGAGGCTGCGCTTTCCCGTTCCATGGCTGGGATCCACGATGATCGGAAGATGCGAGAGTTGTTGGATCGCGGGGACAGCGGTGATGTCCAAAGTGTTTCGAGTGTAGGTCTCGAAGGTACGAATGCCTCGTTCGCAGAGGATCACCTGTGGATTGCCTTGCGACACGATGTACTCGGCTGACATCAGAAGCTCCTTGATGGTGGACATCATTCCGCGTTTCAAGAGGACCGGTTTCTTGGTCTTCCCAAGTTTCTTTAGCAACGCAAAATTCTGCATGTTGCGCGCCCCTACCTGGAAAATGTCGGTGTATTCATTCACCAGGTCGATATTCTCGGATGTGATGATCTCGGTGCAGATCTTGAGCCCCGTCTTCTCGCGGGCTTCCGCCAGGAGCTGAAGCCCTTCTTCTTCCAGCCCCTGAAAGTCATAGGGCGAGGTTCTGGGTTTGTACGCTCCACCTCGCAGGACGCGGGCACCGGCCCGTTTGACCCGCTCGGCTGTGGTCAGGATTTGTTCCCGATACTCCACTGAGCAGGGACCAGCCATGACGATGAATTGGTCTGCTCCGATGCTAAACCCATCCATCTTGATGACCGTCTTTTCTTTCTTGAGTTCTCTTCCCACCAGCTTGAACGGCTGGAGAATCGGAATCACCGATTCCACTCCGGGAAGGGATTCCATCACGGCGGCCACGTGAACCTTTCCCCGGTCGTCACCCACCACGCCGATGACCACCCGCTCTTCGCCGTAAATCGGATGGGGGGTATAGCCGAAGCTTCTGATCTTGTCGCAAACGTGTTCCACCTGCTCCTTGGGGGTATTGGGTGCCATTGAAATAATCATGCGAGGGTCTCCTTAAAATAAAAAACCCGCCAGACTTCGGCGGGTTGGTTGATAGCTCTGAATCCTCGGGATCAACCGGCCCACCTGTCCACCGCAAACCGGTAGGACAGGAAGGTAAAGTTAAACGCAAAACCAAAATCTAAGTCCAGGCGGTGCCCAGACACAACATCCCGTCTCGCTTGGCTTTCCAATTTCGCTGATGTTTTGATCCGAGACGGCATGGCCTTTTTACATTCCAAATCGTTTGAGCAGCCCAATCTTAGCGATCTTCTAATCCTTGTCAAGAAACAAATCATCAAGCCGTCCGGCAGGGAAGTGATCCAGAGCGTGCACTCCTAGCCTTACGACTTGATTTCGGCGGCCAAAATGATCGCTTCGGAGATCTCCCGCATGGACTTGCGGAGCTTCATGCTCTTCTGTTGAATGCGCCGGTAGGCTTCCTCTTCGCTGATGGAGTCTTCCTTGATCAGAATACCTTTGGCTCGTTCCACGACCTTGCGGGTCTCCAAGGCTTCCTGCATGGCCATGGTTTCACTCATCAGTTTGGTGTTCTCGATGGCCACGGCCGCCTGATTTGCCACCGTGGAGAGGATCTGAACTTCTTCCGGTGAGAACTGCCGCTCCTCGGAGGTATAAAGATTGAAGACCCCGATGACCTTGTCTTTGATCATCATGGGAACCGAAACAAGAGATCGCAAACCTTCCTGCATGGCCAATTCCGGATAGGCAAACCCCTTCTCCTTGGTCACATCCCGGATAATGAGGGGTTTGTGATCGAGCACCACACGGCCCAGCAGGCTCTTGTGAATCTTGATGTTGGGTTTGCGGCGATAGGCTTCACTGAGACTCTGAGTGGCCTTGATCACCAGTTCTTCCTTCTTTTCGTCCAGCAACATCACCGAGCAGATGGGTGAACTCAAGGCCTCGGCCACCATCGAAACGATGAGGTGAAGCATCTCGTCCAGATAGCGATTGGAAGTGATGGTTTTGCTGATCTTGGACAGCGTTTCCAGCTGAACGGCTTTCTGTTTGGTCTCCTCGTACAGTCGCGCGTTCTCGATGGCGCTTCCCACCTGGCTGGCGATGGTAGTCAGCAGGGCCTTCTCGCTGGTGGAATGACGGTGTGGGCGACGGTGCTGAACGTTGATGACACCAATCACCTCGTTTTTCGTGATGACCGGCACCGAGAGGAAAGCCTGGTAACGATCCTCGGGCAAGTTGTGAAAGAACTTGAAGCGGGGGTCGTTGAAGGCGTTTCGCTGGATGGCGACCGGTTGTTTCTCCTGGGCCACCCAGCCCGTTATTCCCTCGCCCATCTTGAGGGTGATGCGGCCGATAATCTTGGGATGAGGATTCTTGGACGCGCGCAGCACCAACTCCTCGTTGGCTCGATCGAGGAGATAGAGCAGACAGGAGTCACAGTTGGTCAACTCGGTGACCAGTTCGATGATATGCCTGAGAACTTCCTCCAGATTTAAGTTAGCGCTGACGGCGTGGCTGATCTGATGCAGAACGAGAATCTCCTGATTCTTCAAACGCAAGGCAGACTTCAGCTTGCTCACAGCTTCTGACGAGGAAGCGGCCGGGGGACTCAATAGTTCCAGATTCATCGTGGACGGTTTTTCCTTCGGCGTCTAGGATCTGGCTCAGGATCGCTATAAGGGCGGGATCATAACACAGTCGCCCATGGCTTGGACCGACAAAATAGGAGCGACTCCGCTCGGCGAGTTCGACAAGATGATCGAAAGGCGCGTCCAGCAAGGGTTTCTTCAAACTCCGGCCTTCTTCTGCAAAGGGGGAAGGGGAGGGGCTGGGGCGTTCACCCACAGCACACAAACCGGACTTCATCGAAACCGAAGAGAACTGTGCGCGTTTTGCCCGGGCTGTCTAGCTCTTCCCGCTCGGGTGGACCGCAACCATGGCTCGCTACTCTGCCTTCTTGGCCGAGGAGACAGTGATGGTATCGTTCTGGGCCGTACCACTCAGAACAACCTTGTCTCCCACCAACGTCTTGACCTTCTCGGACCCCTCTAATTTGTAGACTCTCTTATCTTCGCGATCGGACACAAACACGATGGCCTCGCCGGACTCCACGCACTTCAGAGCGCAGCCCTTATGCGCAGCCTTGGCCCCGTTGGCCGCACATTTGGCATCGGTCAGCCACCCGGTCCACTCCCCCTTGTCTTCCGAGAGGGCGGAGACAGCCAAGCCACCTATCAACATCGCCAGAAGACAGCAGAATTTTTTCATAGGACTCCTCTTTCGCTTGCGCGATGATTGATCTCTTCCGCTGGAGACAAACTTCAGCAGCATAGGCACTCGCCGCGGGTCTTGTCAAGGACGGCACTTTGAGGGCATCGAGAACAGGAATTTTGAACCACACTGGATTCTCGCCCTCTTGTGTTCTATCCTTCATTCCGTTGTCTTCCGTCTTGGGGTCGCGCGTTAGTGAATGCCAAGCCGAGTTTGATGAACTTTTACCGGCTCATCCTGGGATCAGGCGTGCTGATGCTGGTCCATACGCCGCTGGTATCGGCTCAGACCCTTGAAGTAGCCACGCGCACGCTCAAGAACGGCCTCAAAATCCTGGTTCACGAAGACCACTCCATTCCCAACGTGGCTCTCTATTTCTTTTACCGAATCGGCTCGCGCAACGAGCGGCCCGGTACTACGGGAGTGTCGCACTTTTTCGAACACATGATGTTCAACGGCGCGCGCAAGTACGGTCCCAAACAGTTCGACGTGGTCATGGAAGCGGCCGGAGGATCCAACAATGCCTACACCAACCAGGATGTCACGGTGTACCAGGACTGGTTTCCGCGTTCGGCGCTGAAGCTGATTTTTGACCTGGAGGCCGACCGCATCCAATATCTGTCCTTCGATCCCAAAATGATTGAGTCCGAGCGCGGCGTGGTCGCCAGCGAACGACGGGTATCGGTCGAAAATGATAACGCCGGTTTGCTGGAGGAGCAGTTGTGGGCCACGGCTTTCACGGCCCATCCTTACCAGTGGCCGGTGGTCGGGTGGATGATAGACATCGAGAACTGGAGTGTTGAGGACCTGAAGAACCACTTTCGGATGGGGTATGCTCCGAGAAATGGCACGCTGGTGGCCGTGGGAGACGTGACCGTTGCCGAGATCGATCGGTTGGCTCGGGAAAAACTTGAATCCATTCCTTCGCGGGACGTTCCACCTAGAATCACCACGCGTGAACCGGAGCAGCTTGGAGAGCGCCGCGTCACCATTCATAAGTTTGCCCAATTGCCGCTGCTCACGCTGGCTTACCATGTTCCCGAGTCTGCCCACCCGGATTACTACCCGCTGAAGTTGCTGGAAACGGTCCTGTTAACCGGTCAAAGCTCGCGGCTCTATCACCGCGTCGTGGACGAGGAGCAGCTCGCGCTCTCCATCAGCGGAGGCCTGGAGTTGAACCTGGATCCCACACTGTTCGTCATTCGAAGCCAGCCGCGGGAGAATGTCGATCCCAAGGTGCTGGAAAAGGCCATCATGGACGAAGTGAGGGCGTTACAGTCACGCCCGGTTTCCGAGCGCGAGTTGACCAAGGCTCGCAATCTCCTTCTGGCCCGGTTCTACCGCGCGATGAAAACCATTGACGGAAAAGCCGACGAGTTGGGCCGCTACGAGGTTTATTTTGGCGACTACCGAAAGTTGTTCCAGGTAGAGGCCAGCTACAACCGAGTCGGGGCTGAAGACGTCCGCAGGGCGGCCCTAAGCTATTTCTCTCCCCGAAACGTAACGGTTGCCACACTGATCCCCGAAACTGAGCCGATCGCCTCCAGCGAGGCCGGCCCGCAGAAGTAAGGAAGCGAGGGAGTGCGACCGGTATGGAAGGCCGACGTGGTTGACGTACCGGGCTTGCAGTGATTGTTGTTCTGACCACGATTCGTGCCTGAGCTTCAAATGAGCGAACGGATGCAGGCGGTCGATCTCGAACGCGGTGTTGGCTTCCCCTGATTGGGCTCCGCCAGGCCTTGAACAGCGCCTATGACTTTATCCTCACGATTTCCCATCAACACCATCGCCGCAAGTGGGCGGAGGGTGCTGTTGTGTGGCCTACTCCTGATGCCTGCCGGCGGCTCGGCCGACAGTTTGAGGCTGCCCGAGTTCCAAAAAAGGCAGTTGAAAAACGGCCTTACTTTGTTGCTGATGGAACAGCACGAGGTTCCAGTCGTCAGCTTCCATGTTCTGATTAAAGCCGGCTCCACTGCAGATCCGCCTGGGAAGGCGGGACTCGCGTCGATCACTGTGGGACTTTTGAGAAAGGGAACCAGCCATCGCACGGCCGACCAGATTTCAGCCGAGCTCGATTTTGTTGGTGGAGAACTCGCAACGGCCGCCGAGCCTGACTTCAGCTGGATATCATCCGAGTTTCTGAAGAAAGACTTGAACGAAGGACTATCGCTTCTGAGCGACGTATTGCGCTCACCTGATTTTCCGGAAGAAGAGGTCAGAAAGCTGGTCGCGCGGCGCATTGACGAGATCAAGGCGGCGAAGGATGAGGCTCTGGGTGTGATCGGCGACTACTTCAATGCCTTTCTTTACGGTGCCCATCCCTATGGACGACCGGTGGAGGGCGACGAACGCTCGCTGCGAGGGCTCAATCGGGAGGATGTGGTCGCCTTCTACAAAGGGTTCTACTCGCCCGGCAATACCGTCTTGGTTGCGTGCGGCGATTTCGAGACTCAGGCCATCGAAGAGCAGCTGAAGGCGCAGCTTCTGTCCTGGTCGGATCGGCCGGTGACGCCGGTTGAAATACCTCTCCCCAGCCGGGTTTCGGGAAGGCGTCTCCTTCTGATCGACAAGCCGGACGCTACCCAGACTTATTTTCAGTTTGGGAACCTGGGGGTCTCGCGTACGCATCCGGACCGTACCGCCGTTCAATTGATCAACACGCTGCTGGGAGGGCGGTTCACTTCGCTGTTGAACACGGAACTTCGCATCAACAGCGGACTGACCTACGGCGCGCGCTCCACCTTCAGCCTGCGCCGGGAGGCCGGACCGTTTTCTATATTTTCTTTCACGCGGACGGAAACCACCGAGAAGGCCCTTGATCTGGCCCTGGAAGTTCTGGGGCGCCTCCACTTCCAGGGTGTAAGTCAGGAGCAACTGGATTCGGGACGCGAGTACCTGAAGGGGCAGTTTCCACTCAGCTTGGAGACCTCCGACCAGCTTGCCGGACTGTTGGCCCGGCTGGAGTTCTACGGACTGGAGGCTGCCGAGGTCAACGGGTTTTACCGGCGTCTCAATGCCGTGACGCTGGCCGATGCCCGCCGGGTGATCAAGGAACATTTGCCCTTGTCCGACCTGGCATACGTGTTAATCGGAAGGGCGGAATCGATCCAGAAAGCAGCGGTCAAGTATGCCCTCGAGATCAAACGAAAAGCGATCACTGAGGAGGGGTTCTAGGGTCCCCTGTCAAATCCTTCAGTAAATTCCGGGCGGTTTCTCCGCTCGAGCACATCACCGTGAATACTCCCACGGCACCATCAGAGGAGTTTTTGAGCCCATTCTCCTCAGTCTGCTTTCCCCTTGTCCCGCGATCTACTTCCCGATGGCGCCGGCTGGGCGGAGTTCCTCGAAAAATGCTTGACACGGGAACTTCGACTGATTATCGTTCATCGATATAAAGTTCAGAGTCGCGTTTCCAGTTGGACTGCACTCGTTGCCTAGTCAAGGCTTCGTTGTGTGCCAGCCGGCTTGAGAATTGAGTCCATGCCAATCAGGGGTATGACTGGTCCAATCTTCTTCTTGTTCTTGCTCGCCGTTGCTTTCTTGCATCCCCTTGAGGCTCAGGAGCCTTCCGCTCTGGAGTCCCGCGCCAAAGACATGATCCAGAAGCGTTGTCTCAGCTGTCACAACGCCGAGCTTAAGACTGCAGGACTCGTTCTTGTTAGTCGCGAGACGGCGATGAGAGGGGGCCAGAGTGGGCCGGCTTTGATTCCCAACCAGCCGCCTGGCGAGAGCTTGCTCCTCCGCAAGGTTCTAGAGGGTCAGATGCCTCCTGGTGATCCCTTGCCTAAAGAAGACAGGGAGGTCCTGCGACAATGGGTCGAAGCGGGAGCGCCTTGGGCTGGAATGCTGGGCGAGACAAGCGGCTTGCCGCGTCGCGCCGGGCTGGATTGGTGGTCACTGCAGCCCCTGAAGATTGCAACACCCGGCGAGCCGCCGGGTCTGCCGCCAGAATGGTCGCATTCCCCAATCGACCGCTTAGTTTATGCCAAGCTCAAAGAAAAAGGCCTGAGTCCCTCTCCTCCGGCCGACCGCAAAACTTACATTCGCCGTGCCACCTTCGATCTGTTAGGCCTACCGCCGACACCGGAAGAAGTCGATCGCTTCGTTCAAGATTCGAGTCCAGACGCTTACGAAAGGCTGATCGACCGGCTGCTGGCCTCCCCCCACTATGGCGAGCGCTGGGGCCGTCACTGGCTCGATGTGATCCGCTTCGGCGAGAGCCACGGCTTTGAGCAGAATCATTTGCGCGAACAGGCTTGGCCCTATCGCGACTACGTCATCCAATCCTTCAATCGAGATAAACCATTCAACCAGATGGTGATCGAGCAGCTGGCGGGCGACCAAATCGCGCCGGACGATCCTGATGTGGCGGTCGCTACAGGTTTTCTGGTGGCAGGCGTCCACGATACCGTCAAGATTGAGAATATCGAAGGCGAGCTGCAGAAGCGAGCCAATGAACTCGATGATATGGTGATGACCACCGGTGCCGCGTTTTTGGGGTTGACCATCAACTGCGCTCGTTGTCACGATCACAAGTTCGATCCCGTCTCGCAGGTTGACTACTACCGCATGCAAGCGTCCTTTGCAGGCGTCCAGCATGCCGAGCGCGCGTTGGTCACTCGCCAGGAGCGAGAACGACGTGAAGCCGAGGAAAGGCCGTTGCTCAGTGAGCTTGAGCGGATCAACCAACGCCTGGCGGCACTCCAGGAGTCGGCCCGTTCCCAGGTCGAAAGTCGCCGGGAGCAACTGTCCCAGGCCTACCGCCAGCCAGTGGATCCGAAGGGGAATGAAGAAAGGTTCCCTCCTCTTGCAGCGCGGTTTGTGCGGATGTCAATTCTGGCTACCTACCGCAATCAAGAGCCGGCTCTGGACGAGTTGGAGGTTTGGACGGCAGAGGATAGGCCCGCCAACGTGGCGCTTGCCTCACTCGGCGTTAAAGCCAGTGCTCGTTCCACGCGCGGCGACAGCATGGGGGCCGCTTTTTACGATCTGAGCTATTTAAACGATGGAAAGTTCGACGGAACTTGGATCTCTGATGAGCGGGGCACGGGCCAGGTCACGCTGGAGTTCCCCAAGACGGAAACCGTTTCCCGCATTACATGGTCCCGTGACCGTCCCGGAGCCAACCAGGGTCGTTTCGTCAGCCGGGTTCCCATACAGTACGTGTTCGAGGCCTCCTTGGACGGGCTTCGCTGGCAGAAGGTAGCCGGTTCGGATGACCGTTTGCCCTTTACGGAAGAGGAGCGTGAGGAGTTCTTCTTACTCGCCGTCCTGGCGCCCCGAGAGAAAGAGGAATGGATGGCTCTAAAAAGGAGGAAGGAGGAAGCGGAGCAGGAGCTGGCAGTGTTGCCCAAGCTGCCGACGGCTTACATCGGGAAGTTCTCTCAGCCCTCCGAGCCTGTGGCGGTCCACAAGCGGGGTAATCCGATGGACAAAGGCGAGATCGTCACTCCGGGCGGACTGAGCACCCTGCAAAAAATGTTGCCAACCTACCAACTCGAGGTGGACGCCCCGGAAGGCGAGCGACGACTGGCTTTGGCGCGCTGGATCGTTGACGGGCGCAACGGGTTGACGGCGCGAGTGCTCGCCAACCGCCTCTGGCACTACCACTTCGGAAAAGGCCTGGTCGGTACTCCCAGCGATTTCGGATTCAACGGAGAAAGACCCACGCATCCCCAGCTGCTGGAATGGCTGGCTGTGCGCCTTCAGCACCATGGATGGCGTCTTAAGCCGATGCATAAGGAGTTGATGTTGTCGGCTACCTACCGTCAGTCGAGTCAGTGGAATTCTGAATCCGCAGCGGTCGATGGCGAAGCGACCTACCTTTGGCGTTTCCCGCCCAGGCGATTAGAGGCCGAGGCATTGCGCGACTCGGTCCTGGCGGTGAGTGGACAACTGGATCGAACCATGGGTGGCCCAGGCTTCCGTCTTTATGACTACACCGTTGATAATGTGGCTACCTATGGTTTCCGTTCGAGCTTTGGCCCCGAGACTTACCGGCGTGCCGTTTATCATCAGTCGGCGCGCTCCGTGAAGGACAATTTGATGGGCCCCTTCGATTGTCCCGATTCAGCACTGCCCGAGCCCAAACGGGCTTCCACCACAACCGCGCTTCAGGCTCTGAGCTTGATGAACAATGCCTTCATCGTCGATCAGGCGGGCTTCTTTGCCCAGCGCCTGCAAATGGAGAGTGGGAAGTCTGAGATTGAAGATCAGGTTAAGCGCGCTTTTTGGCTGGCATTTGGGCGGAGTGCAAAGAGCGAAGAAATTCGTGCTGCCGTTGAGTTGATTGACCGGCATGGATTGAGCGTCTTTTGCCGAGCCCTGTTTAATGCGAACGAGTTTCTCTACATCATGTGAGGTCAGCCGGCGTCCAATCGAGCAAACGGATCCGGATGTGAGTCGGCAACAGAACGGGGGAGGGGCGCCTTTCGGCTTGACTCAAATCGGGTCACGCCTTGAGTCGGAAACTCATCGACTGAAGACAACCTCCGGTTATTGGGTTCACCATGACAAACCATGACTTCACCAGACCGTTACTTCCGCAGTGGCTGAACCGCCGTGAGTTTCTCGGCCACTTGAGCGAAGGACTCACCGGGATCGCCCTGGCGACGCTGCTGAAAGAGCAGGGTCTGCTGGCTCAGAATACGCCAGCCATCGCCCAGCCTCATTTCGCTCCTCGCGCCAAACGCGTGATTCAAATCTTTTGTCCGGGCGCGGTCTCAGCCATGGACACTTTCGAGTACAAACCCGAGCTCCAGAAGAGGAGTGGCGAACCTCTCCCAGGAGGGGAGAACCTCGTATCCTTCCAGGGCGCCAACGGTCCCCTGATGAAGAGCCCCTGGGAGTTTCGACCGTGCGGACAGAGCGGCAAGTGGGTTTCCACCCTCTTGCCGCATTTGAGCGCATGGGTAGACGAAATCGCATTCATCCATTCAATGACAGCCAAGAGCAACACTCACGGCCCTGCCTGTGTGCAGATGAACACGGGATTTGTCAGCGAAGGCTTTCCCAGCGTGGGGGCCTGGATCAGCTATGCGCTGGGGACCGAGAACCGAAACCTACCAGCCTTCGTCGCCATCCCGGATGTGCGCGGTATTCCGCCGTCCGGTCCGGCTAACTGGACCTCCGGATTTCTGCCGGCTGCTCATCAGGGCACACCGTTCAATGCTGCCGAACCCATTCAAAACCTGGAGCGGCCTGGCGACATCAGTGCCGAGGCTGACGAAGCCACCCGCAAGTTCCTTGGTCTCCTGAATCAAAGCTACGATCAGGAGCATCCGGGGAACTCCGATCTGGCCGCGCGCGTCGCTGCCTATGAACTGGCGGCCCGAATGCAACTGTCCGCCCCGGAGTCCACGGACCTGAGCCATGAGAGCAAGGCAACCCGAGACCTGTACGGCGCCGACGATTCGAATCCGCTGCTGGCGGCCTACGCTCGCAATTGTCTGTTGGCCCGCCGGCTGATTGAGAGGGGTGTCCGGTTTGTTCAACTCTTCTGCGGTTCCCGAGCCTCAGGTGTCGACGGTTTACTGAACTGGGACGCACACAAGACGCTGAAACAGGACTACGAACGACACTGTCCCATTTTGGACAAACCCACTGCCGGATTACTCAAGGACTTAAAAGCCAGGGGATTGCTGGCGGATACATTGGTCCTCTGGACGACCGAGTTCGGGCGGATGCCAACGCACCAGGCCGGAACACTCGGCCGCGATCACAATCCGGATGGCTTTACCGTCTGGATGCTGGGAGCGGGAGTCAATCCCGGGAGCTATGGCGCCACCGACGAGTTTGGACGCAAGGCCGTGCAAGATGTCACGACGATTTACGACTTCCACGCCACGGTTCTCCATCTTCTTGGACTCGACCACGAGCGGCTCACTTACTATCACAACGGCATCAAGCGCCGGCTGACCGACGTTCACGGGCACGTCATTAAAGAAGTTCTGATATAGGGAGATGATAGGGGGAAAAGCCCCTGAACACTGATATGCCGGTTCGGTGAGGTAGTCCACTCGGCAAAGTCCAGCCGTGCCCACGCCAATTCTCACTTCCCAAGAAACCAAAGAGGGGCCCCCAGCGTTATATTGTCAGGCCGACCTGCGACTGGACCAATTCCGAGCCGCTCAGGTTGTGGTGGCCTCGACCCGCTGGCAGCTGGGAGTTGTCGGTGCGCGCTATGCAAGTGGGCAAGGAACTCTCGCCAGAGGGGCAATCAGCACATGGTTACCATCACGTACCAATCGATAGACTGATGTTCCCGCAGGTTCACGTTCAACCCGAAGGCTGAAGAGGTGGTAGCAGCCTTTGATCAGGAAAGGCCAACTATGGTGCCCAATGCTAAGGCCGTCTCGCTCACAAGGATTACCTCCCAAACCAAGGTTGAACAAGTCCAGCGCGCCATCCTGGAAGCAATCTTTTCAGGAGAGCTGCGTCCTGGGGACCGGGTTCTTGAGGCGCAGCTCGCTGGTCAACTGGGTGTTGCTCAAGCTACCGTCAACCAGGCGCTGCTCGAGCTGCACTCGCAGGGTGTGGTGCTCAAATCGTTGGGCAAGAGCACGACAGTGAGACGATTTGGCCGGGAAGAGCTGGAAGCGTTGTTTATGGTCCGGGAGCCCCTCGAGAGCGCTGCCGGCGTTGCGGCTTCACGCCATGCAACTCTGCGATCGGTCGATCTCTTACGCGTGTGGGTAGACCGTATGCGGGCCGCTGCAAAGGCTGATGACCTGTCCAAGTTCTATCTCGCAGACTATGAATTCCACCAGGAACTCTATCGTCTCTCGGACAACCCGTTCCTGTTCCAAGCCTGCCAAGCGATCGCGGCCGCACCTTTTGCCTACTTGCTCAGCGGCCACCTCGAGCTCATGCCGGTCAATTACTTGCAGGTCGCTGATGATCACGAGGAGATCATCGAAGCCCTGCTTGAAGGCGAGAGCAAAGCCATCGACGTGATCGGGCGAAAGATGAAAAGGTGGTTGAAAGTGCAGTTGGAATTCCTGCAGTCGCCCCAGGATCAGGAGAAAGATGGAACAGGCTCCTGATTTTCGTATCAAACGACTACGCAAAACCGTAGGACTCCTCATCTTCCCTCCCAAGTCAGAAGTCTAAATACTTTATTTATTAAAAGATTAGAGGATTTGGTGTGCCTTGGCCGCATAGTTGCTAATCATTTATCGATAATCATCCAACGACGATTGGCTTCATTGTGTGCTGAAGCGACTTCTCTCGACAAGCGGTCTACGCCGCAATGACGGTGTTCTTGACCGCGCCAACCACTAACCCAACTTTCGCAGTTGGGCCTCGAATTTCTCCGAAATGAAGATTCTTTCGGGGCTAAGTCACGCGCCATGAATGCGGGCTTTTCGAAAACGGTCGAAAACGGCTTGTAGTGAAGACCTACCCCCTT
>JBFMEW010000016.1:0-165622 GCA_040753175.1 Acidobacteriota bacterium | reverse complement strand
CAAACGGGCGCCGATGACGCGCGGGCTGAACCCGAACTTCAATCATCGGCTTAAGTATATGTTTAAGAGTGCCGCAATCGATGGCATCCACCAGGCCCCCTTTGACGGCTATTATCAGCGGCTGCTGCTCCACTCGGACGCCCCAGCGCTGCGCCTGGGTTCCCTCGCTCGCTGGTTCGCTCGGGCCGGTGAGCGCTGGCGTTTGACCTCAAGGGAGAAATAGATGGGCCCATCGGATTACGCGGCAACGAACCGGCGCACGTCCACGTCCGAAGGGAAGGCATGGTTTGTAAGTTCTGGATTGAGCCGGTTGCATTGGCTCAGAATCATGGGTTCTCAGCTCGAGAGCTTAACCAGATTCGAACTGTGATTCAGGCCAACTTGGAAAAGATTCAGGAGGCATGGCGTGAGCATTGCGGTTAGCACAGATGCTAGGATCAAAGAAGTTTCGGTAACCGAGGAGTCGATCACCTTCCACCTGATGGACGGCCGTGTTGTGAGTGTTCCCCTGGCGTGGTCATGGCGGTTGAGTGAGGCAACACCAGCCCAAAGGGACAAGTTTGAGATCATCGGGGATGGCTATGGAGTCCACTGGCCTGACGTTGACGAAGACCTCAGTGTCGAGGGAATGCTTCATGGTGTTCCTGCCCAACGCCCCAAGAAGTAGTCCGGGCACCACGGCCAGCCCATGCGGGCGCTATCGACATCGGCCACGTGAAGGCGTGCGCCCTCCATCAAACGGAGGCTGCAGCGGTAGATCGTGATCAAACAGGCGCGATAAACGGGAATCCGGACTTCAGCCAGAATCCGCCGCGTTGACGGAGTGGAGTCATCACGAACGTCCTTCCTGGAAGAGTTGCCGCTCTTCCGGAAAGGAGTCGTGATGCGAGAAAAAAGCCAAAGCCAAGGAAAAAGATCTTTCCCCGCAGGGGGATTTAGTTCAACAAGCCGATGCAGCTGACGGCCGCGGGCTTAGCCACGCGGTGGCCGTGCTCGACACGCGTCGTAGTAGCATCATGCGCGGCCACAGCTTAGCGGCCATCCGTTAGGCTGTTTCGTTTCCTTTCCTGCACACCCTTGACAACATCTTAATCCTTCAGGTATATACATTGGCTATACAGTTCCCAAGGAGGTACGAACCTGTGCGATCGAGAGTTCAGAGATGGGGAAACAGTCAGGGGCTCAGACTCGCCAAACATGTCTTGGAAGATGCTCAAATCTCGGTCGGGGATGACGTCGAGGTGGTTGTCCAAGAAGAGCAAATTCTGATTAAGAAGCTATCTAAGCCCAAGTTCGACTTGGCTGAAATGGTGTCGCGCATGCCGCGGGATTACCAAGTGAAGGAGGAATCCTTCGGCAGGCCGGTGGGCAAGGAAGAATGGTAAATGGCAAAATACGTCCCCCACAAGGGCGATTTTGTCGCCTTATCCTTTGACCCTCAATCTGGCCACGAGCAGAAGGGCAGGCGGCCTGCTCTGGTAATCAGCAATTACTTGTTTAATAAGCATACGGGACTTGCCATTGTGTGCCCATTGACAAATACGGATAGAAGAATCCCGTTTCACCTGCCCGTTCCAGCACCATCAGCAGTTACTGGGTTTGTCATGGTAGATCAAGTCAAATCCGTCGATTTCCTCGCTAGAAAATCGCAGTTTATCGGGAAAGCGCCCAGCTCGCTTTTGACCGATGTTCTTGGCGTTTTGGACGCTTGCGTCAGATGACAGCCTACCAAATTAAGGATTCTTGCCGCGCGCGATCCAGACAGAGGAAGGGTCGGCAAGCGGTGGCACCGCGGCAAAATCGGGGGTTGAACTAAATCCGGGGAGCGGCGTTCAGGATATGGAAATTCAAACGGGCAGGATAGCGAAGAAGCGGGAATTCGAGGGTGTGGGCAGGGCAGCGGGAGCGAGAGGGCCGGAAACGACAGGCGGATGGTTTGAAGAAATCGAACTGGGGTGGCCTATCGAGACACGTCGGCACTGGCGCACCGGGTGGTGGGCCGAGCAGGTGACAATTGTCCGAACGACCAGTAGCCATCATGGAGAACGGCTCCGCGGAGGCTGAGTTTCGACCAGGATCAGAATTCCGAGACGGCAGAGTGGACACCGGGTTGGTGGGCCAATCGCGTTGCAGCGTTTGCTGGTAGAAAAACTTGATCCCGCACAGCGCGGTGGTCGTGCTGCCACGCGCCCAGTTCTTCTCGTTGGCCAGATAGAGAAAGTACTGCCGCAGTTGCTCTTCGCTCAGCTGGTCGGGACTGCGGTGGTAGCGTTCCGCCAATTGACGAACTGCCACGTGTAGGTCTCTTGAGTTCTGGCAGAGTACCCATGCAATGGCATTTCTTCGATGAAGCGTTGACGCAGTGGAGTCATCACGAACGTCCTTTCTGGAAGAGTTGCCGCTGTTCCGGAAAGGAATCGTGATGCGAGAAAAAACCCAAAGCCAAGAAAAAGATCTATCCCGAAGGGGATTTAGTTCAACCCGGCACTCGAGCCAGCGTTATCCCGACCCATGAGATGGGCTCTGGCGCTGCCTGGTGTGCGATGGCGGCGTCCACTCCGACCCGCATCCGGACAAACCCTGGCCGGCTGAGCCAGGAGGTGAGCATGGAATCCTCGAAGAGCGTCGGCCGGATCACCGGCAGCCTGCTGCTGGTGCACCTGGCGGGCGGACTGATGCTGCCGTACATCCTTATGCAGCCGGCGTTCGCAACCCCGGGCTTTCTCGAGAACGCGGCCGCCAACGCGGTTCGGATCCGTGCGGCCGTGCTGCTCCTTTTCATGAGCGGAGCGATCACGGTCGCCGTCGCCCTCACGGCACTGCCCGTCTTCCGCCGGTACAGCGATCGGCTGGCGGCCTTGCTTGTCGTGTTGAGCGCGGTCAACCTCGCGCTGCACGCCGTCGAGAACGGCGCCCTGCTGTCCATGCTGTCCTTAAGCCAGAAGTACGCCGAGGGCTCGGGCGCGGATGCCTTGCTGTTCCACGGGGTCGCTGCGGTGGTGGGCTCCACCCGAAGGTGGGCACACTTCACGCACCTGCTCGTGGTGGGCAGCTGGCTCTTCACGCTCTTCACCGTACTGTGGCGCTCCGCACTGGTTCCCCGTCCGCTCGCCGGTCTCGGGATGCTCGGAACGGTCCTCCAGGTGACGGGCGTTCCGCTTCGGGCAGTCCTCGGCCTGGAAGTCGTGACGCCGATGGCGATGCCGCTGGCTCCGGTCTACGTGGCGGTCGCGGCATGGCTCATGTTTAAGGGGTTCGAGGACCAGCATGGATCGATTCCCGAAGGTCCAGCAGCCTTGACAGGCGGGAAAACGAGATGAACCTGACGAGGTTCGCGCTGGCACCAAGCCGCAGCCCTCGCAGGTTATCTCAGTGTTAGCCTTCATGCGAACCTTACGAGTGCCACACGAATTGGTCGGAGAAGTGGCCGCGTTGCCGGAACGCCTCACTGCCTCAGCCCAAGCCAGGGGTGTGCCTCCAGATCTACTCGAAGGGACAATCAACTCTCTTGGCTCGGACCTACTCCAACTGCCGTGCTTCTTCGATCGACTCACTAAAATGTGGGGGTACGATTTCGGCCTGTCGATTGCACTCCGAAACGACCAAGCAGCGTTCGGCGTGCACACGTACACACCGGTCGACGAACTGCTCGACGTGCTGTTCTGGGTGAGGCGGCGGCTACCGGACGCAAGCCGCAATCAGTACCTTCATCGTCTGGCGGACGAGTCGCGCCATCAGGATGCCCTTGTTGAGGTTCTCGCCGTCCGAGTTCTGCCCGATGATCTTCCGATTCGCTTCGAAGTCCCAGCGGAGGTTGGCCACGGCACCGTCGACTGGTGCCTTGAGCCGACGGAAGGTGGCCGTGTGTTATTCGACGTAAAGAACCGGACCGCCGATCTTGTGTCGTACCTTGACGTGTTGGTCACGATGCCGCGAGGCGCAGAGGCTCCGCCTCCGGCCCACGCCTCGTCGGTACTGTTCAGAAGCGTATCGAACAAGTTCGAGGCGCACGACCCTGGCACCTGTTCACATGGCGTGTGGGTGTTTACGCGGGTGAAGCAGGAGGAGGCCGAACTCACGCGAGCTTTCGCAGCACTCGATCCGTGCGTCGTCCATTTTGCTGTAGTCAGCAACTGGAAGCGTGAGTGTCGTCTTCTGTTGAACCCCGGGGTCAACCGCGAGCGACTCGTTAGGATTCTGCGGCTGAGCGAGAACAAGGCGCGCATTACCTTCGAAAAGAGCTCATGACTGAAAAGAACCCTCCAGAATGGGGCGACGACCCTCCGTGCGCATTCTTTAAGGACGCGGAGTACAACGACCGAGTCCCGGCGCTCAATTTCCCCCTGGTGCGAAGCGCTATGTTATTACGGTTGAGAAGATACTTCAGCGGGAAATTGAAACGCGGACGAGCATCTCGCTGATGTGCGCACGACGCGGCAACTGCACTCGCGGAGCACGCCATCTCGGCCCTGAATGGAGGAGAGGCGGAGAGGTTGCGGCATGAAGGTGGCCTTCGGGATGAAAGCTCATTCAGGTTGGGCTGTCCTCGTCGCCATCGGCGAGCACAACGATGATCTTGTCGTCGCCGACCGGCGTCACATCGAACTGGCCGAGGACGACTGGGCCAGGCAACCCTATCACGCCGCAGAGGGCTTGAAGCCAGGCGAGGCACGAGATGTAGTTGAGCGCGGCGTCAACGGGGCGCGCCGGAGCGCGCTCCGGGAGATGCGTGCGGCGCTCAAGAGAGAGCAAGAGCGTGGCAACGAAGTTACGGCCTGCGCCGTGCTTGTTGGTAACCCCATGCCAGATTGGGGCGTCGAGGAGATCCTTGCAGTGCACTTTCGCATGCACAAGGCCGAGGGCGTTCTGTTCCGGGATGCGCTGGTCCGCGCCACCGAAGCGTGCGGACTATGGCTGGTCGCGATCCACGAGAAGGACCTGACGAAGCACGCTGAGAGAGTACTGAAGATTCCAGCGAGCAACCTCGTGAAGAAGGTCACGGTGCTAGGCAAGTCTATCGGCGCTCCTTGGGGACGAGACCAAAAGGAAGCTGCGCTCGCTGCCCTCGTCGCGTTGCAAGGGCACGCGAAGTCATGAGGACGCCGCCCAACAAAAACAAATTAAGGATTCTTGCCGCGCGCGATCCAAACAGAGGAAGGGTCGGCAAGCTGTCGCGCCGCGGCAAAAGCCGGGGTTGAACTGAATCCGGGGCAACGTTCAGGATATGGAAATTCAAACGGGCAGGATAGCGAAGGAGCGGGAATTCGAAATCGAGGGACGAACGCGGAATGTTCAGTCCGATCCTGCATTAGGCTGGTACGCCCCGTATGAACGAGGGAATTGAAAGAGGCAACGCAGGCAAAAGCCTTCTGCAAGGTCACCTGTACGAGGCCGGAGCCGCCGCGCTTCAGCGAGTTCTAACGGGATAGGGTGGGCGCTTGGTTTTGGCAGGCGGGTTCTTCTTCAGCTCGTCCAACACGATTTCGATGGCCCTTTCCAGCTGAGGGTCTCGACCTTTCATGACTTCTGCCGGCGTCTGCTCGACTTCGATATCGGGCGGCACTCCCTGGTTTTCCACGACCCATCCCTCCTCGGTCCAAATGGCCAGATTGGGCGCGGTGATCGTTCCACCATCCATCAGAACAGGAAAGCCGAGGATGCCAACCAATCCTCCCCAAGTCCGTTTCCCGACGATCGTCCCCAATTTGAACTTGCGGAACATCCAGGGCAGCAGGTCGCCACCCGAACCGGCTGTCTCGTTGATGATCATCACCTTCGGACCCTGAATGGAAGCCCCTGGGGTCTTGATGTCGGCACCGTAGCGCGTGGCCCAGTAGCTGACGAACGGCCGGCGGAGCAGGTCAATGTAGTAGTCGGCAACCTGGCCTCCGCCGTTGAAGCGCTCATCGACGATGATGGCGTCCTTGTGCGCCTGCGGGAAGAAATATCGTTTGAAGTAGGCGTGCCCCTGCCGGCCGGTGTCGGGGACATACACATACGCCACTCGCCCATCGGTGGCCTCGTTGACCTTTTTCAAATTCGATTCCACCCAATCCCGGTTGCGCAGCGCCAGCTCATCAGCGACGGGAACGACCGAAACCGTCCGGCTCTCCGAGCCGTCCGGATTGGGACCTACCGTAATTTCCACCAGCTTGCCCGCCGTATTCTCGAAGAAACCGTAGAGATTGGCGGGAGGACGCAAGTCCTGGCCACGTACCGCCAGCAGATACTCTCCGGCGCGCACATCCACGCCGGGCTCCGTGAGAGGGGAGCGCAGTTCCGGATTCCAATTGAGTCCGCCGTAAATCTTGCTGAAGCGATAACGTCCGTTCTCGATGACGAAGTCGGCGCCCAGCAGTCCTCCCGGAACATTCTTGGGCTCGCGGAGGGCATCCCCTCCGCCCACTCGATGGTGTCCTACGGCCAGCTCGCTGCACATCCATTGGATCACGCGATTCAGGTCGCGGCGGGTGGCTAGATGGGGCAGAAACACGGCGTATTTTTCGCGCATGGCCTTCCAGTCAACGCCGTGCATGTTGGGTGCGTAAAAGTAGTCGCGATTGATGCGCCAGGCTTCATCGAACATCTGCTGCCATTCCTCACGGGGATCAATGCGGACCTCGATGGCCTCTGTTCCGATCTTTCCCTGGCCTGCTGAGATCTTGTCGGCAGCGGAAACGATGGCCCACGATTCCTTCACCTGGTAGAGCAGTTTCTTGTGATCCGCCGAGAGCCAGTAGTCGTCCACCTCGCCAAGCACGGTTTCGTCCTTGCGTTTGCCCAAATCATATCGGTGGAGAATCGTTCTGCCCTTGCCCGGCCCAAACACCGTCAGGCCTCCGGTGTTCTCGAGGTAATAAAACTGATTGTCCTGGCCCGCCTGCAGATTGAAGTAGCTACCGGACGAGATGGGGAGACTGAGGATGCGCTGTTGGATGTTCTGAAAATCAATCCGAAACGGCTCCTCTTGTTTTGGCGTGTCAGAAGGCTTTTCATCCTTCTTCGCGATCCCTTTCTCCTCGTCGCTTTCCTTGGCCAGCGGGGAAGGCACATCGCTTCTCAGCACGGCCAGGTAGAGCGATCGGGTCAACCGGAAATCGGCGTTGGACATGTCAAACCACTGCTTCACCGGACCTGCGTCGGTGGAGCCAAAGAAGTAAAGATACTTGCCGCTGGAATCGAAGACGGGTTCACTGACTTCGCTGAGTCCATCCGTGATGGGTGTGGAGATCCCAGTTTCCAGGGAATAAGCGTACACCGACTGAATATAGGCTTTGCTGTTTAAGGTGTAAGCAATCCACTTCGAGTCAGGCGACCAGGCCACCTCAATGGTCCTGGTGCGAGCAGGGCCGTACAAGTATTCCGAAGCGATCTTCTTGGAAACGCCCGTGTCCAGGTCGATCCAATACAGGCTCCAGGAGTTGTCTGCAAAGGAGATCTTCCGACTGTCCGGTGACCATACCGGAGCATCATAGAAGCCAGCCCCACTCAATTTGTACTTCTTAACCTCGCCCTTGCCATCCTGGCTGCGGACGTGCAATTCGTACTCCCCCGAAGCATCCGAAAAGTACGCAATCTGCTTTCCATCGGGAGACCAGACCGGAGATCGTTCGTGAACTCCCGGAGACTGAGTGAGGTTGCGGGCGTCCCCTTTCTCCGCGGGAACTGTGACAATCTCGCCACGAAACTCGAAGACGGCTCGAGCCCCTGTCGGTGAGATGGCTGCGTTTCGAATGTACTTCGCGCCCTTGACGTAGCGAGGACGGCTTTCAACCAGGTCGGCAGAGACGCCCACCGTGAGTTTCTGACTTTGTGAACTTTTGGGGTCCATCGTCCATAGAATGCCGGCTTGTTCATAGATGATCTTGCCGTCGCCCGCAGAGGCGCTCAAGATCGGAAAATCCTTGTACCGTGTGACCTGGCGAACACTTTGGGACTTGGGGTCGAAGGCAAACAGGTTGAATTCGCCGTTGCGGTCGGACCGGAAATACACCACGTCGTTGATCCACATGGGATCGACATCGTTACAGCGGCCGTCCGGCTGGGGAATCGGGTCGATCGCATGGTCTTTGAACCGGAAGATCCAGATGGTCGAGGTCGTCCCGCCTCGATAATGCTTCCATTGTGCGAAAGCCGGGCGCACGGGGTTGTAGGCCAGACGGCTGCCGTCTGGAGAGTACGTTCCGCCGGCAGCGTTGGGGAGACCCACAGCCGTGGGGAATCCCCCGCTGATCGGCACGGTGAAAAGCTGAGTATAGCGGCTCGTAAAGACCGCTCGAGGGGAGGTAAAAAGAACGGCGGAGCCGTCGGGCGTGAAGCCCTGAACGATATCGTCACCCGGGTGCCAGGTCAAACGGTTCGGCATTCCCCCGGTGATCGGCAGGACGTACACATCGGTATTGCCGTCATACTGGGCGCTGAAAGCGATCCATTTCCCATCCGGAGAAAACGCCGGGCTGAATTCGACGCCCTGGTCAGAAGTGAGTCGTTTCGCATTTCTTCCGTCCCGGCCGGCCACCCAGAGGTCCCCGGCGTAAACGAAGGCGATATGATCCTTGCTGATCGCCGGCTGGCTAAGTAACTTCGTATCGAAGGAATCCACTGCCAGGGCAGGCGCTGAGAGTCCCCCCTTCAGAAGCACGATGAACAGCATCAGCCGTTTAGACATGAGGCTCCTTTTCCGTTAGTGTTGGCGCTCGGGAAGCGTGCTGGTGGCTGGTCTGAGAATCGTTGGCGTCGCAGCCGAAAACCTGATCTTACTGTCGCAGTGCGTCAATGAGAGTGGTACGAGCCGCACGCAAGGCCGGCAGGCCGCCTCCCAGGAATCCGACGACTCCCGCGAAAATCATGCCCTGCATAAGAATCGCTGGGGTGATCTGAAAGTTGAACAGCACTTCGCTGAAACTGGCAAAGTTGGCTGTCCCGGTGGACAAGCCGTGCAAGGGCAAAGCCAGCAGACACCCAAGAATTCCTCCCAGCAGAGATAAGAGGATCGACTCAAGCATGAAGGACGACAGGATGCTCCACCTTGAGAAGCCCAGCGCCCGGAGTGTTCCCACCTCGCGTGTGCGCGACATGACCATCCCATACATCATGTTCATGGCCGCAAAACAGGAGCCCACCCCCATGACCAGGGCGATGAACAGGCCCAATCCCTTGATGCCAATCGACGACACCGTCTGCTCGCGGAAATACTCCTTCTGGGCAACAGCCTGAAGGTGGATGCGTCGATCGTCGGAGATGCGTTGCTTGATCTGCTCGAAGGCTCCGCCCCCTGAGGCCCGCAGCAGCACCGAGGCGTAGATGGGACGATCCCAATCCTGGGCCACGTCCTCATAGTCTGCCAGGATCTCAGAATCGTAGGCCGTTCCTCCCGCGTTGAACACACCTACGACTTTCCAGTCACTTCTGGACATGTGGAGCGTCTCACCCATGCGCATGTTCTGGAAGCGATTGGACAGCGATTCGCTCACTACAATTTCCCGCAAGCCACGTCGAAACCAGCGGCCTTGAACCAGTTCGGCTTCCGGGCGGAGTTTGAGACCCATTTCGGAGGTGCCCCTGACGACCACGTTTGAGGATTCCCCGGTGATGCGAGGATGGTTGATCACCACAATAATCTCGCCGGCGGCCATCGGTTCGCCGCCGTCATCGGCTGCGATTCCGGGAAGCAACTTCACGGTCTGGAACAAGTCCCGATTAAAATAGCTGTTAACTTCGTTCAGCGACCCCTCGCGGATGACGATCAGCTGATTCTCGTGGCCCGTGTCCACGAAAGTGCGGTCCAGCCCGTGAACCAGGGCCATCATCGTGACCACAATGGCCACTGTCAGCCCGATGCCGAGGGCCGTCATGAACGTACCCACCCTCCGAACCCACAGGCTTCCAATGTTGTATTTGAGGGGAATCTTCATGAACCGTCTCGAACTTCAGTCGTCTCTCAGGCCACGCGTCGAAGGGCATCGGCAGCCGGGCGCTGGGAAGCGCGCCAGGCAGGAACCCCGGCGGCAATCAATCCGACGCCGATCCCCAAGAGAACGCACAAGAGGAGGATGTCGGCATTGACGTTGAGTCGCTGCAAGAAGCCGGCGGTCAAGACCGGCAGGTTCAGACTGGAATAGAGCAAGCGGGCGCCTAGAGAGCCAATCAGCGCTCCCGCAAGCGACAGCACCACGGACTCGCTCAGTAGCAGCCCCAAGATCTGGTTGTTGTGGAATCCAAGGGCCTTCAATACGCCGATCTCCCGGACTCGTTCTCGAATCGACATCGCCATGGTATTGGCAGCCACCAGGACGATGGCAAAGATCACCACTGAGCAAATGCTGGTGATCAGAAACTGTACGTTACCCATCATGTCCATGAACCCCAAAATGAAGGCCTTTTCGGTTTCGGTCTTGGTCGGGACGCTGCTGTTCTGGAACAGTGTGTCGACCCGCTGGGCCACCGTGGGCACTTCGTCCGCCGAACGGACCATGATCGTGTAGGTGCCGGTGAAGCCGGCGTTGTTCATCCCTTCATTAAAGTAATCCCAATGGAAGAAGAGACTGCTGCCGGCATCTGATCCACCCTCGTAAATCGCCCGCAAGGTCAGTTCCGGATCAAATTGGAAGAGTGCTCCTTTCAGATGGATGCGGTCGCCGATTTTCCAGCCAAATCGATCCACGAGGCTCTTTCCGGCAATGCATCCGGTCCGGTCCTTGAGAAAGGCCTGCTTCTGGTCCTCCGGGACGGTCATGTCCGGATTCACCTCGAAAAACTGGTCCACGTTGACGGAAAACTGGGCAAAGAAATTTGACGGATCCTTGTAAACTCCCCCAAACCACATCGATCCCATGACAGCCCGAACACCTTCGACTTTGGCGATCTTGTCCCGGTAGGCCATCGGCAGCGAATTAAAGAGAGAAACCTTGTGACGGGTGATCAGACGCAGCGCGGATTCCGGCGTCTGAACCGGATTCTTGAGTTCATTCAGAAGAGTGAGAAGGGTGGTGACCAGAAACAGCGACGCCGCAATGCTGGTGATGGTCAGGAGTGTCCGGCGTTTGTTTCGAAAGAGGTTTTTCCAGACGAACCAGAAGAGCTTGATCATCAGCTCCTCATTATCCGGGATTACCAACCACTTTTCGAGGAGTTTTCTCGGAAGTCACGCGGCGAGATTACTTCTTCCTCAAACCAGCGGAGCAAGCCCATCGCCAAACCGACCTCAACCAGGCGTCCCGCTCACCGCCCCAGTTGCTGACTCACCATCTCGAAGGTCTCACGGATGGAGGCGGTGGTCGCCAGGATACGACTTTCCAGGTCCGCAGCGTTCAGGGTCTCCCCTCTCTTCCTGAGAAGCCTGGCGGCTCTTTCCAGGCTCTCGGCCGTCCGAGGGAGCTTGGCACTGCTTCCAGAACGAAAAAGTTTGACGCGGTTTTCGACTTGGCGGAGGAAGACATACCCATCGTGGAGGATTCGGAAGTGCGGTTCAGCCAGCAAATCCAGGTTCCTGGCTCGCCTCAGAGCCAGGAGAGTCCCCCCTACACGAAGACGAGATTGCTGGATTCCATGCTTCATCTGAAGCAACTGGGCCGCAAACTCCACGTCAGCTAACCCTCCCCTTCCGACTTTCAGATGGAAGCAATTCTCCTCCCGCTCTCGTCCGGTTTCCAGCTCCATCCGCTGCCGGATATGCAACAGCCCCTGCAAGACCTCGAGACTCAGCCCAGGTCGGAAAACGAACTCGTCGATCATCTTTCTGAGCCGGCTGCCTACTCGGCGACCCGCCATCACAAACCGGCGCCGTATCAAGGCCAGCCGTTCCCACGGTTCCGCGCGTTGCGAGAGATACCCTTGGTATTTATCAACCGCCACCACCAATTCGCCTTTCTTTCCGTCAGGTCTCAAGCGAGGATCGATCTTGTAGAGGGCGCCCTGACCACGGGAGATGCTCAGGATCTCGTCGATCAACCCTACCAGTCGCACGGCACGGAGCTGAACTTCGGCCGAGTCTTGAGTCTTGTCGGCGGCATAGAAGAACACCAAATCCAGATCTGAACCATAGCTGAAGTCGGCACCGCCGAACTTCCCCAGCGCCAGGATGGCAAAGTGTTCACGGAACCCCTCGACAAAACCCCGGCCGTACTCGGACTCCATGCGCTGACAGGCCATCTCGAAAGCGGCTCCAAGGCAAGCCTCGGCCAGAGTTGCCAGTTGAGATCCCACTTTCATCGTCGGCATCTGGTCTAAAACGTCGCTGAGCGCAATCCGGAACAACTCTGTCTTCTGAAACTCTCGCAGTGCGTTCAGCTGCAACTCCCAGCTTCCCGACTCCTCCAGAATCTTTGTGAGAACCGTCCTGTACTCCTGCAACAAGATCCCTCTTTCAAGCGTCTCCGTTCGGTTGACCAGGTCGAGGAACTCGGGCTTCCGGCAAATCGATTCGGCTAGAAACTGGCTGCTGGAGAGAATCCGAATCAGTCGCTCCAGGACCTCGGGAGATTCATTGAGCATGAGGAAAAGCCCGTTGCGCTCTCCCAGCTCCGTGGTGAACCGTTCGAAGTAGGAAAGTCCTGCATCCGGATCGGCGGCCCCGCGGAGCTCGGCCAGGAGCGGTCCGATGAGGTTGGCCAACAGATTTCTCATCTTCGAAGGCGAGTGAGAAAATGAGGGTGCATCCCGAAGCAAGGTGATCTGGTGGTAGGCACTCTTGAGATCCTGAAATCCAACCGGGGAAAGCAGAGCGAAAGCGTCGGCCTCAGGCAGGTTGGAAGTGAGAACCAGCGCCGCTTCGCGAAGATGGCCGGCGCCGCTTTCGCGACGCAGGCCGATCAGTTGCTGAAAGATTCGGCTGACATTAGAGCTGTGGCTTCGAAAGGCAGTCAGGAAGCTCTCGATTGTGGCGGCGGCGGTGGAGGCTCGGAAGCCCATTCGGCGAGCGCATTTGTAGAGTTCGTCTGGATTCTCAGGCAGCGAATGGGTCTGAAGGTGGAACACCATCTGAAGCTTATGTTCCAGGTCGCGGAGAAAGAGATAGGCCTCCCGGAGCTGCCGGTGTTCAACGCTGGTTACAAATTTATGTTTGAGCAACAAGTCCAGGGCAGGCAGGGTTCCCCTCACCTGAAGCGCCGGGATGCGGCTGCCGTAGATGAGCTGGAAGGCCTGAACAAAGAATTCAATCTCCCGAATGCCGCCGGCGCTCAATTTAACGTCTACGGCCTGCCTCCTCCGGCCGCTGAGCTTGGTTTCGATGCGATCCTTTATCTCCTGAATTTCTTCCAGCGCCGCAAAGTCCAGAAACTTGCGATAGACGAAGGGCTTCAATGAATCGCAAAACTCGTCTCCGAGCTCCCGGCAACCTCCAGCTGGCCTGGCTTTGATCAGAGCCAGCCGCTCAAAGGTCTCGCCTTGTGTGAAGTAGTAGTTTCGATAAGCCGAGAGCGAACCCGCAATGCTTCCGGCGCTTCCCTCCGGACGGAGGCGAAGGTCCACCCGGTAGAAGTATCCTTCTTCGGTCAGGTTAGAAAGTTCCTGGGTGATGGACTGAGCCAGTTTCTTGTAGAACTCGGAGTTGGGAATGCCCCTCTGGTCGCGGGACGAGATATCGCCGGGAGCCGCAGAGCCTCCTGTCTCCAGCTCCGAAGCTGCGACGGTCGCTCCTCTTTCCCCGTCGTAGCAGTAGATCAGGTCGATGTCGGAGCTGTAGTTGAGTTCCTGGGAGCCGAGCTTGCCCATCCCCAGGACCGCAAATCGTGCCGGGATAGCCTTTCCGGAAGCATCCCGCATCTGAGGAACTCCAAATCGGGCCACCAGCCGTTCCTGGCAAACTTCATAGACAATCTGGATGATCGTGTCGGCCAGACTGGAGAGCTCGTTGATGGTGGCGGCAACGCTGCTGAGCCGCAGAATGTCCCGTGCGCTGATGCGCAGCATCTCCCTGCGCTTGAAGCGTGCCAGCGCATGCAGCTTCTGGACGGAATCCTCGAATTTGGCCACTGCCTGGCGGGCTTCCTTGAGGTAAGCTTCGGACGTCTTGATCCACGGTGCATCCAGCTGATCAAGAACCCAGTAGAAATACTCGGGATTGCGAATCAGAATCTCGGCAGCGAAAGGAGAAGAGCCGCAAACGGCGATTGCCGCTTCCAGGGCCTCCGGAGTATCCGCCAGGAAGCCCAGGAAATTGGCCGCGTGCGTCATGTTGGCCAACAGCCGCTCGAAATGATTGATGGCGGCGTCGGGATCGGGCGAGTCAGAAGCCGCACGCAGGAGCCCGTCCACGACCCGGGTGAGCAGGAAACGCTGGTTCAGATCCTCCGCCATCAGTTGAAGATTCCGGTCTGTCGCGGCGGGATCTTTGAAGCCATAGGATTCCAAGAACTCCTGGACTTCCCCGGGCTCCAATTCCGGCGCGAGCAGCAGGTCTTCAGCTTTCATGGCGCAACACTGTAACGCAAGTTGCCTTGCTTCGCTACTGCCGCGCGCAAGAGGGCTGGCGGCATCTGCTGCACCACCGTGACGGCGAGACTGGCAGAGGCCGGGAAGAACCATTCGATTTTCCCGCTGCTTCTGATTTACACTTTGCGCTGACAAAGCCGTCCGAAGCGATGGCCTCGGTTCGATTCTGACTTTAATTGACTTGAGGACCTTATGAATCTTGATTCCGTTTATCAGTCGTTGAGGCTGCCCACTCCAGATGGAACGAAGTTGGTTCTCCTGGTACTCGATGGATTGGGCGACATCGCCACCGAACAATCGAAGTACCGGACCCCGCTCGAAGCCGCTAAGACACCGAATCTCGACGAGTTGGCCAGGCGCGCAGCCATGGGAAGAATGATCCCCGTCGCCCACGGCATCACGCCGGGCAGTGGGCCTGGACACTTAGGGCTCTTTGGCTACGATCCACTGCAATACGAAGTGGGACGGGGCGTGATTGAAGCGTTAGGTTTGGGCATCGACCTCAAGGCCGGAGATGTCGCGGCACGTGCCAATTTCTGTACGTTGGACGAGAAGGGCATCGTGACTGACCGCAGGGCCGGCCGGATTGCCACGGAGGTGAACGAAACTCTCTGTGAAAAGCTCCGCCAGATTCGAGAAGTTGGCGGCGCCGAAGTCATCATCAAGGCCGGCAAATCCCACCGGTTCGTGGTTGTCTTTCGGGGGAAAGACATCGAAGGCCCGCTCACGGATTCGGATCCGCATCACGAGGGGGAACCCATCAAAGAAGTCCGCCCGGCCTCCGACTCCCCAAAAGCCAAATCAGCGGCCAAGATCATCAACGACTTCTACTCTAAGGCATTGCCCATCCTGGCCGGAGAGCGTCCTGCCAATGGGTTTTTGATGAGGGGCATTGCCCACCTGCCATCGATCCCAACGTTCCAAGACCGTTTCGGACTGCAAGCGGGCGCCATCGCGGTTTATCCCATGTACAAGGGCCTGGCCCAGCTCATCGGGATGACCAAGCTCGAAGGAACGAATGACACGAGGGAAGAATTCGAGCGCTACCTGGCCGAGCATGCGAACTACGACTACTTCTTTATCCATGTCAAAGGCACCGACATGGCGGGCGAGGATGGCAACTTCGATCAGAAAGTGGCTGTCATCGAAGAGGTCGATCGAGCCCTACCGGTGCTGCTGCAGAAGAAGCCGACTGTCCTGGCCGTGACCGGAGACCACTCCACACCGGTACCCATGAAGTCTCACAGCTGGCACCCGCAGCCTGTCTTGTTACACGGACCGGTATGCGGCAGTGACCGGCTGGAGCGCTTTACCGAAACCAACGCAAATCGCGGATCGCTGGGCCTTTTCCAGAGCAAACACCTGATCCGGCTGATGATGGCCAACGCAGGCCTCTTCGACAAGTTCGGAGCTTGATTTCATAAATTCCAAGAACCTAAGAGAGAGAGGAGCAACGGAATGCACAGACGGCCTCCAACCCAGCCTGGGGATCGCGTCCAATTGAGAACCTGGATCGCCATTGTGCTGCTCATCTTTGGTGTCGGCCAAGCGGCTTGGGCCGGCCAAGGCGACGAAAGGAAGGGCACGATGCTGGTCTATCTGGGAACCTACACGGGTCCCAAGAGCCAAGGGATCTATGTCTCTCGTCTGAACCTGTCGACGGGGGCGCTGACGGCACCGGAACTGGCAGGAGAAGCGGACCAGCCAAGTTTTCTGGCGATTCATCCCAACAAGCGCTATCTCTACGCAGTGGGTGAAAGCGGATATGGAGCAGAGGGGAAGGCAGGATCAGTGAGCGCTTTCGCGATCGACTCCACAACCGGGAAACTCACCCGGCTCAACTCCCAATCCTCAAAGGGCTCCGGACCTTGCTACCTGGTGGTGGACAAAGCCGGCAAGAATGTGTTGCTGGCCAACTACGGTGGAGGCAGCCTTGCCGTGCTCCCCATTCTGACCGACGGGCGACTGGGCGAGGCGTCCTCCTTCATTCAGCATACCGGCTCCGGTCCCAATCCCGCGCGGCAGAAGGGGCCTCATGCTCACTCCATCAATCTGGACGCTGCGAATCGCTTTGCTGTGGCCGCCGATTTGGGACTGGATAAACTGCTCGTGTATCGTTTTGACTCGGTTAAGGGAAGTCTGGCGCCAAACGATCCTGCCTTCGCAGCGGTCAAGCCCGGAGCAGGACCACGTCATTTCGCCTTCCATCCGCGCGGCAACTTTGCCTATGTCATCAATGAAATCGACTCCACCATCACGGCGTTTTCGTATGACGATCAGAAAGGCATTCTGAAGGCCCTGCAGAGCGTTTCAACGCTGCCCGCAGGTTTTGAGGGTAAGGACTTGAGCACGGCTGAGGTTCAAGTTCACCCCTCCGGCAAGTTCCTCTACGGATCCAACCGCGGCCACGACAGTATCGTCGTCTTCGCTATTGACAGCACCAAAGGGACCCTGACCCTGATCGAGCATGAAGCCACACAGGGAAAAACCCCTCGCAACTTCGGAATCGATCCGACAGGGCGCTATCTCTTGGCAGCCAACCAGGACTCGGACAGCGTTGTGGTATTCCGCATAGACCCTCAAACCGGAAAGCTGGACCCCACCGGCCATCGGGTGAAAGTGGGATCCCCAGTTTGCGTGAAGTTCTTGCAGCAGGAGTAGGTCCAAGCCACAGGAAGCAATTGCACTTCCGACCAAGCTGCCATGATAGGTCGGTTGGCGCTACGGTGGATGCCTGTCGCGAGGCAGACGACTCTAATCTGCGATCAGGTCCCAACCGAAGCCCGGGCGATCCGAAGGACGCATATAGATTCCTTCGGGGCCCCGCGTGATGTTGTTGTCTTCCTCGAAACGTTGATAGACTTCCGGCGGGCCTCCGGGAGGAGGCAGAAACATCTCGCACCAGGGACTGTTGTTGGTGGCCAATATGTAATGAGGGCATCCTCCTCGCCACCCACCGTGCGGGATCACGGGAATGTCATAAGCAGCGGCCAGTGCTCCGATGTGACGCATTTCAGTGAGCCCGCCGCACCAGTTGAGATCGGGTTGCCAGATGCTGGCGGCCCGGTGTTCCAGCAATAGCCGAAATCCATAGCGGGTGTATTCGTGCTCACCGGTCACAATCCGGGTCGAGCGGATCTGCGCGTTCAATCTCCCGAAACCCTGGTAGTCATCAGGGGGCAAGCATTCTTCCATCCAGTAGACCCGATAGGGTTCCATCATCTCCGCCAGTTCGAGAGTGTAGCGTTCGGTGAATGCCATCCAGCAATCCAACATGATTTCACCATCCGGCCCCAGCAGCTGGCGGGTTTTTTTGACCAGCTCGACGTTCTTCTTCATTCCCTCGCGACCATCCGCAGGCCCGTAGGGAATTGCGAGCTTGAGCTTCCGGTATCCGAAGGCCACGTGCTGCTCACTGTCGTTTCCCGTGCAATAAGCAGGGATTCTGGGCTTGGTCTCTCCGCCCAAGAGCTTGTAAATAGGTTCCCCTAACGCGAGTCCGATAATGTCCCACAGCGCCAGATCCACGGCACTGATGGCATGTACCACGAGACCTTTGCGACCATAGGACAGCGTGGAGCGCCACAGGATGTCCCAGAGCTGCTCGACATTGAAGGGATCCTCCCCGATCAGGAGCTTGGTCAAGTGCTTCTCAATCACGAATCCGGCGCCTGGGCCGCCGAATCCAATGCCTTTCACTCCCTTGTCGGTTGTGATCTCGACCGCCTCGGGCCCCAGATCGTCGGCCATGAACAGTGAACGCTTGGCCTTGTATTTCGGATAGATGGACATCGGATTGGCCACTTCCACCCCACCTGTCGACCAGGATCCCGGAGCCGGCGTATATTCCGGTATGGGACGCCTGGGCCTGGGTCGGACCGCCCGGATGGATGTGATCTTCAAATTGCTCTTCTCGTCACGAAAGGGGAGCGGAGGAGGAGAGGTTAAGGGGGTTGCTTCACCCTCTCCTTGAAAGATTCCGGGGGCCGCCAGAGGCAGCAAAGAACTACTCAACATAAACCGGCGACGATCCATAGAGAGCTCCTTTCCAGGAATCGGATGCGGGTTGCGGAAGCATCTTCTTTTGTTCGGCTCTATTTTTCAGGCGCTTCATGGAGCAGCGCCAGGGACGAGGGGAAACTGTCTCACGCGATACCACTCGTGGGGGGCCCCCTCCGTTCGATAAACATGGACCTGCTGGATCCGTAGATCAAAGTGCCAGTCACGCCCCAGCTGGGAAGCCAGCTCCACTTTTTCCTGCCTGGAAAGGTCTCCGTAAACCAGGCTCAAATGCGGCAGAAATTCTGCCGGCTCCTGTGCAAAGCACTCCACTGCCCTGGCGTGGGCGTTCAAGAGAACCGGGGTCTCCTCGAGTCGAACAAAAAAGCAACGAAAGTACTCCGGACGAGAGTCCAAACACCTTGCCGGCACAATAAAGGGAACAAGCCGGCGGCACAGTCCTTCTGCTCGACGCAATACATCGTCCTTTGAACCCGTCACGCCACTGAGCAACGTGACATGGGGCTCGAAGGCGGGAGTCCCGAATTGTTGTGCCAGCGCCTCAATGAGGCCCGAAAGCCGCGTGAACAGCGGGCCTTCGGGCTGCAGCCAAAGTGAATAGCCCTTGGCCACCTTAACGGACATGAGATTGGCCTCCGTTGGTTGAGAGGTTCGAAACTCTTCGATTCACGGAGCAGCAAGCCGGCCTCCCACCAGAAATCACCGCGGCCGGTGCTCAATCCAGTTGGGAAAGGACACCGACGTCAGATAGTTCGACTCGTTGTAGTGCGGATTGCGAGTCGGAGAGTAAATCTTGTCGCCGGTGAACGGCCGATCCTGCGTATAGATCCACACCTGCTCCTGGTCCCACACGATGACCTCATCCCGAGCGTCGCCGGTGGTATCGGCAACGTAATAGCAGAGATCCGGATGACCGTCGTCGGGAAACATGACCACTCGCCGGAGATAGCCGTCAATCATGCCCCCCTCTCTGGAATTCGCCGAGAGAATCGCAAACTCTTGGCCATCCCCGCGCCAGTTGACCGGCAGCAGGGGACTGCCTGTGTGTATGGGCTCTCCCTGGACCAGGATGTTCCCACTCCAATCGAACAGCGTGATGATTCCGGGGTTCTTCCAGAAATTGATGGTCATGTACTGCAATCCGGGAACATCCTTTCGGTATTTGGCCACACTTGGCGATTGGGCATGTCCGATGCGGACATGCTTGAGAATATTCCCGTTCTGATCGAACAGCAGGAATCCTTCATCACTGCCGCTGGCATACACACGAGGAGCCGCCCCGGGATCACCGCTTAGGTCGCCCATCATGATCCCGTCAGCATGATCCCTGAGCTCCGGATCACGAGTCCAGAGCCGCTTCCCGGTGTGGTCCCAGAGCGAGTAGCCGATGAGGATTTCATCCCGGCCATCTCCATCCGCGTCGAAAGGATAGGGAAAATGACCGGTTTGACCCTCCCCTTTCCAAAGCTGCTGAAGATCGCTGTCGAACACCCAGAAATGGGAGTAGCGATCCTTCACCAGAATTTCCCGGCGACGGGGGTTGCCCGATAGATTGAAGAAGGCCAGCGAGTCGCCGTTGTTCAACTCGTAGGGCCGCTCCTTGTTTTCATTCGGCGCCTGCGGCATCCAGACCCAACGGAGGACTTTACCGGAAGTTCCCTCGAGAATCTGAAGCTGGAAGTCCCGGACCAGCACCACCTCGCCTTTACCATCTCCGTCGAGATCGTGAATCTGAAACGGGGTATCGTTGGTCAACAGGCCGTTGCGGGCATCCGGCCGTCCGGATTGCCACAGGATTTTTCCCTCAAGGTTAAGCGCCGTCAAACAGCTGATGTGATCGAAGGCGTCACCCCGCACACGGGGAATGTTCTGGGCCACTAGCATGTCCAGCTGCCCGTCGCCGTCGAGATCGCCGAAGCGAACATTCCGCCCGGCGCCGAACCCAGGAGTGGAAAACTTCTTCCAAAGTGAGGGGCGCGGGTTCCCAGCACGCAGCGCTGCCAGTTCATCCTCTCTCTGCCGGATTCGTCTTTCAATCTCCCTCGCCGTTTCGTTCGCCGCCTCGACTCGAAACGCCTGAAACCGCGCCGGAATGTTGGCTGTGACTCCCACCTTGCCTCGCAGCACCTGCTCGTCGTCAACCTCCAGAAGCAGCCTCCCATTCACGTAGGCCCGGATGTGCGGTCCCTGGTTCTCCACTTTCAAGGTGTAATACCGAGTCGGAGAATAAGTGAATGCCGCTGTCCCCAACTCCTTCCACTGTGCAACGCGAAAAGTCTGCTCCAGGGGAAGCTTCAGGGCCAACTGGACGTGAGTTCCGCCGGCGAGGACAAACTGGTAGTAATGCCGGTTAGTCTGGTAGCGAAAGACCACGCCGGCGGTGTTCGCCAACGAAAGAGGCTTCACCTTGGCTTCGATGGTGTAGTCACTCCACTCGGGATCACCCGTCAAAAGAATCGGGCTCATGAGTTCAGGAAGGGGGTGAACCGTGTGTTGCTCGAGATAGGGCGCACCATCCTCGTCTCCGGCAATCCAGGCATCAAGGTGGCAAATGGCATTCGCCCAAGGTCTCAACGGTACTCCCCGGTGGGGCAGGTAGTGATACTCCTGAATCGCGGGATTGAGCATGCCCACCGGGCTCGACAACCAGCCGGGTGGAAAGCGCGAAAAATCGTCTGAAAAGAGTTCTGCAGCCAAGATTGGCCCCGTGTGCACCCCGAAGCCGAACAGGAGAACCAGCGCTCCGAAGATCGCACAATTCGACTTTCGAAACATCAGTGAACCTCCTCTCCTGAGCTGGTTTCGATCCCTTCGGCATTGTAGCGGTGGGCCCGAGATTTCTGAAGGCGCAAATGTGTTCGGCGGTCGAAGCGCCCTCCAGCCGAGACGAACTCTGTTGGCGTGGCCGATTGAACGGGCTGAAAGATCGGACTGCACAGGGCACAAGGTTAAGCCACTGGGCGGGTATTCACCATGAGGATTCACCGTGCGTAAGGCTTTTCTGGACCTGCCCGGCGATTTAGTGTATTCTGAGCCATCTTTTTCAGTGTCGACTGGTCCGCCTCCTACCTGCAGAGCGATGGTTGGTCTTTGGCAGCGTCGAGGCGACTGGGCTGACAGAGAAGTGAAACCACAAGTCGTTTACAAAACCAAGTGAACAACAGGGAGGGTAACGTCATGGTGAAACTTCGTGTGATTCTGTCGGCGGCCTGCGTCATGCTGGCCAGTAGTTTGCTCAGCACGCTTTGGGGATTCGATATTCGTCGCGCAAAAACCGAAGCCGAGATCGGACTCGACACGGCGGGCGCGCAGGCGGTCCAATTGCACTTCCGGGCCGAGCTAACCAACAATAGCTTCCCCGACCTCGCCCGACAACGCGTCGTGGTCGGCTGGCAGAATGCTGGAGGCATTGACCCCCAACCATTCCGGGTATTGATTCCCGCCGGCTGCTTCGTGCCCAACGCGGGCTTTCACGTCGAGGATTTCAGAGGATGTGGCGTTCAGATGATGTTCGGGCGAACCGTGGTGAACATCACCGAGTTTGAGGCGCGCTTCGTTGTGCGCACGGACGGCAACGCTCGCTTCGCCTTGGAGGCCACGTTCGGCGCCGTAAGTGGGATTGATCCTACTCCCTTCCTCGGACCGTTGGGAGGCTCGGCGACTCAGATTGTCATCGGGAGCGAATCGAGCGCCGTGCCGCCTAGCAGGGCCGAGACAGTTTCGGGGATTGACCCGCAACCGTTTTGATGATCTGCGGGGGCAGAACCTGCCTCGAGTTCAGGCTTGACCCGCGTAGAGGTAGCCCCTCACTCGCAGCGTCAGACGATTCGTGCGTCGGATCTCGACCCACGAATCGTTTGAGTACGCCACCCGAAAAAATGTGACATCCAGGATAGGTATCTTTCAAGGAGAGATCCAGATCTCCTGAAGCCTTCGCCGCGGTTGCGTCAGTAGCAGCGCATGTACCCCGAGAGCGGCGCTATAGTCCGGATGCTGTTGGGCGCGGAGGGTGGAAAGAACCATTCCCTGGTTCCCCCCTGAGAATGGCTCTTTCCGGCTTCCCCTGGCTGCCAATGGAGAAGGTGCCCGTAACGGAAACGATTCCAGACCCCACACGAGCGCATACAGCGTAACGAAAAATGTATCGGCGCTAAGCGGCTTCACACGAGGACACGCCGCAAAGCGCGGGACGACCGCGCAAAAGGAGAGGCTGTGAAATAACGATGTTTTACATTTGCCGTCCAAGCTTCGCGTCGAGCGCCAACCCTCAGGCAGCCCGAGAAAACCGTGGTAAACGCATCTTGATCATCGCTTCCCTCCCACATCCCTCCGTGGCATCAAGTCTGGCTGCGTGACATCGCTTTCTGAAATCACCCGATATGCCGGCCATGCCGGCTCACTTTCGCCTGGTGAAAGGGCCTCTCGAGACGGGTGGAGACTGCCCGCAAAGTAAGGCGATTTCGCGTGGGCATTCGCTCCCTGCCCGGTGAGGCGGCCCGTCTAGGCTTGGATCGCAACCTCTCCTCCGGATAGAATAGTGTTCCCGGTGGAACGCGCGCTCCCGCACGCGGTCAAGGAAGCGTGCGACGGAGCGCCCGCTGCACCTGGAGCATTTTGCGACAGAAACTAGAATAGGCCCTGCGGGGAGGGATCCGAGCTTGCTAAATTCAATTCGTCTGAAGAAAGTCGTCGTCGAACCGGCCTTGTTCCTGTCGCCTATGGCGGGCCTCACCGACAGTGTCTTTCGGCGTCTGATCAAAAGGCTAGGAGGCTGCGGGCTGGTCATGACGGAGTTCACCAGCGCCGAAGGACTTACCCGAAACTCAATCAAGAGCAAAAGAATGCTCTTCTACCATGACGAAGAGCGACCGGTGGCCGCCCAGCTTTTTGGCGCTGATCCGGTCAGGTTGGCCGAGGCGGCCCGCATGGTAGAGGACTTGGGCTTCGATAGCGTGGATCTGAATCTGGGGTGCCCCGCTAAGAAGGTTGTGAAGGCCTGCGGCGGGTCCGCTCTTTTGCGGGAGCCGGAACTTTTGGAGGAGATACTTCAGGCCATCCGGCGCGCCACCAATCTGCCTTTCACCATCAAGATCCGTGCTGGATGGAGCGAGACTGAAATCGTCGCGGTCAGGATTGGAAGGATGGCTGAGGACCTGGGTGTGGAGGCCATCACGCTCCATCCGCGCACACGGGTGCAGGGTTTTTCCGGAAAGGCGAACTGGAGCCTGATCGCGGAACTCAAAGCTTCTTTGAGAATTCCGGTGATTGGAAACGGGGATATCGCCTCGGCCGAAGATGCTTTCCGCATGCTGGCGGAGACGGGTTGCGACGGCGTCATGATCGGCCGCGGGGTGCTCAGCAACCCTTGGATCTTTCGGCAAATCCAGGAAATGGATCGGCAGGTGGCGGTGTTTCAACCCTCCGTGCAGGATAAATACCACCTGATCAAAAGCTACTTTCAGCTTCTCTTCGAGGAAGAGACGCCGGGAGCGGTTGGCAAAATGAAGCAGTTCGCCTCCTGGTTCACTCATGCCATTCCCTTCGGTGCGGGATTACGTAAAGCCATCTATGAGAGTCGGTCCGAGGGCGAGGTGATGGACAGGATTGAGGAGTTCTTTCAACCGGTGTTCGCCGATCAAGGACTGCGACCGCCTGTCGCCGGTTCGAGCGTCAGCCTCGGAGGATGACGTTTCGGTCAGAACAGCCAGCGGCTCTCCTGGCAAGCGTGGGGCTGGTCGGTGACCACAAACTGGAAGTGAGCCCGAAGCATTCGAACCAGTCCGCGACTCAGGAGGGCCTGGTCTCCTTCGCCGAGAGTTTCCGGCTCCGGTCCCAGACAGTAGCTGACCTTTCGTTTCCTGATCCGCTCGAAGAGAACCCGTTCCAGAAGCTGGTTGGAGCTGCGCCTCCCGGAACCGGGATCGGCAACGTCCACAAAAAGAAAGTCCACGCCAAGAGCGCGATCGATGACTTGCTGCTTGTTTCCCCTTCGCTCCAGATCCACTGAGCAGTCCAACCAAAAGCAGGAGTAACCGAGGTTGCGCATGAGCTCGTTGGCAAACTGCCTCAACACTCCGCGCCCTGAGTTTCCGTCGCACAGCAAAATCCAGCGAGACCGCGTTTTGAGATCTGCCCCGTTGAGGAATCCTCGCAAGACCTCGCCAAGGAATCTTTCCCTTGCTGTACGCACCGTAAAGGTGGTGAGACTTTGGCCCCACTCACTCGGCCACAGTCCACTCTTTTGTTGGAGGGTTCGGACTCTCTCCTGCGAGATGCAGTGACAACGAAGCGCCCTGGTCTGCCCCGCCCTGGTAAGGAAGCGGAAACCGGTACCATGGCAGAGAGGGCACGCCCGACCCTCTCTCTCCTGCCAGTAGGAGGAAAGCTCTTTCGATTGCACTTGCATGGCAGGCTCCTGATCAACGTGCTATCGGCTTAGCCGATTGCCGAATGCTGGTACCAGTATAGCGAAAAAAAAGCGAACGCGCAAGTTTCCGCTCCGTCGCCTCCATCGCCCCCAAGGCTCATTCGATTTCCGGAGAAGTGCTGTGCGCGGCACGCGTCGAGTTGGGCGAGTGTCGCATGGAAAGAGTCCTCATGAACGGCCACCAGGGGTCGATACTCAGGGTGAACGAGGACTCACTTGACAATCAGGAAAATGGGGCGGCATCCCCTGCCCGCTTTTTATAATCAAAAGTGAGAGTGTTGGATAAAGTGTAGTATACTCTTGCGAGACTCGATAACCGCAAAACCAACACGAACCCCGAAACGTTCGCTCTTTGTCAACCAGATCCAACGGATTGAGCTGAACTCGTCGGATCCTTCTCCAAAACTCTCTCTGCTCCCCTCCCTACTGTTGCCAGAACGATCAGGGACCAGGATCCAATCGGCTGTCGAATGCAGTTCTTGAGGAGGAAGGTCCAAAATGGCCGAAACCAAAAGCAGTATCTTATCTCTGATTAACCAGTACCAAGATGAGAAGTACTTTCGCGAGCTGAACTGGGAAGGAACGTTTGAAGACTATCTGGAAATCGTTCAGAAGAACCCTGCCGTGACGCGCTCGGCGTTCCAACGCGTTTACGACATGATTCTGTCGTTCGATAAGGAAGAGTACTTTGAGTACAAGCGCAAGATTATTCGATACAACTTCTTCAAGGATTTGCCCAATCAGGGCCGGGACGCCGTCTACGGGCTGGACATTCATCTGTCCAAGCTGGTCGATATCTTCAAGTCGGCGGCGCATCGCTACGGCACCGAGCGGAGGGTGATCCTCCTTCATGGGCCGGTGGGCAGTTCCAAGAGCACCATTGTCCGGCTGCTGAAAAAGGGACTGGAAGAGTACTCGAAGACCCCGCAGGGAGCTCTCTACACGTTTAGCTGGACGCAAACGAACCAGAATCATGAAGACTTGGACACGCTGCGCTCCTCCGACGAAATGCCCTGCCCGATGCACGAGGACCCCCTCCACCTGATTCCGCCTGAATTTCGAGAGACGTTCATATCCGAATTGCTCCGCGGCATCCCAACCCCCTATCCGGTGATCATCGAGGGCGACCTCTGTCCGGCCTGCCGACAGACGTTTCGCGAACTGAGCAAGAAGTACAACGGCGACTGGACCAAGGTGATGTCACACATCAAAGTGCGTCGGCTGACTCTGTCCGAAAAGGACCGAGTGGGGATTGGGACCTTCCAGCCCAAGGACGAAAAGAACCAGGACTCCACGGAGCTGACCGGGGACATCAACTACCGGAAGATCGCCATCTATGGTTCCGACTCGGATGCCAGAGCGTTCAATTTTGATGGCGAATTCAACATTGCCAACCGCGGTATCATCGAGTTCATCGAGGTCCTGAAACTGGAAGTTGCGTTCCTTTATGACCTCTTGGGAGCCTCGCAGGAACACAAGATCAAGCCCAAGAAATTCCCCCAAACCGACATCGACGAAGTCATCATTGGTCACACCAACGAGCCGGAATACCGCAAGCTCCAGAACAACGAGTTCATGGAGGCCCTGCGTGACAGGACCGTCAAGATCGACGTGCCCTACATCACCAAACTTACGGAAGAGATTAAGATCTACGAGAAGGATTTCAACCCCAGCCGGATCCGCGGAAAGCACATTGCCCCTCATACCATTGAAATGGCTTCCATGTGGGCCGTGCTCACTCGTCTGGAAGAGCCGAAGAAAGCAAACCTCACCCTTCTACAGAAACTGAAGCTCTATGACGGGAAAACCCTCACCGGCTTTACCGAGGACAGCATCAAGGAGCTGCGCAAAGAAGCGACACGAGAAGGCATGGATGGCATTTCGCCCCGCTACGTCCAGGACAAGGTTTCGAATGCCCTGGTGAGCAACGAACTGATCAGCTGCGTCAATCCCTTCATGGTGCTGAACGAGTTGGAAAGCGGTCTCAAGCATCACTCTCTGATCAAGACCGACGAACAGCGCAAGAAGTATCGCGAGCTGCTTTCGGTGGTCAAGCAGGAGTACGAGGATGTCGTCAAGAACGAAGTCCAACGTGCCATTTCAGCCGACGAAGAAGCCATCGGGCGTCTCTGCAGCAACTACATCGACAACATCAAGGCCTACACTCAACGCGAGAAGGTGAAGAACAAGTACACGGGCCAGGACGAGGAACCCGACGAGAGGCTGATGCGATCGATCGAGGAAAAGATCGAGATCCCGGAAAGCCGGAAGGACGATTTCCGCCGCGAGATCATGAACTACATCGGGGCTTTGGCCATCGAGGGCCGCATCTTCAACTACCGAACCAACGAACGTCTCTTCAAGGCGCTGGAGCTGAAGCTGTTCGAAGATCAAAAAGACTCCATCAAGCTCACCAGCCTGGTCGCCAACGTGGTGGACAAGGAAACTCAAGAGAAGATTGACGTGGTCAAGAGCCGAATGATCAAGAACTACGAGTACTGTGACGTCTGTGCGACCGACGTGTTGAACTACGTCGCGAGCATCTTCGCGAGAGGAGATGTCAAGCGGTAACCATGGCACTGAAGATTGAACAGGACCACAGCCGATTTCGGCAAATTGTCAGGGGAAAGATCAAGTCGGACCTAAGGAAATATGTTTCGCACGAGGAGTTGATCGGAAGAAAGGGGAAGGACCTGGTCAGTATCCCCGTGCCTCAGATTGATATTCCTTCTTTCCGTTTCGCCCCTCGCAGCCAGGGAGGAGTGGGGCAGGGCGAGGGTGACCTCGGAGCCCCCATCGCCGTCGACGACGGCGACGGAACCGGGGAAGCCGGAAACCTGCCTGGAGAGCACCTTCTCGAGGTGGACATCACCCTGGATGAACTCGCCGAGATCCTGGGTGAGGAGTTGGAGCTGCCCAGGATTGAACCGAAGGGCGACAGGAAACTCCTAACTGAAAAGGACCGCTACTCGGCCATCCATCGGTCGGGACCCGAATCGCTCCGACATTTCCGGCGCACTTACAAAGAAGCCCTGCGGCGACAGATCGCTTCGGGCGCTTACAACCACAAGAACCCCGTCATCCTCCCTGTCCGCGAAGACAAGCGGTACCTTTCCTGGAAGCCGCGGGCCGTTCCGGAATGCAACGCGCTCATCGTCTACATGATGGATGTTTCCGGCTCCATGGGCGACGAGCAGAAAGAAATCGTTCGCATTGAAACCTTCTGGATCGACACCTGGCTGCGCTCTCAGTACAAGGGACTGGTCACCCGCTATGTCGTCCATGACGCCGAGGCCAAGGAGGTCAACGAGGAGGCCTTTTACCACACCCGAGAGAGCGGCGGCACGATGATCTCTTCCGCTTACAATCTGTTCAACAAGATCATCGACGAGGAGTACGATCTCGACCAGTGGAATGTCTACGGGTTTCATTTTTCCGACGGCGACAACTGGTCCGGCGGCGATACCGACAAGTGTGTTCAGCTGCTTGAGAAGGACCTCCTCCCGAAAGTGAACCTGTTCTGCTACGGCCAGGTCGAGAGCACTTACGGAAGCGGTGAGTTTCTACGCGAACTGGAGGAGAATCTTTCGTCAGTGGAGAATCTGGTCACCTCTCGTATCGAGAACAAGGACGGGATTTACAGCTCCATCAAGGATTTTCTGGGGAAAGGGAAGTAGAAGGACTACAGAAGAATTATGAATCTGACACAGGAACTCGAAACCGTCAGGCAGGAGATCGAAGGGCATGCTCGCGAGTACGGTCTGGACTTCTACGAAACCATCTTTGAAGTTCTGGACTTCAAGCAGCTCAATGAGGTGGCCAGCTTCATGGGCTTCCCCAACCGTTATCCGCACTGGCGTTTCGGCATGGAGTACGAGAAACTGAGCAAAAGCTACGCCTATGGTCTGCACAAGATCTACGAGATGGTCATCAACAATGACCCGTGTTATGCCTATCTCCTGCAGTGCAACAACCTGGTTGACCAGAAGATCGTGATGGCTCATGTCTATGGCCACTGCGACTTCTTCAAGAACAACTTCTGGTTCTCCAAAACCAACCGAAAGATGATGGACGGGATGGCCAATCACGCCACCAAAGTCCGCAAGTACATCGATAAGTACGGCCAGAACACGGTGGAAGAGTTTATCGATACCTGTCTGTCGATTGACGACCTGATCGACCGCCACTCTCCCTTCATCCAGCGCCGACAGCGGCCCGCGGCTGAGTTCGAGTTCGAGGAAGACGAGCGTTCCGTCAAGAAGATTCGCAGCAAAGACTACATGGAAGAGTACATCAACCCGGAAGAATTCCTCCAGGAGCAGCAGCGCAGGCTGGAAGAAGAGAAGCTCCGGCAGCGATCGCTACCTCAACAATCGGAGTTGGACGTCCTACTGTTCCTGATCGAGAATGCCCCCCTGGAAAACTGGCAACGGGAGATCTTGGCCCTGATTCGTGAAGAGAGCTACTATTTTGCTCCTCAAGGACAGACCAAGATCATGAACGAAGGCTGGGCTACCTACTGGCACTCCAAGATCATGACCGAACGGGCGCTGAGCGATGCCGAGCTGATCGATTACGCCGATCATCATTCGGGCACCGTCGCTACTCAGCCCACTCGGATCAACCCGTACAAGCTGGGATTGGAACTCTTCAAGGATATCGAGGACCGCTGGAACAAGGGAAAGTTCGGCAAGGACTACGAGGAGTGCGACAACATCGAGAAAAAAAAGAACTGGGATAAACAAGTGGGTCTGGGTCGCAGCAAGATCTTTGAGGTCCGAAAAATCCATAACGACGTGACGTTCATCGACACGTTTCTAACGGAAGAGTTCTGCCGGGAACAGAAGATGTTTGCCTATAAGTATGACTCCGATCGCGGGGCCTACGTCATTTCCGATCGCGAGTTCCACAAGGTGAAACAGCAACTCCTGTTCTCGCTCACCAATTTCGGACAGCCCTTTGTGCTGGTGCGCGACTCCAACTACGAGAACCGCGGCGAGTTGTATCTCTTTCACCGCCACGAGGGAATCGACCTTCGCATCGACTACGCCAGGGAGACCCTGAAGAACATTCAGCGGATCTGGTCGCGACCGGTTTATCTGCAATCGGTGGTGGAAGGGCGCGGCAAGATATTCAAGTACGATGGCGAAAAGCACTCGGAACGTAACTTCAGTCTATAATGAATCAGAACCCAATTTACGAGGTGCAGCAGTATGTCCCAAGTCGAAAAAATCCTGGAAGCACTCGATGCTCTTCAAGAGTCAGAGCGAAGCGGAGACGTGTTCCAGCCAGTTGTTGGGCTTCCCCAAGCTGAATGGAAGCTGGAAATTGAAGAGTGGAACCGACTGGGGGTCCTGATTCGGCGGCTGGAGTTAACGGATCGTCGTGAGATCCCTTGGGATCTCCCAAGACAGATCGGAATTCTCAAATCGAAATTGACCTATCTGGACGGCGATTTCCGGCTGGTGGAGCAGGATCTTCCCAAAGAGGCGGCCATTCTTAGAAACACAGCGTCCCAAAAAGCCGAAGGATCCGTCACGTACTTTGAAATCGCTCTTAGGCAAGCCGGATGGCTATCGCTGGTCTGCTATAGGGTTGAGAAAAGCGGCATGCCCCGAACGGTCGCTGCGGCGAACCTGTCACGCGAGACGTTCATCAGACTTCTCTCCGATCTGGAATCGCTTGTCATCTGACAGATAGAGGAACTCTCCCTGACCAGGCCGGTCGCGACAGGAGTCAGGCGTCGAACGGCGTCCGGGCCTCCCGCCTGAGGCTTTTCTGAAGGCTCGACAACGGTCATGGGCCTTAGTTGGCTCTCAGCCCCGAGGAAAGAACTTCCAACCAGTCAGTGGCGGCCGAAGCCACACCCGTGCTGCCCGCGACCCTTCCCTCCCCGGGGGCGAAGCCGGCTCGATGCAACACGGCCTGGACACGCTTCGCGTATTCGCTTTTTTCCGGCACCAGGCCATTGTAAGCAGCAATAGCCTTCTGCTCCCCATGACGATCCAGCATGGTCTTCAGGATCGTGGTTCCCACGGCAATGTTGGTTTCCGGGTTCAGCAGGTTTTGTTGCTGGAAATCGAACGACTTGGCGTGAATTCGCACATTCACCTGCATCAGCCCCAAATCTCCCGAGGAAGAAACGGTGAGGGGGTTTCCCCCACTCTCGACAACGATGATGGCCGCTACCACGGCGGGGTTCAGATCTCGGGCCACAGCATAGCGTGCGACCAGTTCGGCCAGCTGCTCCTGCTCCTGAGCGGGCCTGGCGGTCAGGGAGAAAACTCTTCGCGCTGCATCCTGCGCGCGGCCCTTCCGCAGATCCAGGAGCGCGGATCGAAATCGCCAGCCAAGTAAAATACCACCGCCTACCGCCGAGAGAACCAGTAGGAGGGCCAGGGCTGCCTTGAATCGACCCCACCCCTTTCGGTGGCTCTTCCGTCCCCTCCTCTGTTTTCGTGGGCTTCGAACCTTGGGCCGGATCGGTCTTGTTGGAGGCATGAAGAATATGAACGGATCGGCCTCAGCTCTTCACCATCTCAGCAAGGACGTCAAAACCTTGGGCGGAAACTTTTGAACTGAGCGCTTCGACCTTCGGCCAGGCCTTCTGGTGCTCGGCTGACTGAGCCCAGGCGGCCCGTTGAGCTTCAGATTTGAAGGTGATGTCGATCTCATAACGTTCCGCAGAGTCGTAGTGCCGCAGCAAACGGGATCCCAAAAACCCGGGCTGGACACGGATGGCCGGCACATAGTCGGAGCGATAGAGCTCTTCCAGGGCCTTTCCCTGGCCGGTCTTGGTCTCAATATAAATGTGGAGTTGGACAGACTTCCCGGCGGCCGGTGCCGGTCGGGGCGAACCCATCGATCGGAATCGGAACCTGTGGGCGACAGCGGCAGCCATTACTGCGGCACCCACCTTTCGCAAGTAGCCACGGCGAGTGGCTGTATTCCGGTGGGGTGGCTCAGACGTCAATTGGTGATCGGTCATTGGTTTTGCACCCTCCTTCGAGCGGCAGCAACGTCGTCTTTTCAGCAGTCCAGGAACCTGATGTTTTGCGGAAGTATACCTACACGGGTCGGATTGACAAGGCAAGAAAAAAGGCCCTTCGCTAACGCGGGAGGGCCTTGAGGAGGGAGAAACGGTTAATGGTTCAAGCAGCCAGGAGATGGGATAGCTCGGAAGAAAGCTTGGGGAATCTCTGCACGATCTTTTTCCGCAGCTCCTTCGGAACGCGTTCGGTTTCGTTTTCGAGGAATCTTTCACCTCGTCGAATGAACAGCTTGACGTTGTCTTTATCGCCGTCTTTCTGTCTCACCAGGATCCACTGGGCGTTTGACCCGGGCTCAATCTCGTAGACATCTACTCGAGTCTGAGCGATCGGTAATGGAATACTCTCGAGGTATCGAGCGCGGCACGGGTCGTCCGAATAGATGGCGAAATTCATGTCTTGTCCGCCGTAGTAGAACTTGCAATCCCTCAGTTCCATATGGACCTCCTCTCGCATCCTCGCGACGTTTTAGGAAGGACTTGTTTCGCTTGCGCCTGAACTTTGGTGTCGCATGCAGATTTCAGATTTCCACTTCAACTGCACCTCCTATTGCAAGACTTCTGCCAACTTGATAGAGCTTAGGCAACCTGCCGAATCTAATGCTTATAGGATGATCGAGCCGGCGTTTTTGTCGCCTGGACCCCAACGAATTGTTATCTCTCTGATAACAGAACGCCTTACCCTTGGTCGGCGAATCAAAGTCCAAAATCTTGAATGCTCTTGGGATCATCGAAGTGATGCTGTCCGGTTTCGATGTTAGGTATCGGACGACAAGACCAAGCGGGATGCAACCGCGTCGGCACGAGAAGTCGTTTTCTCCAGTTGAATTCCCTAATGTGACTTCCGACCGGAATTCTTGGCCCGACCGAACGACTCCACTGCGGGTGCCTCGCTCGGTGTATGAGGTCCATCCAGCCTACCGAAGGCCAAGCGCGGGCCGACCCGCAGCCGGCTATAGGAGCCTGGAGTCGCGTGGTCCTTTCCACGGTTTCGAATCTTGCCGCCCTGCTGAGGAGGTTCGCTTTCCCGTAGATTCGACAGAATTTTCGTGTTATAACCGCACATCGTCTCAAGAGGCCGTCCCCTTGACGGAGGCTTCACACGATCCTCTTGAGTGTTCTTTGGATTGGCAAAACTTCCCAAGCTTTTTCGGAGAGGTGCCGGAGTGGCCGAACGGGGCTGCCTGCTAAGCAGTTGTACGGGCTTAAACCTGTACCGAGGGTTCGAATCCCTCCCTCTCCGCCAGTCTCCAGCCGGTCTCAAGCAACCATCCACAGAATCTCCCGCTCGAAACCATGCGTGGAAATCCAGCCCACGCTCGCAACGAGTTTTCTTGTCTCACTAACGGCCCGCAGCGCCCGGCGGTCACCAAGAATGGTCCGTTCAGCAGGGTAAGGAAGGTCCCAACCGAGCCGCTCTCTTCTTCTGACCGATCCCCCAGAGAGGTCCTTCCCCAGGATCAGGCATGGCGGTGGAAAACGTCGCCTCGCCGGACCGCATGGGACCAGGATGCGATTGGGTCATTCAGCAATGAAAGGACTCCTGACCTCCTGAGTGTGATCCGGGATGGCCGAGGCCGAGGGAAGAGCGACGCTCCAGGAAGGGGTAGCGAACGCAAAAGGCCGGGGTCCAGTGTCGGTAGCAGCACACGGGGGGGGGGGAGCTGCCCTGGGGAGTGCGCATCACGGCTATCATTTGCGTCGGCTTGAGAATGCCTTGGTCGACCAGCTGATCGTTCATCGCTCCCAGCCGGTCGATGAACTCCCTGTCAGCTGAACATTCGGCATCAAAATTATGGCCAAAGGAGCGGTCCACGAATACGTCCGGCAGATTGCCGTAGGCAACGAATGACTCGAAGTGAAAAGTCTCCAGCAGAAGAGGAAGGATATCCTGCGCCCGAATGCCCTCGAAGCCTTCCTTCGATGCATCCCAATTATCGAATTCCGCTTCGAAGCGACGCAGTTGATGATTGTATTTGTAGCGGTCGGGCATCGTTTTCCAAATATCCCGGACAATTTCCAGTGCCTCCGGCCACCGCATGTGGCCGTTGCGGCCCACCATATCGCTGACCAGGAAATATCCCTCGTCTCCAATGGCCTCCAGGACCCGCTGGAATACCTGTTCCAACTCGACCACGTGATGCAGACTGTGGTGTGCCATGACCAAAGCGACAGGCCGCCTGGACCGCCATTGCGCCAGGTCCACCACCTCAAATACAAAGTGCCGTCCCAGTCCTTGAGCTTCGGCTCGTTCCAGTGCCCTGTTCAACATACTCTGGTTCAGGTCCAAGCACACGAACCTAAAATTGTCGACGCCCGATTCAACCAAGGCGCGTGCGATGGGGACTTCGATCTCTCCATTTCCTGATCCCAGGCTGCAGATCTCCACGATGGAGCGGGGCGCCTGGCGTGCGCACCGACTGATGTACCGAATGCAGAGATCGGGAAAGCCGGAGACGCCCAGCACCTCTTCCAGCTTCGGGCGAACATAACGATTCGACCAAAAGTGGAATATCTCCGGCAGCTCATGCACCTTCTCCACGGCTTTGTAACAATCAATCTCCTGGCGTACTCGTCGCGCATAGGCCACCGGCTCCATGAAATCAGACACCTGCAAGAGCCTGGGCCGCTCAGAAACCTCGCCAAACTCGACGAGCCGGCGGCCAACCACTAAAGCAGCCTTCCTGAGCGGCATCATGAAACGTCGTGACTCCATACGAACCTTCGCTCGTTCTTCAACTCAGATTGGCGTGTGCAGCGGCTAGAATCACAGACAGAGAGGAACACCAAACGCATGCTACGATATGTTAATTCAAGCACATCTGTCTAGTGAAATGATGAGACAAACGAAGCTCAATCTGTGCAGACACCGAGTCGTGGTCTCTCAGAGAGCGAGCGAGGCTAAGAAGGTTTAGATGGGGAGATTGAGATCGCCTTAACGGCGATTAACCAAAAGGCATCACACACCCGAGGCAACTGAGACTGGCACAAGCCCTAAGAGACGGATCCAGCGTTCAGAGGGCCCTCCCGCCCGGTTCATTCACAGGTCTGGAGTGGCTGCCCCAGCATCCATTCCTAACTCAGCCAAAGCCGGGTTCAGTCGCTTCTGCCGTGTAGAAAAGTCGAGCCGGACGAACAATCTTTGCTCCTTTAATCCTCAACTGGCCGAGCTAACTGGCTGAGGCACTTCGGATTCACCCATCCCGCAAGATGGCAAGGGAGATGCAACCGACAACATCGACGGGCAGTCGAAGGATGAGAAGATCGGCAGTCGGGTGGTTGTCATGGTTTTCTGATCCTGGCTGCCACAAACTAGCATGCAGAGCCAGTGCACAGGAGGACTTACCCATGGATCGATATACCTTAGCGATGTCAATCACGGCGGCGGCCTTGCTACTAACCGCTGACCTGGCAACAGCTCAGCGAGGTCGTGGTCGGTCAGGCAGTGCACCGGGCCCGCCACCAAGATCCGAACGAGGCCAGGCAACAGCTCCTTCCGAGAGACCGGCAGGGGGCTCACGTGAGACAGGGTCAGCAGGTGGCGAACGACAGCTGCCGTCGAAGACGACAGTGGGTGACCGACTGGAGAAGAACGCTCACTTGAGGACGAAGCTTGAGGGACTGTTTCCGCCCGGAACCGATTTGCAGCAGGCTTCCAATGGTTTTAAGAACCTGGGTCAGTTTGTGGCTGCGGCCCATGTTTCAAAAAACCTTGGAATCCCATTCGAGCAACTGAAGTCAAAGATGACCGGAGGCTCCTCCGTGTCGCTAGGCAAGGCGATTGAGGAGCTGCGTCCCGAAGCCGACGCGAAGAGCGAGGTTAAGAAAGCCGAGCGTCGGGCTAAGGAAGAAATCAAGCAGGCTGAAGCTGCACAAAAGAAAGAACGATAGTCGAGAAGGAATCCTTGACGAACCAGTGACCGAAAATTGTCAGGCGCTTGGGTGAATCCCGGTGGCCTTCCGGTTCAAGGGCGGGCGTGGGTAAAACATCGGACCAGGGCGATCATCGGGGCATTCCTTCATGCGGAAGAGCCCTTCTCACACCAGCCGCATCGAAGCAACTGCGATTTCACTTTCCCGTCCAAGGATTCCAGTAGCCCCGTTAAGGATGCAGCCTCGCGGGTCCTCCCGCTGAGGGACTTCGAAGTCTGCGCGGGACCTGCTCTCTTTCACCTTGTTTTGCCGGAAGCATCGATTCCCTGAGGGTTGAGGGGCAGTTCTATACAGTTATGGAAGTGGCTTTACCTTGCCGTACTCTTACTCTGGCAGTCTGCCCGGATCTTAGATCAAGCATCGTACCTGGTCGTCCACCCACGGTAATTTTTGTCGAGGCATCTATGCCGAAAGTTCCCGTCCTCCCATCGACAGTCTCGACCGTTACGCTGCAAGACAGTAGGTCAATTTTTCTTATCAAGACCGCCACCTCCTCCGCCACAGTCCCGTAACCTGGGTCGGCACAGAGAGGTCCGACCCACGACCATCCAATCATCAAACCCGCAATCAGCAAAACCTTCACACGCATTCACCCCCTTTTATCGCCGGAAGTAGGCCTTTGCTTCCGCATCTTAATTACCATCCGTTGGGAGATCCGGATGCCCATACTGCACCAAGATCTCAAGGAATCCTGCTGGTTTGCAGCAAAAGAAGAAGGGGAATTCTTTCCGGGGTGTGCAGAAGATTCTACACGCTTCATACTGCTCTGCGACACGACCTGGTGTGCGGATCGCTGAGCCTGTTCCAATCCGGTCGGATTTTGGATCTTTGAACCTTCGCTTCGTTTGCTTTCTCCAACCTGTTCCCCAACCCCGTGGGTCCTAAGACCACGGACTCGAGCTATCCCGCCTCAGAAAGTGGAGCTTTGCCCCTCCGCGTCGGCCGCAGGCGTGTAATTACTTCGGTGTTGACTGGCAAAAACTTCCAAGCCCGCCCCCTGACTTTGGCCTTAACTTGCTTAGAGCATTAAAGAATGGGTTGGCACTTGATCTGCATTCGGGGGGAACCGTAACGATGGTGCTGCACCCGCAGGGAGGTCCATCAACGCCGCTTGACAATCTTCAGGCTCAAGGCCGCTTGCTGTAGTTAATTTCTGTCCTGCGATCCTGCAAATTGTTCTTTTGTGCAGAATCGTTGGGAGATATTCAAGCTTACAACCTGCTGTGAATTGGGGGGCATCGTTCCGGGCCACACTGACGTATGGAACAGTCTTATGCCAGCTCTCGATTCTGTCTGCTTCGACCGTGTGAACCATTGCTTTGGGTAGCGAGACTGTGCGACGTGGTTGCCACCGTCGCAGAGCCAGGGGGTCAGCACGGGCGATTCACAATCCGCGCGGCATCCTCGCCCAGCAAAGCAGTTCGACTTCGGCTGTTCCCGCTTTTGGCGTATGACTTCCAGATGGGAGTTCGCCCCTGAGGTGAATCTCCCCTCGGCTGATGGCTGATTAGCCTGGGAGGAGTGTCGTGCTGGGTCGATTGTCCGCTCTCCTGCTACTCGTCGACGATGACGCCGGGATGCGTAAAGCCCTGTCCATGCGATTGGAGCAGTGGGGATTTCACGTCGTCTCAGCAAATGACATTGGCGAGGCGAGGCAACTCGTTCATTGCCGTCCTCTGGATTTAGCCATTGCCAGCTTTGCGACGCCTGAATTGTCCGGCTTGAATCTACTTCAGTTCTTAAAGAATGGGAGCCCTGACCGTCGCGTGATCTTGATTTCGGATGAAAACAAGGTCAGCCCGACTGCAGATGTCGTGACGGAAGGGGTTGACTTCGTCCTAGCGAAACCCTTCGACGATTGCGACCTGCAGTCTTGTTTGAAAAAGATTGGCTTCGAGAGCCTTTCGCCAGCCGAAGCGACGAAAGGAGCCGTGGTACCTCCTCTCGAATCGGAGGCTAACTGGATCATCGGGGTTAGCCCGGTTATCCGAAAAGTCAAGGATCTGGTACGGCAGGTAGCCGGAGCAGACGTCCCGGTGCTGGTCACGGGTGAGAGTGGCACCGGCAAGGATCTGATCGCAAGGACCGTTCATCGGCTCAGCAGGCGCGCAGAAAATGAGTTTCTGGCAATCAATTGTGCGGCCATTCCAGAATCTCTGTTCGAAAGTGAGTTATTTGGCCATGAGAAGGGCTCATTCACTGGAGCCCACGCGCTCCATTTCGGGTCCTTCGAGCTGGCTGACCAAGGCACCTTGTTTCTCGATGAAGTCAATGAAATGCCTCTGGGCCTGCAGGCAAAGCTCCTGCGGGTTCTGGAAACCGGCTGTCTGCGCAGAATTGGTGGGCAGGAGGAGAAGCAAATCGATGTTCGCATGGTCGCAGCTATGGGGGCAGAGCCACGAAAGGCCATCGAAGCAAGACGGTTGCGTGAAGACCTTTACTATCGGTTAAGCGTATTCACTCTCTCCCTTCCCCCCTTACGTCAGCGCACAGAGGACATCCCCCTGTTGGTGGCCCACTTCATAGCTCACTACAACCAAAAGCACGGAAAAGCCATTCGGGGTGTCACGAAGGAAACCATGAAGCTGTTCATGCGTTATCCGTGGCCCGGGAACGTCCGCGAACTGAGAAACGTCATCGAACGTGCGGTGATCCTGACTCAGACCGGCGACATCAAGCCTTGGCACGTTCCATTTCATGCCTCGAACGAGACCGGCCCGACCTCGGATTCCACTCATCTCATCAGACCGGGAATCACCGTGGCCGAAGCTGAGAAACGGCTGATCCTCGCTACCCTCCAGCAGAACGGAAACAACAAAGCCAAAGCGGCCCGCCAGCTGGGCTTGGATGTGAAGACCATTCGTAACAAACTTCACAACTATAAACACCCTCATGACTGTTCAGGAGGGTAAACGGGACGACACTGAGGCTGATGTTTAGGTTGCCGCCCAATAGGAATGTTTAGCCGGTGCCTGGAGGGCAGAATGAGATCCAGATTGTGCATCCCATTTGTCGACATGGCAGCTCCCGGAGAATTCCTGCCCAGGGTCGTGGGTAAGACTGCACAACGGCAAAAGACCCCGTCGGAGAAGGTTGGTGACGATCGGACAACGACCTGCCCGACTACCATTCCATGCGGGCCTGGCAAAAATAAAAGAGGCAAGCCGGCACCTGTGCCGCGTCAAATGCTTGCCCCTTTAATCAGAACCTCCGAGCCGAAGTCTTGAACTCAGCTAAGAAGTTGTCCCAAAGCCCTGTCCTGGTTGACTTCTATGCGTCGATGGAGACTGCTTTGCCGCCCTTGACTCTGACGTTGACGCTCTGACCGTCTTTCAAGTCGGCCGCGCTGGCTTTCTTGCCTCCGACTGTCACCTGGGTGCTTGAGTCGATCTGGACACTCGCCAGTTGACCGTCCGACATCTGGATGGTCACCGTGTTGGTAGCCAAGTCGACCTGAGCGATTTTGCCCGAGATGTTTTGAGCTTCACCTCCCTTTTGCCCTCCCTCCGCGGCAAGAGCTGGGATGACCAGGGCCATGGCAACCAGAGCGGCGAACACCGGCAGCATGAGTTTCTTCATACGAGTTACCTCCTGATTGGTGTTGGGTTGTCGATTGACGACTCCCCGAGTCGTTATGCGAGAAGCTGTTTATTGCCACTTCCCACATCGCGCTTAAGGCAAGCCCTGTACCAATCGAGCACGCCACTCGCTATCTCACGCAGGACTGGGACATTGACGCCACAGCTCGGACGGATATTCCGTTATTCTTGCCAGTCTTCAGGGAATTCTTCCCTGAACGAGCGTGAAATTGTTTCACCCTGCGAGAGAAGTCAGCTTGAAGTCGTCAGCGCGTGCCGCAGCAGGGCTCACTGGAGTTGCAGAATGGGTGGTGGAAAACGATGCCGCGATCGGAGGGTACGCAACCTGATGAGGCAGGGCTAGGTCAGAAGGGTACTCTGACCTTGCTTACTGGAGTGAGACAATGAGTCAGGCAATCCGAAGGCGGGACACGCCGGCAAGTGTGCGGTCTTGTTGAGACCGGCGGGTGCGAGAGGACGAGTGAGTAGGGCCAGGCGGCCGGCCTCAGCTACTGCCGACCACGTGGCCATCAAACGACGGTGGGGTCTCGACGCGTGGTCTCTCCGTTGGCCGGCCATCCTGCTGCCGGCACCCAGGGCCTGGCTCTTCACCCGAGCCGGTCCCTCTCAGGGCTTGACCAACGAGCCGTCAATGCGGCGGACGGTGGTCCAGTCAGCGATGCTTGGATCGTCCTTCAGCGGGTACTTGCGGGCCATCTCTTCGTTGATGTCAATGCCCAACCCCGGTTGATCGCTGCCATACAGGTAGCCACCCTTGAGCGTGGCCGTGCCGGGCATCATCTCGTGGACCAGTTCCGAAAAATGATTCTCCTCCTGGACACCAAAGCTGGAGATATTCATGTCCACATGATAAGCCGCCAGCTGGTTGACGGGGTCGTTGTCGCCCCCCTCCTGGAACGCCGTGCGCACCCCACACGACTCGCAGAGCGTGGCGATCTTTTTGGCGGCCGTAATCCCGCCGATGGCCGAGACCCGGCAGCGGATGAAGTCAATCAGGCGCTCAGTGATCAGGGGAGTCCATTCCAGGGGATGAGTGAACAGCTCTCCCATGGCCATGGGCGTTGTGGTCACCCGACGGATCTGACGGAACCACTCAATCTGCTCGGGCGGAAGAATGTCCTCCACGAAGAACAGCCGATAAGGCTCCATCCGCTTGGCAAACTCGACCGCGACGTTCGGATTGAGATGCTCATGCACGTCGTGCAGCAGCTTCACCTTCCATCCCAGTTGCGTGCGCAGATGCTCGAACATTTCCGGAATGGTCTTGACATAGATGTCCTCGTCGAACGCCAGCCCGGCATACCCGCCTTCCACCCGCCGGCCCTTTCCGGGTGCCTCGAAGCCGCCTCCGCCGTAACCTCCCATCTGGGCGCGCACGTAGCGGAAGCCCTCTGCCATGTAACCTCGCACGCTGTCTTCCACCGCCTTCAGATCGCTCCCGTCGGCGTGCGCGTAGAGCGGCACGGCGTCCCGCACCTTGCCGCCGAGCAGCTCGTAGACCGGCATGCCGGCCCGTTTGCCCTTGATGTCCCACAGGGCCATGTCGAGGCCGCTTAAGACGTTGTTGATTACGGTGCTGTTCCTCCAGTAAGAACGAACGTGCGTCTGCTGCCAGAGATCTTCGATCTGCCAGGCGTTCTTGCCGATCCAGAACGGCGCCAGGTGCTTGCGAATGGATTCCACTACGGCAAAAGCCTGAAAGGCATTGCTGGCCGAACCGATTCCGTAGAGACCCGGCTCGCTGGTAATGATCTTGATGAACACCCAGGGGTAGGGCCCGCCCGGGCTGGTGGCAATGACGTGCACGTCTTTGATCACCAGAGGCGGCAAGCCCCTCGTGCGCTGAGCGTAGAGCTCGGCCGCCGCCAGCGGCATGGCGAGCAATCCCTTAAAAATGTCCCGACGGTGCATGATACCCTCCTCGTTGAAATGCGGGTGATGATTGGAGCACAAGCGGCTAACGGCGATGCGACCAATCCCAGGTTCGGGCGCAACGCATTGCACGGCTGATTTTACAGTGTGGCCCCATTGAGATCATCATGTTAGTCTTTCCCAAAACGACGCGATTCGTTTCATCGGTGGCCCTTCACCTCCGAAAAGGACGGGTGCATCCGTAACGTGGCGCCGCCGGTGACGCCGGTCACACGCAATGCATTCATCTGGGCCCAGATTTACGGTGGCATCTCCAGGAGAGATCCGATGTCAAGGAAGGGCTGTGGACACCGTTTCTTAGCCTTGTTCTTATGCGGCTTGCTGGGGCCAGGGGAGGCCGTTGCGGCCGCTGTATGGGCGGGGGTTGCGGTTGTTGACATTACTCCTCCGGCTGGTGGGACTTTGGCCGGCTACCAATCCGGTCGAACATCGGAGAGAGTTCACGATCGGCTGTTTGCCAGAGTTCTGCTGCTGCAGGCGGAAGAAATGTCTCTCGTCGTGGTGAATTCGGATCTTCATCGGATGCGCCTGCCCAGCCTGGTTGATCGAATTCGGAGGGAACTGGGGATGGCTCACATCATCCTCAGCGCCACACACAGCCATTCGGCTCCGGTGCTGGACGGTGAGAGTGGGGAGAACCCCTGGACCGGCAAGACGGAGAATCAGATCTTCGAAGCCGTTCGACAGGCTCGCCAGCGCCTCTTTCCAGCTATTCTCCGTGTAGGACAGGGATCGCTGTTGGGTGCTCACAATGTTCGAATTGCTGAAAACGGCTTCGTGCGAGAGCGATGGTCCAACCCAACTGAGGAAGTCACTGCTCCCATCAGCCCGACCGTTACCGTCCTCCGCGTCGACGAAGAGAGTGAGCGACCGAGAGCGCTTCTCGTTCACTACGCCTGCGAGCCGGCCATTTTGGGTCCTGCTAATCGGGAGATTTCGGCCGACTTTCCAGGTGCTCTGGCCCGCTATGTCCACGAGACCTTAGGACCGGGCACGGCGTGCCTGTTTGTCCCCGGCGCGTCAGCGAATATCTATCCCTTCCAGGCACGGCTCCGAGGCCCGGAAGGATTCGCCGAAGTGGAAAAAATGGGACTGCGGCTCGGCCGGGAGGCAGTGCGAGTTGCCCGCGCTCTCAAACCAACCGAAACCAGTGGACTCAAGGTCGCGGAGGAGACGCTAACGTTTCGGAATCGGTGGCGTCCGGAAATAAAACTCGAAGTGGGCCTTTCCGCGGCGCTCGTCAACAATATCCTGGCGCTGATTGCGGTGCCGGGCGAACTGTTCTTCGAGTTTCAGCTTGCCCTGAGCGCCAAGGCGCCGAAAGCTCCCTCCCTCATCAGCCTGGTACTGGGAAGTTCTTACAGTGGCGGCCGGTCCTGGGCGGGTACCATCCCTACGATCGCGGCAGCGGCGGAGGGAGGTTGGGGGGCCAGTTATGCCACCGATATCGAAGTGGGCGCTGGGGAAGTCATCCTGGATCAGGGGGTCATCCAGCTTTTTCGCTTCTTTGGGAAGCTCGACGACTTGCCGCGCGGAATCCTGATTCATGACATACCGGACTTGCCCTCGCCGTAGATTGTGAGTCAGCGACACAGCAAGACGTTTCTCTCCTGAAGGCAAACCAATGAGCCATCTCCGTCTGCTTATGGGTGGGTTCATCCTCTTAGCACATTCTGCGGGAGAGCCTTCTCTGGTGGCGGACGACCTCAAAGCAGCGGCGGCCAAAATAACCATCACGCCCCCAGTCGGCCGCCAACTCTGGGGATTGGCCTCACGCTCGGGCCCGTCGACCGGAACACTGGACCCGCTGTTTGCCCGGATCTTGGTGCTGCGTTCCGGCTCGACCTCCCTGGCGATTGTCGCCATGGACCTGGGCCGCACCTTTGACGTCGAGCAGATGGCCGAGGCGCGTGCCCAGATCAAGTTGGAGTCCGGCATCGAGCACGTCATCTTCGCGGCCTCGCACACTCATAACGGTCCCACGCCCCTCAACAAAAAGTATTTCCAGCCCGGCACCGATCGCTGGGAAACGAAGGCCTTGGGCGACATTGTGCGGGCTGTTGGTGAGGCCGGCCGCAGACTGGTCTCCTGTCGCATTGCGAGCGGCAAAGGTTCTTCCTCCATCGGACACAACCGACAGGACCCTGTCGGCGGGCTCTGGACGAACGAGATCCGTTTTTCAACGTTTCCGACGGATCCGATTGTCCAGATTCTCCGTGTAGAGACCCTGGCAGGGGAGCCGATCACCGTTTTGGTGAACTACGCTGCTCATCCGGTGGTTCTAGATTCCGACGATTCCACTCAGTATTCAGCCGATTTTCCGGGAGTCATGGCTGAGACGGTCGAGAAGAATCTCCCGGGATCTCCCGTTTGTCTGTTTATCCAGGGGGCTTGTGGCGACATCAATTCACGCTACGTGGGCCAATACTTCTCCTTTGAAAAGGGGCCGGGTGTCTACGGCGTCCTCGTGCGGGAAATGCGACAATTGGGACGCGAGCTAGGCCACGAGGTTCTTCGGGTTCTAAAGGGTCTGCAAGCCATGCCTCAGACCGATTCCCATCTAGCCGTGCAGAATGAAGAGATGGTCTTCCGGGCACGTTGGGATCTCGCCCAGCTCAAAGCCCAAAATGCCGTTCCCACCTACCACCAATGGGTAACGGAGGGCCGACCCATCGGTTTTCCTGCGGAGGAGCTGAAAGTCTTCATCACCACGGCGGTGATCAATCGGCAAGTCGCCATCTTAACCATGCCGGGCGAGGCTTTCGTCGAATTCCAGCTCAGTTTTCGGAACCGTCTTCCTGGCTTGGACACCATTTTGGCTGGATATTCCAATGGATACGTCGGATATATCCCGACGATCCGTATCGCTGCACGTGATGGTGTCGTCTACGGGGCCAACGCCTGGCCAACCATCTTGGAGGTGGGCGCCGGAGAACGCATTGTGGACCGCGGCGTGATTGCCGTGCATCGGATGCTGGGCCGCTTGAAGGACCAGCCTGACCCAGCCGGCCTGACGGTGCCTGGGGACGGCTTGAAATAGGGGTCGCCGGAAGTCAGCTTACTGCCCTGTCCAAGCCGATGGATCCTGTGGGCCTCAGGGGAACTCTAGTAAGGAGAAGGGGCTTTCGAGAGATTTGTCGTATAATGACGCCCAAGCCTATGAGTACAGCGGTAAGACGCAAGAGACGCAGGGAGATCGCGACATGGGCCCTGGCGCCCGGAACGCTGGGCGTGGTGTTGGCGATCAGCCCTTCTTTGCTCCAGCCTAGCCGAACTGACACTCTGGCGGCCGAAACTGCGCCTTCACCGGATTTTCAAGAGAGAGTCGGGTCGGTGCTCAAGAGCCACTGCGCGCTCTGCCACAATGAGCAACTAACCTCCGGCGGGTTAAACGTGACTTCCTACCTCCAGGCCGGATCGATCGCCGAGCACCGGCAAGGCTGGGAAAAGATCCTCCTGAAAATGAGGACCGGAGAGATGCCGCCGCAGGGGGTACCCCGCCCTTCCCCTGACCAGATTGAAGCGTTAACCAGGTTCGTGGAAGGCGAATTCGAGAAGGTCGACCGAACCTTGAAGCCGGATCCGGGGCGTGTGACGGCTCGCCGACTGAATCGGAGCGAGTACTCGAATACGATTCGGGATTTGCTGGCCGTCGATTTTCGCTCCGATCAGAATTTCCCGGCCGACGACTCGGGTCACGGGTTCGACAATATTGGGGATGTCCTGACGATTTCTCCCGTCTTGATGGAGCGCTACCTGGCCGCAGCGGAACGTATTGCTGCGCGGGCCATCGGGGCGGATCCCCTGCCCCAGAAACCTCTCGAAGTGCCATATCACGCCAAGCACAAAACCATCCGTCGCCTGGACGTAAGCACCATCGAAACCGCACACCGCGTGGAGTGGGATGCCGAGTACCTTGTTCGGATCGGAATGCCGGGGCAGCGTTCCCCTGAAGGACAGCCGGTCACCTTGGGATTCTGGATGGACGGCGAGCTGCTGCACACCTCCTCTGTGGAAACGAAGCCCTCCAACCTGGAATATTTCGAGCCCTACTCGGAAGAGGAGATGCGATTGGTTTTGCCCGAAGGTGACCACGTGTTTCGGGCCGGTTTCATCAACGACGAGTTCGTCAAGGGCCTTTCCGAAAAAGAAGCCTTTGAGAACAAGAAGAACAAGTACCTCAATTCCATCACCTTCATCGGACCATTCCCTGCCGCCGTCGAAAAAGCGAGCCGGAAGAAGATCCTCATTTGCGATCCCAATTCAGGTTCGGCTTGCGTCGAAAAGATCCTGTCTACTCTGGCGCGGCGAGCTTATCGGCGCCCGGTCACCAAAAAGGAAGTCGCCTCTCTCGTGAAGTTCGTGACGATGGCCCGCCAGGAAGGGCAAACCCCGGAACAAGGGATTCAGCTGGCGATCCAAGCCATTCTGGTGTCCCCCCACTTTCTGTTCCGGATCGAACGGGACCCCGATCCCACGGATTCCGGCGGGATTCACCGCATCTCCGACATCGAGCTGGCCTCCCGCCTGAGTTATTTCCTGTGGAGTTCCATGCCGGACGAGGAACTGCTCAGCCTGGCGGAAGCCGGCAAACTCCGTGCTCCAGAAATACTCGCCGGCCAGGTGAAGCGAATGCTGGCAGACAAGCGGGCCGAGGCTCTGGCAGAGAATTTCGCCGGCCAGTGGCTGGAGGTCCGCAACCTGGACAGTGTGAATCCCGATCCTCAGAAGTTTCCCGAATGGGGACCGGAGCTGCGCGACGCAATGAAGAGCGAAACCCAGCTTTTTTTTGAGTCGCTGGTGCGAGAGAACCGGCCGCTTTCGGAGTTTCTGGATGCCCACTACACCTACCTGAATGAATTGTTGGCCAAGCACTATGGGATTGAAGGGGTGAAGGGTCCTGACTTTCGCCGCGTTGACCTGGCAACCGACCAGCGGGGCGGCATCCTGGGACACGCCAGCGTGCTGACGGTCTCCAGCTATCCAACCCGCACTTCAGCCGTGATTCGCGGAAAGTACGTCCTGCAGAATATCCTGGGAGCTCCGCCTCCGCAGCCACCACCGGACGTTCCGGCGTTGGATGAAGAGGCCGTCGGCAATGTGGGATCCTTCCGCCAGCAGCTGGAGAAGCACCGCAGCAACCCCACTTGTGCCGCCTGCCATAATCGCATGGACGTACTGGGTTTTGGTTTGGAAAACTATGACGCCATCGGAAGATGGCGTACAATGGATGGCAAGTTTCCGGTCGATTCGAGCGGTACGCTGCCAAACGGGAAGTCTTTTTCGAGTCCCGCCGAAATGAGAGCGCTTCTCAAGGAAGATCTGCCGGATGTCGCCAGATGCCTCATCGAGAAGATGCTGACGTACGCTTTGGGCAGGGGGCTGGAGCGATACGACCGCAGCACCGTGGAGGATGTGCGAAGGAAGCTGGCCGCATCAGACTATCGCTTCCAAACGCTGATTCACGAAATCGTGGAGAGCCTGCCGTTCCAGTCCCGTCGCAGAGAGGCGGTAGTTTCGAACAAGACGGACAAAGCCAAGGAGGTCGCGCGGCGATGATCACTCGTAAAGTACTGGCGAGAAGAACCGTTCTGAAAGGCATGGGCGCCGCCATTGCGCTTCCCTTCCTGGATGCCATGACTCCTGCCCTGGCTTCAAGTCGCATTCCCGGCAAGGCTCCGGTTCGCATGGGCTTCGTGTATGTGCCCAATGGAATGGACGTCCGGAGCTGGAATTTGGAATATGAGGGCAAGCTGGGCTCCCTGTCCCGCATCATGAAGCCCCTGGAACGCCATCGGGACGAGATCCTGGTATTGGGCAACCTGACTCACAACAACGGGCGAGCCTTGCTGGACGGCCCCGGAGACCACGGACGCTGCTGCGCTTCCTACTTGACGGGCATGCACCCCCGTAAGTCTGCGGTGGACATTCGGGCCGGCATTTCCATGGACCAAATAGTGGCGAACCACATCGGAGATCAGACACGGTTTCCGTCGCTCGAACTGGGGATGGAAGATGCCCGACAAGCTGGGGATTGCGATTCCGGTTACTCGTGCGCTTACACCAACAACCTGGCCTGGAGAAGCGAAACCCAGCCGTTGCCCCCGTTGCTCGATCCGCGAGCGCTTTTCGAGCGTTTGTTCGGAAGCGACGCCGGGCTGACTCCAGAGGCGCGCAGCCGCCGCAATAAGTTCCGCCTCAGCATCCTCGATTTCGTGGCGGACGATACACGAAAGCTGCAGTCCAACCTGGGACCTACCGACAAACGTAAACTGGAAGAGTACCTCACCTCGATTCGCGACATCGAACGCCAGATCGAGCGCGCCGAAAAGGACCATACCCGGATTGACCCGGGGATGGAGAAACCTTTCGGTGTGCCCGCCGACTTCGCGGAGCACTTCAAGCTCGTCACCGACATGCTTACCGTGGCCTTACAGGCTGACCTGAGCAGGGTTTTCACTTTCCTGGTGACTCGGGAGGGCACGTCTCGTCCCTATCGGGAAATCGGCATCCCGGATGGCCACCATCCGCTCACCCACCACCGCAACGATGCGGCCCTCATTGAGAAGGTGGTACAAATCAACACCTATCATGTAGAGCAGTTTGCCGCCTGGCTGGACAGGCTCAAGGCGATCCTGGAAGGCGACGGCACGTTGCTCGACAACTGCATGATCGTGTACGGTGCCGGCCTGGCCGACGGAAATCGCCACAACCACGAAGACCTACCCACTCTCGTCGCCGGTCGTGCCGGCCACTACATCAAGCCCGGCCGCCGAATCGTGTACCGCAAGGAAACGCCGATGTCGAACCTGTTTTTGACCATGATGGATCGCATGGGCGTCCACGTGGAGCATTTCGGCGATTCCACCGGCAGAGTCGATGGATTGAATCTGAGCTGACCCGAAAAGTCGGGTACGCGCGCAGTTGGACGGCGTGGAAACGGTCAGCCCCGCCCCACCCTCGACGAGCGGGATCCATCGGTTCGCGAACGTGTTCTGGAGCGATTCTCTCCGGACCAATGGGAGTGCCGTTGGATCAAAACCAACTCGCAACCATGGCTGTACCCTGATGAGTGACAGACGCGCCCCTTGCGCGGGAGTTCTCGAATAAGCAATTGAATTTGGTGCAGGCGCAGAGAGAGTGTAGGTGTCGGAAACCGGGCTGCTAGGCTGGCCCCATCGACTCTTTCAGATACCTGCCGATTCGGTCCTTGTTGGCCGACAGGCTGGAAAACTGCTTTTCGCAAACATCGCTGAAACGAGCCAGGACCTTTCGATTGACTTCCTCCTGATCCTCAAAAATCCCAACACTCCGGAATTGCAGGCCTAGCTTCTCGAACTGAAGGAGCCCGATTGTGGCATCACGGACCTTGTCGTCACCCGGGAGTGCGTATACAAATAGAGGCCGAGCCATGCCGTTCACCCGGCAATCGACAACATACTTGCCGACAGGGTCATGCTGAGGATGATGCCAATCGAAGGCACGACGCGGCTCTGGAACGTGCTCCTCCATAAGGGACCGAAAATCTTCGAGGAACGTAGAGCGAACACGTTCACGAGACAAGTAAGTCACATCGGTCACCTTCATGACCGCTTGCACGAAGCTGAAAAGCGCATCGCCATACTTTTCTTCTTGAATGGGAAGGACTAGCTCTCCTTCGCGATCTTCCAGGCCGTAAGTGGATAAAGCATTGGTGATGATTTTTTGACGCGTCCCCTTCTGAAGGTCTTTTTCATCCAGATCGTAAGTCAGATGCATGTACGTGTGGCCTTCATCTGACAAGAGCCATCGCTCCTTCTCCTTCTTGAGGACCACGGCCAGATGATCTCCGTCGTCAAACATGAACGGCGTGAACACGCGGTATCGGCTCACGCCCTCTGAAGCCAAACGCAGTTGCTTGCAGACCTTCTGTCTGAAATCCCGTTCAATGGCATCAACTGTCATGATTAGTCCACCTCAGGAAATATCCTCATCTGGGAATCTTGAGGCACAACAAATCCGCAATCCTTTAACATGCAGTCAAGAGCTCCCTGAAAATCCGCGAAACGATCCGTCGGCTCTGCAAAACTATCTTCCCTCATGCCCGCTTCCTGATAACGCTCCGTGGCGGTGTGGATATGGAAATCATAGAAGGTCTGGCCTTCCAGCCGATTCGTATGCTCGTGACTTCTACCATTGTAGCGTCTCAAGCGGAAGATCTGATTCGTCTTTGGAATCTGGTATGCGAGTATGACGGAAAAATCAAGGGAGTTCACAAGACTCTGACGAAGAACCAGGCGAAACTCACCTCCTTTCTGTCCTCTGAGATCAAGCTCCCGCTCTTTGTGTCCTCTCTTGGGTTTCGTTTGAATACGGGCCAGATAATCCTCAGGTAGAGGTTTGTTCTCCGTGATCCGTGCCGTGATTTGTTGATCAGTGAGTCGAGCTGCCATTCGTTTTTTGTTCTTGTCGACTATTCTGCCCTACGTTGGAGATTCAGCCCGCGCTAGCAATTCCGAGAAGCCATAGTTGACAGTCGTCACGCCGAAATCCGGTTCGCGCCGGAAAGGTTGTCGAAGGTAATGAACTCGATATGTACTATCGTCACGGAACTCAACGATCGCCAGGATGAAATCGTCCGGCTTGTTCAGAGAATAGAGAATCTCATTCTTGCTGACAGTGATGGTGTCGGCACTCGCGTCTCGGCCCTTTACCTCGATGAACCGCAGTTTCCCAGTGTCGGGGACCCGGTTTCCTTGGAACCGAACCACTGGACGCTGACTACCGTGACAAGGCAATCGGGCAGGATGCCCTTTACGGATGCTCCACGAGTGAGGTCTTCGAGCCGCGCCACGCCAATGCCTTGGGAGAAGAAAAATGAATCCGATCTTGAGAGGTGTTTAGCCCCGGTCTTTTACCACATCAAGGTGAGTAAGTCTAATAAAACCTGTGAGAAAGCGCCACGAGGAGCAGCAGTTGCAGAGCCTTGGCGTCGCTGACCCAACAGGGAGCTACCAGGGCAACCTCTTTGGTCTTGCCCCGACGCCAGTTCGTTCTCCGAAAGGCGGCTATGTTTCGCGATCCGTTTTGTGGCCTGGGCCTGACCAAATCTCACTTCATAAGCGACCATAAAACTCTCGCCCAGATACAGCCTCGGAGGTGGCAGGAATCGGTAAGGGACCAGCTCTCCAGGTATTGAAACGCCCGCCAGGACCGTTGAGGCTGCGCCCGCGTGCCGATCGCGGCTGTTGGAATACTGGTAATCGTCACACCTACGTCAGTAGCAGCAGCTGCCATAGTGAGTTATTGTCTTTGAGTCGTCTGAATCCTTAGATCGGGGCTTCTGCATTATGCCATCGATCTCTGCGAGATCCGTGGACGGATTTCAGGCATCGCCAGTCCTGGGCTGTCTTCAACTACTCCAGGTGAAAGACTTCCTCCAGACGTTCGAAGACTTCGTCCGGACGACGGCCTTCCAGTTTCTCGAAAAACGGCGCCATTTCAGACTGCCAGCGAAGGTTGACTTCACGCTTCGACATTTCGAAGATGGCTTTTCGGTAGTCCGGAGTTTCGAAGTACCCAACCAGCAATCCATCCCCTCGGAGGAATAGTGAGTAGTTATGCCAACCGGTCGCCTGAAGTGCCTCGCCCATTTCGCGCCACACCGCTTTGTGGCGCATCTTGTACTCCTCGAGTCGCTCCTTTCGAACCTTCAGCAGGAAGCAAACGCGTTCCATGGTTCCTCCTCTCACTGGGTTTACGCACCATGCAGAGTCGGCGCAGGCGCTCCGAGTTTCCCCAAAACCGAGTGACATCCTCCCACTCAATCGCGCCACTGTCCAGCGGGAGAGAACAAAAGGTCGATGCCGCCCAATCCCCAACGCTGCCGGCGCATGATAGAATCGCAGCGTGCTTCGAAATCTATAACGGCTTGCAATAGGAGCTTATGCATTTGAAGAGGAATAGCCTCGCAAACAAGGCGAGACTCCAGCACCGACCCAGCAGGTGCCTGCTCAGCGCTGGGGGTGCCCTTCTGCTCACCTTAGTCATGGCAGCGCCCTACCGGTCCGACTCCAGCCTGGCCTGGCAGCAGATGGTCGCCGCTCGCGAGATGGTCAATCGCTTCCTGATTCAAAGAGCACGGGAACTGACCGATCGGGCTGCCTTGGATTTCCAGTCGAAAGCCACGTGGGAAAAGGTTCGCGAACAGCGAAGACGCGAGCTCTTGGATATGTTGGGCCTGGACCCTCTTCCTGCCCGCACCCCGCTTAATGCCACGATCACCGGCACCCTGGACAAGCCCGAATACACCATCGAGAAACTGGCCTTTCAGAGCCTTCCGCGCCTTTATGCCACGGCAAATCTCTATGTTCCGAAGAAACGCAACGGGCCGGCACCGGCCATCATCTACGTCTGCGGTCACTCCGCGTCGCCCTTCGGCAGCAAGGTACAGTATCAACACCATGCCATTACCTTCGCGAGACACGGCTACGTGTGTCTGATCATCGACCCTATCCAGATCGCCGAGACATTCGCTCTGCATCATGGCGTCTATAACCTGGAGATGGCCGACTGGTATTCGCGAGGCTACACGCCGGCTGGAGTGGAGGTATGGAATGTGATTCGAGCGCTGGACTATCTGGAAACCCGGCCGGAAGTCGACCGAGACCGGATGGGCATCACCGGGCGTTCTGGCGGTGCAGCCATGAGCTGGTTCAGCGCCGCAGTCGACACTCGATTGAAGGTGGCGGTCCCCGTCATGGGCAACAGCACCTATGCCGCCAACGTCGCCGCGAACACCCAAAAAGGTCACTGCGACTGTATGTTTCCCATCAACACCTACCAGCACGATCTCATGACCCAAGGGGCCCTGATTGCGCCGCGCCCGCTGCATATGATGCATGGCAAACAGGACACGCTTTTCCCTGTGCCCGGCTACCAGGAGTTTGAAGAGATTGTGGGACAACTTTACCGCGATTACGGGGCGGCAGATCGATTCCAGAATACCGTGGTGGACACGGGGCACCAGGACTCCGACTTTCTGAGGGAGCAGGCGGTGCGCTGGTTCGACCGTTATCTGATGAAGACTGCTGAACGCCCGATCGATTTGAAGGTCGAGAAGGAAGACCCGGCCAACCTGGCGGTTTTTGGAGGGAATCCACCGGCCAGCGCCCTGAATTTTCAGGTGCACGAACGGTGGACAACGCATTTCGAAAAGCCAAACGTCTCCACTCCCGAGAGGTGGCAGGCCCGCAGGACTGAGTTGATGAAGCGGCTTCGGCAGATCGTCTTTCGGGCGTTTCCAGACAAGCGCGGGGACCTGGATCTCCAAAGCGAGGAAGAGCCGGTGGACGGTGGCTTCAAGCTGATTTCGTTTTCTCCATCGCCCGGCGTTCGACTGCGGCTTTGGTATCGGGGAATTGCTGAGAAGGCAGAGGCTCTGAAACCAGTCCTGGTCTACATCGCTTCCAACGGAGAGGACCATCACTCCATCCGGCGCACTCTGAACCAACTATCCCGTGAGGAGGTGGCCCTCCTGATTGTCCAGCCACGCGGTATCGGTGAGGTACCGTGGAACAAAGAAACCGAGCGGGACATGCTTCGCAACGCCATGCACGTGGGAGAAACCATCGACTCGATGAGGCTCTGGGACGTGCTTCGCTCTCTGGATGTCCTGCGGAGCCAGCCTGGAATTGATCTGCATAGAATAACGATTCTGGGCCGGGGCGTTTCGGGCATTCTGGGAGGTTACGCTGCCATCCTGGACGAGTCGGTGCAACAGGTGATGCTCATCGATCCGCCTGTCTCGCACCGCCAGGGCCCCATCTTTCTTAACGTCCTGCGCTACACAGACCTTCCCGAGGCTATGGCGCTGCTGGCTCCACGCCGGCTCGTTTTTTTCGGGAGAGTCCCAGAGGAGTATCGTCCTTCGCAAGCAGTCTACGAGCTCTTGGGGAAACCGGACCACATTTCAGTCTCAATGAGTGTCAAAGCAGTGGTAGAAGGGCGGTACGATCACAACTTCAGCTCCGGGTATTGAACGAGTGGCGATGGCCTTTTAAAATCGCAAACAGCCGCTCAACCTGCGGGCTTTTTTTGACGGAGTCTGTATGGTTCAGTCTGCCGAACAGGAACTGCCGCCGGTCGCAGTCGTCTTCGACTGCGACATGGGCACCAGCATCGACGACGCTTTGGCTCTGGCCCTGCTTTACGGGTTTGACGGAATGAAGGAGGCCCGCGTGGTCTCAGTGAGCGTCAGCAGGCCCAGCCTGAGCGCAGCAGCTTTCTGTGAAGTCATGGGGCGCTTCTACTCGGGCGCCGTGGATGGCGCTTTCGCTTCGCAACGAAGGACCCTGCCCGTGGGTCTTTTTTCAGAGGGCCAACCGCCGGCGGATACAGCCATGCTGGCCGCGCCCCTTTCGAAGCGCAATGATGACGGCACGCTGGTCTATCCGCACGACATCGAGAAACTCAACGACACGGCTGACCCCGTCGCTTTGATCCGCAACGCACTGACCGCCCAACACGATGGGAATTGCGTTGTCCTATTGGCTGGGCCCGCTACGAATCTCGTCAGGGTTCTCGACCTTCCGGGCGTCAAAGATCTGATTTCTGCCAAGGTGAAATTTCTCTCGATCGCCCTCGGGGCCTATTCCGGCGGACCACCGGAAGCCGGTGTGATGGCTGATCCCCCTGCCGCTCGAAGACTGCTGGCTGGTTGGCCTACCCCCATCGTCGCTGTCGGCGAGGAAATCGGTAGGGCGTTGCCCTTTCCAGCTGTGAGCATTGAAAGAGATTTTGGTTGGGCTGCCCATCACCCCCTCGTTGACGCCTATCTGGCTTATCGGACCATGCCCTACGATGCTCCCGCCACCGCCATGGCCGCGGCGTTGTATACCGTGCGGCCCGAACAAAATTACTTCCGGCTCTCCAAGCCGGGTGTGATCTCGGTAGTCGATGACGGGCGAACCATATTCACTCCCTCCTCTGAGGGAAAGCATCGTTACCTGATCGTGGATCCGGCTCAAAGAGAGCGCCTGATTCAGACTTATACCGAAATCGCCAGCGCTCAACCTGTGCCGCGCCGTCCTCGCCAGCGCACCCCGCAGGAACCGCCACAGCCGGCGCTAAAGGACAAGCCCGCACAACAGCCGAAGGCACCAGATCTCAAACCCGCGCCGCTAGGACCGTAGGCGGGGCTTCAACATCTGGAGGGTCCCGGGTCCCGAGATCTGCGCCGCGACTGGAGGTTCCTGTCAGGCGCTCGCTTGAGACTGCGACGGGACTTCGGAATGTGGTCTTCGGGATTGAGGATCGTCTCAGTCCCGCACTGCCCTATCCCAATGACATTCTCTGGGGGAAGCAGATGCATGCAACCTTGGTTTTTCTGCTGGCTACTGCGCCTGCTCTGAGTGCAACTTCGGGGCCATGCGATCTCTCCGCTCTCCAGGCGATTCCTGGCGTGGAGGTGAAGGCCGAGGGAGATCGGCTGTCGATTCGCTGGCAGGGTGCTCAAAAGCAGGAATTGCGGGTAGGTTTCAAGCTAAGAGGAACAGGACCGGTGATTCAAGAACTGGCCACTCGTCGGCCGGCCGGTCCCTGGGTCATCTTGGGACGCGAACTGAGTCCCGAGTTCCACGTCACCTCGGGCAGGCGTCGCATTTCAGAGCAACAACTTCGCCCGCTTCGCGAACTGGGTCAAGACCAGGACCCCCAGTTTCTCGAACAGGAAAAATGGAAAGTGTTTTGGGACGCACCCTTGGTGCTTCCGGGAGCCCGCGACACCAATCCCGATCTCCCTCGCACTGCCGATGAAATCCGCCACACCACGGCGACCTATGGCTCCCAGGGCTGCGCGGCCAGGAGTGACGGCCTGCGTCTGGAGGTGACTTTCCCGGGTCTGTCGCTGGGGATCTTTTCGGGGCGCCTCCAATTCACGATTTACCAGGGGACCAATTTGCTCCGCATGGAGGCGATCGCCAAGACCGAGGAACCGTCGGTAGCCTACCACTACCGCGCCGGCTTGAAAGGCTTTCCTACAGAGCCCGGCAAGAAGATCATTTGGCAGGATGTTGCGCGAGGCTGGCAGAAGATGGAATTCGGCGGGGCGCCCAACACCGAACCCGTCGCCTTGCGAGCCCGCCACCGCCTGGCTTTGATGGAAACCTCGGATGGGTCTCTGGCCGTTTTCCCACCCCCACATAAATTTTTCTTTGCCCGAGAAATTGAGTTGAACCTGGGATACGTCTGGTACCGCAAGGACGACGGCAACTCGTTCTCGATTGGGGTCCGTCAGGCCGATCGGGAAGAAATGTACCGGCCGTTCGGCTTCTCGGACGACGTCTGGCAGCGGCGGTCGCGTCAATCCCGTAGCTTCGCCATGGGCAACTTTGCCCTGTACAACGCCCCGCCCGGAACCTGGCAGCGCATGCCGGTCTACTTCTACCTGAGTCCCGAGCGAGGTCCTGCCACGCAGGAGGCGGTTTTAGCTTTCACGCACGGAGATCGCTATAAGGCTTTGCCTAACTTTCAGATCGCGGTGAGCCACTTCCACACGGCTTTTCACGAACAGCTGCAGGACGCCGGCAGCCTTGATTTCCAGCCTCCCTGGATTCCCACGTTTCGGGCTTTGGGCATCAACATCGCCATGATGTCGGACTTTCATGGTGACGGGCATGCCAAAGATCCGGGGCCCTTGCGGCTGCCGGAGCAAAGGTCCTACTTCGAAGCCTCGCGACGCCATTCCGATCGGGATTTTCTGATCGTGCCGGGAGAGGAACCCAACGCGTACCTGGGTGGCCACTACACCACTGTGTTCCCCAAGCCGGTGTACTGGACTCACGTCCGTCAGGCCGGCGCACCCTTTGCGGAAGACCATCCTGAGTATGGGAAGGTATACCGAATCGGATCGGCCGAGGATGAGCTGGAAATGTTGACAATCGAAAACGGACTGGTGTGGCAGGCTCACCCGCGCACCAAGGGGTCCAGCGGCTATCCTGATGCCATTCGCGAAACCCCACACTTTCGCAGCGACCGATTTCTGGGTGCCGCCTACCAATCGCTTCCCGTTGATCTTTCGGAGCGGAGGCTGTGCGAAATCCGCTGCTTCGGCACGCTGGACGACATGAACAACTGGGCTGGCCCGAAGTATCTGGTGGCCGAGGGTGACACCTATGCGAAGTTCCCGGATGATGAGACGTACCCCCATTTGACGGTGAGCTATATTCGGTTGGACCGGTTGCCAGCCTTCGATGAAGGCTGGGGGCCCATCATCCAAGCCCTGCGGGACGGCCGCTTCTTCGTGACCAGCGGAGAGGTCCTGTTCAGGAGTTTTGCCGTGGAAGGCAGCGGAGAGCGGCGAATGGTTGTGGCGGACCTGGAATGGACCTACCCCTTGGAATTTGTCGAGCTCGTTTGGGGCGATGGGCGTCAGGTCGAACGCCAGATCATCTCTGCCACGGAACATCCTCCCTTCGGGCGCCGGCGCTTTGAAATCCCGTTCGAGGTGAAGGGCAAGAAGTGGGTGCGCTTTGCCGCCTGGGATTCCGCGGGAAACGGAGCGTTCTGGCAACCGGTTCATTTGCAGTAGACCCGACCTGTTTTCGGGGCAGTCTTAGATCCACCGTCGAAGCCATCACACAAGGAGGTCATTTTCAAGTGATCCATCCGCTGATTCCACTCTTCATCCTCTTGGCTTTTCCCTGTTCTGTGCTGGGCGCCGATGGAGACTGGCACCGCTGGCGCGGACCCAATAACGATGGCATGGCCCCTGGTGATGCACCGCTAACCTGGAGCGACACGAAAAACGTAGCTTGGAAGAAGTCGATTCCAGGACGCGGCTACTCCTCACCGGTGACCTGGGGAAAGAAGATCTTTCTGACGACGGCAGTACCGGTCGCGACCGGCGCGGGGACCAGCCAGCCTCCGGAATCCGATCGGGGACCAGGGGGTGGGGCCGGAACCGGTCCAGAGCAGGAACTGCGGATCTTTTGTCTGGATCGCATCACGGGTCAGATTCTGTGGGAACGGCTGGCCAAGACCGTCAAGCCTCATGAGGGCTATCATCGGCGCTACGGCAGCTTTGCCTCTAACAGTCCGGTCACCGACGGCCAACATCTTTTTGCCTCTTTCGGATCTTTGGGTGTCTTTTGCTACGACCTCAATGGGAAGCTGATTTGGAAAAAAGACTTTCCGCCGGCTCGAATGCGGCTCCAGTTCGGGGAAGGAGCCGCCCCCGTGATCGATGACGAAAGACTCTACCTCAAGTTCGACCAGGAACGGGATTCCTATTTGGTGGCTCTCGACAAGCGAACCGGGAACGAAATCTGGCGAGTCAGCCGGGACGAAGTGAGTTCGTGGTCGCCACCTCTGGTGGTCACGCACCAGGGAGCCAGACAGCTCGTCGTCAGCGCTTCGACCAAGGTGCGTGCCTATGACCCCGGAACCGGCCGGCTCCTATGGGAATGCGCGGGCCTGGGAACCAACGTCATCCCCGCACCGGTTACCGCCAAGGACCTGGTCCACGTGATGAGCGGTCATCGCGAGCCGAACCTCCTCACGATCCGGCTCGGCCGGAGCGGCGACCTCACCGGCACGGATGCCGTAGTCTGGACCAACGAGCGAGGCAATTCCTACACCGCCTCGCCGGTGCTGCACGACAACAAACTGTATTTCGTGACGGATAGTGGGATGCTGAGTTGCCTGAACGCTCTCACCGGAGAGCCTTTCTATCGGCAACAGCGCTTGCCCAGGCCATACAACTTCAAGGCCTCGCCTGTCGGCGCCAACGGCAAACTCTATCTGGCCACTGAAGAGGGAGATGTGGTCGTGGTCAAGATGGGCGAGACCTACGAGGTTCTGGCCACCAACACCATGCAAGACCAGGTATTTATCGCCTCGCCGGCCATTGCCGGCGGCAGCCTCTACCTGCGCAGCCAGGACGGACTCTACTGCATTCGACAATAGGTTAGCCGGGTAGCCCAGAGTCGCCCAAAAGCGAGACCATTGTCGCGTGACCTTTCAACCCCCAGTGAGCTCCGGCCGTCACCCTGCCGTCCCCTGCTTGTCAGCCTGTTCACCGGATGGTGCTGGGGAGGGATTCCGAGAGAACAGCTGATCCAGCCCACAGGCCACCGACCCGCGGGCAGCAATGTAGAGGAACATGAAGCAGTACAGCACCGCAAGCTCTCCTCGATTCTGAATGGGCCAGAATCCTTGGGGTGCATGCACCAGGAAATAGGCCACAGCCATCAGTCCGCTGGCCAAGAAGGCGGCATAGCTCGTCAGGAGGCCCAGCATGATCAGCGTGCCACCCACCAACTCGATAGCGCCGGCAAGACCCGACCGCGAAAACCAGTCCACGCTGTTCCGTCCCAAAACCCCAAACAGTTTCTGGGCTCCATGGCACGCAAACAGGAAACCGAGAACCACCCGCATGGTTGCATAAGCGTAGTGGGAATAAGCACCCAAGAATCGCTCCACGATGAACACCTCCTCATTCGATCATGAACCTATCCCGTACCTGGATCGACGCCACCCTCTGGGGAAAAGCAAATGGGCGGTTGATCACCAGAAACAGGTCACCCGCCTGTCGGACGACCAGCCTTTTGACCCGAGCATCGTGGGAGTCAAGGGAAACGGTTGATCTCCCGGAATCCGTCGAAGTCAGCCCCTCTCCTCTATTGACTTGACCGCTTTCCGATGCAGTAGAGATGCTTGGTCGTTCGGATGAAAATCTGACCCTCTGAAATGGCTGGGGAGCTCAAACAGTAATCGTCGAGGGGATTTTCCGAAAGGATTTCGAACTGGGGCCCTGCTTTAATCACGGATGTCAGACCATCTTCGTTGGTGATGTAAATCTTGCCGTCGGCCAATACCGGAGATGCCGTGTAGGTGCCCGGTTTCAGTCGTTGTCCTCCGTAGATCTCCTTGCCCGTTTTGGCATCCAGGCACCAGGCGATGCCCTTGTCATTGATGCTGTAGAAGTACCGGCCATCGGTCACCGGAGTTGGAACATCGGGACCGTTCTGAAAAGACCAGAGATGGTGGCTGTTAGTAATATCGCCCCGTCCTCCGACGCGGAAAGCTTTGAGCGGCTTGATGCGGGTTGGTGCATAGACGATCCCGTCGAAAAATACGGGCGAAGCGATGATGCGATGAAAGGGATCATTTTCCGGATTGAACCCCTTACCTCTCCACAATTCTTTTCCGGTCGCCAGGTCATGACCCGTGATGACGTCTCCTCCGGTGACGACGAGCTCCAGCCTGTTGCCGGAGCGCGCCAAAGTGGGGGTCGTGTAGGAGTCTGGAGATTCTCGGATCGCTTCGGTGGGGCGTTCGACCCGCCAGCGGTTCTTGCCGTTCCTCTTGTCGATGGAAAGGAGATAGGACGGATCGTCTGTTTTCATGCCATGCAACACTTGGATATAGAGGGAGTCCTCGTGCAGCAGAGGGGAGGAAGCATAACCCCAGTTGAGGCCGAAGGCGCCATAGTCCGTCTGCAGGTCGCGCAGCCACAGTTCCTTGCCGGAAAAGTCGAAACCCTTCAACACCCCCGTCCCGGTCATCACCCACACATGCTGCCCATCCGTCACAGGAGAGGGCGAGGACATGTTCTGCTTTTGCATCTTGACGTTTCCAGCTCCCAGCTTTCGCTTCCACATCACCCTGCCGTGGCTGCGATCTACGCACCAAAGGTAGAGGTCTTCTCCTTCTCCCACGTTCAGGAAGATCCGGTCACCCCAGATAATGGGAGTGGACCCACTCCGATCGGGCATTGCCAGTTCCCAGGCAATGCCTTCCTGCGCACTCCACCGGACAGGCAGATTCTTTTCCGTGCAGATTCCGTTCAGTGACGGACCCCTCCACTGAGGCCAGTTCCCGGCACAGGTCCACGAAGTCGTCAAAGCGAACAACAAGATGGCAAGGAGTCTTCGGTACACCATCGCATCTCTCCAATCTAATGTTCAGTCTTCTAACACTGGTCTCCAGCGGTCTTAGCCCACGGCCGCGACCGGTTAATCTCGATTCAATTTACCACCTTGGCAACCACCGGTTGACGGAGCGCCGGTAATCCAGATAACTTTGCCCAAATCGCTTCTCCAATCCAGGCTCTTCCACCAGTCGCACAAACCAGTGCACAAGCAGCCCCAGCGCCAGCGCAAGCACCAGGATGGAGACAGAAAGCTGGAATAAACCAAAGCCCGTCATCAAACACAATCCCCCCAGGTACATCGGGTTTCGGACATATCGATAGGGTCCGAGTACCACAAAATCCTTGGGGGGGTCAAACACCGCAGGAGTCCCATGTCCTCTCACGACAAACAAGCCGGCACAACTCAGTACGACTCCGGCTCCGACCATCATGAGCCCAAGGCCGGCTCCCTTCCAGAATCCCGGCAAGAACCAATTCAGACCCGCATCGAGGGATCGGAGGCTCAGAGACACCCAGACAAACAGCGCCAGGAAGCCCGTCATGTAGACAACTGTTCTGAGGGCCGTCAAGAACAGGACTCGCATTTCAACGTCCGCCTCGCTGACCACCTCTCGAAACCATGCACTACCATCATGCCGGATTTCGATCCAAGCTCCGACACGCTCGGGCAGCAGCAGCCTTCCTGATCGCAAGCTGGCGGGTCTTCTGATTCACCTCGGCACCCCAACGTCAAGAGCCAGGACATTCTTGCGGTCTCGAAGGTACAACGTGGTTCCAGCCAGAGAGGGCGCTGTCCAGGCGTTACTGCTCAAGAGACCCACTTTGGAACGGACTTGCAAGCCCGAGGGCGTTGGTCTGGCCACCGCAACGTTGCCGTCCTCATCCACCAGATAGAACTTGCCGTCCGCATAAAGAAAGCTCGTTTTGGAGAGGCCGCGATCCTGCCAGGCGATCTTGCCGGTATGTACATCTACAGCGCAAAAGAAAGCCGGACCAAAGTCACCGCTGGAACCGTAAATAGAGTCTCCCACGCGAACCGTATTGCCAATGTGAACTCGCATTCGATTGTTGAACCACACTTCCTCAACCGTGGTTTTTCCCGCCTCCTGCGAGAGCCGCAACATACGGCTGCCGCCACTGTAAGCCGAGGTGACAAAAAGCAGGTTTCCGTCGCCCCACACGGGAAGGCTGATGTTCAAACCCCAATCCGTCTTATGGGGATGGCTCCAGAGCAAGTCACCGTTTTCGGGGTTCATTCCTGCGATCGCGTTGCCTAGAAAAACAACCAGCTGATCCTGACCATCCACGTTGATGAGAAGCGGTGACGATGGTGAGGTTTCGAAGTCGTGCCTCCTCCAGGCCACGCTCCCATCCTTCTGGTAAAAGGCCATGACAGACTGCCCGGATCCGCCCACCGGCAGAATGACCAATTGCTTGTGGGCGATGGGGCTGCAGGCATAGCCGCGGTCTCGCACCGGAGCTTGATATTCCTTGATGAGATCGTGATACCAAAGCGTTTTGCCGCTAGCCTTGTCCTTGCAGTAAAACTTGCCGGTCACGCCCACGGTAAAGAGTCGGTTTCCCGAGATCAGAGGGGTGGCGTGGGGGCCGGGCCCATGCTCCATGTTCATCCCGGACTCGAGAGGCGCGTCGTAGCCATCTTCCCAGACGGTCTTGCCTGTTCGGGCATCCATGGCGACGATGACTTCCTGATCGAATCGGGTCAGCTGCCAGAAACGGGCCGGCACCCGGTACATGGTGTACACGTTGTCGCGATCTACCACGATAGCGGAATACCCTTCTCCCAGAGCGCGACTCCAGAGTTGACGGGGTCCGGTCTCCGGCCAGGAGTCCGCCAAGCCGCTGGCGGGAGAGGTGAAGTTTCGAAGCGGTCCGCCCCACTGCGGCCATCCCGCCGAGCCTTGCTCCTGCGCCACAGCCGCCCGCATGGTCAGGAGCGCACCCAAGACCAGGGTGGCGGCGAAGCGGCACGAAAGAATGCATCCCCTCAACATCCGTCCGATCCTCGATTCCTTCGCGGAAACAACCTTATTTTATAACGGGAAGAAGGAGGACGGAACCTCTTGTGGCGTTGGCCGGCACGATTGCCCGTGCCAGGGTCAATCAGCCGGAACCTGGGGCTCCGGGCGACAAGACATCAACTGGCGGAAGCCTTCCGAACGATCGACATCAGAGTCATGTCGTCCCGGGGGAGCGCATCGCCGCAGAAGGCCATGACATCATCCAGCAATTCCCTGAAGAGATCCTCTTGCGGCAGAGACCGGTTGCGCAGAAGAAAATCCCTCAGACGTTCCTCTCCGTATTCTGCATCCGCCCCATCGAACGCCTCGGGAATGCCGTCCGTAAACAAGATCAAATGGTCCGCTGGATTCAAGTGTGTTTGGCAGGACAAGAAAGAGGCCTCGTTCATCACGCCAAGAACCATGGAACTGGCGTCCAGCCGCTCATACCGTCCATCTGTGCGAATCAAAAAGGGAGCGTTATGGCCGGCGTTGACGTACCAGAGTTCGCCCGACTCCGTGTCCAGCTCACCGTAGAAGAGAGTGATCAGACGCCCTCTGGGCATCTCGCTGCAGAGGTGGTCGTTCAGTCTGGCGATGAGGTCCGGCCCGCGCAGTTCAGCCGTGATCAGCGTCCGCAAGCTACCCTGAAGCAGGGCCATCAGGAGGGCCGCCGGCATGCCTTTCCCAGACACGTCACCAACCACAATCGCGGTGCGATTTTGGTCCAGCTCGATGAGGTCCACATAATCGCCGCCTACCGTGTTCGCCGGGCGCATGGTGCACCGGATCTCGAAATCGTTTCGGTGATAGGGTCCTAAGGGGACTAAACCGAACTGGATTTCGCGTGCGATTTCCAGGTCCCCTTTCAGATCCAGTTTGTCTCGCAGCTCCATCAGCAGGAGGATGACCAGGAGTACGACCGAAAAGAACCACCATCCTCGCCCGGCCCCTTCCCGAATCACCAGGCTGCCGCCGACCTCTTCCGTTCGCACATTGAAATGGGGAATCAAGCCCAGGACGAAGGCAAAGATCGCCAGCGCAAAGACGATTCTACGCGGAGGACTCAGGCGGTAGGCCATCGCCTGAAACACGGCCCAGACGACCCCAGGGTAACGCTGATACCAAGGCAGTCTTCGCAGTCCGCCAAAGTCAATTTGACGGGTGAAGAAATGGAAGGTCTGGCGGATCTCCCTCCTCACCAGGTCCTTCAGAGCCTGGTGCGTGACATCCCGTGTGAAAAGGTCTCGCAGGGTGCCGATCGCCTGGCCCCACCAGGAGGGCCCTTCAGCCTGCTCCGCGCGGCCGGAGGAAGGGGCAGTCTGTTGTTCGAACCGCGCCGCAAAGTCGAACAGGCGCTGGCGCATGCCGCTCAGATCGTTCTTCAAACTCATGACGACAATCCCGTCATCGACGTCGTCGCAACCGCGCTGGAGCGTCCAGAGTAGGAGGGAGCAACCGCCCAGTAAATGCCTACTGCCACCAATCCAGCGCCGGCCAGGAATGACCGAGAGATCTCGTCGCCCAGCACGATGCGGCTCAGCCCAACACCAAACAAGGGGGCAGTGAACAGAAAGGCACTGACCTTGCTGGCCGAGTAGCGGCTCAGGAGTCGAATCCAACCCGAGAAGCAGAAGGCACCAACCACCACCCCCTGATAGATCAGGCTCAACCACACTCCACCTGTCAGTTGGTAGGCGACCGGCGGATCCAATAGGGCGCTGGCTACGAAGAAGAGCGGAACACCATACACCATCTGCCCAACAATCACCTCGTAAGGAGTCAGACGCCGCACCAGGTGCTTGGAATAGATCTGCAGAACCGCCAGCAAAAAGCCGCTGATCAACACCAGGCTATCGCCGACCCACGATGAGGAGACGCCGCTCACCGCGTCTCGAAAGGTAATGCAGATCCCGCCGAACGACAGCAGCAATCCCGTAACTTTCCGCCACGTAAAGCGGTCATCCGGAACCAGGAAATGAGCGATGATAACCACAAAGAGGGGCGCGGAATTCAGCAAGACAATCATGTGGCTGCTCGAGGTGAGGCGAGCACCCACGTTGAGAAGTGCTATCTGCAGGACAAACAGGAAAGACAAACCGATCATGCCGAGACGGAGTCCCAATGCCCAATTCAACGGAATCCGGCGCCAGCGGCACCAGGCCAGGAGACAGGCGAGCGCCAGCAAAAACCGCCAGCCGGCCATTCCCACAGGCGGCATTCCCCTCAACCCGACTTTGATCGCCGGAGCCAATCCACCCCACAAACAGCAGAGCAGAAGGGCAAACAGGGAGGCCTGCCAGGATAAGGCACCGCTTTCCGTCGACCCGCGGGGACTCAGAACCTCGACCCCGGTCCCGCCACCCGGCGCTGGGACCTTCACATTTTCGAACGGCACTCTTTCCATCCTCCTTAGCCAAAGGTCTGCTTTTGCCCTTCGCGCCAGAATTCGGTCAGCTCCGCAAGATAGTCCTGTGCGACGAGATCGACTGGCGAGGAATCGTACCAATCTCGTGGAAAGAGGCGAGCGTAGTTCTCCTGAGCAAAGCGCTTGTCGAGAAGAGCGATGACGCCCCGGTCCATCTCGCTGCGGATGATCCTTCCGGCAGATTGAATGACCCGGTTCATTCCGGGGTATAGGTAAGCATACTCGAACCCCCTCGACAGGCGTTGCTCGAAATAGTGCCGGGCCAGCTCCGTCTCGAAATCAACCTTCGGCAAGCCTGGACCTACGATGATGGCTCCAATCGCCAGCTCCCCGGGGTAATCGACTCCCTCGGCAAAAATTCCGCCCTGCACCGCCAGAACAAGGTGGGACCCGCTACTCCCGGCAAGCCGCTGCAGCAGGTTTTCGCGAACCCGGTCGGTCATCTTGGGTTCTTGAATCAGCAGGCAGTAGGAGTCCGGAGTCAGGAACGCCGCCACCTCCGACAGAAAGGCGAAGCTGGGGAAAAAAGCCAGGTAGTTGCCCGTTCGGAGGGCCACGATCTCCTCGATGATCTGGGCGATGCGACGCAGATGGCGGCCACGTCCCTTATATGAAGTGGAGACCTCCGGAATCACGACGATCTTCCGGTTCTGCGACGGGAAGGGTGAGGGCAGATTCACGCACCGGGTCGATCGGTCGAAGCCCAACACATCCCGGTAGAAGTCGGTGGGCGCCAGAGTTGCCGACATGGCGATGACCGAGTGAAAACGCTGATGTTGTCTCCCCAATTGCCTTGAAGGATCCAGACAGAGCACCTTGAGCTTACGGCCTGGAATCGTCGTCCCAAGATGAACGAATTCCTCTCCCGATAGCTCCAATCCGGCACAGAATGCGGCGACCTGGTAAAAGACAGCCAGAATGCGATCTTCGTTGTCACTGCCGGCCGGATTCCGTCTGGAGACCAGGTATTCCTGCATGAGGCGACCAAGGGCTTCCTCGTGTTCGTCAAAGATGGATCGATCCAGCTGAACGATGCATTGACCCGACTCTTCGATCTCCGGGTGGAGTTCGATCACCTCTGCAAAGGAGGTCTCTAAGGATTCCAGAAAGGCCATCAGATCAGGGATGAACGAGTGGCTTGGTGCATCCGAAAAATCCCCGCTCAGCTGGGCTCTCAAACGGGCGACAGCCTCCACGTCGAGTTCTGGCGAATAGTACTCTCGAGCCCGAGGATAGAGGTTGTGGGCCTCGTCGACGATCACGATGAAGCGCCGTCTGGAATCGTCCAAAAGCTGCCTGAGGCAAACTCGCGGATCGTAGACATAGTTGTAGTCACACACGATCAGGTCCATCTCCCCCAACAGATCGAGCGACAGTTCAAAGGGGCAGAGTTGGTGGACTACGGCCTGCTGGTAGACCTGGTCAGGCGACAGCCAGCCCGCCGCCGGAAGGGTACTTAACAGGTTAGACTGTCTGACCTTCGAGTAGTAGTCGTTGGCAAAATCACAGCGCCTGGGGTGACAGAACACCACGTCATTGGCGCACATCTTTTCCTTGGACCGGAGCACGAGGCCCCGAAAAGGCGGACGTTCTCCAGCCTCGTCCGAGTCCCTGATCTCGCGAAACCAGCGCTGCACCGTCTGGGCGACGATCCGCTGTTGAGTGGTCTTGGAAGTCAGAAAGAAAACTCCAAGGCCATGCTGGAGGGCGTAACGCAAGGAGGCGTAGAGCGCGGCCGCGGTCTTGCCAATCCCCGTAGAAGCCGAGATCAGAAGGTTCTGGCCTCCGGCGAGGGCCGCTTCGATTTCTTGGACCATCTCGTCCTGGTGAACCCGGCGGGCGGGAAAGGGAAAACTCAAGCGTTCCCCCCAAACCAGGCGTTCGTCGAGTCGGCTGTGGCGAACCTCCTCGGCGGTGATCAAGGCGCGGATCTGCCGATGCACGAAAGCCGCGGTCTCTTCAGCTCGCAGCGGTCTCTCCAATACTCCTCTCCCTTCGCCATCGGGCGTCAGGAGCACGAGACATCCCCGCACCTGGCCGGTTTCAGCGATCTGCGACCACAGATAGAGGTAGAGATCCAGCTGAAGTAGGTACTCAAAAGGGACACGTGCCGGATCAATGGGGTCCTCCAGTTGAAGAACCGACTTGATCTCTTCCACAACCCAGCCATGCTCGTCCTGGTACAGGCCATCCATCCGCCCCTGGATCGTGACGGCGTAAGACTCCACTTCCGTCACAAATCGAACAGATTGCTCGCGTCGATACGCGGGATCATCCGCCTGCCTTTCCTCCTGGTAGGCATGATGTGCTGCCCGGCCCAACTCGAGCCGGGCAGTGGCCAAGGGCGAGAGATTCAAGCTGCCCTTCGATCGGCTCTCCTCACAGAGATCTCTGACGCTGAGACTCAGGGTCCGGGCTTGCCTGTCAATCTGAATGGCCATGGGCAGGATGAGAGGGAAGGAAACGGGTGGATCCAAGACACGACTCCACCCTCCTTCACAACAGCTGGGATTCTAGCAAATTGGGAAAAGAAACGGCTCGGTGGAGTGCCGGGAAAGCACCCGGCCCCCACGAAACCGCCAGTCGGCATCGGGTTTCGACTGGTTGTAGCCGGAGAACGCCGCTTCAGCCCCAATTGCTCGTGGTCCTTCACCCAAATCCGAGTGAAGAAACCCAACCTCACGGCGATTTTTGCAACGCGGGAAGACGGCCGCCCGGTTTAGGCGCCGTTCTTCAACTGGCCGCGTCGCGGTTGGCGGTCGGTATTCTATCTCCATCAGCGGCAATGGGCTGGCTCAACAATCGTCACACCAAAGAACCCACCGGATTCACCTTGTCCTTCAATTCCCTTGTCAAGCAGCGTGGGGTCTGCGATTTCGGGAATCACGATTGCTTCTCGCAGCGAAAGTAAAGCGGCCAGGGTATTGCCCCGTGACGCGGGGCCGGCCGGGCACCACTTCAGTCGTTCCATCTCGAAGGAGGAATGCATGACCGTTCGAAGCAAGTGGAGTTTTTCCGTCAACGCTCTCTTGATCTCCGCCTTGCTGCTCCTGGGAACTCGCCTCGCCTTTGGTCGAGCCAGCCCACAAAACGCAGTGGCTGGAAGTGAAACAGCAACACAGTGCGCGAGCTGCCACCAAGAGGTCGTGAGTCACTTCTACACCACGCGCCATGGAAAGGCCGACAAGTTCCAGGCCTGGGGAAGCTTTAGCGGCTGTGCCTCCTGCCACGGCGACACACAACAACACGCTGAATCGGGCGACCCGTCACTGGTGAGCAAGCCCGACAGCAGCAGCAACGGCTGGTGTCTGAGTTGCCACAACAACCAGCATTCCCAGAACTTTTGGGGAGGGAGCGCTCATGATACGGGAAAGGTAAGCTGCCTTTCCTGCCATAGCATCCACAAAGCCAAGTCGGCGGAAAAACTGCTGGCCAAGGCCACCGTCAACGAAGGATGTCTCTCTTGCCACGTCGAGGTCAAGAAGTCTCAAACTCAGAGATCAACGCACCTCTTCCGGGATGAGTGGCGGAACCAACTGATGAAGTGCACCGACTGTCACTCGCCGCATGGTTCCCAGACCGCAAAGATGATCAAAGCGGGGTCCGTCAATGAGTCCTGTCTGGCCTGCCACATGGAAAAGCGTGGCCCATTCCTCTGGCAGCATTCTCCGGTACAGGAGAACTGTCTCACCTGCCATGCCGCCCACGGTTCCAACAACGCAAGCCTGCTGGTGGCGCGTACCACACAGCTTTGCCAATCCTGCCACATGCAGGGCCGCCATCAGACGGTGGCAGGCAAACCCAACTCGGCTTGGGTTTTCAACAGGTCTTGTTTGAATTGCCATGCTCAGATTCACGGCTCTAATCATCCTTCTGGTCCTGTGTTGATGAGGTAACGCATGCGAACTCCTTTTCCTTTTGTGCGAATCGCTTTGACTGTACTTATTCTGGCCGCGTGGCTGGCCCCTGGCCGGCGTGCTCACGCTCAAGAAGACTCTTCGTCCCCCTCTACAGAGCCGAAACCGGGAGTTCGAGTGGAGATGGTTACGGGCCTGCAGACCCGCGTTACCAGCGGAGACCGCTGGACCAAGTTCGAGCAGTTTCGTGACGTCCCCAAGAACTTCACCTTGAATCAGCTGAAGTTTACCTTCAGCCGGGAAGACTCTCCCTGGTTTTTCTCGGGATCGGCTGGAGACGCAACGCAGCGGGATCAACGCTATTATCTGGTCCTGGAAAGGTACGGCAAGAGCCGAACCGAATTTCGTTTCGACTCAAATCCCAACTTTATCAGCCGGCTGACGGTCAACACGCTGACGGCCACAGGACCAGGATTTTTCGCGATTTCCGATACCGTTCGGGGAGCACTTCAAACGGCTCCCAATTCGGAAGTACCCCGTCTGGTCTCCCAGCAAGTGAGTGCCGCACCCTTTGCCGACCTGAGGATCCAGAGAGAGCAGTATTTCTTCCGCCAGGAATTCACACTCTCTGAAAACTGGGACACTTACTTCCAGTATATCCGCCAGAATCGAAACGGGGCCCGTCCGATAGGACTGGGGAGCTACGAACGCAGCCAGGTGGCTACCGGGGGATTCTTTAATGCCCTTGGCGACGAGCTGCCGGAGCCGGTGGAGTACAAGACCTCCGTGGTGAACACCGGTGTGACCTTCCACAACAAGACCGCTTTGCTCGGTTTTTCGTACTCCGGTTCGTGGTTCGAAAACGGCGTCAACGCCCTTGTTTGGCAGAATCCCTTTGCGCTGGTGGATCAGCAGGCCAACCCGCCGGGATTTGGCAACGGGCGCTGGAGGTTCTCAACCGGTCGCCTGGACTTGTATCCGGACAACACCGCGCACAGTTTTTCCGTCACCGGCAAGTTGCGCCTTCCTCACGATAGCTTTCTGTCGGGGCTTGCCTCGTGGAGCTTCTGGAGGCAGGACGATGCGTTTTTGCCGTTTACCGCCAACAGCGCCGTGACAACCGGCGTTCCAGCCGGTCTTGACCCCACTTCAACTGGCGGATTGCCCCGGGACAGCTTGAACGGGCAGGTGGACCTGTTCAACTCCGATGTTGTGATGGGCGTGAGGAAATGGAAGACTCTCCTGCTGACTTCGCGTTACAGAATCTATCGCTACGACAACCAGACCCTTCCACTCCGGCTTCCCGGCTACGTGCGATTTGGAGACGCCGCCTGGGGTACCAGCTTTTCCGGAGTGCCACTCACTGAACTCCATGCTCCCAATTCCTTTGCCCGGCAAAACGTTTCTTTCGAATCCGCCTGGCGACCGTCTGATGCTCTTCAGTGGAAGGTGGAACCGTTTTGGGAAGGTTGGAATCGGTCGAATCGCCAGGTGGCTCGGACCAACGAGTGGGGCTTTCGGACTCATCTGATCTGCCGCCCGGAGAAGTGGCTCAGTTTTCAACCTTATTGGCGCTATGGAAACCGGGAACCTCGATCCTATGACGGGGGGAGAAGAGAGTTTTCGGCGTTAAGTGCCGGCTCCCTTCCGGCGGGTGTTCGATCCGGGCTGAGGGTCTTCGACCAGGCCCATCGAATCCAACACAATGCAGGGATGATCGTGAACGCTGTGAATCGAGGCCCATGGACCGTTTCCGCTCGCTACGACTATCGCAGCGATAATTACGACCAGAACTTCTTCGGCCTCGGGAGCTTCTTGCAGGGAGCTGCTGGAGTCGATTTGAATTATGCTTTCAGCGATCTGTACGGTTTCGCCGTGTATTACAACCATGAACGGATTCGGTACCACTATCGAAGCATCGCCAAGGGAGCCGGCAATACCACTTGGGCGCTTCAGAACGAGTGGGACCGAGACACTCGCGACAAAGTCGACACGTTTGGCATCGGCTTTAACGCGGCAGGATTGGAGCAAAAACTTCAGCTCAACGCTTCCCTGGATCTTTCGATGGCTCGGCAAACGATCCGGGCTCAGAACCCCGGTTCTCCGATGCAAAGCGCTCTCAACGACGCAACAGGCTTTGCTTGGCCCGATGTCAAGAACCAGTTTTCGGACGTTCGCCTTGAGATCAGTTATCGGTTTCAACCGAGCATTCAGCTGGGTGTCCGCTACCTGTTCGAACCTTATCGGCTTAGCGATTTCGCCTGGGACATCATGCAACCCTATATGTTCGGGGTCGCGGATTCTCAAACGAATGACCTGAGCCGGTACGTCTTCTTGAACTCACGCTACGGTGGAACCAATGCGCACCTGGTAGGGATCTTCCTGCGGTATTCGTTCTGATCCTCTGCCGCGGGCCTGCGTTTCTCCCGTTCGGCCAGTCCAGCGGGGGCGGACAAACTCGTCGCTCCCGCTGGGCTCTCTTCCTCAGAGGATGAGACCCGACGGCACTGTGGTACCGGAGAGCCTCCTCCAGTCTGTCCGAAAAGCTCGGTTCAAGCTGCGGAATCATTTCCGCGAGGTCAAAGCCGTTGCCATCCGCGGGAACGGATCGTGCAATCAGCACCGGCGATCACGAGGTAATCTGGTCGAGTACCTCGCGGACTTTGCGGCTGAGGTCAGTGGGTGTGAAGGGTTTCTGGATAAAGAACATGCCGCTCTCCAGAATGCCGTGTCGAATGATCGCCTCATTCGTGTAGCCCGACATGTACAGGACTTTCATCTCCGGATGAATGGTCAACAGGCGATTGGCCAGGTCCCGTCCATTCATCTGCGGCATGACCACGTCGGTCATCATGAGATGGATGGGTTGGGTGAAACGCTCGCACGTGAGAAGCGCCTCCCCTCCATGGCGCGCCTCCAGGACCTTGTAGCCGTTCTTCTTCAGAATGACGGTCACCAGCCGGCGTACCGCGTCTTCGTCCTCCACCACCAATACCGTTTCCGATCCCTGAACGAGACGCTCCGCGTCAGGCCGCGACTCCACTGAACCGGCACTTTCGGCATTTCGGGGCAGGTACACCACAAAGCGGCAGCCCCGGCCCCGTTCGCTCTCCACAAATATGTGCCCTTCACTCTGCTGCACGATTCCATAGACGGTGGATAGGCCCAAGCCGGTCCCCTTACCCTGGTCCTTGGTCGTGAAGAACGGCTCAAAACAACGAAGTCGGGTCTCCTCATCCATCCCTTCGCCGGTATCGGCAACGCTTAGCTGGACGTAATCACCGGGAGCCACACCGCGCAGACGCAGCAATTCCCCGGACTCCGCTCCGACGTTGCTGGTTTCGATGGTCAAGGCCCCTCCGTCGGGCATCGCGTCTCTGGCATTCACCGCCAGATTCATCAGGACCTGTTCGATCTGCCCTGGGTCGGCTCTGACCCTCCACAGCGTGGGTTCCAGATGGATCTTAAGACTGACGTCCTCCCCGATGAGCCGCTGCAGCATCTTGTGCATGTTGGCCACGATGCTGTTCAGGTCCAGAATTTGCGGCTGCAAGACCTGACGCCGACTGAAGGCCAGCAACTGACGCGTCAGCGCGGTGGCACGGTCGCCGGCCGCCTTAATCTCCTCGAGGTCGTCTCGCAGGGGATCGTTGGGATCCAGGCGGATCAGGATCATCTCGCTATATCCCAAGATGGCCGTCAGCAAATTGTTGAAATCATGCGCCACGCCTCCCGCCAGGCGCCCGACGGCCTCCATCTTCTGGGACTGGCGAAACTGCTCCTCCAGAACCCGCTCCCGCGTGACGTCCCTTTTGACCGCAACGTAGTTGATCGTTTTCCCGGATTCATCGCGAATGGGCGAGATGGTGGCTTCTTCCTGATACAAGCTTCCATCCTTCCGCCGGTTGATAAAGAACCCCCTCCACACCTCACCCCGAGACAGGGTGTCCCAGAGTTCCTGATAGAACGCAAGGGAATGCTGTCCACTTTTCAGGATGCTTGTCTTGCGACCGCGAACCTCGCCGGCCTGGTATCCTGTGATCGTGGTGAATGCCGGGTTAACGTACTGAATGCAGCCTTGCGTATCGGTAATAAGGATGGCTTCCACAACCTGTTCCACCGCGGTCGTCAGTCGCTTCTGATCCTCGGCTGCTCGCTTCGATTGGGTGATGTCGAGTCCCAATGAAATGGCGCCCCGAATTCTTCCTTCGCCGTCGTGGAGCAGTGAGTTGTGCCACTCGCACAGGATGATCTGCCCGCTTTTCGTGCAATTGCAATTGACTTGCACCTTGGGCAGTTCCTCTCGAATCAGGTAGTCGACGACTTCCTCGACCGGCGGACGTTGGTCTGCCGGCATCAGCAGGTTGAAGAAGTCTTTGCCGACGACCTCCTCCTTGCTCCAGCCAAAGATCTCCTGAGCCCGGGTATTCCAGTCCAGAATCCGTCGATCAGTGCCCCATAGCACGAAAGCCAGCGGAGTGCTGTTGTAGAGGTGATGAAAACGTTGGTGACTCTGGCGCAGCTGCTCACTGACCGGCAGGTGGGGAGTAATGTCCTGAAAACTGGCCAGGTAGCCGCCAGCTGCTCCGTTAGGAAGGCGCAGAGGGCGTCCAGTCACGGCCATCATGCGATACTCACCATCGTGACGCCGTAACCGAACTTCGAGGTCTAATGCGATTCCCTCCGGAATGGCCTGCTCAAACATGCGGGCAGCGATGTCCGCGTCTTCCGGATGAACCCACTGAATCCATTCGGAATCGCTCCCCTGCTGCGCATTTTGTCCGGTGAATGTTGTCCAGGCGCGGTTTAAGAAATGGTGTTTCCCCTTCCACTTCATCAGACACATGGGTGTGGGCAGCTGATCGAGCACGTCGAGGTAGACAATCGATTCCAGGGGTCGGGCCGGGGAACCGTCGCCTGATTCGGAAGGGATGTCGTCGGAGTGTGGCATAGGGGATCAACCTCGCGGAAAGGCAAGACGGAACCAATGGGGATGCAAAGAACTGACCAGGACGCTTTTTCATGCGTCAGGCCAGCACTATGTTACTGATTCAATTGAAGAAGACACTTGGCTGGCGGGTCCTGCCAACGCCCTCGGCCCGCCGCCTCGTGGTGAATATTCACCAGTCCGGGTGAGGACACCTACGCCGATTGGGTTTTCGACCTGACGCCCTCCAAACCGACTCGCACTCGGGGTTCCGCCGCGGTCGGAAGAATGTTGTTCTTGGAGACAGCGGCCTTGCCCCGCGACAGCGGGGAGAGGGTGGTCCGCCGTGCGGACCGGGTGAGGGGTGCTCCGTCGATGACTGGCCCCTCATCCACCGGCCTCACGGCCGGTCCCCCTTCTCCCCGACCGGCGGGGAGAAGGCTGGGGTTTCGACCTGAATTTTGCACGCGAGCTTTTGTTAGTTGCGTGCAAAGCAGTGTTTGCACGTGAAAGGCCTGGTATTGAGTGGTATCTGCAGGGCTCCTTCTGCACAGCGTCTGCAAATCCCTATCCGTCGCTGGATTCAGAGGAGCCAGAAATTTCTCCGCCATGCAACAGCCGTGTTTCCCTTTGCCTTCTTGGCGGTTTCAGACGCTGTGCTGGCGGTGCCAGTCTCACGGTTTGAGTCGGGTTGGGACGAAGACCGTAGTCCCAATTGCATGGGCCTGTTAACCGCGCCGTGCCGCTCACGCGGCACGGAGTTGAGTCGCGTAGCGACGTTTGAACCTAGCCCGGCCTTTCAAGGCCGGGACAGAGGGTTCGGATAATCGCCCAGTCGCATCGCGACGATTGATGAGACCGGCACCGCAGGACCGACCTGGGGATTGAGTTTCAGTTACGACGGATTTGCGAACCGCACCAGCCAGACCATGACCAAGGGTTCGGGACCCGCTTCCTCTTTCTCCTACAGCGCTTCAACCAACCGGATCACCACTTCCGGTTACGCCTACGACTCGAACGACAACCTGACCAGCTCCGCACGCATCAGCGGAGTTTCCTGCCACACGTCCACGCCACACTGCCGGGTGGTCTCGCATTCCACATATTCGACGGCAACAATCCCTTCATAGCGCGCCTGCTCCAGCAGCGAAACGACCCGCTTGAAGTCGATCGTCCCTTGTGCCACCGTCTCCACTCTTTTGCCCGGTGCAGCCTGGCGGGCATGGAAATGCCGGGCATAACGATGCAGGACTTCGACCTCGGATTGGCGGTAACCGGGATCGATGAAGTGCGAATAGTCGAGTGTTAACCCCAATCCCGCGACCTCTTCGCACATCCGCGCAACGTCGCCGGGATCCTGGATCACCGAGGGCTCGCAGGGCTCGATGTTCAAGAGGACCCCTTCATCCTCGGCGATCCGACACAAGACTCCCAGTTCGGTGGCCGCAAGCTCGTAGGATTTTTCCCTGCCGAGTGAGTGGTGGACGATGCCGGGGATCAGCATGACACTTCGAAAGCCGGCAAGGCGGGCGAAACGAGCCAGAGGCTTGAATCGCGTTTGGGTTTCGCGGCGTACTTCAGGATCCGGATGATTGAGGGGCTCGCCGAAATCCAAAACGAAACACTCGCCCCGCTCCAATTCCAGGTCATCCAGGCAGCGGTTGACGGTGTCCGCTGTTTCCTGCGGATGGCCTGAAGCTTCAAACGGATTGACCTGCGTGTTGCCCAGGCAGGCGCCGAGATCCACCGTCTGAAACCCAAAGCCCTTCAGGATGCGAGCAGCCTCAGCCAACGGCTTGGGACCAAAAGCAAACGAGCATCCTCCGATCCGCATGAGTTTCTCCCTCGGCTTTGTCCTTCGATTTTTCCGTCTGAACACTCCCGGCCAAGGTGACGTTGGCCGATTTCTTCTTGACACACAAGGAATCCCAGAGTTTGCTAAGACCCTATCCCACCGAATCAGCTCGAAGACGGGCGAACGGCTTCGGTCTCAGTAACCTCGGTTCGAATATAGGGAGGGTGCGTGAATCTGGGCATCATCGGCTATGGTTACACGGGTCAACAGCATGCCCGTGCCCTCAGTACCCTTCCCGGAGCAAAACTGGCAGCTGTTTCGGAAACGGACCCGGCGCGAACGGCCGATCTGTCACTACCGGTCTTTGAAGATTATCATGACTTGCTGCGGGAGGAGGCCATTCAGGCTGTCACGGTTTGCCTGCCCCACTTTCTGCACGAGCAAGTGGCCGCTGACGCCCTAGATGCCGGCAAACATGTGCTGGTCGAGAAGCCTCTGGCCGTCAGCGTGGCGGCTGGAGAGCGACTCTGCCGACTGGCTGAACGGGCTTCCAAGGTGCTCATGGTCGAAATGACGCACCGCTTCATGCCTCCGATCATTGAGGCCCGGCGGCTGGTTCAAAACGGAGCCATCGGCCAGGTCCTGGCCGTCACCGACACGGTGGTGGAAAGCATCGGGCTCTTCGGGTCGCTGCCCGCCTGGATGCTCTCCCGAACTCAAGCCGGGGGAGGAGTCGGGCTGACCAGCGGAATTCATCTCATCGATCACGTCGCCTGGATCGTGGGCAAGCCGCTGTCACTGCGTTCGGCCTGGTTTGGGTGTTCCCAGGCTCTCGGCGACGTCGAGGATACGGCGGTTTTCTCACTCACCGCGGGAGACGATACGCCGGTTCAAGTCCTTTTGAATTGGAGAAGGGAAGGCCAAGACCTCGAGGGCGAGATCACCTTGTATGGAACACGAGGAACTCTGCGCGTCGATTGCTGGGGTGGTTGGAAACTGCAGGCCGCGCAGTCGCTCCGCCAGCAAGATTGCTTCGCCAAAGGGTCCTCCATCGCGGTGCGGGCTCTGGTGGGCATGAGGGCAGCTCTCGAGGAGTTTGTGGCGGCCGTTTCCCAGGGCCGCCGCCCTGATCCTCGTCCCGAGGAATCGCTGGTCAGTCAGCGGTTGATCGAGCAGGCTTACACTTTGGCCGGAACCGGCTGAACTGCCCGAGGCACGACCGCGGAGATCATGACTGAGGTGTTGCTGTCCCCAGAGAAAGAGAGGCTGAGGTTGAAAAACAGGGGCCGGGTGATGGCGATCGCTTGGGTCATGCTCATCTCGGTCATGCCAGGCCGTGCCGTGCCGGCCGAGCCGCCTCCAGTCTTCCCGACACCACAGTTCTACCGGCTGGATCAGGGAGAACTGCTGCTCAATAAAACGCAACCTCAAATCGAATTCTTACTACCCCGTCGGCGTCATCCGGCAGTGGAGGTTGCGAAGGAGCTGATTTCTTCGCGGATGAGAGACCTCGGATTACAGCCCGAAAGACCCAAACCATCGGCAGGCTCCCCCACGCTCAAGATTGTCATGCTGTCCTTCTCCGAGTCGGCTCAAAGGCGGCTCGACTTTGATCTGGTCGAAGACGATCGCCGTCTCCTATCCGGCCCCGAACGTACCGGCCAGGAGTACGTGCTCGTTGTCAAGCCCGCGGACCGGACCATCTTGCTCATCGGGCAGCAGGAACAAGGGATTCTCCATGCGGCGGCCTCGCTGGTACAGCTCATGACAACTTCGCAGGACACTCTGCGAATCCCGGCGATTCATATTCGCGATTTTCCTGACTTCCGGTATCGGATGGCCGCCGACTGGTTGTTAAACGTCGAGATCAACCGCTGGTCCTACGACTGGGGCGATGGGATTCAGGGTTATACGGCCCGCCTCAGGAGAAAGCTGGATCTCTGCACGCGCTACAAGATCAATATGGTCCTGGCGCACGGCTTTGGATGGGGCACGGATTTCTTCCCCGGTTTTGCGGACATGATGAAAGACTTGAACCGCTACGCCCGAGATCGGGGTATCAAGCTGGTGACCGGCGGCTACGGCGCAAGCTATGGAATCGCCTACCAATCGGGGCCACTCTATGAAGCAGCACCCTACCTTGGGCAGGTCTTCACGAACAGAGAGTCCTATCCCAACGGAAAAGTTTATCAATGCATGGGATTCTCCTACTCCAAGACTCCCTCCATCGATACCCGCACGCTGGGCAGTTGCCGGGCCAACGAGCCATTGAATGATCTCAAAGCCGCTGAACTCAAGAACTATGTGGCTCGAACGGAGCCGGGCGGTTTCTATATTCATCACGAGGACTTCGGCGGATTCGAGGGCAGTCAGCGGTCCTGGCTGCAACGATGCGAACGCTGCCGGAAGCGCTGGCCCAGCGACGATCTCAAGGCCGTGCAGGGAGGAGCCGGAGGTCTCGCCGCCGGATATCGGACGCTCATCGAAACCGTCCAGTCTGTGAGGAACCCTCAAAGCGGATATGACGCCGCTCGCGATTGCACCATCATCCTGGTCTCTCCGGTTTATGACGCCGACCCGACATCGCAAGAGGATTGGGAGAATGTCCTGGAGCTCTGGCAGAACATTGGAAGGCAGTTGCCCAAATCACCCAACGTGGAGATCTGCTTCAGAGAAATCTTCCCGCTGAAAGGCTCGAACCGCCAGTGGACGTCGGACTTCAATAAAACCATGTCTCAGGCAGGATTGCCCTTCAAGATCTTCCTGTTCTTCGCTGGGGGCGGCAACTACTACCTCAGTGATTACCCCGTAGTGGCCTCACCTGCGATGAACCGCTCTTTCCTCGGCTCGGAAGGCATTTACAACGGTAGCAGCGGCTTCAATCAGGAACCGTTGCAGCTGATCAACGCCGAGTACAGCTGGAACACGCGCTCGAACGGCTTTTTTCAGGAGCCACGTTCCTACGACGAAGCTCTCGGATTGTGGCGCGGCTATCAAACCAACGAAGCTCGTCCCGCAGCGTTATTTGAGGCAGGTGGGACGCTGGAGCGGGTTTGCGATTGGCTCTATGGCCCTCGTGCCGGTCGGCACCTGGCCGAAATGCAGAGGAACTTCCTGGCCGCAAACGACAACGAAACTCCCCCCGGCATGTGGCAGAAGCTTTATCCGCTGTCCGTGCTGTGGCGCAATCTGGCAGTCGACTCGGCGGGTTGGACCAACGATATTCAGGAACCAACGCTTAAGAAATTCCTGAGCGAGAAAGGCCTTAGCCCTGAGGCTTATCATTCCAATCTGGAGTCGCGATGGATGAAGTGGGCGGCCATTACCGAGCAGGGCATTGAACATCTGAAGGCGGCGCTGGGTGAGAGCGATTTAAGGCCCGAGAGCCGGCCGGACCTGGAACATCAGCTGCGCTGCCTGGAGGTGGGCGTCCGGTTCAGCCGCTTGCTGGCCGGGTTGCACTCCTGGTTTGCTTCCGGCGACAACCGGGACGGAACTGTGGCAGCCCTCTCGGCGGGAATCAGTTCCCTCGAATCCTACATTCATCGGTCCTTCCAGATCGACGTGATAGACCCTTCGGGAGGCGAGATCCCGAGCTGGCTGGCCGCGCTCAAGAAGATTCGTGCGCGGCTGAATCCCTCCGAGAAGAGTTCGGTCGAAAAACGGAAACCAGCGTTGGAACGAGCACCGATCAGGAGAGCAAGATCATGATCATCATGACCGTCAACGGCCCGATAGCGCCGGAGGAAGCCGGGTTTGTTTTGTCGCACGAACATCTCTTGTGCGACCTATGGCCGATCGTCCGAAGCTATGACGGGATTCTGCACGACGAGAACCTGGCCGCCACGGAGCTTTCGAGATATCGGGAGGCTGGAGGACGAACGGTGGTGGAAGTCTCCAGCATCGGACTGGGACGCAATCCCCAAGGTCTGCGTCGCATTTCAAAGGCCACCGGAGTTCACGTCGTCATGGGCAGCGCCTGGTATCGAGAGGAAGTCTACCCGGCCTGCGTCTATGAACTCGACACCAATGCGCTGGCTCGCAAAATTATCGAAGACATCACCCTCGGTGCCGAAGGATCGGACATCCAGGCCGGCGTCATCGGCGAAATCGGCACGGAGCGCTATCACATCACGCCCGCACAGGAACGGGTGTTTCGAGCATCGGCGCGGGCCCAACGGCAGACCGGGGTTTCCATCTGGACCCACACCACCCATTTTGGGGAGCTGGCTCTGGAACAAATCGCGTTGCTGCGCGAGGAAGGAGTCCCTTCGAGCCGAATCGTGATCAGTCATCTCGGCGACCGCTTTGGCGCCCACCACTTCAAACACATCGCGGAGCAGGGGGTCTTCCTGGGAATCGACAACATCGGGTACGAGGGCGATGGTTATCCACCCGACGAAGTGCGGGGGCGGAATGTGCTGGAATTGATCCAAGACGGCTTTGAGGATCAAATTCTTCTCTCGTTGGATATCTGTACCAAGCAGCACCTGCACAGTTACGGCGGCAAAGGCTACGATCACCTCCAGAGACAATTCTTGCCTTTGCTGCGAAGCCTGGGCGTGGCCGAAGAGAAGATTGCAAAAATGACCGTCGCCAATCCCGCTCGGGCCCTGGCTTTTGAGCCGAACACCAAACCGCGGGAGGAGAACTCATGAGTATTTATCGACGTCTGGGCGTCCGCACGGTCATCAACGGACGCAGCTACAGCACCAAGGTGGGCGGATGTCTCATGGCTCCCGAGGTCTTGGCCGTCATGCAGGAAGCCTCGCGGTCTTTTGTCAGAATCGAGGACTTGCAGGAGGCAGCCAGCGGAGTTATCGCTTCGGCCACCGGCGCCGAAGCCGGAATGGTCACCTCAGGCGCCGCTGCCGCCCTGACGCTGGCGGCGGCGGCCTGCCTGGCCGGACTGAACACGTCACGGATGAATGCTTTGCCGGACACCGCCGGGCTGCGAAACCAGATTGTCATCCAGCGACTGCACCGCAACGACTACGATCGTGCGCTCCGTGTGGCAGGCGCGGAGATCGCGGAGGTCGGCTACAACTACGTTACCTTTCCCTACGAATTGGAAGACGCTCTCAGCGATCGAACCGCCGCTGTGTTCTTTCTAGCGGGCTTTGGGAACCAGGGTTTGCCGTTGACCACAGTGACTGAGATCGCTCACCGGAAAGGTGTGCCGGTCATCGTTGACGCTGCCGCCGACCTGCCACCTCGGGAGAACCTCAGGAAGTACCTTGCCGAGGGAGCTGACCTGGTGGCCTTCAGCGGAGGCAAGCATATCCAGGGGCCTCAATCAACCGGCATTCTGTGCGGAAAGAAGCCCTTGATTCTTTCAGCCATCCTGCAGCAGCAGGACATGGATGTATTTCCGGAAACCTGGCCCTTTCGCCACCTCATTGCTGAAGGAGTGCTGAAAGGCCCCCCGCACCACGGGTTGGGCCGCGGGTTCAAAGCCGCCAAGGAAGAGATTGCAGGACTCATCACCGCCCTTCAGCTGTACCAGAAGCGGGACCTGCAGGCGGAGCTGCAGCTGTGGAAAGATCGGATCCAGGCGATCGTCTCGGGTCTGGAGAGAATCAGCGGAATCGAGACCACTCATGTCTTTCCAAGCCACGGCGGCCGGCCGGTCCCCGAAGCACAGATCCAGGTCGACTCCCTCAAAACAGGCCTGACGGCCTGGGACGTGATCAACGCCCTCCAGGAGGGAGACCCCATCATTGCGGTGTACGAGAGCCTGGCGGCAAGCGGACGGCTCGTTATTTTTCCGGAGACGCTCCAGGAGGGCGACCCGGAACGCATCGTTCAACGTTTGAAGGAAGTGCTGTCCGCCCGGAGGGGATAGGGTCACACCGAAGCGGAGATCTGGAAATCGGGAAACTGGATTGGAAGGGCTCTGCAAGAACCACACTGCACGGTGTTCCTCACGTGATTCCCGAGTCACTGGGGTTGGGTCAGTTCAGGCTGCACGGTCAAACTCGACAGCCACATCTGGTTCCCTCCGCCGGACGACGCGGGCCAGCTCTTCCATACCGCGGCGAGCCTCGAAGGCATTGCGGAAGATCATTCCCAATTCTGTGCTTGAAACGAGCTGTCCATCCCGGTACCACTCCTCGTACACGGCATACCCCGTCGAAACCCGCTTCATGCCGATCTTCACCTTGTTGAATCTCATAACTGTGTCTAAGCAGACTTGGCTCTTAAGACATAGTCGAAGAAAAAACCAGCCAGGCGTCAAACGCCTTCAACTACAGAAATCTCAGTAGGTAACATCCCGGGTCAGGTAGCAACGGATGCTCAAACCGCGGAATCAGCGGGGATATTCCAGGCGGATAAAGCTGGCACTGAACTGTGCATGTTCCTCCTCGGATCGGGACGTTCAAGCGAGCCTCCAAGTCGAGCCGAAAAAGTCGGATTTGGTCAGCTGTCTGATCGTTCTTGTTCCACATGAACTCATAGACTGCATCGTTATTCGACGCTGAGATCTTCTGTAATTGACTGTTGCCATAGCGAGTTTCGACTCCTATTTCAGGCCATACGATGCTGACGTGTTCAGCAAGGTCCGATAGCACGAAGTGCACTCTAACACCCTTCCTCGGTTCCAAATTCGACTCATTGACCAGCGCTTCTTCCAAATACAGCACCGGATGAGCAACCTGTTCGTTCGAGTTTATCTGAGCTGGCTGCGTCGCGAGTTGAAGATACAAACCACACAATGCAACTGAGCACGTAGTTCCGTTGACAAACAAGCTGCTCTCAGGTGGCTGACATTGAACAGTGGCGGTTATTTGGGCTCCAACTGCCTTCCCTGTAGTTCTGGCCAACACGTTCTTCACTGAAATCTGACTGCCGTCCTCAAGCGTGATTCCAGCCGGTATTTCAATCGTAACCACACCTCCATCCCTAGTGTTTATGACACGCCCTCTGAGCCTGTGGGCAAACTCAGTGCGCAGGAATCCCCCCTTGAAATGCAGCTGAACTGAATCAGATAAGGAGTTCGTAGCTGGTATTGTTCCGGTTAGGAAGTCAAGTTCCTGCCAACCCTCGAACGGATTCGCGACAGCAACATCCGCAAACAAAACGTCGATGGTGGCAGCGGATGTTTTTTGATTATGGTTTGCTGGAAAGCTCCTCTTTGTCAGCGTCACTTCGCCGAGTAGCTCTGTTAAACCACAGTGAATCACCATTGGAATCTTGGATGACAGCCAGTAAGTTATGGGTTCTGAGCCCGGGGAAAGGCTAGCACGAGGCCGCCCTGCTCGGTGATCGAGCATGAGAGAACGATAGTGACCCGCCCATTGTTTCTTGAGCCAGTCCTCGATTTCAGTTGGATCGTTAAACTCGAATCGGAAGCATTTTGTCTTCTCAACTTCCTGGATGAAGTCGAAGATCAGCTGTTCCTCGGTCTCAGCGGGGGCGTTGATCGATCCTCTCCGGCGCGCGGAGTATGCAATCTCCTTGTCAAAGAGGGCATAGATCGGGATGCCCTTCGCGACTGCCTGCCTGAACTCCTGTCTCGTTACGCTGACATACTGATTGGGAAGCCCTTCGTGGGAAAGATCAGACCGGGACCCATATCGCGCCCCAATAATCAATAAGAAAATGTCGGCGTCCCGCTCAATTTGATCTAGACAGGACTCTTCGGCCGATAAGCCGTTGATGTACGGGACGTCGCCTCTTTCAGACAGAACCGGGTTGAAACCCAAACCCTTGATGAATCGCTCGAGATGGGACCGCAAGTACCTTAGATCGCGAATTGTTGAACTAAGGAATACTATGGGAGCTACCATATATCGTTATACGCTGAAGATTACTCCGGCAGCTCCGCCTTCTCAGGTTCCGGTAGCCAGAAACTGGCGACAAATCCCACCAGGTACACGGCAAAGGCCACCGCGGCGGCGGCATAGGCCAGCTTCATGGAAGGTGCGGTTCCCGGCATCACGTTGGCCAGTTGGGTGGTGAGCAAAGCCGCCGAGGTGCCGATCATCCGCCCGCCGATATTGGCTGCAAAGCTCTCGCCCGTGCCGCGCAGGTGGGTCGGATAGACTCGGGGCAGGTAATTCCCCCAGAAGCTGAACTGCGCCACGGTGACCAGGCCCGCAGCCAGAATCCCCCACTTCAACAACTCCAGATTGTCGTTGGCCGGATAGAGGAAAACCAGGGGCATGAACAGCAAGCCTGGAACCTGAAACACTCGCAGCAGCTTCCGTCTTTGAAGCATCCGCACGGCCAAAAAGGCCAGGAGAAAGCGACCGGCCAGTCCTCCCAGCTCCTGATACAACTGTACGGTGCTGACGATCTGTTCCTGCGCCGGCCGAGGCAGGTCTCGAACTTCCGGCAAACCCGGAACGATGCGAGGAGTGTGCTGGATGGCGCCGAAGGCGGCTCCATAACTGCACGCAAACATGAGGGCTGTCACCAGCGTGGTGCGGCGGAACTCGGGGCGGAACAACTCGGCGAAACTCGGCCGCTTGAGCGTTCCGGCCTCTTTCTTTTGCTGCCAGGTGGGCGATTCCGGCAGAAACGGCCGAATCAGGATGAGAGGGATGGCTGGAATCACACCCGAGATCAACGTATAGCGCCAGGCCTGGTGGCCGCCGTGAATAGCCGGTAGCCAGTCCGCGTAGGTGACGGCCACGTAATAGGCGCCGGTCACCATCAGGCCACCCAAAGAAGAGAAGGCTTGAGTGTAACCCAGTACCGCCTCGCGCTGCTTGGGATGAGGGAAGAGTTCGGCCAGCCAGGCAACGGCCGCCACGAACTCCACGCACACACCGATAAAGGTGGTGCACCGCAAAACCAGCAGCCACTGGATGGAAGTGGTGTAACCGGCGGCGCAGGCCGAAAAAGCATAAAGCAGGATGCTCCACACCAGCACTCGGCGGCGTCCCAGGCGATCGGTCAGATATCCGCCCAGCAGTCCGAAAATGCCGCCCGCCAGGGCCGGAACGTAAAAAAGCATCCCCACCCAACTGTTGAATTCCGCGGAACCCGGACGGGCATTGATCAACTCCAGAAGGGCGGGCCGCACAATCAGCGGCAACATGAGCAGTTCATAAATATCGAAGGCGAAGCCAATCGACGCGATCACACAAATAAGCCACTGAACGCGCGTCAGGCGGATCTTGCCAGTGTCGAGTGTTGACGAACTCATCCGGATTCCTCGTGCGAGATCGGTGCTGTGAAATGCCCGAACACCGGCGGCAGCACGCCAGTGCCGGTTGTTCTCGAGAGCCTGCCAATGAAAGCCAGCGTACTATTGCACAGCGAATAGCAAGTTGCAACTGGCGGCGCCCGGTTGCTAGACTGGACGCGGGGAGGGAGGATGCCAGGGCATTCGGGAATCCTGCAGAATGCCGAAAGAACAGGTTTCTATCATGACTCTTTCCCCCAGGCTTCAAACCTTCTCCTTGCGGGCGGCAGCCGCTGGGCTGATGTTTTTTTTGCCCGTTTCAGTCATTCCTTCCTCGGCCCAAACCAGCGCCACCATCGCCGGCACCGTTCAGGACCAAAGCGGCGGATTGGTCTCCGAAGCAAGCGTTACGGCCGTTCACAGTGAAACCGGTTTGTCACGCTCGAACGTCACCAGCGTGGAAGGGCGCTTTATTTTTTCTTCGCTCCCGGTGGGTCTGTATGAAATCCGAGTCACCCATCCGGGATTCCGACCGCTCGTGCGGCAGGGAGTACGCCTTGAGGTTGGAGCCGTGGCTGCCTTGGATCTGCGACTCGAGGTCGGCGGCGTGGACCTGGTGCTCAATGTGGTTGGGGAGGTTCCCGTCGTCAACACGCAGACCTCCGAGCTGAGCTACATGGTCAGTGAAGGTCTTATTCGCGATTTGCCGCTCAACGGTCGTAATTATTCGGATTTGGCCTTGCTGCAGCCCGGCGTGATTCCTTTTCCGCATCGCGACGGCGGATCGGTTGTCGCGCATGGGCTCGGCGTCAGCATCAACGGACAGGATCCCCGCTCGAACGTTTATCTCCTGGACGGCACGCCCCAGAACGACTTTACCAACGGCCCGGCCGGAAGCGCAGCCAGCACGGCTCTGGGCATGGAAACCGTGCGCGAATTCCGGGTGGAGGTGAACGCCTACAGCGCCGAATTCGGCCGTAACTCGGGCGGTCAGATCAACGCATTAACCAAGTCCGGAACCAACGAGCTGCACGGCAGCCTCTATCAATTCCATCGCAACGACAACCTGGATGCCCGCAACTTTTTCGATCAGGCCCGCAAGCCCGAGTTTCGGCGGAACCAATTCGGCGGCACTCTGGGTGGGCCTTTCCGGCGCGAGCGAACCTTCTTCTTTGTGGGGTACGAGGCTCTGCGCGAGGGACTCGGGAAGACCATCTCCACGCTGGTTCCGGATGCAAACGCACGTCGGGGCCTGCTTCCCAACCCCACCGACCCGACCGTGATCGACGAAGTAGGCGTGCATCCCGCGGTGCGCTCCTACCTGGAGGCTTATCCCAGTCCCAACGATCCGGTTCCTGACCTGCAGCTGGCTCGCAGTGGCCTGGCACGCCACAATTTCCTGTTCAGCCAGCGATTGGATGAAGACTTTTTGCAGGGTCGGGTGGATCACAACTTCGGTCCCGGCCACCAATTCTTCGGTCGCTACACCATTGACGACGCCCAGCAGAAGCTTCCGACCGACTTCCCCCAGTTCCCTCGGGAGTTCCTTTCCCGCAACCAGTTCTTCACGGCGGAGTATCGCCGGATCTTCTCTCCTCGCCTTCTCAACGATCTGCGCCTCAACTTCAGTCGGACGCGCATCGGTCAGGACGTTCAGGCTGAGCTGTCCTCTCCCCTTCAGCCTTTCGTGCCGGGGCAACAATTGGTAGGGGCTATCGACATCGGCGGGCTGCCGCGCTTCGGTCCGCAAACTTCCGTCAATGTCAAGCTGACTCAAAATGTGTTTGGCGTGGAAGACGGGCTCACCTACACCCGTGGACGTCACCTCCTCAAGTTCGGTGGCCTGGCGGAGCGCTATCAGGACAACATGTTCAATCCCACTTTCTCGCTGGGCATTTACAACTTCGCGGGACTACGCGACTTCCTTCTGAACCGGCCTCAGTTGTTCATCGGATTGAGACCCGACGGGGCGCTCGACCGCTACTGGCGCTTCACGTTGACCGGCTTTTATCTCCAGGACAGCATCCGCGTTCACCCGCGATTCCAGCTTAACCTGGGATTGCGCTACGAGTTCTCGACGATGCCGGTGGATCTTTATGGTCGGGATTCGTCGTTGATCCGCCTCACTGACAGCGAGCCGACCGTCGGTCCCCTTTATCGGAATCCGACCTATCGCAACATTTCACCCCGCTTCGGCTTCGCTTGGGACGCCGCCGGTGACGGACGGACCGCGCTGCGCGGCGGATACGGGCTGTTCTTTAACACCAACAACCAGCAGAACCTGATTGTGACCGTGACCAATCCTCCCGCCACGCCACGCATCATCATCCGGAACCCTTCCTTTCCGTTGCCGCCTTTCGAGCGCGGACAAGGGAACTCGATCCGGCCGGTGGAATGGAACCTGAAGAATCCAAACGTGCATGTCTGGAACCTCAACCTCCAGCGTGAATTCTGGTACGACACACTTCTGACTGTCGGCTACGCAGGGTCCCGCGGCATCCACCTTCTGCGCAGTGGAGATGTCAACGTGCCCGTGCCGGAGCGACTGGCCGATGGAAGGCTGTTTTTTGCACCCAACCTGCAGCGGCCCAACCCGGCCTTTACCACCATCGAGTTGAAACGGAGCGACGGCGATTCCTGGTACAACGCCATGATCCTCGAGCTGCGAAAGCGCTGGTCGCAGGGCGTCAGTTTTCAATCGTCCTACACCTTTTCCCGCAACATCGACAACACACAGGCCTCCACTTTTTTCTCGGACGCCACCAACGGTACAACCTCGGCCTTTCCGGAGTTCCCGGGCTTCTTCTACAATCGCGGCCTTTCGGATTTCCATGCCAAACACAATTGGGTCGCCAATTTCACCTGGGAGTTGCCCTTCGGGCGCGATTCGCTGGGCGCCGCGCGGCGCTGGCTGGGAGGCTGGCAGCTGTCGGGAATCGGAACGGTGCGCAGCGGCAGTCCGCTCACGGTCTTTGTCCAGCGAAACCGCTCTCGCTCGCTGTGGGCCCCTTCGCTCGGCCCCGGGATCGGTTCCGATCGGGCCGGCCTGGCCGCAGGCCGGACCCATGAGAGCGCTGTCCTGGGCGGGCCGGATCAGTACTTCGATCCGTCCGCATTCCAGCTTCAGGCTGCCGGAACACTCGGAACGCTGGGCCGGGGAACCTTTGTCGGACCCGACCTGCGAACCTTCGACTTTTCGGTCGTGAAGAACTTCGAGTGGGCTCGCTTGGGAGAGGACACGCGTATTCAGTTCCGCACCGAAATTTTCAACTTGTTCAACCGCTCCAACTTCGCGCCGCCTTCGCTCATTGCCTTCACGGGTCAGACCGACAACGAGCAGCCCTTGGCTTCCTTGGGTCGAATTCGCGCCACCACCACCTCGGCCCGCCAGATTCAATTCGGGCTGAGAATCGTTTTCTAGCACCAACGCCTTCGCCGGCTCCTTGTCGAGAGAGGCACCGCGGTCACCGCGTCCATTCATCATCACCAAGTTGCTGGCGCAAAGACTGGGATCATCTTCTGACTCGATGGCAGCGCAGGTGCCACGCGAAGAATGATTGACGCCAGCCCTAAATCGGATACCATCATGCGACACCATGGATTGGCGACTCCACCTGACCGCTGGCCGCAGAATTGCCGCCACGGAGCCGGGAACCCAATTCAAATTCCAACACTCAGGAGAGGCAGAGCAATGACACCAGACGGGCGTGGCCGATCGTTCTTCGACCAGATCTCCCAAACCGGGCAGCCCCGCTTGGGCGGTCATCGAGCGCCATCCCTTTTCGCCAGATGGGCATTTCTCGTCACCCTGCTAAGCGGTGTCATGGGAGCCGCTGTTTCCGCTGCCGACTGGGGACAATTTCGGGGTCCCAACGGCTCCGGAGTGGCTCAGTCCAAGTCTCTGCCGGTGGAGTTTGGACCTGATAAGAACGTAGTCTGGAAGACGGCCCTACCGCCGGGGCATTCTTCACCTGCTCTGGCAGGAAATCGGATCTTCTTGACGGCCTACGAGCCCACTAAGCTGTGGGTGTTATGCCTGGATCGCTCCAGCGGGAAGACATTGTGGCGGAAGGAAGTTCCCAAGAACCGCAGTGAGGAGTTACACAAGGCCAACAGCCCGGCCTCACCGACGCCGGTGACGGACGGAAAGAATGTGTACGCCTTCTTCACCGACTTCGGGCTGATCTCGTTCACCTCGGATGGCGAAGAGCGCTGGCGGCTTCCGCTTGGTCCCTTCAACAACCCTTTTGGCCTGGGAGCCTCCCCGGTCCTGGCAAACGACAAAGTCCTGATGATTTGCGATCAGGAGAGTGGTTCTTTTTTCATTGCCGTCGATCAGGACACCGGTGAGGTGAAGTGGCGGGTGGAGCGCCCGGAGTATACTCGTGGCTTTGCGACTCCCATCTTGTACCAGCCCAGAGAAGGCGGCCTGCAAGTCCTCGTTTCGGGCTCTCTGCAGCTCACGGCTTATTCCGTGGAGACAGGCCGGGAAGTGTGGTGGCTGCGAGGCCTGACCTGGCAAATGAAATCCACGCCGGTGATGAACGACCACACCATCTATGTGCATGGCTGGGCCGGCGGAGCGGATGAAGGCCAACAGGAGGAGGTTTCCGCATTCCAGGAGGTGCTGGCCAAGTGGGATCGCAACCAGGACGGCCGCCTGTCGAAGGAAGAAATTTCCGACGAGAAAATCACGCGCGACTGGCAGTCGATGGACTTAGACCGCGACGGCGGGCTGGGCGAGCGTGACTGGCGGTTCTATCGGGCCCGGCGGAGCGCCCGGAACGCCGTGCTGGCCTTTCGCCTGGGAGGCCAAGGCGACATGACCGAGAAGAGCTTTCTCTGGCGCTATCAGAAGTCCCTGCCCAATGTGCCCTCACCACTGCTTTACGACAATATCCTGTACCTGATGAAGGAGGGAGGGATCCTGACGGCGCTGGACGCCTCCACCGGAACCGTCCTCAAGCAGGCCCGACTGACGGGGGCCTTGGGAGACTATTTCGCATCGCCGGTGGCGGCCGACGGCAAGCTCTACACCATCAGTCACGAGGGCAAGGCCTCTGTAATCCGCCCCGGTTCGGACTGGGAAGTACTGGCAGTGAATGACCTGGGGGATAGCTGTAATGCCACGCCGGCCATCGCCGAAGGCTGCCTCTATGTTCGAACCCACGGCATGCTTTACTGCTTTGGCACGCCTGAAATATCTCGCTGACTTCGTGGGAGGCCGGCGGGCAAACGGTTTTGAATTTCCGAGATCTTGTCAAAGGAGAACGCTTCTCATGACCTGGCTAGTCTTCGTTGTTGGTGCCGTGCTCTCGTGGGGCATGTACGGTCCCGTTCTGCATAAGGGACAGGTCCAGCTGGCAAGCCCTTTGCGCGCGCTCCTGTGCGTGGGGTTTGCCTACTTTCTGATCGGCGTCTTGGTTCCCGCCATCGCCCTATCCTACCAGGGACAGCTCAAGGGATTTAACTTGACGGGGTCTTCCCTGGCGACATTGGCCGGGGCGTTGGGTGCCATCGGCGCCGTGTGTATCATCTGGTCGTTTCGCACCGGTGGCCTGCCGACCTACGTGATGCCACTGGTCTTCGGAGGCGCCCCGGTCATCAACGTGCTGGTCTCGATGTGGAGTCATCCGCCCAAGGAAGCGCCCAATCCGTTGCTCTACCTGGGATTCCTCATGGCAGCGCTGGGCGCCGGGCTGGTTTTGTATTTCAAGCCTTCGTCCTAAGCGCCGCCGGTCAGGGCCCAAGTCAGGTTTGATCGGGTCTTTAGAGCGCCCTGTGATCTGGAGACCGGCATGCTGCATTGGGTGAAGGTCGGCGCTGCCCTTCCCGCTCCGATGCCGTCGGCGCCTGCGCGCAGATTGATTGGCAGGAATCCGTTGCCTGATGAATCTGAAACACTTTCTTTCCGGGCACGCCAGACAGTTGGGCACGCTGATCGGATTGTTTGTCCTTTCAGCGGCATTGGGTGCGGCCACGCCTTACTTCCTGACGGTTTCAAACCTTCTGAACATTGCCGAGCAAACGGCCATCGTGGCCACGATCGCCGTGGGCATGACCCCGGTAATCATCACGGCCGGAATCGACCTCTCGGTGGGATCGGTTCTGGCCTTTGCCGGTGTGGTGATGGCCAGCGCCCTGAAAGCCGGGGTGCCGGCGCCCTTGGCGGCGCTGATCGCGATGGCCACCGGCTTCTCGTGCGGTGGGCTGAACGGCGTCCTCATTACACGAGGTCATCTTCCGCCGTTTATTTCGACCTTGGGAATGATGAGCGTGGCCCGAGGGGCGGCCCTGGTCTTCACCGAGGGCCGACCCATTTCCGGCTTCGACGAATCGTTTCGGGCGGTGGCCACCTCCAGTTTCTATCATCTGCCCCTGCCCGTCATCGTGATGCTGGCGGTCTATGTCCTGGCGCACGTTGTGCTGGCCAAGACGCGCTTCGGGCGCTATCTCTACGCCATCGGCGGCAGCGAGGAGGCGGCCATTCTGTCGGGTGTGCCCGTCAAGCGTTACAAAACGCTGGTCTACGGCCTGTGCGGAATGCTGAGTGGACTGGCGGCCATCCTGCTGACGGCGCGTTTGAACTCCGCCCAGCCGATCGCGGGCATGATGTATGAACTGGACGCCATCGCGGCCGCCGTGATCGGCGGCACAAGCCTCATGGGAGGAGAGGGGACCGTATTCGGCACCCTGGTCGGAGCTTTGATCATGGGGGTGCTGCGAAACGGGCTGAACCTTTTGGGGATTTCGTCTTTTGTGCAGCAGCTGGTCATCGGTTCGGTCATCATCCTGGCTGTCCTCTTGGATATGACGCTCAAGACGCGGAACCGCTAGACCGGCCGAGGCCGGACGGCGAGAATAGGTACAGGCGTAGGGCGTTCAAATCCAAGGGAAGCTCCTTCCACTTCCAATGGACACTCTAGATTCGGAGGTGTCGACCACATGAACGTTGCTCAGCGCCGCATTCGAAGGAATCGCTCGACACGGATCGGATCCGGCCTGGGCCTCTGCCTTTTGCTGATTTTGGCCGCCTGCCGACAGGTTCCCCCGCCGTCCGAGGCACAGCCCACCGTTGCGCTGGTTGTGAAGACGCTCAACAACCCTTTCTTCCTGGACATGCAGAAGGGGGCTCAAGAAGCCGCCCAGCGACTCGGTGTCGCGTTAACCGTGCAAGCCGCGGAACGCGAACTCGACGTTGAGAAGCAGATGCAGATTATCGAGAACCTGATTCAAAGCCGCGTCTCGGCCCTGTGCCTGACTCCAAGCGGATCTCGCGAAGTCGTGCCGGCCATCGTCAAGGCCAATCAAGCCGGAATTCCCGTATTGATCCTTGATACCCGGGTCCACGAAGAAACACTGCAGGCCGCGGGAGGACGGGTCGCCTGCTTCATCGGGTCGGACAACTACCAAGGAGGGAAACTGGCCGGAGAGTTCCTGATGGCCAAGACCGGCGGCAAAGCCAATGTGGCCGTCTTGGAGGGGATCCCCGGCCATGAGACGGGGGATTCCCGTTTGAAGGGCTTTCACGACGCGCTGCGCGGTCATCCCGGCATGCGCATCGTGGCGTCCCAGACGGCCAATTGGGAGCGAGACCAAGGTTACAATGTGTTCCAAAACATCCTTCAAGCCCACCCTGAAGTCGAGGCTCTGTTTGCTTGCAGCGACCTGATGGCTCTCGGAGCAGTCGAAGCGATCGCCGCAGCCCGCAGAACGAAGAGCATCACGGTGGTGGGGTTCGACGCCTTTTCGGAAGCCAGAGACGCCGTTCGCCAGGGCCTGATGGCGGCCACCGTGGCGCAGTCCCCCGAGAAGATGGGGCAACTGGCGGTTGAGACCGCCGTCCGCCTCACGAAGGGGGAAAGCGTGCCGGAGGACATCCCGGTTGAGATCCACCTGGTCACACCGGACAGCCAGTCCGTCAAAGCCCAAACCACCTCCCCGTGACGGTCAACCTGATTTCGGCGGACGGAACCTGGAGAGTACCGTTCTTCACAACCCTTTTCCCCGCAGGAAGGAGGGGCCATGAACCAGAGAATAAAGGTCGGGATTGTTGGGCTGGGCCGTCTGGGAAAGCTCTATGCCGGGTATTTCCTGAGGCAAATCCATCAGGCTGAACTGGTGGCCGTTGCCGACATCCAGGAATCGGTCGCTCAATCCTTCGCGACCGCTCATCAAGTTCCAAAATGGTACCAGCATCATCAGGACCTGCTCGCCGATAAGCACGTGCAGGCCGTGGTGATCGTCAGTCCAACCAGCACTCACCGCAACGTGGTGATGGAGGCCGCGAACCAAGGCAAAGCGATCTTCTGCGAAAAACCTTTGTCACTCTCCCTGCAGGAAGCCGAGGAAATGGAGCAGCGCGTTGCTCAAAAGGGCGTTTTTTTTCAGATGGGATTCATGCGGCGCTTCGACAAGGGCTATATGGCTGCCCGCAAAAAAATCGATGAGGGCATCATCGGCCATCCGATTGTCTTCAAGTCCTGCTCACGCGATCCCTTCCGTCCCAGTCTCGAGTATCTCGATCCTCGCCACAGCGGAGGACTGATCGTCGATTGCGCCATTCATGACATCGACCTGGCCCGCTGGTACATGGGCGAGGTGAGAAGCGTTTACGCCGTCGGCAGAAATCTGGCTTACCCGGAGATGGACGAAATCGGCGATGTCGACAACGCCATCACCACCTTGAGCTTTCGCAACGGGGCCTTGGGAGTGATTGACAACAGCCGCAGCGGCGTTTTCGGCTACGACATCCGCACGGAAATCCTGGGCACCAAGGGCAGCCTGCAGGTGGGCTATATTCGCGAGACCCCGCTCCTGGTGCTGACCAAGGGAGAAGTCTCTCACGACACGGTTCCCTATTTCATGGAACGCTTCGGACAGGCCTACGTCAGCCAGCTGCAGAACTTCGTCGACAATCTGGTGGAAGGGAAAGAGCCTCCTATCCGGTGCTCGGATGGTCTGGCCAACCTCAAGGTCGCCCTGGCGGCCACACGTGCTCTGCAAGAAGGACATCCCGTTGAGGTGTAGCGAGAGGTCGGGGGCTTCCAAACCTCCTATTTCCAGCCGAAGGCGCCCATCATGATGTGAAACAGTTCCGTGTTTGGAAGAATGCCCTTCACCCGCTCGGCGCCCGGCCCCTCTGCGGAAACCAGCACCTCTTCAGCGGTGTGAGTCCCTCCGCTGACCCTGATGAGGGGCAAGATATCCTCTCCCTTTTTCCCCTTGGTCAGACGCAAGTCGTGAGAATGGTCTGCCGTCACCAGGATCAGGGTGTCTCTGCGAAGTCTCTCCGCCGTTTGTCGAACGGCCCGGTCAAACGCCACCATCCGATCGAGGTCCTGCTTGGGGCTCTCGCTGTGTGTATTGGACTCCACCATGAGAAAGAACCCCTTCGAATTGCGGGAAAGAATCTGAAGGGCCAGTTCCACCGCTCGGGGAATTTCGAATTCCTCGTCCGAGAGAGCCACAAAGCGTTGAGTCCGCCCAGGCAGATTGGCCACAGCCGTCAGGCTGTCCACAAGAGACAGGCCCTTTTTGGGAAGTTCGACGGACAGGTTGACTCCGAGAGCCGCCGTCTTTTCCAGAACGCTTTTTCGGCCGAGACCAATCATCACGTCGATGCCGTTGCCGAACCGGGGCTTGAGGACTTGCAGGAAGATCTCGCCGTGTTTGTTGCGGTCGTTGGCATGGGCGTAGCAGGCGGCGGGTGTCGCATCGGCCAGGCTGCTATTCGAAATCACTCCCGTTGAGAGCCCTCGCTCCTCGGCATACTCGAGGAGCGTCTTGAGCACCCGGCCGTCCTTGACGCCCCGTTCGGCCTCAGCGGATTGCGAGATCACTCCGTTATGCGTCTTCTCTCCCGTCATGATGGCCGTCATGGACGCCGCGGAATCGGAGACCCAGCTGGAGGCCGACGATGTTTCCGCCAAACCGATGTAAGGCATGTTCTGAATGTAGAGAGCCCGGGGCTTTCCGTAACCCAGGATCGAGGCGGCATTGACCGTGGGCAGCCCGCCGCCGTCGGCGAGAAAGAGCACGACGTTCTTGGCCCTGGGTGCGGCGGAGAGCGGCGTGGCAAGACAAAGGAAAAACACCACCCCGAAGCACCCACGAATGTAAAGGATCGATCGAATCATTGACACGCTGGTATCACTCCTCTCAAGACTAGCGGTAACACTGGCCCTTGGCCTGGCGCTGCAAAACCCACCTTAGCATTCCAAAAGAATTCGCGGCAACCAAACTTCGGATCGTGATGGGTTCGATCCGCTTTCTGGAAGGGCCAGTGCCTGAATCCGGCGAACCAAGCAGGCCGGGTTGGCAGGCGCTGAGAATTGCGCGGTGTTCTTCTGTCTTCGATGATTGTACTATACCGGCTTTCACGATCTGAACCCTGGGGAGCTTCTCCCTCTGCCGATACCCATCCTGATGGAACACTCCAAAAAACCGACCGGCAGTTCCGCTTTTACCGGGCGTCTGAGGCATGCTCTTCGATGGGGAGCCGTGGTGGGGGTGGGGCTGGCGGTGGTTGCGATCCCTCCTCCGTCAGCGATTCCAGCCGAATCCTGGCGACTTCTGGCCATCTTTGCGGCAACCATCGCCGGCTTGATTGTTCAGCCTTTGCCTGGAGGCGCCCTGGTCCTGTTAAGCATCGCAGTCATCGCCCTGACGGGCACGGCTTCCCCTGATCAGGCGCTGGCTGGTTTTGGCGATCCGTTAGTCTGGCTGGTCCTTGCCGCCTTCTTCATGTCGCGAGGCATGATTAAGACCGGTCTGGGACGCCGCATCGCCCTGCTCTTCATCCATTCCATCGGTCACACCTCGTTGGGCTTGGTCTACGCGCTGGTGGCGACCGACGGCGTGCTGGCCATGATCATTCCTTCCAACGCGGCACGGTCCGGCGGAATCCTGTTCCCGATTGTCCGGAGCCTGGCCGAAGCCTACGATTCGCGCCCCGGCCCCACAGCCAACCGGCTGGGCGCCTTTCTGATGACCCTGGTTTACCAGGGCGATGTGATTCTTTGCGCGATGTTTCTGACGGGTCAGGCTTCGAACGTGTTGATCGCCAGCTTCGCCGAGCGCGTGACGGGCATCGAGTTGACTTACACTTCCTGGGCACTGGGCGCAGTTGTGCCGGGCCTCCTGTCGCTGTTGGCCGTTCCCCTTCTCATCTACCGCCTCTTCCCTCCGGAGATTCGCCGGACGCCTGCGGCTGCCGAGTTTGCTCGGAAAGAGCTCGACCGGCTGGGCCCTATGTCCAGGGGAGAAAAGCTGATGCTGGCGGTGTTTGGACTGGTCACGTCGTTGTGGCTCACAACGGCCTGGCACTCCCTTGACTATTCCGTCGTCGCCCTGGTCGGCATCTGCGTGTTGCTGTTAACCGGCGTTCTGGACTGGGGCGACATCCTGGCGGAGCGGTCGGCCTGGGATGTCTTCATCTGGTACGGAGGATTGGTGCAGATGGCCAAACTCCTGGGAGATTCGGGAGTGACCCGCTGGTTTGCCGAGGTGGCCGCGGCCTGGACGCAAGGTTGGCACTGGTGGCTGGCGCTGGCCATTCTGCTCCTGGTTTACTTCTATGCCCACTACGGATTCGCCAGCATTACCGCTCACGCCACCGCGATGTACCTGCCGTTTCTGGTGGTGATTCTGGCCGCGGGAGCGCCCCGTTACCTGGCCGTTCTGTCCCTCGCCTATCTTTCCAACCTCCAGGCTTCATTGACCCACTACGGCACCACGCCCGCTCCCATTTACTTTGGTGCCGGATATGTGAGCCAGGGAACCTGGTGGCGCCTTGGCTTTCTCGTCTCAATCCCCAACATCTTGATCTGGACCCTGGTCGGCTGCGCCTGGTGGAAGGTTTTGGGCTGGTGGTAGGAAGGAAGGGAATAGCCAATCAGGCGACCCGTGAAAGGGTATCGGCACGTTGAGTTGCGTCGGTGCTCGCTGCGATGCTTAGTTGTGTCGGTAAGCTTCTGCAAATTGGGGAAGGGGCCAGACGCCCTTTAGTTGTGTAAGTCAGGTTCTGCAAATTGGGAATGCGAGGATGGAACTCGAGTTTCCCAAGCCCTCTCCCCGCTGGCGCGGGGCGAGGGCAGAATTCCAGTTTCCCAAGCCTTCTCCCCGCCGGGCGGGGAGAAGGCCAAATCGCATTTCCTCAGGCCTTGGCAGACCCTAAGTCGATGGAAGGAACTCCGAAAGCGTCAGAACTCGTCCGGGTTGGCCAGCTTGTAAACGGTGGTGGCTGCCGCGCCCCCGATGAAATCGGCCACCAGGTAGATCCAGAGATTCGGAATGGCGCTCAGCCCCATGGTCGTGATGCCCAGGGCCACGGCTGGATTGAAGACAGCACCTGAAATAGGTCCCACCGCATAAGCTCCTGCCAGCACCGTAAAGCCGATGGCCAGTCCGAAGTAAGAGTTGCCGCTGCTCTTTTTCGACGTCGCCACGTTCAAGATGACGAAGGCCAACGCGAACGTGAACAGCACCTCCGCCAACAGGGCGTGGCCGACCACAGGATTCATTGGATTGACCGGGGAGCCCGCCTTCAGCAGTCGCACGGCGAAACCGGCCAGGATAGCGCCGATGCACTGGACCATGATGTAGGGCGGAACATCCTTTCGGTCACACTTGCCTCGCAGCCACACTGCCAGTGTCACGGCCGGATTGTAGTGCGCTCCCGAGATGGGGCCGCCCGCATAGACCAACACCGTGAGGATGGAGCCGATGGCCACCGGGGCCAGGTTTCCCGCCCCCGGATCGATCACCACCAGTCCAATGACCAGTACCAGAAAGAACGTGCCAATGAACTCCACCAGGTAGCTCTTCACTGTTGCCTCCCTTTTTGCATGAGTTTTAGGATGCGATGCCGCTGCTTCTTGGCTTGGTTTCTCTCGACCTTTAGTCGCCTCGTCACACCAGAAATTGCCGCTTCCCGACAGTTGACCGGAGGTGGCCGACAGGCCTCTCCGCCCTGCTGAGTGATGGAATGGTATGGGTCTGAAATGCGGGCGTCACAACCGATGCGACGAAACGGCAAGGTTGTAGCACATTTTTGCGACAACAGCTTCCGAATTCTTCAAGGTAAGCCGCCATCCCCCGAAAGGCCCGAAATCGTATTTCGGATAGAGGGTTGCGCGTCTCAGTGGAGTCACTGAGGCGCGGCTTGGACGTTGCTCGGCGGAGGCCCTGGCTCCGGACCATGTTAAAATGGCAATTTTCGGTGCACTCAGCGACTGGGAAGAGCGGGTGGCCCACCGTTCTCCGAGTCAGAGGGGTCTTCTCCATGCCCATGCCGCGACCAAAAGCCGGACGTCCGATCGCCACCGACATTCAGCAGCGTGAAGTGCTGCGGTGGCGAGAAGGGAGCGCGCCCGAACCCGATCGAGACGATCTGGCCAGAGAGGAACCGCTCGAAGTGAGGGTCAACGGCCGGCCGGTGAGCGTCACCATGCGCACCCCCGGCCGGGACCGCGAACTGGCGCTGGGCTTTCTGTTGAGTGAAGGGATGATTTTCCGGCGGCAGGATGTCGTGGAAACCCGGTCGGATGGAAGAGTGGCCCGCTGCAACTGGATCGATATCCAATTGGCCCCGGAAGCAGCTCCCGACTTCGATCGACTCACCCGCCACGTCTTTGCCTCCTCCAGCTGCGGTGTCTGCGGGAAGGCCACCATCCAATCCGTTCATCAGCACTTCCCTCCCCTTCACATTGAGTTTCAGATTGAAGGCGGAATGCTTCTCCAGTTGCCCGATCGCCTGCGGCGTGCGCAGTCGAATTTCGACCGAACCGGTGGGCTGCACGCGGCGGCCATTTTTGACGCTGCGGGCAATCTGCTGGTCTTGCGGGAAGATGTCGGGCGCCACAACGCCGTGGATAAGGTCCTCGGCTGGGGGTTGCTGGAAGGATACTCTCCGTTCGAGCACCACATCCTGATGGTCAGCGGCCGCTCCTCGTTCGAGATCATGCAAAAAGCTCTGGCCGGCCGCGTTCCCATCGTGGCGGCGGTTTCCGCGCCTTCCAGTCTGGCAGTACAGTTCGCCCAAGAAAGCGGCCAGACCTTAGTCGGCTTTCTTCGCGAATCTCGCATGAACATTTACTCGTTTCCGGAACGCATCCGGTTTGGATGATCGTTGCCGTGAGAGCCGACTTACCCCGGCAGGCAAATTCCGGGTGGTATGAGGCAAATAGATCGTGATACATATAGAACTTGGGCGGCTGGGAGCCGGCCGGATAAAGGGCTCAAGAAACCGCAGAAGGGAACCGTTAAGACGAAGTATGATCAGGCATCTTTTTACGCTCGGTGTTTTCTTCATGGTAGGTTTGATCGGGTTTGCCGGCGCCTACTTTGCTCGCCACCTCTTTCCAAGGGAGATCGTCATCAGCTCCCTCCTGGTACTGGTTGCAGTGGTCATGGTCAAGATGCTGGCCGTGCGTGACCACCTCTTTGCCGAAGAAGACGAAGGCTTCTGAAGGTCAAAGCGGCCGCGGCTGGTTCGGTCCTGACCGCCAGGCCGGACGGCGCGCCTCGACGTTTCTGGGAGCCACAAAATAGCGTTATTTTTCGTAGGGACTCCCCACTGTTGTGCAGCCGGCGTGCGGGGTGCGCCTGTCGCTTGCGGGATCGAAGTGTGCGATCAACTCCTGACGGGGGACATCCATGTCTAACATAAACCTGTTTGCCGGCGTGGACCTGGGGGGCACCAAGATCAACATTACGATCCTGGACGAGAGCGGGCAATTTCGCATCACTGAAATGATGGAGATTCCGGCGCTGGTCGAGCAAGGTCCTCCGGCAACATTGAAACAGATGCAACTGGCACTGCATCAGGCGGCTGAAACGTGCGGCGTCAGCATGAGTCACGTCAAAGCCGTCGGACTGGACACGCCGGGTCCGGCCAGCGCCGACGGAGTGATTTCCGCCCAAGGTTCCACGAACTTCGGGCACCGGGCCTGGGCGAAGTTTCCGATTCGGGAGGCCTTCCAGCAAGCCATCGGGCTCCCCACGGTCTACGCCAACGATGGAAACGCCGCGGCTCTGCACTGTCACCGCGTCAAGTTCGGACGCGATCCCAAGTTTTCGTCGCTGACCGCCGCCGTGGGAACCGGTCTGGGCGGGGGCATTGTCGTCAACGGCCACATGGTGGTGGGAGCCGCTGGATTTGCCGCCGAGATCGGTCATGTTCCGCTGCCGACCAGGGGATTGCTCGAGCCGGACCAGCCTATCCCTCAATGCAACTGCGGGCGCGGGGGAGACGCAGAATCCTGGGCCTCTTTGACGGGCATCCGAAACAGCCTGCTGCCTTATTACCTGGAGAAATACCCCGATCATCCGCTGTGGCAGATCGTGGACAGCAACGGAGAAAGGGCCAAGCGCGTCAGGTCCTTTGGCGAGGCCGGAGACGAGATGGCACTGCAGATCTTCAAGAAACAGGCGATCGCCCTGGGCATGCTGTTCGACATCGCCATGCAGTTTCTCGATCTGGACGCAGTTTTCGTGGGCGGCGGCATCATGCAAACCAAGCCGGAATTTCAGGAGTGGTTCCTGGGCGTCATCCGCGAGCATTTTCCCCTGCGGGACGAGCAACAGGGGGTGTCCATCGAAATCGCGGCCGACGGCGACATGGCGGGAGCCCGCGGAGCAGCGCGCCTGGCGCTGGAATCCTGGCAGGAACGCTAGAGTCGTGGCCTCCAACCATCACCGCCTCTTTCAAGCCAGGAAAGAAGCTCTTCTCTACTCCTACTCGCCCGCTCTGAACGGGAGGCACCATGCCGGAAGGGGCAGCCTGGGGATTGTCCCGAATCGGTCAGATCGCCGTAACCGTGCAGGATCTGGAGCGCTCGGTAGCCTTTTACCGTGACCGCTTGGGGATGAAGCATCTCTTTACCGTTCCCAACATGGCTTTCTTCGACTGCGAGGGCATCAACCTCCTGCTGTCCAAGCCCGAGCAGCCCGAGTTCGACCATCCCAGCTCCATCATCTACTTCGCCGTGGACGACATCCATCGCGCGTATGCGGTGATGTCGGGGCGAGGCGTAGTTTTCGAGCGGGCGCCCCATCAGATCGCGCGGATGGAGCGCTACGACCTCTGGATGGCCTTCTTCCGCGATTCCGAAAACAATCTGCTGGGCTTGATGAGCCGGGTCAGCCGCGGCTAGAGGCCACTCTCCCGGCCATGGATCAGAAGCTCCACAGCGTTAGCGTGGACAAGTCTTTGATCAGCACCTGGCTTCCGACCAGTACCGGATGAGCCCAGGTAGGGCTGTCGGCGATGGAGTACTGCTTCCAGACTTGAAACTTGTCAGGACCTGCTTTGCCCACAATCAGCTGGGCTTCGTTGGTCAGCGAGATGAGCCAGTCCCCGGCGCGAAGCATGGCCGCATTGTCACCCTGCCGTCCGGGGCTGGTCCACAACACCTTTCCTGTATTGGCGTCCAGGCAGAAGAACTGGCCCTTGTTGCGGTGGGAGAGCCCGAACAACAGCTGCTCTTTGAGCACCGGCGAGTTCATGTACATCGAGACATCCGGGTTACTCCACACTTCCTGCGCGTACCAGCCGTTTTCCTGTCGCACGATGCGAAGCGCTTTCACGCCTTTACCCAAGCCCGAAACGATCACCCACTGCCGGTAGACCAGAGGCGTCACGATGTTCTGGACATACTCCGTCGTGAACGGAATTTTCCACAGCAAACGTCCGTCCGTGGCGGACAGTCCAACGATGTTCTGCTGGGTCTGAGTGACGATCTGCCGGGTGCCCTCCACCTCCAACACGACAGGCGAGGCATAGCCGGGTCCGTCTCCGCTCCAGGACCATTTTTCCTGACCGCTGGCGGCGTCCAGCGCGAGTAAGGCGCCTTGATCGTGCCCGCCCACGTGAACCACCAGCACCCCCTGGTCAATGAGAGGGGACATGGCCGTTCCGTAAAGCGGCGAGGTGTCTTTGAACCGTTGTCCGAAGGACTTCTGCCAGAAGCGCCTGCCGGTGGCGGCTTCGTAGCAAGAGAGGATACCGGAAATGCCCAGCGTGTAGAGACGGCCCTGATTCAAAATCGGTGTGGATTTCGGTCCCTTGCCGTGACTGCGCGCCGCCGGGTTCATGGTGTACTCGGCGGGATACCGGTCCTGCCACAGAAGCTTGCCGGTCTTCAGCTCCAGGCACATCACCGTTTCATTCTCGCCTTGCCGCGTGTGAAGGTACACGCGGTCACCGGAGACCAGAGGAGAGGAATGTCCTTCGCCCACCGTGGTTCTCCAGACTTGCTTGGGATTCTCGGGCCAGACTTTGGGGGCTGCGAAAGAGGACACCGCTCCATCGCGGTGCGGTCCGCGCCACTGCGGCCATTCCGCCGCAGCGACCAATCCTGCCAACCCGGCTCCAATGACGCATAAGAAGGTGGTTTTGAACAGATGAATTCGACTCATACTTTTTCTCTCCCTGACCATCACGAAGCGACAAGCGCCCACTTTCCCGACCTGCTGAATGCGGCCGGGCTCACCGCAGGGTCTTCCATGCAAATCCACTACTCCGCTCTCAGCGCCTGCAACAAGGGCGACCTGAGCGCCGTGGCGGTAGCCAGCCAGGAGGCCAGCACTCCCGTCAAGAGCACCGTCAAAAGGAGCATCACTATCGCTGAAATCGGGGCCCGCCCGCCTCGTTCCATTAAAACCGGAATAATGGCCAGCAGCGCTGAGATCGTCCCCACCACCAGACCGCTGACCAGGAGAATCAAGTTCTCGGCGCCGATCAGCAGCGCGAAATCGTTGGAGGTGTAGCCCACGGCCCGGAGCAACGCCAGTTCCCTCCGCCGCTCCAGAACGTTGCGTAACAACACAGCCGCCAGTCCGACCGTTCCAAGCACCAGGCCGAGAGTACCCAGAGCCTGGAAGGTCGAGAGGTAAGTATTCTCCACCCGATGAAAGCGAGCCAGGCGCTCCGTGGTGGACGAGATATCGAACCCGAAGTCGGACAGTTGCTCCTCGAGGTAGGCAACCACGTTGGGGGTTGCTCCTTGGGGGGCATCGATGAGGAAGAACCGATGGCCGGTTCGCTCGGGGAACGTTTGAAGAAAATCACTTTCCGAAATCAGAATCTCGCTCTGGAACAGACTGTCGGACAAGGCCGCCACGATGCGGAAACGAACACGACGACCGTCGTCCGCCAGGAGTTCAATGTCGTCACCCAAGCCTTTATGCAACACGTAGGCGAGCGAGTTGGCATCGGCAATGGCGGGAACAACCCCGTCAGAAGACTTAGAGTCCAGCAACAGCCAAGGGTTCTTCTTTTGCTCGGGCGTTTTGGCCAGCGAACTTTGAAATGCGAAGCGCCCGGCCTGAATCAGCTCGTCGGGCACTCCCAGCACTCTCGGGTTCTGAGGTCGATAGAGATTGAGGCAACTGGCGTCATCCCCCGGACGAAGCCGGAAGGACAGGAAGCGAACCCCCTGCAAACCGTAGTCTTGAGACGACCGCAGGTTCAAGGCCTCCTGCCCCTCGGCTGTGTTGGGATCGAACAGCAACGGCAAGAGCGACTCGGCCTGCAATGGATAGCCTCCGGTACCCGAATTCCGGTCGAGGTACTGGGAGGCCGGATCCTTACGAAAGGCCTCCACCGCCACGATGATGAAGGAGGCGAAGGCAATCAAGGTGATGCACAGGACACTCCGACCAGGACGCGACGTGGTGTTGCGGAGCCCCAGCCGCAGAAGCGCAGCCAGCCCCGAACCTTCCACTGCCGGCTGCCGGCTCCGGCGCAAAGCGGCCGACTGAAAGAGCAGGAGGGCAATGAGGAGCGACATGCCTGCTCCAAAAAATCCACCGGTCTGGTTCAGCCAACCCAGACTGGAAGTCACAATCAACAGCAGTCCGCTCAGCCCCAGAACCAGGCCAAGGCCCAGCCGAAGCTTTGGGGAATGAAACCGGCGCGACGCCGGACGCGGAGGTGGTTGAAGGTTTCGATCAGGTGTAAAGTTCGTCTCCGCGCCACCTTCCAGCGCTCCAGTCAGCAGCAGGCTGCGTGTTGTCCGTCGGCCTAAGCCACGCAACGTCACGGCAATTCCAAACCAGGCAAGAAACATTCCGGCCGGCAACCAGGTCGCAACCAAGCCGGGCGAAACATGCAGCGACAACAGCTTCGTTCCAACGGCATCCACCCACCAGGTCCGCAGGCCAAGAAGGATGCCTTTCCCGTAGAGCCAGGCTGCCAGCCCGCCGAGCACGCTGCCCAGCAGGGCCAGAACAGTTCCCTCAGCCAGAAATAATTTCCGAATCAGGGAGGCGGAAATCCCGAGGGCTTGCAGCGTCCCGATCTCGCGAGCTCGCTGCTCCACGCCCAGCCGAAAGAACAGCCCCGCCAGGAGCATCGCGGAAAGCAGGAGAAAGAAGCTGAAGTAAAAGAAGTACTGGCCGAAGTCGGTGGCGCCGGCCGAGGCGCGCAGTCCGTCCGCTTTCACGGGGATCCAAACGAAGCCATCCTCCAGGGGGTCAAGTTCGGCCCGCAGCCCTGCCTCAAAGGAGACCTGCAGCGTTTCGATTGGGGCACCGCGGCTGCGGTCCAGTGCTGCCGGTGGGCCGTCCGGAGGGAAAACCCGAATTGAACTGAGCGATCCGAAACGTGACTGCCACAGGCGCTGGGCGTCCGAGAGGGGAACAAAAGCCTTCGGCGTGGTTCGATAGTTGCGCCAGTAGTCTTCGTCCTCACGGCGAATCTTTCCCAGGTCCATGGGAAAGGGCGGGTCCCAATGGCTCAGGTTCTCTGACTCGGTGATGCCCGGATACTCGGGCGCGAGATCTCTGTCCAGTCCGCGACCTTCCACAGGAACCAAACCATGAAACCGAAATCGGTTGGTACGGGTCTCGAGGCGGCCCTCAGTCCAGACGTAGTACTCCAGTTCGATTTCATCTCCCGGCACGGCCTGGAGATTCCGGGCCGCCCAGGTATTCAGCAGAATCGGCGCCGGGGCATTCACTCCAGGCATTGGCCCCTGGGAACCGCTCGGAGCCTGACCGCTCCTGGCCGACTCTGCCTGCAATTTCGCCAGCCGGCCAAAGGTTTGGTCCTCGATCCCGGTCACCAATGAGTAGGGGATCTCCCGATCTCGCGCACGAATCGAGTTCGCCAGATAGGTGAAGACGCGCAAGGCCCGAGCCTGTAACCCTTGCGAAACCCGAAGCACCTTCTCGGCAACTGAGTCTGCGATGAGCGTTCCTTGCCCCTCGACCGACAGACACCCCTGACTTGGCAGCCTTCTCACTTTCAGTCCCAGGTCGGCTAACGATGCATGCTTCCTCAGCAGCGCTCGGATCGGCTGACCGCGACCGCGGCTGTCGGCTTCCGAAATCACAATCGTGTTGACGCGGCCCCCAGTGGCCAGCATCTCCTGAAGAAGAGGAAGTGACACAAAAAGAGTCCTGACCGGCCCCTGATCGGCACGTAGAGAGAATTCCCCCAGCCAAGCGGCCGGGAGCACCTGGCGCAACTTCAAGCGAAGCGTCTCGCCCACATCGTCGCGACGTCCATGCAGCGTTTCAGCCGGAACGTCGGATGGTTTCGGGACTCGCAGCAACAGTGTATCGCCGCTTTGGCTGCCCAATTCCCGAGCCAGATCGGGACTGCACAGCACTTCCCGGCCCGTCGGGCTGGGAAACCCACCGGACGATGAGGAACGCATTCCCTGAAAATTCCAAAATCGGTCATCCACCCCATAGACGGCCACACCACCGGAACGGCGGCCGCTGGTCTGATGGAGCACCAGGCCCTCAGTGACAATCATCGAGGCGGCAGCCCGAAAGGAGGATTGAAAGCCTGGATCAGACTGGAGAGCCGCAGCCAACTCGTCGCGAAAGAACGATTCTGCCACCAGAATGGAGTCCACACGGCCCAGGCGCTGGAGCACCAGGTCCCGCAGGCTGGCGCGAACCGAGTCCCCAACCAGCACCGCACCCAAAAGCACGGCAACTGCCGTGGCCACCCCTATCACAACGGTCAGGTTCGACCGCCAATAGTAGGTGAGACTTCTTAGAACCAGACGATGGAATTTCATGAGTGAGAAATGGAGACTGACGCGTGAAACGGTTTTGGCGGGCTAGGTTTTCGGGATCAGTAAATGCTCCAGCATCCCGGCGTCACCAGCTCGATCAGATGGTCGTCGGGGTCCCGAAAATACAGGCTCTTTCCTCCTCGGGTCCAGTGCACTTCGCTCTCGATAGGTATAGCCCTGTTTTCCAGTTGCCTCTTCCAAGGCTCATATTCTTCGGCTGCAATGGAAAACGCCAGATGCAGTGACCCGTTCCCATCATGCGGCGGGATCACCCCGCCCTCCGTGGCAATTTCCCGGGTGGTCGCCCCCTTCCTGAACAACAACAACACGGCTTCATCGTTCACGCTGAGGGAGCAGAATCGCGCGTCTCGATCCAGCGCTTTGAAGCCGAAAAGGCGTTCATAAAAGCCGGCTGACCGCTCCACGTCGTCGACGTACAGGCAGGTCTCCAAAACACGGCTTACCTTTGGCATAATCAGTCCCCTCCCCTGGTTCCCTGAACAGAGTCTGTACTCGTCCCTTCATCGCACGAGAAATGAAAACCGACAAGCCAAGCTGATTGTAACAGAAGGCGAGTGCCGCCGGTTGTGCCGCCTGGTTCGCCCTTCGCCCTCACCTGGGCATCTGAAAGCAGCCTCTTGACTCGGGGGAAAAGGAACCCTATGATCGGCGCTCGTTATCGGAATTCGAGTACAGCCATGGCCGACGTTCTCAAACACCTGTTTCTGGGCTTTGTGAAAGTACACATCCTGCACCACGCCTCGGGTGAGCCTGTCTATGGAATCTGGCTGAGCGAAGAACTGGCGCGACATGGTTATTCCTTGAGCCCGGGAACGCTCTACCCCATCCTGCATGGTTTGGAACAAGAGAAACTCCTGAAGAGCTTTGAGGAAACCGTGGCCGGCAAAGTCCGCAAGTATTACCGAATTACTCCCTCGGGCAGGCGTGTTTTGCTGGCCGCAAAGAAGAAGGTCTCCGAACTGTCGCGAGAGGTGCTGCCATGACCAGGAAGAACTATTTTCCCCGGAGTCGTGCGCTGAGAACCCTGAAGTGGAGAAGAGCGGACTGATCTGTGCTTTTAGAGTTCCCGGCCAGGATGCCATCCCGTTCCGGATCAATGGAGAACTTATGAGCAAATGCGTGGTGATGTTGTGGCCGGTATGTGTGCTGATGGCGACCTCGGGGTGGGGCCAAAGAGCCCTGAGTCTCAGAGAGGCGGTTGACCAAGCCCAACGACAGTATCCCACCGTTCAGGTTTCACTCGCCCAGGTGGAGGAAGCGGCGGCGCGAATCCGCCTGGCGCGGACGAGTTTTCTGCCCCGTTTCGATGCCTTGGCCCAGGCCAACCGGGCGACCCGAAACAACATTTACGGCATGTTGCTGCAGCAGTCTGTGATCTCGCCGATCAGCGGCCCTCCCGTGTTCGAGAACAGCACAGCCAGCGTCTTCGGCAGCGCGGTGGGCCTTCTGGTGGATTGGGAACCGTTCGACTTCGGCCAGCGGCGCTCACGGGTCGAGCTGGCTGAGAGCGGCCGGCGCCGGGCGGACCTCTCGGTAGCCCGAACGCAATTTGAGGCGGCGACTGCAGCGGCAGACTCTTACTTAACCGTGCTGGCCGCTCAGGAAACGGTCAAGGCGGCCACAGCCAGCGTGGAACGAAGTCGCATTTTGCTGAAGGTGGTGGATTCCCTGGTGGAGGCGCAACTGCGCCCCGGAGCAGACGCGACGGCAGCTCAAGCCGAACTGGCCGTGGCGCAAGGTCAGTTGATCCGCAGCCGCCAGGCTGTGGCTGAAGCCAAAGCCTTGCTGGCGGGATTGGTTGGGAGTCCGCCCGATTCGATCACAGCCGTCGAAGGCCGATTCCTGGAACTGCCGAACCAGGACGCTTTTCCAGGCGGCCATACCGCTCTGGAACAGAACCCTTTGGCTCGGGAGCAGGGCGCGATCGTGGCGGAAAGCAAGGCACGCGCCAGGACTCTGGAGCAGGCTTGGACGCCACGCTTCTCGATTCAGGCAACCACTTACGCGCGCGGTACCGGCGTGCGTCCGGACGCCACGTCGCTGGGGGGCGCCAACGGATTGGCCCCAACGTTCTATAACTGGGGACTAGGGCTGACCGTGCGGTTTCCCCTTCTCGATTACGCTCCCATTCGGGCCCAGCAAGCGGAGGAATCGGCTCGCATTCGTACCGAAGAAGCCCGTTACCGTCTGCTGATGACTCAGCTTGAAACGAAGCGCACACAAACGCAGGCCGCGCTTGAAGCCGCAAGACAACTGGCGGAGCTGGCGCCGGCGCAGCTGGCAGCAGCTCGTGCGGCCGAAGCACAGGCGCAAGCCCGATACAAGGCGGGACTGGCCACGCTGGTTGAAGTGGCCGACACCCAGCGCGTTCTGGCCCAGGCGGAGATCGACAACGGTTTGTCTCGTCTCAACGTGTGGAGAGCTTTGCTCGCCCAGCAGGCGGCCGAAGGCGATTTGGCTCCCTTCCTCCAACTGGCCACGCCATAGAAAGAGAAGAGTGCTCCCATGTGGCTGATCCATACGGCCATGCGCCGTCCCATCACGATTCTGATGGCTATCATCGGCGTGGCCTCGTGTTCCATCCTGGCCCTGCAGCGCATGAAAGCCGACATCTTTCCGGAGCTTGGCACGCCGGTGATCTACGTGGCCCAGCCGTACGGCGGCATGGATCCCGTCCAGATGGAAGGCTACCTGGTCAATTACTACGAGTACCATTTCCTGTACGTCAGCGGCATCGACTACGTGGAATCCCGTTCCATCCAGGGCGCGGCCATCATGAAGCTGCGATTTCATGAGGGCACCAACATGTCTCAGGCCATGGCCGAGACGGTGGCACAGGTCAACCGTGCGCGGTCATTCATGCCTCCCGGAACCGTTCCGCCGTTCGTTGCGCGGTTCGACTCGGGCAGCGTTCCCGTCGGCTACCTGGTGTTTTCAAGCGAGACGCGGGGAGTGGATGAGATTTCGGACCTGGCCCTTTTTCGCGTACGGCCGATGTTTTCGAGACTGCCGGGAGTTTCGGCTCCACCTCCCTTCGGCGGCACGGCTCGCAGCCTGGTGGTTCGAGTGGATCCGGAGCGCCTGAGGGCCTACCAGATGTCGCCGGACGAGATTGTCCAGGCTATCGCCAGGACCAACACGCTGTCTCCCTCCGGCAATGTCCGCATTGGCGACTTGAACCGGATCGCTCCCCTCAATTCCACGGTGGCTGAAGCCACCGAACTCAACAGCGTACCCCTCCGACAGGGAGCGGGACCCACTGTTTTCCTGCGCGATGTCGGTTACGCCGAGGATGGAGCCGACATCCTCACCAGCTATGCGCTGGTGAACGGCCGCCGGGCGGTTTACATTGCCGCCACCAAACGGGCGGATGCTTCTACCCTCGACGTGGTGAGACGCATCAAGCAAGCGCTGCCCTCCTTTCAAGCCGCAATTCCGGACGACATCAAGGTCTCATTCGAACTGGACCAGTCCTTCTACGTGACCAACTCACTGCGAGCCCTGCTCTTCGAGGGTTTGATGAGCGCTCTGCTCACGGGCCTGATGATTCTGATCATGTTGCGCAGTCTGCGTACCGCGCTGGTGGTGGTGACCACTATTCCCGTGGCGTTGCTCTCCGCCGTGGTAGCGTTGTGGGCGGCCGGTCAGTCCCTGAATCTCATGACTCTGGGTGGCTTGACTTTGGCCATCGGCATTCTGGTGGACGAATCCGTGGTCGCAGTCGAGAACATTCACACGCACTTCGGGCTTGGCAAACCCGTGGCTCGAGCCGTGCTGGACGCCAGTCGCGAGGTGGTGATTCCGAGGTTGCTGGCCATGCTATCGGTCGTTTCCGTATTCGTTCCCTCTTTCTTCATGGAGGGAGTGGCCCGCGCCCTGTTCGTTCCAATGGGCCTGGCGGTGGCGTTCGCGATGATCGCCTCCTACTTTCTGGCCGGCAGCCTGGTGCCCATCCTGGAGACCTGGTTGAGCCGGGAACATTCGAAGCGAGCGAAGGCGGGTTCCGGGTTCGAGCGCTTTCGGAACCGTTTCGAAGCACTGTCTCATCGTTTGGTGCGGAGGCGCTGGGCCGTTTGTGGAGGCTACCTGCTGCTGGCCGCTGGGGTGGTGGTTGGGCTGGGCAGAATGCTGGGCACCGACATCTTCCCGCAGGTTGACACCGGCCTGGTCCAAATGCGCCTGCGGGCTCCCACCGGCACGCGAGTCGAGCGCACCGAAAGAATCACACAGGATGTACTGGCCGAAATCGGCCGCCAGGTTGGCCCGTCAAACATTCAGAGTTCCCTCGCCTTCATCGGCGTGCAGCCCTCCTCCTATCCGGTGAACCTGATCTTCCTATGGACCAGTGGACCGCATGAAGCGGTGGTCCAGGTGGCCGTGAAACGGGATGCCGGTGTTTCAACGGTCCAATTGCAGGACCGTTTACGGCAGCGCATATCGGAGATTGCCCCGGGCGCCAGCCTGTCTTTTGAGGCCGCGGATCTGGTCAGCCAGGTTATGAGCTTCGGCGCGCCCACGCCCGTGGAGATCGCGGTGACCAGTCCGAATCTGGCTACCAACCGGGAGTATGCGGAGACGATTGCCGCGCAGTTGAGGCAGATCCCCTCGTTACGGGACGTGCAGTTCGGTGAGCTGCTGGATTACCCGAGCGTCAACATCCAGGTGGACCGGGAACGCTCGGCCCAGTTGGGGCTTACGGTTTCTGAAATCGGTCGAGCCCTGGCTCCCGCCACCTGGTCCAGCCGATTCACCACGCCGGTGTTCTGGGCGGACCCCCGGTCGGGGATTGCCTACCAGGTTCAGGTGGAGTTGCCTCAGTCTCGCGTTTCTTCGATGGAAGATCTTCAGCGCCTTCCGATCAAGAGCGGCGACCCGGGACCCATTTTGCTGGGGGATGTGGCCCATTTGAGCTATGGATCGATTTCGGGAGAATATCATCGCCACAACATGCAGCGCATGGTGACCGTGAATGCGAATATTCAGGGCACCGACCTCAACCGAGTGTCCAACCAGATTTCTTCTGTCCTGGCCCGACTACCGGAGCCGCCTCGGGGGCTCACCGTCGCCGTCCGCGGTCAGATCGCTCCTTTGAAACTGATGGTCCAGAACCTGATCCTGGGCCTGCTGCTCTCGATCATCGCCGTCTTCCTTCTGTTAGCCGCCTATTTTCAGTCAATTCGTGTGGCGGTTACCGTACTGCTGGCCGTGCCGGCTGTTCTATCCGGAGTCACTCTGTCGTTGTTCCTGACTGGAACGACGTTGAACCTGCAATCCTTCATGGGATCCATGATGGCGGTGGGCATCTCCGTAGCCAACACGATCCTGCTGTGTACCTTTGCGGATCAAGCCCGGCGCCGGGGCCGGTCGGCGGAAGAGGCCGCCATCCAGGCTGCAACCACGCGCCTGCGTCCCGTCCTGATGACCAGCGCCGTGATGATTGCGGGCATGTTGCCGTTGGCCTTCGGGACGGAGCAAACGGCCCCGCTGGGAATCGCTGTGATGGGCGGGTTGGCGGCTGCTACCGTGACGACTTTGCTCGTGATTCCCTCGGCCTTTGCCTCCCTGGAAGGTCGTGCGGGAACGACCTCGCCTTCCATCGATCCTGACGATCCAGCCAGTCCGCACTATGACCTTTCGTCTTCCTCGCCAAACCCAGCCTAAGGAGTCAACCATGAAAACCTGGAAGAGGACGCTGCCGGTCTTCAGCCTTCTTATACTCTGGCCGTTGGGAGTTGGCGCCGAGGATGCGGCCACGATTTCCGCCAAGCTTGTCGAAGTGATCTCAAGGCCTCTAGGAGGATCCACCGTGTTGCCGGGTGAACTTCGGGCTTACCGGACAGTTGAGACCTTCGCCCGAGTCTCCGGATTTGTGGAATCCGTGCGGGTGGACCGCGGATCGAGAACCCGCAAGGGAGAAATGCTGGCAACCCTTACGGCACCGGAGATGCAGGCGCAGATTGCCGAAGCTCATGCCCGGGTGGCGGTAGCCGAGGCCCAGCGGGCGGAGGCCGAGGCCAAACGGGCCGCTTTGGAGGCCACCTTCGAACGGCTCGGAGAAGCGGCCCAAACGCCGGGCGCCGTGGCCGGCAATGAGCTGGTGCAGGCCGAAAAAGCCTTGGAGGCGGAGCGTGCTCGGGTGGTTTCCCTGGACAAGAGTGTCGAAGCCGCTCGCGCAAACCTGGCGGCTGCGGAAAAGATGATGGGGTATTTGAAGATCACGGCGGATTTCGACGGTGTGGTGACCGAACGTCTGGTCCATGAGGGCAGCCTGGTCGGGCCTGCCAGCAAAGGGGCCTTGCCGCTGTTCCGGCTGGAGCAGATCGGTCGTTTGCGGCTGGTGGTGGCTGTGCCGGAGTCTCTGGCAGGTGAGATCCGCCGGGGAGTGAAACTCGCCTTCACCGTTTCGGCTTATCCCGGCGAGCAATTTTCCGGAGTGGTCGCGCGGCCCGCCCTTTCTCTCGATCCCAAGACACGAACCATGCCGGTTGAGCTGGACGTCGCGAATCCGGGAACCCGCCTCGCTCCCGGCATGTATGCCGAGGTCGTCTGGCCCAAGGGATCGAGACGCAACAGTCTCTTGGTGCCGGCATCGGCCATCAAAGCCACCACCGAGCAGACTTTCGTGATTCGCGTCACGAACGGGACAGCCGAGTGGGTGGCGGTACGACGGGGCTCAAGCGACGGTAGCCTGGTGGAGGTCTTCTCCGAACTCAAGCCGGGCGACAAGATTCTTCAACGCGCCACCGACGAAGTCCGCCCTGGAACCAGGATCACGACCAAGTGAGTCCTCCGGATTCGTCCCGGCGCTTCCTGATTCAAGGCTCCCTTCAGGCAGTTCCCTTTCCAACTAAGGGTGTGCCCCCATAAGCCGCTCACAGGAGTGCCTCGCAATCGAACTGATCGCGAGCAGCGTTAGGCGCGCTGCGATGTGGTTGCAACCCAGGGGAAACATCTCTCTTCCATCATCGCTTCACGGATTCCAGCGTTGCCAACAGTTCGACCACCCTGGATTCGATTAAATCCCGGATCCGATTAAACTGCCCGGGCAGCATCCCTTTGGGATCGGGAATGTTCCACTCCAGGCGGGTCTTGGCCCGAACGTAGGGGCACTCGTCACCGCAGCCCATGGTGATGGCGAAATCGTATTCGACGTTTGGAATTTCCTTGAGCGACTTCGACCGATGGCACGACAGATCATAGTCGAGCTCGCGCATGGCCTCCACAGCTTTGGGATTAACTTGTCCTGAGGGCCGAGAACCGGCGCTGTAGGCTTCGACTTCCGGCCCTCCGTGGATTCTTGCGAAGGCTTCAGCCATTTGGCTGCGGTTCGAGTTCTCAACACAGACAAAGAGGAGTCGTCTGGGTTCACGATCTGGTTTGTTCATATCACCCGGGCCTCCCGAAGAAAGGTGCGTTGTTACCTTTGGTTTCGTCTCTGATCCTTGCGGTGGAGACGACTGGCTTCCCACGCCGTTGCCGGATCCGCTAACACAGCCTCCGTTGGAGCTCGATCACCTAATTAGGTCAGCCCCAATCTCGACCAGAACCGTGACACCCAAAACGCAGGTAGCTGGCGCAACATCAATCCCGGCTGATCAGCCGCTTTAGGCCCGTGCCGTTCCAATAGAACAAGAATTCAGGCTGTAGCGTCCCAAGATAAAAACCCGTCCCAGGCAGGTCGATAGGTGTGGCATCCCATTTGTAGTGCCTGCCTGCAAGGGCGGTCAAAAGATATGCTTCATTTTTTTCTGCTCACGGGAAATCCTCTACAAATTTCCTCCAATTTGAAGCCGCCTTCTGAACTGCGCAGGTCGATAACAGCTAAGACTTCCCCTGAAACGAAGGCAAGCGATACGAAGTCGCCGTAGTTATCTCCGTTGACATCGAGTTCACAATAGGAAGGTACGAACCCTCCAAACCGCGACCGTAGCGGTCCCATCGGTCCAAACTGAGAAAGCCGGGGGATCACGTGCGCTCCATACCTGTCTGAAATCAGTCTAGCTGCCTCCGGCCTCAAATCGGTCCGGCAGGGTCGGACGTATGAAGTATCGCAGCCCGCGCATCCTATGACCATCACAACCAGCACGATCAGGCTTTCTTGGTGGGTCCAATCCGAAGTTGAATAGAAGAATGGTCTCATCGCCGATCGGCCGCCTGAAGGTCATTTGTTTATGTGTCTATTCGAATATACTATTTCACTCGATGTGCGTCAACAGCCAAAGTGGCTCCCCTTTTACGCCCGGTCGCCCCCACCCTTGCTGGCTGCCGGGCCGGTACGAAGACCCGAGTCCGGTAATGAGCAGATGAACGATGACCGACTCGGGGAGGGCCCATGTATAATACGACCATGAATGGCTGACGAGGTACGGGAGGCCCGCGGAATGAAAGACCTGGTCAAGAAACTCAGATCCCTGAGTGATCCAACACGGTTGCGGATTCTTAATCTGTTGTTCTATGGCGAGTTGTGTGTTTGCGACATCCAGCACGTTCTTGACATGTCCCAGCCACTGGTGTCCCGACATTTGTCCTACCTCAAGACTGCCGGGCTGGTCTCAGATCGCCGGGATGGCTATCGCATCTTTTACAGGCTCCTTGCCCAAGAATCACCAATCAATCAAATTTTGGTCCAGTTTCTCAAAGACGTCTTTCGCAAGGAGAAGACTTTTGGCCGAGACCTGATGACACTGCGAGAAGCCGTCAAAGACGGCGACTGTCAGATCGTTCAGTCACGCGCTTTTCCAAAAGCCAGTCATTCCGCAACCCTGTCCTCCTCTTCCGCCGAGTGACTTGTTCTAACCGGGGAGCGGTACGATCTTGCAGGCACCCCCGCAACAGATCCTTCATCCCTGGGAAAACCTGGTACGGTCTCTCACTAAGACGGATCACCACTGATTCAACCCGAGGCTCTCAGGCGGCGAAAGCCAAGCATGGCGCTCGACCAAGGTCGGTGAATTTTGCCCACTGGCGGGCGATATGACCCGCCTGACCGAAGCTCCCAGGACGATAAACCCATGCCCCCACGGTCGACCGGAATGGAAATGTATATGCCTATATCCATATTAAGATATGACGTAGCATGGCCCAACGTCGATGGAAGACCCAAAAAGGGGGGATCGCTCATGGAAAAGCATCAGGAATGTTACGGCAAGCTCTTCCCATCAATTGAAAGCGGCGAGTCAAACGTCACCCACAAGGGCAAAGTCTTCAGCCTGCGGCTGGAACGGCCTGGAATGGCCGTCACTCGGCGCGAAGTTGGGATGGATTTAAGGCAGTGGGACGAGTGCACCGGCTGCCCGGAGTTCGAAAGTTGTTTCAAGCTGTCGCAGGGTAAGATCACGATGGAGCTGGCCGTTCGCAACTTCGCGGTATTCCCTTAAAAACTCAATAGCGCTCCATTCGATCGCCTCACTCCCGGGATGAACGCGCTGTTTTTCCGCACCCGACCGTCTGGTCGGTAGCCGGACGTTCGAATCTTAGAGGCTTGTCGCTTGTCCGTCAAAACCGGAAGGATGAATCCGATGACAAAGAAAGTGGAGGTCTTTGATCCCCCTATGTGCTGTTCCAGCGGGGTATGCGGTCCAGCCGTAGATCCGGTACTGTCCCGCTTTGCTGCCGATTTGCAGTGGCTCGTCGATTGCGGGATCAAGGTCGAAAGGTATAACCTTTCTCAGCAGCCCCACGCTTTTGCGGCCAACCCAGTGGTCAAATCGGCTCTGGCGGAAGAAGGGGTTTCCGTGCTCCCGTTGATCCTTGTCGACGGCCAGCCGCGAGTTCGAACGAGATACCCCACGCGCGAGGAGCTGTCTCAGCTGACCGGCCTCCCTGGCAGCGAGCCACCCACTCTCTACACTGAAACGGTCACCGAATTGGTGGCCATAGGTGCAGCTATCGCTTCGCACTGCGAGCCCTGTTTCCGCTATCACTTCGACAAGGCACGCCAGTTGGGCATATCACTCGAAGACATTGCGCGTGCGGTGAAGACAGCACGAAACGTCAAGGAGACACCGGCACGCTCCATCCTGGAACTGGCCGACCGTTACCTTCAAAGCAAGGAACAAGAGGCCGCAAGCCTTTTGATCCTGCAGGGAAACGACTGCGCGGCTGAGAAGGAGTGCTGCGAATGAGCCGCACCGCCGACATCGTCAATGAAGCCACACGTGTTCTCTTTTTTACGGGCAAAGGCGGTGTGGGAAAAACCTCTCTGGCGTGTGCCACGGCGCTGGCGCTTGCGGACAGAGGCAAGCGCGTTTTACTGGTGAGCACCGATCCCGCCTCCAATCTGGATGAGGTGCTCGGAACGCATCTGGGCTCCACACCCACCGCCGTTGGCGGCGCCTCGGGACTGTTTGCGCTCAATATCGATCCCGACGAGGCAGCGCAAAACTATCGTGAGAACCTGGTCGGCCCGTTTCGGGGAGTCCTGCCCGAGGATGCCATTGTCAGCATGGAAGAGCAACTGTCAGGCGCTTGTACCGTGGAGATTGCGGCCTTTGATCAGTTCACCCGTTTGCTGGCGGACCCCGCAGCCACAGATGGCTACGATCATGTGTTGTTCGATACCGCGCCCACGGGTCACACGCTGCGACTGTTGAAACTGCCGGCTGCGTGGACGGGGTTTATGGCGTCGAGCATCACTGGAACTTCGTGCCTGGGCCCCTTGTCCGGCCTTCAGAACCAGAGATCGCTGTACGAGGCCAGCCTCAATGCTCTAACCGACCCCTCAACAACAACGCTGATTTTGGTGGCTCGACCCGAGCCATCGGCCTTGACGGAGGCCGAACGCACGCGCCGTGAGCTTCGAGCAATGGGGATTGCCCGCCAGGTACTGGTGGTGAACGGAGTCTTCGTTGCAAGCACTCCTGGAGACCAGGCCGCGACGGCGCTGGAGGCCAGAGGGAGGCAGGCCCTGGCGGCAATGCCAGAGGAGTTGGCGGCACTGCCACGCATCGAAGTGCCCTTGTTGGCGTTTGCCCCAATTGGCGTGCCCGCTCTCCGGCACGTCTTTGACCCAAGCCGGCCGGCAGTGCCTGCCGGCAGCGCCCTCGGGGAGCAACGCCACGGCGGTTTCGGCTCTTCTTTGTCCGCATTGGTTGACAAGATCGAGAGCGCTGGACGAGGTGTGGTCATGACGATGGGCAAGGGCGGTGTGGGAAAAACTACCGTGGCCGCGGCCATAGCTGCCGAACTGGCTTATCGTGGACACCGGGTTCACCTCAGCACGACCGATCCGGCCGCCCACCTCACCGCTGCCCTGGATGGTGAGATTCCAAGCTTGCGGGTCAGCCGCATCGATCCAATAGCCGAAGTGCGGACGTACTCAGAAGAAGTCCTCGCCGGCGCGGGGGCCGGCCTCGACGCCCAGGGCCGCGCGCTGCTTGAGGAGGACCTGCGTTCTCCCTGCACTGAAGAGATTGCCGTGTTTCGGGCTTTTGCCAGCACGGTGGCGGAGGGGGAAAATGGTTTTGTGGTCCTCGATACCGCCCCTACCGGGCACACTCTTCTTCTGCTGGACGCAGCGGAAGCTTACCACCGTGAAGTGTCGCGCACGCTGGGCAGCGGACCTGAGGCTGTGCGACGGCTGCTGCCAAGACTGCGCGACCCGGAATTCACACGAGTCCTGATGGTGACATTGCCGGAAGCCACCGCGGTTCATGAGGCTGCCCGCTTGCAGGATGACCTGCGCCGAGCCGGCATTGAGCCCTTTGCCTGGGTCGTAAACCAGAGCTTCTCTGGAAGCCGCTTTCACGACCCGGTCCTGGTCGAGCGCGGCCTCCGGGAGCTGCCTTACCTGTCGGAAGTACACCAGCAGCTGGCACAGCACGTGGCTTTGATTTCCTGGAAGGCGCAAGTGCCGAAGGGGCCGGTACGCTTGCGGGAACTCGTAAAACACTCAGTGGAGCTGAAATGAATCTGAAATCTGGTTTGCTCGAAGCTGAGGAATCGACCAGGCGCTTAAACCCATTTGAACGCTACCTTAGCCTCTGGGTCGGAGCCTGCATGGTGGTGGGTGTCCTGATCGGCAAAATGTTGCCTGGGGCTGTGGACGGCCTCAGACGCCTGGAGTTCGGCAAAGGAAGCCAGATCAACGGTCCCATCGCTGTCCTGATTTGGTTGATGATCATTCCTATGATGATGAAGGTCGACTTTGCCACGATTCGAAATGTAGGCCAGCGTCCGCGCGGGCTGTTGGTGACGCTCTTTGTAAACTGGCTGGTGAAACCGTTTTCCATGGCGCTCATTGCCTGGATTTTCTTCCGTTGGGTATCTTCTACCTGGATCCCCACTTCGGATGCCGACCAATACATTGCCGGATGCATCATCCTGGCCGCCGCGCCTTGTACCGCGATGGTCTTTGTCTGGAGCTATCTCACGCACGGCGACCCTGCCTATACTTTGGTGCAGGTGTCCCTCAATGACTTGATCATGCTCTTCCTCTTTGCGCCCATCGTCCGGTTCCTGGTGAGCGGCGCCTCCTCACTGGAAGTGCCCTTTCAGGTACTGCTCTACTCGGTGATTGTCTTCATCGTTATTCCCCTGGCGATCGGCATCGCCTTAAGATCTTGGTTCATTCGAAAGCGCGGGGCCACATGGTTTGAGGAGGTGCTGTTGCCCCGGTTTGCACCTGCCAGCATGCTGGCTTTGCTGGCAACTTTGGTCCTGATCTTCGGGTTCCAAGCGGATAACCTCACCAGTAAGTCGGTTCATGTCCTGTTCATAGCAATTCCCATCCTGATCCAGGTTTATTTCAACTCGTCGCTCACCTACTTTCTGATGCATTGGTTCAAAGTGCCCTATGCGGTGGCGGCGCCGGGCGCGCTGATCGGGGCCAGCAACTTCTTTGAGCTGGCGGTGGCCACCGCCATTTCCCTATTCGGGCCAGGCTCGGGAGCAGCCCTGGCAACGGTCGTTGGCGTTTTAATCGAGGTGCCGGTCATGTTGTCGGTTTGTTCGATCTGTAACCGAACCCGGCACTGGTTCTCGACGACCGGGTTCGCTCGATAGCAGTTCTCATCGCACTTCCTCGCCTTCGGTTGGCTAATGATACATCGGCGGCGGATGTCCACCTGGTTGATCGTATCGGGGCTTTCTTGGGGTAGCGTGGTTCCTTGCAGCAACGGACCGCACAGGCCAAGGCAGGAATTGCAGCGAAGACCCAAACCGTCACAGCACGACGTGGAACCGGCCAGGACGAGGAGACATGGGCTGGAAGTACATTCAGCCCGGAAATGCCATTGGGGGGACCGGCATCCCTGCTTGTCGGTGTATTGAGTTACGACAAGGCTGCGTGTGCCCTCTCAGCGACGCTCCAGGTGACGCGAGGCCATCTCGAAACGTATGGGAAATCTTGCGGCCAGGTCGGGGCTGTGGGTCACCACCACCAGAATCGTCTGCTGCTCCCGGTGCAGTTCCAGCAGAAGTGAGGCCACGGCTTGTGCCGATTCGTGGTCGAGGTTACCGGTCGGCTCGTCGCAAAGCACCAGCAGCGGCTTGCGAATCAGAGCGCGCGCCAAAGCCACCCTTTGCTTTTCTCCGCCGGATAGTTCACCCGGTCGATGGTCCAGCCGGTCTGCCAGACCCACCTGACCGAGAAGCCGCTCCGCCCGCCGCTTGAAATCGCCGTCCGCTTCTCCCACCAGCGTCGGGGCCAGAACGTTCTCCACCACCGAGCACTGGGGCAACAGGCAATGATCCTGAAAGACAAAACCGATGCGGCGATTGCGAAAGGCCGAGAGCCGGCGCTCCTCCAATTCGAAGGGGTTGGTCCCGTCCAGCTTGACGCTGCCCGAAGTGGGTGGCTCGAGAGCACCAAGGACATAAAGCAGCGTGCTTTTGCCGCTGCCCGACGGCCCCATAATGGCGACTGCGTCCCCACGAACCAGGGACAGTCCAACGTTCTCCAGAACCGACAGCGGCCCTCGCGGTGTGGGGTAGCTCTTGGAAAGATTGGAAACTTCAAGCACGGTGTTTCCCTCCCCGGCCGTGGTGAACGGTTGACGGAGTGTGACCGCAAACGGCCGTCATGCAAGCTCGGCAGGCAGCTGAGCCGATCCCCATGCCCTACCTCGAAGCGCTTGTCCCTCCCGGCTCAGCGTCTCTTATCACTGCCTGAAGCACGGCGCCGGCACGATCCGCCATGTGAACCACATCGTACCGATCACGAACCGTCCTGAAACCGGCAAGAGTGAGTCGATCGAGCGCAGCAGCATCTGTCGCCAGTCTGAAAAGTTTCTCGGCGAGCGCTCGGGTGTCGCCGGGTTCGTAGAGCCAGCCTCCCTCAGTCTTCTCGATGATTTCAGGAAAGGCACCATGTTGCGGCTGAACCACGGGGACACCGCAAGCCATCGACTCCAGCAGGTAATTGCCTTTGGGCTCGACATAGGGGCTGGGAACCGACAATACGCTCAGGCCCTGCAGGAAGCGGATCTTGGCTTCCCGGTCCAGCACGCCCCGGTAGTGAAACTCGTCAGACAAGCCCCAGTCGCTCATCTGGCTGGTGAGGCGCTGCAAGTAGCCTTTATGCTCCGGGGCCAGATACCCGGCCACCTCCAGTCGGGCAGCCTCAATCCCCGCCATCCCTCTGAAAAGTCGATAGGCCTCGCACAGCTGGTGCAGGCCTTTTTCCGGGCCCACCCTGGCAAAATAGCCAATGGTAAAAACGCCCGGCTTTTCTCTGGGCGTCGGGGGATAACCTTCCAAATTGATTCCCAGTGGAACGACTTCCATCTTTTCCGAGGAAATGCCCAAGTAGCGCTTCATGAACTCCGCGTAATAGTGGCTGACTGGAAAGAACCGATCGACATATCGAAGCTGCGATCGAATCAAGTCCAGCGCCTGGGAGCGATAAGGCTCCGGCAATCCCTCCAGAAACAGGTCCTCTCCCTGCAGGGTGCAGCACACGGGACAGCCCAACGCTTCGCGAATGGGTTTAGCCAGACCAATCAGAAGCGTGTATGGGAGCGTGACGACCTCCATTCGGGGCTGATTCTGCAACCAGTCGAGCAGCTTATCCAGTTCCTTGCGCTGGTAACCGGACTGGCCCTTCAACATCGATACGGTCAGCTCCCCGAGAAAGCGGGGATTGGTAGGGATTGAATGATTCGAGGCCAGGTGCAAGGCCCAGCGGGAATCCCACAAGCGATCCAGCATGGGGGGGGTGTATCGGAAAAGGGAGAGCTTCTGCTGGAGGAAGATGCTGATGCCGCCAAAGAAGACGCGCGGGCCGCTGACATTGTTTTCGTCTGTCAGCGTCGGGGTATAGAGCGGCACCAGCAGGACATCGTGTCCTTTGGCCATCAGCGCAGCGGCCAGGGCGTTGTCCCGAATGCAACTGCCACAATACATGCTGGCCGCGCCGGCAGTGATCTGCAGGATACGCATAGGGGATCGTGGCGATGGACGACTGCCGCTTTGAAATTGGCTGAGCAGAACTCAGACCGCCCGTTGAAAGGCCCGACGAGAATACAGGTGTTCGAAGAGATTGCCCTCATGCGGCTGATCCCAGACCACCTGGTTCGTGGGAATCGGGCCGAGGTTAAGGCGGTCCACAAGGGGCGAGGCCATAAGCCTGTCGATGAATTCCGGATTTTCGGTCATTGCGGTCACCACCAGACTCGGACCTAAACACTCGGGCATGGCCGATTCGGGAACTTCCACCACGCTGGCAAACGGAAAGAGAAATTCGCGGTTAGCCAGAGGGTGCTCGGGAGAATCGCAACGGACGATCGTTGGGAGGAGATAGCTACACCCGTCCCATTCCATCAGCCTGGGCCCGCCCCGGACAGCCGCGGTGACGTCGCAGGCACCTGCTTCCGTCAACCCCGCGTCAATGATCCGGGAAATCCGCTCCGCCACTCGGGAATCAGCAAAAGGAGCCAGCCGGGCCAGCTCGTCGTCCTCGCTGCGCGGCAGAATCTGAGTCAACCGGTGGGCTAAAGCCTCCGCGATTTCTTTTCCGTGAGAGGGGACCCAGACGCCGGAAGCGTTGACGCACGAGCGTCCGCCATTCTCCACAATGGAGGCCACCATCACATCCAGATACTGCTCCCACTTCCCGGCACAATCGGCTCCCAGAACCAGCTTGCTGAAGCCGGGTCCATGGATTTCAACGCGGGAATCCCCTTGCCAGATAGCGGTGGATGCCACGTCGCCGAAGACCATTCCACGGCCGCAAGTCCTGAGGATTTCTCCCCCGCCACTGTGATCGGCCGGGTAATAGCTGAAAGCCTCAGGCGGGCATCCGACGCGGATTAAGGCCTGGGCAATCCGAAAGGGGGTCCACGGTTCGGCGCTTCCCGGCTTCAGCACGAGCGGGATCTTTAAAGGGATAGCCGGAATCCACAAGGAGTGCACGCCCGGCGAGTTGCTGGGAAGGACCACACCCAGCGAGTCCGTGCGCGGGAAGAAACTCAACACCTGCCCGCCCGATTCGCCGACTCCTCGATCGAGAATCTGCAAATCGAGCCGGCGGGTCAAGCCGCTCAGAATCTGTCCCATCTGGGCCAGCACGCTGCGGATCTTTTCCATGTTTCGCCGGACCAAGGCATGAGGTAAGCCGGTGGTGGCAGACAGTTGGCGGACGTAGTCGTCCGGCGACTGAACGCTTTCGCCAAGCGGCAGAGCGTCCTGGAGAAAGTGACCGGCAGCCTTTCGGCAAATTTCGACCAGGTCGGCACTACTGAACTGGGACAGCTTTTGGCGGGGTGTCTTCTGATCCAGGAGATCCCGCCGGATGAGGCCCGTGTTGGCCTGGCTGATCTCGACAAATGGCTCGCGCGTCCGATAGTGAGAGACACGCTGAACATCAAGGCTTCGATACGGGCTTCCTTTGCGCAAGATGGGAATGTGAAGCATGAATGGTTCACCTCATTGACGACAGAGGGGCCCGAAATCTCCGCTCTTCAATAGACCCCTTCAACCACGGTGGAGCTGAAACCGGTGAACGGACGCACGTTGCGAACCCCATCCCAGGGATAAAGCGCACAGGGAGGCTCGCGCTCGGCCTCGTCTCTCTCCAGAAAGCGAGGCACAAAGAACTCCCGGGTCAGGGTTGTGAGTCGAACTCGTCCGGTTTCGCCGTACCCTACCACTCGCTCGGGGTTGTTGGGATCGACCACCTCGATCATGGCTCTGGGCAGGGGCGGGTAGTAGATGATGGCATAGTTATCCTCGGGCTCCGGCGGCTTGTGCACGGCCAATCCCATGAGGGTGTTGCCGTAGGTCGGAGCGAAATACACCCCGTCCAACAACTCCTCCACCGCAAAGCGGTGAAACTGCGACGTCATTTCAGTACCGCCGCAAAAAACTCCTTTAATGCCCAGCTTCTTCAGCGAAACCTTTTCGCACAGCGCTTCAAGCAACTTGGGAGTGGTGAACAGGCAGCGGATGCTGTCGTGGGCCCGCAGCAGCGTCAAGGCCTGATCGATGATGTGCTGCTTGTAGAGCTCGACAATCTTCGTCTGCCCCATCTTGATGAGCTTGATCACCCAGCGCGGATCCAGATCGACCATAAAGCAAATGCCGCCTCGATATTGAGCCAGGTGCTCCACAGCCAGCCGGAGACGGCGCGGGCCAGTGGGACCGATGGACAGCCAGTCGGAGCGGGGTGGGAAGGCCTCGTCTGGGAGCGTAGCGCTGAAGGTTTCGTAGTCGATGCGAAAGTCATCCACGCTGATCCGTGACTTCGGAACCCCGGTGCTGCCACCGGTCTCGAAAACGTATACCGGCTTGTCGGCATAGGCTTTAGGGACCCAACGGCGAACGGGCCCTCCCCGCAGCCACTCGTCCTGGAACTCGCCGAATTTTGAGAGATCGGCGTAGCCGCGGACCTCCTTTCGGGGATCCCAATCCAGCCGGCTGGCATGTTCAAGCCAGAAAGGACAACCGGTATTGGGATCAAAGTGCCACTGTACGATTTCACGGACCCAGGCGTCCAAAGCTTCCCGTGCCGACTTGACCTTTGCCTGTAAACCCGTGTCCAGCGTTGCGCTCATTCGACTTGCACCTCGGCGGCTTCCCAGTTCAGCAACCGACTCGGATTATGACCAGCCGGTGCAGAGGGTGTCAACGGCTTTCGAGCTTGTGAGGCAGCCCTCTGAAGTCCCATGGCATGGTCGAAGGCCGACCTTATGCTAAGATGATTTCTGTGTGGAAAGAGGGCTGAGGCCGATCAGGATTGGATGAAAGATGGCCACAATCGACGATCTGAAAAATCCGGAATCTGAGGGGAGAACCAGGGCACGTCAGCTCTGGGAGACAGGGGTGGAGTTTTTGAGCGACGGGCAAGTCCAGTCAGCCATCGACAGTTTCAACCTGAGTTTGGCGGCCTTTCCCACTGCCGAGGGATACACTTATCGTGGCTGGGCCGTTTCGTTCCTAGGGATGCTGGAGATGGCCATCCGAGACTGCGAGCGGGCTATCCAGCTGGACCCGGAGTTCGGCAACCCTTACAACGACATCGGCGTTTACCTGATGCAGCTGGGTCAGCTGGACGAGGCGGTGCCGTGGCTCGAAAGGGCCAAGAAGGCCAAACGTTACGAACCCCGGCATTTCCCTTACCTCAATCTTGGGCACATTTTCATGGCCAAGGGCGAACAGATGAAAGCCTTGGAACAGTACGTTCAAGCACTGGACATTGATCCGGAGAACCCCATCGCCTTAAAGGCTATCGCTAGCATGGACCTGATAATCCATTGATCCATCCGCTCCCCAGCACCGAACCTCTCCCTACCCATACAAGTCGCCTGCAGTCCGTGGCGTTGGCCAACGGACGCCGCATCGATTTTCCAATCCTGCTGGCCCCCATGGCCGGCCTCTCGCACGTGGCTTTGCGCCAGCTGGTACGCGACTACCTGCCCCAGGGCTGCAGCACCGTGTTATTCACCGAGATGCTGTCGACCCGCCTGCTGCCGCACGAAGAAGTGCTGAAAACACCGCTGACGCGGGTGGCACCCGGTGAGGACGATTTAGTCCCGCAACTGCTGGGTAACGAGGAAGATCCCATCTTGAAATCCCTGGAGAAGCTGGCCGCTCTGAGACCGGCCGGGGTGGATATCAACATGGGCTGCCCGGTGAGCAAGGTGTTGAAACACAATTGGGGAGTTGGACTGATGGGAGACATCCGTTACGCTGAACAGGTGGTGACGACGACTCGACGGCTGACGGGTTTACCCCTGTCGGTCAAGCTGCGGACCGGGCTCAAAGACGATCCGGAGTATCTGCTCGACTTCGTCGCCATGCTGGAGAGTGCCGGGGCAGATTGGGTCACGCTTCATCCCAGGATTCAATCGCAGCATCGCCGGGGCAAAGCCAACTGGGAGTACATCCGGCGGGTTCGGGAGAGGGTAAGCCTTCCGGTGGTTGGAAACGGCGACGTCCAGGAAGCCGGCGACATATTGAAGATGTGGGCAGATACCGGCTGCGATGGAGTGATGGTGGGGCGCAGCGTGACCGCCCGGCCCTGGATTTTCTGGCAGATTGGAGAGGCCCTCGGTTGGCCGGCCCCGGAAGGTCGGCAGGGGCAACAGGCCCCCAGGACATCGCAGGAAGAAGGTCGAGAGTACCACCGGGCCCTGACCCGCTTTTGTGATCTCCTGGAACAGCACTTCCACCCGGCGGAGCAGATGCCACGACTTCGTCTTTTCCTGGCATGGGGACACAAGTGGCTGCTGTTCGGCCACTATCTCTCCACGCGCGTGAATCGCTGCTGCGACCTGTCTTCCGCCCGAACCGTGATTGAAGAGTTCTTCAGCACGCCCAAGACTCTGTCAGCCCGCACCTTGCTGCAGTGAGGGACGAGTTTTTGGAGCTGATGAGATCGGGTGTTCAGGACGATACCCTGTTGACAAGAAACGGTCTGCAGGCGGATCGCTTCGGAGAATTGGGTTGAAAAAAAAGGGTGCTCCGTGTATTTTCTGAAAACTGGACTGACGGGGCCCACGACGGAGTAGAAACTTCCTTCAGCCCTGAAGACGGACACTCAAGACCGGCCGTTTTTCTCCCCCCGACGGTTGGGGCGTTCGAGCCCGACGATCCTGCGTTCATTTTGGGTCCCTGCTGGAAGTTGGCGATGAACGGGGTAAGCTGTCGGCAGGTCGGGCGAGCCCGTCGGGACCGCATGGGCTCGGCAGCCAATAGATTGACGAACAACGGGTCCACGATTCGGCCATAGTCACAGACTAAAACCAGGAATGAGCAAAAATGCCAGCAACAGTTCCCATCGATAAGGACACCTCCAAGACCCTACAGGTGGAAGGTGAGGTCGAGCTTCTCTATAAGATGCTCTTGATCCGCCGCTTCGAGGAACGCGCTTCTCAGGCCTATACCCAACAGAAGATAGGGGGCTTCTGCCACCTGTACATCGGCCAGGAGGCGGTTGTGGTGGGGTCCTTTGCAGCGGCGCGGGATGACGATTACGTCATCACGGCCTATCGGGACCACGCCCACGCCATCGCCCGCGGCACGAGTCTAAACGCCTGCATGGCTGAGCTTTTTGGCAAGGTCACCGGCTGCTCGAAGGGCTTGGGTGGTTCGATGCACTACTTTGACCGGCAAAATCACATGTATGGCGGTCACGCTATCGTGGGCGGACACTTGCCCTTGGCCACCGGGCTGGCTTTCGCCAGCAAGTATCGCGGAGAGGACCGCTGCACTCTGTGCTATTTCGGTGACGGCGCTCTGAATCAGGGAGCGGTTCATGAAGCCATGAACCTGGCCGCCCTGTGGAAGTTACCCCTCATTTTTGTCGTCGAGAACAACATGTTCGGAATGGGCACCCATGTGGCGCGTTCCACCTCTGTTCGCGAAATCACAAATCGCGCCAAGGCCTACGACATGCCTTCAATGATTGCCAACGGGATGGATGTCCGCCACGTCCGGCAGGTGGTTCAAACGGCGCTCGACGCCATGAGAAAGAAGCCGAATCCCTTCTTTATCGAAGCTCGCACCTATCGCTATCGCGGCCACTCCATGTCTGACCCCGCTACCTACCGCAGCAAGGACGAGTTGGATAAGCAGAAAGAAGACGACCCAATAGCGGGGTTCAAGTCGGTCCTGGTTTCCGAAGGCAAACTCGACGAAGGCAAATTCCAGGAGCTCGACAAGGAGGCGAAACGACTTTCCGCCGAATCCCTCCGGTTTGCTGAGCAAAGCCCCGACCCGCCGCTCGAAGATCTGCACAAGTTCACATTTGTTTAGGAGCCATCCGGTGAGAGAAATTACCTACAGGCAGGCGTTGAACGAGGCCATGGAAGAGGAGATGGTCCGCGACCCGAATGTTTTTTTGATCGGGGAGGAAGTGGCCGAGTACAACGGCGCCTACAAGGTCAGCCAGGGGTTATTGGAGAAGTTCGGACCCAAGCGCGTCTTGGACACACCCATCAGTGAAGCGGGCTTCGCCGGGCTCGGAGTCGGCGCGGCCATGGTGGGGCTGAGGCCGATCGTGGAGTTCATGACCTTCAGCTTTTCCCTGGTGGCTTTTGACCAGGTGGTAAACAACGCCCCCAACATGCTGACCATGTCGGGAGGCCAACTGAACGTGCCGATCGTGTTCCGGGGTCCCAACGGTCCGGCCCACCAGCTGGGCGCAACTCATTCCCACGCGACCGAACCGTTTTATGCCAACGTTCCGGGTCTCAAGGTGGCCGTTCCCTCCACTCCCCGCGATGCCAAAGGCCTGCTCAAGACCGCCGTTCGCGACGACAACCCGGTGCTGGTGCTCGAGTCGGAATTGCTTTACAACGCCACCGGCCCCGTGGAGGAGCGTGAAGTCGACTTGCTGATCCCTTTGGGCCAGGGAGAGATCAAGCGCGAGGGCCGCGATGTCACCATCATCTGTTACGCTCAGACCGTCCGCATGGCGCTGGCGGCCGCTGAGACGTTGGCCGAACAGGGTGTCCACGCCGAAGTGTTGGATCTGAGGTCCATCAAGCCGCTGGACCGGGAACTGATCATGCAGTCTGTTTCGAAGACCCACCGCTGCGTCATCGCCGAACAAAACAAACCGTTCTGCGGGATCGGAGCGGAACTGGCATTCCAGATCCAGCGAGACATCTTTGACGAGCTGGATGCGCCGATCGTGAGGGTGGCCCAGGAGGAAGTGCCCATGCCCTATAACGAACGACTGGAAGCCGCCGTCCTCCCCAGCACAGAGAAGATCGTCAACGCCGTCTACCAGGTCTGTTACCTCTAATACACTCTTCCAGGAATCCTCCGACCATGGCTCAAATCATCATGCCGAAACTCAGCGACACCATGACCGAAGGCGTCATCGTGCGCTGGCTCAAGAAGGAAGGTGACGTCGTCAGCATGGGTGACGTGGTTGCCGAAATTGAAACCGACAAAGCGACCATGGAGTTCGAGGCCTTCGACGAGGGCGTGATGAAGGCCATCTACGTCAAAGAGGGCGACAAGGTTGCCGTCGGGGAACCGATCGCCCTGATCGGCGAAGAGGGGGAGTCGCCTGCCACCCCGGTGGAAAAGGTGGAGGCTCTGCCCAAGCGGCGGATCGCTCAAGAGCCGGTGGTACTTCCCAAACCCAAGGCCTCCGAAGTCCGGAGAGCGCGTGAGCTGGCGGGTCGTGAGGAAGGATACTCTCAAGCCTTGCCTCACCCGCCCGAGCCGGTCAAGACGGACGGCCGAATCAAGGCCTCCCCACTTGCACGCAAGCTGGCCGCCAAGCTGGGCATCGATCTGGCCGCAGTGGAAGGATCCGGTCCGGGGGGACGGATTATTCAGGAAGATGTCCTGTCGGCAGCTGAATCGCAACCCTCGGCGGCGGTGAGCCCGCCGGCCGCGACCGCTCCCGCGCCGACTCCCGAGGCGGAATTCGAGACGATTGCTTTGACCCCCATGCGTCGGGTGATTGCTCAGCGGATGGTCGAAAGCAAGAGTCAGGTTCCGCATTTCTACCTGACGGCCGAGTACGATGCCGGCCCCCTCATGGCGCTTCGCGCCCAGGCCAACGCCTCCCTGGAAGCTGCCGGGGCCGACAAGCTGAGCGTGAACGACTTCATCCTGAAAGCCTGCGTGGAAGCCCTGCGAAGGGTACCCCAAGTCAACTCCTCGTTTTCGGCAGATGGAATCGTCAAGTACCTGCCGATCCACCTGGGATTCGCGGTCAGTCTGGAGGAAGGGCTCATCACTCCGGTCATTCGCAACGCCGAAATGAAGTCCCTGAGGCAGATCAGTTCAGAGGCGCGTGATTTGGCGAGTCGCGCCCGGGCGCGAAAGCTCAAGCCCGAAGAATACCAGGGAGGGACTTTTACCATTTCCAATCTGGGACCCTTAGGAATCGATTTCTTCCAGGCCATCATCAACCCGCCCCAGGCCGCCATTCTGGCTGTTGGCAGTGTCACGAAGAAGCCGGTCGTCGACGCACAGGACCGAATCGTGGTGGGTCAGCGTATGAGCGTGACGCTGTCTTGCGACCACCGTGTGGTGGACGGTGCGGTCGGAGCTCGCTTCTTGCAGGAGCTTCGCCAATTGATCGAGAATCCAGCCCTCATGCTGATCTGAGATCCGCTGGAGCGGCTGCTCCGGTCGATGACCCGAATTCTCCCTTCAAAGGAAGCTTTTATGAGCGATAGGTACGATCTGCTGGTGGTAGGCGGCGGTCCAGCCGGTTATGTGGCGGCCATTCGAGCCGCCCAGTTGGGCAAGAAGGTCGCCTGCATCGAAAAGGAAAGAGCAGGTGGCATCTGCCTTAACTGGGGCTGCATTCCCACCAAGTCTCTCTTGCGCAACGCCGAGCTTTATCAGCTCATCCAGCACCGAGCCGGTGACTTTGGATTCAAAATCAACGGCGACCTCAGCTATGACTGGCAGAAAATCATCGGACGCAGCCAAAAAGTCGCCGATCAGCTCGCCGGTGGGATCGAGTCGCTGTTCCGCAAAAACAAAGTGGACTACGTGGTGGGGGAAGGAACGATTTCAGCGCCCGACAGCGTTTCCGTCCGGCCCAAGGAAGGCGAGGGGCGCACGCTGCGCGGCAAGAACATTCTCGTCTCCACCGGCGTTCGCCCGCGGCCCTTGCCTGGACTACCCTTCAACGGCACCACCGTCCTCAGCAGTCGCGAGGCGATGAGCCTGCCGAAGCAACCCGCTTCGATGGTCATCATTGGAGCAGGTGCCATTGGGGTCGAGTTCGCCTACTTCTACAACGCCTTTGGGACCAAGGTGACACTCGTCGAGATGATGCCCCATATCCTCCCGGTGGAAGATCAGGAGATCTCGCAGGCGCTGGAGCGTTCGTTCCAGCGGCAGGGCATCAAGATGCTGCTCGGCACCAAATTCGAGAGCGGCAAGACCTCTTCCAAAGGTGTGGAGCTGAAGCTGAGCGGTGCCCAAACTGAAACCATCAAAGCCGATGTGGCGCTGGTGGCAATCGGCGTAGAGGCGCTCTTGCCTCCCGGGCTGAGCTTTACCTTGGAACGAGGATTCATCAAGGTCAACGAGCGCTACGAAACCTCGGTGCGAGGAATTTACGCCGCAGGAGACGTGATCGGCCCTCCCTGGTTGGCTCACGTAGCCAGCTACGAAGCGATCCAGGCCGTGGAAGGACTCTACACCGATCGCACTCCCAAACGCGTGACCATTTTCCCCGGCTGTACCTACTGTCAACCTCAGGTGGCCAGTATCGGTCTGACGGAACAGGCCGCACGCGAACAGGGCAAGCAATTCCGCGTGGGGCGCTTCCCCTTCCGGGCCAGTGGCAAGGCCTTGGCGGTAGGCGAAGCCGATGGCTTTGTGAAGCTCGTGATCGGCCAGCCGCTGGGAGAGATCCTCGGCGCTCACATCATCGGCGCTGAGGCCACCGAATTGATCGCCGAATTGGGCGTGGCCATGACCCTGGAAGCCACTTATGAAGAAATCGAAGCAACCATTCACGCCCATCCAACCCTGAGCGAAGCCGTGCATGAAGCTACGGCTGCAGCCTTCGGCGAGGCCATTCACATCTGACCCGGCCGGCACCCCGCTCTCGAGTCGGCGGTCCGGTGGTATTCATTCTACTTTCAACTGGTCTCGATCGGGCTGGACCTTGGGCCCGGCACTCATCCTGGAGATCCCGTGAACAAGAATCCCAACACCTATGATCTCGTCGTGATCGGTTCCGGACCCGGAGGCTACGTTGCCGCCGTCCGGGGCGCCCAGCTCGGCATGAAGACAGCCATTGTGGAGAGAGACAAGCTGGGGGGCATCTGCCTGAACTGGGGTTGCATTCCAACCAAGGCTTTGCTCAAGAACGCCGAAATTTACCAGCTCTTTCAGCACAGCGAAGAGTGGGGCATCTCCCACGACAACCTTCGTTTCGATTTTTCCAAAGTGATTGACCGCAGTCGCTCGGTCGCCGACCGGATCTCGAAGAACGTGGGCTTCCTCATGAAGAAGAACAACATCTCTACGTTCTTTGGAAAAGCGCGTCTGGCAGGCAAGCAGCGTGTTGAGATTCTGGACGAGAAGGGCCAGGTCAAGGAGACCCTCTCGACGACACGTGTCCTGGTGGCCACCGGCGCCCGACCCAGAACCTTGCCGGGAGTGGAATTCGACGGCCAACGGATCATCGGCAGTACCGAAGCCATGATCCAGAAACAGGTGCCCAAGAAAATGCTCATCATCGGCGCCGGCGCCATTGGAGTGGAGTTTGCGTACTTCTACCACGCCTTCGGCACGGAAGTGACCCTGGTGGAAATGATGCCGACCATCCTTCCCATCGAAGATCGCGAGATCTCAAACCTGTTGTTGAAATCTTTCAAGAAGCGGGGCATTCAGGTCCACACAGAGACCAAGGTGGAGTCTCTGGGTGCTACCGGCGGGGGAATCGAAGCCACCATGGTCAATGCCAAGGACGAGAAGAGCAGCCTGACGGCGGACATCGCGCTGATGGCCATCGGCGTTCGGGGCAACACGGAAGACCTGGGCCTGGAGAAGGTCGGCGTCAAGATCGAGAAGTCATTTATCCAGGTCGACAATCAATTTCGAACCAGCGCAGAGAATGTCTCGGCCATCGGTGACGTGATCGGTCCGCCCTGGCTGGCGCACGTGGCTTCCACCGAAGCGATTGTGGCCGTTGAAGCCATGGCAGGCGTGAAGGACGGGCGACGGATTGACTACGACAAGATTCCTGGTTGCACTTATTGCCAGCCCCAGGTAGCCAGCGTTGGACTGACGGAAGAGAAAGCGCGCGACAAGGGCTATGAGATCAAGATCGGCCGGTTTCCTTTCCTGGCCAGCGGCAAGGCGCGAGCCACGGGAGAAACAGAGGGTTTGGTGAAACTGATCTTCGAGGCCAAGTATGGCGAGCTGCTCGGAGCCCATATCCTGGGCAGTGAAGCCACGGAGATGATTGCCGAGCTGGCGCTGGCCAAGACCCTGGAAGCCACTTACGAAGAAATCCTCAACACGGTTCATGCGCATCCCACGCTGTCCGAGGCCACAATGGACGCCGCGGGCGAGGCCTTTGGCTTGGGCGTGAACCTCTAGCAACACTCGGGCCGACTAACGCGGGTTGCCGGCCTATCGTCCGGTCGTTCGCGGTTTCCCAACCGGCTCATCGCTTGCTTGCGGCGGCTTGAAAGGGTCCTATTGGGTGTTTCGATGACGGTAAACCCATCTCCCCAAGAATCTCGGCGGCCTCTCGGCCGCACAGGTCTCTCCTGCCACCCGCTGGGTTTTGGCTGCTATCGCATCGCCGAGGGGATCGCCGACCATGAGGCCGCTCTGCGACTCTACCTCGAGAAGGGTGGGAACCTCATCGATACCAGCTCCAACTACACCGACGGATCGTCCGAGACCCTGGTGGGAACCACAATCAAGGACATCTCGCCCAAAGACGTCATCATGGTGACCAAGGCGGGGTACATCCAAGGTCAAAACATGACGTTGGCCCAGTCGAGGTCCTTTCCGGAAGTGGTTCACTACGGCGAGGGACTCTGGCACTGCATTCATCCGGACTTTCTGGAAACCCAGATCACACGCTCGTCGCAGCGCCTGGGGATCGAGTGCCTCGACGTCTTTCTTCTGCACAACCCCGAGTATTTTCTCAGCCATCGGAGTCACCAAGGAAAGGTCACTCCCGCGGACCATGACGAATTCTACCGGCGCATCGCTGGAGCCTTTTCTTTCTTGGAAAGCCAGGTCAGCGCCGGGCGCATTCGCTGGTATGGAATCAGCTCCAACCACTTCGGGATGCCCCTCTCAGATCCCACGATGACCAGTGTCAGCCGCTGCCTGGAGCAGGCCCTCAGTGTCTCCTCAAACCACCACTTCGCAGTGGTCCAATTGCCGGTGAACCTGTTTGAGCCTGGAGGCGCCCTCCACGTCAATAATGAAGGTTTGACCTGCCTCGAATTCTGTGAGCAGCACGGCTTAGGGGTTCTGGCCAATCGTCCTCTCAATTCTTTTCACCGGAACCAGCTCATCCGCCTCGCCGACTTCACGGTGGCGGGGGCTGAACCGCCCGGAATCGAGGAACTGGTCAAGCTCCTCAGCCCACTGGAAACCGCCGAGAAGGCACTGGCCGTCCACTGCGACGGTACGCTCATGCACGGTAACACAGGACTGGCGGAGCACCTTCAACACATCGTGCCCCAGGTCCCGTCACCGGATCACTGGGATGCGGTCTTCCAACGTTACATCTTGCCGCCCCTGCAGAGCTGGATCGCTCAGGTCCAAGGGAGCATCGCAGCGCCGGACGTCAGAAAACAAGCCTTGGACCAGTTCTTCCGAACTCTGAGCTCGACGTTCGAAGAGGTGGAGCGCTTCCTTCGATCAAAACAACAGGTCGTCTCGGACCAAGTTCGACAAAGCCTCCTCCAGGCCGGTTATCCGAAGACCGATTCGACTCTCAGCCAGATGGCGGTCAATGTCCTCCTTCGGCTCAAGGGAATGTCTTGCGTCCTGATTGGAATGCGCCGTCCCACCTATGTGCAGGACGCCTTCGGAAGCCTGGCCTTGGGACCCGTGGCCAGTCACGCCATCCTTCGCCGGCTGGCGCAGTAGTGAAGGCTTCGCTGTTTAGCCGGTCTTTCTTCCCTGCCGCCTTGGGACTGTGTATCATCCCGTTTATCACGACAGAACTCCAAGACTCGATCCGCCCGTAACCGGAGCGGCAGACCGCTTGTGGAGGTCCTATGAATCGGATCCAAATAACGGTAGCGATGGCCCTGCTGGTTCCCACCCGGATGCCATCCGATCCCGCCTGTGTCAACTGCCACAAGATCAAAACGCCCAACATCGTGACTGACTGGCAACTGAGCAAGCACAGTCAGAACGGTGTGGAATGCGCCGTGTGTCACGGCACCGATCACATGAACGAGCACGATGCGGCTAAAGCCCTCATTCCAACCCCGAACACTTGTGCCGCCTGCCATCCCACTCAGGTCGAGCAGTTCAGCGCCGGCAAGCACGCCTTGGGCTGGGCCTCGATGAAAGCGATGCCGACCTTTCACTGGCAGCCGATGGCCCTGACTGAAGGCATGAAGGGTTGCGGCGGCTGCCATAAGATCGGTTTGAAGACCGAAGAGGACATTCGGGAGCTGAACAAACAAGGACGGGGATTCGGAATGGCTTCCTGCGACGCCTGCCACACCCGCCACCTGTTTTCCAAAGAGGAGGCGCGCCAGCCCCAGGCCTGTCAAACCTGCCACATGGGCTTCGACCATCCACAGTGGGAGATGTACTCCGCCTCGAAACATGGTGTTCGGGCCCTGCTGAGACAAAGCAAGGTGCTGCCCGACAGCGTCTCAGCTCCGACCTGCCAAACCTGCCATATGCAAGACGGCAATCACGCCGTTCATTCGGCTTGGGGATTTCTGGCCGTGCGCCTGCCCATGCCCGAAGACAAGCAGTGGGCTGAGGATCGCACCACCATTCTCAAAGCCCTGGGTGTGTTGGATCCGGAGGGCAAACCGACGCCGCGCCTCGAAGTGATGAAGCAAAACAAGGTCATCCGTCTGACCCAGGAGGAATGGCAGGCGGAGCGAGACAAGATGCTGCAAACCTGCAATCAGTGCCACTCCGGGAATTTTGCGCGAGAGGAACTGGCCAAGGGGGATGAAATCATCCAACAGGCTGACCGGGCCATGGCCGAAGCGATCCTGATCGTTGCCGGACTGTACCGCGACGGGATTTTGAAAAAACCTCAGAGCTACGCTTATCCCTTTCCCGACTTGCTAACGTTCCATGACGCTCCCACTCCGATCGAGACACGCCTGTTCGTCATGCATTTCGAACACCGCATGCGAACCTTTCAGGGAACTTTTCATGCCAACCCCGACTATGCGCTTTGGTATGGCTGGAGCGAATTACAGAAAGACCTCACTGAAATCCGGCACTTGGCCGCCGAGCTGAGACGAATCCACAAACCACGCCTTAAACGAAGCCCTTCGAAAGCGCCTTGACCTCAAGGAAGAGGCTCATTGCTGAAAGAGGATCTGCCGGGTTCCTTCCGCCGCAAGCCGGCGGGAAAGACAGGGGAATTCAGGACGCCGACCGGGTCACGGTGCCGCGAAGGGAAGATTTACTTTCCGGGTCCGGTGACGGACGCCTGTTTGGAGGTCTTTTCCAGCTCGGACCGATACTTGGCGGCGTTATCGGGCTGCTGCAGCGCCTCGTAAAGCTTCACCAGGTCCTCCTGGGCAAACTGCAACCAGCGGGTTGGAGGGCTGCTTTGCTGGTTCAAAATCCGGTAGCCGGCGAGAATCTCAGTTTCGGCATCCGGATAGCGTTGTTGGCGGAGTAACACGCGACCCAAGCGGACCCGGGCAATACCGACTAGTTGATGACCGGGGGGAAGTGTTTCGCCGTACCGTTGCAGCACGTCCCGGTAAAGTTGCTCCGCCTGGCCGTATTCCTTGCGCTCAACATAGACTCCTGCCAGGTTGGAGAGCGCCACTCCGATGTAGTAGTGCTTATCGTTGTAAACCGTCCGATAAATATCGGCCATGCGGCGGAAGCGGGCCTCCGCCTCATCGAGTTTCTTCTGCTGCTGAGCCAGTCGTCCCAATTCATTGAGTGCCGAGGCGACTCGTGGATGGACTTCACCAAACACGCTCTCGTGAATGCGCAGGGCTTCCCACATCAGGCCGCCGGCCTCCTCCAGCTTTCCTTGGGAAACGAGAGACCGGCCCAGCATGGTCAAGGCCGAGGCCGTTCGGTGATGATCCTTGCCGTACCAGGAACGGATGATGTCAAGCCCCTGCCGGTAAAACTGTTCGGCTTCGCCGAAGTGGCCGCGCTCGAACTGGATGGCCCCGAGGTTGATGAGGTCGTCGGCGATATAGGGATGGCGTTCGCCGTAAAGGTTGCGGTTGATAGCCAGCGTCCGAAGGTTCAGCGCCTCGGCTTCGTCGTAGTGACCGGCGTAAAAATGGGTGTTGGCTAACTCGCTTAAAGCCACAACCAGGTCGGGATTCCTTTCGCCCGCAGCCTCGTGGAGTCTGGTAGCCTCCTTAAGCACCTGGATGGCCTCGTCATACTTGCCCCGGATTTCCAGCACTTGTCCCAGCGAGGTTGTGGCCTTGGCCACAACCGGGTGATGAGGAGTTAGCGTGCGGCGGGCCATTTCGAGCCCCTCTCGCACCAGCCGCTCACCTTCTTCGAGCTGAGCCTGATCGGTGCGCAACAATCCCAGGGCCACCAGGCTATTTCCGACTTCCGCATGGGCCTCTCCAAAGAGGGCCTTGCGCCTTTCGAGAGCGGATCGAAGCAACGAATCGGCCTGGTCCAGTTTCCCCAACTTCTGGTAGATGTCGCCAAGTGTCTGGTAAAGTTCGGCCTGGATCACGGGCTCGGCATCCAGGCTGCGAGCCTCCTGCACCCCCCGATCGATGAGCGTGATCACACGCAGGTTCTCGGCTGGGCCGACATTCTCGTCGCCTCCCTGGAACAGGTTCAGCATGAACCGCTGGATCCGCTGGGTGCGGGCGGCTTCGGCGACTGCTTCGTTCCGAGCGTTTCGAAGTCGAATCGTGTAGAAGGCCACCAATGAGATGACCACCGCCAGAACCGTGGCAGCCGCCACGACCGTCCGCCGGTTGCGCCGAACAAACTTGCCCAGCCTGTAGTTCAACGTGTCAGGCCGGGCCTCCAGCGGTTCCCCATTCAGGTAGTGATCGATATCCCGAACCAAGGCTTCCACCGACCGGTAGCGGCGCTGGACGTCCTTGTGCATGGCGGTCAGGCACAGAACGTCCAGATCCGCCCAGGCCGTCTTGCTCGCGACCAGGGCGGTGGGGCTGGAATCCCCTTGCGCCACGGCCGACGGTTTCTCCGGGTTCTGTTCCACGATGATTGCTTCAGCCTCGGAAGGGGTCCGGCTTGACAGGTCGAAAGGAAGCCGCCCGGTCAACAATTCGTATAGAACGACACCCAGGGCATAAACGTCAGTATGAATCCCGACTCGTTCGCCACGAATCTGCTCGGGAGCCGCATAGGCCGGAGTCATCAGTCGCAGGCCGGTTCGCGTCTGGTCGACCGCCGCATCCAGGCTTTCCATCTGTTTGGCAATTCCGAAGTCCAGCAGCCGCACGCCGCCGTCAGCCTTGACCAGAATGTTGGAGGGCTTGAGGTCCCGATGAATGACGGCATGCCGATGCGCATATTGAACCGCTTCGCACACCGAGCGAAGCAGCTGCAGTCGTTCTTCGATGGCGCTTCGGCGCTGGCGGCAGTATTCCGTCAGGGAAACCCCTTCGACGTACTCCATGACAAACCAGGGGGTGCCGTCGGCCAGGCTGTCCGCGTCGTACAACCTCGCGATGGAGGGATGGTTGAGCTGGGCCAGGGTTCGTTGTTCGCTGGCAAAGCGCTCCCGGCGGGAAGGTGAGAGCCAGGCGTCACGCAGAATCTTGATGGCTACCAGGCTGCCCAAGTCTTCGCGCTCAGCCAGATAAACCACGCCCATTCCACCTTCACCCAGGAGTCCCCGGACCCGGTAGGGGCCGAACTCCTCGAAGGGCAAGTGCGTGGGATTCGGCGGGTCGAGGATCTGACAGGCGACTTGGGCTACATCTCGGTCCAGAAGCGAAGCGCCACGAGCGTCCTCTTCCAGCATGGCCAGGACTTGATCGATCAGCTCATCGTCACCGCCGCAGGCGGACTCGAGGAAGGTCCGTCGCTCGTCCTGAGGGAGGTCCACCGCATGGTGAAACAACTCTTGCACTCGACTCCAGCGGGCGCTATCCATGCCAGCCTCCTCATGGGAGACGATGCCGCCGCCAAGCCGGCAGCTCCCTTGCCGAACACCCGACACCAAGCGGTGTCGGTCCAGGCCAATCCACGACAGAGAGCGGCACGCTCTTTCCGCCGGTCTTGGAAGAAATTCAGAGCGAGGGCTTCGGTCGAATTCAGCGCGCCCGACGTAGCTCGTGGGCCAGCCAGGCTTTGGCCGCCCGCCAATCACGCAGAATGGTGGCTTCAGACACTTCCAGCAGGGCCGCGGTCTCGGAGATGTCCAAGCCCCCAAAAAAGCGGCCTTCGACCATCATGGCTTGACGCGGCTGAATGCGCGACAGTTCGTCCAGAGCAGTGTTCAACGCCAGCAGGTCTTTGCCCCACGACGATGCTTCGCTCATCGATTCGTCAAAGGTGACCGCTACTCCTTCCCCACCGCCACGCTTGCGCGCATTTCGGCGGCGGGCCGCTTCAATCAGCACTTGGCGCATGGCTCGAGCGGCGATCCGCTTGAAATGCAGCGGAGAAGTCGTGGAAAAGCCGGGGGAGTTCGCCAACTTCAACCAGGCCTCGTTGACCAGAGCCGTGGGATTCAGCGTGGCACTGGGATCGCCTCGCCTGACCGACGAAGCCAACCGGCGCAATTCCTCGTAGGTGACGCTGAACAGCTGATCCAGCGCACCTCTGTCTGCCAGGAGCCCCAGATCCTTGGGCTCGAATCCATGGGTCGTTCGGATGTTTCGGGATCGCATGAAGGTTTTTGCCAGTCCTCTGCGCAATGCGTGGTGGAACCCGTTCTTAGCCAGACTCCAGCCGCCGCAACGCGGAGACGGCATTATCTGTCTCAATGCCGAAATCCTAGCATTCGAGGAGGCTCTTGGGCAACTGCAGGAAGCGCCGGACCGCCGGAAAAACAGGCCAGATTCCATCGCCGGGTGTCGCCGTTATTCCGGGCTCGTCCCAACTGCAGAATTCTGCAACCAGCTCCGCATACTGTCTTGCCCTGGCCACAGCCAATTTACAACCATTCACGCCCTCCTTGTCGTCACCGGCTGGCATGCGAGGGTCGCTGATCTCGGGCCGTTCCTCTCAGCAAGTTCCGACGAGTCAAAGAGTTCCAGACTGCCCTGAGCCTCGGAGTGCCAGAGGATTCCCGTTCCACGACGAGAGAGACTCCGGTGCGCTAAGGAGCATCCGACTGACTGATCTGCTCGTGATGACTGAAAGGCTGCCGGCCGGAAGATGAGAGGCGTTGGGCCGAAGCGAAGTTGGTGGGTGGAATTCGCAGAATTCGGCCATTCTGCATGAGGTGACGTTTTTCCCCGGCCTTCTGCGCAATGATGGTCGAAAGGTCCAACAACTCAGAAGCCGGTTCATTCGATGGGCAGACCCTGCGACTGGTGGTGGGGAACCGCACAAGGGCTTCTGTTCCGGCTAGACCAAACAAGCTGAAAACCAAGCGGTCAGCCAAGGGCCACATTACGGGTCTGTACGGGTCTGTCCAACCGGAATTGCAGCTATCGAACGGAATCAGGAAGGACAACCTGTTTCCCTCAAACCACCGGAGGTTCCAATGGAGCCAAAGACTTACGTTAAGGCCGTCGAGTCGTTCAACAAAGCCATAACGCTAATGCCCGACGTGCCGACCCTGGCAAATATCCATGCCTGGCTGGCTGGCTGCTATCGGGAATTGAAGCAGTACCCGAACGCGATCGCTGCCGCGAAGGAGTCGTTGCGACTGCGGCCAAACTATGCGGATACTATTCTTGGACTAGGCCGGACTTACTACCTGGCAGGCCAGCATCAGAACGCGCTGGCAACGTTTCAGGAAGCGCTTCGTCTGAATCCCAAGGATGCCGAGACCATCAACCAAACAGGGCTTGTTTATAGGGCGCTTGAGCAATTCGCAGAAGCCGTGGATGCGCATAAGGAAGCTATTCAACTAAAGCCCACCGAAGGTCTCTATCACTCGAATCTCGGTTTGACCTACGTTGAGATGGGGATGAAAGAACAAGCCATGGCCGTTCAGCAGACCCTCCAGAGAATCGATAGCGCCAAAGCCAAGGCACTCGACGAACAAATCAAGTCGATATTTCCCAACGACAAGGACGATCCAGAGAACCTCCTTGTCTATGCTTCGATAGCGAGCAACATGGGTTATCCGCAGGCTGCTTTACCTGTTTATCGACGCGTCCTGCTCCTGAAGCCAGAGGCGGACGCCATAGCGGTCGCTTACCGAGACATGGGTGACGCTTACAGGCAGCTAAAGAAGTCCGCTGAGGCCGCGGCGGCCTACCAACAGGCGCTGGTGGTGTATCAGCGCCTACTCCGAGCCAAACCCCAGGAAGCGCCCCTGGTGTATGGTCTTGGCCATACCTATCTCGGATTGGGCCAGAAGGAGCAGGCGATTCAGGTGCAGAGAAGGCTAATGGCGCTGGACAAGAAGTACGCACAGGATTTGCTCGACGAGATCAACAAATCCAGGTGAGGGATGCGTGGACCGTCGAAGGAGCGGCCGAAATCGCCCAGCTCTACGCAGTGCTTTCGGCACTGCGCGCGCACGAGTAACGGCTTTATCCCAAACATACCGAAACGCAGATTGCCGGCACCACCTGGAAATTTGGAGTGAGGGAGCTTGTTGAAGAATCAAGCGAGGTCCCCCTCACCCCGGCCCTCTCCCGCGCTGGGCAAGAGGAGCCGAAAACTCATTCGCGCCGTCGGGCTGGTCATCGCCCTTTCGTTGTTTGAACCAAGAGCGGCAGCAAACTGCCGGCGAACAACGATCTGGGGAGGGCCTACTATTGCCGCACCGAGTACGCACAAGCCGAAGCAGCCTTTAGGGAAGCCCTACGTCTGATGCCAAGAAACACCACGGCTCTCTTTAATCTTGGCCGGGTGTACTGCAACCAGACGAAGATCGAGGAGGCCCAGCAGACTTTGTCCAGTTTGTCAAGAGAGAGGCATGGGACGGAAACCGGTGGGTATCTCCTGGTTGGTACTGGGCTGGCCAAAAGGGCCATACTGCTTGCTTCCAAATGGGAAGATGGCGCAGCGACGCCCAGTGGTGGCAACGCAGCCCCTATATGGAAGACTCCGTCGATAATACCCAACGCGACTCATTGACTCTCACTGTGGGCGATGATCCTTCTGTGGGAGATCCTAGAAAGCCTTTTCAAGCTTATGACGACGACAAATGCCAAAACTCCAGTACCCAGTACAAAGGCTTTCGCGCCAGATTCGTAACCTTTGCCCTCTGCAAAGGCGAAGTGGTGAGCCAGATTATGTGGGAGAAGCGATACTTCGCCGACACGGGTACGACGTATTACCTCGTACGGACTCCAACACCGAACCTGAACTGCGTATCCTTCTTCAAGGATCCCGCGAACCTGCAGGATAAACTGGGTCAGTACGATGACTGGCCGCACTCGCAGACCGAGGGGGAGAAGTCGCCCCCATGTGTGATGAATTGACCGCCTGCACGCCGTCGCGCCGGCAATCGCAGCACCACCGGTATTGTCGTACACAAGTATGTCCTGCTGGCGTGTGGATCTGGGGGCCCTGGCTTCCTCCCCAGGCGTTACGCAACCACCGCGACCCTACCTCCTCAATCTGTGTCGATCTCGCTGTCAGCCAGGCACTCGCTGTCGTTGAGGCTTTGAACTGCCCAACTCCGTACCGCGCAGCCCGTGCTTTTACGGGGCCCGGCGCTCTGCCCGCGCAACCGAAGCAGCATTATCCCCGGCGAACGCAGGAATCTTCGTGGGTAGGAGGTAAGAAAATGAAAACACGAAGAACTCTCTTCACAATTCTCTTTTTCACCTTCCTCACAGCTACGAATAGCGACTGGCCGAGCACTGCAGTAGTGGGCGCCACCGTCGTGCAGGCGAAGGACTCACCCTACCTCAGCCAGATGCCGGCGGTCGAGCGGGTGATGCGCGAGGTAAAAGGCGGCGATCAGATTGACACAGCCGCGCGCCAGGCGGGCGTGTTCTGGCAACTGCGTGAGGTCATCGATGCCCTGGCCAAAAGCCAGGGCCGGAACCAGTTTCGACTCACTGCAGACGAAGAGGCGCTCAAGCAGAAGTACTACGTCGCCTACTACAACGTCTGGCAGCCGGTTCAGAAGGCCCTCGCGCAGGATGGCCCCAGATTGTTCAAGCTCGAAGGCTACACCGTTGATCGCGACTTGCTCGTAGATGTGTTGGAACGACTAGGCTCGCCGGCACTTCGAGCCGTCTGGTCCAGGGTCAGAGGGGAGTCCCTGGCGCGTACGCGGGCGCAAGTGCAAGCCCAGCACCAGGCGGCTCAGCCACCGCCGGGAACATCAGCGCTGAAGGTTTGGTTGAGCGCGTGCACGAGTCGGCAACCCCTCTGTCAACAGGGCATGATGATGGGTCAAGCGGCCACAGCGGCAGGAGTGGTAGTCGACGCCAATGGTCGAGCCCAGTTTTCTGGCGTGCCACCGGGCACTTACTTTGTGTTTGGCTCAACCCAATACAACAATCAGCCGTTCCTTTGGGACCTGAGAGTGGATCTGAAACCAGGGACAAATACCGTGACACTCGACCAGCGAAACAGTGCGGTCCAGGTGCAGCGGCCAGGACAAGTTCCGCTGGGGACGCTATCCGCGACGCCCCAGCCGAGTGGACCCACGGGCACCAGCGCAGTGAAACCCGCGGACAAAGGTGCAACTCCGACCAAGGGACCAGTTCCCCACACTCCCCTGGAGGACCATTACGCAAAAGGAGAGGAGCTTGTCAAAGCCGGGGAATATCAAAAGGCCCTCACCCAGTTCCAACAGCTGATCGCGCTGAAACCTCGCAAGGATGTACTCGGCAATGCCTACTCCTTGCTAGGTTGGTGTTATGACGCTCACGGCGAATTCGAGAAGGCACTGCCCAATTATCTTGAAGCCTATGGGGCAGAAGAACCAGGCAATACAGGTTCACAGAACGCTCGTCGCTTTAGATAAGGAGATCGCGCAGTGGCTTTTCAAGGAGATCAATAAATCGAACTAACGTGAGCGAGGCCAGCGGCAAGGGTGGCTAGAGCGGATAGTACCGGAGTCTCACGTGTGGCGCTGGCGTTGACGCCGGGAGTGTTAGGGGAGGCGGATAGCCTTTTTAGCCCAGGCGTTCACGCCTGGGCTAGAGAAGGGGGAACGGTGCAGGTCGCTAATCCTTCACCGTATGACTCTATTAGTCACGATACCTCGCCGTTTAGCCCCGTTATGCACGACGTTACAGGGATTCTGTTCTGATTTTGCCGACCTTGGAAAGCCCGAAGCGCGAGCAAGGGTCAGTCCCGATCCCTCGCTGGCGCTTCGGGCTCTCAGCCAATGGTGTTGCCGGGATACCAAGGGCGGCAGTCCTTGGCTTAGTTGGCCTGGCACACAAGGAGAATGCTATGCAAAAAGTAAAACTCAGCCTCACCCTGGCGGCGACCCTCACTTTGGCTGCTCAGCAGACAGCCGCCCCGCAAACAGCGGTTACATACTGGACCGCCGGAGGTAGTGGATGCATCCGCGGAGACCACCCCGGCACCTACGTAGTGTCAGTCAGCTGGAAGTATCCAGGTGTTCCAGGCGCCTTGGCTGAGAAGGGCGGCGTGAACTTTAAGGAATACGAGGGGGACGACCTTGAGTGTACCGCGAATGGTCTGACTGCCAAGACCCCTCGAATGGTGTATCAGATCGTAACGGATAAGTACACAAAACCTACGATTATCGAGTCTAACCCCAAGAATGAAATGGTCAAGTATTCCAGCCAGGGCTCGTGCGGCCCCACTCTGACCACGAACATGACCCCGATTGTAGTAACCGTCACGGGCGGTAGCCTGACGGTCGAGTGCGGCAGCTACAACGCGGCGGGCACGACGAACAAACCCATCGTCTTCACCCGGTATCGGTGATCGGCCGGCCAGACTATAGCCTGCAATGAAGGACCCAGACCTGCTCGGCACAGGGAAAGGACGCTTCCTCGGCCAGCGCCGGTCGGGATCAGGTAGTGAACCAAGAAGACTACCGAGATAGTACGAGTTTGGGGTGAAGATCGCACACAAGGTCGGTGTGTTTGTACTCGACGGACAGGGCCCGCGAAGGCAAAGCTGTTCCACGGACCGTTCCGGCGGCACCTGTCACAGAAGAACTCATTCTCAGAACAGTGGTAATGGCCCATTCTTGTGGAGAAAGACTTCTGACATATTTCTCCTGAACCCGACAAACTATCGCCCTTGTTTTCTGGTGTCTTCCGCGAACCCTTCGAGCGACGCTACTGGCGTAACGCGCCGGGGAGAAAAGCTGTCAGCCTCCAGGGGATGTGGCTGGAGGAAAACGAGAACGTCTATCGCCGGTGGCAGTGAAGCGACACGGGCCCAGGCCGGACGATCGCCCGGTGCCAGTGTCGTCGGCAACATAAGGAACCGGAGTTTGCTCATGATCGAGCCCGCGACGCCGAAGACGGCCTAGGTAAGTGGCAGCCGGCCTCCAGCGCGCTCCCAATAACGACGCTTCCCAGAAGCGGCCGTGACAGATTTGCTCCGCTGTTTGCGCAATAGGTGGTAGAGGGCGCCAGGGAGGCCGTCGGGTGCCGAACGTCACCGGTTCTCCCCAGAGACGGAATGACTGCTGATGAGCTCCTGCCTACTCCAGTCCGTCGTGATGGTCCGTCGCTACATCCAGGGCGCCCGGACGAGAGTCCTTCAATGGTTGCAAGGCTGTGCGGTGAGTAGGCGACGCAGGAGCGGCCAGGACATGAGGAAGCTGGCTACGCCTCGTGACCTGACTGATTCGAGGTTGGAACGCGTGAAGGTAAGACCATGCAAACTTCAAGTCGCAACGGCTTCGGCACGAAGCTGATTTTCCACCGGCCTGTGGGACCGGGACTGTTCGAAGCCACCGTTTGGGTGCTGGGTTTCTACGTTCCTTTGTTCCCCCGCTCGACTTGGCTCATTCGCCCACAAGGCTTCAAGGAAGAAAGTGTCGGCGGCGCGACTTCCACGACTCACTACGTCGAGTTCCTGGAGAGAAGAAAGACACCGTTCGTTCGCATCCTCGCCATGTATTTCTGGGTGGCCTTCGCCCTGGTGGCCATGTGGGCGCCGTTGATCTGGAGCTTTGTCCTTCTCGATAGACACAAAGATCTGAACAAGGCGTGGCTGGGCGGGGTGCTGGTCTTGGTTCCGCTTGTCTGGGCCGTGGCCTTGTGGATTGGGCTGGACTTGCGTCGCGATCGACTCTACAAGCAGGCGCTCAAAGAACAGGAGCTGGCCAGTGGTGCCCACCCCGGCCCCATCGGATGATCATCGCCCGCGGTGGACCCTGCGATGAAGTGCCCGAGCCAGATCCAGTGGAAGCAGGCATCAAAGGCCTCGCAGCGGCCGACCCCCTTCTGGTCTGTAATTTTCTCCTCATTGGGGCGGCAGGACTGTTCACCTCGGTTTTAGCCGTTGAGGCCTTAGCGATTCTTGGCCCGGATTGAGGTCACTTGAGAGCAAGCATGCAACACGGAGGTTGATGGGTCAGAACAACGACGCTCCGGGCGACGTCGGTCTTCTGGGTGCTTTCTGATTCGGGGCCAGTCGAGGGCCAGGCATCCAAAGTCTGTCTTCCAAACGTGCTACGGCATCTGGGGGTGCCACGCCCTGAAGACACCACCCGCACGGACGACCCCATCTCGATCGACGTGGGAGTGCTGCGGGGATTTACGCCAACCTCCTGCGACTGCGAAACCCTTTTCAAAATCACGCTGAATGGGGATCTGGAAGTCTTGTACAACTTCGATGGCGGAGTGATGGGGTCGACGCCTTACACAAACGGAGGTCTCTACGGCACCACCAATACTGGTGGCCTGTACGGCAAGGGACTGGTTTACCGCTTGAGCGCACCCGGAGGTTCAACCTGGCTTCAATCAAGGCCCACTTTACAAACTTTGGTATGAAGATGAGAAAGTGAGAGTCGAGACGGGCGTGATGGTTAATCCGAATACTTGCAGCCCCTGTTGGCCTGGAGACTCGAAAGCGAGCGGCAGGTGGATTGAAGGTTTCAAAGATGGCATCGCGATCACTGTGAAGGACTGTGAGCAGAGTCCCCATTTCGTTCAATTCGTGCATCGGCAACAGTTTCGCCCGGATGGCACCCTGGAAAGCGGTCAATACCAGTCGGTCCCCTGCCAAGGTGAGGCGACCAGTTTTTCGCAGGCCCTGCAGCGTGGAAGGTAGTCACGGGAGGAAGAGTAATGAGACCGATCCCTTTTCTTCTTATAGCCGTCACCGCCGGCCTATTTCACACGGCCATTCTGCAGGGACACGATTTCTTGTTCAACGTACCCTACACCTGCAGCGGCGGGAAGACGCTTACCGTGCGCCGTTGCGAGATCCGCGGCGGTGAGGAAATGTGCACCTACGATCGCGAACAGGCGGGTCGCCGACTTCCTTCGGCCATGGTTAGGCGCAGTACGTTGAAGTGGCTGGCCACGTGTCAGCCCACGCCTGGCCAGTCCAAGCCAAGGGCGGGGACTCCGGAGACGGGAAGCCCCCCGGGCAAGAGTCAGCCTGTGCACAATCCGCCAACCAATCCAGCGGCCGCGCAGGCGCCGCCTGCAGCGGGTGGGACCTGGCCGCCGAGAGAGCTCATCCAGCCTCAAGCCCCGACCGGTCCGCCCACCTGGACCACGCAACCGACCAATCCGCCCTACCTGGCACAGTTTCCTGCCCCCGAGCACGTGCGGGCTGCCATCCGAGGTCGAAATCCAGTGGAAACTTCGGCCCGCCTCATGGGCGCGTTTTCGCAGCTCAGCGACATGATCAACCAACTGGCTGCGCCGCGCGGGCTGGAGCGCACACCTGATGAGACCCGGCTCTTCCGCATCTATGGTGCGGAACGGCAGTGGTACCAATACAAGCAAAACGCACCGCCGACCCAGGAACAGGCGCGCTGGCAACAGCTCCAGCAGCAGTACGAGAAAGATACCGCGCTACGGGACGAAATGCTGCAGAAGCTGTTTGCAGCAGAATTCCGCGCGGCCTATCGCGACGGCCGACTTGCCACAAAGGAGATGCAGATGGCGGCTCTCGACGAAATCAACCGGCCACTCAGGGAACAGCGGGAGCGGGCGATGAGCGGCGTCGTCAATCCGGCCCCCATGTCGCAGCGGGACTGGGCCCGCTGCCTGGCCGTCGGAAACAGTGAAAATACCTGTCTACGGCGATTGGATGAGGGAACCGTGCTGAGTGAATCCGGCCGAAAGGTGATGGATACTCTCGGAGGGATGTTCGGCCTGAGCGAAGATAAGAGTGAACGGGTCGCGCCCGGACCGGCGCTCGCCGGCGCGTATGCCGGCGCCGGTGAGTTGAGGATGGCCTTTGGCGCGGCCGGAGCAGCGAGCATCCGATGCGGCAATATCATCTCCCCGGCCGGCTATCGGGTCGAGTGGCAGGCCAATCAGGTGCAAGTTCGGCTGGTTGCGACGCTGGCGACGGGTATCCGACTGGACAAGATGTTGGCGGCTCAGTACCACGCTTCGGTTTCGCCGTCGGCCGACCCGGAGCGCTGGCAGGACCAGCGAATTGCTTTGTCTATTCGCGCCGATGGCAAGCTGGCCGGCGCCGGCCCGATCCGCGTTACCGGACCCGTGGCGGTCGGAAGCCGGACTGTGGAGGAGCGCAGGCGAGTTGACCTCCAATCGTGGGAGGCGGTCGGCAACATTAAGGCACAGCGCGATCCGGTCACCAATTCCTACTACGAAATGCGTACCGTCACCAGCAGTGTCCCAGTGTACGAAAACCGTACCATCACCTGTACGCTCGGCGTTCTGACGCCACTGGGCAAAGTGAGTGACGTCGAGAAGACGATGAGGCCGGAAGAACTCCTGGGCGGTGTCCATGGTATTGGCCAGGTGATGGACCCGCTGCGCAACGTATTGAACGCCGCCAGTGTGGATGACCTCAAGAATCTCTCCAAGACAATGGCCGACCGCGATCCTGATCCTGGCCTGCGCATGCAGGGACGCTATGCCGGACCGGGTGACCTGGATATCGAGTTCTTGCACCAGGCTGCCGTGGTCGGTTGCAGGCAAGCAGCCTTTCCTCGGGACTATACCGTTGCGATGAGCGCCAGTCGCATTCTGGTGACGATTCAGAACGGCGCCACGCCGATCACCTTGGAACTCAAGCCCAACGGCATGCTGGCCGGCTCCGGCTCGGCCAGGCTGGAGGGCCGTGCGCTCGTGGGTATGGACGTGAATGCCAAACCCGTTTTTCGGCCGCTCTCGGATAGCTGCACGATAGCAATGCTCGAGCCAAGTCCGTAACTGGGGCCCAAAAAGATTCAGTAACAAATTCAGAAGGGTGCCTCGATCCGACGCGTCTCAAGGGGCCGTGGATTCCTCTCAAGCCCCAAGGTCGCGTAGCGACGGTTGCCCCCTTAAGGCCAACGGTCCCGGGGGGAGTTCGCCAACGCTGAGGGCCGGTGGGCCGGGTATCTTCGCGATGTGGCATACAAGGCAGTGTGAGGCTTGACGGAACTTATCAATCGTCGCGACGCGACTGGGCAGTTACCGAACCTCTGTCCCGGCCTTTGAAAGGCCGGGCGAGATTCAAAAGTCGCTATGCGACTGAACGCCAACGGTCGGCTTTCCCAGTTTTGAAAGGTAGGGCTAGTCTCAAGAGTCGCTGCGCGACGGTTGACCCCCTAAGGCCAATTGGCACCTTGCGGCTGCTCCATTGCCTTCGCAAGGATCTCACCCCTTGAAATTCCAAAAACTCCTGACGGTTTTCACCGGATCTTGACGCATAGCTTGGTGAAAGATCGACAGAAATTGGGGACAGCATTTCTTCGAGAGTCCTTACTGCAGTCGGCTAAGGCCGTGTTGCTCTTCACTCAAATCCGGCTGCTTGGGCGGCGCCCAACACACGCTTCCCAGCTTCTGCAAAACAAATGCTCTCGATCACCAGGATGCTGTCATTGAGGAGGTACCCAGTATGTTAAGGCAGGTGTTGGCAGCACCCCCCAAGCGATTCACCACTTGGCCGGCTCTGTGGCTGGTTCTGCTGGTCGGGAGCTTGACCGGATGCGGCAGCTCCGGGCCGGAAGGAACGGGAGTCCCCTCCCGCTCGGGGGAAGTCTGGGAAATCGATGGAAGCGCGGGTCGGTCAGCCATGTCGGGAGCGGTGTTGGCCTACGTGAACGGCCTGCACGTGATCGTTCTGGACGGAAACAACGTCTATGCGGGCATGACCCTCTTGAAAGCCGAGCGCCCTTCGGATGGAGGAAGCTCAATCAAGCTGGCGAACGGTTTGGAGGCTTCATTGGTGCCCACAGGGGAAGGCACCATGGATCTGCGTTTCTCGAGCGGGGAATCCATCCCCTTGCGAAGGAAGTGAGGAACATTTCTATTCAGAAAACGGATCGCTGAGGCGAGAGAAACCATGAATCCGATGAAGATCATCATCTTGTTAGTCGTGCTGGTTGGGCTGCTTTTTCTGCCGGCCGGCGGTGCGCAGTCGGACGGCTTCGATGAGGAAGGAGTAGCCCTCACCTACCACAAGATCTCGGGTGAGCCGCTGAATTTTCAAAGTGTGGCGGAGCGTAGCGAGGTCGTGATGCGCGCCTCCGGCTTTGACCGTCCGGACGCCATTCAGGCCGAGGTGACTCGTCTCCAGCAGGCTTTGGCCGCCGCAAACGGCGAGCGCGAGTTTTTGATCACGGTCAACGACTCCATCTCGCAGTACGATCACGAGCGCGGGCAGTTTTCCATCAATCTGTTCATGCCGGGGTATTACGTTCCGGTCCAGGCCTTCGGCCAGTTGTACCAGCTGGTGTTCGCAAATGCCGAAAGCGGACGAGCCATTGTCATGCCCAAGGAGGAAGCCCGCGGCTTCGACGCGCAGCTGAACCGGATGGGACGAAGCGTGTCGAACGAGATCCGCTTTCGAGTGATCGGCAAAGGGGATCCTGCTGGAGCCGTGACGGGTGCCCGAGTGATTCGAGCCGAGATGACTTCTGCGCGCCTGCTGGACCGGGTCGGCAACGTCTTGTTCCTGCCCAAGATCGTCCCCCACCAGGTTCCCGATGCCGGAAAGGGCCTCTTGAGCATGCCGGTAGCGGATGTGGCCGGATTTCGGGTCGGGGTGCGCGCCAAGGACCTGGAAGCCACGCTGACCCGGATGTTTGGCCCCGCACAGCGTTCTCCTGGTCGCAGCACGGACTGGTTTGCCGGGAAGCTGACGGTGAATGAAACAGGCTGCGTGCCCATGTTCGGCCGTCCCAGTCCGAAGCCCGGAGCGGTCTGTATCAGCGCGTTTGTGGACCAAGATGATGTGATCCGATCCATCCGCGTCGAGCGGGTGTTTTCCTACTTCGACGCCGAGGTATTCCGCAAAGCCCTCACCCAGAAATACGGCCCGGTGGCGGCGGCCGTGAGCGGCAGTAACTTCGCACTGGGCTGGGGTCCGGAAGTGGATCCCAAACTGGGATACACGCAGTCTGCGCCGCATAACGCCCTGACGGCCCACTACGCCAACAATGCCGACTTTCTCAGCCGAAGCGGGAACGCTCTGCCGCAAATACGAATCGTGTTAAGCCTCGCTGATGCCGGCTGGGCCGCCGGCCGAAAGTAACGAAGGAAGCCAGGTGAAGGCTCGTCGAAATCGGCCTCGTTGGAGACGCGACACAGAGCGGAGGAGGAATACATGCCGAGACTGAGGCACTTCCACTCAGGAGTTGGGACGGCGGTGCTGCTCGCGCTGGGAATCACGCTGGCCGGATGTGTCGTGGAAGTACGCGATGGCGACACGGCGGTCTTCACCTTTGCCACCTGGGTGCCCGGGCTTGTGCTTTCGTTCGGATCGGTCTTCTGCCTGGCAGGCCTGGCCATCCGCCGCAAGTCCGTCCTGTGGGGAACAGGATTGGCGATCGCCGGTTTGATCGTGCTCCTGCTTCTCGCTCCCGGGTCTTTCCTGGATAGATCTACCGTCAGCCCCTCCAGGTTCACCCTACAAACCGGATTCTGGTTTGCGCCCACGACCTTTGATGTACCCTTCGCCGACCTGTCCTCGATAGAGGTGGTGGCGGAGGAAGAAACCGATGCGCGCGGGGTCACCAGCAAGAGTCGTTACCTGGTTTGTCATCACAAGTCGGGTGCTAGCCAAAAAATTCCTCTGGGGGATTTGATGAACGCGGGGGCCAAGGCTAGGATCCTCGAGAGGGCCCGAGAACAAGGTGTTCCGGTCAGCGACAAGCTTTAATAAGAGAAGAACGGCCATTCACCGGCATCGGCTGTCCAGGGAAACCAAGTGCCCTCATCCTTGTCTCCTACGTAACCAAAATCGAAGAGCCCGTGGGCTCCTCCAAACCATCAGGCCTCATCATCCCGCCTGCTAGTCTCAGAACTCAATCTAATTATTTGATCGCGGCATGACAGTTTTTCAGGATCGTTTGCGCACTGTGGAGTGAAAGCCGCGATAACAGGTATCCCGGATCCTCCGGCCTTGCTGGATGCCACGGTCGGATTTGAGACTGTGGTCTCTTGAGGCGCGCACTGCACGGGCCTCCGTCGCTGTCGGCTGAAACAGTGATTCTGAGGGGCGATCGACATTGACAGGCCTCTGACGCCATGCTAGAGTTCAGGCTCATTTTCACCAGCAGCAATCCGCTTCCAGAACACTGCACCAGCGATCATGGCAGGTGGTATCCGGCGTTAAGGTGGCGCCGAGGGCTTCGTGTCACGATGAACCTCCTGGAACAGGACCGATTGTTGATCCTGGGCTCGGGAGGAGGCAGGCATTGGTTGAGAATGTCTGCTTGGAGAGACGAAGTTCCAGCTGCCTCTTACACCGATGCCGACTGTGGAGGCCATCCTGTGTGCGATCGCGGTGATGCGGAAATCTATATCCAGGGGGAACGATGTCGCTAAGAGTACTCAACCAATTAAATGTTTTGAATCTCGGGGTGCCGGTTCGTCGAATCGGCGGCCGTTTGGTCAGGCTGCGGAGCGGGCCAGGCTTTCACTCGGCAGTGGTGGTGTTGCTGATCGCGTTGTGGTTCGGCGCCGGGGCACTGGAAGCTCAGAACGTGGTGCCTGCTGAATTTGTTGGCGACTGGGTTCCCGCCAAAGGAGGCTGCGAGTCGCCCGTGCGCTTTCGGGTGGAGGGGAACCGGTTCACATTGATCAACGGTCGGGACAGCGCCGTCTACGGCAACTTGCACCTCTCAGCCTCCTACTTTGGTCCGAGCTACTCGGGCATCAGTCAGGTGATCGCGCCGGAAATCAACAGCGACGACCCACCCTTCCTGGCGTACTTCAACTACGAGGAAAAGAAGGGTGTGACGCTGCTGGACATCTACACCGAAGCTCCTCTTAGCCCACACGCCGTTCTGGCGGCCCAGCAGATGGCTCACAAGAAGCTGGCCCAGCGGTTTCCGTTGAACCAGATCGCTCTGAAGAAATGCGCGGCCGGCGCCCAGACCGTTGCCCCCGCCGCCAATCGTCAGGGACAGCCCGCCGGTCAATCCCGGCCCGCCTCCGCGGCGGCTGCCAGGCCCGTCACCAAGAACCCACCCGTTTGTCCCGGCGTGCAGTTCTGCGAAGAGGTCAACGACTTTGCCGTGACGATCACCGACTTCAGAGCAAGCTTAAACGCAGCCACTAAGGTGCTGACAGCCACTCTGCGCTTCCGCAACAAGTCCGACCATCCGGTCACGCTGGCTTATGTGCCGGGCTCGGGAGTGGCAACCGATGAACGAGGCAATCGCTACGCAACCAACGAGCCCGACATTCGTGGTATCGGCTCGATCAGCAGCAGGGGAGTGGACGACAAGTTCCTTCTGCAACCCGGTCAGGAAAGCGACGCGCGCTTCAGCTATTACTGGAACGCGGGACGCGAGATCTTCGGCACCACCTTCGAGGTCGAGCTGACGGTCCGCGAGGTCCTCCAATTGAGTAACGGCCAGGTGAAGCTTGGAGCGGAGAGCCCGCTGCGCTTTACCGGCCTCACGCATCGTTCCATCGCGGCGCCAGTCTCACAGCAAGCTCCGGCTGCAGCGCCGGCATCGGAAAACCAGCCCTCTACATCGCTGCAAGCCTCCGCTGTCCCCCAGGAAAATCACTGCGAGGGCAGCAAGCAGCCCTGCTATGACGCCGGCGCTTTCAGCGCCACGTTGGTTGGACTGACTCAGGCGATGGTGGGAGTGCGGCATCACACCGTGCGGATGAACATCTCTTTCAAGAACTGGACCGACCAGCCCCTCATCCTGGCCTACAAGAACGCGAGTAACAGCATGACCGACAACTTGGGCAACGCCTACTATTGGGGGCGGGCCGGAACCTACGACAACAGTGTCCAGGGGATCGGCACCGTGATTCCCGGTCGCTCTTCAGACTCCAGATTCCGTCTGGCTCCCGGTCAAAGCGCCAGCGCAACCTTCAACATGGTGCGATATGAGGCGGGCAACAAACCCAAGGGTACGTCCTTCACGTTGGATACGGCTATTGTCGAGCTGCGGATCCTGCCGAACGGCCAGCAAACCGAAATTGTTCGTGAGTACAGCGTCCATCTGCCGGACATGAGCGGCGGAGGGATCAGCGGAAACGCACCGTCCAGCGAAAGCATCCGTGAAGCCGGGCGAAAATTGGGAGACATTTTCAAGCGGAAGAAATGACCGGCCGTGACCACGGTCTTCCGGGCGGCCAGCGGCCATATGGCGTGGGCTCCCGCGGTGAAGCCCGCGTCTTCCGAAGGTCGCCGTAACGCTGGGATACAGCCTGAGATGGCCCCATCAAACACGAGGAACAACGTATGCCTTTTAACACCGTTTCCAATGCGATCCGTTTCCTGACTGTTGTTCTGGCTTCTACGCTTCTGGTGGGCTGCGGCAAGAAGCTGAGCGGTACCTATTCAGGAAAAGACACAGGCTTTCTGGACAAGATGACATTCAAGTCCGGAGGGAAGGTAGACCTCACCTTCATGGGAATGACCCGTGAGGGCACCTACGAAATCGACGGAAACCAAGTCAAGATCACCAACGCAGGCGATACGCAGGTGCTGGCCATCGATAGCCAAGGCTGTTTGGACGGGGGAGGCTTTCTGGGTAGGTATTGCCAGGAGGGGCATGACGCCGCCGGTTCCAGCCGCACTGCCGGCCAGACCCTGGGTATCTACGAAGCGGGAGAAGGTCCCAACCGGCTGACTCTCGAGTTTCGGAGCGGTAACCGGCTGCGCCTGACGTTCGTCGAAGCTGGAGCTGAGACTCAGACGCTGGACGCCGACTACCGAGCGCTGGGCAATCGCATCACCGTGCAAGCTCCAGATGGTCAGCGAATGGAGTTGACGCTCAACGGAAATGTGCTGGAAGGCTCAGTGCCTGGAGCCGGAAATGTTCGGTTCGTGAAGCGATAGCGACCTGATAGCAGGAGCGCTTTACCTCACTGAAGCACCTGTCCAAAAATGCGGCGGGCGGGCGGTTTTCACCGATGTCGGTTTCCAAACAGGTCGTCCGTCAGCGAAGTGTGCGCTGACTTCTGCCGCTCAGTCAAGCCAGGGGTTGTTTTACCGCTCTCCGGTAGGGAGAGCCACATCATCTTCCGAGGAGCTAGACTATGAACACCGCAACCAGACTCAAGACCAGAGGAACAATCATCAAGGTGCCCGACAGCACGCCGGGCTTGCTGTTCGTCAACAACGAACAAAAGGCTTTTACGCTGGAGGGCATCTGGAAGTCCGGGGTCGCCCCGGCGGCCAACATGGCGGTTGATGTGGAAGTTGACGGCTTCGGCAACATCACCGGCCTCACCGTGGTAGACGCCCAGCAAATCGCCAAGGAGAAACTCAATCAGTTCAGCGGCCTCGCCCAGGAGCAAGGCAAACAAGCCGCTGTCATCGCCCGTCAGGGAATCGGTGCCTTAGCAGCCCGAATGGGAAAGGTGCCTTTGGGTGCCACGGTCGTTCTCTGGGTGTCTTGGTTCTTCTTGCCGGCCGTCACGCTCAATCTCGGATTCTTGGGATCCAAGTCCTTCACCTTTTGGGACCTTCTGGCCATTGACCTCGGCAACCTGATGAACACGGCCGCGGGGACTCACGGGCTGTTTGCATTTCTGGGGCTCGCGTCGATTGCCGCTCCCCTTGCCGCCCCCTTCGTCATGCATCCCCGTGCCAACTATCTGAATGCCACGCCGCTGGCGTACCTCCTGCTCACCTACCTCAAAATGCGTTGGGATTTCAGCCAAGCTTTCGGCAAGGCGGCAGGTGAGGTTGGGACAGCAATGAAAGAGATGGGCGACATGTTTTCGATCGGTGTCGGCTTCTATCTGTTGATCCTGGCCAGCATCGTCCTAACGGTACACGCCTTCAAGCGACGGACGGCCTAGGTCATTAGGGGAGGGCGAGCCACAGCCCGCGCCAACTCTCCTCTTTCAAAGGGAAGTGGCCCCAGTCACGTAGCGACCTTTGATCCGAGCCCGACCTTTCAAGGCCGGGCTCGGACAAGCCGAAGGTTTGTCCGCCATTAGCCAGGGGTGGCGCCCGGCGCGCCACCCCTGCATTACGAGTCCCTCATCCAATCCTCCCGACCCGCAGCGGTCGCAGACCGGTCGCCGCGACGCTTCATCCATTCACGGCAGCCGGCACGCCTTCGGCGCGTGGGGCGGGCGAGACGCCCGCGCTCCCAGGTGCGGTTGGCGTTGCCGTCGCCAACCGGTGGTGCCGCTGCGCTTCACCACCGGCTAAAAGCTGGCAAGCCTGCCGGCTTGCCTTTTGACTCCTGGCTCGTCCGGTATTTCGTCGAGCCACCCACCCGATCTTGACATGGACAAGCCGAAGCCTTGTTCGAATGGGGCTTCGCCCCATCTTGCACGGGCCTCCAGTCCGTACGCCACTCCACTTCTCTAAGAGGGAGCAATCTGAAGCGAGGAGGTCGTGACGTGCAGCAGTCCTACGGCTTCCCCCGGCGCGGATCGATGGACACCTGTGTCGGACTCGCGGGCAGGTGCAAGAACGGACCGGGGCTTCTCTGTTCTCCTGCAGGCTTACCGTTTAGGTCCTGGTTAAACAACGGCAGCGTCTGAACCTTGGGGATCTCGCCGCGGAACGATCCGGTCAAGCTCAGGGTGTCGAGGTTAACCTCCAGGGTCATGTCGGCATAAGCCGCCAGTTGATCAAAGCCGAAGTATTTCTTCCAGGCCTCCAGATCCAGCATGAGGGCCGGTCCAGGTCCCGAGAGCCAGTTCAAACCTCGACCCACCCCTTGGCTTTCATCGGTCACCCCACCCCGGTCTCGCGTGTAGAGGTTTCCTTCGGCCGTGTTGTCGCGATTAGCAAAGTCAATGGCCTTGCCACAGCGGTAGAAGATGTTGTTGACGACCTGGTTGCCTCGGCTCGTGCCCCCGCGTGTTCCCACGATGCGTCCCTCCACGGTCCGAAACTTGATAGCGGCGTCCTGTGTTTCCCCGATCAGGTTGTGAGCGATGACGGTCTCGTCGCTGCCATCCACTGTGATCCCCCACCCTCCGTGGGGTGGGAAATTCGAAGTGGACCCCCCTTTGCCTTCTGTGGCCCGCCAGATGATGTTGTGGTCAAGTACGTTCCGTTCGTGGGAGGCTTCCAGGTAGATGCCGCCGCGCAACGTCTCCAGCGTGTGGCCGATGACGTTGCCGGTCACTCGGGAATTGACGTTCTGGTAATCGAGCCAGATGCCTACCGAGTGAATCAGGTGGCGGATGATGTTGTTCCGCAGGAGACAGTTCTTGGCCATGTGCAGCTTGATCCCGCCCGTCTCCCAGGTGAGTTCCATATCCTGCCATCCAACACGTTCGATGAGGTTGGCTTCGATCAGCGTGTTCTGAACTCCCATTCCGGCCAATCCGCAGACACCAATGTCGCTGAGATGATTGCGCCGGACGATGCTGTGGCCGATAACCTCGGGCACTTCCCGGTGCCAGTCCTGGTAGCCGATGTCCAGTCCTACGCCGTTGGCTTGGCGCAGGACGCAATCCTCAATGATCCAGTGATGGCCCTGAGAAGCCGAAACCATGCCGCGTTGGGGAACGGGAAAGCCGTTGGCCGCGTGCTCGAAGGTCAGGCCCTGCACACGAATGTAGTTCAACCCGCGTTTTTGCGGAGCCAGGATTTGTTCCTGAATGGCCAGCTCCAGCTCGTGTCCGGACGGATCCGCATCGCCGGGCAGCCGCACGTGAATCGTCAGTCCCTCATGCTCGCACCAGAAGGCGCCGTCCTGGGCTGCCAGGTCGCGATAGAGCTCGACTTGTTCCAGCCGTTTCCCATCCACGAAGACCATGCCTCGCCGAAACAAGTGGCGCTTGAGTTCTGCGGGTGTGGGATTGAGATACACGCGGTCCTGCATCATGTTGGCCATGCCGAAAGGGTTGTAACCGCGAAAGTCCAGATCGTCCAGTCGGCGCCGGTAGATTTTTGGAGAAGAGCCCTGGCTCTTGGACAAAACGTAGCCGGTGGACGGCTCCCAGCCGCTCTTTACCACGCGTGAACCTTTGATCACCACGGAAGCTCCAGGCGCGGCCTCGTAGCTGATCATCCCATCCGGCCCCGTGCCGCCTCGCGCCGGGATGACCTGCTCCCGATAGACGCCGGTCTGAATCACCACTCGTTCGCCCGGCTGCAGCACCTGAGCAGCTTTGCCTATCGTGGCGAAAGGCAGTTGTTCGGTACCCGGATTGGCATCCGCGGCACGAGGATTTCGGTTATCCACGTAATAGGTTCTGGAAAACCGGAAGGGCCGCTCCCAGGACGCAAATTCCTTTCCGTCTGGAAGCAACACCCCGGTGACCTTTTGCGCCTGGATCACGCCTTCTCCGGAAAGAACGCCTGACGCCAGCATTGCGAGGGCGGCTGCCAGTCGGCAGAAGACGCGCCTACGCGACAAATGCGGACTCCTCGACCTCAGGATGATTGGTGCAGCAGCACAAGTCCTTTTGAAAGGCTTCATCGCGTCACCCACTCCTTCCTGTGTTGTTACTTCTTCTGAGCGCGGATAAGGGTTCATCTGTCACCCGCACAACGTTGCGCCCAAATACCCGCGCAATCGCGCCCGATTGAACCGGCCCTTCCCCGGGAGAGGGGCTCGCAGGGCGGACGAAAGGGAAAGGGCATCAACTTACAATGTAGCTCTCAATGGTCCAATTGATGAGCTTTTTCGTGACTGGCCTCCCGCAGCCCTCCACCAACGCATACTTCACGACAGGAGGCCACACAGGAATCCCACTCTGAGACACATGAAGGGAGAAAGGCCAACGACGCCCTGGAAGAGAAACATCCTCGCCCTCATGACTTGATGGCGAGGAGCGCCGGCGCCGTTTCCTTCATTGCCAGACCAGTCCGGAACAACCTGATCTTGGGCAGGCGGCAAAAGGTCGGATGCGAACGCATGCGATGGAAGCCGATGAACCGCCCAATCCCCTTCACAGCGTATCGCTCAGCGTGACTGGAGCAAAGGTGGCAGCGCAGCATCCGCCGAAAGTTGTCGAGAAGCTTTCGATGTTGACTTCTCGCGGCACCGGGCATATAAACTCCCGGATTGGCACAGTGACATCGCTGAGAATGGCGCTGGAGTGGGCTCGAGGGAAAACGACTCGTTTTCCCAGGCCATAGGTGAGGGCGACGCGCCACCGTCGGTGAACAGCTAAGCTCGTCGCTCAACCGCACTGTCAGACGGCGCATTTCGAAAACCGTGGCCAACGAAATCATCTCCTACCTGGACATGTGTCTGCGGGAAGGCGCTAGCCTCCAACGAGGGATGAATTTTGGCCTCGGGGGCAGTCACTCAGTCATACTCATGTCCCTCCGACCTAACGCTCCATACGACGACCGAATCCAGGACGGTGGGACGACGCTCATCTATGAAGGTCACGACGAACTTAGAAGCGAAGCAACCCCAGATCCCAAGCTGGTTGACCAACCCGAGTGCGCACCAAGCGGTCGACCGACGCAGAACGGCCTCTTCAATCGGGCTGCCCAACAGTTCAAGCGTGGTCGCAGAGAACCCGAACGTGTGCGAGTCTATGAGAAGATTCGGCAGGGAATCTGGTCATACAATGGAGTGTTTCATCTCGTAGACTCATGGCAGGAACGGTCGGGGTCGCGCAGGGTATTCAAATTCAAGTTGCTGGCTGTTGAAGGGGAGGAGGATTTTTCGGTTCCCCCTGCTGTCCACCCAGCCCCCCGCCGGTTAGTCCCGACTAGAGTAAAACTCGAAGTGTGGCGCCGAGACGGAGGAAAGTGTGTGATTTGCGGGGCTACAGACGAGCTTCATTTTGACCATGTGGTACCTCTGGCGAGAGGCGGAACCTCTCAGTTGGCCGAGAACATCCAGCTCCTCTGTGCACGGCACAACCTAGAGAAGCGTGATCGGATCCTTTGATGCGCAGTCTAACCTACCTTCGAGCTGGAGGTGGTTAACATTTTCAGCGGAAGGCATTCATTCATGTGTAGGGTCTTGAGTCAGTAGCCAGTGATTTGAATAATGGTGATCAAGGCGGCCTCATGAGGACGACACAGCTTATTCCTGTGGGCCTGCTGCTCATGTCGGTTGGCGTTGCCAGCACAAAAATAGCCAGCGGAGAGGTGCGCGATCGCTTTCGGCAGCAAGGCAATGTCCGCCCGGGGCGGAGCGGCGAGGCCCTGCAACTGGCGGGTTTGTTGTGTTCGATCTGGGAGCCGTCCGGTTCGGGGAGGCCGCTGCCGCTGGTGATCTTCTCCCACGGCTTTCACGGCAACCGTAATCAGTCCACGTTCTTGACGCAAGCCCTGGCCCGTGCGGGCTATCTGGTCATCGCTCCAAACCACAAGGATGCCATAACCCAGGGTGGTGGGATGGCGGGGCGGCCCGAGCTTCCCTTTCAGAATCCAGGTGAGTGGAGCGACACCACCTTCCAAGACCGGGCTCGAGACATCGAGTCCCTGCTCTCTGCCCTGAAGGCCGACGAGCGATTCTCCGCGCACATCGACTGGTCGAGAGTGGGCTTGGCAGGCCACTCCCTTGGGGGATACACGGTGCTGGGCCTGGCCGGAGCCTGGCCCAGCTGGAGGCTGCCCGAAGTCAAGGCCGTTCTGGCCTTGTCCCCCTACGCAAACCCCTATGTGCACCACGGTGACCTGGCCGGTCTGCGCCGGCCGGTGATGTATCAAACCGGCACGCTCGATATCGGGGTCGCGCCCTTCCTATCCAAGGCGGGTGGGGCCTACGACCAGACAGGAGCACCGGCCTATCTCGTCGTGTTCCAGGGAGCGGGACACCTGGCTTGGACAGACCTGAACTCCCGGTTCCAGGCCATCATCACTGATTACAGCCTGGCCTTTCTGAACCGTTACCTCAAGGGGGACCCACAAGCTGATCCAAGCCGGCGCCAAGGCGCAGTTGCCAACCTGCGGGTCCAGTGAGCTCGATTGGTCGAAGACCTCAATCGTCGCGTTGCCTGCAACAATCGCCTGCAACCGGCGCTCTTGGGGTGGCTATGGCCGAGGCGATAGGTGAAACGATGGGCATCACAACAGAAACGGTTGTTGAGACAGCGCCCTCTCAGCCGCGCTCGCGATTCGAATTGGTGTTCGTGGTCACGGTTGTCCTGCTAAATCTATTCGCTCTCGGCCTGGCCTGGTACGAGCAGGGATGGGGCGCGATTGCAATTGCGTTCGTGGGAAGTCCGTTACTCAACGGCGTGTTCGTGTTGGTCTCGTTGATTGCACTTCCCGTTCTGAGACGACGCCATCGGCCATTCTCCGTGCGCCGACACCTGGCGCTTTCGTTCGGCCTGCCCATCGCGGCCATTGTCATTGATGCGCTTCTCATCTTCTCCATGGGCTGACACGCATCCCGAATCTCGGATCGGCAGCGGTTGAGCATCAAGCTGTTGAGCACAATGAACACCATGCAACCGCATCATGTGAGCCTTGGAGTCCTGCGCTTGCTGTTTGCCCAGCTATCGACGACGGCAGGCCGCGTCGAAGTGATTGCCAAGAAGGATAAGGCGCTGGTTAAATGTGCGTTCATCACCGGAAGTGACCGGTTTATTTACACTGTGACCCTCCACCGCGTGGCTGACAATTGGAAACTGCAGGGAGTGCGTGAGACGATGCAAGAACTCCTTCCCGCTCCACCGGTAGGGAATACCAAGTCCGATGATAAGAAATGATCTTGGGCTCCAGGTGACAAGAGGCTCCAGGGTAACTTTGCAGTCAAGGGCCAACCAGTCGGGGCCACCGGCGCTGAAGGCGGCGGTTCGGCCTCAGAGGGACACACTAACTTGGACGAGCAGTTGATCTCCCCACGCTTTCCCCGTTCTTCAGCTTACCACCCTGAATGGGTGCTCGCAGGCGTCAGCGGCGGGGCCAATCCCTTGTGGCTCACCGAGTGGCTTAGCGAGGCGCTCGACCTGCGGCCCGGCATGCGTGTGCTTGACCTCGGCTGCGGACGAGCGCTGTCGTCGATCTTTCTTCACCGCGAGTTTAACGTGCAGGTCTGGGCCACCGACCTGTGGTACAGCGCCTCAGAGAACATGCAGCGAGTGCGGGACGCCGGCGTCGAGGACAGTGTCTTTCCGATTCGCGCCGACGCAAGGTTCCTCCCGTTCTGCGAGGGATTCTTCGATGCCGTTTTGTCCATCGACTCGTTTATGTACTACGGCACGGACGATATGTACCTGAACTACCTCGCCCGATTCGTCAAGCCAGGCGGCCCGGTGGGCATCGCCCTGGCCGGGTTCCTGAGCGAGATTGACGACCCGGTCCCCGCCCACTTAGCCGAATGGTGGGCCGCAGAACTGCCCTACAGCCTTCACTCGGCGGGCTGGTGGCGCCAACTCTGGGAGCGGACCGGCATCCTGGACATCGCTGTGGCCGATACCCTGCCTGACGGCTGGCAGTTTTGGCGGGACTGGCTCAAGCTCATTGCCCCTGAAAACGAGAAGGAGATCCGCGCAGTGGAAACCGATGCCGGTCGTTACCTCGGCTACGTCCGGGCCGTGGGGTATCGACGGGCGGCGGCGCAACTGTTCGACCCGCTCCTATCTGTACCCATGGAATACGCGAAAAAGCCGCTGCTCCGCGGATCGAGTTAGGGTGGCGGCTTCCAACCGAACATTTCTATGGAACCGGCTGTCAACGCAGATTCCATCGGGACGCACATTTGCTCAGCGGCTTAGTCGAACCTGAGACAGCCGTCGCGGTCGCAGGGACGGGGACCGGCAACCTTCGGGATGCCTCAAAGCTGACCTACCCAGTTCGGCGTTCCACTCAGCCCGCGAGGCCGGCTACTGCAAGCCTGCGGCTCATTTGGTTCGTTGCATCTGAGCAAGAGAGTACGGAGCCATGCGCAACAACGTTCTCATCGGCCTCGTCGGCGACTACGACGCGACGGTTCCCGCACATCAAGCCATACCGATGGCCTTGCAGCTCGCCGCCGATTCCGCCGCGATGAAGGTTGACTGGCAGTGGGTTCCCACAGCGGACATTCGCAGTGTTTCGCGTGTCTCTGCGTACGACGGGCTGTGGTGCGCACCGGGCAGTCCCTATCGCCACATGGACGGGGCATTGCTCGCTATTCAGTACGCCCGCGAAAACGGTCGCCCCTTCCTGGGGACGTGCGGCGGCTTTCAACACGCCGTCATTGAGTACGCGCGTAACGTCCTGGGCTGGGCGGATGCGGAGCATGCCGAGACAGCGCCCCATGCCGCGCGCCCGGTGATTGCGCCACTCGCGTGCGCTCTGGTAGAGGCGACCGGCACCGTGCGCTTCTTCCCCAACTCTCGTATTGCCAAAGCCTACGGCACCGGGAAGGCTACGGAAGGTTATCGCTGTCGCTATGGCTTGAATCCGGAGTTTCAGGCAGTGCTGGTTTCCGGGCCATTGCGTGCGGCGGCAGACGACGCGACCGGTGAAGTGCGTGCAGTGGAACTGGACGAACATCCGTTCTTTGTGGCCACCCTCTTCCAACCCGAGCGCGCGGCACTCAGGGGAGAGTTGCCCCCGCTTGTGATCGCTTTCGTCCATGCCTGTACCGGCAATGCCCTCCCGGAATGCTATAGTGGTTGATCCGTGACCGTGAGGTTGGAAATGCCTGACCCAGAGTTGAAAAGCATCGACGACTACGAGGTCTTTCTCACCGAGAGGATAACTCCTTGGTCTCCCCCACAACGGGTGGCGCTGGCAGCGGCCATTGCCGAGCACTGGTTGCCGGCTTACGAGTCGTTTTCGGCGGAGGAAGAGTGGGGCGACCCAGCCGGCCTGTCGCAGCCTGGAGGCCGTCTGGGGGCATGTCCAGGGCCGCCTCCTCGCTGAGCGGGACCTGGCCCGCCACATCCGGCAGATCGAAGAGATCACGCCTCACATGGACGATTTCGATGCAGAGGAGGCCCTCACGGCCTGCGTCGTTCTGACCGATGCGCTCCGCTCTTGTGGCAGCCCGGAAGACACCATTCCATATGCCGTGCGGGCGGCACTAGGCGTCTTCGAGAGCTTGGTTCTGGAATGACCCATCGATCCAGCCTCTCAGTCGCGCGTCTGGCAAAAAAGCGCGGTTCGCAAAAAACTCCAAGCTCAATTGAAGCTGATCGAGGAGATCGCCGCCGTCACGACTTGCGAGGCGGAAACCATCCAGGCGTTGCGGAACCGCATCGCCGGTCTGAAGATCAAGGCTCCGGCACGGCCCAAGCCTAAGGGGCCTCCCGCATTGACCAACCAAGAGGCGTTCGAGCAGTATCGCCGGATGGTCGAAAGCGACTTGAAGGGACAAGTCAGGAGACAGGTGGAAGCGACTGAGAATCCTTATCTCTTCGCGTTGACACACTTCGGGTACTGGCTGGCCCGCTACTCCCGGCGGATGCAAACCATCAACGGAAGCGTCCCGTATCGCCTCAATCACAAATTCTGCGCAAGGTGATCGCTTGGCCCTTTCCTAGCCCTGCTGCAATTCCGGTCAGCAATGGAGGAGCCGCCAGAAGTTACAGGGTAGGGAGGAGACCATCTGGGACGCGGGCGGTCGAGCGCGCATTGGGTTTCAGTTCGCGTTACCTAGGGAGGAAATCCGACCGATAGCAAATGTCCGGCTTGACGATCCCGAAGTATGCTGCTCTGATATCCGAAAGAACGAGGCTAGCAAGCGGAGGAGCATGAGCCGCAAGACCGGCCGTAAGTCGCGAACAGCCATCCGAGGCAAAGGTTGGCAGAAAGCAACCACGATCGCCACGGATAAATACGAAATAGTTTCGCGCGCGATCATGGATTCTTTAACCAAGACTCCCGTCGCGTTCTCCGACTTGGTAAAGAGCGTCGAAGCTCAATTGAGGTCCTTCGAGGGTTCGATTCCGTGGTACACCATCAGCTGCCTGCGTGAACTCGAAGTGCAAGGGAAGGTCACCAGACAGCTAAGGCCCGTGCGTTACTTAAAAAGCGGGCGGTGACGAGCGAGCCAACCTCTAATGATTGCTCTTGCCTAATCGCCGTGCTCCGGATGCAATCTGACAAGGGGCGCAGTATTATGTGTTATGGTTGCAGCACACTACCGCATCCTTACCATGCACATCACCCGGACGGCTTTCCAGCTTGCCAGCGACCCGGCAGGCTGGGTCGGCAACGCCGATGGTGCTACGACTGGCAGTTCCTGGCTACCTCCACAAAAGCAGTGATGGTGTCGTGAGCAGGACAATCTTCTTCATAAAAGTCGTACACACTGTGATCTTCTGGATCCTGAGTGGCTGTGTTCTCTACGCTCTCTTCAGCGGCCTTACGGGCGGCCTCACTACCTGGACGTGGATTGCCGTCGGTCTGCTGCTTCTCGAGAGTGTTGTACTGGTGGTGTCAGGGTGGACCTGCCCGCTCACCATTCTGGCCGAGCGCCACGGCGCCACGCGCGGCTCGGTCACGGATATCTTCCTTCCCAAGTGGTTTGCCGATCGGATCTTCCCGATCTGCGGGAGCCTCTATGCCCTTGCCGTGGCGCTGATCCTCTGGCGCGTGTTGGGTTAGGATACATCTAGACTTCGGGTACAGACATGCGCTGAGCGCCCGTGTGCAGCACAGCAAGACTACGCGCATAAGTTTAGGCTCGTGATGATCCAGCATCGCTATTTCGGGTGGCCAACGCCTTCACTCGGCACTTCACCGCTGCGTCTCCTTGTTCGTCTCACCAGCAACCAGCGTCCGTCTTGTCGGGCAATGAACGAGTTGCGAGCAGAATGGCAGTCTTGCTATTGGGCATCCCCCAGTTCCCAACTGTCGATAATTCGGACGCTTTGAATGAGGTTTTGCACATTTGCCTGCACCATACTTCGGCCATACTTCCCTATGATGTCGTCGCACTCCAGTGCCGACTTAATAGAATGCGCATGGACTTGCTCGATGACTGAAGCGAACAGTGGTATTGCTGAAGGCTGCTCGTCGTGTGCACCAACTCTTTCTGTGACAGCGAAGATGAGCTGAAACGCGGCCTGGCGGGAAAGGACGGAGGATGAATCGATATCTCGCATTGGCTGGAGTGAATCTCCAAGGTCATCGGCATGGCCGGTAGGGCATCAGCTAACAGGTATCCACTTGGGGTGGTCCAGCTGATCCAACAAGCAGTCGAGGCTCAAAACAACCGCGGAAATCGTCCCCTTGGTTTAATCTCTCAGGCCAGGTTATCAGAGGAATTTACCCATCGTGACCGGACCAGTTTTGGAAAGCAGGTCAAGAGTCCCCAAAATGCATGAACACAAGACAATCGTGAGAAATGTGAGCAGAGTGATTTCGATACTCTGAATTGGCCCCTTTTGATCATCTGAATTGGCCCCACCTTTGTAACTCGACAGCCGTTAATCTGTCCTTCCAGTCTGAGACCAGGAGGGTGGATGAGGCGCATGGAAAGGAGAGCCAAAGTGGAACTGTTCGAGCAGATGAGGCGGGAGTACGAGTTTGGGGTGGGAACCATCCGAGGGACCGC
>JBFMEW010000015.1:0-166449 GCA_040753175.1 Acidobacteriota bacterium | reverse complement strand
CCCCCCCGTGCCCCCGGGGGGGGGGGGGGGGGGGGGGGGGGGGGGGGGTGGGGGGCGGCGGGGGGGGTGCGACGAGGGCCGTCAGTTGGTACATCGAACCCGACAGGGTCTCCGGAAACAGCAACGGAATGATGATCAGAACAACCACCAAGACGACATGCAGAACCACAGAAAACGCCACAGTCAGCGGCTTCTTAGTCTTGACTTGGTCTCCGCCTGACTCGATCAACTGGTCAAACATTCGAACAACCTCCCTTCTCGAAGAATCTGGTCTTCACCAAATACCACGCATGCGGGCTTCCCTCGCAAACAGCCAAAGGCAAACCCGCCAGCTAAAACCTTCCGTCGACTCCAAGTTTCTGTCGTGTGTGCAGGACAGGGCTTCTGAGCAAACTCTTGAGGGTGACTCTACCACAAAAAAAAATCAATCGCTACCAAGCTTTTATGCCTTGGCCAACGCTTTTCTTCGGGACTGATAGTCGTGCCAAATGACCAACAGCGGACTGGCGACAGCAATAGAGGAGTAAGTCCCAATCAAGATCCCTATGACCAAAGCAAAAGCAAATCCGTTGATCACTTCCCCACCAAACAAGTACAGGGAGACCACGGCAATGAACGTCAGACCGGAAGTCAGAATGGTGCGACTCAGAGTCTGGTTGATGCTTCGGTTCACCACAACCGCCAAAGGCTCTCTGCGAGAGAGCTTGAGGTTCTCTCGAATCCTGTCAAAGACCACAATGGTGTCGTTCATCGAATAACCGACAAGGGTCAGAAGGGCCGCGATAACGGTCAGCGAAATCTCCTTGTTGAACACTGAGAAGAAGCCAAGGGTGATAATCACGTCGTGAAACACGGCCACCACGGCGGCGGTCCCGTAGACAGTGCCTTTGAACCTCCAGGCCACATACACCAACATTCCACCCAGGGCATAAAGGGTGGCCGAAACGGCTTGTCGTTGAAGGTCCTTTCCAACCTTGGCTCCCACGATTTCCGTGTTCCGGATGGCAAACTCGCCCAGGTAAAAACGAGACTTGAGAGCCTGCACAACCCCGTCGTTGATGCCGGCAATCTCTTTGAGTTGCTCGAAATCCTGAACGAGGCCGCCACGGCTGTCTCTGAAGTCGATGATCTCAGCGGCCAATTGCGCCGCGTCTTTTCCTCCAGCCACAGCAGACTGCAGTCCGGAAAGCCCCGCCAGTTCGGCAGCCAGACTCGCTTCTCCGATGTTGTTCAGGTCGACCGATTCAGCCTGCGCACTTGCCGGCTTGAATGCCAGGTTAAGGGCCTCTCCAATGACAACTCGCCCTCTGTCCAGCTCACCCTGCTCTTCCGAGGAAGCCTGCTCGAGGCTGATAATCACTTCGTTTTCGGTTGCTGTACCGAACCTCTGGATCGTGCTGTCTCCAAATCCCTTCTGACGGAGGGCGCTTCGAATCTGCTCTAAGTCGGGACTCTTGAGAAACTTGACGTAAACGAGAGTTCCACCGCGAAAGTCGATCCCGTAGCGAGGCCCTTTTGTTAGCAGGACTGCCAAACTGGCCAGAAAAACAAGCAGTGAGACACCGATAAAGACCCGCCTTCTACCGATCCAGTCCACATTCACACTTCTAAATAACTGCATTCCGAGCAACTCTCCTTGAAAGGCGGGGAGCCGAGAACTCCGGCAAATCTAATTAGACACCGTCGCTCTCGAAAAGTTCCCGCGGGCATTGAATCCTGCTAGAACACCCAACTAAATGCTGAGGCTTTCCCGTCGTCTCGGCCCACTCAGGATGAAGTCGAACATAAACTTCGACACGAAGACTGACGTGAAAACGTTGGCCAGCAAACCCCAGAACAGAACCACTGCAAATCCCTTGACCGGTCCGGTGCCGAAAATGAACAGGAAAAGCACCGAAACCACCGTTGCTACGTGCGTGTCGATGATCGTCACAAAAGCCTTGGCAAAACCGGTGTTCACCGAAGAAACAACGTTCTTGCCGCTCCACAGCTCCTCTCGAATACGCTCGAATATGAGTACGTTCGAATCAACGGCCAAGCCTATCAGAAGAAGCACTCCGGCAATGCCCGGCAGGGTCAGCGTCGCTTTCAAGTAAGCCAAAGCCGCAACCAGAATGACTAAGTTCAGAACCAGGGCCACCACGGCGTTTATGCCGGCGAGGCGATAGTAGAAGAGCATGAAGAGCACTACCAACACGAGACCGATCAGGGAAGCCAGAACGCCTTTGCGGATGGAGTCGGCCCCAAGCGAGGCCCCAACGGTTCTCTCCTCTAAATAGATCATTGAGGCGGGCAAGGCCCCCGACCTCAGTACCAGGGCCAAATCATTGGCTTCCTCGTGTGTGAAGCTGCCGGTAATCTGCCCGGAATCGGTGATCCGGCTATTGATACGTGGAGCCGACTGGATCTTGCCGTCCAAGACAATCGCCAGCGCCTTCCCGATGTTCTCTTCCGTCACCTTTCCGAAGCGTACCGCCCCATCGACCGTAAGATTGAAACTCACAGCCGGCTTTCCGAATTCGTCGCTGGAGGGACGCGCCGTCTTCAAATCTCGACCCGTAATGGACGCCACCCTGTTGGCCAGGTACCACTCTTCGGAACTCGTCTGACCACCCGCGCGAACCTGTCTCACTGAAGGCAGTAGTTCCTTGTCCGGAGGAACGGAGCCGCCCACCTGAGCCAACGCCGCCTCCCGTGTGGGAAACGGACCGAAGCCGGGCTCGATGATCTTGAACTCGAGCAACGCCGTCGATTTGATGATGTCCTTGACCCGAGCGGGGTCATCAACTCCCGGGAGCTGTACCAGGATTTCGTACTCGCTGGCGGGACCATGCTCCTGAATCACGGGCTCGGTCACGCCTAGCTGATCCACCCGATTGCGAATCGTTTGAATCGCCTGCTGAACCGCCCCGGTGCGCAGACTCTGCTCCACACTGGGCTTCAATGTCAACAAAAAGGAATTAGGAGGATCCGAAAGAGTTGAGCGATCGTACGAAGGAAACATGTCGTCTAAAGCTTGGCGGGCTTCACTGCCCTTCTGGGGGTCAATCCCCTTGACCTCAATCTGCTTGACGTTTCGCTTAGTGACCTCAGCAAAAGCAACGTCACGCGACCGCAATTCCTCTCGAACACGCTCCAGGTTTTGATCGGTCTCAATGTTCACCGCGTCATCAGTCTTCACCTGGAGAATCAAATGAGTTCCACCCCTCAGGTCCAAGCCCAGGTGGATCCGCTCTTTCATGTTCTCCAAGCCGGGCGGAAAGCCAGCGAAACCCAGAATACACATCACTGTCACACCAACGATGAGTACGAACTTCCAGCGAAGTTTCTTACGCATGAATTTTGTGCCTCAACTCATGAAAGCAAAGCCGACGTGCTTGTGCCGTCGGCCATCTGACAGATCCCTAATCCTCTCTCTGCTTTGCGACGATCGCGTTCTTCGAAATTTCGATCTTTACCTGGTCCGCAACCCTAAGCTGTACACGCTCATCCTTGATTCCGGACACGACGCCAAAGATCCCCCCTGAGGTGATGACTTTATCGCCATTCTTCAGGTTATTGAGCATCTCCTGGAGCGCTTTCTGCTTCTTGCGATTTGGCAGAAATACTACCAAATAAAAAATAAGAAAAATTGCGACCAGAGGCAAAAACTGCAATAGACCAGCCTGCCCGTTGGCGGCAAGCAGCGCCACTGGAGACATGGCTCCCCCTCAAGAATTGTTTGTTCGATCCGACTTGTTAGAGATTTGGAATTTCAGGGCAAACTGCAGGGCCAGCTCTTTGGGTTGGAAACCGGACGAACCCACGGAGAGAAGAGCTGGAAAACCGCCGGGTCCTGAAAATCACCCATTTAAGACAACAAAGAGGGGAGACGCTGTCGCCAACCCCTCAAAACTTACCCCGTTTCTTGTCTGCTTTTAAACTCCATTAAGTAGTCTCGGTACTTTTTGGACGCGATAGCATCCCTAATTTCCCGAACCATGTCAAGATAAAAGTATAGGTTATGGAAGGTGTTGAGGACCGCCGCCAGGATTTCATTGGCCTGAAAAAGATGCCTCAAGTAAGCACGCGAATAGCGGCAACACACGGGGCAGCGACAGGTTGGATCAATGGGGCTCTCGTCCCGGGCGTAGCGGGCATGCTTGATCACAACGTGGCCGGACCGCGTGAACAGCCAGCCGTTTCTACCATTGCGCGTCGGCAGAACGCAATCGAAAAAGTCCACGCCTTTGGCAATGCACTCGACCAAATCCAGCGGTGTCCCCACTCCCATCAAATACCGTGGTTTGGACCGCGGCAGCCGCTGCGTGCTCACCTCGACCATCTCGTATAGGGCGCTTTTGGGTTCTCCAACCGAAAGACCACCCATGGCGTATCCAGGAAACTCGATGTCAATCAAACGATCAACGCACTCGCACCGTAGATCGGGATAGATGCCTCCCTGACCGATCCCGAATAGCCACTGGCGGTGGCCATGGCGTCGCTCCCCCGTAAATTGGTCAAAGGCCTTCTTGGATCGGACCGCCCAACGCAGTGTCCGCTCCATGGAATCCCGAGCGATCAGCAGGTCCGCAGGATACGGCGTGCACTCGTCAAAGGCCATGACGATGTCCGCTCCTAGGTGGCTTTGGATGTTGATCGAGATTTCTGGGCTCAGGAAATGGGACGAGCCGTCCAAATGGGAGCGGAACGTCACTCCTTCTTCTGATATGCGCCGGAGATCGGCATGACTGAATACCTGGTACCCACCGCTGTCAGTCAGGATGGGCCGGGGCCAAGAGATGAACTTGTGGAGTCCGCCTAGGCTGGCAACCAGCTCATGTCCGGGGCGAAGGTAAAGATGGTACGTGTTAGCTAGGATGATTTCAGCACCGAACGCCTCCAGTTGGTCCTGGGTAATGCCCTTGACCGTTCCGGAAGTCCCAACCGGCATGAAAACCGGGGTTCGAATAACACCGTGATCCGTAACGAACTCCCCTAGGCGTGCCTGAGTGTCAGAGTCCTCTGCGAGAATTCGGAATTGCAAGGAAGTTGACTCCTATCTAGCGTCTCTTGTGCAAGACCCTGCTCGCACCGGCTGCAGCGATGGGAGCTGGCAAGCAGGCGTTCCCATCAGCAGCTGGTTTGACAGGGCCGAGCGCACCACCCGGAAAGCCAAAGTGCGTCTGATCCCGAGTGCCCACTTCAATTTCCACCACCTCTCTTGCTCGTGCCGTCGGATTGGCCGCTGGTCGGAAGCTGTAGAATTCTGAAGGCAGCAGACCGTTCGACTCTCCACTCGCGCTCAGTTCGCATTCTCAGATCCGTCGTTTCAACCACGCAGCCGCGGGCCGTCCATCCAAAATCCGCGTTGGATTGGGCGTTGTGTTTCTGCAGGCGTGACACCTTGAAACGACCCTGCCTTCCGCACAAGAAGACCGACGACTTGCCTTTCTCTTCCAGCCTGTCGCTAACGACCCTCCACCTCTCCGCCTCCGCAGTCACAGAAGACGAATCTGACAGGCTTGTCTCTCGATCACCGGCCGCGTGGCAAATCGACCATCCCGTGGGGCTCAGAACCACATAGGCGAACTTGAGCGAGGATTTCCGGTTTCCGATGAGAGTGTCAATCCGAGCAATGAAGTCAGGAACCGACCATGGCCTCTCCTCATGACACCAATCGTCGAGATTTGTGCCAGACACGGCGGGACATGGCAGGTTGTGGACGCAAGGGCTAAAGACCCGCAGCTGCGTGGTCATCAAGAGCCGATTACGAACCTTGAGCAAATCACGCGATGTCTCTTTCAAAGCCGGTTCCATGACAATAAGAAACCCGTCTGACCGCAGAAACCGGGCGGCCACATCCGACACGAAAGCGGCCCTCCGCGCGATCGGATCTTCGCTTTCCACGAAAAGCTCATTCAACACATTGCCCATCAGGACCACGTCAAACTTTCCCAGGGTGGCCGGTAAGGCTCGATCCAAGACTGTCCGAATACCTCTCAACAAGGGGCTCCCGCCGCTCTCGCCAACCAGTTGATGGTACCGGTGAAACAGGCGGCGCAAGTCTGAGAGGTTTCGCTCAACCGCATCCAAGGCCACGCAATCGAGGCGCCTCGTCTCGGTCGGCAGACCTGGGGGTTGAGGAGGCCGCGACGCTAGGAATTCCAATAATCCCAGCAGATGGGTGCCGGGCCCAGAACCGATGTCCAACACCCGCAGATTCCCACCCAGCCGCGCCCGCCCCTCATCGAGTCTTGCGATTTCTTCCAATACCAGCGGGACCTTCATCATGTTGCAGGGCAGAAAATACAGCAGATAGGCCTTTCGAAACCGTGGATTTTCCAACAAGTCCCGCTTAAGCCGGATGCGGTCTCGCGTATAGATCGTCGAGAGCTCTGCTACGCAGGAAGCAACCTCGGGAAGCTTGATTCTCCACAGGCTCTCGGCCTCGGCAGACGTCCGCAAGGGGGCGTCGAAGGCCAACTCGAGCAGCATCCGGCCAATCTGATCAAGTCGATCCGACATGTTGCAGAAGGAACCCACGTTCCATGGACAGCGACTCAATCCGAGGCGCTTTCTCGAATTTGACAGATCCGCCCCTCTGGGCCATCCCCGTAGCTTCGGCCCTCGCGCCCCACTTTAAGCCCGGCGGCCATTCTAGCCGAAAAGAAACAGGTGATATACTCCTCTCGATTGCATGTGCCTCCGGAACGTTCTAGGGTTAGCCAACCGTGAAACCGAACATTAAGGTTGCGGTCGTTCTCGGCACCCGCCCTGAAGCCATCAAGCTCGCCCCGGTTATCAAGCGGCTTCACGAGCATCCTGACTTCGAAGCAGTCACGCTTTGCACCGCTCAGCATCGCGAGATGCTGGATCAGGTCCTCACGCTATTCCGGATTCGCCCGGACTACGACCTGAACATTATGTCCCCCGGTCAGTCTTTGAGCCGGATCATCACCTCTTCTTTGGACAGACTTGACGGCCTGTATCAGCGCTTCCAGCCGAACCTCGTGTTGGTCCAAGGCGACACCTCCACTACCTTCGCCGCCAGTTTAGCGGCTTTCTATCACCGCATTCCTGTCGGTCACATCGAAGCCGGCCTGCGTACCGGAGATCGCTTTCAACCCTATCCTGAGGAAATGAATCGACGTCTCACTTCCGCCCTGGCCGACCTTCACTTCGCTCCGACGGCCACTGCCAAGAAACACCTGTTGGCCGAGGGCATCGATCCCAAGAAGATCTTTGTGACCGGGAATACCGTCATCGATGCGTTGCGAATGGTGCGCGAAATGAACGTCACGGTAGCGCTTCCCGAAGGGTTCTCGGCAAAGCGACTTATCTTGGTCACGGCCCACCGACGCGAGAATCAAGGGCTTCCCCTCCGCTCTATTTGCTGCGCCGTTCGAGAAATCGTCGACCGTTTTCCGGATGTGGCTGTGGTCTTTCCCGTTCATAAGAATCCCCAAGTGCGTGCGGAGGTGTTCCCGCTTCTAGGTTCCCTCGAGCGAGTCTGGCTCTGCGATCCGTTGCAGTACACAGAAACGGCTCACTTGTTGTCTAGTTCGTTCCTGGTGCTCACCGACTCGGGAGGTTTGCAGGAGGAGGCCCCGTCGCTGGGAAAACCCGTTTTAGTCTTGCGCGAACGAACGGAGCGTCCGGAGGCTGTGAAGGTTGGAGCCGCTCGATTGGTGGGTACTGAGAAGGACAGGATCGTGAAGGAAGCGTCCGCGCTGCTCAAATCGTCCCGGCGCTATCATGCCATGGCCAAAGTGACCAACCCTTACGGAGACGGGAGAGCGACGGAAAGGATCATTAATGCAATCCTTTTCAATTTCAAGGTCGGCCGCAGAAGGTCAAGACCGGCTGCTTTCCGACCGACCTCCTCCACATCTGGGTGAACGTCATGTCCAAGTTGGCGCGCACTGACGCGGGTTCCCTATTCCGCCGAGGCCGAGCGGATGCCACACGCCCGTTCCCATGGTTCGGCCGCCAGTGCTCCATTCTAGGTCTGCTTTTTCTATCTCCCACGCTTATCTTAGCTGGATTCTCACAATCCCAATCCTATCGTCAGCAAGATCCACGCCGGGCCGCGCTGATCCTCTATGATGGGCCAGACTCTGGCTACAGTGAGGGCTTGATTAGTTCCCGCCACATCGCCAATTTGTTGGGTCATTTCTCAATCCGTTCGAACATACAGTCCGTCGCGTCCTACTCAAAAGGACAAATGGACCAGTACGACTTGCTGTTTTTCGCTGGAAACTACGCGAAGACGGTCCTGCCCAAGCCTTTCCTTCAAGATGTCAGTGCCCGCACCCGAACGGTTTGCTGGGTTAACCGTCATATCCCACAACTCCTGCACCATCCGACTTCGGAGCTTCGACACCGCCTTGGCTTCACTTACGTGGATTACCGGGACGATGAGGGCTTTGACACCGTCCTGTACAAAGGCACATCACTCCGAAAGTCAGATTACGATCTAAATCTGGTCCGGATCGAGGATCGCTCTCGCGTACGCGTCTGGGCCCACGCCAGAAACGAAAACGGCCTTTGGCCGTACATCCTCCAGAGCGGGAATTTCTGGTACGTCGCGGACTCGCCTTTTTCATTTGTTGAAGAGGGAGACCGCTACCTGGCCTTCTGTGACGTGCTTCACGACCTAGTTGGGGATCTTCACCCGACCAAGCGCCAGGCGCTCGTTCGCATCGAAGACGTTTCAATTGACAGCGATCCGGTAGAACTCAAGAAGATCGCAGACTATCTGGCCGCCGCCGGAGTACCGTTTCAGATCGCCTTGATCCCCATTTTTAAGGACCCGGCCAAGAACCTGGAGGTACACCTCTCCGACCGGCCGCAGGTGGTTCAGGCAATCAAGTACATGGTGGCCCGGGGCGGAACCATCGTCTTGCATGGCGTCACACACCAGTACCGGGGTGTCAGCGGGGATGACTTCGAGTTTTGGGACGACCTGCAGGATCGCGCGATCGCCTTGAACTCCCCGAGCTCGGTTCGCGATCGCTTTGAGGCCGGCCTGACAGAATGTTTCCGAAACGACCTTTATCCGGTCGCTTGGGAGACGCCCCACTACGCGGCATCCTATTCCGACCAGCAGGTGTTCGGTGAGTTTTTTAGCCATGCAAACGAACGGCGAATGGTTTTAGACAGACAGGGAACCCAACAGTACTTTCCCTATCTGGTGACCGATCTCACCGGTCAGCAGATTGTTCCCGAAAACCTGGGGTTCGTCAGCATCGACAACCCCAATCCCCAGCCACTGATTGAGGATGCTCGCCGGATGCGAGTTGTTCGGGATGGCATCCCTTCTTTCTTCTTTCATAGCTTTGTCAGCTTGGACCATCTGAAGCGAATCGTTCAAGGTATCAAAGGAGCCGGATACCAGTTCGTCTCGCTGAAAACCTTCGGTTGTCAAGTTCGCAGCCGAAAGCGAAGTGTGCAGTGCAGCCCAGACACCATGGAACTCACGCTGGATGGCGAGTACCTCCGCTTGGCAATACTGGATGGCAGTGAGAACGTGGTCCAGGAGGCAATTTCCGACGACAGACTGTCGGGCAGGGTGAGTCGTTCTCCACGGCTGGAAGCGGGACAGATTGCCGTAATGGAAGGAATTCCCGAGCGTCGGGTCCACCGTCAATCATCCTGGCACCAAACTTGGACGCAGCGCGTGGCCTCTTGGCTCAGCTCCCCTTTACAACCGGAACGAATCGCACAGAAGCCGGTCGGCGAAGCGACGCTGATCACTGCCGGTACAAACGATCTTCCCCTCAAGAACAACCAAGAAAGCTATTCTTCGGCCCTGCGAGCTTTTGGAATTCGGACTCACACCATCCCGGTCGAGCGGCTCGCTTCGGGCGGCGCTTCCCTCACCGATGTGGTCTTCGTTCCTTATCCGGCTTCATCGCGATTACCGCCCGTCGCGCAACAGATTCTTCTCAACCACGTGAATGAGGGGGGCAAGCTGATCCTGGACGGAGAAAGCTCTTTGAGCACCCAGCTGGGAATCGGTCCGGGGGAGCGTCGACTCCCGCTGGCGTTCCTCCAGAATCCAGATTTTCCGGACGCGGCCATCCACTGGGATCCCGCTGTGGCCTTTTCAAGGTTCGTCCCTCCTCTCACAAGCAAGTCGGTCCTGGTGGATTTGGAGAGCGAAGGTCCCGTCGCCGTGGTAAGCCGAAGGGGGAGGGGCTCCTTCCTCTTCCTAGGACCTCTGTTCGATCCCGAGTCGAGATTGGGCTATACCCGATACCCCTTTCTTTTTCAAACCCTCCGGACCCATTACGGCTTACAGAACACTGCTCGTCGCAACCAAGTCGAAGTCTACTTTGACCCTGGGCTAAGGCCCGGCGCTTCGCTCGAGCGGCTGGTCCGATCCTGGAAGGATCTTGGTGTCCGCATCGTGTACACAGCCGCCTGGGCGGGCGACTACCAGCAGTGGAGCTTTGACTACGCCTACTTTATCGAGCTCTGCCACAAGTATGGAATCTTGGTGTACGCCTGGTTCGAACTGCCTCAAGTGAGCGAGAAATTCTGGAACCGATATCCCCACTGGCGTGAAAAAACTGCAACCGGGGAGGACGGAAGGGTGGGGTGGCGGCTGCTGATGAACCTCTATAACCCCGAATGCCGACGAGCCGCGTTCGACTATGTAGAGGAGACAGTGCGCAAATACTCGTGGGACGGTGTCAACGTCGCCGAGCTGAACTTCGACACCAATCACGGTCCGGCAGATCCGACCAAGTACGTGCCCATGAACGACGATGTCAGAAAGGCCTTCCAGGACGCTCGCGGGTTCGACCCAGCCAGCCTGTTTCGTCCTCAGTCTCCAAACCATTGGGGAAGAAACCCTGCGGCCTTGCGATCGTTCGAGCGGTTTCGATCACAAATGATCACAGATTGGCATCGGGAAATACTGGAGCGACTGGGCCCCTATTGCTCTACTGAGGGGTTGGAACTGGTCATTACGATGCTCGACAGTTTGCATAGTCAAACCGTCATTCGCGACACTGGCGTGGATTCCCAGCAGATCCTTTCCCTCATGGAAAGATATCCCTTTACCCTTCAGGTCGAAGACCCGGCTGAATTCTGGGCTGGCAGCCCGGATCGCTATTCGCGCTTCGTTGAGACCTATCTTGACCGCGTCCGGCCTCGCGAGCGGTTGATTTTTGACCTGAACGTGGTGCCGCGCCACCTGCCTGCAGGCAGTCGCCTACCCACCGCTCAAGCATCGGGAATAGAGTTGGCGCAAATGCTCTACTCAGCGGCCCAAGCTTCCGGGAGAGTAGCCATCTACGCTGAGTCAACCCTGCTTATCCAGGATTTTGAGATGCTCGCATCCGTGCTGGCGAGTGGCACCGAGGTGGAAGAGGAATCCCATGCCATCCGGATAGCTACCCCAAACTCCGTTTGGATTCCGGCCTCCCCTAGTGAACGTTATCAACTGGATGGGAAGGACTGGCCTTTTGTGGACGGGAGCCGCGTCTTGGTTCCGGCTGGGAAACACGTTCTGACTCACCAGCAGCAGCGCTCGCGCCTCTTTTCCTTTGAGGCACTTGATCTCAAAGTGGTCTCTTTTGGAGGGGAGATCCTGGAAGCCAACACGGATGCTCAAGGCCTTCATTTTCGCTATCAATCCCCCACTCGTGTCGCCGTGGGTTTTTCGAGACAGCCGGTGGAGATCAAAGTAGACCAGAAGCGCTACCCATCACGAATGTTCCATCACCGGGGTACGTGGACCATCATCCTTCCGAGTGGAGAACACCGGGTCGAGGTGGTTTCCAGGACTCCCGTTCACTTGTTCCTGGACCTGACCAGCCTGATGTCGTCGTCGCTGATCGTCCTTTTCGGATTTACGGTGGGCGGACTGCTGGCTGGGCTATACGCCTCGGTCCTGGTGGTGCGTTGGTGGCGAAATGGCAACGCGGCTTGGAAGAGAAAGTTCCCCTCGCCACCATAAGCAGGTAATTGAAACGCTCCGGGCGCCGATAGGATTGTCGCTGGTCCTCGGGGGGATCCATACCCAGAATGCAACCGAACGGGTCAATGTATCGACCCCGTGTGATGATGCCAATGCGTACGATCTCGAACAGATGGCTTCTGACAGGAATCGCTGCCTGGTTTTTGTTGTGCGGCTCGTTGGCCCATGCTCAGGAAGCGTCCCCTGTACCCGGAAGCATCTCGACCCTGGCATTCTTTCTCGATTCAACCGACACGTTGGAGCCACACGCAGTCTGGATTTCCAACATCCTGACTTATCGTCAAGCTCAAGACGGAAAGGAGATCGATCTTCCAGCACTTGCAGTCAGCTATGGAATACACAGCGAGATCCAAGTCAGCTTCTCAATCCCCTATTTCCGCTCGAAGTATGGCTCTGACTTCAGAATCAACGGCATCGGCGACAAGTTCCTGTCGGTCAAGTTCCAGGCCTTGAACGCCGATCGCCGCCCCATTGGACTAGCCTTTGAGCCCGTGATCGAGATTCTAGGAAAGGGATCGTTGGCTGCGGGAGAGCTGGGCCCCGGCAAATACAACCTGGCCTTGCCCATTCTCGTGCAGAAGAACTTCGAGCGCTTCAGTCTCTTCGGAGAGGCCGGCTACATCACCCGCCGAGCCGCTTTTGCAGGCATCGGCTTCGATGCTGCGGTGGCACCCAAGGTAGGAGTGATGCTCAACCTCCTCTACTCGAAGTCAACCTCGTTCAGCGAATTGAGCCGCGAGTTTGGGCTGCTTCAGAGTCGGGCAGATGCAAATGTCGGACTCTATTATGTATTCAAGCCCAACCTGAGCCTCTTTGTTAGTGGAGGTCGTACCATCACCGAGCTTGATCCCGTCGGTACCCGCTATATCCTCAATTTTGGTCTAAACGTGGGCTTCAACCTCCGCGACATGCTCAGGCTGAGGAACTGAACATGTCGCGCCCTTTCCCTCTTAAATTGGTGCTCCTGGCGCTCGCCTTTTCCCGGCTGTGCCCCGGTTTGCCGGCCGCCGGGAGAACTCTTGTAGTCAATAACAGCTCCAACAACGTCACGGTCTTCGACTTGCAAACCAACAGTTCGTTGGGAACCATTCCCGTGGGAAATGCACCAACAGAAGTCTATTTTTCGAGCGACAACCGCCTCGGTTACGTTCCCAACTACAACTCAAACAGCGTGTCGGTCCTTGATCTGGAGCATCAGATCGTAACCGCCACAATTCCAGTGGGAGTCGGGCCGTCGGCTTTAATACTTTCGCGGAACGACCGTATTGGCTATGTGGTCAACAGCGGCTCCAACGATCTAACGGTTTTTGATTCTCTGACGCAAACGGTGATAGAGACGATTTCCGTGGGCGTGACGCCCGTGAGCATCAATATCTCGAGCGATGGACTCCATCTCTTCATAGCCAATCAGGATTCCAACAGCGTCACGGTCGTGGACACTTCCAGCCGGAGAGTCACCGCCACCATTCCGGTAGGCTCGCAACCCAACCAGGTTGGCCTGACACCTGACAACCGCTTAGCCTACGCCGTCAACACCGGCTCCGGCAGCGTCAGCGTCATCGATACCGTCACATTCAGTGTCGTGGCCACGATCGCGGTAGGAAACAATCCCGTCGGGCTCGCTTTCTCCAATGACGGTCAGTTTGGGTACGTCACCAATCGAGGGTCGAATACCGTTTCCAAGATCGACGTCCCGCAGAACGCCGTACTTTCAACGATACCAGTGGGTAGCCAACCAGTGGGAATCGCTCTCAGTGGCGACGGGCGATACGCCTATGTCTCCAACTCCGGGTCCGCAAACGTGACGGTATTCGACACGCAGGATGCTGCCAACAGCGAATTAATTCCCGTTGGCCAATCACCCTTCAGCATCGTCTTCGAGCCTGACGAGAGCTACGTCTATGTCACCAATCTGGGCTCAAACACCGTTTCGGTCATCGACACCAACACCGATCGAGTAGTCAAGACCGCCGGCGTTGGAACGAGTCCGGTACAGTTTGCATTCCTGCAAGCACCCACGGTTTTGGGCATCAGTCAAGATCAGGGTCCTGTGGGCGGTGGCACAGCCCTTCAGATCATCGGCCATGGTTTCGTCGAGGGGGTTCGAGTCGAGTTCGGCGGCTCTCTCGCCACTGTCGAGGCTTTCAGCCCTCACGCCCTTCGAGTGATTACCGGTTCGCACGGGCCAGGAACCGTTGAGGTCAATGTGGTGAATCCGGACAATGCTTCCGATTCACTCCCACAAGCTTTCACTTTTCGCGGGGGCCCCCTCAATTTTCAACTCGTCTTCCCCTCCAGTCTGGACACAGCGGCGTTTCGAACCAATCTGGGACTTAACAATCTGTCCGGATCATCGGTTAACGTTAAAGTGTCGCTGGTTGGCTCCGGCGGTACAACCCAGGGAAGTCAGACGTATGCGGTCCCCCCCGGCGGGTTAAACCAGATTGGCGATATCAATCGTAAGCTTCTGGCGCAGGGAAATGTTACGGACAGTTCGGGTTCACTTGTCGTCGAGGCCAGTCAACCCATCTCGGGGTTTGTGTCCGTCATCGACAATGTGTCACAGGATCCCAGCCTGGAAGTTCCTTTTCGCACTGGCGACTCCACCCTGCTCATCCCTTCGGTCACCAATCGAGGAGCATTCCGCTCTGACCTGGTGGTTCGAAATCTGTCCTCCTCCAGCACCACTCTTCAGCTTACAGCCCGAGACACCGCAGGAAACGTCGTGGCCACACGGAGTAATCTTTTTGTGCCGGGACGAGGCATGTTCGAAACCTCGAACATTCTGGGCTTCCTGGGTGCAACAGATCAGTTCGGCCCACTGGAGGTTCGCTCCGCCACCGGTCAAAGTCTCACCGCCACCTCGCGGGTCTACAGCGACAACCCAGGAGGCGGCACCAACGGTGGCTTTTTGGAAGGGCAGCCTCTAGCCGCCGGGCGGAGCTTGTACGTTCCGTTCGTAATTGACACCGCGAGCTTTCGGACCAACCTCGGACTGAATAACCCCGGGACTCTTAGCTCCCGGGTGGCGGTCTTTCTATACGGCCAGAATGGCGAACTGCTGGCCAGTGGCACCACGTCGGTACCGGCCGGTGGAATGACTCAAATCAATTCCATCGTTCGAAAGTTACTGAGCAACGCCGGCCTGGTCGACTTGGCAGCCGTGCCGGATCCGGGAACCCCTGCTGAAAAGACGGGCTACCTCCACATTCTCTCGTCTCGTCCACTGGTCGCCTGGGCTTCACAGATTGATAACTCCAACAACGACCCAAGCCTGGAGCTGGCCCGACCTTACGGTTTCGTGAAGCTGCTGCTGCCTTCTTCCACCAATCGCGGGCTGTTTCGGTCCACCCTGGCTCTGCTTAACACCCGGACCAGCGCGGCCCAGGTTCAAATCGTCGCCAGGAACACCGATGGGAACCAACAGGCCAGCACGACCGTTGCCGTCCCACCGAATGGCCTGCTATCCGAGGACGACATTCTCACCAGCCTTGGCTTGACCGATACTTTCGGGCCTCTCGAAGTTGAAGTGACCAACGGCATCCCTCTGATCGCGATTTCGAGAGTCTATAGCACAAATGGAACCAGCGCTTTCTTCGAGAGCAGACCCGTAGACTGAATGCTGACCCGTCACAAACAGAACGAGTGCCCTGCTCCAGTGGCTTTCTCCAACATGAGATCCCGGCCTCAATATGTTCTCTAGCCTGGTCATCGACTATCTGTTTGTAGGGAGCGTGATTCTGATCTGGTTCATGCTGGTTTATCAGCTGGTCCTCTTTCTTCTCGGCTTTCAGTACAGCCGTACGTCAGCCCGGGAGAAGGTGCGTTTGAGTCGAGACGCTCCGGCTCTCCCCTCGATCTCGGTCCTGATTCCAGCTCATAACGAAGCCCTGGTTATTGAACAAACACTTACCGCCATCCTCAAGTGCGACTACCCTCCGGAGCGCCTGGAGGTGATTGTGGTGAACGATGGCAGCCAGGACTCCACGGGGCAACTGGCCCGCAATGTCGCCCAGCACGAAGCGCGAGTGAAGGTGATCGATATCCCCGCGGGCCTCGGTGGGCGAGGAAAATCGGCGGCACTGAACGTCGCTCTAAGGAAGGCCCAAAACGAAGTCATCGCCGTCTACGATGCGGACAATCGGCCCGAGCCTTCAGCCTTGCGCTATCTGGCTGAACAATTGGTCAGCCATCCGAAGCTTGGTGCGGTCATCGGAAAGTTCCGGGCGATCAACCGGAGCGAAAACCTGTTGCTGCGGTTCGTGAATATCGAATCGTTGAGTTTCCAATGGATTGTTCAAGCTGGACGCTGGATGCTGTTCCGATTTTGCACCGTTCCCGGAACGAATTTCCTGGTTTGGAAGTCTCTTCTGGAGAGTCTGGGGGGGTGGGATGAACAGGCGCTCACGGAAGACGCTGAGTTAACGGTCCGAATCTACGAAGCAGGCTACCAGATCAAGTTCGTCCCCTACGCGGTGACCTGGGAGCAAGAGCCCAATACCTTAAGAAGTTGGCTTCGGCAAAGGACACGTTGGGTAAGGGGAAACAATTACGTGCTTCGGAAATTCGCATCGCGGCTGCTTCACTTGAAACCCCGCATTATCGGCATTGAGCTGCTCTATTCGATTTCCCTCTACTACGTGTTCTTCCTGGCGATTCTGCTGTCCGACTTGCTTTTCCTGCTCTGCCTATCGGGTTTGATCTTCATTCCGGTACCAGGCCCCTATCGACAGGTGTGGCTGGTGGCCGGGATTCTTTTCTTCTTCGAGATTGTTCTGGCCCTTTCGCGCGAAAAAGGCGAAGACTCCATTTCCAACATGCTCCTGGCGATGTGCATGTACTTCACCTACTGCCAGCTCTGGCTGGTCGTGGTGGTGAAAGGCTTCCTTGAGGATTTCATCCTCAGGAAGGAAATGAAGTGGGCCAAGACAGAGCGGTTTGAAGTGCGGTGAAGCAGGTCAATCTGCGCAAGGCTTCCTCCGGTACAGAAAGAGCGGCGGTTCGTGTGGGCCCGTTGCTTCGAATACCGGTTCGAAACAATTCCGGAGGACCTTGGCGTTAAGAAATCGTGAAACCTGATCTCCCTCCTGCAACACCACCCAACCCGCAGCAGCGGCAGGATCGGCCAAGGTTGACTTCCAGATGTTGCCCCAACTTTCATTGATGACGTGAACCAATGAGATGCCGGCACGTTGGGGAATGATCCCATGCTCGCTCAGATCCATCAAGACGGGCTTCCCATCGTACACCTCGCGGAGATGAGCTCCCATTTCGTGGGCCGTCTGCTTTCGCACCAAGCCGTTGACGTAGGCCTCCTCGAGGCAAATCACACCGTTCCGCCCTCGTCCCACCTGGTAAACCGACTGGGCCGCCAGCAGAAGAATCACGGCCCCGGCTATCGCCCACTCGGAGCTGGTCTTTTGCCGGAACCGGGCGCGGCTCATCCTTCGAATGGATTCGAACAGGAAACGGCCACCCGCGGGAAGAAAAAGGTACATCATGGGAAGACAAAGCGCGACGTAGCGGATGTTGAGCACTCCGTAGGGGACTAAACTCGGGACGTAGATGATTCCGGTGCCACTGACAAGATGGTAGATGTAGAAGACGGGCGGAAACAGGACTCCGAATCCAAGCGACAGATATCTGGCCTGGCGTGAGTCACGGATCAGGTAGATTGCGAGACCGGTCATGCTCACGGCAACCGGAAGTAGGCCCGCCACCAGAACGGTCGCCCGCAGATAGTAATGCACCGCCTGAACGATCTGGTGGTTGGGCGGGTAGGAATCCAGGCCGGCTTGAGTGAGGATCTGGCCAATGCGGGCTTTTGTTGAGTAAGGGCCCTTTAGGAAAGCCAGCCAGTCTCCGAACACGTGTTGATTGTAGGCAAACCATAGCAGGATGCCGGTTGATGCCAGGGCCCCATACACCACCGCTTGAGTGGCCGCTTGTTTCTTCGTTTGGGTCGTTCGAATGGCTTTCCACAAGACACACAAACCTCCCCACACCACCAGAATCCAGCCGTCATAACGGGTCAATGAGGCCAGGGCGGCCAAACCTGCCATCCGCCAGACGGCCCCGCCCTCCTGACCATCAAGATACTGATCCAACTGGTAGATGAAACCGAGGTAGAGAGCGAGATACAGCACCTCCACCAGCGGCGTCGTCTGGAGGTAAAGAACATTGGGATTGAGGGCCAGGGCTAACGGCGGGACCAGGGCCAGCACGGAATCGGAGGCATACAGGCGCCGACTGAGCTGCAAAACGCAGTAACAGGCGGCGCAAAACGACAACCATGACAGCAGCCCGCCGGCTAGTCCAGTGGTCCAGAGAAAGTCGATCCGGACCAGTGGGAGCAACAGGATGTGTTGAAGCGGCAGCCAGATGGTTCCGAGGTGGCTATAGTGGGGAACAGCGTGGTCCAGCACACGACGGGCGATGTTGAGTCGGGCCACCCCATCGTAGTGGAGGTTTGAAATATCGAGTCGGAAACAGAAAAGAAGGGAGCCGGCGCCCAGAGCGGCAACCAGAATCAGAATGAGGCGGGTGTTTTTTTGCAAGACCGGAGAAGGACGGGCAGAAGACCCCCATGTTAAGGGGCCCTACCTAAATAAACATTTCCTCATCCTGGTGAACTTGGTCAACGGTGTTGCGCTTGGGAGAAAATAGGTAGTGCAGGCCGCTGGAGACCCCTCGGATAACCGCCGAGACCTCCCGAATGGGAGCCAGCACGTTTTGCTGAACAACCTCGGAAGTGGCCTCCATCTTCTGGATGGCGTCCGTCACGACCGCGTCGGCGCGTGAGATTTGATAACGAGCGCGCTCGGTCGTATCGCCGATCACCTCGCTCACCCGCTCAACCTGGCTGCGCACAGACTCAGCGACACCGTCCAGCTTCTCGGTCATACCGCGCACGCTGGTCAGTATTTCGCTAGTCTGACCCAGCACGGTTCGAAACTCGGATAGCATCGGCTTCAAGTTGTTCTCAACGACCCCTTCCACCACCTCGAGCTTGCGGGTCGTTTTGCGGGCGTATACCAACAGCCCAACCGCCAATGCCACTTGAATCAGAACCGCGACCGACGTCAGGATGACGAGTACCACAACAAGGTTATCCACGACCGTCTCCAAGAAGTGCATTGAAGTGGTATCTCCGGTCCCCACCCGGGTAAACCACATCAGGACAACGACAAGGACTCAACTGGGGGTCACACATCACCTCCGAAATCCTCTCGACAGACAACCCATCCCAGTCCGGATGCTTGGAACATCCAGGACGAACCCGGCCAATCGATTTCACCCCTGCTCTTCATTCATTACCCACGTTCGACTTGGCTCTTTCGTCGCGGTAGGCCTGCTTTCCAGCCTCGATGGCCGCTGCAATCTGCTCTTTTTGGCTAGAAACCATTTCTTTCCCTCGCTCGATCTGGGAAGACAGAGTCTCTTTGCCTTTGTCGATGTAACCCGAAACCTTTTCTGAGACGTTGCGGCTCGTGGCTGCTACCCTTTCCCGACTTTCAGCGGCTCGCTGCGCGATCAATTCCCTGGTTTCGCGCCCGGAACGTGGCGCAAACAATAGGGCCACAATTGCTCCAATTCCACCACCCACCAAGAAATATGCCAGTTTGGATACCCGATCGCTGCTATCGCTCATTGCTCTCCTCCTCGCCTAGAACTGATCTGTCACGGTGATAGTAGCACACCGACGCGAACCTTCACAAATTGTATCTACTCAATCGGTTGCGCGCTGTCGTGGAGTTCTACTCAGAGGGGGGATCCACCGGCGCCATGAAAGTAGTCATACACCTTCCTGGCAATTTCACCAGGAAGTTCTTCAGAAAGCTCGCTCACTGATTTCTGGGCAATGGCCTTGATGCTGCCGAACTTCGTCAACAACGATTGAGCTCTGCGCTCGCCGACGCCGGGAATAGAGAGCAACTCCGTCGTCAGGGTTCGGCGGCTTCGCCGTTGGCGGTGAAAGGCGACAGCGAAACGATGGGATTCATCGCGAATCGTCTGAATCAGGTGAAGGACCGGGGAACGTCGGTCGAGAGCGACGGGCTCGTCTTCCCGTCCCCTCACGTATAAGATTTCCTCCTTCTTGGCAATGCTGGCCAAGGGCAAGGTAAGCAGATCCAGCGAATCCAGAGCGGCCGCCGCCGCATGGAGCTGACCCAACCCTCCGTCGACCAGGACCAGATCCGGCATGGGACTGCGATCGGCCAACAAGCGGGAGTATCGACGGGAGACAACCTCGTTCACGCTTTTGAAATCATCCGCGCCCTGGACCGTCTTGATGATGAACTTCCTGTAGTCGCTTTTTTTCATGGCGCCGCCCTCCCACACCACCATCGACGCCACGCTGTCTGTGCCCTGGATGTTGGAAATATCGAAGCACTCAATCCTCCGGGGTGATTCCTCTAAGCCAAGTACGGCGGCCAGAGCGTCGGAGATCGCTTGTCCGGAAGGCTGGAGCGTTCGGAAACGCTGATCGAAGGCCAGCTTGGCGTTCTTCTGCACCAGATCGAGGAACCCCTTCTTGGGTCCACGCTGCGGGATGCGAAGGTCGACTCGCCGAGACCGCTTTTGCGAGAGATATTCGGCCACCAATGGCCTGTCTTCAAAGTCTTCAGGCAGGCAGATTTCGTCCGGAACAAAGTCGCACTCCAAATAATACTGCTTGATCAATGCGGACAAAACCTCGCTCGTAGCGGTACCAGCAGAGAGAGACTCCCAGAAGAACTCCTTTCGGTCCATGACCTTTCCATTCCGCAGGTGAAAGAGTTGAACAGCGGCCTGGGTCCCCTCCCGATGAAGCCCGAAGACATCCGCATTGGTTGCTTGGGTCGACGAGATCTTTTGCGGCTCCGACAGCTGTTCAATGGTGCGAATGGTGTCCCGATAGTGAGCCGCCAGCTCGAATTGTTCGGTTTCCGCGGCCTCCTCCATTTTTCTCGAGACTCGCTTCAAGAGGTCGGCGCGTTTCCCTTCCATGAAAAGCTTCAGATCCTCCACTCTAGCCGCATAGCTCTCCCGACTGCATACCGAGCTCACACAAGGTCCCATGCAGCGCTTGATGTGATAATCCAGGCAAACGCGGGGACGTTTGCCGTCAATGTCAATCGAACAGGCCCGTATCTGGAAATATCGTCCGATTAGCTTGAACGTCCGCCAGGCCAGACTCGCCGGAAAGTAGGGCCCATAATACAAGGCCCCGTCTTTCTGGACGCGTCGAGTGACATAGATTCTCGGGAATTCCTCATTCAAGGTCAGCTTGATGTAAGGATAGGTCTTATCATCCCGCAACAGAATATTGAACTTCGGCTTGTGCTTCTTGATGAGGTTGTTTTCGAGGGCCAAGGCCTCCATCTCGTTGTCCACCACAATGAAGGCCACATCGCCAATTTCCGAACGGAGCTGATCCGTCTTGAAGTCGGCGATTCGTGTTTCCTGGAAGTAGCTACGGACCCGTGGCCGCAGTGATTTGGCCTTGCCGACATAAATGATCCTTCCCTTTAAATCCTTGTAGAGGTAAACTCCTGGTTCCGTTGGGATCTGACTGAGTTTTTCTTCCAGGACGTCCATATCAGCAGATTATGCCACGACGGCGTGTCAGCCCGAAGTCAGGGAAAGAGGCCTCTGACGCCTTTCGCTGACTGGAAGGTCAAGACCCGCTGCGGCCGGCTGCCATACAAACCTTTCGAGTTGGCCCGTTGGACCTTGCAGCACTGAAGTCAGCAACTGGAGTACCGCCACGCCGGGCTTGACTGAAAGGCTCAACTCGCCTGTGTGGTCAGCTCTCATCCCAAATGGCCAGGCAGAGAAGGATCGCTTCAGCAACACAGCTGCCTGGAAAACACGTGATGGAAACAAACTCTAAGCTGTGCTTCCCGTCAATCCTTACCCGCTTGCCACGCAGTTTCGCTTGGCGAGGCTTGTGGCTGCTTCTCGGGTATTTGTCGCTGGCGCCGGCGGCCCGAGGTGCCACCACTCTGGAGCAGAGCTATCACCTGATGTACAACCTCCAGTTCGAAGAAGCCCGCTCGGAACTGGCAAGGTGGCAGGCAGTTCAACCCAGTGACCCACGCGGACCTGTGTCCGAAGCAGCCAGCTACCTTTTTTCAGAGCTCCACCGCCTGGGGATCCTGGAGACTCAGTTTTTTGCCAACAACTCCTCTTTTCGATCAAAGTCGCAGCTTTCTCCCAACCCCGAAGTTCGAAAGGTCTTCGATGAAGCGTTGCGGCGGGCCGAGACACTCGCCCAGGCGCGGCTCTCCCGGAGCCCGGGCGACTGCGATGCATTGTTCGCGATGGCCCTCGTGCATGGCCTGAACTCCGACTACGCAGCTCTCATTGAAAAGCGAAACCTGACCGCGCTGCGCATGACCCGGGAAGGGTCGGAGTGGGCGGAGAAGCTGTTGGCGATCCGTCCCGATTACTATGACGCCTACCTGGCCACCGGAATCAACCACTACATCATGGGAAGCTTGTTCGCGCCCGTCCGATGGATGCTGAAGATGGCCGGATACAAAGGCGACAAAAAGGAGGGTCTACGGCAATTGCGCCTGGTGGCGGACCGAGGTCAGCTGCTGGCGCCCTTTGCCCGGTTGCTCCTGGCCATTGCCCATTTGCGGGACAATCAGATCCCGCCCGCTCATTCCTTGCTGGTCGCCTTGCGGGATGAATTCCCGCGGAATCTCCTGTTCGCCCGGGAGGTCGCCAGACTCGAGAACAGAGAGTTGGTCACCGGCGGACCCTGACTGGTTCTCATAAAAACGCTTTGAATGGAACTCGCTTCGAGTGGGTGGGGTACGCCGCTTAGGCAGCTGCGTGCACTATACTGCTGAGCCGGAAACCCTGGAGGAGAGCGCATCATGCACGTCACTCTCGTCAACGTTCACGTGAAGGCCGATCGTGTTATGGACTTCATCGCTGCGACTCGAGCCAATCACCAGGCTTCCGTGCAGGAAGCCGGAAATTGTCGTTTCGATGTGCTTCAATCCACTGAGGACCCTACTCACTTCATCCTCTACGAAGCCTACCGCTCTCCTGAAGACGCTGCCGCCCACAAACAAACAGCCCACTATCTGCACTGGCGCGATACCGTGGCTGACTGGATGGCCGCTCCCCGTCAAGGTGTCCCCTATCAGGGACTCTTCCCCGTCCTGGAGTAATCGGCGGGCGGGGTCGCCGATTGGCCCTCGATCCCCGGAAACGCGCCGGTTAATCCCTCGCTGAAGCCGCCAGCACCCAGCCAGAGGCACCAATGTTGAACTCCGGCTTCAGCCCTGGATCATGGTAGGATCACTCCAGAAGCTGTCACGACAGGGCGGCAGCTTTTACCCTGAGGATCCTGGATATGACATGGCGCCTTTTGCTCCTGACTCCCATGATGATGCTGAGCTTTGCGATGATGCGATCGGCAGAACATGAATCGTCTTCCCTTCCTCCAGACAAGAGCCCGAGACAGGACCTGTTGCCTTTTCAGGCAACCGAGCACACCTTGTCAAACAGACTCAAGGTAATTGTGGTTCCCACGGGATTCCCCAACATTGTTTCGCTGCAGATTCCGGTGCAAACCGGCTCACGTAACGAGGTGGAACCCGGCAAATCGGGCTTTGCCCACTTCTTCGAGCACATGATGTTTCGGGGAACCAAGGCCTTTCCTCCGGACCGATACCAGGCCCTCCTGAAGGCGGCAGGAGCCCGTCAGAACGCCTACACGAGTGACGACTACACCAATTATCACATCACCTTCGCTAAGGAGGATCTGGAGGCCATGTTGAAGGTGGAGGCCGATCGCTTTCAGAATCTCTCCTACCCCGAGGCTGCCTTCAAGACTGAAGCCCGTGCCGTTCTTGGCGAGTACAACAAGAACAGCGCTAGCCCCCTTCGAAAGCTGATTGAGGTTCAACGCGACCACGCCTTCACAAAGCACACCTACAAGCACACGACGATGGGCTTTCTGGCGGACATCGAGGACATGCCGAATCAATTCGAGTATTCAAGAACTTTCTTCGACCGCTGGTATCGCCCCGAGTACACCACCCTGATCATCGCTGGAGACGTCGTCGGCCAGGAAGTCTTGCCGTTGGTGGAGAAATACTGGGGTGGCTGGAAGCGCGGGAGCTACTCGGCCCGTATCCCCTCGGAACCCCCGCCCACTCAACCGGTATATGCCCACGTAAAATGGCCGGAGCAAACGCTGCCCTGGATCAGTGTCGCTTTCCACGGGCCCGCCTTTTCGGATACGGAAAAGGACTTTGCGGCCATGGATGCACTGATCGACTTGAACTTTGGAAGAACCTCGAAGGCCTATCGCAAGCTGGTCGAGCAGGAACAAAAGGTTGACCAGTTAATTCCTTACCTGGCTGCGACTCAGGATCCGGCCTTGGTCACGGTTCTGGCTCGGCTCAAGCGGATCGAAGACGCGATTTCGGTTCGAGACGAGCTTTTGAAGACGGCCGCGGAAACCCGCGCCACGGCGCCCGACGCTCAGCGTTTGTCCGATGCCAAATCCAACAGCCGCTACAGCCTCATCCGGTCTCTCGACAATACCGAAGCCATCGCTTCGTTGCTGGCCAGCTTCGTGCGATTCAACCGCTCCTTCGATATCTTGAACAACTACTATCGGGTAGTGGACTCTTTGACGCCGGCAGACCTGCAGGAGGTGGCCAACAAATATTTCACTGACGCTGGATTGGTGGTGACCACGCTCTCACAAGAGCCCTTCCCACCTGAGATCTCCAGCGCTCCAGCCCTGGAGTCGTTGGTCACCTTGCCGCCCGCGCTCGCCAAGGCCCAGGTCATCGTGCAGCGCTCCCCGTTGCCTCAACTGACGGTGAAGCTTCTTTTCAAGGCAGGTTCCGTGCACGATCTACCCGGTCGGGAAGGTTTGGCCGCCCTCACCGCGGCCATGATTACGGAGGCGGGATCCCGGCAGCTGCGTGTCGATGAGATCAACAAGCGTTTCTATCCTATGGCTGCCGGCTTTTTCGCCCAGGTGGACAAGGAAATGACAACCTTCACGGCGTCCGTTCATCGGAACAACTGGGACCGGTTCGCGGAAATCGCCCTGCCCATGCTGACCGATCCCGGCTTTCGCGAGGAAGACTTTGCCCGTCTTCGAGAGCGTCAGCTAAACCGCTTACGAGACGATCTGCGCGCCAACAATGAGGAGGAGTTGGGCAAGGAGCGACTGCAGGCCAATTTGTTTGCGGGAACCGGATATGGCCACCCGGTGCTGGGAACCCTGGCCGGCATCCAAGCCATTACACTCGAGGACATCCGGGCGTTCTGGAAAGCGGCTTACACGAGTTCGAATGTCATGGTGGGTCTGGCCGGCGATCTTCCCGAAGGGATCCGGCAAGAAGTGGAAGGCGCGTTGGCCAAACTCCCGGCCCAGGCCAACCTCAAGGACCCTGGGCCCATCGCCGGCACGCGCCCGCGGGGCTTTGAGGTTGAAATCATCGAGAAACAAACACGGTCCACGGCTATTTCGTTCGGCCTGCCGATTGAGGTGACCCGGTCCCATCCCGACTTTGTCGCGCTGAGCGTGGCTCGAGCCTGGCTGGGTGAGCACCGTTCCTCAACATCGCACCTCTACCAGCGCATCCGGGAAGTACGCGGCATGAACTACGGGGACTATGCCTACATCGAAGCCTTTCCCGGCGGAATGTTCCAGCTTTTCCCCAGCCCCAACTTGGCCCGGCGGTCGCAGATTTTCGAGATTTGGATCCGGCCCGTTGTCCCGGAGAATGCTCACATGGCCATTCGAATCGCCCTCCATGAGCTGGGCCGCCTGATTGAGGACGGCCTCAGCCCCGAAGAGTTCCAGTCAACGCGCGATTACCTGATGAAGAACGTTTTCCTCATGACCTCTACTTCGAACCAGCAACTGGGTTATGCCTTGGACTCCCGTTGGTACGGCATCCCTTCATTCACCGAGTTCATGCGTGACAGCCTCCGGAAGCTAACCGTGGAAGAGGTGAACCGTGCCGTTCGAAAGCATCTCTCGGCCAAGGACCTGTCGTTCGTAATCATCACCAAGGACGCACAAGGTCTGAGGCAGCAGCTCCTTTCCGATGCCTTTTCGCCCATCCGTTACGATGGAGAGAAACCCCAGTCGCTGCTGGACGAGGACAAGCTGATCGGATCACTGAAGCTCGGTCTGAGTGCCGAGCAGGTGCGCCTCACCCCGGTCGAGGAAGTGTTTGCGAAATGAACCCGCTCGCGACTGCCGACGAGCCATTTCTCTTCAGCGACACCTCGCTGGCACGCCGTCTGGAAAAAGCCGAGGGCCTCGCCAACACTTGGTTTGTGGAGGCCAGAGCGCACCTGAATCCAGAGAGTGGGGCCCAGTGGATTGAGGTAGCGGGTGCCCGTGCGATGTTCGACGGCGTGTCGTCGCCTCTGACCCAGACTTTCGGGCTCGGCCTCTTCGGCGAAGTGAGCGGGGCGGACCTGGACCGGATCGAGCGCTTCTATCAGGACCGGACCGCGGCGACATTCCATGAAGTCAGTCCTCTTGCCGACCCGGCCTTGTTCCCCTTGCTCAATGAACGCGGCTATCGCCCCGTGGAGTTTACCAGCGTCATGTTTCGAAGGGTTTCCAAAGGCCTGTCCCTTCCCAGCACGAATGACCGGGTTCGTGTGCGGCAGATCGAACCCGGCGAGCAGGAACTGTGGGCGAGGACGGCGGCACAGGGGTGGAGTGAGTTCCCCGATCTGGGTGACTTCATTCTGGAATTCGGACGGGTTTATTCAGAGAGTCAGGGTGCTGTTCCGTTCCTGGCGGAGCTCGGCGGGGAGCCCATCGCCACAGGTTCTCTTGTGATTGCGCAAGGAGTCGCTTTGCTGGCCGGGGCCAGCACGGTTCCGGCTCATCGCAAGATGGGGGCCCAGCTGGCCTTGCTTGATGGTCGACTCCGCTGCGCCGCGGAGCGCGGGTGCGATCTCGCGATGCTCTGTGCCCAACCCGGAAGCATCTCGCAGCGAAACGGAGAACGACAGGGATTTCGAATCGCATATACTCGAACCAAGTGGCAGCTGACCCGGGGATCAAACTGACAAAAGGTTTGACCGCTTCTTGTCGATATCGCCACACTCTCCGTCCTCCGTCGTGCCATCCTCGTGCTGGGTAGAGGTTCCGGTAGCTTCCCTGGGAGAACCTCAACCTGGAGCGAGAACCACAACATCCGTCCCTGAGTTTGCCTGAGATTCGATTGCAGGAACCGCCCAACCTCGTTGAGTTGTTGCAGCCTTAATCGAATGGCCGTCTTCCTTACAGCCGAGTGGCGCTACCTGGCCATGCTCAACTTTTCGATTGAGCCGGATGTGCTGCAACCCTACCTTCCGGCCGGTACCGAACTGGACAGCTGGCAGGGAAATTCCTACGTCAGCATGGTTGGCTTTCTGTTTCTCAAGACGCGGGTTCTGGGAGTGCCGGTGCCTTTTCATCGGAACTTCGAGGAAGTCAACCTGCGCTTCTACGTCCGGCGAAAAGGACCGGAAGGCTGGCGACGGGGTGTGGCGTTCATTAAGGAGATCGTGCCACGTCGGCTTGTCGCCGCGGCCGCCCGGGCTGTGTATGGCGAGCCCTATGTAGCCCTGCCCATGCAACATCGCCTGGCGCTCGAAGGAGCATCGCTTCGCCGGGATGCCTTGGTGGAATACTGCTGGTTCCACCAAGGGCGCTGGAACTCTCTCCGTGCCATCGTGCAGGGGTCGCCCAATCTCCCGCGGGAACAGAGTCAGGAGGCGTTCATCGCCGAACACTATTGGGGCTATACGGCCGGGCGATCGGGCAAATCGGCAGAATATCGCGTCGAACATCCACCTTGGCGTGTCTGGCAGGTGCGCGATGCTGCCCTGGATTGCGACGCCGCGTCCCTGTACGGCCCGGCGTTCGCGGGACCGTTGACGGCCGCGCCCACCTCGGCCTTTGTGGCCGAAGGCTCCTTCGTGTCAGTCAAGAGTGGCCGGCTGTTGGAAAACGTCAACCTTGGAATCAGCGTCTGAGCGATTCTGACTTGGTTGTCATTGGCGCAATCGGATGATTCCTGAGCCGTTTTCCTCTCACACAATCCAGTGATAGACTCGAAAGCCGAGTGACCTTAACAGGAGCCCCCGAGAGACCCCATGAAACCGATCCCAGCGATTCCCCGAAAAGGATTGTACCCTCTCCCTCTTGCAGTCTTCCTCCTGGCAACTGCATCGGCCACTCCAGCTTTGGCACTGCAAGGGAGCCTGACCGGATTACTGGTGAAAGCGGAGAACATCGTCTTTACCGGGAACAAAGACACTCCGACAGAGGACCTGCGAACTATCCTGCGGGAAGCTGGAACCGTCACGGCCAACCTGCCCGTGGAACGGATGGACGTTTACGACGGTAACCGGTTGACCCATGCCATCAACATGCTGGCGGCCTTCTACCGCAATCGCGGCTTCGTCAAGGCCACGATCGGACAACCTGAGTTCGACCTGGGATCGGAGGCCGAAACTCGAGTCCGGCTGCGCCTGGCCGTCAGTGAGGGTACCCGCTATGAACTGGAGGATATTCGGATCGTGGGGGCCACCGCTTTGAGCCCAGCGGTTTTGACGTCCTTGCTCAATCTGCAGAAGGGCCGCCCTGTGAATCTGTCCAAGATCAACATCGGTGCCTTGGCCATCCGGGAAACCTATCTGACCCTGGGATACCTGGACGTGGTCATCAGCCCGGCTCTTGACGCTCCGGAGGGCAAGCGGAGAGCGACTCTCACGGTGAGGATCGAAGAAGGCAAGCAATACCGAGTCGGCGAGATCTCATTCGTCGGCCCCTCGGTCATCAAGGAGTCGCTGCTGCGCGAGTTTCTACCGCTCAAGACTGGCGACATGTTTGGTCAGAAAGCCTTCGAGGGTTGCCTGGCCAGCCTCAACGAGCTGGGAATCACACCGCTCCTCACGCCCGAAGACGCTGATTTCGATTTCGACTCCGGCAAAGGGACGGTGAACGTGGCCATCCACCTGAACGGCAAGACCAAGGAGCAGAAATGAGTCCGGGGAACGCTGCGGAGGAACCCACTCTAGCCTCCATTTTTCAGAACGGGCGGCTTTCGGTCTATGGGTGGGCCGGCCTATTCATCGTGGGAGTCGCCGAGATTCTTATGATTCGTGACGTGCGGTTGGTTTCGAGTTTCTTCACACCGATTGTCTGGACGGGCTACATCCTGTTTGCCGACGCCCTGCTGGCGGCCTCGGGAAAAGGGTCGTTCATCCATCGCTATGGGCCCAGATTCCTGACCCTTTGTGTCTATTCCGTGGCCTTCTGGGTGGTTTTTGAATATTACAACCTGCTGATTCAAAATTGGCTTTACGTCAACCTGCCGGAACGCATCACCGTCCGCATGATCGGCTATGTCTGGTCATTCGCCACCATCCTGCCAGGGATTCTGATCACTTCGGAATTGCTGGAGCTTTCCCCCGCGATTCGCCACATTCGGGGCCCGCGCTTGCGTTTGACGGAAAGGCTGCTGAAACGCTGGCTGCTGCTGGGCGCGCTTCTGCTGGTGGTTCCTCTGCTGTTTCCTTCTCCCTACCTCTTCGCTCCAGTGTGGCTGGGTGTGGTCTTTCTGCTGGAGCCCATCAATTACCGCTCCGGGAGACCCTCGTTGCTGGCGGACTTTGAGAAAGGTCGATGGGGACGATTCTGGGCCTTGATGCTCGGTGGCTACGTTTGCGGACTGCTCTGGGAGTTCTGGAACTACTGGGCCTACACCAAGTGGGTCTACACCGTTCCCATCCTGCCGGAAGTGAAGATCTTCGAAATGCCCGTTCTCGGCTTTCTCGGTTTCGGCCCCTTCGCTGTGGAGTGCTACGTGGCCACCAACCTGGTGTTCGGCGCAAAAGACACTCCGCCTCATCCAGGTGGCGTGATGCAGGCTGGAACCTGACTTCGCTCGTAGGCAGGACACTCAGTCAGAAAGTGTTGAGTCGTAGGATGGACGTCAGAGAATCTTCGACACGGTTCTTGTTTCACGCAGGCTCAAAAAATTGTTGCGGAACCCAGGCCTTCCGGCATGCTGGCCGAGGCCCAGAACTACCTGCCTGACCATCACAGGGAAACGATGGTCTACATCTACGGGCAGGACTACAACAAGCGAGGCCTCGCCCCGCGGGCACGTCAGAACGTCATCCTTGAGACAGGAATGCTACTATCGTCTCTAACAAGGGAGTGTATGGCGATAGGAGTTCAAGGCCATGTTGCAATTCCCTCCGACCGGCAGGGCCTCATACGCCTTGGGTACAACGATCATGTGAAAGAAACAGATCCGAAGCTCTGCCAACGGCTAAAAGAGGTAGGATTCGATCTCCAGCCAGAGCAAATCGCGGCTGCAACACAATAGGCGTATCCGGAATGGTACGGGTTAACATCAGACCAGAATTACTTCGCTGGGCCTGCGAACGCGCGGGCTACGAACTGGCGGATCTCGCTCACCGCATCCCAGAGCTTCCTGCCTGGGAGCGCGGAGAGAAGCAACCGACGGTCAGGCAGCTTGAGGTCTTCGCCAAAGCCACGCGCACGCCCTTCGGCTTTCTGTTTCTGCCTGAGCCACCTGAGGAGCGCTTGCCGATTCCCGACTTCCGGACGGTGAAGCACGGCCCGCTGCGGCCCAGTCCCGAGCTCCTCGACACAATCTACGCCATGCAGCGACGGCAGGACTGGCTGCGGGAGGAGCGGATGGAAGGCGAGGCCGACCCCTTGGAGTTCGTCGGAACCGCGCGTCTCGACGACGACCCGGCAGCCGTCGGACAAGAAATGCGGCGCATCATCGGCCTCGGCGATGGCTGGGCCGCAGAAGTGGCCACGTGGGTGGAAGCGGTCAGCGAACTGCGTCGCGGCATTGAGCAACTGGGCGTTATGGCAGTGATCAACGGGGTCGTCGGAAACAACACCCATCGCAAACTCGACGTGGAGGAGTTCCGTGGCTTTGCGCTGACCGATTCGTATGCGCCCCTCGTTTTCGTCAACGGCGCGGATGCCAAGTCGGCGCAGATGTTCACCCTGGCGCACGAACTGGCCCACGTCTGGCTAGGACCGGAGGGAGAAGGGCTCTCAGGTTTTGAGGGTCTCTTCCCCGGTGACGGGCGCGTCGAGAACTTCTGCGATCAAGCGGCGGCTGAGTTTCTGGTCCCGGCTCGGGAGCTGACGGAACGTTGGCGAGACGAGAAGGGGGCCGACGGACTGTTCGAGCAGTTGGCCCGGCATTTCAAGGTGAGTCCGATTGTCGCCGGGCGTAGAGCGATGGACCTGCGTCTGGTGGGTCGCAAGACCTTTTTCGAATTCTACGAGTCCTACACGACACAAGAGAGGCGGCAGGCAAGACGGACGGGCGGCGGCGACTTCTGCAATAACCAGAATACCCGGGTGGGGGAGGGATTCGCGACCTCCGTCATTCGTGCGGCGATGGAGGGCCGCCTGAGCTTCAAGACCGCCTACGAGCTCACCGGGCTCCGCGGCGGTGCTTTCCAGAAGTATGCCCGCCGCCTGGGGATGCATCTACCATGACCGCGGCGCCGGCGTTTGTCTGGACTCGGACGTGTTCATCACTGCACAGAACGCCTACTACGGCTTCGACATTTGCCCTGGCTTCTGGAAGGGACTCCTCCATGCACACAGCTTCGGGAGGGTCCGAAGCATCGACAGAGTGCGAAACGAACTGCTATTCGGAAGAAAAGAAGATGACCTGGTGCAGTGGGTGAAGAAAGACGTGCCGGCGGCCTTCTTCCACGGTTCCACCGCTGCCGACGTAAGCGACGCCTATGGCGAAATCATGCTCTGGGTGCAGCGCAACCCACAGTACTTCGATCGAGCCAAGGCAAAGTTCGCGACCGAAGCCGACGGCTGGATGGTGGCTTACTCGATGGTCTACGGGACCGTTGTCGTCACCAACGAGCAGCCCCGTCCGGAATCGAGAAAACCGCGTCCTCCTGCCCGACGTCTGCGTGCAGTTCAAAGTGCCATTCAAGGGTACTTTCCTCATGCTGAGGGAGTTGGCCGTCCGATTCGACCTGGCCGCAAAGAAATGATCAAAACACAGACACGCCGAAGCTGCATTCGGGGCTGTCATCGAGACCAACCTGTTAGAGCACGGCTACGTGCACGTTCCGCGGGAGGGCTTCGGTCGCGAGCGGTCCATCTTTCCCGAGACCGTTCTCGCCTTCATCCGGGAGACGCAGCCTAAGGAGTGGGCGAAGCTCGAAGCGCTCCACGGCGAGAAGACCGGGGAGCAAATCCTCGCGGACCTCTACAAGTGGATGGACGCGAACGGCTCGCTCGCCACGCTCCGCCACGGGTTCAAGTACTACGGCCGGACGCTGCCGGTCGCGTATTTCAACCAGGCAGACCAACTCTTCTCCGATCAGATCGTTGAAGCGGACATTTCCGACGAGACCTTGAGGCAAGTTGCCGCCGCCGTGAATCCGAATAACAAGTTTCAGCTTCTGTTCACGAACGTTCTCGAAACACTCTTCGTGGAACGGACGACCGTTTGAAATGGCCCATCATTCATGAACCGAACGAAGATCTCTTCGTTTTGCAGGGCTTGGCCGGCTTCAGAGGCATACGCGAAACGGCGAGCCATCGGGCAATCCCAACTTATCCGCCGATGATATCCAAGAGCACCTCAGCCGCGCGCTGGCATTCCTCTCGGGACACGTCGAAATGCGTGACGGCGCGGATCGTCCGCGGGCCAAACGCGAAGACGAGAACCCCTTGTTCCTTGGCCCGGGCCACCACCGCAGGCGCATCCGGGGCACCCTCAGCCAGGCCGAATACAAGGATATTGGTTTGGACCGTGGTCAAGTCGAGAAGGACGTTGCTGCTTGCGGCAAGCCGCTCGCCGATCAAGCGCGCGTTGGCGTGGTCTTGAGCCAATCTCTCCAGGTTGTGGTCGAGTGCATACAGACCGGCGGCTGCGAAAATTCCCACCTGGCGCATGGCTCCGCCAAGCATCCTCCGGTAGCGGAGGCAACGATGGATGAGCTCACTTGATCCAGCGAGCAAAGAGCCTCCCGGCGCCCCCAAACCTTTGGAGAGCGCCACCGAAACCAGATCGAAGGGTGCAGCCAGTTCGTGGGGTGGTCGCTGGCAGGCCACGGCTACATTCCAAAGGCGCGCTCCGTCCAGATAGGTTGCGACCCCGCGCTCCGCAGCAACCGCACAGATGCGGTGGACCTCGTCTTGCGGGAAGATGACCCCACCGGCTCGATTGTGAGTGTTCTCGATTTCGACCAGCGTCGTGGGTGGATAGAGAACGTGACCGCGAGGCTTCAGCGCCGCCAGAAAGTCTTCCACCGTAAACAGACCTTGCCTTCCCACGGCCGTGAACTGAACTCCGGCATTAGCCGCCGAGGCGCCCGTTTCATGCCAAACGGCGTGGCTTTGCTGACTGACAATCACATCGTCGCCCGGCTGCGTCAGAACCCGGAGAGCGACCTGATTGGCCATGGTTCCCGAGGGCAGCCAGAGAGCCGACTCCTTGCCTAGCAGCCCGGCGATGCGCTCCTGGAGCCGGTTCACGGTGGGATCCTCTCCGAATTGATCGTCGCCGACCGGTGCGGCCGCCAGGGCGGCTCGCATCTCCGGAGAGGGTCGCGTGACGGTATCGGAGCGCAGATCGATGGGGCTGGACATGAAGCACACCTCGTTTCTTCTTTGTTCCGTTCAAAGCCGTCTGAGAACGTGCGGTTCAATCACAAGCCTACCCGCATGGTGACGACGCCGGCGCGCGAGACGCTCGCCCGTCAGTCACCTCCTTCCCGAGCTGTCGCCGCTTGCTGGGCGCAGGTCACCAAACTGACCGCCACCATGATCAGAGAAAACAAGAACTGGGTCAGAGTGACCTCCCGGCAGCCGGGCCGATGAACTGACAATCATCAACCGCTTTCAGCCGGAGTCCCTGCTCCATCTGTGTTTCGCACGCTCAAGTGGCTGCCTCACACGGGTCGAGGTCGGCGTGCGCTTCGCTCGGCATGACGGGCTCGGGCCCTTTGGATCTCGACACGGTGCTTGGAAGCCCATGCCGCCAGGGCCTGAACGGGCACCAAGAGAGTTCGGCCGAGGGCCGTAAGCTCGTAATCCACCCGGGGCGGGTTCGTCGGCAAGACCGTCCGAGTGAGCAGACCGTCCCGTTCGAGACGGCGTAAGGTGAGTGTCAGCATGCGCTGTGAGATGCCTTCGACCTCGCGCCGGAGCTCGTTAAACCGCTTGGGACCGTGGGCCAGTAGAGCGATGAGCAGAACGCTCCATTTATCTCCCACGAGGTTCAACACCTCGCGCACTGCCGGGCAGGATTCCTTTGACGGCTGGAGGTGACTAGGTGACAAGAATGTGCCCTCTTGTGCTCTCGCTCGACGCTTCTTAGTATAGTGCTAGTAACAAAGAATAACTAGGAGAACGGAGGTTCTCATGCTTGACCACTTTACAGCTCGAACTCGCAGATCCTGGATCCGTTGGACCGGATGGATTCTAACAGGACTTCCCTGCGGACTGATGCTACTCAGTGCCTCTCTGAAACTTCGACACGAGCCCGGCTTGGTCGCCCAAGTCACCGGAAAGTTTGGCTTCAGTGAAAGCGCCCTGACCGGCCTGGCCGCACTGGAGATCGCCTGTGTCCTGCTCTATGCAATCCCCAGGACCGCCCTCGTCGGTGCAATACTCCTGACCGGCTATCTGGGGGGAGCCATCGCCACCCACGTGCGCGTGGCCGACCACGGATTCGTAGTGCCGCTCTTGCTCGGTCTTTTTGTCTGGGCCGGGCTGTACCTTCGGCAGGGCACTCCTCAGGCGCTGCTCTCTCCGAGTTGGCAATCTGCAACCCGATAGGCCCTGCAGTGCCGGAAGGAGAGCGCTCCGCCTCTTTCCGGCTCGTCCGACCTCAGTCAAGGATCCTTCTCCCCCAGATTCAATCGATAGTGCCTCGTCGGAGATACAGGAGGCCGTGAGCAACCACTGTTACCACCAGCAGGACCAACACGGTGATGGCGTCGATGACCATGAACCCGAGTGCGACCATGTCGCCGCCTACCGGAACGAGCCCCGTGAGCATCGGGATGTAGAGCACGCCGGCCGCCAGCAATAGCAGCGCCGCCAGCCCTTGGCCAACCAAGGCCCTTGGTGCAGACCGGCAAGGCAGCCACAGCCCCGCCGCGATCAGGTAGGGAGCAGCCTGCGCCACAAAAATTGCCGGATGAAGAAGGTAGACGCCGAGTCCTCGCGCGGAAGCCAGGTACACCGGTGTGCCGACCGCCAGCAAGAACCCGGCCAACAACAAGCCGGCAGTGCGTCGTCTGATGAGATTCACTGCTGACTGTGGCATGCAACTTCGTCCCCTGCGCTGCCTCTGCGCCCCGTACCATGCGCTCTCCGCCCGGCCGTCAGACTCTTCCATCGAGGTTCACCGGCAGTTCCTGGTCTTTGTACTGGAGCTGGAACAGCTTGAAGTAGAGTCCTCTCTTGGCGAGGAGTTCCTGGTGGGTCCCGCTCTCGTGGACATGCCCCTTGTGCATCACGATGATCCGGTCCACAGCCTGAACGGTCGACAGGCGGTGAGCGATGATGATGGATGTCCGCCCGCTCATCAGCCGCCGGATGGCTTCCCGGATTTTCAGCTCGGTGTCCGTATCCACGCTGGAGGTTGCCTCGTCCAGAATGAGGTTCTTCGGATCGTGGGCGAGGGCCCTGGCGAAAGCAATCAACTGCCTCTGTCCCGCAGAGAGCGTGCTTCCCCGCTCCTTCACTTCTTCCCCATAGCGGTTGGGCAGCTCGTCGATGAACCCGGCCAGATTCACGTCCTGGGCGGCTCGATGAATGGCTTCCTCGGAAATCCAGGGCGTTCCCAACCGGATGTTGCTCGACACCGTGCCGGAAAACAGAAAGACATCCTGCAGCACCAGCCCGAACGCTCCGCGCAACTGGCTGAGCTCCAGGGTGCGGATGTCGTGACCATCCAGCAGAATCTGGCCCTTCTGGATGTCGTAGAAGCGCATGAGCAGGCTGGTGAGAGTGGTTTTGCCCGCCCCGGTATGACCCACCACGGCAACCGATTCGCCGGGCCGGACCTTGAGCGAGACGTCCTTCAAGACCCAGTCCCACTCCTGCTCTGGTGGGGTGCCGTCGCCGGGTCGGATGCCCGGCAGTCGCTTGTAGGCGAACCACACGTTTCGGAACTCGATTTCTCCCCGAATGGAGTCGAGATGGAGAGGGCGCGCCGGAGACTGGATATCGGCAGCGGTATCCAGCAGCTTGAAGATCCGCTCGGAGCTGGCCATGGCCGACTGCAGAACGTTGTATTTTTCGCTGAGATCGGCGATGGGGCGGAAGAAACGCTCCGAGTACTGAATAAAGGCCACCAGCGCGCCGAAGGTGAGCTGGTTCTGCAAAACCTGTCCGCCCCCGTACCAGAGGATCAGCGCGATGGCCAGGGCGCTGACGATTTCGATGGCCGGGTAAAAAAGCGAGTAGGCCATGACGGCGTCCAGGTTAGCTTTGAGATGAGCCCGGTTGACTTTCTCGAATTGCGAGAAGCTCTTGCGCTCGTGGCTGAAGAGCTGCACCACGGTCATTCCAGTAATCTGCTCCTGCAGGAAGGCGTTGATTCGCGCGATGGCCGTGCGCACCCGGCGATAGGAATCGCGGGCTTTGATTTTGAAAACGACGGTGATGATCACAATCAGGGGAATGACGGACATGGCCACCAGCGCCAGTTTGAAATTGAGCAGGAAAATCGCCGCCAGGATGCCGACCAGTACCAGAACATCTCCGAGCAGGGTGACAACGCCGGAGGTAAACAGTTCATTCAGCGTATCCACGTCGGTGGTCACGCGGGTCATCAGCCGGCCAACGGGATTTTTGTCGTAGAAGGAAAGAGGAAGCTGCTGGAGGTGGGTGAAGATCTGAAGGCGCATGTCGTACATGATCCGCTGGCCCATCCATTGCATGATGTAGGTCTGGAGGTAGCCGAGCAGAAACCCCAGCACGATGATGCCCACATAGAGCAACGCCAGGCCGTTCAGGCCGGCATAGTCGCCGGCCAGGATGTAGCGGTCGATCCCGATTTTGGTCAGGTAGGGGCCGATGATCTGGATGATCGACGCCATCCCGATGAGCAGCAGGGACGTCGCCACAGCCGCCCGATAGGGCAGCAGGTAACGCAACAGCCGGCGCATCAGCTGCGCGTCGTAGGATCTGTCGAGAGCCTCTTCTTCGTGGTGTTGCATGTCCGTCGTCAGGCGATGCCAAAGAAGTCGGGCCGCCGGAAGTTCAAGTTTCCTCCAATTCCTGCTCCAGCAATTGTTTCTGGTAGAGCTCAGCGTAATAGCCGCCCCGCCGCAACAGCTCCTGGTGAGCGCCCTGCTCGATGATCCGTCCTCGTCGCAAAACGACAATGCGGTCCGCAAACTTCACGGTGGAGACACGATGGCTGATGAGCAGGCAAGTGCGCCCGCGCATGACGGTTCCGAGCGAGCCGAGAATGCGCTCTTCGGTGAGCGTGTCGACACTGGAGAGTGCGTCGTCCAGGACGAGAATTCTGGGACTCCGGATCAAAGCCCGGGCGATGGCAGTGCGTTGCTGCTGTCCCCCGGAGAGCGTGATGCCCCTCTCTCCCACCAAAGTGTCCAGTCCCCGCGGGAATTCCACGATGTCGGGCAGAATCTCCGACAGACCCGCTGCCATCCGGATCTCCTCTTCGCCGGCGGACTCCACTCCAAAGGCGATGTTCTCCCGGATACTTTCGCTGAACAGGAAGCTCTCTTGCGGCACATAAGCCAGGCTGGCACGCAAGAAGCCCAGCGGATACGACTGGAGAGGCCGTCCGTCGATCAGAATTTCTCCCTCGGTCACGTCGTAGAGTCGGGCCAGCAGGTTCACGGTGGTGGTCTTGCCGGAACCGGTTTCTCCGACCAAGGCGAACGTGGCCCCGGCCGGAATGATCAGGTTGATGTCGTGCAGGACCCGGGAGGCGTTGTAGGAAAAGGAGACGGCTCGAAATTCGATCTCCCCTCGAATGGCATGGGGAACGGTAGAGGAGGAGGGCCGAAGCGAGTGCTCCGAGCGGCGCCGCAAAGCGCCGTCCCCATCCGGCGGAGGAACAGCCCAGATCTTGGAGGCTTCACCCTGCCCCTCGGACAAGAGGGGAACCGTAGCGGTTGGGCTTGGGCCTGCGCCCAGCCTCTCATGTGGCTCTTCCTCACGCTCCTGGCCCACACGAAATGGTTCTTCTGCGGGAGATTGACGGATGAATGGAACCGGCAAGAGCGCCAGCGATCGGTCTGCCACCTCCGGCTTGGCATCAAAAATCTGGTTCATCCGGCCGAGCGAAGCGGTGCCGCGCTCCACTATATTGATCACCCAACCCAGAGCGATCATCGGCCAGGTGAGCAATCCCAGGTAGGCGTTAAAAGCCACAAAGTCTCCCAGCGAGATTTTGCCGGCAATCACCTGGCGTCCGCCAAACCACAAGACGAACACTCCTCCCAATGCCAGGAGCGTCCCCAGCAGTGGATAGAACAAACCCCATAGACGCACCAATTCCAGGTTCTTGCGGATGTACTGCTGATTCAGGCGCTTGAATTCGGCGATCTCGCTGTTCTCCTGAGTGAAGGCCTTGATGACGCGCACTCCAGAGAGATTTTCCTGAACCCGTGAGCTGATTTCCGAAAAAGCTTCCTGGATCCTTTCGAAGCGCTCGTGGATCAGGGCTCCAAAGTAGCGCACGGCGAACGATACGGCGGGCACTGCCACCATTGTAAAGATCGTCAGTTGAACGCTGATCCGCAACATCAGCGTCAGCACCACCGCCAGCCGAATGATGGTGTTGGCCGAATACATAATGCCCGGCCCCAACAGCATGCGCACTGCATTCATATCGTTGGTGGCCCGCGACATGATGTCGCCTGTGCGGTGATGCTGGTAGTAGCGGCGCGAGAGCCCCAACAGGTGCGCGAAGAGGTCGTTTCGGAGATCGTATTCGATGTAGCGTGAAACTCCGATCATGATCCTGCGCATGAGGAAGAGAAACAGGCCCTCCAGGGTGGCAAAGAGAACGATCAGGACGGCGAAGAACAGCAACCGCTCCTCGGAAACTGACTGGCCCAGGCGGTCAATCGCGAGCTTTAAGAGCCAGGGGGAGGCAATGGCCGCCAGGTTGGAGAGGGTGACGCAGCCAAAGCCAATCGCCAGCCGCAACCGATACGGTTGCACGTAGCGGCTTAGAGTGAGGAGTGTTTCCAGCTTGCGCATGACCGAGTGAGAAGAGTCCGTTCCGCTCCAGGAAGATAGTAGACCGCACTGTTGCGATCGGCGTTGTTCCCTTACCCTTTTTCCCTGCCCCTTCCTAGGCAGCGGACCTAGTCAATATAGCAGAACCCGAAATCGGCTCGATGAACGGAAGAGCCTCCGTTGCAGGCGCGCGTGTGAGAGGGAAAGCTAGGTTGAAGGGAGCGGCGGCCGACCGGTGAGTGTTTTCAGGAAACCGACCACTTTAGGGGAAGACCAGTCCAAGGGCCCAATGACTTTTTTGACGACCACGCCACCAGCGTCGAGGATGTAAGTCTCGGGGTACTTGAAGGTACCGAACCGGGATGCGATTCGGGAATCGAAATCGGCAAAGACCGGAATCTGGAAACGATTCTGCTCCAGGAAACGGCTGACCACCGGCCAGGAGTCGTCTACGCTGAGCGCCAGAAGTTGGAATACGCTGGGATCCATCTGCTTGTTGAGGGCCTCCAGGGAAGGCATCTCTTCTCGGCAGGGTGGGCACCAGGTCGCCCAGAAATTGAGCAGGACCACCTTGCCCCTGAAATCCGATAGGCTGTACTGCTTTCCGGAGGCGTCCTGAAAGGAGGCGGGAGGGGCCAGCTTTCCCTCTTCGGCAGGTCCTTCCGTTTCCCCGGGCGCGGCCCCGGAGCAACCCCAGCCATACAAAGCCAGAAGCAACACCCCCAGGGTGCACGTCCGCAACAAGCCTCGCGTCAATCCTTGGTCCGGACAGTTCACTCGCCTCCGAATCAGGCCGATCATCTCCGCTGTCCTTTCAACTCGGACGGGGCTCCCTGGACTTGATGCTGCTGCTTACGCCGTTCACCCTTGGCCAGGCTCCACTTCAGCAGCGGCGGAGTCACAAGGGTCGTGACGATAACCATGATGACCACCGCGGAGTAAGTGGATGAGCTGATGACCGGAGCGCCATTTAATACCAGCGTGGTTCCGATCCCCGCAAAAATCAGTCCGACCTCGCCACGCGGGATCATGCCGATTCCCACGGAGAACCGGTCCAAACCCTTTTCCATGACTCCCAGAGAGCACACCTGCTTCCCCACAATGGCGGCCAAACTTAGGATACCGGCAAAGCTCAGGATCTCCAAATGACCAAACGTTCGCAGGTCAACACGGATTCCCATCAGAACAAAGAAAATGGGAACAAGAAACGAGGTGATGGGCAACAGTAACTCTTCCAAGTGGTGTTCTCCCCGGTCGCGGAAGTCTACATAGTGAACGGGGTCCAGGATCAGCCCGGCAGCGAAGGCACCTACAATGGGCGCCAGCTCGATCCTGTTTGCGAGGTAGGCCAGCACAAAACAAAACGAAACGCTGGTGGCCAGCAGCATGCCTCTCACTCGCAAGCGAGAAGCCAATCCGAAGAGGCGGGGAGAGAGACGAGAACCCACCCAGATGGCAACCACCAAGAAGGCAATGGCCTTGAGGGTGATGATCCCGATGTCCAGCACCGAAATCGCTGATCCCCCCCGGTTGGCCGCCTTGATGATTCCGCTCACCGCCGCCAGGATGACCAGTCCCATCACATCGTCGATGACCGCCGCGCCCAGGATGATTCGTGACTCCTTTCCGTTGATCTTGCCAAGGTCCTTGAGAACTCTGGCCGTGATCCCCACGCTGGTGGCACAGAGGGTGGCGCCGATGAACACCGGAACCAGCGGGTGAGCCTCGGGTAGAAAGTACCTGCCGACGCCCAAACCCAGCAACATGGGCGCAACAACACCAAACAGCGCCACCAGAAAGGAGGAGAGGCCTACCTCCAGCATTTCCTTGATATTGGACTCGAGCCCCACTTCAAAGAGCAAGAAGATCACCCCGATCTCGGCCAAAACACTGATGACCTCATTGCTCTTGAGATAGTCCAAACCCGTGATACCCAACAGCCCCAGGTTCCCGATCAACACCCCAAACACCAGCTCTCCCAGTACGGCCGGCTGGTGCATCCGTTCAAAGAGGTCACCGCCGACTTTGGCCGTCATCAGAATCACCACAAGGGAGATGAGGATGAGGGAAACCGGACTGGTGTGCTCTTCGCCATGTCCAGCAGGCGATTCAGCAGCGGATGTCGGGTCGACACCGGCCTGGGCTTGCGCAGCCAGCACTGTGGAGTGCTCAGAAGGATCTTCTAAGTGTGCAAACGCCAGAACCAATGCCAACGTCAGAAAGAGCAAGAAAGGCCGTCGCGTCTTCGTTACACGCACGTCAGTGTCTCCCGGATTTTCAAGCAAGTGTCGCAACCAGTCCATCCTGGTCCTTGGAGGATATTGTGGAACCGGAGGCGGGGAACCCGCGAAGGGCGACTCACTGACCGAACCCGAATCGTAAGCCAGTCACGGGCACTCGCCGAACCGGGTGAGGAAAGTGATCAATCTCTTAACAACCTGGCCATCCGTTCACCGTGAACGGAACTCGTCACTGCGGGCATGCGCACCGGACAACTCGTGGCATGCTAGCGAAAAGCCAGCGGGACTGTCAAACCAGGGCGTTTCGCTTCCCGGGGTGGGGTCAGGCCGGGACGGGGCGGCGTAGCCGGCAAGAGTTCACTTGATGCCGACAGCGATGTAAGCCTGGGCCGGCTGGCCAAAGGACTCGTAAATACTGACCCGTGAAAAGCCGGCGTTCTCCAGTAAGATTTTCAGTTCTTCGCGACTGAAGAACCTGAAGTGCCCTTCTTCTTCCAGCCTGAGCAGGAAGGCGGCGGAATTGGAGAAGGCTCGCACAGCCGCCAAGAACGCTTCGCGAGTCATCCCAGCCGGCGGACAATACTGCGGATCGTTCTCGATTTTCAGTACCAGCGCCATGTAAATGCGGGAAATGTCCATGTCCGGGCGAAACGTTGACAGCACCAGACTCCCACCGGGCTTGAGGGCCCGGTAAAACTCCCCGAGCGACTCTTCCGGGTTGAAAAGGTAGGACAGGACGATGCTGGCCAGAATCTTGTCGAATTCTTGAGTGGCCAGGGGAAGGGACATCTCGAGGGAACTGCTCCGAAAGTTCAGACACTTGAAATTCAATAGGTCGGCTGTCAGGCGGCTGTAATCCAATCCGGTGTGACGGGAAAGCGGCTGAAGCTGACGCGGCCCGGCCAGGTCGGCAGGAACGAGCTGCTGGAGGACGAAGCGGGCCGCCAGATTGAGGTCGAGCAGACACTCGACATGGGCGTCCGAGAACATCCGTCTCAAAGAGCGAAGGTCCGGTCCCGTCACTTTCTTTCCACGCAGCACACTGTGCAGAAATTCACTGTAGTCTCGGGCGCAAAGATCCACGAAGTGGTTGGGGAGCCCCTCGATCTTTCCCTTGAGTTTCAGGACGCTATAGTACTCACCCTGCAGAAAACGCTGGATCGGCTTCAGCCGACTCACTTCCAGGTCCGCGCAAACAAATTCGAACGCGGTTGGATTGATCTCGTGAGTCCGTACGGCCAGGGCGACACGACGGCGCGCCTTATCCAGGGCAGGCTCGACTAGGTCGATGGTCTTGATGCGCGGCACCCGCTTGTTGGTTATCGACAGGGCCCGGCGCAAATGAACATTCTTGAACAGCATTTCATGAAAGAGACCTGTGCCGGCCCCCAGATCCCCGATCGTTTCCCCATCGCGAATGTCCAGCAATTCGATCTGCTTGGCCATGAACTCCTGGTACTCATTGGCTTCAACCATCACGTCGAAACCCAGTTCCCGATCGCCCTGACCCAGCAGGTAGTCTTGCCAGTAACGAGCTTGATCCTGGACCCGCAGTCGCGGTGTCCGGCTCCACTCCGCGTTGCGCAGTTGCACTGCATTGGCCGAAGGGGGCCTCTGTACTTCAACGTCTTCCAGAAAGACGTAGCGCCAGATGTGCCGGGTGATCAGCTGGTAGGTTTCGAGGGCCTCCTCGTTTGTGGTTGGCATATGGCCCGTTGGCAGCTCAATCAACTCGCGAGGTCCTCCCGCCCTGATGTTCATGATGTCGCGCACGCGCTCGGGGTTGATCCAATCGTCGAATTTGCCGTACATCCACGTGACAGGAATATCGATGCGGGCCATATCGCGTTTGGCCTCCTCCAGGAAGGCCATGCCTTCCCGAATCGCGTCAGCGCAAAAGCGATCGGTGTTGATAAGGTGTCCCAGAGCGTGGGCCAATCCGCAGGAGACCCCGCGCTGAAAATTACCGATGTAGTCCAGTCCACCGGTCGAATTCCGAATGATTTCTTGCGCGTCCGGCGCTCCCCAGGCGCTGATCCAGTAGTTCACCCTGCGGCCGGCATCGCGCACCAAAGCCTGCCGGGCCATGCAGGCGGCCAGACTGAAGGAAACCAGGATGACATCCGACGGCTCGAACCGCGGGTTGTCCGACACATAGTCAAGTGTGCTGAGGATGTCTTCCACCCCCTGGCCCATGGTCATGTTGACCATCTCCTTCCCGTCAAACCGACAATGGCGGTCTTTGAAACTTTCTCCGATGCTGCGAATGCCGTCGTAGCGGAGCACCACAACATCTCGACCCAGCCGCTTGAAGTTTTCGACCAGCGTCAACGCCAGGTAGCCCGTGGACTCCTTGCGGCGGCCGAACGCCGGAGGAATGATGACGACGGGAGCGGTCTTACGCTCACGGGAACCGAACGTTGTGTTCAGGATTCCCACCAGCTCTTCATTTCTTGGGTTGGCATAGGTAACAACTTCGACCTGGTCGATCGGCTCTGGAGCCGGATTACCCAGCACGCGGTTGCGATACAGCTGAAGCCCTTGTGTCGCCCAACGCCGGGTGATCTGGGAGAGGTTGCGGAGCAACTGTTCCCCAGCGCCCTGCCGGCGACGTTCGCCCTTGCGCCGCTCCACCGACCTGCGGTCCAGTCCTGTTCTTCCATCGCGCCGGATCTCCGGTTCCCGGTGCAAGGGATGCCGGCCTTGGATTCCGAATTCCAGTCCCACTTTCAGTGCCGATCTCCCTCCTTCGTCGGGAATCGGACTGATATGGCGGACTTCGGCCGGTTCGTCCACCACCTTGCGGCCCTGAGAAAGAATCCGGATCTGTCGAAGGGGAGTTCCCGGCAAAAAAACGTTGGGTTCAGCCGGGGTTTTGAACGAAACGCCATTGCTGCTGAGATCCAGCACCTGGCGCTGGATGACCGCTCCGGGTGGATAGGGCAGCGGGATCTCCACGGTAGCGGACTCCGTGGAGGTCACGGCCTCCCTTTGACGCGCCCGCTTCTCGGAAAAGAAAACCAACTTGGGTATTTCTATCTGCAGACTTCGGTCGCAAACCTGACGCAGAAGCGTCTCGAAGTGGTAAGAGCTGTAGTCCTTGGAGAAGCCGAGAATGACGGGGCGATCCAGGCTGAAGGTTCGAGAGGCGTAGTCGTCCGAACAAGCAAACTCCAGGAACGCTTCCCCCACTGAGAGGAGCTTGCATTGAACAGCCTGCGATTTGTCCTCCTGGACGATCGTAAAAAGGAGTTCCTGCCGGCAGGCCTGCGAGAGCAGGTCCCGGACCTTCTCCCGCTCGTCAAAAGGCCGAATGGTGCTACTCCCGAGATGCTTGAAGACCTTCTGGATCAGTTGCCGGTGATGAATGGAGAGCTGGTCCAGGACAAACTGCTTGACCAACTTGGCGTCTCTAGGCTTGATGGAATCGATGCGGCAGCCGTAGCCACGCTGCTCGGAGCTGGCGCTCCTTTCATTGACAGCCACGGAGTTGACGGAGATCGAGGCGTCGCTGAGGGGCAGTTGAAAGTCGAATCGAAAGGGAGTTCCGATCCCGATTGCCCCAGGCGTCTTGATGCGCATGCCCCCCAAACTGAGGTCCGTTATCACGCCCAACAGGCGGGCCGGACCGATTTCTCCCGTGAAGTTGAGAGAGCACGTTACGCGCGGGTGCAATCGCTTTTCTGCCGACGTGATCAAGGCACGAACTCAACTCGGTTTCCAAGAAGAAAAAGAAAACGGCAACCCCATTGATTTCAACGATCTGATCGCTGATTCTGGGATCGATAGTTGGGTCCTCTAAAGGTGGCTTGATTTGCGGAATCCCACCCGAAAACACCGTGAGTTTATTCCACTGATTCGCCACTGGTCAAGCTCTGATGGCTGTATTTCCGTTGGAATTAGGCCTGAGATTCCATGTTTATCGGCTAATCTAAGGCTTCCTTTGGTTGATTTGGCCGTTCATTTCCACTTTATTGGAGAAGGTCCGGGCAAGATGCTTTCCGATGGGGACCTCACAGACTCCATTTCACGCGAGACGGCTGTTTCGGCTCTTCCTCTTCAGCCCATCCAGGGCAGGAATTCCTTGCGGTACTCTTTTTTTGTTCTAAGATTGCTAGCAGACTGTTTAGGCCCGCTGAGCAAGTTCTTGTGGCCTTTCCTGGCGGATCTGGGCCGTTTCCCGCGAGCGGTTAAACGTTGGATTGGGGGGCAGACGTGAGACGACTGAGTCATGTCTATGTTGTCGGATTTCTGATCCTGGCAGGCGGGATGGCGTGGGCCGGGGTTAGAGACACCCAGAAAGACTCCCACCGCCGGCTGGCTGAGTACTACGCTCCCGTGATCTACCAGGAAACCAAGTCTCACGTGCTGGATTTCATCACCCGGTTCGATTTTGACGGCGACTGGAACGGCGCCAACAACTGGCAGAATGCCTACACGCACGAGCTTCCAGGTTATGTCTACTACGCGGTCATCGAATCAACCGACCACTTCTTCATCACCTACACCTTTTTCCATCCCCGAGACTACACGGGGCGCCCGCTGGAAGGTTTTGCCCCCAAGACCGAGCACGAAAACGACATGGAGGGATGTACTCTCCTGATCGAAAAGGACCGGACCGAGTGGGGCAAACCGATCCTTCTGGAGACTCTCGCACACGACCACTTCTTCAAGTACGACAACCCCCATTACCGCCGGGTCAAGGGGCCGTCCTCAGGTCTGGACGGATCCATCGTTTTCCTGAAGAAAGTGGATGACACCCACCATCGGGAACCTGCGATCTATATCGAGCCGGAGGGGCATGGAGTGAAAGGTGCGAGCGAAAGCGTCCGCGATCCATCCTTCAAACATCCGGGCGTGATTTACCGCTTTGCCGGCCGAGGGGCTGAGGTCCCCAAGGGAGCGACCGATCCGGATGTCAGCTACGAGCTCATCTCGATCGAAGAAACCTTGTGGTCAAGGCGCCTGGACGTGGGCAAGGATCAAGCCTACTGCTGCGCGGACCGGTATTCCACCTCAGGGGGACGAACGACGTTGCTGGGCAGCTCGTTCAACGGTCCTATCGGCGGCTGCGCCGCCAAGCCCCCCTGGGGTTGGGACGACCCCCAAGATGGCGCGATTCAAAAAGGCGACTGGTTTCGAGATCCATTGTTTGCTTATAACGAGCAGCTGAGAATCACCGGTCTCAAAGGGCGTTATCTTCACAACCCCTACCTGGAAGAAGGCGACGGCGAAGATCGGTCGCTGTCCCTCTGCTCCGAAAGCAGCGTGAGCCAGGACCTCAAGCAATCGGCCACTTCGACGCTGCTGGGAATTGGAAAGATTCTGTTCTCCGGCGGACTTTCGCGAAAGCAGGTGGGCGACAAAGCCAGGCAGTTGTTTCTTTCCGACGCAGTGCTCCTCGAATGGTCCAGTCAAACCGAATTTGAGCAATGGCACTGGGACAAACCGGTCGAAGGTCTCTCACCGGCCGTCGTCACCGAAGGAATCAGCAGCCAGCTCCGCATCCCCTTGCTGCAGAATTTCAACTTCTCCAGCCCCCGCATCCGGGCACCCGCCCAATATTTCGACAGCCTTGTCATGAAGTACAAGTGTTCGGTGGCAGGCGCTCGGGCCAAGGTCTTCTGGGTCTACGAAGGCATGGAAACCTTTGACGAGAACTACAGTGAGACCTTTGACTTGAAAAAGGCGGACGATTGGGCCCTGACTCGCATCGAACTTTCGCGCTCCCGGCAATGGGACCGGTCGAAGTCTGTTGGTCAGCTGAAGATTGAAGTTCTGTCTCCGACGAACGAGAAGATCGCCAGCATCGACTCTCGTTTCCTGGGGAGTCCGACGCCGACGACCAATAACCAGTTCGTGATCAACTACATTATTTTCGATCGTAGCGCCTTCGCGGACACTTTCGCTCGATAGGGCAGGGAGTGGGCCCTGAGGTTCCGGCTGGGTTTGAACCGAGCCTCCGGTTTTCGGGAATGCCGCAAGGGAACGCCTTCTCGTGCGAAGGAAAGCGGTTCTGTTCACAGGTGTGTGTCACAGGCCCGGTAGCTTGCTTCGCGTATTTGATTTGCCTATCATTGGCCTGCGGTTGGAATCCCCGTCCATTCCAGTCATCTTGGGAAGAGCATGAAAGACATCTTTGTACGTGACCTCCAAGCCAATCAGCAAATCACCACGACCTTTCTGGTCAAGGGTAAAGAGCTTCGATCCAAGAAGACCGGAGAACCCTACCTGTCTCTGAATTTGGGAGACCGGAGCGGCGATCTGGACGCCAAGATGTGGGACAACGTGGAAGAGGTTGAAGCCACCTTCGACCGCGATGACTTCATCAAGGTGAAAGGCTTGGTTCAGGTTTATCGAAACAGGCCTCAGCTCACCATTCACAAGCTGCGTCGCTGCGAGGAGCACGAGATCGACTTTGCCGACTATTTTCCGAAGACGGCCAAAGACGTCGAGCTCATGTACGAGGAGCTCCTGAACCTGGCGGATGGAACGGAGAACCCGTGGTTGCGCGAGCTGCTGTTGAGCGTCCTCATGGACCCCGACATCTCCGAGAAGCTCAAACGTGCCCCTGCCGCCAAATCACTGCACCACGCCTGGCTTGGCGGTCTACTGGAACACACGCTGTCGTTGTGCAAGCTGAGCCGCCTGGTCTGTTCGCACTATGCGGATCTGAACCCTGACCTGCTGTTGGCCGGCGCCATTCTCCACGACATCGGCAAAACCGATGAACTGCGGTACACACGCAGTTTCGCTTACACCAACGAAGGCCAGCTGCTGGGCCACATGATCCTGGAGCTGGAGCTGCTGCGTGACAAGATCAGTCAGATCGACGGGTTCCCTTCAGAGCTGAAAACGCTGCTGCAACACATGATCATTTCTCACCACGGGGAGTTCGAATTCGGCAGTCCGAAACAGCCAATGTTCCCGGAAGCCTTGGTGCTGCACTGCCTGGATAATCTCGATAGCAAGCTGGAAGCCATGAAATCCTTGATCCAGTCGGATTCCAACGTCGAGGGGGACTGGACCAGCTACAGCCAGATGTTCGGACGGGCCCTGTTCAAAGGATTCCAAACGAAAAATGCCAAAGCCGAACGAGAGCAGGCCTAAAGGACGACCGGCCGCCCGTCGCGCCGGCCGCTGCAGCGGGCCAAACGATTTAAGCCGCTTGGAGCTGGAGTGTATGCGCGCGGTCTGGCTGCAGGGAGCGGAAACCGTTTCCGCCGTTCAGCACATCCTGCATCCCCATCGCCCACTGGCTTACACAACCGTTCTCACGATCTTGGACCGTTTGACCCAGAAGGGTGCGGTCGAGCGCATCAAGCACGGCAAGACCTATTACTACAGTCCGGCTCTGTCGTTTGCCGACGCACGCCAGGCGGCCGTTTCGCATCTGCTGGATTTTTACTTCAACGGTTCCCGGGCAGAGCTGATGGGCTTCTTGAAACAAGGTGAGAACCCCGGTTCCGCGAGCGAGACCGGCCAGAACGATTCCGATGCATCCCCATCTTCCTCCGAAATGAACGATTGCCTGCTGTGAGCACCAGCGGCCTCAGGCGTTGACCGATCTCCTCGCGGCCGGCGTCACAAGTCCAGAAACTCATACGGCGGTCGGTGCGTGGAGCGCCGGCGCACCACGCGTTCACTCAGCGCGACAAGCTTGACTGATGCAGGCACTGACTCGACCTGGGACTCCGGTCGGCCCGGTGGGCAACCTACAAACAGAGGGCCGCGGGGGACAAGTCGCCGGTTCAACACTGTGGCCAAGCCTCCTGCTCCAGCCGACCGGCGGGTGGTTACCGTCTTCTTTGGAAGGACCTACTTGGTCTTTTGTCTCAACCGCTTTCGGAAGCGGACGTCCAGTCCAAAGGAGCCCTCCGCGTCACGCGAAGCGATGATGGAAGTGCTGTCGTTGACGTTGTATTCGAGCAGGATCACCTGTTGCTCGTTGGAGGACACGCTGGTGGAGTAGGTGATGGCCAGGTCTCGCGTGATCTGTTGGCCGAACGTGACCCTGGCTGAAGGATCGCGCTCGTTGCCCACCAGAAAGGGATCGACCCGAAAGCGATCCAGTCCAAACAGGCGCTTCACACGTGAGCTGTACTTGAGAGACAAGCCTTCGGAAAGGAGGGAGGTGGCTCCCGTCCGAGAGTCTTGTTGCCGTCCGGTAGGCGAATAAGGCCGAGAGAAGGCTCCGCCGCTCAAGCCGCCTGCTCCGGCCCCCCCCGAGGAAACGAGACTAAACAAGTCCATGCTGGGCAGCGGCGGGTCCGAACGAAGGTCCGCTCGAATCTTGTCCGCGGTTCCGTTCAGAGTCAGGATGATGCGATAGTCGCGAACGTCTGCTTCGGCTTCGAGATCAATTCGGGGATCCAGCTTTACCGGATTCAGGAAGTCCAGCCGACCCCTGGTGATGCGGTAACGGGTCCCCTGAAAGAAAAGCTCTCCGCTGCTGGCCTCGATGGAGCCCGTGATGAGGGGATTGGCCGTGGTTCCCTTCACCCTCAGATCCGCCCGGCTCGTGATTCGAACCAGGGAGGTGTCGAGGTTGATGTTTCGGTCGCCCGTCACTGTCAAGTCCAGCCCCAACGAGCCCGCCAGCGGCTCGGTGGGAATCGAAACCCGATTTTGGCGCTTCTCCAGGAACTCGGTTATCGGATCGTAGTCTTTTTGAAAGGACGAGCTGACCAGTCGCACGTTTCCGGAAAGCAATTGGGACCGCTGCGAACCGCGCAACATCAACTCCGTATCGACCACGTTTCGCATTCCCTCCGGGTAGCGAACTCGTACTTCTTTGGCATTGATCTTCAGATTCAGGTTCCGAAGGGCCCCCTGGCCAAACAGAACACTGCCTCCCACCTCCACCGTCCCTCCTCCGCTGCTGGCAGAGAGATTGCTGATGTTGATCTGGTTCTCGTCAAAAAACAGCGAGGCAGACAGCTGCGATAGCGAGTTCGGTAGTTCCCCATAGGACACTTGGCCGTTGGCGATGCTTCCTCGTCCTTGGATGCGCGGATCCTGCAATGTGCCGCGGATGGTGGCGTTCACCACTCCGTTGCCCGAGGCATTGAGTTTCCGAACAAATTCATTAAGCAGGGCCAACTCGAAGGTCCCTTCCATTTTCATATCCAGTCGGCGGTCTCGCGACAAGTCCACCTCGCCATCCAGGTGCAGCACCGTTCGCGTGCCGGAAAAGGACGCCTTTTTGATCAGTACCTTGTTGTCGCGGTAGTCGAAGGTAAAGGGCTGGGTTGTCTCCAGGCGAGCTTCGCGAAATTGAATGACCAGGCTGTCCAGGCGTCCACCGGCGCGGATTCGGCTCGCATGCCGGAGCGGGCCTGAGATGACGATTTCCCCCTGCGCCTGACTGGTGAGCGTTTCGGGAGCAATGGGCAGCACCTTTCGGATGTAGGGAGACAGCGCAAAGTTCTGAAAGGAAAGGGTGGAATGGAGGTCCCAGGCATTGCTCGGGTCCAATGTGCCCGTCGCTTTCAGGAGAATGGCGGGACGAAGAGAATCCGTCGAGAAAGAAACAACCTGTTTCTCGGTGTGCAAGCGGGTGACAAAATCCCCCATCTCCTCTCCGGCAATTTGAATGTCTCTCAACAAAATCTTCCCCTCAAGGGCTGGTGCCGACGCAGTTCCCGATACGTCGATCTGGATTTCATCCAGCTTGCCGGTCAGCGGGTTCTCCAGTTTTTTCAACGCTTCCAGCCGTTCCAGCAAAAAACCCTTCCCGCTGACCGAGGCTTGCAGGGCCTGGTCGTCGAGATTCAAGCGGGCCGTTCCCGCGATCCGACCCGGCTTCAAAGTTGCTTCAGCATGACGAATATCAAGCCAGGGCGCAGCATAGTGGAGCTCGATCTCGCCCGCATCGATGGGTTGGCCCCACACTCGACCTTGCCTCAACGAGACGCTCCCTTCGACATTGGGGGAAGCAAGCTTACCCGTAACGGTGAAGCCCCCACTCACCAGTCCGGTCATCGGCAGTTCTCTTCCCACCATGGCGGATAGGTCTTCGAGACGGCAAGCCTGAAGACTGAGCAAGAGGTGCGCCGCTCCGGTCGGCCAGTAGCGCGAGGGATCGAGGAATGCCCGACCATCTACCACCACCCGAGACCGGTCTTTCACGAGGGCCAATCGGTTCAGTCTCACTTCACGTTTGTCCCCTTCAATCTGACCGTTCACAAGGTCGGCGGTGATCTGCCGGAAGCGCAAGTCTTGGCCAAGGAGATTTCCGCGAATCCTGGGAGCATCCAGACTCCCCCGAGCCGCACCCAGAAAACTGGCCCTGCCACGGAGGCCGGGAATAAGGGAATCCAAGTCGCTCAAGTCGTCGGAAGTCAGGTGCAGGCGGACATCTGACGTGGACGCCGGGGATAGCGTTCCCACAAACTCCAGGTGCGTGTTGGTGGACTCAAGGTGGCTGTCGGCGAAACGGGCACTGACGCCGTCAATGTCGAAGTGCAGTTCTCCCGTGACCGGCAAGACCCGGCCCGACATCTGACTCTGCGCCCGAGATCCGGAGCTCGGTTGGATGACCAAATTCCCTTTTCCGGCGAACGTGCGGAGGGTTCCCCTCCACTGCGCTTTGAGGTCGCCCTGCATTTGCCCAGAGGGATAAACGTTTCTCTTGCTGATCAGGGCAAAAAGGTCCGAAAGCTCGACGTCCCAAAACCGCGCCTCGGTCTGGTAGCTTGGCTGGGCCCAGGGGTTCAGCACGACAAAGCGGCCCTCAGCCCCGCCACCCAGTCCTGCCAGCGAAATGTTTTCCAGCACGATGCCGGCGGGGTCGGCGCTGAAATGGCCCGTGAGATTGTGGATCTTGACTTCATTGGCGGAGAGCTGAGAGCCGGACAGGGTTCCACCTGAGGTCCATCGGGAGTCGGTCCGGAGATATTCTCCGGACAGTTGGATGACTCCCTGCGGCTTGCGCAGGTGCGGAACCAGCCGTTGAGTCGATTTCAAGTCTATGACGGCCCGATAGGCGAACTGAATGGCGGGCCGATTGAAGTGGCGCAACCACCCACTGCCTTCTAAGTGAGATAAGGCGTCCCCGACCCTCAGTTGGCTGATTCGGAACTCGTCAGCAAACAGCTCCGCCTCGAGATGCAGGCCGTACTCCCAGCTGTCGCGGCCAATCCGAAACTGACCTCCTTCATAGCTCAGCGCTCCGCGATAGGATTGCCCCGCGGCGCCGAGCTGTGCCGTCAAAATGAGATCCCGAACCTGCGCCTCGAAGTCCTGGCGTTGGTGATCGAACTCAAAGAATCCTTGCGAAATCCGGAGTTGCTCGATGACGATCTTAAACCAGTTGATGTTCTCAAGATTGGACCAGGGCCTGGGCAAGTTCGAACTACCGTCCTGAAAGCTTCTCAAAGCAATTTGGGGCCGGTTCAATTTCAGGTCCTTCAGCCACAAGGGACCCCAAAGACTGCGCAGCCGGATTCGGCATTCCACACCGTCAATGGCCAGCAGCGGAGGGAGTGACGCTCCTTCTCGACCCCTGAGGGTGAAGCCCTCCATTCGGACCCGAATCGGAAAGAACCTGATCTGAAGCGACCGGACCTCCGCCTTGCCTCCTGATAAACGATCGAGTTCGCGGACCAAGCGATCCCTCAGGTGTTCCTCAAAGACATCACTGCTCAGATATCCCAAGAGGAGCGTTCCGAAGACTAGCCCGGCAGTCAGCAGTACCAAAATCAATTTCTTGCTTCTGGATTTCATTATCAGTTGAAGACCTCGATTGTGGCGGTCTCCCGCAGGTTTTTCAGCCATTCCTCTACCTGCTGATCCAGCTTCTCTTCAATCAGGAAATCCCGGATCAAGGGTTCCACCTCCGACAACGGCGGTTTCGTGTCGGGAGTCGGCTGCTTGAGTTCCTGGCTGAGGCGTTCCTGATAGAAGGCCTCGACTTCTTTCGGTTCGATCACCACAAACTGACGAAAGCGATAGTCGAGAAACCTCAGGACCTGGAGCTGCCACTCAATTCTCCGCTCGACGTCCGGCTCATTGATGTGTCCTTGCTTCAGGAACTCACCCCACTTCTGGTCGCTCTCGAAGCGCTGCCGAATCTGGTCTTTTTGTCGAACGATGTCCTGACTCGAAATATCCAGGCCGGGGAACTGCTCGATCTGTTGTCGCATCAGCAGTTGCTGGATCAGATAGTGCGTGATGCGCGCCGTGCCGGCCTTGTCGGCCGCGGCAGGGCTGGCTTCCGTCGCGGGAGCGATGCCGATCTCCTGAAAAACCATCTCCCGCTCCACGTCGCTCAGGGTGATGATCTGCTGGTTCACGGTAGCGACAATTCGGTCGATGATCTCGGCACGAAGGCTGCCCGCCAACAAGACCAGCAAACCCGGTACAACAAGAATCCGAAATACCGACGGCATCGGCAACTCCTCAGAAGGGGTTTCCCACGGTAAAGAAGATCTGCCGGCTGCGAAATCCCGCCGGGCGATCCAAATTGAATCCAAGGTCGACCCGCAGCGGACCGAAGGGCGTCTTGTACCGGAGACCGAAACCCACCGTGTTGGTAAAGGATGAAAGCGCGATCTTACCAATCCTGGAAAACACATTGCCGGTATCGTAAAAGGGGACGAAGGAGATACTGCCCGTGACTGGAACGCGAAGCTCGACGTTTCCAATCACCAGTGCGTTGCCTCCCAGTGGAGCATTGGTCTCAGGATCCAGCGGTCCGGCCCGATCCAGGCCGAACCCTCGCAAGGTGGTCGATCCTCCCGCGAAGAAGCGTTCACTGATCGGCACCTCGGCGGTGCTTCCATAGGGCTGGGTCAGCCCCAGGCGGAGAGACGTGGCCAGCACCACATCCGATCCGATCTTGCGATGGGCCTGGGTCTGACCGAAGAACGAGACGAAGTTGGCTTGCGAACCGAGCAGTTTGGAAGTCAGCGAGAAGTTAGCCGTGTGAAAGTAGCCCGAAGATGGATCGAGTGGATCGTCCCGGGAATCGCGCAACCAGGCTGAGGAAAGCGATGAGAGCTGGAGGGTGCCCAGGTCAGTCGTTCCGGTAGCCAAGGGATTGACCCGCACGTCGGACAGATCCACGGTTTCGAAATTGTAGCGGAAGAAGAAATTGTCCTGCTTTCGGAATCGCTTCAGCACTTGGATGGTGGCGTTGGTTCGGGTCGTGTCAAAGCTGACCCGACGCGTCTTTTCAGCGAACAGGGTGATGAAGGAGTCCAGATCGCGATTGAAGAGCCTCGGCTCCTTGTAGGTGATCTGACCGCGCTGCTCGCGAAACGAGGCCCGCGTGCGGAAGCTGATGGAACGGGCCAGGCCAAAGAGATTGTTGTGGGAGATTTCGATGGTGCCGCGTGGACCCTCCCGATCTTGATAACCGGCGCCATATCCGATGATGATGGGGCTGCTGTCTTCCAGACGAATGATCACGGGCCGGTAGTGGTCAGCCTGTCGGACATTGATGGGCACGATGTCGACGCGATTGAAGAGGCCCAAACCGTAAAGGCTCTGCTGGCTGTTGAGCATCTGCTCCTGACTGAGCGGATCACCCTCGTGGAAGCTGATGTTGCGGCCGATGATCTTGTTTCGCGTCTGGCGATTCCCCACGATGTAAATGTCATCCACGCGGGTCAAGGTCCCCTCAGCAACTCGATACACAATCTTGACTCGTTCATCACTGGGTTCCCGCTCCAATACGGACTCCGCTTTCACTTCACCATAGCCCCGATCCTGGAATTTGGACTCGATGAGGCGGCGATCTTCTTCCAGGAGGGCAGCAGAGAAGGGGCGGCCCGGGGCCAGGTTTAACCCGCGCAGCAGTTCCTGACTGGGGAGCCGGCTGTTTCCCTCCGTGGCAATCGACGCGACGAATGTTTGGGGACCTTCCCGAACGGAAAATGTGATGCGAATGTCGCGGTCGGAAGCATCCTTGACAAAGCTGGGCTGGACTTCCACTTTCTCGAAGCCTTCACGCAGGTAGAGGTCCCGAATCACCTCAGCATCCTGCTCGATCAAATCCTGGCTGAACTTGCCCCGGCTTGTCAGCCCGCCTCGTCGCGAGTTGAGGGGTCCCAGCAGCTGGCTTTCGCTGAAGTAGCTGATTCCCTGAAAATCAATGGCCACAACCTTCTGCCGCTGTCCGCGGTCAATGGAGTAGTTGATCTGGTAAGCGTTCTGGTCGGGAACCTCGATCAGTTCGTGTCCCACCGTCACGTCGAAGTAGCCCTTCTTCTCGAAGTAATCCTCGATGTTGCGCTTGCCTTCCTCGATCAGGTCCTGGTCAATACTTCCTTCCTCGTAGATTGGAACCAGTGAGCGAAGCTGTTTATTTGGGATTTTTGCCCCTTGGAGTTCAACGTACACAAAGGCCCCGGCATCGACGAAGAGCCTAACCTTGACGTTGTTTTCGACTGGAGCGTACTCCAGCTGGCTGATGCGGATCGTGGCGTTGAGAAACCCGCGGTTGGAGTACAGCCGGCGCAGGCGCTCCAGATCCTTCTTAAGCTCTTCGCTGTCCACAGCGTCGCCCGGACCGCGCTTCATGGCCTCCAAAAGCTCCTGCCTTTCCAGCAACGGGTTCCCCTCGATTTCGATGCCCGATATAAGAGCCCGTGGTCCCGCCTGTACCACGAACCGAACCGTCACCAGACGGTCCTGAGAGCGAAATTGGATATCCGGGATGACCTCGGCCCGGTAGTAGCCCGCGTCCTGGAGAGCTTTCCGCACTTTAACCAACAGATCCTCCACGGCTTTTCGAGAGTACACCTCGCCGAGAGGGAGCTGAACCAGGCTCGAAAGGGGACTGCGCAGCACGGCATCTCCGGCCAAACGGAAATCGGCAAAGAAGAAGTTGGGCCTCAATCGAAACTCGAGAATCACCCCTTCACTGCCTTTGGTGGCATCAACCTCAATGTAGGAGAACTGGTGGGTTTGATACAGGGCCTCGATCGACTGGCGCACGCCCTCTGCCGTGAGCGAACCTCCCACCGGCAGCGTGACCAACTGAATCAGGCCGGTGGTGTCCATGGGTTGCTCGGTGGTCAGACGGACGGCCTGAATATTGAGACCAACGTAGTTGTCGCTGGAGTGGGCGTAACCGATGGATCCGAAACTCAGCCACGTCGCCGCAAGCCATGAGCCGGCCAACGCCATCGGGAGGAGAATGTGGCGCATGGGCTTAACTCGGGATTAACCACATAAGGAAGTCCATCCTGTCCTTGTTCCCCCCATCGCCAGCCGAAAAATCATGAGAATGGTCCAGCCTGCTTCGAGCAACCCTGCACAACCAGCCATGCCAGCCCTGGATCGCAGGGTTTGTCCAGAATGCATGTCGTTCCATCAAGAATTAGGACGGATTTCCAGCCATTACCGTTGTATCGACCGAATCTGCTGTCGTCGGTCTTGTGGACTTCGGTTGGCAGGCCCTTCCGCAATGGATCTGTTCCCGTGTCAAGAGCATCGGAACGCAGGGCTTGTGGAGGGAAAAGACCCGGAAACGTTCATCCCCGCAAGGCTTCATATTCCCTGATTTCCAGGGGCATCTCAAGGTCTAAGGTACCCGAGTTCGCTTTCCGAGATCCGTCGATCCTCTCGACGCCTGTGTATTGGCTCGAATTGAGCGGTGCCTGCTGAACCCACAAGACTGGATTGGGAAGTATGGACCTTGTGGAAACTCCGGGCTATGACCACTCTGCCGAAGATGAGGTGAAGCCGGAGGCACGGCGCGAGCCGAAATGGCGGGCAACGCTGAATCTCGTCGAGCCGACCAAGCCGACTAAAGGAAGAAAGGGCAGCATAGTGAGGACCGGGCTGCCAATCGACAAGGGCAAGCTTGGCCAGCAGGCGGTCGAAGCTGCCGTCGGCCTGGGCGATGGCGAGTTGCGGAAGAACTTGGCGACGGCATAGGTGACCCTGTACTCCTACGATGGTGAAGGGCGGCGGGTGAAAAAGGTGCAGGGGTCAGCCACCACGGTTTTCGTTTACAATGTGCTGGGACAGTTGGTGGCCGAGTACTCGACTCAGGAGCCGTCCGGCGGGACACGATACTTCATGGCCGATCCCTTGGGGAGCACACGGGCCGTGACGGATCCCCTTGGCAACATCGAGACGCGTCATGACTATCTGCCGTTTGGGGAAGAGATCTCACTCGTCAACGTCAATTACGGAAATCGACTGGCGGTTCCGGGTTACACGTCTTCGCTTCTGGACGGGCCAAGACACAAGTTCTCCGCGAAAGAACGGGACTCGGAATCCAACCTCGATTATTTCGGCGCGAGGTACTTCTCGGGGGCGCAGGGGAGGTTCACCAGTCCCGATGAGTTCAATGGAGGACCCTTCGAATTCACAGCTAGAGCTGGTGTGAACCCCACCTTCTACGCAGACCTGACCAATCCGCAATCCCTGAACAAGTATCAGTACGGGTCCAACAATCCACTGCGTTATATCGACCTAGACGGACACGAACCCGAGGAGAGCTTTTTGGATCAAGCCGTTCGGTCAGTGGGTGTCCTCTTCGATTCTTTCGTGAGCTTGTTTGGTAGTGGTCAGGAAGATACGACTCCAAATGCCGAGGCCTTGATGGAGAGTTGGGGGGCGTTTTCGAATTCGGCTCCACAATTACGTCCTGATGGACCACCCCGCTGTCTGCAAGCCCTTCTGTTGAATGTTGAGACCTGACCCTCTCGCTCTTCCTTTCGCTCTGTTTGCTTTGGCTCTGTTGACACGACCAAAGAACCTTAAACCGCCAAGGGCGCCAAGGGAAAACAGGCTTCCGGCCATGCCTCCCCTATTTGGTGCTAAACGCCGGATGGTCATGAAGGCTGAGAGAGGTAGAACCCATGACAGATTACACGTGGCACCCCTCCGGGGTGCGGGTCACATTGCCGTTGCCAACCGGTGGTGGCGCTGCGCTTCACCACCGGCTAAGATCTGGCAAGCCTGCCGGCTTGCCGTTTGACTCTTCCGGTATTTCGTCGAGCAACTCACTCGATTTCGACGTGGACAAGCCGAAGGCTTGTTCAGGTCGCTACGCGACTCAAATCCGCATTGCTGCGCGCCACTGCCCCTCCTGATCTCAGTCTGATCTCAGGAGGGGACCTTTCTCGACCCACAGCCACCACCCGCAACAGGGACTTCCCGCAATCTCAGGAGGGGACTTTTGGCGGCCCGGGTGGAACGGGCGCGTGGGACCGCTGTCTTCCGTCGCATGTTCAAGAAGCGTGCGCTGGAGCGTCCGCACCACCACGTTGTTCGAGAAGCGGACGAATCTTCACGCCTTCGCGGCGCTCCCACTCCAACCGTTAGTCGGGCGGGAACAGTGAGTGAAGCAGAACCCATCTCTTGGTTGAGATGTGGTCGAAGCTGAGCCAATCCAACACCAGTTCCCCCAAGACAATTGCAACAAGAATCTCCCCTTGGCGTTCTTGGCGCCCTTGGCGGTTAAGACTTTCGCTCGTGAAAGAGGCTCGCGTTCAGGAGTTTTTTCATTCGCGTGGATTGGCGTCCATTCGCGGTTTTCGTCGGCTCGCGAGGAGAGCGGTAGCCGGCCAGGCTGACAATCAAGCAGGTCATGTCGGAAAACACTTGGTCTGAACGTGGAGCTGTGGAAGGTCTTGTTAGGAAAACTCGCAGGCCGAGAGGGAGGAGTTCCGTCCTACGTTAGGGCTCATTTGGAGCTCGAGGAGCGCTGTTCACGGTCGGCTGAGCCCGGCCTTCGACTACCGTGTAGAATCGATCGGCCTTCAGGTCCCTGAAACTCTGCTGCAAGCCACTGGGCCAGGATATTTCGAGGTTTTCCGCGAGAGGGTGGGATCCTAATCCGAAATGAGCACGCAGGTCACTCTGGGACAAGTAGCTGCCTCCCCCTGAGATCTCCCGTATCTGAACCGACTTTCCTGCCCGAAGCGTGATCCGGGCTCCCATGGCATCGCGGTTGCTTTTGGTCCCGACCAATTTTAACGACAGAAAGTGATGGCTGCTGTGGCCTTCGTTTCGAAGCAGAAGCGGCAGATCGCCGTTGTTGGCAACCACAATGTCGAGGTTCCCGTCGTTGTCAAAATCCGCGAAGGCGGCTCCCCGGCCGGCGTAGGGCGTGGAAAAGCCGCTGCCGGAGCTTCGAGTCGTCTCAACGAATTTAGCCGAACCGTCATTCCGAAAGAGTGAGTTAATCTGTTTGTAGTGGATATCAGGAGAAACGAGTTCGACCTCGGGGTAGACGTGACCATTTGCGATGAAGAGGTCCAGCCATCCGTCGTTGTCGTAGTCAAAGAACCCTCCACCAAAACTCAAGACTTGACGTGTTGTTTCGGCGATGCCGACCCAATCGCTCACTTCATCGAATAGCTTCCCCGTGTTGCGCCACATCCGGTTGGGGACAGCTTGAAAATCAGAAATGTACAGATCCAAGCGACCATCGTTGTCATAGTCTCCAAAAGAAATACACATGGCTGCCATTTCCAGCCCGTCGGGGGTGAGAGCCATACCGGTTTCCAAAGCCACGTCACGAAAAGTTCCGTTGCGCTGGTTGTGATAGAGATAGGCTTCCAACCCGTCGTTTGCCACAAAGAGATCCGGCCATCCGTCCTGATCGAAGTCGGCTGCCCCTACCGAAAGGTTCAAACCCTTGGGCTGATGCATTCCAGCCGCCCTCGTGACATTGACAAACGTGCCGTTTCCAAGATTGCGGTACAAGGTTGCGGGGGTCCCCCCGTAAACGGTCGGCCGACAGCTGGTGGGGATGCCATGGCCGATGTTACACGTGCGTCGGCTTGCTGCAGTGAAGTTGGCGTACCCCCCGTCGTAAAGGTCCAGGAATCCGTCGCGGTCGTAGTCGAAGAATGTGGCCCCCGTGTGGAAGGCCGTTCCGAAATCGGTGCCCCCTACCTGGCTGCGAATGGTGACGTCCGTAAAACTCCCGTTGCCGTCGTTGTGATACAGCGTGTTTCTCCCATACTGAGAGACGTACAGGTCCGGAAATCCGTCGTTGTCGTAATCACCCCAGACACAACCCAGGCCATAGGCAGTTCCTGGGACACCCGCGGCCTCGGTTACGTCCTCGAAGGTGCCATCTCCTCTGTTTCGATACAGAGCATTGCGAAGCGACAGGCCCCGATTGTACAGGTCCCGACCATTGACGAAATAAATGTCCTGGAATCCATCGCCGTCAAAATCGGCGACGCAAACTCCGGGACCCGCTTCTTCAAGGATAGTGGAGGTTCCCTGATTGCCTTTGAAGTGTTCGAAGCGAATACCCGCTGCCCGGGTGACGTTGGAAAACTGGACAGGTGCCGAGGTTTTGGGAGCGACGAGGCCGGAATGATTGACGAGGCTCCACGGTAAGAGCAAGACCGGAGCGAGGGACAACGAGGACACCCGCCGGGCCTTCGTTCCTGGCTGCGGCCGAGCCGTTCTTGACTTTTTCCTCAATGGCCTCCCCTGAACCATTCCGGTCTAGTCTGGAGGTTCCGCGGTTTGTGGGGGCCCGAGAACCGCCCTCTGGATGCTTTCATTACGTTGACGCGCACGATCCGAAGTCTGTCGGTGGAGCGCGAACTCACGGTCTGCTTCCTCTTTGCGTCCCGCCCGGCGATAGGCTGTGGCCAGCTGGAAGTGGGCTACAGGATTCTCGCGTTGGAGCTGCACGGCCGCCTCCAGGGGTACCAGGGCCAGCTCCGGCTGCCCCGCGGCAACGAGGGACTTACCCCATCCGATGAAGGCATCGGCAAAAGTTGGATCCAGTCTGGCGGCCTTGGAAAATCGCTCAATGGCTTGCGGCCATTGCCGGGCCTTGCGTGCCATCTCTCCAAGAACGTATTCCGCACCGGCATTTCCGGGATCGATCTTCAGCTCTGCTTCAAATTCACGCCGGGCGTCTTCAAGGGTGGACTCGGTCTTGGGAGCGGACAACAGCAAGCGGCCCAGGCGGTAATGAATGCCCGGAAGACTGGGGTTTTGGGCCAACACCTGCCGATACTCCGCTGCGGCATCATTCCATCGTCCCTGAGTTTCCAAGGCCTCGGCATTGAGCAAGCGAACTTGGTAAGATCCCGGCGCCTTGAACAGCAATTCCTGTGAGGCTCGAATGGACAGATCCGAGTACACATGAGCCGAGAGGTACAGCACTTCCGGATCATCGGGCAAAGCGCGCTTGAGCTGCCGGAGGAAATCGACGGCCTCGTCGGTGTCGCCAAGCGCCATGGCACAGCGCACACCGCTCAGTCCCACAGACTGCCTGAGGTGGCTATCCGTGACACGGGAAACCGACTTCTTGAGCAGAGGTAGGGCTTCACGACAGTTCCCGCTTTCCGCAAGGCTGGCCCCCAGGTAATCACGCGCTGAGGAGAGATCCGACCTGGATTTCAGGACCTTGCGGAGGATCGGCACGGCCTCCTGTGGTTGTCCCGACGAATAATGCGCCACGGCCAGTTGAAACTGAAATTCGGTGCGCTCCGGGGCAATCTTGACAAGCTTTTCATACTCCCGAATCGCAGCCGGCCAGTCTTCCCTTCGGAAGGCCTCCTGCGCCAAGCGAAGCTGCTCCGCCACGGACTGCCGACGCTGGATCGTGGTGTCAGGAACACGTTGGGTCTCGGGTTGGGCCGCGAAGGTAGACGTGGCAATCAGTGCCGCCAAGAGAGTACGCACAACTGTCATGATCATCCGTCCCAGCTAAGGCGTTCGTTTACCCGTGACGCCTTTGTTCCTGCGATGGGATGTCGTTTCGTTAAGCCTGACATTAGAAGAAAGGCACCAGCCAGTCAAGGCAATCAGGCGACCCTGGCGACCCTGGCCGCCCTGCCGGACAGCCGGCTCCGAATAAAGCAGCTGCTTTGCCGAGGCCAGCCTCTCGTGCTATGTTTTCGCTGCAAACACACAGGGAGATCAAAACCGGATTTCGATCAAGGAAGGCCGGATGAGGCTTTCCTTCAATGTATCGGCTTTCTGCCTTCCAAGGGAGTCAGGCAATGAGAGTCTGGTCCACATTTCTAGGCTGCCTAACCGCACTGCTTGTTGTTTCACCCGTATGCCTCGTTTCGCAAGCTTCAGATCAAGGATTGGACAGCTTCCTGAAAACAGCCAGGGAATGGGAGGAACGCGAGAATTACGAAGAAGCTCAAAGGGTCTACCAACAGGCATTAGCGGTTTTCCCTGGTGAACTGGAGGTGTTGAAGCGCCTCGGCATCGTCTGCCAAACGCAATTGAAGTTCACTGACTCAATTGAGGTCTTCCAGAAGGTCCTGCGGGCCAGGCCTCAGTATCCAGAGGTGAATTTCTACCTTGGTTTGTCTTTCTTCGGACTAAACGATCTGGGGAGTGCTCTGGCGGCTTTTGAACAGGAGTTAAAGGGGAACCCCGGCTATCGAAGATCCCACTACTATGCAGCCGTCGTGTTAGAAGCCCTGGACCGAAAGGCCGAGGCGATCGAGCACCTGGACCGGCTTGCCAAAGATGACCCCAAAGACAGCAAGGTCTGGTATCAGCTGGCCCGACTTCACCGATCCTTGGCGTTGCACGCTTTCAAACAGATTCCCCAGGATTCCGAGTTGTTTCACGCGTTACGCGCTCAATCGTTGGCAGACGACGAAAAGTATCCGGAAGCCATCGAGGAATACCTCGAGGTGCTGAGAATGGAGCCGCGGTTCCCTGGGGTTCATTTCGCCTTGGGAGAACTCTACTACAAAACGCAAAACACCTCTCAAGCCGAATCAGAGCTACGACGGACGCTGCAGGAGGATCCGAACCACCCTCTTGCCAGCTTCTACCTGGGAGAACTGCTGCTCAGAAGTCAGAAACCTCAAGAGGCGCTGAGTCTGTTGAAGACCGCTACCGCCGGCGATCCAAGCTTGATGTTGGCCCATTTCTATCTTGGAAAGTGCTATCTGACTCTGGGCAATCTAGATGCCGCCCTGCAGGAGCTACTCAGAGCCTCGGAGTTGGACCCCAAATCCAAACACCCCCACTTTCTGTTGGCCCAAGTGTATGCCCGCCTCAAGGACGAGGAAAAACAGAAGTCCCATCTCGCCATATTTGAGAGGTTGAACCAGGAAGAGAAGGCCCGGTTCGTGGAGAACGCGGAACGGATGAAAACAAAATGACTCGATGGCTGGAAAGGCCCTCCCCTGGGGTCGGTCTTGGCTCCTTCAGAGACCGGCCAGCATAGAACCGGGCAGCTGGAGCAAACGGAGAGCGCGCGCCCCTGGTTCTCCTTCGGCCCCGGGACGCGCGCGTCGACTGGAAGCGGACAAGGCTAATAGTAAATCTTCAAGCCAAACTGAATGTTTCTCGGTCCCTGGGAGGAATTGACTCGTCCCAGATCGGCTCCCACAGCGAAGAACGGGGCGTTCAGGATTGGAGTGTTCGTGAAGTTCAGGAACTCCGCTCTGAACTGGATCCGTCTCTTCTCATCGATTGGAAAATCCTTTTGAACCCCCAAATCGAGTGTGGTTAGGCCAGGTCCACGAACAGTGCCAACGCCGCAAGTCCCAAACGTTCCGGGTTCAGGAGGGCCGAAGGCTGCGGCATCAAACCACTGGAAACCACCAGACGGATGGTTCCGTCGTCCGAATTGCTGAGCCGGTCCAATGCAGTTGGCTCGTGGACCGCGGGAATTCGTGCCCGAGGCATCGCCGGCTGCGATTGTGATGGGGAACCCGCCGTGCAACGTAAGGATTGGGCTTACCTGCCAATTGCCAAGAATGCCTTGGGCCACGCTGTTCCAGTTGTCCCCAACTCTTTTGCCCTTGCCCACAGGCAGTTCATACACCGCGTAGCTGGTCAGAGTGTGAGTCACATCGTAGTAACAGGGACCCCATTCGGCACGTTCGTCGTATAAATTCTGCCAGTACGGAGAGGTGGGAAGTGCCTGCCCTCCCCAGGATCCATAGTAGCCGCTCGAATTCGTCATGCACTTGGAGTACGTGTAAGCTACTTGATATTGGAGTCCCTGACTGAAGCGCTTCTGCAAGGTCGCCTGCAAAGCATCGTAGCGCTGATTGCCGTTCGACTCCGTTCCGGAGATCTGAGCGATATTGGCCAAGGCCGAATTACCGGCCAGATACGGACTCGGCGCTGTGATGGGCGTGCCATTGGCTTCGCGTCCCAGGAGTCGCCGCTGGAAGTAGGGCATTGGCACCATCAGATGGGTCCCATGCTGGCCGACGTAGGCCACCTGCAGGGTTGTGGAGCCCGGGAACTGATGCTGTACCGAGAGATTCCACTGCTGCACGATTGCAGGCTGAACATTGGGATCCCACAAACGGATGTTGGAACCCGCAAACGGGTCCGCAGGGGCTGAAAGGACTGTCAGCCCATCTGGGGTTCTTGATCGCGGCAGAGGCAAGCTGTCGTAGCGTGTTTCAAACTCCTGGTTGAAGGGCGGATTCAAAGTGAGTCGCAGATTGGTGCCGGTTCCTTCCAAGTAGGATGAAACGGTGAACGCCCCCCTGATAACCGTGTTCTTCCCGAGCTTTTCGGGAGTCCAGGCGAAGCCGAAGCGGGGCTGAAAGTTCCCGATACCCCAGCGGTAGGGGTTGTACAACGCTCGACCATTCCCATAAAAACTACTCTTCCCAGCCAACTGAATCTCACCGCTAAGGGGGGCGAAATTAGCCTGTCGGTCTTTCACCTCCACCCAAGGTGTGTGCATGTCGTAACGAATACCCATGTTTAGCGTAAGTGAGTCCGTGGCGCGCCAGTCGTCCTGAAAGTAAATGCCGATCTGGTGTGCCCGGTGGCCCCACGTTCCGGCATCCAAGCCCCGCCCCAAGCGCGTCGGCAATCCCAAGAAGAAATCCGCTTCACCGGCGCCCGTGCCGCCGCCGGCCACAGCCAAGGGGTTGGGCCCGGCCGTGAACCTCCCGGAGTACTCCATCAGACCCGTTCTGCCGTTGTTACCCGCGTAGAAGATGTTGAGCTGCCGCCTCCAGTACTGAAACCCACTGTGGATGATGTGCCGGCCGCGGGTCCACACGATAGCATCTTCCGCCTGATACACATTGTTGACGAAGAACTGCTGGGAGCCGATGTTGCCGCTGCCGAATCCGCTGACCACGCCCCCCGAGAAACCGATGCTCATCAGCCCAGGGCCGCGCTGGTTGCCGTTTACGATACCCAGCTGGTTGGCCACATCCCCCAGACCGTTATCGGTTCCCCCGTTGTTGACAAATACCCGGTTGAACCCCAGCCGCACCTCGTTAACGAGATGGGGATTCACCGTGCGAGTCCAGTTGAGAACACTATTGTGGGAGGGCGTTTTGAGAAAGCTCCCAAAAAAGAGAGGAAATGTGTTCGTCGAGGGGTTGTTCTGGTGCCCTTCGGAGTACCTGCCGAACATCCGGTCTTTTTCAGAAAGATTAGCGTCAATCTTGATATCGAACTGGTTGCTCGAAGTGCTGCTGGTACTGGTGTTGGTCTGATTCCGTTCGAGGTTGCTGTTGACTGGAGCCGGATAGAAATTGGATGCGAAGAGCTTCTGGGCAACCGGGTCGATGAGACTGAGTGGGATCTGATTGTTTGGGAAGGGTACGCGATTGCCGCTGGCGTCCAGCTCGAAGGGGTTGTAGAGCTGGATGCCCCGTTCCGTTAACAATCTCGAAAAATCTCCCCGCCTTTCGGCCTCCGTGAAGACCGTTAAGGAACTCGTGCTCGCGGGGGTGCGGTAACGCAGGCCTTGATAGTCGCCAAAGAAGAAGACCTTATTTTTGATGATCGGTCCTCCGGCGGTCCCGCCGAACATGTTCCAGCGAATGCCCGGTTTCGGATTCCCTGACCAGTTGTTGGACCAGCTATTGGCGTTGAGCTTGTCGTTACGCAAGAAATCGTAGACAACGCCGTGAAACTCATTGGTGCCCGACTTGATGGTCGCGCTGACAATCCCACCCTGGAAATTCCCGAATTCCGCCGAGGCGTTGTTGGTGATCATGTTGAACTCTTGGATAGCGTCGGGGCTCGGCGTGTAGCCAACTAAGTTATCGGAAACCTGGTTGTTGTCTAAACCGTCCAGCAGAAAGTTGTTAGCCTGCTCGCGGTTCCCGTTGATGTAAGGGCGTCCTCCAAAGCCCGTCGTCAACGCCCCCGTTAAGGTCTGCGGATTCGGGTTGATACTTCCAGGGGCAAGCAGCGTCAGCTGGACATAGTTCCGCGTAGCCAGCGGTAGCGTTTCGTTTGTCTTGGAATCGATTACCGTCCCTAACTGAGTGGTTTCTGTTTGCAGCAGAGGCGGGGCAGCTGTAACGTCGATGGTTTGGGTGACCTCGCCTAGCTGCATCTCGAAGTCGACTCTGGCGGTCTGGTTGAGCACCAGCTCGATCAGGGAATGCACGGCCGTTCGAAACCCACTCGACTCCGCACGCACCTCATACTTGCCTACCGGGACGCGAGGCAGGTTGTAAAATCCCTGCGCATTGGTTTCGGCCGCCCAAACCGTTTCACGATCCAAGTCCTTAGCTGTCACTTTTGCTCCGACGATGGCAGCTCCGCTCGGATCGGTTACTCTCCCTGTAATCGCCGCCGTTACTTGCTGACTCAGCCCCGTTTTGGGAAAGGCAGCCACCAGGCTCATGACCGCCACCAACCAGCACTGAGTAATCGTCACTGCCCGGGGATGCAAGCCTTCTTGACTCATGGTGTCTCCCTCAGTGTGAGCCGCCGCCACGTGTCGATGTCTACGGTCCACGCCCACAGTCGGCGGCCTTTGCGATTTGGAATGTTTGACTAACAATCTGCATCCGAAGTCGTTGCAGTTGGCGTTAAGGCGCGTATAATTATTGTTACGTTTAATAGATTCAATCCGGTTGCCGGGTAGCGTTAATCGATATGGTTAACACGTTACACCCACCCTCTGAAGAGTTGCAGCCAACCCCTGAAGAGAGACGTGCTGAGCTGGAAAAGGTACTCAACAGCCAGGTGCTGCACGGCGCAGAAATTCTGAAGTCGTTCTTGCGATTCGTGGTGAGCAAATCTCTCGAAGGGCAGGAAGACGAGGTCAAAGAATACACGATCGCGGCAGAAGTCTTTGGACGGAAGAAGGGATACGATCCACGTATCGATTCTCTGGTTCGCGTTCAGGCCACTCGGCTTCGTACCAAGCTCGAAGAGTATTACGCTTCCGAAGGACAGAGCGATCGGGTTCAGATCGCTTTGCCCAAGGGACACTACATTCCGGCTTTCGCCTACCTCAATCCCAAGCCAGATGATACTGAACACCGTGGTATGGCGGTCGGGGCCGTGCCGACCGGTGCGGGACGTCCTGCCAAGCATGCAAACAGGTCCTTGCGGTGGTCTGCTGGGGTTTTGTTGCCCGCCTTCCTGGGAGCAGTAGCTCTATCTCTGGGACTGCTGGCCTACCACTATTACGCTGAAGCAAACGAGCTCAGACACGCCACCGCCTCTAATACCTCCGACTCGGATTTTCTTCGAGACATCAGTCCTTTCTGGGGCGAATTCATAAAGTCGGACGGACCAGTTCTGGTGACCTATAGCAACCCTCTGTTTCAGGGTAACGCGGTCGACGGCATGAAGTACTGGATACCCCTTGAAGCTCCCATTACTGAGTTTCGTCCACCGATGTTGTCTCGGGTGGTCAATCCACCGATCGTCACCGACGTGTACACCGGCGTGGGGGAAGTGATGGGCGTCCATTTCCTGGGAGGCCTTTTCTGGAGGGCCGGCCGCTCGTTTCGCGTTCAACGCAGCCTGTTGCTGACCTGGGAGGACTTGAAGACACAACAGGCAATCGTTTTAGGCAGCTCGGCTGAGAATCTGCTGCTGCGGCGGACCCCTCAGGAGCAGGAGTTTGTGTTCACGGGAGATGGCACTCAGGCAGGTCCTCCCAACTTCTTTGTTCTGAATCGCCACCCTCGTCCGGGCGAGCAGGAAAGATACGTTCCGGCTGGAATCGTTCCTTCGCAAAGTGCCGTGACGGAGGACTACGCACTGATCAGTATGCTCCGGGGAGTGGAGACCAATCGGAAGCTGTTGATTCTGGCTGGTGTGACTACCTACGGAACGCAGGCCTGCGCCGAATATGTCAGCAAGCCGGAGACCCTCAAGCAGTTGATTCAGCACCTGAACGTTTCGGGCAGTTCCACTCAACCCAGACTGCCTGACTATTTCCAGGTCCTGCTCCACGTGAGGATCAACGGCAGCGTCCCCGTTCAAACCTCCTATGTCACCCACCACGTTCTGCGGTGATTAACGGGATTTCGTGCTTTGATGCCCTTCAATCGTTCCCCGGTAGCGCTCTCACAAGCCGCTCCGGTGGCAGCCGGTCCCGGCCGTTCCGGACCGGCGATCCGAGACGCAAGGACTCGCTGAGGACGGTTGGCCAACGGAGTGATCTTTAGGGCGCGCGCGTCACAGTCATTCAACTCGGCCTTCCGGCGAACCCCTCCAATCGAACCAGGCAAATTGTCGGTCCCATCCTTGAGGACTTCACAAAACAGACAGCCCACCCGGCTGGTTTGGTGACCAACCGCTCTTGATTACTTATCAAAAAGCCCGCTGGCTCCGATAAGCGCAACAGAGAGGCACACAATGTGCACCCTGCAATGGCTAAGAGGAGGTTATGGTCCCATGTATCGCTCAACTCTTCTTTCCTTGGCTGGTCCGAAGCAACATTCCAATCGTTTCGCAGCTCGCCCTCGAAAACACGCGGGCCAAACGCTTTTTCTCGTCTTTACCTTCGCTGCCTGCGGGGCGTTCGGTTCTTGGAGTGGATTCGTGCGAACCGGATTCGCGGAATCTCTCACCGACAGGGTCCGGCTCAATCTTAGGAGGGCAGACCTGGTCTTCAAACAGTTTGAATCATCCAAGCAGCTGTTGAATGAAGCCAAGTCGCGCGAACGGTCGCGAGTGCCGGATTACAATCTGGAGCTCTCCAATACGGTGGCGGAATTTCAACGCCATATCGCCGATCAGCACTACCGTCATACTCGCTGTCTGGTCTGTACCACTCACGTGAAGCGGATTCGTGAGCTGGCCAAGAAGATCGACGACGGAATGAAGTGAGATTCGCCGGTGTCGCTCGGCGGAAGCGCAAGCCGGACGCGGAGACGATCATTTGGCGGCGACGATTCGGGCCGGAGCGGCAGGAAACTCAAACGCAGGTGACGAACAGGGGGTCGTGACGCCGTTGAAGGACAGCCGGGAAGGTGTGAACGGAAGGTTCCAGCGAATTCGGCTGGGGGCTTTCAGGAAGAAGTCCGGCTCAACCTCCAGCAGGAGTTCCTTTCGATCAGCCCATACCTTGAAGTGGATCCGGCCGAAGAAGCATGGTGCGGCGGTTGCAGAAAAGCAAGTCCCTGGTTGAAGGTCTCCGTCGTCCCAAGCCGGCAGAATGTCCAATCGATCGCCTTCCTCCCGCAGCAGCAAGTTACGCAGCAGCAGCAGCCAGTCGGCGGTTGCCCAACCGTGGTGTCCTTCTCCCATGCATCCTCCCTTGGTACGGGGATGAAAGGCCTCTGGCCAGGTAAACGTCCCACTCGCATGTTTGAGCAGATACCGAACGATCCGCCACGCTCGAGCATTGCCTGCTGCCAAGTGACATTGAGCCACGTGGGCTGAGAGGTAACAGTTCACTCCGGAATGGAAGTGATCCTGAAACAACCCATCCTTATGGAAGAATCGTTGCTCGAGCAGGCTCAGGGTAGTCAGCACACGGGGATCAGAGGCCGCTATCAAACCCAAAGGGTAAACGGCGCAGAGCGATCCCACGGCTCCAGAGTCCACCCGGCGGAATGGCGAAGCGGGAAGAAAGTTGACGCCGGTCTTTCCCGCCGAAGCTAGCAGGGAGTGTTCCACGTCCGCTCGGTAGGTCTGACACCAGCGGGCCAAGCGGTCTGCTTCATTGTGCCGATTCAGAGTCTTGGCTGCCTCCGAGGCCGCGTGAAGTCCAGCGACGCCCCAGAAATTGTCCCAGTAATAATGATCGTGAGACCCCAGGTGTTCGGCCGATATTCCCGCGGGAAGCAGCCCCTGATAACCCTCTGGCTGGAGGCGTGACTCGTGACGCTTGCGCTCGATCCACTCTGCTCCGCGCGCGATCGCCGGATAGAGATGGTCAAGGAGCTCACGGTTTCCTGTCAGTCGAAAGTGCTGCACCATCGACCAGAGGGCCAGCCCGTTAGCATCCCACTCCCCTTCCTGGAAGGCGAAGTACCCCTCCGAATCCTGCCTCTGGGAAAAGGCCAACAATTTTTGCTCAACCTGTTGGTGATAACCCAACTTGTCCAGAGCATTTAGCATGAAAGCGGAATCTCTCACCCAGCACAACGAGTAGGTCAGCGCCCCGGGGGTCATGAATGGCCCCCGGTCGAAAGCATGAAGATGAACCTTGCTGGCCTCGAAGGACTGCGTCAGGCGCCGATTAGGAAAGGAGAGATGAGCCCCTGCGGAAAGATGCCGGTGCCAGCTTTCAGCGAAGGCCTGGCGGACCTTTCCATATCTGAACTCGTTGGAGGGACACCACCTTTGCAGCTTTTTTCTGGAGGCATCAGAAGGCGCAAGAGTCACCACGGCTGTGTAGCTGGCTTTCTCCTGCGAACCGAGCCGGAACCTGTACTCGCTCAGCCCCGTGGCCAAGCCCACATCGCACTCAATGCTCTTGCGCTGTTGAGACGTGCTCAGGAAGAAGGAGACGTCTCCCTGCTCCAGGTTCGAGCAAAAGACTCTCTGCGGTGCCTCTGGCAAAAAGACAGCCTGGGCTTTGTTGACCCACCACCAGTGGCTGTCCAAAAACCCCAATTGCTGAATGAGACTGATGCCTTCTGGATTGTAGGGTCGGAGGGAAAAGAAGAAACGCCCTTCCTTTTCGTCGCGGCTGCCGTTGACCAGCCGAACCCGCAAGACGGCAGCCGGTGCCCCCTCGAGTTCGGCTGCAAACACCTGGGCCTTGATCCTTAACTCGCCCGCGTCAAAACGGGTCTTAACCAGCGGGCAGGTAGGATCGATCTTTTGGTGGGGCTCCGAGCGCGAGGGAAAGAAGGTCACGTCCTGCGTCGCAACCCAGAAGTCCAGCGACCACCCCTCAGCCCAGGGAGTCACCAGTCCGGCCGGATCGACCACGCAGCGCTCCGGGTGGTTCAGCGGACCCAGGATGGTCCAGTTTCGGTGCGTCAGGTTCATGTGTGCCAGGACATGGCTGCGAGGGATGAAGCTTTTGTCTCCCGGATCAAACTGACGTTCCGCCCAAAAAGGCCAGATCCAGTCTCGGTTGGACTGAATGGCCAAGGCATTCACCAGTCCGCGCAGATGCATTCTGAGTCCCAGGTGAATCAGGTCTTTGGGGAGGCCCTTCCCCCCGGGCCGACCGATTCTGGCTGCCGCATCGAAATACTCCAGACTGCCGGGAGCTTGATAGAAACGAAGGGCTTGACGAACAAACGTGAAGGGATTGAACAACTTCATGAAGTCGTCGCTCCAGTCGCCTCGCGCTCAACCACTTCCTCGCCCTGCCAGAAGTTCAGATAGATCTGCTCCCATGAGCGATTTTCGGCGAAGGAACGTCCGTTGCGCGCCATTTGCGACCGAAGCGTCGGATTGTCAATCAGTGTCTCCACTGCCAGCAGCAGCCTCTCAGGATTTCTCGCCTGGGTCACGAGTCCCGTGCGGCCGTGCTGCACAAACTCCTTTGGACCCCCTTTGTCCGAGACCACGACGGGAAGGCCCGAGGCCATCGCCTCCAGCACGACGTTTCCGAACGTGTCCGTGGTGCTGGGAAAAATGAAGATGTCGGAGGAGGCATACGCCTGACTGAGTTCCTCACCAACCAGAAAACCGGTGAAGACCACGTTGGCGTGCTGCAACCTTTCCCTCATCAGAGGCAGGTAAGGTCCGTCACCCACCACGGCCAACGTGCACTCCGGGCGCCGTCGCGCGAGCTGGTCGTAGACCTCGATTAACACGTCCAGGTCTTTTTCCCTGGCGACCCGGCCGACGTAGAGCACTTTCGCTCCACCGTTTCCGCCATATTTCTCCCAGAATCCAGGGTTGCGGCGGCCCGGATGGAAGAACTCGGCATCCGTGCCGTGCGGAAACAGCCTCAGCTTCCTGGGCGTAAAGTCCTTGTCGATCAGCTGCTGTCGGTAGAAGCGCGATGGGACGTAGATCACGTCCATCTGTTCGTAGAACCACCGCAGGTACTTCCAGGCTGCAGATTCCAGGACGTCATCGTCGGTGTAATAGCGGATGTATTGAGGCAAGTCGGTGTGGTAGATTCCGATCATTCGCACGTTAAGCAAGCGGGCGGCAGCGACGGCCGCAAGGCCCGCCAGTCCCGGTGTGCTCACGATGAACTCGGTGAAAGCCTCCCGTTCCGAGTATTCCAGAATATCCAAGAACGGCGGAAATGCCATGGTAATGGACTCGTTTTCGGGAAGCGGGAATTCCCCAACCGGCTCGAAGTTCTTCATCCGAAGGGGTAGGGCCGGCGCACGCTTGGCAAGAGAGACCAGAGTCAAGTCGTGCTGATGTCGGTCTGCCAGCTGACACATCTTCTGCACCAGCGTTGTGACGCCATTGATCTCCGTCAAAGTGTCGGTGAACCAGGCCTTTTTGGGTTTTTGGTCCAGCTCGGGGCGGAGTCCCAGAAAGCGCCTGCCCACGTCAGTCAGGAACTGCTTGTCTCGACTCTGGTGAGCGAACGAAAACAGGTACGGTGAGACCCCCAATAAAACCGGACCCAACGCGCTCAACGCTTCGATACTGCCAAAGATGCTGCCCTTCGACAAACGTTTGACAAATTTACGCGTAAACTGGAAGAACAGCTCGTTGGAGAGACTGCAGGCCAGCTGAAAAGTCTGCTGGTTCAACTCCTCATAGCGCTGAGCATCCAAGGCGTAGTCGTCCTTCAGCCAGTCCTCTCCAAAGAGCTTCGTCATCCGATCCGAGACGGCTCTTTTGAACTCTGCCTCCGCGGGCTTGTCGCTACGTCGAGCCAGTTTTCCGGCATACAAGGACACCCGGTCCCTCAACCTATAGCGAGTCGGCCCAGGACCGAACACTTCGGACATGGTTTTCAGCACCATGTCGCGGTTGTTTCCACTCTCACGCAGAAACTTAGAGCGGTAGTACTGATAACCGATGCTGTACAGACTGTGGGCGAAGCTGAGGGGCGTGCCATCCAGTCCTCCGGAGCGGCTGCGGCGCTGCAGCACATGCCCAAGGAAATCGGAGACCGATTCCGAATCCGGACACTCCGTGAATCCTTTGGCAATGAAGGCCCCAGAATGATCGTCGGAGCCGCCGGTAAATCCTTTCCGCCAGGGAGCCTCTCCGTGGGGAGCAACGTTGTAGTGGTCCGCCATTTCCTCGAATGACTCCCGCGTCAGGGAATCCAGAATGGAACACATCAGCTGGTTGCCACGGCGGTTCCGCCCTCCGTTCATCGTTTCAAAGACATTGAAGAGCAAAATCAGCTTCTCGAAATGCGACAGGCTCAGGCGGTCATTAATGCTGTAAAGAGGGTGGGCGCAGGAGTGCGGAACCTTCTCCCGGACCAGATAGTCCCGCAATTCGTAGATGTTTTCTCGCAACCTCTGGATCTCTTCGAACGTTTTTTCGGTCAGGTTCCAAGCTAGGACGTGAACCTTGCATCCATCCTCAGGAAAGTAGGTGGTGATTTCGTCTCCGATGAAGACGCCCGGCAGATGAGCAATATCCTGAGCGCCGCGGATGCTGTTGTGATCTGTAATCGTGACGAAGGACATGCCCCGGCGCCTGGCCGTGTCATATACGACCCTGGGCTCAGTAAAGCATTCCGGCGTGCCGATGCGCCGCAGTAGCCACTCCGAGGGTCTATCGGAATACTTCGAATGGACATGCAGGTCGACTCTGGTTCCCACGCTCGATCCTCCTCTTTCTCGTTTGCCTGGCCTGCCACTTAGCGAATCTCCCTTCGTTTCCAGCTTTCAAGGGATTGCTATGTCGACTTCATAGCCGACCGCAATTGCCAAGGTGTTGCGCGCCCGTGAAGAATTTGTTAACTGATGCGAGGACGGCCGTCTATCAAGAGCTTGAAGCCGACCAGCTGAATCGAAGCTGCGAAGAACGGGACAGAGTGAGGAGGACCGTTTTGAAGGAGTGCTACTGTGTCGGGGGCCCCTACGAGGAATGAAACGGCGAGTGGTGACGCAGAGGTAACTCAACTCTGCCCGAGCGTTCTCCGCTCCCCCGGTCGGTGAATCCTTTACCCCCACAACCACGTCGTTAGGGAGCCGGCGGACGGGAAACGTGAGCTGCGGTGCTTCCGCAGCATCCCTGCCGAATCAGTCGGACTCATTCTTACCTTGCCTTCATTAAGAACGGGTGAGCTGTTTGTTAACACCACGTGAAATCTCTTCTCGGCGCTGCCCGCCGACCAGGGACGACCAGAGGGAATGCTTGGGAATGCTTGGTGTTTCGCTTTTAATTCGCCTATAATTCGTCTAGTGTCTCGAAGATCGGTTCAGTCGTCAGCAAACGGAGAACACAATGGCCCTTACCAAACGTCAGCACCAGGTCCTGGAATTTCTGGATGGGTTCATTCGAGAGCAGGGCTACTGTCCCAGCTTCAGCGAAATAGGGAAGAGTCTTGGCCTCACCTCCTCAGCCACGGTCCACAAGCACATCAATACCTTGGAGCGAAAGGGTTTCATTCGGCGGGGTCCCAACCAGAGCCGCTCGATTGAATTGGTGGATCGAAGCCCCATTGAAGGACGAGGCATCCGAAAGCGATCTTTGGAATCGTCGGATGTCCAGCTCGAAATCCCGATGCTCGGCCGAATCGCGGCGGGCAAACCCCTGGAGGCGGTAGCCAGCGATGAAACCCTGTCGCTTAAGGATTTTGTCGGGACTGGAAACGTCTACGTTCTGCGGGTCAGGGGTGACTCCATGATTGATGACCACATCTGCGATGGCGACTTCGTGGTTGTGGAAAAGACCGTCCAGGCAGAGAATGGAGACACCGTGGTGGCGTTGATCGATAACAACGAAGCCACGCTGAAGCGGTTTTACCTGGAAAGCAACGGTGTGGTTCGCCTGCAGCCAGCGAACTCGGCCATGGAGCCTATTCTGATTCGGCAGCAGGACCTGAAGATCCAGGGGCGGGTGATTGGAGTGCTCCGAAAATACTGACCTTTCGAGTCGGAGTCCGGCCAACGCCTTTGGGCATCCAGTCGAGCCGGCATCCCTGTCGTTCTGATCCCACTTCTCGGATTCCGGAGATCGTCAATCCACCGGCTGGATGCCAAGAGGGGCAGGATGCAAGGAGCGTAGCATGACGCACCTCATCTTCCATGTGGACATGGACGCCTTTTTCGTGTCGGTTGAGGAGTTGTTCAACCCGGATTTGAAAGGGAAAGCGGTGGTGGTGGGTGGCGACCCCGACCAGCGGGGGGTGGTCTCGGCGGCCTCCTACGAGGCCCGCAAGTTTGGTGTGCATTCGGCCATGCCGCTGGTCACCGCCAAGAGACTCTGCCCGCACGCCATCTTCTTGCACGGTCACCGCCAGAGGTATGCGGACTATTCGCGGCGCGTGAACCAGATCTTGCTGGAGTTCTCACCCATCGTCGAAATGGCCTCTATCGATGAGGCCTATCTCGATTTGACCGGCACCGAGCGTCTGTACGGAAACGCCATGTCCCTGGCCCACCGCCTGCGGGCGACCATTCAGCAGAGAACCGGTCTCAGCGCTTCCATTGGTGTCTCGAGCAGCCGGCTGGTGTCGAAAGTGGCTTCAGACCTGGCAAAGCCGAAGGGCATTCTGAGAGTTCTTCCCGGCAAGGAAGCCGTTTTCCTGTCTCCTCTCCCGGTGTCGAAGATTCCGGGCATCGGCAAGGTCACCGAAAAGCGTTTGCGAGAGCTGGGGATTACGACCGTAAGCGGCCTGGCAAGCGCGGGCAGACGCTTCTTGACCGAGGCCTTCGGTCAATGGGGTGAGGCTCTGTATCGGAAATCGATCGGATTGGAGACCGCTCATTTCGAGTGGCACGAGGAGCCGCGCTCGATCAGCCATGAACACACCTTCGAAGTAGACACCGCGGACGCAGAAATTCTCGAGCGAACCTTGGTCGAGCTGGTTCAAAGAGTGGCTCATCGCCTTCGAGACCACAAGATGTTCGCTCATACCGTGACACTGAAACTTCGCGACTGGCGGTTCAACACGATCACCCGAGCCTCTTCGCTGGCCGAGGAGACACAACTGGATCAGGAGATTCTGGCCAAGGCCCGGAGCCTGTTGCACGACAACTGGGATGGACGGCAGAGGATCCGGCTTGTAGGCGTGGCCTTGACTGGGCTCACCTTTGGGCCACTCCAGCCCGATTTGTTTGAAAAAGCCCGTCGCGAGCGGATGACGCGGGTGTACGAGGCGGTTGACAAGGTGCGGGACAAGTTCGGCTTCGATTCGGTCATAGCCGCTCGAACCGTGGAATAGGATGGCACTTGTGCTCGAGAGGAAGCGGGAAGCGGTCGAGATTGTGAAACGGCTGCGGCAGCATGGCCATCAAGCCTTCCTGGTGGGCGGCTGCGTGCGGGATGAAGTCATGGGCCGCGCCCCCAAGGACTTCGACATCGCTACCAGCGCTCACCCGGAAGACGTCCTGCGATTGTACCCCCAGGCGCTCACTGTCGGCGCGCGTTTTGGTGTGGTCCTGATCGAGGCCGAAGGCCACCAGTATGAAGTCACCACCTTTCGCTCGGATGGAACCTACCGCGATGGTCGCCGTCCTGAGGAGGTGACTTATTCGGAGGATCCCCGCACCGACGTCTTCCGCCGCGACTTCACGTTAAACGGACTTCTGTGCGACCCCCTGAGCGGAGAGATCCTCGACTTCGTGGGCGGCCGGGCTGACATTGCCGCGGGAGTGATTCGAACCATCGGCGGACCCGAACAGCGCTTCAGGGAAGACAAGTTGCGGTTGCTGAGGGCCGTGCGCTTCGCTGCCCGCTTTGGCTTTAAGATCGAACCCGCCACGCGAGCCGCCATTCGGCAAATGTCGGCCGAGATCCTCCAGGTGAGCTGGGAGAGATCGCGGGAGGAACTGTCGAAAATCCTCACGGAAGGTTATGCGGCTTCGGGTGTCTCTTTGATGGACGAGTGCAACCTGTTGCAGCACCTCCTGCCTGAGGTCTCGGCCCTGCAGGGCGTCAGCCAGCCGCCCGAGTTTCATCCCGAGGGAGACGTTTGGACCCATACTTTGTTGATGCTGGAGCTCATGGACCGCGCCCAACAGGGAACGGCCGCACTGGACGAGAGAGGAACGGTCGGCTTGAATCCAGCTCTGGTCGGCGACCTGGCGAATGCTTACCCCACGATTACGCTGGCCTTGGGAGTCTTGCTGCACGACATCGGGAAACCTCCCACGTTCTCGGTCAGCGATCGCATCCGTTTCAATCAGCACGCCGACGTTGGTGCCCGCATGGCGACCGTTGTCTGTGAACGTTTTCGTCTCACCAATCGACAAATTCAACGCGTTTTTGAACTCGTGAGGGACCACCTCAAGTTCAAGGACCTTCCCCACATGCGTCCGGCCACCGCCAAGCGATTCATCCGCCAGGAGGGATTCGAAGAGCATCTTGAGCTGCACCGTCTGGATTGTTTGGGCAGCCATCGGAATCTGGACAATTGGAAGCTGGCTTGGGAAATGATGTCTCAGCTGGACCCGACGGAGATTCGCCCTCCCAGGGTCGTCACGGGCGACGACCTCATTCGCCTCGGACACTCCCCCGGTCCGCGCTTCCAAGAGATTCTCAAAGACCTGGAAGATGCTCAGCTGGACGGCATGATTCGCACGCGGGAGGAGGCCTTGGCCTGGCTGAAAGAGCGCTACCCCCCCGATCGAAATCCTTGACTCAGAGAAAAGGCACCGAGCTGACCGATCCCGCCAAGGAATACGGCTTGGCTCAGGGGTGGATGGTTGGTGCCTCTGAATATTGGGTTTCCGGAAGACGGAGATGGGATGGTTGTTCGACTCTCTCTCAACCACGGGCAAGCTGGTTCAAAGATCAAGTGGCAGGGGCGTGCGGGTAGCGTCCGTGTCGAGAGGGCAAGCTGAGTGAGAACTGAGATGCAATCGGTCTGAGTCAAAAGGGAAAGGAGAGGTTATGCCGGAGTTGCCGGAGGTGGAAACCATCCGACGAGGGCTGGCGGGAAGAGTGGTGGGTAAGAAGATCGACCGCGCCGAAGTTCGATGCGCCCGGATCGTCGCGCGCCCCTCCCCGCTGGAATTAGAGCAGAGACTGGCCGGGCAAGCCATTCAATGCGTCGAACGCCGCGGCAAGTTTTTGGTCTTCGAGCTGACCGAGTACACCCTTCTGGTCCATCTGGGTATGACCGGTCAGCTGACCTACTGGGATGGTCGGCGGCCCGACGATAACAGATTCTTCGTGCATCCCTTGACGGGACTTCAAAAAGCCAGGCAACACGCAGTCGACAAGCATACTCACGTGTCCCTCTACTTCACGGACGGCAACGCGATGCACTACCGGGATATCAGGCAGTTCGGCAAATGGAGACTCTACGAGAGGACCGCCTTCAGGGAGGCCCGTGAATTCTGGGCCCTGGGACTGGAACCCCTCAGCCCGGCCTATCGCTGGGCAGACTTTCTAAGCCTCTTGGAAAGACGCACTGGACGGATGAAGAGCCTCCTCTTGGACCAGCGTTTCGTGGCCGGAGTCGGCAACATCTACGCTGACGAGGCTCTCTTCGAAGCCCGAATTCACCCGGAGCGGTTGGCACATTCGCTGACTTCCGACGAGAAGAAGAAACTGTACCACGCCATTCCGAAAGTTCTGCGCTCCGGATTGAAGTACGGAGGAACAAGCTTTCAGAACTATCTGAACGCAGATGGAGAGGTCGGAGCGAATCAGGAGCGATTGAAGGTTTACGGACGAGAGGGAGAGAAGTGTCGCCGCTGTGGCGCCGCCATTTTGCGTATCGTCGTCACACAGCGCAGCAGTCATTACTGTCCCACCTGCCAGCCGAAACGAGTGAAACGGCGGGCCTGACGACCCAATGACCGCGACCCAGGAGAGGTGTCACACCAAGGCGGCCGATCGCAGGGCTGCCTTACCAACCGGCTGTCTCCAGGCAGAGGGTTTTTCACGCCAGAAACTCGAGCCACTTTCATAGCTCGTGTTCCGATCTCCGGTTGAGCTCGATTGGCGTTTGCTCTCGGGGGTCGGCGTCTGCGAGCAATCCGACTCCAAATCCGTGGAGGAGTCAGAAGATACGCTGACCGCAATGACAGCAGAAGCGACTGTCGGGTTCGACAATGAGGCCGCAAGATCGGCAAGATTTAACGGAGGTCATCATCGACTTGTGTCTCTCGCGCTCCAGCCGTTTCTGAACGTAGTCAACCAGCTCTTTTGCCTGAGAATGGTGGGGGATGACTCGCAACACCTCTCGCGCCGCAATCAGGGCCTCGTCAAGTTTGCCTTCCTGATAGTAGTTGACGGCTAATCGCATCAGCTCTTTAGCTTGTGCCTCAAACTTCTTCATCCGCTGCAGCTGTGTCAGGCGCGCTGAAGTGTTCTGCACGAACGACTGGATCTCCTGGTTATGCGGAAACAAGTCCCGAATGCGTTCAAGCTCCTGGGCGCAGAGGTCATATTCCTCTTGATAGAGAAACTTTTTAATCCGAGCGACCGAAACGGTTTTCAGTTCGGAATGTCGGAGATCTTCGGACCGTTGCTCCAGCTTTCTTTCGACCAGCGTGGTGTAGTCGGTTGGCGGGGTGAGAAGCTCAAGCCCAGACCTGGGCTGTTCGGGTTCAGGAATGGGAGGCGACTCGACCGTGGTGGGTGCGGAAGCCGCCAGCTCAATGGGCGGCGGTTCTACGACCTCACTTGGAACCAAACCTGGAGTTGACGACTCATCCTGTCCAGGCGCCGGGGCCAACGAAGAACTTTCCGGCTGGACATGTTCCGGTTTGCTGCTGTCGGAGGGGAGAACGGCGGCCTCGGGAGACTCGAAAGAGGCCGCAACCGGTTCCGAGGGAGGTTCCTCCAATTCGAAAAGCTCGTGCAAGGAACCCGGCAAAAAACCGGCCGAAGAGTCAGGGGGCGGAACTCCGCTCCGGCGATCCGGTTCCACCGGCTTGGTTGTCGAGGGACCTTCCGAGTCCGTGACTACCTGCGAAGCCGGTTCCTCCCTCGCTTCCAGTGCCCGCGCATCGAAGCGGGGATCGCGCCAATCCTCGAGACTCTTCTCTTTCTGTTTGAACAGCTCGACGAGGGCACTGATGGTTCGCTCCCGCATCGTGTCCGTGTCGGGTGAGGGTTCAGGAGGTGGAGATGGTCGGGGGCTCCGAGGAGTGACCGTCTCAGCAGTGGGACTCACGGGCCTCTGGGGCGATGGCTTGGATCGCCGCTCGGATCGAGGCGATGAATCGGATGTCCGGGAAGGAGCGCCCGATGCGGTGGGTTTCTCCCGGGAATCGGCAAGGGAGGCCGGCTTTACATCAGCTGGGCCCACCAGCTTCTGGTACAGCTTTTTCTTGGACAGTTTGATGGAGACCAGGTCGTCGAGGGCTTTGGCCTTGCCATTGTGAGGATCGACGTCCAAAACCTGCCGAACCAAAGCCTCACACTGCGCATAGTCCCTCAGCGAAAAGAGGCGCCTGGCCTCCATCAGTTTGCGGTCGATCTCCGCCACAATCTCGTGGCGTTTCGGCGAAACCACGTTTTCACTGGGATTCGGGCTTCGGTTTTTTGGCTCAGAAGCCATGCCTAATGCATCAGTCAGCGCTTCGGATCGAAACATCTAGCTGGCAGGACCGCGCTCGGGCGGATCCCGCCACTTTATGGCTCAGGAAGCTTGTCCGATTTCAGAACCTGATAGAGCTCGTCAGCCTCGGCCTTTGAGGGCTGCCGCGCCGGAACCCGAAGCACCCTCACCACGCTGACTCTTCGGCCGTACCGCCATTCCACTGTGTCCCCGGTCCTGACCATCCGACTGGCTTTGGCTGTCTTTCCGTTTACCAGGACGGCCCCCCGCTCACAAGCCTCTTGTGCCACACTTCTTCGAAGGATGAGACGGGACCGCTTCAGAAAGACATCCAGTCGGATCGAGACTGGAAGCTCCTGCTCTTCTCCAGTGGACTGCAAGGGGTCCTTCATTTCTTTGACTTGGACCTGCCCTGCCCCTGGTCCTTGGCCTTGGACTGGTTCTGAGGGGAATTTCCCTCCGCTTCGGGATCGGCCTCGTTCTCCGTCTTCTGGGCGATCTCTGCGGCAGATCCCTGCGACCCACTGTCCACGTACCCTGTCTTGATGTGAATGTAGCTTTGCTTGCGCAGCTTGGCCAGGTACTCCTTGATCGCCGGCTGGGCCTTGGTATCAAAAAGTCGATCGCGGATCTCGTTGGTAACCGTTTCAACTCGCTGGATGCCCGCCTCGTGCTTTTCTTCAACTTTGATGATCATGAATCCGAACTTGGTACGGATGATGTCGCTCACTTGCCCGCGCCGGAGCGAGAAGGCGGCCGTTTCAATCTCTTTGAGCAAGTTACCCCGCGGAAAGAACCCCAGATCTCCCCCTTCCTTGGCGGTGGAACCATCCGAGTACTTCTGAGCGAGTTCCTCGAACTTCTCGCCGCTTCGCGCCTTGTCCAGGACTTCCTGGGCTTTCTTCTCCAGAGGGGGCAGTTCAGATGGCTCCTTGCCCTCAGTCGAAATCAGTATCTCGCGAATCCTGACTTCCTCGGGCCGATCAAAGTCTTGCTTGTGTTCTTCGTAGTACCGGTTGATTTCCTCGGTCGAGATCTGCAGCCGCGAAAAGACCTCCCGGCCTAGCACCTGCTGGCGCAGGGACTGGTTCTTGACGCTGTTCTTGAAATCCACAGGATCGATTCCTTGCTGAAGCATCATCTTGTCGAGGGCTTCAAGGCTGTCCAGCTTGAATTCAGTCCGCAGCCGGTCCAGATATTTGATCACTTCAGTGTCGGCGGTGATACCCAGATCAGCGGCCTTTTGCACGAGCAGTTGCTCATCGATCATGTTCTTCAGGAGGTCTTTCTCCTGGGCCGAGAAAGCCTGATCGAGATCCGCTCCTTTGAGATTCTTCTCCATCTCACGCCTTAACCCTGAGCGGCTCTTTTCATAGTCCGACTTGGTGATGATATCGTTGTTGATGCGTGCGATGATCTCTTCGAACACTTCGCCAGAGTACAGGACCGCCGGCCAGAAACTCAGCAGCACTCCGACAACAATGAATGCGTCCCTTCGATGCGACATGACTCCCCCTGCCATCAGTTTTGAGACAGCGGTGACGCGGGCGCACCCCGAACGCGTCGGGGGCAGACACCACCGCCCAAGGCAATGCTCCATCATAGCTTAAACACCATAGAGGGTTAAGCCGAAATCTGTTGCTGACATTGAAACAAGCCAAGGCTCCCGATTGAGGGACGTTGCTTAAGGCGAACAGCGTCCGGTGAGGTCTTGCGGGGTCGAAGGCCGATTAGAAGTCCGACAGATCCAACAGCAGGGCCCGGATGGCTGCAAACAAGCGATTGGGGGTCAAGCCGGCCGACGAGAACTTCAAAACGCCATGGGGGGTTACCGAAACCTCAGGATGTTGGGTAATCACTTCTACAAGCTTGGTAGGTGTAACGGATGTTTGCTCGTGGAACTTGACGGAGATACCATCCTTCTCCTTATCAATCGACTGCACCAGAAGCCGCTCGGCTAGAAGGCGAAGTCGAACATACTCCAAGAGGTTGTCGACCTCCTCAGGAATAGGTCCGTAACGGTCTTCAAGCTCCAACCGGAGCTCCTCGGTTTCCGCCTCCGAACGCAGCGACGAGATCCTCTTATAGGTTCTCAGACGTTGGGTCTCTTCCTGGATGTAGTCAAAAGGAATACGAACGCTGGTCTTCAGATTGATCTGAGTCTGGACTTCCGGGAGCGATTCCCCTTGTTTCATTTCCTGGATCGTTCGCTCCAACATCTGGCAATAGAGATCGAACCCGACGGAATTGATATGACCATGCTGTTCGCCCCCCAAGAGGTTGCCAGCGCCACGCAGCTCCAAGTCCAAAGCCGCGATCTTGAAACCCGCCCCCAGTTCGGTGAATTCCTTGAGGGCAGCCAGCCTCTGCCGGGCTTCGCCTGATAATGGCTGGTCCGGTGGAATCAAGAAATAGGCATAGGCCCGTCGGTTGGAGCGGCCCACCCGCCCGCGGAGCTGGTACAGCTGCGCCAATCCGAACCGGTCCGCACGGTTAACGATGAGTGTGTTGACAAGCGGAATGTCCAACCCATTTTCTATTATTGTAGTTGAAACTAACACGTCCGCCTCGTGCTTCACGAAGCGGAGCATCGTAGACTCCAGCTCCTTTTCTGACATCTGTCCGTGACCAACCGCCACGCGTGCCTCCGGCACGATCTTCTGAATCATGGAAGCCACCGAGTAGATCGATTGGACCCGGTTGTGAACAAAATATACCTGCCCCCCGCGCTCCAGCTCCTGCCGAATCGAGTTGTGGATGACCTGCTTGCTAAAGGGCACAATGGTTGTGTGAATTGCGAGACGGTCCCGGGGAGGGGTTTCAATCACGGACAAATCCCGGATGCCCATCATCGACATATGGAGTGTCCGCGGTATGGGCGTGGCGGTCAATGTCAGCGTGTCTACATGTTTCTTCAGCTGACGCAGCCGCTCTTTGTGCGCCACGCCAAACTGCTGCTCTTCATCCACGATGAGAAGGCCCAGATCCTTGAATTCTACATCCTTAGAAAGAAGGCGGTGGGTTCCGATGACGATGTCGACTTTCCCGGCAGCCATCCGCGCCACCACATCCGCTTGCTCTTTGGCTGACCGGAAGCGGCTGAGCATCTCGACCGCCATCGGAAAGGCAGTGAATCGCTGGCTGAAGCGGAGATAGTGCTGATAGACTAATATTGTAGTTGGAGCCAGCACGGCTACTTGCTTCCCGTCATAGGCGGCCTTGAAGGCGGCCCGCATCGCCACCTCGGTCTTCCCAAACCCGACGTCACCACATAGCAAGCGGTCCATCGGTAGCTTGCCTTCCATGTCGCGACTCACATCGTTGATCGCGGCGATTTGGTCCGGGGTTTCTTCATATTCAAATGCTCCCGAGAACTCGTGGTGCCAGTTTCCGTTGGCACTGAAAGGATACCCGGCCGACAGCTGACGCTCCGCATAGAGCTTGAGCAGCTCTTCGGACATGTCGCGCATGGACTTCTTGATGCGAGCCTTAGTGCGGACCCAAGTGGTCCCCCCCAGCCTGTCGAGAGCCGGCCTGGCACCTCCAGCGCTGCTGTGTTTCTGAATCAGGTCCAGCCTTTCCAAGGGCACATAGAGACGATCATCATCCTGATAGTGCACAACCATGAACTCACGATTGAGGCCCTCAGAAGCAATCGCTTTGACGCCTTGAAAACGGCCAATGCCGTGATCCACATGGACCACATAGTCGCCGGGCTTAAGTTCTCTGAAATCCGAAAGGAATGACGCCCCCCTGGCCTTTCGGGCGCGACCCGCCCCCGCCAGCACTTCGACTTCATCGAAAACATCGGAGCCTCCTACTACCCGGAAGGACCTATCAACCAGCTCGAAACCTTCCGAAACCAGCCCAACTAATACTGTAGTTTCAAGATGCGAAGCAGCTGCCGTGGCCGACCCCTCCCGGTTCGTGGGCTTAAAGCCGGCTGCGCAGGACAGGTCGTATTCCCTAAATATGTCGTACAGTCGCTCGGCCTTCCCGAGCGTGGTTTGTACAAAAAGCGTTTGCTGGACCGGGTCCGTGGCCCGGGCTTCGCTCACCAGCTGGCGTATGTTGCCGTGGTATTTGCGCGCGGGACGGCTGGGGTAACTCACGGTCAGGTCTGTGCTCACCGCGTGAGCCCCTATCTCATCCAGTTGGAGATAGGAACTATTGGCAAGGTGACTTCGGAATTCACCCTCTGAAAAAACCAGCTGTTCAAGGGGAAGACTGGGCTGTCCCCTTTGATCCAACTCATCTCGTTCTGCTTCGAGTGAGCAGCGGTACGAAGCGAAAGCTTCCTTCAACTCAGCCGGATCGTCGAGAACTACGAAAAAGCCCTTGGCGACATCCAGCAACGACTCGTCCCATGGACGCAAGAGCGGCAGGAAGTACTCCGATCCGGGAAAGACTTCGCCATTCCCGGCCCGAACGATCTGGTCCGAATGAAACCCTGGATAACGGTCGGCTGGGAAAGCATCTGCCAGGTAGAGGCTCAACTCTTGCATGAGCGCCGGCTCTATTAAGAACTCACGCATCGGGACTGGAATACATCCGCCCACGGGACCGATGGAACGCTGTGCCTTCACAGAAAACTCCCGCATCGACTCGATTTCGTCTCCGAAAAACTCGATGCGCACAGGGTTCTCCCGATTGGGAGGAAAGACATCCAGGATTCCGCCACGAACTGAAAAAGCCCCTATGCTGGTTACCGGCTCTTCCCGAAAATAGCCGGACTGCAGGAGGTAGGTAACCAAGTCAGCCAGGCCCGCCTCCCGCCCGGGAGCCAGTTCGGGGACGCGGCTGAAAACAGCCCCGAGATCGGGCAGCCGGCCGAGGGCGGAGCCGGGCCCGCAGACGAGGATATCGATCTCCGAACGAAAGAGCCTCCAAAATGCCAGGCACCGTGTTTCCAGGATTTCCGGATGGGCGGATAGGCCGCTGCAGACACCCGGCTCGAGTCCGGGTAGGTAGGATGCTCGCTCTGGGCCGGAGCTCGACAGCAGGCGATGGTAGAACGCGGTGCTATGAGTGAATTCCTCCAACCGGCGGGGTGAGGCGCTGACAAAAAGGACCGGTCTCTGCAATATGCTTTGAAGTGCAGCCAGCACAAACGGCTTAGCGTTTTGAGTGACCCCGGTCAAGGTCACGGGTCCGTGACCGGCTTCGACTTTGCGGGCTATGGTTTGCAGCTGGGGGTCGTTGAGGAGAGGAGCGAGAAGGCGTTGGGTCAGCACGGCGGCCTTGATCCGGGTCCGAAGTAACGTCTCATGCGGTCTTCAAGCGTTGTCTCGATACCGATCCAGAACGCGCTGAACGATGGCGCTTGTGGAGAAACCAGGCAGGAAAGGCAGTGTCACCACCCGTCCTCCGCCCGCCTCCACTTGCTCGCGCCCGACGATTTCGTGCAATCCCCAGTCGCCTCCCTTGACGAGCACGTCGGGTCGCAAGGCAGAGATCAGATCCAGTGGGGTCGGTTCGTCAAAGATCACCACGAAATCGACACTGGCCAATCCGCTCAGTATCTGACATCGTTCTTCTTGAGTGAGGATGGGACGCGCAGGCCCCTTGATTTCGCGGACCGAGCGGTCGCTGTTAACACCAACGACCAAGGCATCTCCAAGCTGGCGGGCCTGAGACAGGAAGTGAACGTGCCCCGGGTGTAGGAGGTCGTAGCAACCATTGGTAAAAACGATTCGTTTCCCTTGCCGTCGCAGCCCTGTGAGGCGCTCCAGCAACTCCGGCAGCGCAAGCTCTTTATTCACCAAGCACTCCAAATCTGCGGGCGGCACTGCGTCCAAGCGAGAGTATAGCATAGCGGCTTGGACAGCCGGTTCGCCTGCAGAAAGGGCCAGCGGCCCCTGAGGGTCAGGCCGGCCAACCAACCACAGGGCGCAGCCCAACTCGGCTGCGGTCGACCACCGGACCAGGACAATGACTGTGACCGATCGGGTTCGTCTTCTCTTTCCAATCCTGGCGGCTCTGCTCTATGCGGGCCTACGCGTCCAGGATCGCTCGCTGGTTCGCGAGGCGGGGAGATTTCCAGATCAAATGGCTACACCGATGATTCGTGTCACCTCCCGCTCCGGGGACTCTGGTGTGGGAGGCCGCAAAGCGGCAGTACTCCTGGTGCACGGTCTCTCAGCGAGCAAATCCGCCATGATGACGTTGGCGGCCGGTCTGGCCTCTTCGGGAGCTACAGTCTATGCGATCGACCTCCCAGGCCATGGCCAGTCAGCTGCGACTTTCGATATCCCATCCTGTGAATTGTCCATCGACTCCTCCTTGCGGGAAATCCGGCAACGCGAAGGACCCCACTCATCGCTGCTTTTGGTCGGTCATTCCCTGGGTGGGGGACTGGCGCTGCGGGTTGCCCAACGGAACGAATCGGTAGCTGCGGTGGTGGCCCTCTCACCGGCGGCACAGCCTGTCGATCCAGGCCGTTTGCAGAATGCTTTGATACTCGTTGGTGAATTCGATCTTCCCAACGTGCGGCGCGGCTCCCGCTTTCTCTTCGAATCGCTGAGTGGAGCGGCCTTACCCCCGAACATTTCTGCCGGGACGTTTCTTTCGCCGGACGGAAGAGTCAAGCTGATATTCCTGCCTTGGGGTGACCATTCCACCACGTTGCTCCGTCCACAGGTTCTGCAGGAGTTGCGAAGACGTTTCCAGGAAACCGGTGTTGTAGAGCTGTCCGAGCCACCTGGCAGCTTGGCCGACATGTTGAGGGTGGTGTTTTGTATAGCTCTGTTCATGAGCACTCCTGCGGTGTTTCAGGTCCTAATGAGGATTGCCGATCGACTCAACCTGCGGCGGCGGAACACAGACGTGGCCACGGCGGAACCCGGAATCCGACAGCTGCCTCTCTCGCCTGCGACCACCCTGGGTCAAGGTCTGTCCCTCTACGGACTGGGAGCGGTATCAGCCTTGTTGCTGCTCAAGCTTCTGAATCCTTGGGACAAGTTGAATCTCTTGGGAGGCGGCTATCTGGCAGGACTGCTGTTCTACACTGGAACGTTTGGAATGCTCTTTCGGCCTCCGAGATGGAAGGAGCTCCGGATCGGCTGGGCCGAGTTGTTCGCGGCCGGGGGAGCAGTCCTGTATCTGGCTGGGGTCGTCGCCCCTTTTCTAACAGAGTACTTCGTTAACGTCAGCCTGACGTGGAATCAGCTGTGGCGGATCCCATTCCTCTTCCTCAGCGTTTGGCCGATCTACCTGCTGGATGAGTTTGTCCTGAGCAAATCGCAGGGGTGTCATTTCGTCCAAGCAATGGTGACTCACGCCAGCAGTCGCCTCATCCTGGGCTTGGCCTTGCTTATCGGCTTTTTCGTTTTGGGCAACGGCCAGTTTCTGTTAGTTTTGATTCTTCCGGGGCTGACGATCCTGAGCGTTTTGGCGTGGCTGCTGGCGGATCAGGTCGTCGGCCAAGCAGCGAACCCGCTGATTTCGTCGTTGTTTAGTTCGGCCATCACAGCGTACTTCTTTGCCGTGTTCTTCACGAGAACTTGAGCCCTAACGGCCTGCTCTCAGCGCCAATTGGGTTCCAGATGACCCCATGAAAATCGCCGTCATTGGAGGTGGCCCGGCAGGGGCGGTGTGTGCTTCCCTGTTAGGCCAGGACGGGGCTCAGGTCCTTCTGTTCGACCATCGAGGAGCGTGGGAAAAGCCCTGCGGCGGCGGGGTAACCTGCAAAGCTTTGGAACGGTTTCCGTTCCTTCAGGCTAGTCAGGCTTGCCGCCAGGCCGTCCGCAGCCTGGAGGTGCTGTCGCCGCAGAACGCTCGGCTTCGGATCCAGCTGGACAACCCCCTGCTCATTTTCTCTAGGATCGCGCTGAACCGTCTCCTGCTGGAGCGTGCGGTTGCAGCCGGTGCCCTGCTGCAAACCGAGCGTGTCTTAAGATTGGACAGGCAGGGCCGCGGTTGGAAAGTCCTCACCGATCGAGGTACCCATGAAGCGGACTTCGTCGTAGGAGCTGACGGTGTCAACAGCGTTGTTCGCAAGCAGCTGGGCCGCCCCTTCACTGCGGACGACTTGATGATGACGGTAGGCTATCGGATACCCAAAGCGGGCACGGATGGAATCACCGTCAAGTTCTATCGGTCCTTTCCGGGTTATCTCTGGGTTTTTGGTCGGCCAGACAACCTCTCAGTAGGGATCTGTGGTCGTTTGACGCTTGCCAACACGGCTCATCTGAAGAAGTGCTTGAACGACTTCCTGTGCCGGTATCTCGGAAGCTACTTCCCTCCTGAAGATCTGTCGCGGACGTCGGAGTGTGGTGGTCGGGAGCAAACCAAAAGCCAAGCATCCGGACCTCACACCTGCCCGTTTTACAGTGCCCTCATCCCATCGCTGCGTCCCTCCTCTCTGCGAAACAACCTCGTCGCTGGAGAGGGCTGGGCTTTGGTGGGGGATGCAGCCGGCTTTGCGGACCCCATTACCTGCGAAGGTATTTATTACGCCATGCGCTCCGGTCAGCTTTTGGCCAACGCTCTCAAAGAGAATCAGGTGAAGTGCTACGCGGAGTTCTGTCAACACGACTTCGTGGAGGACTTCGTCAAAGCAGCCGAATGGTTTGATGCCTTCTACACAGGGCGGTTTCTGGGGTCCGATTTCGTCGGTCGGATGGTTCAAGCTGCCGGACACAGCCAGGCGTTGCGCGACATCATGAATGGCTTTGTCAGCGGTACCCAGGATTATCGGACTCTTCGCTCGAAGTTGCTGCGTAAGGGGCCTCGCATTTCTTTGCAGATCGCCGCGTCGTTGGTGACCCAATCGAGCAATCCTGCTTCCGACGGAGGACTCATCTCATGTTAGTCAACTTTCAATCTTTCGTTGTCTTGGTCCTGATTTCGCTGCTCACCGCATGCGCGTCCTCGCCGGAACCGGGTTCGCAGCCCACACGTTCTTCCGGGGGGCCGTCCGAAGACGCGTTCCTGGGCCGGTGGGATGTGACCGTCAAATCTCCTTCCACTCAGTACCCCTCGTGGTTCGAGCTTTCCAAAGAGGATGGCCAATTGAAGGGAAGACTGGTGGGCCGCTTTGGAAGTGCCCGGCCGATCGCAACGGTCCGGGCCACTGGCGGCGAGCTAGTCCTATCGTTGCCTAAGCAATATGAGAAGCGCTCCGACGACCTGTCGTTCAAAGGCCGGTTGGTAGGAGATCGGCTGGAAGGAAGCACGACGGCGGAGGACGGAAGCCCGCTAAGCTGGGTGGCCGTCCGCGCTCCTGACCTGACGCGGCAGGGAACGCCGGAGTGGGGAGACTCCATCTCCCTTTTCAACGAAAGGAATCTCGAGGGTTGGAGACCCAGGGACCCGGGAGAACCCAACGGCTGGTCTGTGAAAAACGGCGCCCTGGTGAACGCCACGCCCAGCTGCGATCTGATCACCGAGAAGACGTTCAACGACTTCAAGCTGCACCTTGAATTCAAGGTTCCGGAGAAAGGCAACAGCGGCATCTATCTTCGGGGGCGATACGAGGTACAGATTGATGATAGCCTGGGCAAGGAACCAGACAGCCACGCCCTGGGGGGCGTGTACGGATTCCTCACGCCCACATCCATCCCGGCTCGAAAGGCCGGAGAGTGGCAAACCTACGACATCACGCTGATTGGACGCCGAGTGACGGTTGTGCTGAATGGAACGACGGTGCTGGACGACGCCGAAATCCCAGGCATCACTGGAGGAGCCTTGGACAGCGAGGAAGGCGCTCCGGGCCCCATTTTCCTGCAAGGCGACCACACCGCCGTATCCTACCGAAACATCGTCATCACTCCCGCCAAACAGACTCCTTGACGGACGTGAGAACTCGGCCGACGGGTGAACACTCCAAACTCGATTTGGATGCGGTGACGTCTGGGAGGGAGCTCTCAAGCTAGACCAAGCGCGAGTTCTGATCCGGACTTGCAGCAGGGCGTCCAGAAGGGGCTTAGGCGTCCTTAGGGAAGGCCCTCGCGCCAGAGTTCTGCGTCCTTTCAGGATCGGAAAAGACCGGCTCGGCTCGCAGCCGCATGCCCAGTCTCCTGAGGAGAGCTTGGTCATGCGCCTCTCCGGGATTGGGAGTGGTGAGGAGCCGATCCCCCATGAATATCGAATTGGCGCCGGCGATGAAGCAGAGAGCCTGGGCTTCGTCCGACAACGACAATCGGCCGGCACTCAGACGAACGATGGATGCCGGCATCAAGATGCGGGCTGTCGCGATCATGCGAACTAACTCCAGGGGATCCGTTTCCGGTTGGGCACCCAGTGGTGTTCCCTCCACCCGCACCAGCAGGTTGATCGGAACGCTTTCGGGGTGAGGCCGCTGATTTGCCAGCTCTCGCAGCAGGCCGCACCGATCCTGTCGGCTTTCGCCCATTCCGATGATCCCACCGCAGCAGACCGTGATGCCGGCACGACGCACTCGGTCCAATGTCTCGAGCCGTTCTTGGTAGGTTCGGGTAGTGATGATCCGGCCATAAAATTCCTCGGAGGTATCGAGGTTGTGGTTGTAAGCCGTCAAGCCGGCATCGGCCAATGCTCTGGCCTGGGACTCTTCCAACATTCCGAGGGTGCAGCAAGCCTCCATCCCCAAGGCTCGCACTCCCCGCACCATTTCCAACACCGATTCAAAATCCTCGTTGTTGGGCGCGCTGCGCCAAGCCGCTCCCATGCAAAAGCGGGTGGCTCCCTTCTCTCGGGCATGCGCTGCAGCCGCGAGCGCGTCCTGGACAGAAAGGAGATCTTGACGCTCTAAGCCGGTGCGGTAGTGGGCCGATTGAGGACAATAGGCACAATCCTCGGGGCAGGCCCCCGTCTTGATGCTGAGAAGAACACAGCCCTGCACCTCGTCTGGGCTGTGGTAAGCCCGATGTGCCGCCTGGGCCTGAAAGATGAGCTCCGGCAGAGGCAGCCTGTACAGATCTTCGATTTCAGTCAAACTCCAATCGTAGCGAAGAACCTCGGCCGGATCAGGGGCCATCACACTTCCTCCCACAGCGAAATCAACGCAGCAGGAACAGTAACAAAGGCAGCGGCCCAGAGCAAGCCGGCTGTGTTGAAACCGTCAAATGGCTTCACGTGAGGAAGATTCTTCAGCCAGACAGGCGCTTTGGGTCACTCTGTCAATGGCTCGGAAGAGGTCTGTGGGATGGAAGGGCTTAGCCAGGAATTCATCCATACCCGACTCCAAGCAACGCTGCCGGGCCTCTTGAAAGACCTGAGCCGTCATGGCAATGATGGGAATCCGTGTCCCCAGCCCCTTTTCATTCTCTCGGATCTGCTCGGCAACCTGAAAGCCGTCCATGTCGGGAAGACGAATATCCATCAGCACCAAGTCGAATACCTGTGTGTCCAGCATTTTCAGAGCTCGTTCTCCAGAGGCTGTCGCTTGCACCCGGTGTCCACGCTTCTCCAACAAGCGCGCCGCCAGGGTCTGGTTAACCAAATTGTCTTCGACCAGGAGCACCCGAAGTCTCGAGTGAGCGGGGAGAACCTCCGACGGTGCCGCTGGTGATTGATGGGAAGCAGTCGAGTAACGGCTGGGATTGAGAATCCTCTGCAGTCCGCCTTCGAGCATGGATGGCTTGATCGGTTTTCTGGCATGAATGTGGCGGTTGGTCGGGCTTCCCAAATGAGCCTCCACTCGTTCTCGGCTCAGGACCACCATCGGTACGTTGATCTGGAGAGGCTCGGCCTCTCCGTCCCAATCCAGAGCGCTGTCATCCACAATCGCTGCCGCAAACGGAACTGCTTCTTCCTCAGCCTGCCGGATTCTTGCGAGCGCTGCTGCTCCGTCCGCAACCAAAATCGGCTCGGCTCGCCACTGAGCCAGGGTATCTCGTAAAACTTCCCCTACCAGCGAACTCGGCGTGACAATCAGCACGGCTTTCCCAGCCAGCTCAGGGGCAGCCTCTTCAACCGGCGTTGCTTCGGAAGCGCTGAGAAGAGCCGTGAACCAAAACACACTGCCTCGATTGGGCTCGCTGGTCACACCGATCTTCCCGCCCATCATTTCTGCAAGTTGTTTCGAAATGGCCAGACCCAAACCAGTTCCTCCGTATTTGCGCGTCGTGGAGCCATCCGCCTGGCTGAACGACTCGAACAAACGTGCCCGGCCATCCGGGCTAATACCGATTCCGGTGTCTTTCACCTCAAACCTCGTCAAGACCCGACCGGCATCCTCTGTGACAAGGGTCACCCGTACCGACACCTCTCCCTTTTCTGTGAATTTCACCGCGTTTCCAACCAGGTTGTTGAGAATCTGTCGCAGTCGGCCCGGGTCGCCGCGCAGAATGACGGGGATCTCCGAATCAACCAAGCAGGACATCTCCAACCCTTTGCCGTAGGCCCGTTCGGCAAAAAGGTCAATGACCTCTTCAACCAGATCGCGCAGACTGAAATCAGCATCATCCAATTGCATCTTCCCGGCTTCGATCTTCGAGAAGTCGAGGATGTCGTTGATCAGGCTGAGCAGGGATTGCCCGGACTTGTGAGCGGTTAAGGCGTAGTCTCTCTGTTCTTCGGACAAGTCCGTGTCCAGCAGCAGCTCGGTCATGCCGATGATCCCGTTCATGGGGGTTCGAATTTCATGGCTCATATTAGCCAGGAACTCACCCTTGAGGCGCGTCGAGTCCTGTGCTTTCAAGAGTAGGGCCTCGATTTCAAGGTTCTGCTGCTGGATCCTCTCCTTGTCTCTGGTTAGCTCCGCGGTGCGTTCAGCCACCATGGCCTCAAGGCTTTCCTTGGCTCGGATTAAAGCACGTACCCTCCACCGCAAGGCCGCATAGCCCAGTGCCCAAATCAGCAACACGGCGACGGCTCGAGCCCAACCTGTCCTCCACCAGGGAGGACGGACGACGAAGGAGAAGCGGGCCGGTTGGGGACTCCACACGCCGGCCGCGTTTCGCGCTGCAACCTCAAAAGTATAATCACCTTCGGCCAGAGACGAGAATCGGGCCTCGGGCACGGCCGTTTCGACCCATCGGTCGTCCAAACCCATGAGGCGGTACCGAAACAAGATCTCTTTCTCATCGATGAATGTGAGCCCGGCGAACTGTACGGAGAATGATCCGTTCGAAAAGGGAACCGAATGAATCCCAGTCGCATCCTCCAGCTTGTCTCCAAGCCTCGCCTCCACAATCACGACTTGCGGAGTAGTTTCGTTGCGCCGGTCGTTAACGGGACTGTAGTGAGCCAGACCATTGCTGGTTCCCACCCAAACCGATCCGTCGCGATCGAGAAGGAAGGCGTTCGCATTGGTATCATCCCAAATCAATCCTTCCGCGCGGCCCACCTGACGGAACTGATTCCCTTCCCGGATGCCGATGCCTGAGTCGGTACCTGCCCAGAGCCGGCCCATCGAATCGAAGCCGAGGAAAAAAACCTTCTCACTGCTCAAACCGTGGGCGATTCCGAAGTGCTCGAAGGCCGGTTTGCCGTCTTGTGACATCCGAGTGACACCAAACGCTTCGCGGTAGCCGATCCAGAGGGCTCCTGACGGCTCCACGGCGAGGTAGGCAGTAAAGTCGCTGCGCAGCCCGTCACGCGAAGTGTATCGCTGCCACTCACTTCCGTCGAAGCGGGCCAGCCCTGAACGACCGGCGGCCCACAGCACCCCCTTGCGGTCGAACTTGACGCTGGAGAAAGGTTCCTCGGAAAAAGTGCCGCCAGGCACGCTGACTCTTTCGAAGCGGTGCCTTCCAGCCGTCAAGCGTGATCGAAACAACCCTTCCAATGCACCAACCCAGATGGTCCCATCCACTCCAATGGCAAGGCTTCGGGATCGCACCCGGGGCGATGTGTCCAGGTTGAGAAATACCTCAACTTGTTTGCCGTCGGGATGAATACGCGCGACCCCCGCCCTGTCGATGGCCGCCCAGAGCGATCCATCGGGAGCTTCGGCCATGGCACGACAGCGATGGCCTGACAACCCTTCCAGCGGATAATCCCGCCATCGTCCCGTCTCGGAATTGAAGAGGCTGAGGCCAGCGTCTGTTCCAGCCCAAAGCCTGCCCCTGCTGTCTCTCAGCACCGCCCAGATGACATCGCTGCTAAGACCCTCAGGTCGCCGAAACCCAGTCCATACGCCTCGTCCTTGCCATCTCGCAACCCCCGCCCCGCCTGTGCCAATCCAGAGGGACCCCTCCCTGTCCTCAGTGACGGAGTACACGGAATCCATCGGTAAGCCGTTCTGATATCCGATCACCTCCCAACGATCCTCGACGCGACTCGCCAAGCCAAAACTGGTGGGAACCCACAGTTTGCCTTCGCGGTCAATGAAAAGGGCGCCGAAGGTGCTGGAAACTGGTAGTCCCTGGTCTATTCTCTCGAAGACCTGGCTTCCGGCGGTCCGGCGGACTAGGTGAAGGGGGGTTCTGAGGTAGAGCGTGCCGACCGGGTCGGCGGATATGGCGTCGATGGGCCCGTTCGGGACGCCCGATTCCCGGCCCAGAACGCTCAATTTGCCGTCTTTCAAGCTGCAAAGCAAGTTTCCGCTGCCAAACCAAATCGTGTCGCCGGCATCGACATACACTGCGTCGATTCTTCCTGAAGGCAGTCCGTCCCGCTGTGTCAGTGTTTGAAAATGAATCCCATCACCGTGACTCAATCCGCCTTCGGTGGCAAAGTAGAGTCTCCCTTTTGAATCTGCGGCAATGCCTTGGTAGCTGATTCCGCCTTCTCCGATTCCCGATGCCCTCGAAAGGGGTTCAAAGTGAGTTCCCGTCCACCGAGCCGCTCCTGAAGAAAACGTCCCAGCCCAAAGAGTGCCGTCCGGAGCCTCGTACAACGAGGTCACAAAGTCGCTTGGCAAACCGTCCCTAACGGTGAACATTTTGAAGCGCTTCCCGTCGTAGCGAAACACTCCATTCTGCGTTGCAATCCAGAGGAAGCCCTTGCGATCCTGCAGGACACACTGGACACTCATGTTCTCCAGGCCTTCTTCGTTGCTGTAACTTTTGAAGCTGTATCGCTGGGCGAACGCTGAGGCCGAAAGAAGCGCCAAGCTGCACAGAGACAGCCCAAGTCGGGTCAGAAGCTGCGAGACGAGGCTCATAGGTGTCAAAGCTGAATACACGGTTGACAATAATGCACGTCTGCCTTATCGGACAAATACGGGAATTTAGTTAACTGATTTGAAAACAAGGAGTAAGGAAGATACCAAAGAGCTCTGAAACGCGGAGCGCAACCAGGAGCCCTGCCCCCAGTTTCCAGGGAGCGCTCTTACCAGCGACGTGCTTCGGAGAATTCGACGGCCGCCAAACAGTCCTCCAGAAAAGGGAGATCACAATTGGTGGACAGCACCAGAGGGGTCGATGGCAGGTTCTTGGCTGACTCCAAGGCCTCGCTGATGGATTCGTAGAAATTGAACAGATGCCACCGGCGTTCGTGAAGTGCCCAAAGTTGGATGGGATAGAGTCTTTTCTTTCTCATGTAGCCCCCGCTCTCAGCCGTGGCGACCTCCTCCCTTGATGCCGTGCATCTGTTTTTCTTTGAACCTTTGAGAGCATATCGAAAGAGATGAAAAACTTCATTAGATTTCTATTCAATAAGATCTATTCATCTAAGAACAATAGCTGCTTCAGATCGGGATTCGAGCCATTCAGTTTCCAGATAAAGGCATCCAGGACATAGTGGGTGGCCTGTGGAAGTGCCAACAAAGGAACAACAAGGGAAAGGACCTCATGTCCCCATGATGGAAATGAGAGCCGTTCCCCTAGGAGCACGAGATGTTCCTTCCACACAATGAGGTCCCACAGCACCTCTTCGAGGAATGCCAATCCCACCAGCAAGCCTAGAAAAAGACCAACCCGACTTGGCTGAAACCAGGTCTGCACCCTCCACGAACCCGGCCATTTCCGCCATTTTCTTCGACCGTAGATCCAGACAAGGGCAAGATAAGGAACACCGTGAGCCACCACATTGGTGACCGTAAACGAGAAATCCGAATTGAAGAGGACGATCCCCACATACCAGTTAACGGCCGTAGTGAACAGGACGAGGTGCTTGCCAGGGTTGAGCGGACGGCCTCGGCGACCGAACCACAGTTCCTTGGCCAGGTACGCAATCGCCCAAACCAGGTACAGGTAGCCCGACCAAAGCGATACTTGTCGGACAGGAATGGACAGGAAGTCTCCGTCGACAAACCATACAAACTTGCGGGGTAAATGGGTGTGCCAATAGATCAAGGGATACGCAGTGGTCAGGTATAGGAGCCCCTTGTCGAAACGAGCTTCCCACTGGAGGCGCTCGCCACGACGGTACTTGTAGAGAGCCAGAAATCCGTACTGTTGCCGGACAAAGTGAATAACGGCAACGTAAGCCAAGACTCTCCAGAAGTAGAGCGCCTCGACGGAATACAAGGAGACGCCTGCCAGGAACAAGGTCCCGGGCACCAGCAGGTACAGGGATCGACGACGCTGAAATTCCTCAGGATCGAGATAGGTCCTGTAAAGGGAGGCATAGACGTGCGATACGTCAATCATCACGACGAGGGCCACCCAGATCCACAGCGGGATGGCTTCGCTCTCCATCAGATCCCGGGGCGAGGAAAACAGAATGATTAGGGAGATCAACCCGGGCAAGATGAAGAATCCTACGTCGTATCGAGCCGAAACCAGCCATCGTGGTTGCCCCGCAGGAGCTTTTGCGACAGGTGCCATCGCCATCAACCCCGGATCTGAATCAGATTGAAGAAGAGAAAGGGACCCTCAGCCGCCGCAGCACTTCTTCGGCGGCGGCCACCCCGCGGTACTGGGCTTCCTCAAAAATGGAGAATCCGCTGAGATCGGAATGGGCAAAGAGAAGCCCCTGGTAGGGTTGGATCCCGTGGGTCCGGTCTGGGCCCCATAAGAATCCAGGCGTGGGTCGGACCATGGCGTGTCCCCATCGAAAAATATCGACTCGGCGGACCAGACGAGCGATCTCCGGATGTGGTCTTTGGAGGTCCTGAAGGATGAACCGGGCCCATTCCTTCCACTCCGTGTGAAGAAGTCTCGAGCGCTCCTCTTGGGGCGCGCCTGTCAGAGGATAGTAATAGGTCAGCACAGTTCCATCTTCATGAGTTCGCAGACTCTGATGTGTGGCTACCACGTATCCAAGTGAGGGTCCTTTGTAGATGACGTTGTCCCAAGCCAGCGGCGTCCCGCTCCGCTGCTGCGGAAGGTCGCGCAACGTGAGGTTGGCAACCAGCCAGGGGGCGTATTGAAAGCCGCGAGACGCAGTCTTTGGTTCTCCATCGACCGGCTCGATCAAGTATGGAGCCAGGAACCTGGGACAGGCGAGAATGACGTGATCGGTCATCAGTCGCTTGGAGACCTTCTCGCGGAGATCGTAGTAGTCCACTATGGAAGGCTTGCCCGGCCGGACGCTGAAGGTCAGCGCGCCCGCCCGGATTCGGCCCTCCAGTTTTTTTTGAAGCCGGCGAACAATCCAGCCATTTCCTTCAGGCCAGGTTAGCACCGTGGTGCCATCCAACTCCTCTCCCTTTGCGTCTCGACTGGCAAAGTAGTGAATTCCGGCCCAAGCGGAAACATCCCCATACTCGCAGCCAAAATCGTCGCGGCAGGCGTAGTTCACGTACCAATGCAGCGCCTCCGAATCCAATCTGTTCTGCGCCAGGAATTCCTTCATCGAGATCCGATCCAGCGCAAGCAGATCTTTGCTGCGAGCGCTCAGATCCATCGGAATGGCAAAAGCCTTCCGGCCCTGGAGGTCGCGCCGGATGCGAAATTCACGAATCAAGTCACCAAATCGATCGTATTGATCGCGGTCCTTCGCGGAGATGCCTACAGAGGGCAAAAGCCCCTCCTGCCACCGCCCATGCAAGAAGAGCCGCTCCTGCGGCGCAAAGCAGACGTACTCCTCCGCATATTGAGGCTCACCGGATGCCGTGTAGCCTTTGATTACACCCAATTCCTCCAGGAGCTCTTTTACCGCACGCGACTCCTGCGTTGGCAACGGCAGGTAGTGTGCACCCCACGGGTAAGGAGTGATCTCGTTCACTCCGAATCTTGAGTTGCCGCCGACATCGTTTTCAAGTTCCAGCAACGCAAAATCACGGACCCCACATTTCGCGAGCTTCCAACCAGCCGACAATCCGGAGATGCCGCCGCCCACGATCGCAACTGCCACTCGCTCCTGACTGACTGGTGCCGGAAAGTGGGGAGTGCGCAGGAGATGTCCCACCTCATGAGAGGGACCCAGGATGGCACCGTCAAAGGGAAATTGGTCGGCCGTACGGGACCGACACGAGGGACCCGCGGTGATCCAGCTTGCCGAGACTAGCAGGAAATGGCGACGATTCATGGCAACGCCACGGAATCAAGTGCTGGGAGAGGCAAGTCGCGGCCAACCTGCGGCTGAATCAGGGATTGACTCGGTGCCATTCCGACTCGTAATACTGGACCAGGACCTGGTTGTTCAACCGGTTGACCTCGACTTCCACGGGCAGCATGTCTTTGGGAAAACGAAACAGTTGGGCTGCTATATCGGAATCCAAAAAGCGCAAATCGGGCGGATACGCATTCGGCAGCCGGTAGGGCCGGCGCGAAGCCAAAACAAAGCCCCACTCGCCAAACGAGGGGACATACACATGATAGGGGGTCGCGAGGAGGCCCTCGCTCTCAACTGTCTTTACGATGCACCAGAATGACTGCCGCGCAAACAGCGGCGACGTGCTCTGGATAACGGCCAAACCGTTTTCAGACAGCCGGCGCTGAAGCAGTCGATAGAAGGCCGAAGTATAGAGTGCCCCATGGTATTGGTTGTATGGGTCCTCAAACTCTACAAACCCTAAATCGCACGACTCGATTTCACGTTCCAGCCATAGGAAAGCGTCCGCGTTCACTACTGTAACCTTCGAAGAGTTAAGCGAGTTGCGATTGAGTTCCATCAGCAGTTCGTTTTGTCGAAAAAGTCTCGTCATCTCCGGGTCCAGATCGACGAGTTTGATGCTTTCCACGGATGGGTAACGGAGGACCTCCCGGACCGCCAGACCGTCACCACCCCCCAATACCAGCACTCGTCGGGGAGACGAAAGGGAGCGAAGGCCTGGGTGGACCAAGGCCTCATGGTAACGGTATTCATCGCGCGAACTAAACTGCAAATGGCCGTTCAAGAAGAGACGGATGTCTTCGCGCCACCGCGTCACCACGATACGTTGGTACGCCGAAGACTCTGCGAAAATGATCTCATCCGCGTACAGATTCTCTTCCGCGAGAGTCGTCAGTCGCTCGGCAAAAACGAATCCAAGCAGTAGCCACACCGTGACGGCCACGCACTGGCTGTAAAGGAATCGCAGTTGTGGCAGTTGCCTGCGGAATAGCCAGGCCGTCCATCCGGCCGCCAAGGCATTGAGCAAGCCAAACAGAAAGCAGGTGCGGACCAAGCCGAGACGAGGGGCAAGCATCATCGGAAATAACAACGACGCTACCAGTGCGCCCAGGTAGTCGAAGGTCAGCACTTGGGCCACCAGGTCTCGGAATTGGATACGCTCTTTCAAGATTCGCAACAGCAGCGGAATCTCCAGTCCCACCAAGATCCCTATCACGGTCACCACAACATACAAGATCAGCTTGAACGACCCAACGTATGAAAACATCAGGAACAGAAAGGCCGCCGAAGTCCCTCCCACAGCGCCCACGAGTAACTCAATGAGGATAAAGCGGGAAACCAGGCCTTTCCCGATGTAGCGCGAGAGATACGATCCGATGCCCATCGAAAAGAGATAGGTACCGATGATCGTGGAGAATTGGGTCACGGAATCGCCCAGAAGATAGCTGGCCAACGTCCCCGCAATCAGCTCATAAACCAAACCGCAGGAAGCAATGACGAAGACTGTAATCAGAAGGGCGTAAACCATGATCGCATGCATTCCCCGCTTACAACGGGGCAAGACTCAGGAAGGAGCATGACACAAGAAATGGATGTCAAGGTCTGGTAGAGACCTCGGAGGCAGCCCTGCCGGACGGCCGCCTGGCCCCTGCCGGGGGCGCCAGCGGGTGGGGACCCAAGCGCCATTCGAGCGATCGGCTGCCTGAGGGGATGTCAAGCGTGGATGGCTGCAGCGATGATGATGCAGATCCCCAGCGACATGGCCCCGACGATGATTGCCAGGGCGGTATTGTGCTCTTCGATGATTTCCTTCCAGAGTTGGTAAGGCGTGAGCTTGTCGATGATCAGGAATGAGATCCAAAAGATCAGGACCCCCAGAAACGCGAAGACAATCGCATTGAGCACAAAACCCGGGTTGATGATTCCACCCATTCTCGTCTCCTCTCTCCAGTCCTTGTTACTTGTGAAAGAACCGCTGATACATGCTGCGGTACGCCCCAGGGTTTTCCCGGATCGATTTCGGCACTCCTTTAACTTCATCAAAGCTGGTGAAGCTCAACCCCCGATAGTCCGCGTACAGCAAGGCCGCCAGAACCAAACTGCCGTATACCAGGAATGCTCGATACATGGTGAGGATCCTTCCGACTGAGCGGTTCCAACGGCTCAGTCACTCTCGCTGAACTAATTCAGGGCCCCTGGAGGATGTGGAGTCTTAACGACCCCGTTCTACCGCGCTGAGGCTCCGCCCAGCTCCATCGGACAGCGCCTGCCTCAGTCGTCATCGGATTCCTTCGGGATCAGTGGCTTCATGGGATGGTCGCTCTCCAGCCAGCGATGATACTCAAAGGTGCGTTGACGCCACCAATAAAAGACCGGGAAAAGGAGAATCGCTCCCAGCGCCGCCAAGAAAAATGACCAACTTGGCACGTCGCGATAAACACGGATCGAGTAACTGACGTGCGAAGCCGGCGATTCCGGCTCGATTCTCAAGTAGTAACGGCCGGAGGGGACGGATGGCAGAACCGCTTTGTCCGTGATGCTGCCCTCGGTCCAAGCGCCGTCGCTGTCCCTTCCGTGGTAGTGACTGATTTCTCTCCCGAAGTCGTAGGCAACTCCATTCTGATCATTGATCAAGGCCATGCTCAGATACATCCAGTTGTTATCGACATTGGCTCGGGTTGCAACCACGACGTTCGACGGGCGCCCGGAAAGTTCAAAGACATCGGTCACACGGGATTTTTCGCTTGAGGATTGATGGTAAGCATATTCGTTTTGGTAGACCAGACGGTTCTGTGACAGAAGCAAGACCAGGATTTGGATCAATACGACAGCCAGCAAGAAATACCCCAAGGCCACCTTTATTTTGGGTGTTTGCAGCGAGAACGGCGAGGGCTGGTTCGGAGCAATGCCGCTCCGCGACGGAAGCGATGAAGTCAGCTGAAAGGATCTCCGAAGAGACTCTGGATCGAGGTATTCGCCGATGGACCAGGTAATTTCGTCGTCCGATACTTCCCGGCTGAGAATGAGCGGCGGAGCCACAAAATCGGAGACCTGGCAGGCCTGGCCCACCTGCACCTTCCAGTAGAACTCTCCGAGCACGTAGTTCACCGTGGCCCGTGCCGTCTGGAAATGCAGGAACCGTTGGCCCAGGTAGTCGAAAGCCGGCTGGTCACTCCACAAGACCGCCTTGGGAATGTGCGTGGTCGTTTTGACGTAGTTCCAGTGCCCGTTGTACTCGGTCAACCAGCGAAAACCCTTGTAGGGATTGAAAAGCAGGTACTCGCTCCATTCATAGGGCACGCCTTCCACTTCGATGCCGCGCCTCATGTAGCCGATCACTTCGAACAGATCCCCCCGGAGCTTGCCGCGTGCACCGAGAGGGATGAGAGGTTCATGTCGGATCCGAGCACGATAGGTTTCAATGATCCGGAAACTTTCGTTGCTGATATCAATAATCGATCCGCACGAACCACAAGCCAGGGACTCGGTCTGGCTCATACCGCGAACGGTCAGCGGACTCCCACAACCCGGACAGTGGAAGGTCTTCACGCCGGTGGGCCGAGCGGCCGGAATCGGCGGCGGTGTCACAATTTCGGGCTCACCATCCATCGAACTCCCTCAAGCCGGTAAGGTGCAATTGCTCAAACTCCACATACTCTCCCAGGAAAACCAGCGCGGGCGATTCACTGTAGTCGAGGGTGGCAAAGCCGGCGGATTCTCCAAGCAGATCCGCCAGAGGAGCCAGGTAGCCCGACCCGACCCGAAAGGGAAGTTCTCCCTCTCCACTAACGCAGGCTGCCTCTTGCAGGTCTCGGACCTCGAATCGTTTTCCGTTCAACGTGACGAATTGGCCAACCGCCAGGGACTCGAAAGAAGGGACCTCTTCCTTCACCGAGGTGACAAACGAGACAGCATAGGTGCCCTGGGCCTCGCCCAACCATCCGCTGCGCATGTCGTCGAAGAGAAGGTGCCACTCGTTCCAAAGGCCATGATCGAACCGCAGTTGAATACGGCCCACTATAGCGAAGTGCGTTCCCCGGTACTGCCCCGCGGCCCCAAGCTGCAGCGGCGTGCCGTCCTGCTGAAGCTGAGCCATTTTGCCGATATTTTCGACATCGAGGTCATGCCGAACCAGAGTGGACCTGCAGTAATCGCAGACGGCCAGGATGGAAACGGAAGATCTGAAAGTGACAGGCGCTCCGCAGGATGGGCAGTTTATCGATCTCATTCGAATGCTGGTGCGAACTCGAGACCCGCCATGGATTTCTCTCAGCCGAAGCGGAGCTTTCGGCTCAGCTTGATTTCACCTTAGCAGGTCCTTCCGCGGCGACGGGAGGCAAGACACCCACCACCCGGCTCCGCATGTAGTGCCGTTCACATTCGCGCACAAGCACCTGGCCGGCACCCAGATAACAGGTTAAGAGTGCGCTCCAGTCGGGAGATTCCCGCCGGCGACAGCAAAACAGGTTCAGGCAAGCTGATGAATGCTCCGGGAAAGTGTGGATCGCCAGGTGCGATTCCTGAAGCAACCACACCCCTGTCAGTCCTGCAGTCAATGGGAACTGGTGCCAGAGCGGCTTGCCTACTGGGCTCAGGTGCATGGCCGAGACAATCTCGGAAAACAACCCCGTCAAGCTGTCCTGACTGCGCAGGCAGTCCTCTGCGCAGTCAAATGCTTCAATGAGCCACTCGGTCCCGTTTGGCGAGTTGTTCAAATCGCTTCAGCCCTGAACGAGCGCTATCGGTGGTCAGACCAACCGCTTCAGCAGCTCCGATTTCTTCGCTTCGAACTCTTCCTTGGTCAGAATGCCTTTGGTCATGAGATCATGCAGTTTCTCGAGAAGAGCTGTCACGTCGGCAGCAGTCTCTTCCGAGCCTTTTCCGGTCTGGGTGGCTCCCGCTACGTTCTGGGCCATCGTCTGAGCCATCGTTTGGCCGATAGCCAGGCCCGCGCCAAGCCCTGCCCCCACGCCGGCACCTCCGCCTTCATTGGCCGCCGCAATGGGGATGCTTTGGGCCGTCTGGTACTGAGTCAGCCGGCTCATATCGCCGATCATCCCCATGCCGATCCGCTGGTCGAGGATTTTCTGCAGCTCCTCCGGCAGCGAGAGGTTCTGGACCTGCAGCGTGTCGAGCCCCAATCCCAGGCGCCCGAATTCGGGAATCAGCTTCATCTTGATTTGATTCCCAAACTCATCCTGATTGGCCGCCATGTCCAGGAATGGAACGGCTGACTCCGCGAAGAGGTCCGTGATCGAAGCGATGATCGTGTTGCGCAGCTGCCCCTCGAGTTCAGCCACGGTATAGAGCTCCCGGGTACCGCTGATCTGAGTGTGGAAGGCTCTCGGTTCCACGATCTTGTAAGAGTAAATCCCAAAAGCGCGAAGCCGGACAGCACCGAACTCTTTATCGCGTATCGTTATGGGATTGGGAGTTCCCCATTTCTGATTCAACTGCAGGCGGGTGCTGAAGAAGTAGACGTCTGATTTGAAAGGGGATTCAAACAGCTTGTCCCAGTTCAGCAGGTTCGTCAAAAGGGGGAGGGTCTGCGTCGTCAGCTTGTATCGTCCCGGCGCGAATACGTCGGCCACGCGGCCTTCGTTTACAAACACGGCCATCTGGGACTCCCGAACGGTCAGAGACGCCCCGTACTGGATCTCAAAATCCTGCATCGGATAGCGAAATGCCAACGTCCCCTCGTCGCTTTCCGTCCACTGCAGAACGTCGATGAACTGCTTCTTCAGAAAGTCCTTGATCCCCATGCAGACCTCCTCCCAAAGGATGATGAAACCGGAACAGGAAACGTAGTTTGAGCCCGTTTGGTTCCCTGAATCAACTGAATTTCCACAACCTGCCTGTCAGAACCGTCCTGTTAGCGGAGTGACTCCTCATAGGTTCCCGGGGAGAAACTCGTGCAGATTCTGCCCCGTGCGTTGCTGAAATCGCTCAGCAAGAGAGGGCACCATCGCTACCGGCTCATCCAATGCAATCCGTTCCACCCGATACAGGGGATAGAAGACTGTGGCGAAGCCCGTGCCTTCCTCTGAACCGAAGCGATTCAGCCAATCCTCAAAGGTGGCGAGGTCGATGCCGTAGATCGTCACTCCAGCCGACGTCAGGTCGGTAAGCTGTCCCCAGACTTTTTCCTTGGGACTGTGCAGACTGAGGACCACAACAGAACCGATTTTCATTGGACAAGATTCAAGTTACGTGCGGGTTGTGCCGAACAGCAGACCGAAGAACCCGGATTACTATCTCGCCGGGTCTGCGAGGAGATTCATGAGGCATCGTTCCAACCCACGTGGATTTTCACTGATCGAGCTCTTGCTGGTGGTCACCATCATCTTGATTGTTGCGTCCATCGCTGTGCCCAATCTCATGCGAGCCCGGAGAGCAGCCAACGAAGCATCGGCGGTGGCGTCGCTCAGGACCATTGCCAGTGGTCAACTTGCGTATCGCGGTAGTCAGGGCGATTTTACAACGCTGTCTATGCTCGGGCAGGAAAAAATCGTCGACGATCTTCTGGCCTCGGGAACCAAGAGCGGTTACCAATTCGCAACGGCTGGCGGAACCGATCCGGCCTTGGAATTCACGGCTACCGCGGAACCTATCATCTCGTCGGGAGTTGCTGCTACGGGTAATCGTTTCTTCTTCGTCAACCAGGATCAAATCATTCGCTACGCGATAGGCGGAAGCGCCGACGCCAGCAGCAGTCCGCTGAACGACTGACGGCGCGGATCCCGTCGCGATTTCATCTGGAAGGGGAAGCTCCGCCTCTCAAGAATCGGCGGGCGTTCTCCAGATTGAGCTGAGCGATCCGGTTTCCTGGATCGACGCGTGCCACACTTTCCCAACACGCCACCGCTTCTACCCAGCGATTCTGGTTGGCGTAGGCCGCCCCCAGGTTCAACAGCGTGGAAGGATTGCGGGGGCTGAGACGATCCGCCTCTTCCAGATGTTGAAGGGCTCGCGCATATTCTTTCTGCCCCAGCAAGAAAGTGCCGAACCCGAGCTGTCCAGGGGCAAAACTCGGAAACTCAGAAACAACCCGTTCGTAGAGGTTCATCGACAGCTGCGGATCCACTTTTTCCATCAGCTTGGCGTAGTTTCGAAGAGACCTCAGACCCGGAACCGGCCGCTGCATTTCCTGCGCAAACAGCGTGGTGTCGTCTTTCCAATCGAGCGTTCGTCTCCAAGACTGAGCCCCGTAACCGAGGCAGATGAGAGCCAGTAGGATGTAGGCGGCGCGTCGCCCGGCCAGCTGAAACAAGCCAAACGCCATCAAAATGCAGAGAGCAACGGAGGGAAGATAAAGGAAGCGTTCAGCAAAAACGGCGCCAATCGGCACGATCAGGTTGGACGTCGGCAGATAGCCCAACAGCATCAACCCAAGGCAGAAGCCGAGCGGAGACTTGCGAATCAACAGATACGTGCTTGCTCCCAGCAGGCCAAGTAGCGATGATCCACCTAGCCAGACTTTCCAATCCCACGGTAAAGTCAGAATCGGAATGACCGGGGGACCGTAATCCACTGAGAATTTTACCGGCAGGATCATCTGACCGAACCACAGTGGAATCATGGACAGCGCCGTCAAGACCCTCTGGATCAGAGTAGCCGCAGCCAACGGATTGTCGAACTCGGATATCGTCTGGGTCTGGCTGCCGATCGCCCAACCGCGAAGCAGCATCCAGCAAACCGCGGTCCCAATCAGCAGCACCAGGAGCAGCCACTGACGCCGAAGGAAATCAGCCAACTGCCGGCGAGAATCGCCTTCGGAGGGGTGTGAGACATAAGAGAGAAGCACCACGGCAGCAAAGGCAGCCGCACCATTCTCCTTGGAAAGGATTGCCATGAAACTCAGAAGCGACGCGGCCAAACCGGCCTTCCAGATCCGCCCACCTTGGCGGATTCCCAAGCGCATCCAGGCTAAGCAGGCGAGCAGGACGAAAAAGGTTGCCAACAGTTCGGCTCGCCCCACCACCCAGTTCACTGCTTCTGTGTGAATCGGGTGTACAACAAACAAAAGGCCGGCCCCTAGTCCCAAGTGGGTCGATCCGAACAATCTGCTGCTCAGCACAAAAACGAGAACGGCGTTTACGGCGTGGATGATGTCGTTGGTTACATGGTAGGCGGAAGGAGAGAGTGCCGACCAAGAAAAGTTCAAGGCGTATGAGGTCAGGGTCAGGGGCCGATACAGCCCATCGTTTCCGACAGCTCCCCAATAAGGAGAGCCGAACAGCTTTGGTAGACCGCGGAGCGATCGAATCCGTTCGTTGTTCTTGATGATGTCTTGGTCGTCATACACAAAATCGTGTTGCCAATTTCCGGCGAACAATAGGATCGAGAACAGGAAAATCACTGCCGCACAGGCATAGGCAGTGAGGTCCAGGCGCCTGTTTGCTTGCTGGGATCTTGACTTGTGGGAGCGGGAAGATGGCGGTTTCGTTCGTCTCATCGGCTGCGGCACTCCCAGCGACGCAAATGGAATCTGATTTCCAACGATCGTTGACTGGTTTGGAAGGAGGGTCCTGGGGGCCAGAAACGAGGCTGGCCGTGCTTGAGCCAGCCTCCGCTGCAGTTCGAGGAGAAAGGCGATGCGAGGCGCCTTTTAGCACTTAGACTGTGCTTTCCCGACGGCAAGTTTTTTTCCATGTCTCTCCTGAAGGGCAGTCCTTTCAGAATCAACATCTTACGGGAGCGATGTGAGGCTCGTAGTGGCAAGCGATTTCTCTCAATGATGAAGTCGGTTACTTTTTCCGGACATCTTGACTGGATCCACTCCGCTTTGTCTCAATCAGTTTCGACGGGAGAACCGAGCCGAGGGACGTCTGACGTTACCTTCAACCGATTCAGGCGCAGGGAGCCCGTGGAACGAAATCTGCCCACCACCTGCACCTCACCGCTGAACTCCTCCTTCAACCAGGCCTCAAAGTGGCTCCAGAACTCAGCGGTGGACAATAAGACGAGTTCCCCTTCCAACTTGATCCGCTTCTTGAGTTCCTGCTTGAACTGCCGATGTTTCGGATCCTCTATCCACCAGTGAACCGGGAGCATGCAGAATCGCGGACGATACTCTCTAAGATAGAAACTCCGAAGAGGGGAAGCCAGATAGTCAAAACGCTCCGGACTGGAATCAAAATCGAGCTGATTCGATTCGATAAACGGCGACTGAAAAAGGAGCAGCGGCCCCGCAAAATCGGGTCGTCCAAGTTGCCTCATCGTCTCTCTCCATTCGTTGCCACCAGGAACTCCTTGCGAGAAAAGGCCTTTCTGTTGCCAGAAGCGAGTCGGCTCGCTGATGACGTAAATCATCAGGTAGGTCCCCAAAAACAAGCGCGCCCATTTCCGGTCAACGAGGTAAAAAGCGGTCGCCGGAACGATCATGGCGGCAGGAACGGAAGCCAGCAGCAGGTATCTCTCAACAAAAACGTGAACATCCCCGAGGAGCGTGATCAGTAAGCAAACAATGAGGGGAGTCAGATACCACACGGCGAAGAGAATCAGCCCGTTTCCACTGACAGGTTTCGCCTGCCACGACCTCTCTCCAGCTCCCTTCCAGTAAAGAGCGATGGCCGCCAAAGTGAGGGTGACGGCGGCGCTTAAAAATAGCCACGTTGGAGGGAGAAAAAAGAAAAGGTTCTCAACCCGGAGAACATAAGCGGCCTGGCCGCTGGCCCAGTTCAGAACCTGCCTGGACGCAACGGCGTTCCAGAGTTGCGGAAGCAAAGGGAGGAGACACGCTGCAACCAAGACCTGCAGCCTCAACCAGGTCTTCCATCCCACCGATGGAGGTCGTTCCTGGTGCCCACTGATGAGCCGCATTCGGCGGATCCACCACCAAACGTAAAGGTTCTGGACGATCAACAAAAGGGCGAAGACGTAGTGGGAATAGAGCAACAGAACTGTCGAAACAACGAAGCCCAATTTGGGCAGGAGCCTGCCCGTCCGTAACCAGTTCGTCAAGAACAGAACCGAAGTACAGCTCAACATCAAACAGAAGGCGTACGGTCTCGCGTTTTGAGCGTAAACAATCTGGGTGGAATTGACTGCGAGAAGCAGCGCTCCCGTCAGTGCAACCTCAAATCCGCAAAGCTTCCGGGCGATTGCGTAAGCAAGACCAACCGTGGCCAAACTGGCGAGGACGGACACCAGGCGCAAAGAGACTTCGTCGACACCGCGCAGGTCAACGACCAGTTTTTCAGCCAGGAAGTACAAGGGAGGAACAGGTTGCGGAATTCGAAAGCAAGTACGCGCCAAATCCAGCCAGGAGCTCTTCGATGCGAGCATCAAGGTAACGAATTCATCGGACCAGAGTCCGTATCCATCCGCACGATAAAAGCGCAGGAAGGCCGCCAGGATCAATACCACTGTGAGGATGCAGAGCTCCAAGCGAAAGGGCGGGAACTTTGACTCGTCCGGGGGATTCATTCGCGTCGGGAGTATAGCATAGCGGTTGTTGAAGCGGGGATCGTCCTGTGCCTCGCAATCTTGAATCCCTGTGAATTACGAAGCTGAGGCGCTAAAATGGGCAAAATTGTCGCAAGTCTTCGATTAGTGCTGGAGGAACTCATGGACACTAAAGCCACTCGTCGGGAATTCCTGCAGGCCTCAATGGCCACCGCCGGTCTTGCAGCGGTGACGCCGCATGTTTTAGGACAGACGACCGCGTCGGTTTCGGGTGTTCCCACTCGCCTCTTGGGGAGAACGGGTGTCCACGTCTCCGTGCTTTGCCTCGGGGGCTGGCACATCGGTGCGGTGAAGGAGAAGCAAGAGGCCATCCGAATCATGCATGCGGCGTTGGATGAAGGCATTACGTTCTTCGACAATGCCTGGGACTACCACAACGGCAAGAGTGAAGAGTGGATGGGAGACGCTCTGAGTGAGGGCGGTAAGCGAAACAAAGTCTTTCTGATGACCAAAAACTGTGAAAGAGACTATGCCGGATCGATGAAGAATCTGGAGGACAGCCTGCGGCGCCTGAAAACCGACCACATCGATCTGTGGCAGTTTCACGAGATGGTTTACGACAACGATCCAGACTGGGTCTTTGAAAAGGGGGGCCTCAAGGCCGCGCTGGAGGCTCGTAAGGCCGGCAAGGTCCGATTCATCGGGTTCACGGGTCACAAGGATCCTCGAATCCATCTCAAAATGCTCAACAAACCTCATGACTGGGATGCCGCACTGATGCCCATTAACGTGATGGATGCGCACTACCGTAGTTTCCAGAACGAGGTCGTACCCGTTTGCCTGGCCAAACAAGTGGGTGTTTTGGGTATGAAGAGCCTCGGCGGAGGGTTTCCCAGAGCCAGGATTCCTGAGAAGGGTGGGGTTTCAGCTCAAGACTGTATTCGCTACGCCTTGACTCAGCCAGTTTCTTCGCTGGTGGTCGGGATTGTTTCAATGGAAGACCTCAAGCAGGATTTGGAGATCGTCCGCCCCTTTAAACCGTTCGACCACAAGGAGCAGACGCAGCTTCTGAGCCGCATCAAAGAAGAAGCCAGCGACGGTCGTCACGAGCTCTTCAAGTCGACCAAGGCCTTTGATGGACCGCATCACCGACGTCAACACGGCTTTGAAACGGGAACGGTATAACCCTTTGCCTTTTCCCCGTTTTCGCGCTCGTCCTAAGAGAACCGCGAGGAATGCGGCCTCCCGCGGTTGCTCACCTTTCTGGAAGAACTCATCGGTGTGCCGTTCGCGAGGCCCCGTGGGCTTCTTGACTTTGATTTCAACTGGCCCCTATGATGGGGGCCTGAAAATTGCCGAGGAGTCCACCCCTTGATCGTTGATACAGTTCTGAAGAAGATTTTTGGTAGCAAGTACGAACGCGACATCAAAGCTCTGCAGCCGTTAGTCAACCGTATCAACGAGTTCGAGCCTTCCTTTTCCAAGTTCTCCGATCAGGAACTCAAGGCCAAGACCCCCGAATTTCGAGAGCGGTTACACCGCGGCGAGACCCTGGACGAACTGCTCCCCGAGGCCTTTGCAGTGGTGCGGGAAGCGGGCAAGCGGGTGCTGAAGATGCGTCACTTCGACGTCCAGTTGATGGGCGGCGTTGTTCTGCATCAGGGAAAGATTTCGGAGATGAAGACGGGTGAAGGAAAGACTTTGGTCGCCACCCTGCCCGTTTACCTCAACAGCCTGGAAGGCAAAGGCGTTCACGTCGTCACCGTGAACGACTACCTGGCTCGCCGTGACGCGGAGTGGATGGGCGGAATCTACCGATTCCTGGGCCTCACCGTAGGCATCATTCAGCACGACATGGACGAAGAGGAACGGCGCCTGGCCTACGGCTGCGACGTGACGTACGGAACCAATAACGAGTTCGGTTTCGACTATCTCCGCGATAACATGAAGTTCGACCTCAAGGATTGCGTGCAACGGGGACACCATTACGCCATCGTCGACGAAGTGGATTCCATCCTGATTGACGAGGCTCGAACGCCCCTGATCATCTCCGGTCCGGTCGAGAGCACCTACCAAAAGAACTACATCGGCATGCGCCCGCTGGCTGAGCGGCTGCGGGAGGCTCAGTCGCGTCTCATCAACGGCTTTCTGCGCGACGCCATCACGAAGGTCGAATCCAACGGTGACTATCCGGAGGATGTACTCGAAAAGCTGTTGTTGGTGAAGCGCGGTGATCCCAAGAACCGGCAGTACTTGGATCTGCTGGCCAAACACCGCGATCTGAAGAAACGGATCGATCAATTCGAGGGCCAGTTGATGTCGAACAAGCTGCTCTCAGAGTTCGACAATGAGCTCTACTGTGTCATCGACGAGAGGTCCCATAATGTCGACATCACGGAGAAAGGCCGCGACTACCTGGCTGGCGACCGAATGGATGATTACGTCATCCCCAACCCTGACGATCCCGGCTATTCGGAGGAGCGTTATATCGAGGTAACGGAACGACTGCACGTCATCCAGCAACTCGTCAAGGCCTATTGGCTCTTCGAAAAGGATGTTCATTACGTCATCAACGACAACAAGGTTGTCATCGTGGACGAGTTCACCGGGCGTTTGATGCCCGGCCGGCGCTGGAGCGACGGATTACACGAAGCGGTCGAAGCTAAAGAGCGCGTCAAGATCGAGCGGGAAACGCAAACGCTGGCGACCATCACGTTCCAGAACTACTTCCGCATGTACCACAAACTGGCCGGCATGACGGGAACGGCGGACACGGAGGCCGTCGAGTTCAACAAGATTTATAACCTGGAAGTGGTGGTGATTCCTCCGAACAAGCCGATGATCCGGGTCGACCACGCCGACATCGTCTATCGCACGGAGCGGGAGAAATTCAAGGCCGTGGTAGACGAGATCAAGGAACTTTACGACAGGGGGCAGCCGGTTCTGGTGGGAACAGTCTCCATCGAAAAGTCGGAGCGACTCAGCGGCATGCTGAAGAAGCAGGGCATCAAACACGTTGTCCTGAACGCCAAGTACCACGAAAAGGAAGCCGAAATCGTGGCCCAGGCTGGTCGTCGAGGGTCCGTGACGATTGCGACCAACATGGCCGGCCGCGGGACTGATATTGTGCTGGGAGGCAATGCGGAAGCACTGGCTAAGGATGTGTTGCGACGCAAGGGGATCGACCCGCCGACGGCCACCCCGGAGCAGTGGGAGGAAACTTTCAGGGGAATTCAGGCTGAGGTCGAGGCAAACCGGGAGGAAGTCCTTCGGGCCGGGGGGTTGCATATCCTGGGCACTGAGCGCCACGAATCCCGACGTATCGACAACCAGTTGCGAGGACGTTCCGGACGCCAGGGCGACCCTGGAAGTTCAAGATTCTACTTGTCGTTGGAAGACGACCTCATGCGCATTTTCGCGAGTGAGCGGGTCTCATCAATCATGCAGAAGCTGGGCATGGAAGAGGGTGTGCCCATCGAATCCCGGCTGATCACGCGACGCATAGAGGCCGCTCAGAAGCAGGTGGAAGGCCACAACTTCACCATCCGAAAGCACCTGCTGGAATACGATGACGTGATGAACCAGCAGCGTAAGACCATTTACGGACTGCGCAAGCGATTTCTCGAGCACGACGATCAGAAGCAGTACTTGCTCGACTTGACCCAGGACGTGATCTCCGACCTGCTGGCTTCACACTGCAACGAAGACGTGGACCCCTCATTGTGGAACATCGAGGCTTTCAGGCACGCCATCCTGCATCAGTTCGGCTTCGACATTACCCATGAAGGGATTGACCCGCTGGGTCTAAATCGGACCGAACTTCAGGACACTGTTTTTCAGAAAGCCAGGGAACGATACGAACAAAAAGAGCAAAAGATCGGGACGGAGGCCATGCGCTTCCATGAGCGGGTGATCCTGCTCAACGTGCTCGACGGCCAATGGAAGGATCATCTGCTGGCCATGGATCAGCTGAAAGAGGGCATTGGTTTGCGCGGCTACGGTCAGCGGGATCCTCTGGTGGAGTACAAAAAGGAGTCGTTCGAAACCTTCCAGCAGATGATGAACAGCATTGAGGAAGAGAGCCTGCGCTACCTCTATCTCCTGCAACCGGTCGAAGAGCAGGAGCGGGTAAAGGAAATGGAGCGGCGCCAGCGCAAGCAGGATCTGATCTTGAGCAGTTCAGACGGAGCCGCACCGGAAGCGCCTCGGACCGTGGTGCGGGGCCCCAAGGTCGGTCGAAACGACCCGTGTCCCTGTGGCAGTGGGAAAAAGTACAAGAAGTGCTGCGGCGCGAGGGAGCACTAGACTTCCCAAGAGCGCGGCGATTCCCTTCCAAATCGAATAGGGTGACAACAACAAAAGGAGCCATCATGTTGGAGCCGAATATTCCGGAGGGCCTGACCTTTGACGACGTCCTGCTGGTTCCCCAGAAGTCGGATGTCCTGCCGGCCGAGGTATCCACGGAAACCTATCTGAGCCGCAATGTGCGTCTGAATATCCCCATCGTCAGCGCGGCGATGGATACCGTTACCGAATCCCGCCTGGCGATCGCCATGGCCCAGCAGGGCGGGATCGGCATCATTCACAGAAATCTTCCGCCCGACAAACAGGCCTCTGAAGTGGATAAGGTGAAGCGGTCTGAAAGCGGCATGATCGTAGACCCCATCACGATGTCGCCCGAGAACAAGATTTTTGAAGCTCTGGAGATGATGAAACACTACAAGATTTCGGGCGTGCCGATCACCAAAGACGGAAGGTTGGTGGGCATCCTGACCAATCGCGACCTTCGTTTTGAGACCAGATTGGATTTACCGATCTCTCAGGTGATGACCAAGGAGAACCTGATTACCGTTCCGGTGGGTACCACCCTCGACGAAGCCGAGCGCAAGTTGCATGAGCACAAGGTAGAGAAGTTGCTGGTGGTTGACAAGGATTACATGCTCAAGGGACTCATCACCGTCAAGGACATCCAGAAGAAGATCCAGTACCCCGGGTCGGCCAAGGACAGCCAGGGACGGCTATTGGTAGGAGCAGCCATCGGTGTGACGGGTGACTTTCAGGAGCGAGCTGAGCTTCTGGTCAAGGCTAAGGTGGATGTCTTGGCGATTGATACCGCTCACGGACACTCGCGGCGGGTGATGGACGTCATCCGGATCATCAAGAAAAAATATCCCGAGACGGAACTCATTGCCGGCAACGTCGCTACGGCTGAAGCGGCCGACGATTTGATCCGCTGCGGGGTGGATGGCATCAAGGTCGGAATTGGTCCTGGGTCCATCTGCACGACGCGGATTGTGTCGGGTGCCGGCGTTCCCCAGCTGACCGCGATCTCAGAGGTAGCCGGCATTGCTCGCCCCGCCGGGGTTCCCATCATTGCCGACGGGGGAATCAAGTTTTCCGGTGATGTGACGAAGGCGATTGCAGCTGGGGCCGACTCAGTCATGATCGGCAGCCTGTTCTCGGGGACCGATGAGAGTCCCGGAGAGATTGTCCTCTACCAGGGCCGGAGCTTTAAGGCCTATCGAGGCATGGGATCCCTGGCAGCCATGCAGACCGGTAGCCGGGATCGCTACCAGTTGGAAGGGGAAGTGTTGGAGTCAAAGCTGGTGCCCGAGGGGATTGAAGGAAGGGTTCCTTACAAGGGCTCCCTGGCAGCCATGATCACGCAGCTGGTGGGAGGACTGAAAGCTGGAATGGGTTACGTGGGCTGCGCCAGTGTCTCCGAACTCCAAGTCAAGGCCAAGTTTCTCCGCATTACAGCCGCCGGCCTCAAGGAAAGCCACGTTCACGACGTGATCATCACTAAAGAAGCACCCAACTACCGGCTGGAATAGACCCACCCACACGGCGACCGCTCTTCCTTTGGGAGCGGCCCGATTGCTGCGTGGCCGTCGCTGTCACGCTCCGCGAGAGGCGGCCTTAGAGGGAAATCGGAAGGCCTTACTGATCCTCGAGCTGATATCTGCCAAGCTACGGGCGTCTGAAAAATTGTGCGGAGTCTGCAGGAAGCCATCGATCAGCGATCGAATCAAGAGGGATCGCTTGACCTTGATTCCGGTCGCCTGACGGATCTCCAGACAGATCTGATCCAGAGCGTTAAGCTGCCTGGAAGTCAGCATGACCATGACTTTTTCGACTTCGGACACCTCTGAGGCCGTGTTCCCCTTGTTGGCCGAGTCCAGTGGCTTTCTGGTTGTGGGAGCGAAGAGATCGCTCTTCCCGAAGCGATTGATTCCTGACATTCTCTGCCTTCCGTTGGCGCCCCGTCCTTAGCTAAATACCACGGGCTCGTTGTCAGCCATGGGCCGCCAGGCGCACGACCGGCTTGATGGCCCTCTGGCAGCGCGCCAAAAACTCCCTGCCAAACTGCACGTAGCAGAGGGCCCCCACGCTGCCACTGTCGTACTCGAAGATGGTCTTGCCTCGAGATGGGGCCTCCATCAACCGGACGTTCTGTCGAATCGACGTTTTGAAAACGGTGTCACCGAAGCGTTGTCGAATAGAATCCAACACCTCCATGGTCACTTTCAACCGAGAGTCGACCATAGTCGGTAAGATTCCAAGCAGCTCCACCCTGGCCCCCATGTTCGTCCGCACCACGTCGACGGTTTCCTGCAGGGCATCCAACCCCACCACGGAAAGGAAGGATGGCGACACCGTGATGACATAGTTGTCGGAAGCAACCAGGGAGTTGATCGTCAGCAGGTTGAGGGAAGGGGGATTGTCGATCAGAATGTGATCATACCGGCTTCGCACGGCCTCCAGTTTCTCTTTCAGCAGGCGCTCGCGACCCGTCGTGTCGGCCAGCAGCACATCCGAACTGGCGAGCCGGCGATCGGCCGGGGCCAGATGCAATCCGCTGACATTGGTGGCATGAGTCGCTTCGGTAACTGAACAGTCGTCCAAAAGCACGTCAGCCATCGACGCGCCACTGAAGTGATCGTTGACGCTGAAGCAAACCGTGGCGTAGCTGTGTGGATCCAAGTCCACCAACAATACTTTCAGTCCGCTCAGAGCCAGGTAGGCAGCCAAATTAACCGCAGTGGTCGTCTTGGCGGTGCCGCCTTTCATGGAGATCAGGGAGGTGATCATAGGGTTTGACTGAATAAGCAAACGCGGTTAAAGCGTTCGTCGACCCGGCGACGCTTTTGCAATTCTAGGATTCTATAATTCTATAAGACGTACCCGCGTATCATCGCGAGCTGACTCTCAATTGTCAAGAGTCGGAACTTCCGGAATGTAATTTCTTCGATTGTTTGGAAGGAACCTGCCGCGATTCAAGACCAGCGGTTCAGTGGACGGTTTTCACTTTCTTCTGCATGTAGTCCATCAACAGGTACTGACCCAGAGTATAGGGAGTGGTGAAGTAGGCCTTGCCTCGGCAGATTTCCGTCACGTGTTTGACGAAACTGACGAGATCATAGTCGCGCGCCAGCATGAACGTGTTAACCAAGATACCCGACTTCCGACAGTTGGCCACCTCCTTGAGGGTTTCTCCTACCACATGGGGATCCAGCCCGAACGCATTCTTGTAGATTCTTCCGTCTTCTCTTGTCAGAGCCGAGGGCTTCCCATCAGTAATCATGATGATTTGTTTCATATCCTTCCTCTGTCTAGCGAGGATCCGCTGGGCCAGGCGCAAGCCTTCCCTGGTGTTGGTGTAGTAAGGCCCCACCTGCACACGCGCCAGCTGGCTTAAAGGCAGCTCTTCGGCCGAATCATGAAAGAGGACCAGATTCAAAGTATCGCCGGGATACTGCGTCCGGATGAGGTGAGACAAGGCCAAAGCCACCTTTTTGGCCGGGGTAAAGCGATCCTCGCCGTAAAGGATCATGCTGTGACTGCAGTCGAGCATGAGGACCGTAGCGCAGGAGCTTTGATACTCGGACTGGTGAACCCGCAGGTCCTGATAATCCACATTCAGGGGCACGCCCAGCCCTTCGCGACGAATCGTTTCCAGCAGAGTGCCACTGACGTCCAGATTCAGCGTGTCGCCGAATTCATAGCTCTTGGAGGCCCCGCTGCTCTCAATTCCGGTCGACAAGTCTCGCGTATCGTGCCGGCCCATGTCGCTTTTGCCCACCGAACCCATCAACTCCTTGAGAGTCTTGAAACCCAGGAAATCGAGGCTCTTATCGGTGAGCTCGAACTTGACCTGGCCAACTTCGAAGTCTTCGAACCCCTCTCCTTGTTCCAGCTGAGGATCTTGCTCGACGGGATCCTCGGAGAACGAAAGATATCCCTCTTGCCGGAGCCGCTCGACGAGAGCATCGATCAGTTCCGCCAGCCTTGACTCCTGCTCTTCCTCGGCTTCACCCAGCAGCCGTTCCAGATCTTCATCAGACAGCAGCCCTTGATTCAGAAGGGCGTCCAGGATCGCCTCGCGCAGGCTCTGCATTGTAAAGTCCTGGCCGGCCTGAGCGTAACCGTAGTGGTCGTAGAATCCGCTCTGTAACAGGTAGTCTGAGAGTTTGTTAAGCAACTCTTCCAGACTGAAAGAGTCCCAGTCGAATCCCGTGTATTTGGAATATCGGATCGTCTTCATGATCTTTGTGGGCTGGCGAAATCAGTTGAACGACTTCCGACTCCGTCCCTTCTGATCTTCAAAATAAACCTCGGGACGCCTTTTTTCCGTGGCGAGGTAGCCGATCTCCTCATTCCTGCTGATCTTCTTAAGAGCGTACAATCCGTCCAGAATGAACTCGCACGCCGAAACTAAGAGCGCTTTATCGTCCTTTCTGCGCAAACCCAATGCCTCTGTCTTCTCGACGAGTCCCTGGATGGCACTCAGTTGACCAAACGTCTTTTCAGAAGAAAGATCGTCGCCCAACTTGAGTGTTCCCCCCAGGTCAAACCAGTTGATGATCTGCTGAAAATCAGCGGGGTCAAAGTGTCGGGAAAAAGACTCTCCGACCGAGGCTCGTACCAAATCCCGGGCCACGCTGTCCGCACCCTTGAGTTCCCCTTCATATTCCAGCTCGATCTTCCCGGTCATCGACGGCAAAGCGGCATACACGTCACAAATGCGGGGCACAATTTTCTTTTCCTGATTGAGGATCGCCCGTTTCTCGGCATTGGATACGACGTTTTCCAGCGCAGTAATCGGAAGCCGCTGGCTGACGCCGGATCGCTTGTCGACTTTCTTATCCTGGCGGGCCAAAAACGCGACACCCTCGATCACCTCTTTGATGAACTGCGGGATGATTAAACGATCATCGGCATAGCGGCGAATCCAGGCTTCCTGCTCGGTGATGGAAATACCGTCGGCTAGCGTAGCGGGATAGTGAGTGCGCACCTCGGACCCGATGCGATCCTTAAGGGGCGTGATGATCTTGCCGCGGGCTGTGTAATCTTCCGGGTTGGCGGTAAAGACCATGACCACGTCCAGCAGAAGGCGAACTGGATATCCCTTGATCTGAACGTCGCCTTCCTGAAGGATGTTGAACAGGCCCACTTGGATTTTGCCGGCAAGATCCGGAAGCTCATTGATGGCGAAGATCGCGCGGTTCGACCGCGGCAAAAGCCCATAGTGGATCGTCAGTTCATCCGACAAGTGAAGCCCTGTACGGGCGGCTCGAATGGGATCGACATCTCCGATCATGTCGGCGATCGTCACGTCGGGAGTGGCAAGCTTCTCAACATAGCGATCCGCTTGAGAGAGGAAGACCACCGGAGCGTCGTCTCCTTTTTCTCTGAGCGTGGTACGACAGGAACGACAAATGGGAGCAAATGGGTTGTCGTTGATCTCACAACCTGCCATGACCGGCAGTTGCTCATCCAGCAAGGTGCTCAGGCTCCGCAGAATCCTCGATTTCGCCTGCCCCCGAAGGCCCAGCAGGATCATGTTGTGTTTCGAGAGGATGGCGTTGATGATCTGCGGAATGACCGTGTCGTCATATCCAATAATGTCGGGGAAGAGCTTCTCGCCGCGCTCCAGCTTTGCGATCAGGTTGGCCCGCATCTCCTCCTTTACGGTGCGCAGGCGATTCTGCGGTTGCCCCCACTGACTCTTGGCAAGTTCCCCCAGGTTGGTTGGCAGCTTCATGATTTCGTTTCTCTATGGCTCTGAACGAAGCAAACGACAGCAAAGGCAGCCTCAAGGGCTGTTGTCGATTATAGGCACGAAGGATGAACCTAAACAATCCGATTTGTCATGGAGAAGGAGAGGAAGATATCCCGCTCGACACCGTTCCGCTTAAAGCCATCAGAAAGGCAAGCAACGCTTTCTTTTCCGGACTGGTCAGGCGCAGCGGCTGAATGAGCGGATCGATATGAGGATTGGAGACTCCGCCTCGATCGTACCACTCCACGACGTCTTGCAGGGTCTCAAGACTCCCATCGTGCATGTAGGGAGCCGTTTGGGCCACTTGTCTCAGAGTCGGAGTTCGAAATGCCCCCCTGTCCGCCGGAACACCGGTCACCAAGAATCGACCCAGGTCGGAAAACCCGTCTCCGGTCCAGCCCACGCCAAGGTTGTGAAAAAGCCCGTCGCTGAAGTTCACGCCCCGATGGCAAAGACTGCAATGCGCCTTCCCGAAGAACAGATCCATTCCTCGTCGGGCCAGCGGTGAAAGGATTTGTGGATCACCAGCTTGATAGCGGTCGTACGCACTATTCAAGGAGAGGATCGTCCTCTGGAACGCCGCGAGGCAGTTCACCACGTTGTCCACGCTCAGACCATCTGGAAACGCCTGTTGAAAGAGAACAGGATACACAGGCTTGCTGGCCAGCCGGCTGATCAGCTCCTCCCTGGACATGCCCATTTCTCCCGGATCAAACAGAGGCCCCAAGGCCTGGTCTTCCAGCGAACTTGCCCGGCCGTCCCAAAAGTAGAGAGGCTGAAGCCCAACGTTGACCAATGTGGGTGAGTTCCGTCTTCCCTGGATGCGGTGGACCCCCTGACTGGTCTTGGCCCCGTCCGTGAAAGCTCGCTGGGGGCTATGACAATCGGCACAGCTCACAGTCCGGTCGGAGGAAAGATCCCGATCGAAGAAAACCTCCTGTCCAAGTCGGACCTTCGCCCGAGTCAAAGTATCTTCCACGGGAACGGAAGCAACGGGCTGCCCCGGGTGCGCACCAACCGTCTGTCCGTGAGCGCCTCTCACCGTGTCGCTAAAGGGCGCCAGAAAGGAAGGAACAAGGAAGGCCACAAGCATCCGTCTCGCAGCAGCGCTTATGGGATCACGTTGGCTTCTGCGAGGCGCCAGCACAGAGCTGGCGCAAAAATAGTGCGCCGTAGCCGGATTTGCTGGAAAATACTGTTGTCTGGACAAGTAACCCGGCGTCACCCAGACAGTGACTCCTCGAAAGTGGGAACGACACTTGCTCATCAAAAGAGTTTTGTTCATTTGTATTGGTAACTCCTGCCGCAGTCCAATGGCTGAGGGCTTCGCAAACTACTACGGCAAGGGTTGGCTCCAGGCTGAAAGTGCCGGATCCCGGCCGGCAGGATTCATTATGCCGAATACCGTCGAGGTCATGCGGGAGAAAGGCATCGACATCACCGGACAATCGTCAAAGGGTTTGACAGCGGTTGATCTCCGCCGCATGAACTGGATCATCGTTCTGGAGGCATCCCTGGCGAATGCCTTGCCCACCGTGCAGGGGAAGATTCGCCGTGCGAACTGGATTGTTCCCGATCCCGTCGGGCAGTCCCTTGACGTGTATCGGGCCGTCCGCGACCAACTGGAATTGAGAGTGCTCGAGTTCATCGATCAGCTGCGCGGGGAGTCGTGACGAGTCTCGAAGTGGCCTCTAACGCGGTCGCCGGTAGTCTCTTTTTTCTAGCCAAGCGGTTCGTAGCCGGCCGAACCATTGACGAAGCCATCCAGGCGGTTCGGAAGCTCACAAACCTCGGGATCACAGCTACCCTGGATGTTCTGGGCGAAAACGTCGCCCGCAGCGCCGATGCCCAAACAGCCGTTTCAGACTATCTGGTGGCTCTTGAACGAATTCACGAAACAGGTTTGAACTGCCATGTCTCTCTCAAGCTGACGCAGATGGGCCTCGACATTAGTGCTGACCGCTGCCGCTCCAACCTGAGCCGGATCTGCGAGCGGGCCGCCACTCTTAACAATTTTGTCAGAATCGACATGGAGGGTTCGGCTTACACGGAAAGAACGCTGACGCTGTTTCATGATCTGTTTCGAGAATACCAGAACGTCGGCGTTGTGATTCAGGCCTATCTGTTTCGAAGCGAGGAAGATCTAAAAAGGCTGATTGACGTTGGAGCCAGGGTGAGATTGTGCAAAGGAGCCTACAAGGAACCTCCGCATCTGGCTGTGCAAAAGATGGGAGCCATTCGCGAGAACTTCCAACGGTTGGCGGCCTGCCTGCTTCAGCGCGGGAACTATCCGGCGATTGCCACCCACGACGAGCGCCTCATCACCTGGACTAAGAATTTTGTTCGAGAGCACCACATTGCCCCGAATCGATTCGAGTTCCAGATGCTGTATGGTGTGCGTCCAAAAACCCAACGCAAGCTGGCCGCGGATGGATTCAACATGCGTGTTTACGTTCCGTTTGGATCACACTGGCTGCCTTATTTCTATCGCCGACTCAGGGAGCGCAAGGAAAACGTTCTGTTCGTGGTGAGAAATCTCCTGAAGGGATGACCTGCGGCGGGCTCTCTCTTTCCAAGGGAAACCGGAGCCACACCATCACGACTGAGCGGCAGCCGAGGCGGGAGCCATCCCAAGCAGCTTCTCGAGGACAGGCTGGTTCGCGGGTGGGAACTGGTACTGCTTGAGGCTGGGCACAGGTACCCACCTAAACTGCTGGCACTCCTTCGCCTCCGTCTCTCCGCCCACGTAACGACAAGAGTAAAACATGAGCGTCACCGTCTTCTCGGCGTACTCATAAAGGACCCTCTGAAAGAACTGCTGCACTTCGATCTCGATATTCAGCTCTTCGCGAATCTCACGCACGAGACAGGCTTCGAAGGACTCATCCGGCTCCCGTTTCCCGCCCGGAAACTCCCAGTACCCTGAAAGATGGGAGTCGACTCCCCTCTGGGCAATCAGGACATTGTCTTGGTGCAGGATGATTCCGGCAGCAACTTCGATGTGAGGCTTCATTAGGGATTCCATTGAGGCGGTACAGTTGTGAACGATCCGGTCAATGTCCTGAACTTTCCAGGAAACGCTCGGCGTCAATTGCCGCCATACATCCGCTGCCGGCTGCCGTGATCGCCTGTCGATAGACATGGTCCTGCACGTCTCCAGCGGCAAAGACTCCTTCCACACTGGTCTTGGTACCCTGGTAGGTGACGATGTACCCGTTCTTGTCCATCTCCAGCTGTCCCTCGAATATTCGCGTGTTAGGGACATGGCCGATCGCCACAAAGACCCCTTCGCAACTGAATTGGGCCAGTTCTTTGCTCTTAACGTTCCTTAGCTTCAGACCTTTAACCGACTTGGCCTCGACGTCGTCAATTCGCTCAACCACCGAGTCCCAGATGAACTCGATCTTCGGATTCCCGAACGCACGATCCTGCATGATTTTGGAGGCGCGCAGATTGTCACGCCGGTGGATGACCGTCACCTTGCTCGCGAACTTCGTCAGAAAGGTCGCCTCTTCAAGGGCCGAGTCACCGCCTCCAACGACGGCGATCTCTTTGCCCTTAAAGAAGTAGCCATCGCACGTCGCGCAGGTCGACACGCCGTACCCCAGCAAAGCCTTCTCTGAGTCCAGCCCCAGCATTCGGGCCGAAGCGCCACAGGCCACAATGAGGGTGCGGCCTTCAAACGTTGCATCTTCCGTGTGTATCTGGAATGGCCTTCGGGATAAGTCTACGCGCGTCACCCACCCCGGCACGAATTCCGTTCCAAAACGAGCCGCCTGCTTCTTCATGTCCTCCATCAAACTGGGACCCATCACGCCTTCCGGGAAGCCTGGGAAGTTGTCTACCATGGTTGTCAGAGACAGCTGCCCCCCTACTTCCAACCCCTCAATCAACAGAGGATTCAGGTTGGCTCGGGCTGCATAGAGGGCGGCAGTATATCCGGCTGGACCAGAGCCGATAATGACCACGTTTCGCATAAGAATCTCCAAGTATCCTCAGTTTTCGGAACGGCGGATTCGTTAGCCAGCCAGAACCGAGTGTCCATCTTAGCACGAGGCGCGATGATTGCTCTGGCAGCGTGATGCACCAAGTGACCTCGCTGGGAATGGTGGGGTGTCCTTGCGTGGCGAAACGCGAAGAGACCGCGCTACCCAAGCCGATTGAAATGTTCAACTAACAGGAAATCCGCTTGACCGATGATGACCCTTGTGATAATTTTCCCATTCTTTTTTCGGGTGGATTGAGTACTGCACCGAAGGTTCCCCCGTACCATTTGGCGAGACCATAGCTCCTCGTATGAGTGCCATTCAACCTGACCTTTCCATTGCTCTGGTCATGATCCTGGTGTGGGGCCTCTATTTCGTACTCAAGCAGTCCTTCTTCGGTCCGATCAGCCAAATCTTATCCGAACGCCAAGCAGCCTCCAGCGGGGCACAGCAATCAGCTCAAGAGAAGCTGGACCTCGTGACATTGAAGACCGGGGAATATCAGGGCGCGTTGAAGTCCGCGCACATGGAGAGTTATCGGCTTCTGGAGTCTGAGCGCGCCGCGGCGCTGGCGGAGCAAGGACGGCTCCTGGCTGAAAGTCGGCAAAAGGCAGAGCGCTCAGTCAGTTCGGCCAAGTCTCAGGTGGCCGATGAAATCGCTTCCGCCAAGAAGACTCTGGAAGCTGAGGTGGACAATCTTGCCGAGGGCATTGTTCGATCGATTCTGCGTTAGGCCACTCCTCTTGCCGGCTCTGCTGATTCTGGCCGGGAGCCTGGCAGGGGTGGTTCCGTCCCTAGCCCAGCATGAGGCCGAGCAACACGCCCTGGCTGAAGGCACTGACAGCGGCGATCACGCAAAACATGGGGAGAGCCCCTGGAGCCTTGTTTTCCAGTGGAGTAACTTCCTGATGCTGTTCGGTGGCTTGGGTTACTACCTTCGGAAGCCGCTACTTGAGTTCCTGGAGGCTCGTTCCAAGTCCATTGCCGAAGGCCTCGATTCGGGACGGAGGGCCCAAGAGGCGGCTGCGGCCAGGCTCGCGGAAATCGAGAAACAGCTGCTCCGACTGGGGGACGAGATCGAAGCCATCAAGACCAAAGCCATGGAAGACGCGCGGGAGGAGAAGGCCAGAATCCTCGCGTCGGCCAAGCTCGAGGCCCAGAAATTGATGGAATTGACCCAGCGGGAAATAGAGGGCCTGCAGCGGGCCGCCCGCCTCGAGCTGAAGGCACAAATCGCTCACCTGGCTGTCGAACGGGCCCAACAGCGCTTGGAGCGCACCATGGCGCCCGAAGACCACGAAAGAGTGATTAGTCGCTTCATTCGGGCTCTGGATACAATCAAGAATTAGCTGTGACCCGTCCGGACCGGCCGTTGGACCGGGCCGGACGGATCGTTCGGTTTTGTCCGAAAAGCTGTGACAAGTTCAAATAAAGGATCGACCGGTTGGCAGGAATTGCAAATCGCTACGCCCGCGCTCTACTCGAAGTCAGCTTTGAGCTAGGACAGACCGAACGAATCGAGCGGGAATTGCAGGCCTTCGAGAACCTGCTGGTTTCCGAGCCTGACCTTCCCCGCTTTTATGCCGATCCTTCCATCGCTGCAAGCAAGAAGAGAGCCGCCACTCGTGAGATTCTGAACCGTCTGGAGTTCTCCCCAGCCATCCGGAACTTCCTTTTCGTCCTGATTGACAAAGCCAGGATGGGCCTTTTCTCGGAGATTTGCAGGGCCTTCCGAGCCGAACTCAATGAACGGCGAGGCATTCTCAGGGCCGAAGTAACCACCGCCGTGGAACTGGGGCCAGCCGTGCAGAGTCAGCTACAGAGGACACTCGAGGATCGATTGGGAAAAAAGATGGAAGTCCGTTTCGCGGTGGATGCCGAACTCATCGGGGGCGTCGTCACCCGCGTAGGAGATACAATCTACGATGGGTCCATTCGGCAACAGCTGGCTCTCCTCCGAGAGCAACTCAGTTCGGAGTAAGCACGCGCTGCTGACGCCGGCAGGATCATCATTCTACGTTTCGCTTGGAGAAACAAATGGAAATCAAGGCAGGAGAGATCAGTAAGATCATACGGGCCCAAATCGAAGATTACGACTCTGGCTTGGTGGTCAGTGAAGTCGGAACTGTCATCTCAGTCGGCGACGGCATCGCCCGTGTTCATGGCCTCGAAAAGGTCATGGCTGGAGAACTGCTGGAGTTTCCCCACGGTGTCTCCGGCATGGCTTTGAATCTTGAGGAAGACCAAGTGGGGTCTGTGTTGCTTGGTGAAGCCGCCGAGATCAAGGAGGGCGATCTGGTCAAGCGGACCAAGCGTATTATGGCCGTTCCCGTCGGGGAAGCGATGATCGGCCGAGTGGTGAATGCGCTGGGCCAACCGGTGGACGGCAAAGGGCTGATCTCCACCGAGACATACAATCCGATTGAGCGCCTGGCCCCCGGCATTGTCGACCGAGAACCCGTGAAGCAGCCCCTTCAGACAGGAATAAAGGCCATTGACGCCATGATCCCCATCGGCCGGGGACAGCGCGAATTGATTATCGGCGACCGGCAGACGGGCAAGACTGCGGTTGCCCTTGACACCATCATCAATCAGAAGGGTGGCGACGTCATCTGCATCTACATTGCGATCGGACAGAAGCGATCCACGATTGCCCAAGTGGTGAAGACTTTGACCGATTACGATGCAATGAGCTATTCCATCGTTGTTTCTGCTTCGGCCTCCGATCCCGCTCCCATGCAGTACCTTGCTCCCTATGCAGGTTGCGCCATCGGGGAGTACTTCCGCGATCGAGGCCGGCACACGCTTTGCATTTACGATGACTTGTCCAAGCATGCGGCAGCCTATCGTGAGATCTCATTGCTGCTCAGGCGGCCGCCGGGCCGGGAGGCGTTTCCCGGGGACGTCTTCTACCTGCACTCGCGTTTGCTGGAACGAGCAGCCAAGATCAACGAAAAGCATGGTGGCGGGTCGCTGACCGCTTTGCCCATCATCGAAACCCAGGCTGGCGACATCTCGGCCTACATTCCGACCAACGTGATTTCGATCACCGACGGCCAAATCTACCTGGAAAGCGATCTGTTCCACTCCGGCATACGGCCCGCAATCAATGTGGGCCTTTCCGTTTCCCGGGTGGGCGGCAACGCTCAGATCCGAGCCATGCGCCAAATCGCTGGAACTTTGAGGATCGAGCTGGCCCAGTTTCGCGAACTGGCGGCATTCGCCCAGTTCGGCAGCGACCTGGACCGCTCTTCCCAGGCACAGCTGGCTCGCGGTCAGCGTCTGATTGAAGTCTTGAAGCAGGGTCAGTACTCGCCCCTCCCGATCGAGAAGCAAGTCATCATCATCTTTGCCGCAACAAATGGTTATCTCGATTCGTTGGAAGTAAGCAGCTGCGGGCTGTTCGAACAGGAGCTGTACCGATTCCTGGACAACCACCACCCAGCTTTAGGCCAGAAGATTTTGGAAAAAAGGCAGCTCGACGACGCCTTGCGTTCGGAGCTGCGTGGGGTTTTGGACGAGTTCAAGGAGCGATTCCTGTCGGAACGCAGCCAGCCCGTGTCTGCCGCTTGACCGACTCTTGAACCCGTTCAACCCAGTCCAGATTCAGGAAACGAAGGTCCCAAGCCCAATCTATGGCTAACGTCCTCGACATTCGCCGGCGCATCCGATCTGTCCGCAACATTCAGCAGATCACCAAGGCCATGAAGATGGTCTCGGCGGCCAAGTTGCGACGAGCTCAGGAGCGAGTTTTCAACGCCAGACCGTACGCCAACAAGATCCTATCCGTGTTGAATGACCTGGTCAGCAGGACGGAAACGCTAGGTCATCCGTTGTTGACTCGTGGAAACGGAAACCGAGTGCAGTTGGTGATGATTACCGCGGACAAGGGACTCTGCGGAGCCTTCAACGCCAACATCATCAAAGCCGCCCAGGCATTCATGGCTGAGCACCGAGAAAAACAAGTGGTCCTGCACTGCGTGGGACGAAAGGGTCGAGACTTCTATCGGAAACGGCCCGTGACGCAGGTGCATGGGACCGTCAACTTGTTCCAGAGATTGGAATATGGGCACGCCCAACAAATCGCCGGACAGCTGATCGAGGACTTCACTGCGGAAAGCGTGGATGAAGTCTATCTCCTTTACAACGAGTTCAAGTCGGTTATTCAGCAGCGAATTGTAGTCGAACCGCTGTTGCCTGTTCAGCCGCTTGAGGGGCTGGCCAACGAGGTCCTGATTGACTACATTTACGAGCAGCCCGCCGGGGAGCTGTTTGACCGCCTCATTCCGAAGCATGTAGAGGTTCAGGTCTATCGCGCTTTGCTGGAATCCGCGGCGGCCGAGCATGGGGCTCGCATGACTGCCATGGATGCCGCCACCAACAACGCCGTCGAGATGATCGATCATCTCACCCTGACGATGAATCGGGCTCGCCAGGCCGGCATCACGAAGGAGATTATCGAGATCGTAAGCGGGGCGGCCGCACTGGAGTAGTGCCGGCAATTCCTCAAATCCAGATGGAGATTGGCTAATGAATATCGGAAAAGTTGCCCAGGTAATCGGCCCTGTGGTGGATCTCGCGTTTGACGAGAAGCAGCTCCCCCCCATTTACACCGCCGTCCGCGTGACCAGTGAAGGCTTCGAGGTGCCTCGACCCATCGATATCATCGTTGAGGTTCAGCAGCATCTCGGAGAGGGGCGGGTCCGAGCTGTCTCGATGCAACCCACGGACGGACTGGTTCGCGGAATGAAAGCGATCGATACCGGGTCGCCCATCACTGTCCCGGTGGGGCGCGAAACACTCGGGCGCATCATGAACGTGATCGGCCAGCCGGTGGACGAACAAGGGCCTGTCGAAGCCTCCAAGAAGTATCCCATTCACCGCCCAGCCCCAACATTCGAGCAGCAGAATACCAACCTGGAAATGTTCGAAACGGGCATCAAGGTTATCGACCTGCTGGAACCTTATTTGCGTGGTGGCAAGATTGGACTCTTTGGTGGTGCCGGCGTCGGCAAGACAGTCATCATCATGGAACTGATCAACAATATTGCCACCAAGCACGGCGGCTTTTCGGTTTTTGCAGGGGTCGGAGAGCGAACCCGTGAGGGTAACGACCTGTGGATCGAAATGAAAGAATCCGGGGTGATCAGCAAGGCGGCCCTGGTTTACGGACAGATGACGGAACCACCCGGAGCCAGATTGCGCGTGGGGCTGACCGGCTTGACGGTCGCGGAATACTTCCGAGACGAGGAAGGTCAGGACGTGTTGCTGTTTATCGACAACATCTTTCGCTTTACGCAAGCTGGATCGGAGGTGTCTGCGTTGCTGGGCCGCATGCCGTCCGCGGTGGGCTATCAGCCGAACCTGGCGACCGAGATGGGAGAACTGCAGGAGCGCATTACGTCTACGAAGAAAGGCTCCATCACTTCCGTGCAGGCGATCTACGTTCCGGCCGACGATTACACCGATCCGGCGCCGGCAACCGCTTTTGCCCACCTGGACGCCACCACTAACCTCTCACGCCAGATTGCAGAGTTGGGGATCTACCCCGCCGTGGATCCGCTGGCATCCACCTCCCGCATTCTGGACCCCCGAATCATCGGAGAGGAGCACTACGGCGTGGCCAGGGCTGTGAAACAGATCCTGCAGAAGTACAAAGACCTGCAAGACATCATCGCGGTCCTGGGGATCGATGAGCTTTCTGAAGAGGACAAACTCACCGTGGCTCGGGCGCGCAAGATTCAGCGCTTCCTGTCCCAGCCTTTCTTTGTTGCAGCCCAGTTCACCGGAGTGGAAGGAAAGTACGTTCCCCTCAGCGAAACCATCCGAGGTTTCCGGGAAATCATCGAAGGCAAACATGACGATCTGCCGGAACAAGCTTTCTTGCTCGTTGGCAATATTGACGAAGCCATGGAGAAGGCGGAGCAGTTGAGGAAAGTAGCCTAGACCCGCGCAGCGGGTATCGATATGGCAGAAAAACTTCACCTGGAAATCGTGACGCCTGACCACTTGGTGCTCAGTGAAGAAGTGGACGAAGTGCAGGTACCCGGAAGAAATGGCTACCTTGGTATTCTGCCCGGTCACGCCCCGCTCATCACCGAGCTTCAGATCGGCGAGGTTTCATACCGCCGGGACAAGACCAGTCACTATCTAGCCGTCGCTTGGGGTTACTGCGAGGTCTTGGAAGACAGGGTCGCGATTCTGGCTGAGACCGCGGAGAAAGCGGAAGACATCGATCTGAATCGAGCTGTGGCCGCCCAGCAAAGGGCAGAGAAGCGTTTAAGTGACCAGCAAAATCCCGACATCGACTTCGACAGGGCGGCCGTCAGTCTCCAGAGGGCCCTGAGCCGCATTCAAGTCAGTCAGAAGCTCGGTGCTCCCAGGCATTAGCACCCTGTGGTGGCGAGGCCTTGTTGGAGCCGGTGGAAGAGGGATAAATTAAGGACTTCGGATTCTTTGAGGTTTGGCTTATAATTTGATGGTTTTTTGACGGAAGGTAGAGGCGCGGTTTCGTCAAGAGTAGTCCGGGGGAGAGAACCTGGCTTGAAGATCCCGGATAAAAGGGACAACCGCCGAAATTTCGCCATGTCAGGTCATGGCTGAAGTTGGGTGCCGGGAGAACATGCCGGCAACTGTCACCCTGGCTATTTGCTGGGGTGGAGCGCTATCTGACGGTCCAAAGAGTCTCATCTCTCTTTTTTTCCTGGATCGGTAAGAGCGTGCTCTTGCCGATTTTTTTTTGCGCTGCGTCTATTGAAGGTTGCCCGGCTGGGCTAAGGATCAAAAAATGTCGATTAAAGAATTCCACATTATCGATTCCACTCTCCGTGAAGGCGAGCAGTTTGCTAAAGCCCACTTCAGCACCGATCAAAAGATTCGGGTCGCACAGGCCTTGGACGAATTCGGGGTGGAATACATCGAACTCACCTCTCCTATGGCCTCGCCGCAGTCGTTTGAGGACTGCAAGATTATTGCTGGTCTGGGACTCAAGACCAAAATCCTGACTCACACCCGATGCCACATGGAAGACGCCAAGAAGGCCGTTGAGACAGGTGTTGCCGGAGTCGATATCCTCTTCGGAACGTCTTCTTATCTGCGGCAATTCAGTCACGGTAAGAACATCGATCAAATCATCGAAAGCGCCCGTGATGTGATCAGGTTCATCCAGGACGCCGGGTGCGAGGTGCGCTTCTCCAGCGAGGATACTTTTCGGAGTGAGGAACAGGATTTACTTCGGGTGTACGAGGCAGTCGACCAGCTCGGTGTTGACCGCGTCGGATTGGCGGATACGGTAGGCGTGGCTACCCCTCGCCAGCTCTTCGCCCTGGTCTCGGAGCTGCGTAACCATGTCCGAGCCGGGATCGAATTTCACGGCCACAACGACAGTGGTTGTGCGGTAGCCAATAGCTTCACGGCTCTCGAAGCCGGCGCCACCCACATCGATACCAGCATCCTGGGCATCGGCGAACGCAATGGGATCACACCGCTGGGTGGCCTGATCGCACGACTCTACTCTTACAATCGGGACTTGGTTAAGAAGTACAAGCTGGAAATGCTCTATGACCTCGACAAGATGGTCGCCGACATGGTGGGCATTCAGATTCCATTCAACAACTACATCACCGGGGAGACCAGCTTTACGCACAAGGCCGGCATGCACCTCAAGGCCGTGATGCTCAACCCCGGCGCCTACGAGATCATTGATCCACAGGATTTCGGATTGCAGCGCACCATGGCCATCGGCCATCGTCTCACCGGCAAAAATGCCATTCAAAACCGAGCCAGGGAGCTCGGCATCCATTTCGGCGACGCTCAACTTCGTGAAATCACGCTTGAGATAAAGCGCCTGGCCGATAAGGGCCCCCTCAGCTCCGAACAACTGGACGAGATTCTGCGAGGCTTCGTCGTCGCTTGAGGCGCCTTGTCGTCACCTGACCGGCAGCAATTCCCAACAGGGTCGAGCCTTCCTCGCAAGCTCCCACCGACGAATCCAGGAAATCGGTGACCGCTTCCTTACCCCGGCCATTCCGACGACGGCCGGGCCAACACGCGATCCCAGACAACATCTTGGCTCCGGAAGACATCTGTACTGAGTGTTCGGGGAGGGGGAGTTTCCGGCGCCGCAATACGCGGGATCGAGGAGCGTCAAATGAAAGAAATCAAAAGAGTCAAGCTGGCGGCGGGAATCGTTCTCGTGGCCATGACTTTGTTTCTCCTTGGCTGCGAACAGAAGTCCATCAATCAAATCCTGGCAGATCCCCAGAGGTACGCGAATCGTGAGGTGGGCATCAAAGGGAACGTGGTTCAGAGCTACTCTGTACTGGGTCGGGGAGCTTATCAGGTGGACGATGGAACTGGAAAACTCTGGATCGTCTCTGAAAAAGGAGTGCCTAGAAAGGGCGCCCGCGTTGGTGTTCAAGGGAAGATCCGTGACGGATTCGACCTGGGCGGTCTGGTCAAGTTGCCTGAGGCCGTCGGTTCGGGTTTGGTCATGGTTGAGTCTAAACATCGAGCCCAGGACTGACGGCGCCATCCTCTCCTGCAGAGACTGTCTGACTCTGGCGTGGGTGGAACCGTTCGATCGTTTTCGCTCCTCCAGCCTGACTGGCACGTTCAATGAACTTGATCCCGCCCGTTCAACGCGCTACGCTCCCGTCTGTTCCGTTGGCAACCTAAAGGGAAGCGCATGTTCGTTTCGGGCTCCAGAGATCCTTCCCATGATGTAGTGGTCATTGGGTCGGGCGCATCAGGTGGCATGGCGGCCTGGAACCTCACCCGTCAAGGCGTTCGCGTTCTGATGCTGGACGCGGGGAGTCGTTTCGACCGCCGAGATTTCTGGACCCACGTATCACCCCCCGAGTGGCGCGACCGCAAACTTCGCGGAGAACACCCGCCACAGTTCTACCTCAGCAGGCAGGAACAACCCTACTTCACCCCTTCCGAACATCCCTTCGACCTGGTCCGCGTCTGGGGCGTTGGCGGAAAAACCAACGTCTGGGGTCGGGTGGCACTTCGCTATTCCGATCTGGGCTTCAAAGCCGCCGAGCGCGACGGGTGGGAAATCCCCTGGCCCTTGAGCTATCGCGATCTGGCTCCATATTACGACCGGGTGGACCAGCTGATTGGAGTGTGTGGTGGAAGTGAGGATTTGGACTGTCTCCCGGGAAGTCAGTACCATTTGCCCCCGCCCAATCCGCGCTGCGGAGAGGTATTACTGAAAAAGGCCGCCGCCAAAGCGGGTATTCAAATCGTGCCCATCCGACGGGCGGTGCTGACTCGGGAGCACAACGGCTTTCCAGCTTGTCATTACTGCGGAGCCTGTGGGCGAGGATGTGACACCGCCTCCTTCTTCAATTCAGCAGATCACCTGATTCCCGCAGCGCTGAACAGCGGGAGGCTGACGTTGAAGACCAATGCGGTAGTGGCGCGGATTCTTCCTGACCACCGTGGCTGGGCCCACGAGGTTCAATACTTCAATCGGCACACTCGCAACGAAGAACGGGTTTCAGCCCGAGCCATTGTCCTCGGTGCTTCCTGCATCGATTCCACGCGCATCCTTCTCAATTCCAAGTCCCGAATCTATCCTGAGGGAATCGGTAATAGCTCCGGCGTGATCGGCAAATACCTTTGCGAGCAGGTGCGCTTTCACGTTTATGGCTTTCTGCCCGAACTCTACGGAAGGCCTGCGACAAACGACGATGGTATCGGCGGTGAGCACATCTATATGCCTCGCTTTAACCACCGCGGCCCCAGGCGGAATTACCTCCGGGGTTTCGGCGCTCAATTCTGGGGAATTGGCTGCCAGGATGGAGCCAGCCACTTTGCCAAAGATCTGCCCGGGTTCGGAGCCAGCTTCAAAAAGGAAATCAAGCGGCGTTACCCGGCCTGGATCGCGATGCACCCCTATGGCGAGGTGCTCCCACGGGCCGAGAATCACGTCAGCGTAGAAGGGACTCCGCTGGACTCCTACGGTGTTCCGCTTCCGCGCATCGTCTATTCCATCGGCGAAAACGAACGTAAGATGATCGAGGAGATGTACGTTTGTGCAGAAGAGATCATGCACGCTGCCAAAGCCGAACTGATCCATTACAGACGGGGTCAGGTCGATGTGGCGGGCAGCGCCATCCACGAGCATGGCACCTGCCGGATGGGTGCGGATTCCAAACGCTCGGCTCTGAACGGATTCTGCCAGATGCATGACGTTCCAAACCTGTTCGTGGTGGACGGGAGCGCTTTCCCCTCCGCTTCTGAAAAGAACCCAACCCTCACCATTCTGGCTCTCGCCTGGCGGGCGACAGACTACCTCGCAGCTGAATTGAAGAAGGGAAACCTCGGTTAGTTCTCTTCGGTGCTCGCTTAGTTCAACCGAGAAACGAAGAGAAGAGGTCGTTTAGAGATCCTCGAGGGGTTTGAAGCATCAAAACAGCACCGATGGCTTATGCCTCGGCACCGTCGTGCCAGCACTGAATCTGTTCTCGCCATCGAATCCAGCGAATCATCAGCGCCCGCCTGAAGGATCCCACACGGCTCAGGCGTTCCGGTCGATGACCACTACTGCTGCACCCTCGATCTGACCACGCTTAAGCTGCTCAATGGCTTCGTTGGCCCGGGACAGCGGAAAAGGAGTCACGCTGGTCTTGAGAGGGATCTGTGGTGCCAAGGCTAGGAGTTCGTCACCGTCCTGGCGAGTCAGGTTGGCTACAGAGCGAAGGCATCGTTCCTCCCAAAGGATGCGATAGGGGAAAGAGGGAATGTCGCTCATGTGAATTCCGCCGCAAACCACGGTTCCTCCCTTCCTGACGGCCCTCAGAGCAGCAGGAACTAGGAATCCCACGGGAGCAAAGATAAGAGCTGCGTCCAGCGTCTCGGGCGGAGATTCTGTGGAATCCCCTGCCCAAAACGCACCAAGCTGAAGGGCAAACTCTTGGGCCGTTCGATCACCGGGCCGCGTGAAGGCGTAGACCTTTTTGCCCTGGTAGACGGCAATCTGCGCCAGGATGTGAGCCGCGGCTCCAAATCCATAGATGCCCAGCCGCTCCACCCCTGCCCCTGCCAGGCGGTAACTCCGATAGCCGATCAAGCCCGCGCACAGGAGGGGAGCGGCCTCGGCAGGCTCATACCGGTTGGGAACGGCAAAGCAGAACGCTTCGTTGGCGACAGCGTACTCGGCAAAGCCACCGTCTCGCGTGTAGCCGGTAAACAATGGAGCGTCGCAAAGGTTCTCCTGGCCTTTCTGACAGTAGGCGCAAACCTGGCAGGTCTTACCCAACCAGGGGACGCCCACCCGATTCCCAACCTGGAACCTCATCGCTCCAGCGCTTCTTTCGGCGATTTCTCCTATAATCTGGTGGCCCAAGATCAAGGGCAGTTTGGACGCCGCAAGCTCGCCCGCGATAATGTGCAGGTCGGTGTGACAAACACCGCAGGCTAATACTCGGATTAGGACTTCGCCAGGACCAGGAATGGGCCGCGCAACATTCCGGAGGTGTAATGGCCGTCCAGACTGCTCCAGAATCATCGCTTGCATCGACTGCATGGAAACATCTTATCCCGTCTCTGCCCCCCAGGGGTCGGCTTTTTGCGAGGCTTTGGCCGGCCAGAGCTGTGGGAATCACTGAGCTAATCCAGGGATTCCCTGTGAGCCTGCCAGTGCTATACTGAGGCATGCTGCACACCCGGCGCACAATCTGTAATCGCGACTGTCCTGACGCTTGCGAAATTGTGGCAACCGTGCAGGGAGAACGGGTCACTGGCATTCGCGGTTCTCAGGATCACCCGGTCACGCGTGGTTTCTTGTGCTACCGCACCAGTCTGTTCCTCTCCACTCAGTACTCCCCGGAGCGGCTGACCTCGCCCTTGCTGCGGCGCACCGGCCAGTTTCAACCGATCAGCTGGGGGGAAGCGCTTGATCTTGCCGCCGAAAAGCTCAGCACCATCAAGAAAGAGTCCGGCCCCGCGGCGATCTTCCACTATCGCAGCGGGGGTTCTCTGGGATTGCTCAAACACCTTTGCGACTACTTCTTCGAGCAATTCGGACCCGTTACTGTAAAGCGTGGAGACATTTGTTCCGGAGCGGGCGACGCCGCACAGGAGTTGGATTTCGGTGAGGAAGACAGCCACGATATTTTCGATCTTCTCAACTCCCGGAATATTCTTCTGTGGGGCAAGAACGTCTTCACCTCGAGTCCCCACCTGGTCCCAATTCTCAGGGACGCCAAATCGAGGGGAGCTCAACTGGTTTTGATCGATCCGGTGCACCACAAGACAACCAGGCTCTGCGATCGATTTATTCAGCCACGACCGGCATCCGATTTCTCATTGGCGATGGCAGTCGCTCGAATTCTGTTCGAGAATGACTGGGCGGACTCGCAGGCGCGGGATTACTGCGATCATTACGAAGCGTTCCAGCGCCTGGCCGAACGCTACTCGGTAGCGGAATGGTGCAGACAGGCTGACATCTCCGTCGAAGCCGCACAGGATCTGGCCGAGCGATTAGGACCTGGAAAGCCGACCGCCATCCTGGTGGGTTGGGGCATGGGCCGACGAGTCAACGGCGGCACAGCTACTCGGGCTCTGGACGCCTTGTCCGCCGTGTCCGGCAACATCGGTATCGCGGGAGGAGGTGTTTCATTCTACTTCAAGCGGCGCGGGGCATTCGATCTATCCTTCATCAAAGGCCCGCTGGCAGCACCCCGAACGATTTGCGAACCCCTCTTCGGCCCGGAGGTGCTGCGCATGACTGATCCTCCCATCCGAGCCGTGTGGGTCACGGCCGGCAATCCTGTGGCGATGCTTCCTGAATCCAACACAACCTACCGCGCGCTACAGAAGACCGAGTTCGTCGTCGTAGTGGATTCGTTCCTGACCGACACGGCTCAGCTGGCCCACCTGGTCCTGCCAACCACCACTCTGCTGGAAGCTGACGACCTGTTGGGCTCCTATGGGCATCACTGGATCGGCGTGGCTCAGCCCGTCGTGAGCCCGCCTGACGGCGTCAAGAGCGATTTGGAGATTGTCCAGGAGCTTGCTGCTCGATTGGGGCTTGCCGACTTGATGGCGGGCAGTGCTCGGGACTGGAAACGCCGTCTCATGCAACCGAAGTTGTCTCCGCATGGAATTACACTGGAGCAGCTGGAGCAGGCTCCGCTGCGAAATCCCATTCCGCCCAAGATTCTATTCGAGGACCACCAGTTCAAAACGCCCACGGGACGAGTCAATCTGGTGACCGAAGCACCGGCCTCTGAGCCCACTCCAGAAGACTTCCCCTTAATGCTCATGTCGCTCTCGACCGAGAAATCCCAATCCTCGCAATGGGCCGTACCGCAGAGGGAGACACCCTTAGCCTCGGTTCACCCGGAGGCGGCCGGAGAGATCGGGAATGGAAGGTTATGCCGACTGGAGTCCAGACAGGGTTCGATGATCGTGCGACTGCAATATGACGACAGACAGCGCAGGGACGTCGTGCTGATTCCGAAAGGTGGACACTTCCACAAAGGGCACTGCGCCAACTCACTGTTGAAAGCCCGCACCACGGACATTGGTGACGGGGGTGCCCTGTATGACGAGCGAGTTCGCCTGGTTTCTCTGGAATGAACGACGGGCACGCCCCGCCGTGATTCCCTTTCAAGACAACCGTGCACCCGAAATCAGGAGCCCTGCTGTGAGCGCATGGTCGCGAAGAAGCTTTCTCTTATCTCTGCCGGCAGTCGTTACAACCCACTCACTGGCTTTCTCGAACGGTCCTGATCAGCGTCTTTGCTTCTCCACTTTGGGTTGCCCTGATTGGGACTGGCAAACCATTCTCGACAAGGACAGGGTCAGAGAGTGGAGCTTTGGCCTGCAGCAATCGCATTTTACCGGGGGCCAATAAATGAACTTGATTTCTCTCTTCTTGTTTATTTGCGTGCTCCTTCCATCTGTCTATTGGTTTGTGCTTGCGCTTGCAGCAAGATCTTCGCAGAAGCCAGAGATTGAAGGACGAGAGCCACGGAATAGATTTGCGATTGTGATACCTGCCCATAATGAGGAGAATGTTATTAATGTTACTGTGTCAACCCTGTTGAATCAGAACTATCCCCGCCTGTTATACGATATCTTTGTTGTGGCTGATTTTTGTAGCGATCAAACTGCTCGAGAAGCTCGAAGAGCCGGTGCGACGGTCTTAGAGCGAAACGATGGGGAACGTAGTGGAAAAGGGGCAGCGTTGTCGTGGGCCTTTAATCAAATTTTTTCAACGGGCGAGGACTATGACGCTGTTGTGATTTTCGATGCAGATACAAAAGTAGATGCGGATTTCCTGTTGATTATGGATGTGCGGCTTTCCCAAGATGAACTAGTAATTCAAGGAAGACATGCCGTCAGTAATCCAAACACAGGTTGGCTCCCGGCCCTGACATGGGCAATGTTTATCATTGATAATCGTTTCCAAAATCTAGGCCGCTCAAACTTGGGTTGGTCTGCAAAACATATGGGTGATTCAATATGCTTCCGTGCGGAGATTCTAAGAAAACTAGGCTGGGGGGAGGGACTCACTGAGGATTACCTGCTTCGTCAACGTCTGTTGCTAGTTGGTGTACGGATTGCATATGAGCCTTATGCCATTGGCTTTGGAGAAGCTGCGCTTAGTTGGAGACAGGCCCAATCTCAGCGAGCTCGCTGGTTGCGTGGCGTGCAAGAAGCAAACCAACAGTTGAAAACTCAACTATTCTTAACCTTTTTGAAAAAGAGGGACGGCCTGCTTTTAGATGGGTGGTTGCAGGCTCTTGTTCCATCATACTCGACACTTGCGCTCATAAGTATATTCTTACTTCTTATGCAAGTTATTGTGAATCTAGTCCAACCTGTTTTTCTTCCATTTGTTCTTTTGTGTTGGGGAGTACTTGCGGGCTTGTTAATTTTATACCCCGTTCTTGGGCTGATATGGGAAGGTGCGCCCCTAAAGGCATATATTGCAATCCTGCTGGGACCGGTATTTATTTTCTGGCGTTCATGGCTGGCGCTTAGAGTTCGCCTTCACAAGGGGCGCATTACTTGGGTGCGAACAGAGCATCACGGATCATGATGACGCTCAACGAATAATCACTCGAGCTCTTACCAATATTTGTCCCTATAGTTGATTATTACGCTAGCAATGGGTTCAGCGTTGAACGATGGTCGGGCGGCAATAGCCTACCATCACCTCCCGGCCTTTTCCGGCCGGAACCCCGTCTCCAAACGTACTCACGGACGGACGGCAGCACCTCGAGCCGGTAGGTAACATCGGTGAAACTCCTGATTTCGTCCACTTGTAGACACCTCTCAAAGAAGCTTGGGCGGGCGGCAAAGAGATCGATTCGCTGTGGAGGACTCACACGTGGCAAGGAAACCCCCACTTTCACCTATGGGCAACTGAAGCGCTACATTCGCCACGTTCATCTCAAGAACTCGACGCCTTCAAAGGACGGAGTACGCTAGGTCCTCACTGGAAAGGGAACCATTCCGCTGCGGGAGATCGTTGCCGTGCTGAAGAGGGGTGGCTATCAGGGCTATTTCAGCCTTGAATGGGAAAAGAGATGGCACTTCGAGATGGTCGGTCCTGAGGTTGCTTTCCCTGATTTCGTAGCCAGGATGAAAGAGCACCTATCCGCGGTGGAGAGTTAGGTGAGTCTAACCGGGCGTTGAAAATTCCTTGACTGACAACCGTCGCATCCGGCGTTGACATACGTCGCTTGCGCGGTGAGTCAACTCGCCCGTTTCTCTCCACCTTCATGTCGATTGACGAACTCAATGCCTACCAATGCCAAAAAGGAGGATTCGATGCGTTGTCTCTTTTTGAATAGTCTCTTTCTTTGCCTCGTCTTCTCCAACTTAGCTCGTGCAGCTCATGCCGAGAATGTTCCCGGCAGCCGGCATGTGCCCTTATACTCTCAAGTCATTTCATTAGCGTTGACCGCGGTGCAAGACAAGCTGCCACCCTCCGACGAAGAGGCCAAAGCAACTCTGGAGAAGTCGCCCCGCCACGGAGAGTACGTTGACGTAGACGTTCCTAGCAGTGCATCGCCTGTTCGTACTTGGGTGGTTTATCCGGAGCGAAAGGACAAGGCTCCCGTTGTCCTGGTGATCATGGAGATCTTCGGCCTGTCGGACTGGATCCGCGCGGTAGCCGACCAGCTGGCCGCAGACGGCTTCATCGCTGTGGCGCCCGATCTCGTATCCGGCAAGGGACCTGGAGGGGGCGGAACGGATTCCGTGTCGAGTCGGGATGATGTGGTGAAGCTGGTCCGTGGACTGACCGCTGAGGAAGTCGTCTCCCGGTTGCACGCGGTGAGGGATTACGCCGTGAGACTTCCGGCCGCGAACGGAAGGAGTGCCACCGTCGGGTTCTGTTGGGGGGGCGCAGCCAGTTTCAATTACGCCACGATCCAGCCTGAGTTGAATGCCGCCGTGGTCTACTACGGGACTTCGCCCGACGTGGCAAAGCTCGCGTCAGTCAAAGCTCCAGTATTGGGTCTCTACGGATCGGACGACGCCCGTGTTAACGCCACCGTTGAGCCGGCACAAGCAGAAATGAAGAAGCTGGGAAAGGTCTATGATGTCGACATCTATGAAGGAGCCGGACACGGCTTCCTTCGCGCCCAAGGGGGGCGAGAGGGTGCCAACCGAAGAGCCTCTCAGCAAGCCTGGCCGCGGACGATCGCGTTTTTGAGGAAGCACACGAAATAACAAGAGAGGGTAGCGTCCAAGCAACTCTTGACGATGCTTGATAGACCTCGCCTGCAGCCCGGGCCGGCGTGATGGCTTGCCACGAGCCGGCCCGACTTCAAGTCTGCCCCGCGTTGAGATGGGCTAAACCAGCTCTGTTTGTCCAGGTACGGCCACCGGCGGCACCGGGATCGGCCCCCACGAAAGCTCCGTGGGCATCAACTCCTCTTGAGAGTTGAGAGCTTGTTCCCAAGTCACCACCTTTCCCGTGTAAGCCGACATCCTTCCCATGATGGCGGTCAGCGTGCTCTCAGCCACGTTCTTCAGTTCGTTGATCGGGTTGCCGCCGCGAATGCTCTCAATGAGATCAATGTGTTCCTGCAGATACGCATCGATCTCCTTCTGATCGTATTTCCAGTTCTTCGCTCCGGTGATTCGGTACTGATTGACCTGGCACTTGCCTTTGGTTCCCACCAAAGCTTCTGACACGCTGTTGGCGCAACCTGGGATCTGACGGGCCATACTCAGAACGTGCACCTCGTCCGGGTACTCATAGTCGATGGCAAAGTGATCGAAGATGTGTCCATACTCCGGCCCAATCCGCACCTGCCGCCCGCCCATTCCCATGGCCTTCAGGGGATGCTGATTGAGAGCCCAATTGACGACGTCCAGGTTATGCACGTGCTGCTCCACGATGTGATCACCGGAGAGATAGGTGAAATACAACCAATTGCGCAGTTGCCACTCCATGTCGGACCAGCCGGGCTGGCGGTCTTTCTTCCAAAGGCCTCCTTGGTTCCAGTAACAGCGAGCGGACACGATCTCACCGATGGCACCGTCTTGAATCTGCTTAAGCGTCTCGATGTACCCTGCCTGGTGCCTTCGTTGCGTTCCAGCCGCGATCGCGATTCCCTTGCTCTTGGCCTCTTCGTAGAGTTTGAGGCACAGCCGTACACCCGGACCATCCACCGCCACAGGCTTTTCGGTAAAAATGTTCTTGCCGGCGGCTATCGCAGCACGAAGGTGTTCCGGCCGAAATCCGGGGGGCGTGGCCAGGATGACGTAATTGACGTCGGCAGCAATGACCCGCTTGTAGGCGTCGAAGCCGACAAACCGGCGCTCGGTCGGAACCTCTACCTTATCGGCGTGCATCGTCTTCAGTTTCTCGAGGCCGTCTTCCACCCTGTCCTTGAAAGCATCACCCACCGCCACCAGTTTCACGTTGGGCGCCGCGGACAAGGCCTGATTGGCGGCTCCAGTCCCTCTCCCACCGCAACCAATGAGTCCGACCCGAATCTCATCACTGCCAGCGGCGTGGACGAACGGAATCCGACCCAACCGCGAAGCCACCGAGACCCCTACAGCCGCTGCGGTCGAGGCTTTAAGAAACTTGCGGCGAGTCCTACCGGTTGAGTCCTTCAGATTTGGAGTGTTCATTCTATCCTCCCTGTTTGAGTTCAATTGATCATTCAATTCTTGGTGATCTTTGAGCGAAGCTCCTTCAGACTTTCATGCTCTTCCAGCGGGCGGACGACGCGAAAGCCGATAAACGTGGCATTCGTGTGCCACCAGATGCTTTGGGGTTGCTGGGGGTCCAACATACTCCAGTCTTTGTCGGAAGCTCGTCGGGACGCGCTCCGCAGCAAACTGGCTTCGTCATCCCAGGAGCCGCCACGAGCAACGTGCGGATATTTTCTTTCGTCAGGCATGAACAGGGGGAAGAGGGCCGGAACATCTTTGCTAGAGGTGCCGTAGAACGACCCACCGTAGATGTCCAAGCACCACTCCGCGACGTTACCATGCATGTCGTGCAGGCCCCAGGCATTGGGTTTTTTGAGACCGACTTTCTGGGGCTTACCGTCTGAGTTGTCCACATACCAGGCATAATCTCGGAGCTGATCGGCAGCCTCCCCAAATGAGTATGCGGTGGTCGTTCCCGCTCGACACGCATACTCCCACTCGGCTTCCGTAGGCAACCGGTAAGTCTTTCCAGTTTTGGCTGAAAGCCAGCGACAATATTCCATGGCCGCATGCCAGGTGATGCAGATGACAGGCTGCCCCTCCCGACCCAATCCGAAAGTCTCGTCGGCGTAAGGCGGGGTAGGTCGCGTGACTGCGTCGGCAGCCTTTTCGCTATCGGGTTGTTTGTCGAGGTCGATACCGGCTCGCTTCTTTCTCCGCAAGTCCAGGCTGAATGCGAACAAGTCATACTCATCCCACGTCACCTCGGTTTTAGCCATCCAGAAGGGCAGGACCTGGACTGGATGCTGCGGCCCCTCGTCATCAGACCGCTTCGCTTCGGAAGCAGGACTCCCCATCATGAATGTACCGCCGGGAATCGGGATCATCTCAAAGGAGACATTCGTCCCAGGAATTGTCTCGGTGTAGCGGTCCAACGCGGACGAAGATTTCGCAGATCCGGTGAGAGTGCTTGCCGGATCAAACCAACTCGCACCCATCCCTGCGGCCACCGACAGAAAAACGAAGCTTGCCCTACCCATCCAACCCAATCGCTTCACAAACTCATCTCCTTTTCCGGTAAAGTTCTTCGATGGTAGGTCCCGATTCGGTTCCGGCAGGAGGCGGTCCAGCCCGATGAGAAAGGCGATAGCTCTCGCAACCCTGACGATTTTGGGGTGGGTTTCAGCGGAACGCTATTCCCCCCAAACCAAGCATCCCTCTCTTGCGCGTTTTGAGTACGTCCAATCTCAGATGGGAACTCAGTTCCGGATCGTTTGCTACGCAGCCCAAGAGGAATCTGCCGAGAGGGCTACGGCGGCCGCCTTCCATCGAATTGCAAAGCTGAATGATACCATGAGCGATTACGCACCGAACAGCGAATTGAGGCAACTCTGCGCTCAGGCTGGTGGGCCTGCTATGGACGTGAGTGAGGATCTGTTCCACGTCCTGCGTCTTTCGCAGGAGCTGGCTGTCCTGAGTGATGGTGCGTTTGACGTGACCGCAGGGCCGGTCGTGCAGCTCTGGCGCAGGGCACGCCGCCAACGGGCGCTGCCTGACCCCATCCGGCTTCAACGGGCTCTCAACCTAGTGGGTTATTCCGATCTCGTTCTTGACACCGGGCACAGGCGAGTGACCTTAAGCAAGCAGGGGATGCAACTCGATTTGGGCGGAATCGCCAAAGGTTACGCCGCGGACGAGGCCTTGCGCACGCTTCACATGCACGGGATGGACCGGGCATTGGTGGCGGCCGGGGGCGACATCGTGGTTGGAGCACCTCCACCCGGGAAATCAGGTTGGAAGATCGGAATCGCGCCGCTGGAAACTCCGGAGAGAGGCCCCAAGGTCTTTCTGGAGCTGCACAATGCCGCGGTCTCGACTTCGGGCGACGCGGAGCAGTATCTCGAGATCCAAGGCCAACGCTATTCCCACATCGTGGATCCACGGACCGGGATGGCCGTTCCTGGGAGGAGCAGTGTCACGGTTGTAGCTGAGCGGGGAGCCGACTCAGACCCATTGGCAACCGCCGTTAGCGTCTTGGGACCTGGAGAGGGAATAAGACTGGTCGACTCGCGGAGGGACGCCGCCTGTTGGATTCAAGTTGAGGAGGGCAACAAGATCCGCGCTTTCTCCTCGAAACGCTGGACCCAAATCAAGAAAGTCAATTGAGAAGCGCTTCAACAGGTGGCGCCGGAACGAGCTATCGGGCCACTCTCTGTCACCCCGCCGGTTGCAAAGATCCGAATCGCTTCGCCAGTCACTGAATCCCTTTTCCTTCGGTGATGACGAAATAGCGATCGGTTGGCACTTCAGTGAAACGTTCGACTTTGCCGCTCGGCGCCGGCCATTTGATTTCCAGCGAATCCAGTTTTTGGGCTTTTCCCAAGCCGAGAATTTCCCGCGGGTCGTGGGAAGAAAGATAACTGCCGCCCGAAGCTTTGAATCTCGTCTTCTTCTCACCTTCTGCCGACCACGTCAAACGGGCCCCGATCGCATCGCGATTGCAGGTGGAGCCCACGAGACGGACTCCAACCCAGTGATGCCCGTTTCGGGTGTTGTTGTGCAGCAGCAACGGCGGCTCACCATTGTTGGCTACCAGAACATCGAGTCGTCCGTCGTTATCGTAGTCCCCCACCGCCATCCCACGGGCCGGGAATTTGCGACGAAACGCAGGCCCGGCTTCATCGGAAAGATTGTGGAAGCCCTGGGCATCCTGGCGAAAAAGCAGGAGAGGCATTTCGTAGGTGACTTTGGTCATATTGATCTCAACCATGTCGTCTGGATGACCGTTGGCTAGAAACAGGTCCAGAAAGCCGTCAATGTCGTAGTCGAAAAACTTGAGCCCCCATCCGCTCAAGAGCAGCGTCGCCTGCCCAATGCCGGTAACCATCGCTTGGTCTCGGAACGTCTCATCCTTGTTGTTCTGGTAGATCGAGAACTTCTCCTGGTCCACATTGGCCACAAACAGATCGGGAAATCCGTCGTTGTTGAAGTCAGCCGAGTCAACCCCCATGCCGGAACGCGGGCGGCCGTCTTCGCTGTAGGCGACTTCGGACATGAGTCCGGTTTCTTCGAATTTTCCTTGGCCCCGATTCACGAACAAGAAGTTCTGTACGGTATCGTTGGCCACAAACAAATCCATGAGTCCATCATTGTTGATGTCGGTAACCACAACCCCCAAAGCTTTACCCAGGGACTCAGCGATATTGCTGGCCTTGCTCACGTCAGTGAAGGTGCCATCCCCGTTATTGTGAAACAGGTAGCTGGGGGTCGGATTAAAGACACGCGGAATGCAATAGTAGGCTCGCCCCATCTTGTTGTCGCCGCAGAAAATATGGTGCTTGAGGCCGTACTGCACAAAGCTACAAAGAAAAAGGTCCAGATGACCGTCGTTGTCGTAGTCGAACCAGGCTCCGCTGGTTGTCCAGTTACCAGTCACCACGCCGGCCTTGGAACTGACATCGGAGAACGTCCCGTCTCCATTGTTGCGGTACAACAAAGGATGAGAGTCATAGGCTGTCACCAACAAATCCGGCCAGCCATCGTTGTCGTAGTCTCCCACCACCGCGCCCATGCCGAATACGTTTCCAGCCACGCCGGCTTTAATGGTCACATCCTCGAAGCTACCGTCGCCTTTGTTGCGATAGAGGGCGCTGCGAATCGGTTTGGAGGGTTGAAAGAAGTCGCACGGTCCGTAGTTGACCAGATAGATGTCCATCCATCCATCACTGTCGAAATCAAAGAAAGCACAACCAGGGCCGAGCGTTTCGGGCAGATAACGCTTTTCGGACCGAGCATTCTCATGAACCCAGTGAATGCCACTCTGTGTCGGGGGAATTTCAACAAACAGTGCCTTCAGTGCCTCTTCGGCCCAAAGAAGGCCGTTGTGGGCGAGCCAAAGGCTTAAGAAAAGGAGCCACAGGACTGACAGGTTTCGGAGTGTTGGCATGCATGAAACCACCTTTACTGCCTGAGAGATGAAGTAAGGATACCACAATCGCAGACGGTGCCTTCCGTTGTACCTGCAGAATAGTGGTCAACCATCGACGAAGGCGGGACTCTTGGATTTCCGCATTTCAATCCAAGGCAAACCACACCAACGGTCGAAGCTTATTCGACGCGACCTCGTCGCTTTGCTCGAAAGAATCGCGGCTAAAGCCACCTAAAATACGTGGCCGTATCGATGAAGCAGTACGCTGAATTGACTAAGGAGACCGGAATGGATCCTTGCCTATGGGGTGGGCCAGATTTGCAGCGAACCCAGCCTCGCTCCCCATCTTGAATGCCAGTGAATGCTAGTTCAGGATGTGGTGGGTCACATAGGTCACTTGGACCGGCACTCTGCCGTTGACCTTGACTCGCAACAGGACTTGAAGGGGCGGAATCGCAGCGGGGGCAGTCGCTCCAGTAACCGGGCTGAGCTTTGAGTGGAGTTCTCGAAGCCCGGCGGGTGAAGTGACGAATTCGGCCGCCGCCTGTGTCCCGTAGGTTGTGATGCCGGCCAGAATCATCAACCTTCGGTTCGGCTGCAGACCTTGAAGGAGGCTAACCACAGCAAAATCTTCGGAGATCTCGCTGCGGGAGGGGCCCTCCTGCGTGGCGCGGTAGGCGGGGAGCTCATCCGGACGAGGGCTCGAGTTAAGGATACCGAAGTGCTCTGGCGAACTCCCGCCGGGAACCATCCCGAAGACGAAATCCTGCTTTTGTGGAAGGTCGCGGAGCAGGAGATTCTCCGCGGGAGAACCGACGAAAATGAAGTTCTCGGCCTTCATGTCGTCCCAGTTGAGCAGCAGGCTCCGTTTCACCCGAAATGGGTGACCGATTTCGGACAGCAGACGCGAAAGACTGGAGACCGCCATAACTTCTCCGATTCCGGTGTAGTGCTCGGTAATGACAAGGGCCGCGGCTTCACGATTCGCCCCGGCTGCTGACAGGGGCTGAAGCAGCCGCATTCCCGTTTCAGCCGTTCCCTGGAATCGCGTGTTACTAAACACGATCAGCACAGGGGACTGCGAAGACACGAATCCCCTCCAAAACCACTGATACTCTGGTGCTAAGCCTGGAGAAGCCGCGTCGCGCAAAGCCCCCCGCAGTTGGCCAGCATCCCTCCGCGCCAGATACCACATGGTGAGCAGCCCTACACATGCTGCCAGCAGGAGCAACATGCCCACCTGCATGAGCAGGACTTTGGACCCTGCTTTTCTTTCGGATTGAAGACCTTCGGCGCTGTCGGATGGTCTTTCGAGTGGGGATTCGCCTACCGCCTCAGAAGCCTCCGAACCCTCCAGGGCTTCGGAGGTTCTGAAGGTTGCTGAATAGTGGCCTTTAGGAAGGTCAATGACCAGCGGGTCGCGCTTTCCCTCAGAAGCGTAGTACTCCTGAAGCTTCGACCGGAGGCGACCGGCTTGAACCCTGACCACTGAATCCACGCGGGGATCGAACTCGGTTCCCCGTCCGAACACCTCGGTCGCAATGGTGAACTCTTTCAACTGAAGGTCCGGATCCTCAATGGTCCGTTCAACCACGTAGCGCAGAAACGACTTCAGACTTTCCGATCCCTGGAACGTTCGGCTGCCAAGCACCTTTGCGAGCAGCTCGCGCTTCCCCGTTTCCGGAATCTGTTTCTCGATTAGCACGTTACGTCAGGTTGTAACAAGTTCGGACAAGTGGTTGATTACTCACGATGTAACCGTATTATACATCGATTGACTTCCAAACTCTTTTCTCATTTGCATATGCTGCAGGCCTTCAATCAAGGCAGACCTCCGGCGGCGAGATGCCAGACTTCTTCTTATGTGGCTGGATCCCGCCTCCCTGCAAGAGCTGAAGTGGCTTTCAAAGTCTGGACTACAGAATCTCGTATGCAGAAATTTGGATCGGCCCGTCCTTTTGAGCAGCGAATGGCACCAGGTCGGACTTGGTGACGCAGCAACGGGTTCTGCATCAGGCTGTTAGAAGAGACGCGATGCTCACTCGAAGAATTGGCGCAGAAATTGCAGTGGTGACATTACCGTGACAAGCTGTTCTTGAGTTATCTGCCACTCAGAGAAGTGCTGAAACATTCCACAGGGATGTAGTCGGGCATGGGTGTTTTGTTTGGAAAGTCAATTGAGAGGGGACGTCCATGATGATGAGAGAGAGTCTTTACCACTGTCGAAGAGGGGTCGTCACCGGCACTGCGTTGTGGCTGGCGATCCTGACAATGATCTTTGGGGGAGTCGTATCCGAAGTCCGAGGGCAAGGGGCGACGGCAACGATTACCGGCACGGTGATGGACCAGTCGGAAGCGGTTGTGCCGGGAGCCCAGGTGATGCTGATTGACGAGAAGTCGGGTGACACGAGGCGAACCGTCAGCAATCCCGAAGGATACTTCACGTTCTCTGCCGTGCAGGCGAAAGCCTACAAGCTGAGGGTGGAGTACACCGGGTTTCAAGCTTGGGAACGCATCGGAATTGAAGTGCACCCGGCCGACAAAATCAACATTTCTGACATCCGGCTGACAGCCGGCGCCCAAACCGAAACCGTGACGGTCAGCGCCGAAGCCGAGCAGATTATCCCGGTCGACTCCGGGGAAAAGAGTAACCTCATTACCTCGAAGCAAATCCAAAACCTCGCCATCATTGGGCGAGATGCCACCGAGTTGCTTAAGATCCTGCCAGGACTCACCCCCACCAACACCGGTTTGAGGAATGCTGCCAGTTTCACCGGCGAGGTCATCGGAATCAATGGTAACGGCGCTGGAGGAAAGCAGAGCGCCATTGGAAACTACAGCGCCAATGGAGGAACCAACGCAGGTATCGACATTATTTCAGACGGCACTCACGTTTCGGATCCGGGATGTAACTGTGCCTCTCCCGTCAGCCCTAACGTGGAAATGATCCAGGAGTTCAAGGTTCAGGGAGCGACCTTTGCCGCCGAAAACGCCAAAGGCCCGGTCGTCATCAGTAGCGTCTCCAAGTCCGGCGGCTCCGAGTTTCATGGAGAGGGCTACTTCTACGGGCGCCGATCCTGGCTGAACGCTAACGACTGGCTTGCTAACCGTAGTCGCATTCCGCGGCCCAACAGCAATTACTCGTTTCCCGGGTTCAACATAGGTGGACCCGTAGTGCTGCCCGGCGGCTTCAACAAGAACAAAGACAAACTGTTTTTCTTTTTCGGTGCGGAATGGATCCGTCAGGGCATCGACACCGGAACCAAGCGAGCCATCGTCCCCACCGAAGCCATGTTAAATGGCGACTTCACGGATTCAGCCTATCTCAGCTCGCTCGCCCGAGGAGGTGTTCAAGGGGTTCCCAATGCCAATGGTTTTGTGAACGGCATGATCACGGATCGTAGTCTAATCGATCCCGGTGCCTTGGCCCTCATGCGGCTTTACCCCAAGCCGAACCGCGATCCGCGCACCAATGACGGATTCAACTGGGTCACCAACGAAGTGGTCAACCAAAACATGAACCAGCAACGAATCCGCATCGACTACAGTATCAGCGATAACACCAAGCTATACACCAGCTACAATCGGCAGCGCGAGCTGCAGCCTTTCAATTTTGGTCTTTGGTGGAACTCCTCCGCGGTGCCCACCCCTTCCAGGGTGATTGCTCCGAACGCTTCGGATGCTATTTCTGCCAATTTGACGCACGTGTTCAGCCCGACCATGACCAACGAGTTCACCTTCGGATACACCTTTGTCGACTTCCCCAACAAGTTTGAAGATCCGACGAAGATGTCCCGCAAGGCGATCGGATATAGCCATTCCGGGCTTTTCAAGAGCGGATTGGATCAGATCCCGTCGATGACCGACTGGGGCAGCGGCATTGCCGATATCTTCCTGCCCGGCGGGTTCGATCCCGTCTTATTCGCCACCAAGCACTTGGCCAGCTTTGGTGACAACGTGACCAAGGTTTACAAGACCCACACCTTCAAGGCCGGCTTCTACTACGAGCATGTCATCAACAAGCAGCCCAACAGCGGGAATTCCAACGGGGTGGTCATTCCGGCCAACTGGGCCAGCAGCCATACCGGCAACAATTACGCCAATCTGTTGCTCGGAATTGTCGCTCAGTACGACGAGCAAACGAAGAATCTGATCAACGACGCCGCCTACAACGTCTACGAGGGGTTTGTCCAGGACAGCTGGAAGGTCAGGCCGAACTTTACATTGGACCTGGGAGTGCGACTCTCGCGGTTTGGGCATTGGTACGGGAGAAACGGAGCGGCCTATGCTATCTTCGACCGATCCCGTTACAGCAATAACCCGGCAGACCTCCTCAAGTACACTGGAATCGCCTCCCATAACACCGATTCCAGTATCCCACTTTCCGGCGCCGACAACCCAGGCCTCGCCTTTGGCCCTCGCATCGGTTTTGCCTACTCAGCTTTCAAGGATACGGTCTTTCGTGGCGGCTATGGGTTGTTCAACTGGCACGACGAGCAGGATTCGGGTCCACTGGTCAATCCTCCAACCACGCTGAATTCCAGCGTGTTCAACACCACGTTGGCGGAAATCGACAGCTTATCTCCGTCTTTGTCAAAGTCCAGTGCCAACGTTCGCGTGAGGGGAGACAACCGCCAGCCCAGGACCCACAGCTGGAACTTCACAATCTCCCAGCGCCTGCCCAACCAAATGCTGTTGGAGGCTTCATACGTCGGCAGCGCCACCCAGCGACTCCTGGGCAATTACAACATCAACACCGTTCCGGAGGGAGCGACCCTTGGGATCCCGGGTGCCGACTTCAATAACTTCCGGCCGCTGGTCAACTACGCTGCCGTTACGGTGCGGGAGCACCTCTTCTCGCAGAATTACAACTCCTTGCAGATGCTGCTGGCACGACAGACCGGCCGGTTGACCTACTCAGTGGCCTACACCTTCGGAAAAAACCTGGGATATCAGAGACGCCAGAATCAGGCAACCGGCGACCTTTCGGCCGTTCGAAGCCGCGACTATGGCGTCATCAACTTCGATCGGACGCACATTCTGAATGTCGCGTACAGCTGGCTCGTTCCGGATCTGTTCAAAGGGAATGCAATCGGAAAGGCCATCGTCAACGGATGGCAGTTCTCAGGAATCACCATTTTTCAGAGCGGCATCAATCTGGGAGCGAACACCGGCAATTTCTCTATCACAGGAACGGGGCCTGGAGGAGTTAGTCTTGGCCAGGCAACCATCACTGGAACTGACGCCATCACCGTGCAACCCCTCTTATTGTGCGATCCGCGAAGCAATCTTGCGTCCGGTCAATACTTGAATGGAAACTGCTTCGGCTCCCCAGCCCCAGGGCGCAACGGCGCTTTCCAGTTCCCGTACATACGTGGCCCCTTCTTCCAAAACCACGACTTGTCTGTCTTTAAGAATTTCCAGATTGGCAGCAACGAGAACCACAAGCTCCAGTTGCGATTCTCAGGCTACAACTTCTTGAATCATCCGCTGAACAGCTTTGTCGATGGAGATCCAAGACTGCAGCTGAATTACAACAACGGGGTCCTGAGCAACGCCAAGGACTTCGGCTTTACCAATACCAAGTTGGGACGCCGCATCGTCCAGTTTGCGGTGAAGTTCATGTTCTAAGCCGGCGTTTCACCTGATTTGCACCGGAACCACCGGTCTTCTAAAATAGGGCGTGGTTCCGGTGCTTTTTTTTTGCTGCAAGAACACCGCCCATCGAGGGGCTGTGAAGTTCGACTTGCCGCTCCACGGGTCTGAGTCTCCTCAGGCGGATGATTCGGGGATTCCCATGAAACTGAAAGCTGCCCTTTGGTTGATCGCTGCGTTGGTTGTAACCGTTGCCGGCTTGACTGTCACGGCTTATCGAGCTCAGAACCTAAGCGACCAAGGAGTGCTGAAGGTTGGCGTCAGCGAAGTGCTGCTGGATCTGGTGGTCACCGATAAGAAGGGGCGTCAGATCCGAGACCTCACATTGGATGAAATCGAAGTTTACGAAGATGGAGCGCTCCAGAAGATCCGTTCTTTCCGAAAGGTGGAGTCGGCCCGCGAAGAACGAGGACCGGAGGCCAAATCACAGGCGGATCGAAAGTCCACGTCACCCGGTACGGAAAGCTCGCCTGAAACCGGTCGGATTAACCTGATCACCATGGTGTTCGACCGTATCTCCACTTACGGCCGGCGAATGGCTCGGGACGCCGCTCGCGAGTACTTCAAACAGCTAAGCCCAATGGATTTCGTGAGTGTCATGACGATCGACCGGCACCTTCGTGTGCTGCAGCCCTTTACAAACGATGCCGAGCGGCTCCATGCAGCGGTGGAACTGGCAACCCACGGCACTCCCCAGCAGTTTGCTGACACGTCGGCTGCCCTGCGCGACGCTTTGCAGAAAGCTGAGGATTCCCAGGCGACGGCTGAGGCCAGTGTGAGTCAGGTGGGCGCCGGCACCGGGCCGGGTCTCGCCACCGGTTCCGGTTTCGCCGAGGCTCAGGCCAACCGCATGATCGCGGACATGATGAGGATCAGCGATGTTGGGGACAGTACCATCCAGGGCCGAGCCACCGTTGAGAGCCTCCTAAATCTCATCCGGGCGGAACACGCGCACGAAGGACGCAAGGCAGTTCTTTTCTTTGCCGAGCGTGTGTCCTTGCCAACTCAGGTCGTCGCTCGTTTTCGGGATCTGATCAGCGCTGCCAACCGCGCCAACGTGAGTTTCTACTGTTTCGACACATCCGGTTTGCACAGTGCTGGTGAACTCACCCAGATGTCCAACGAGCTTCGTGCCTTGGCCTCCGTCAGCGTGCAACAGCAGACGCGGCGGGGCGGACGCGTCTCCCGGGAAGAGGTGACGTTGGCTGAGAATGCGGACAACGCCTTGCGGCTCTCTGCTCAGAACTCCCTGCTCGACCTGGCTACCAGCACCGGCGGGCAGTTCATCACCAACACCAACGACTTCCGCAAGGGGCTTAGCTCGGCACTAGACGATCTCCACTCACACTACGAATTAACGTATGCGCCGAGCAATCAAGATTACAACGGAGAGTTTCGCCAGGTTGAGATCAAGCTCAAGCGGCCCGATTCCATTGTCCACAGCCGGCGGGGCTATTACGCCGTGCGGAGTGACGACGTCGCGGTGAGCTCCTTTGAAATCCCTTTGCTGTTTGCACTCGACTCAAAGAGCCTTCCCCGAGACATTCCTTTTCATAACGCCTCCCTGCTGTATCCTACCCGCGAGGTCCGCTCTGAAGTGGTCCTTTACCTGGAAGTTCCTCTTTCGAGCTTCGAATTTCAAGTTGATAACAAATCCAACGAGTATGAAGGCCGCATAGCGGTGCTGGCTCAGCTCAAGAACGCCCAGGGTAGGACGGTTCAAAAATTCAGCCAGGAGTTTCCGCTCCGTGGCCCCAGTGCCGGCCTCAAGGAAACCCGCAACCGGAACCTCATCTTTTACCGAACGGCTGAACTTGTCCCCGGCCGCTACACGCTGGAAGCGGTGGTTCGAGACGATATTTCTGCGAGGACTTCAGTCAAGCGGTCGATTGTTTCCATTCCAGCCAGAGACCGAAATGCTCTGGCCCTAAGCAGCGTGGTGGTGGTACGACGCTTAGACTCATCCCGCAGTGAATTGAACGATGCCGATAACCCGCTGACCGTCAGCGGCAAATTGGTGGTACCTCATTTGACGCCCGAATTCAAAAATCAGAATGGAGAGCAGTTGGCCTTCTATTTTGTAGCGGTCCCCGCTACCGGCAGCGGTGTGGTGTATCCTCAAGTCGACCTCATTATTTCCAAGGATGGAAAGCCGGTCGGCCGCATGGGGGAGAAGCCTCTGCCGGAGCCGGACCACGAAGGACGTGTCCGCTATTTGGCGTCCGTACCGGCTTCGTCTCTTGGAATTGGAAACTACGACGTCAACGTCGTCGTCAGACAAGGAGGGGCAGTGGCTACTTCCAGTGCCCTGTTCTCAATCCAATGATCTTCTGGTGTGCGGTTTTGGTTTTGACGTTTGCTCTGCCTGCCCCCAGCCAAGTCAGACGCTATTCCGTCACCGGACATCTTTCCCTCGGGTCAAATCGTCCCGGCAATCTCGATTCTTCCCTTGTTGTCGAAGCGCGTCCTGCTGACGGCCAGAGCCAGGCTGTCCGTGCGGTGGTCAATGCGGAGGGCGACTTTCAGTTCTCCGACCTAAGGGCCGGGGCGTATGTGTTGACGGCCTCCGCAAAGGGGTATCGGAGCCTTAAGGTCAATTTCGATATTGTGGGTACGGGTCAGATTCGGGGAAACCTCAGGCTCGTTCTGGAGCCGGAGACCAGTCCGGCCGGCACGCTGGCGTCTTCCGTGGTGGGGACAGTCAGCCAGAACGAGCTGAGGGCCCCTGGATCTGCAGTTCGCAGTGTGGAACGGGCAGAGCGATTGCTCGCCGCGGGCGAGCTGGGAACTGCCATGGAAGCAGTAGAGGACTCATTGAGACTCTATCCGGAGTACGCTCGGGCGGACCTCGTTAAAGGACGCATCCTGGAGAGGCAGCAGAAGTTCACCGAAGCCAATCGCTGCTACCGCAAGGCGATCGAAAACGATAGTCATTGCTACCCAGCCTATTTCGCTTTGGCAGAACGGTATCGAGTGGAAGGCAATCAGGCGGCCTTGCAAGAGATTTCGGTCGAGTGGAAGAAGGCTCAGTCGCTGGATGCGGCTCCCTATTACTACTCGGCGATTTCGCTTTTTGAGGCGGGTGATTTCGAATCCGCGGTTCAAGAAGCTCAATTCGCCAGGAAGTTCCCGCACGACCACATACCTCACCTGCCGCTGCTGTTGGCGAACTGCTACTTGAAGCTGCACGATCCGGCAGCGGCAGCGGTCCAGATCGAAGAGTTCCTGGCCGCTGCTCCCAACGACCCCTTGGCCGAGCAAGCTCGGAGGACACTGAGGTCCGTTAAAGAGATTCTCAACCAGCAGCGTTGAGGCGGGGGCCAAGACAATGCCTAGTTCGCACCGAGTCCGGCAATCCGTTGTGTTTCTCAGTTCCTCGCTTCTAGCGGGGCTTGTTTCTTCCTCCTTCGGCCTGGATTACCGAGGTTATGACCATTCCTTTCAAGCAAGACAGCCTGCCAGAGTGCAACAGGCCGGCAGGCAGGCCGGTCAGCTACCCCAAGCTGACTTCGAAGCTCTCAAAAAGAGGGCCGAAGCAGCACGCGACGCCGAAAATCTGGCTGAGGCAATTACGCATTACAAACAGCTGGTCAAACTGAAGCCTCGTTGGGCCGAAGGTTGGTGGTACCTCGGTACGCTTCACTACGACTTGGATCAATATGCGGCTGCAGTGCCGACGTTCAAAGAGTTTGTGGGTCTGGAGCCACAAAACGGGCAGGGTTGGGTGATGTTGGGCCTGTGTGAGTACCGGGTTGAGGAGCTGGCTGCCGCCCTCCATCACCTGGCCAAGGGCCGGAGTCTCGGGTTGGGTGGCAACGACGAACTCGCACGAGTGGCACGCTACCATCAGGCCGTCCTGCTGACCCGCGGACAGCAGTTTGAAGCCGCAATTCAGATCCTCAATGGCTTTGGGGTTGAACATCGCGAAAGCAGCGCTGTCCTGGACGCTCTGGGACTTGCGGTCTTACGAATCGCAGAACCCTTGGAGAAGCTGAACACCGACGAACAAGTCATGGTCCGGGGATTCGGCAAAGCTGCATTCCTGGCCGCGGAGCGCAAGAGCCTCGAGTCCAGAAGAGCTTTCGAAACACTCCTTTCCCGCTATGGCGGTCGTCCCAATGTTGCGTACGCTCTTGGAAGCTTTCTGCTCACCGCTAAAGACCCCGACGCTGCGCTCCAGTACTTTCAGCAAGAGCTGCAGCGAGATGCGGAGCACGTGGCAGCCCTGCTTCAGGTTTCTTTGCGGCTTGTGGATCTGGGCAAATACGATGAGGCCCTGCCTTACGCGCTGAAAGCCAAGAAATTAGACGACCAAAACTTCGTGGCAGACTATGTTCTGGGCCGAATTTACCTGGAGTTGAAGGAGGTAGCGAAAGCCATCGAGATACTGGAAGCAGCAACGAAGGCCTTCCCGCAGGTTCCTAGTTTACAGTTTGTCCTGGCGCGAGCTTATGCCCGAGCTCAACGGCCCGCCGATGCAGCCAGGGCCCGCGCCGAGTTCACGCGCCTCGAAGCGCTGGTGAGTCAGCAGCAGGAGGCCGCTTTGTTAGAGTCAGCACAGCCGGTTGATGCAACCTCGGAATGAGACGAGCGGACCAAATTCCAATTCGAAAGTGCCCTCTTCTGTTCCCACCAACAACCATCCGGTTGCGATCTGCCAGGAAGCGTATTCTGATTGAGGTCGCCCTCGCAATCAGGGTAGCGCTGTACGGGCTGCTCCTGGCGGTGGTTGCCCCGGCTCAGGCCATCTCCGACGATCATTTCGCACGGGGCCTCGAGTTGGAGAAGGCGGGACGGCTGGAAGAAGCGGTCGCAGAGTACACGCAGTCGGTGAAGATCAACCCGCAGTTTCCCGTCCTCAATAACCTGGGAGCTGCCTATGCCAAAATGGGGCGTCTTGAGGATGCGATCAAGTGTTATGAACAGGCCCTGACCCTAGCCCCCGGGCACACTTTCATCACCTTGAATCTTGGCCTGGCGCATTACAAGATCGGAAATTTCCAGCGAGCCGCAGAGTTGTTCGAGCAGGTGATCAAGGCCCAACCGTCACATTACCAGGCCTTGCTGTTGGAGGGCTCGTCTCTGTTCCAACTTGGGGAATACCGCCGTGTCATTGAATGCCTCGAACCTCACGAGAGCCGGTACTCCCAGGACAAGGCTTTTGCCTATCTGCTCGGCACTGCCTATCTGCGCGAGAAGCAAACCGAGAAAGGTCAGCGACTGGTTGACCGGATCCTTCGGGAAGGGGATACTGCCGAAGCCCACCTGATGTTGGGAACCGCCCTGGCTGAAATCAACGAAAACAGGAAGTCCATTGCCGAGTTCGAGCGGGCTAGGGAACTCAACCCAACCTTGCCGATGGTTCATTCAAGTTTGGCGCTCGCTTTGGTACGCTCCGGCGACCGCGAGGGAGCTCGCGAACTTTTTGAAGAGGAGCTGAAGGTCAACCCGAATGACTTCACCGCTAATTTCTACGTCGGGTTCCTGACGCGCCGAGAAAACAAGGACGAAGAGGCCCTACCCTTCCTGCAAAAGGCTCTGCAGCTCCGACCCGACAACGGCGCCGTTTTGTTCCAGATCAGCCTGGTTCACTTTCAGAGGCAGGAACTCGATCGGGCACAGGAGATCCTGGAGTCCTTGGTCCAGCGATTCCCGGACTACATTGATGCCCAGGTCATGTTGGCTCGTGTCTATTACCGAAAGAAAATGAAGAACGAGGGAGACCGGGTGCAGCAGATTGTTCAACGGCTGCGGCTGGAACAGCAATCGGCGGAACCCGGCTCCCAGAAAAGCCTGGAGGTCACCGAGTCCGAAGTCACCGGCAGGGAGATCGAAGCGGCCAGACCCAAGCCATGAGGCTCCCTCGCTGCAACGCCCCTGCGGTGTCTCTGCTCCCGGTTTCTAGGTGAGCCGGACCTGTGGAACAACAAAGGGTTGTCGGTAACTGCGCAAAAGCATGGCGTTGGCTTCAGAATCACCCGGAATTGATTCCGTCACCGGATCAAACTGGATACTGCGCTTTAGCCGGTAAGCGATGTTGCCCAGATGACAAAGGGCACTCGACAGATGCCCTTCCTCGATGTCCACGCCAAGATCCTCCCGACGTCCGCTGCGAACCGCCGCGATAAAACTCTTGAAGGGATCCTCTCCGCTGGAACCTTGCGGCCCCGGCTCCCTTTTCTTGCCAAGGAACGTGCGGTAAGAGAAGTACTGCAGCTCCATGTACCCTTCAGAACCGAGGAAGATCACACCCACGTTGTTGCTTCCTGCCGAGCCGAATCCTCCTTCGTAGTTGCAGATCCAATGTCGGGTCTCAAACTGCAGCATCTTCCCCTGCTCTGGATAATCGAACGTGCAGATGAGGGTATTCGGCGTTTCCTGATCGTCGTCAAACATGTAGTGCCCACCGGTGCCGGTGATTCGGGTCGGCAGTCCCACTCCCAACCCCCAGCGGGCCATGTCCATCTCGTGTACGCCCTGGTTGCCCATGTCTCCGTTTCCGTAATCCCATTGCCAGTGCCAGTCATAGTGGAGTCGATTCCGCATGAGGGGCTTCTTGGGTGCGGGGCCGCACCAGAGATCATAGTCCACGCTCTGGGGAACGGCCTGGGGCCCACCACACTTGCCGATGGACGGACGCCACTTGAAACATAGCCCCCGAGCCATGTACACGTCTCCAATGACTCCTTGGCGAAGCTTGCCAATCGCTTCCAAGATGGCGGGCGAGGAGCGCCCCTGCGTTCCGTGCTGGCACAGACGATTGTATTTGCGGGCAGCATTGACCAGCTGGCGTCCTTCCCAAACATTGTGTGAGCAAGGCTTTTCGATATAGGTGTGCTTGCCCGCCTCCATGGCCCAAATGCCTCCAAGAGCATGCCAGTGATTGGGAGTGGCAAAGCTGACGGCATCGATATCCTTGTCCTCAAACAGCCGTCTCATGTCCCGATAGCAGCGTACGGATTTTCCGGATATCTTCTGATGCTCGGAGGCTCGTTCCTGCAGGATGGCATCGTCCACGTCGCACAAGGCGACCACCTCGACTCCAGCCTGTTTCTGGAAACCGGCAATGTGGGCTTTGCCACGTCCGCCGATACCCACCACACCCACGCGCACTGTGTCGCTGGCGGCCAGCGTTGGGGAACTTCTCCAGGAAGAGAGAGTGGCGATTCCTAGAGTCGCACACGTTGAAGATCTCAAGAAATCTCGTCTCGATGGGAGATGGCTCATTGCGTTCCTCCTGTCGGGTGGTTCTGTGCCTCTGAACCGAGTTATTCCAACCCATCGTCTGCACGATGGTGGCAGCGACGCCGCTGGCGTTATGGGGGCTTTGGATTCCGGCGACCCTCCTGCGGCCGCTGCTCCGGGAGCCCCGCCGACATTCACAAACTCAGGAACCACCCGGATTCGGCCGAGGGCGGCCTTCTGCCCGTCACAAGTCTCCCCTCTTCATCTGTTTCACGGCGTAGTCCGCGGCGCGAGCCGTGAAGGCCATGTAGGTGATGGAAGGGTTCTGGCAGGCGGATGAAACCATGAACGATCCGTCTGTGATGAACAGGTTCTTGACGTCGTGAGTTTGGTTCCACCGGTTGAGAACAGATCTCTTCGGATCGTTGCCCATGCGGGCCGTGCCCATCTCGTGGATTCCTTTGCCGGGAGGAGCCGGCCAAGCATCACCATACGTCGACACGTTCTTGCAGCCGCAGGCCTCCAACATCTCGGCCGCCTCTTGGCGGATCTCGCGGTACATGGCCAGCTCATTCCCATACCAGGTAGCCGTGATGTGAAGGACCGGGATGCCCCACTTGTCCTTGACCTCTTTGTTGATCTCGACGCGATTTTCGAAATAGGGGAGGCACTCTCCGAATCCGGCCAGTCGCATGTTCCACGGCCCCAGCTGCTTCATAGCTTCTTTCAGCTCGATTCCGAATCCCGGAGGAAAACTTCCACCCAGAGAAGCCAGATGAAAGCCCCCTAAATAACCAGCGCGACTGCTTCCGCCCTGAAAGCCGTACCCGCGCAGATAATTCGAGTGTTTTCTCTTGATGTTCTGAAACCGGGGGAGGTAGATGCCGTTGGGCCGACGTCCTACGTCTCGCAGATTTTCCAGGCCTTCGTAGTCGCCGACGGCACCCGACCCATAGAGGTGGTCCATCAGGTAATGCCCCAGGACACCGCTGGAGTTTGCCAGGCCGTTTGGAAAACGACGGCTGGTCGAATTCAGCAGGATGCGGGTGGACTCGAGCGTCGAGGCACACAGAAAGAAAATCCGGGCTTTAAACTCCAACTCTTTCATGGTCAGGCCATCCACTACGCTCACTCCCGACACGCGACTGGTCTTGGGATCGAAGATCAGCTGTCTCACCACGCTGTGCGGTCGCAACGTCAGCCTGCCAGTGGCCTGGGCCGCGGGCAGGGTTGAGTTCAGGGTACTGAAGTAGGACCGCGTCACGCACCCCTGCTCGCAAGGTCCGCAGTAATGACAGACGGCCCGGCCCAGGTGGTCTTGGGTTAGAATGGCGCACCTGCCGATCGTGACGACTCGTTCCCCGTTGTAGCGCTTCATGAGCTTCTCACGCATGAGCCGCTCACCAGCACTCATCTGCATCGGCGGCAGAAACTTTCCGTCCGGCACCTGGGGCAGGCCCTCTTTTGCGCCGCTGATTCCAATGAACTCCTCCACATAGTCATACCACGGCTCGATGTCCTGGTACGTGACGGGCCATGGGATTTCGATCCCCTCCCGTTCGTTAGCCAGGAAATCCATCTCACTCCACCGGTAGACTTGACGACCCCACGTGATGGAGCGCCCGCCAACGTGGCGGCCACGAAAGTAAAGATAGGGCTTATCGGCCGGGGTGGTGTAGGGGTTCTCCTTGTCATTCACAAAGAGATAGTGGTTATATTCCCGGCAGGCGTAGCACTGTTTTTGAACGGGGTAATTCTCCTCCATGAACTTCTTGTCCCCGAGGCCACGGAACTTAACGTCGTAGGGAGCCATGTGCTCGGAGTAGTCCTTGGCCGGATCGATATCCCGACCCGCTTCCAGGAGCAAGACGTTGAGCCCTTTCTCGGTCAGCTCCTTTGCAGCCCAGCCCCCGCTGATTCCTGAACCCACCACAATTGCATCATAAACCTGAGTCGCCATAAGTACGCTATCCACCCATATGAACTGTCAAAAGTGTACCGATTCGCCGCTTGCAGGAATCATTGAAATAATGAAGGCTTCAACGGTCCGCCAAGACCTTCTCCTGGTAGGTCCTTGACCGGCCTGTCTCAGCTCGGCCCCAGCGGAACAGATCCCTCGTAACTACCCGTTCCCATGGGACCGACGTACCCAATCTCCTGCTCCAGTCCTTCCCTGGAGGTGTAGTAGGCGAAGATCGTGAGACGTTTGATACCCTCAAAAAAAACCTGGCCCAGTGTGTCCTCTCCGGCTTCAGGGCTGCTGAGGCGTTTGAGCAAGTCCGTCTGCTGGTCAGTCGAGGCTTCTCGAAACGTTCTTTGGTAGAGAGCCTCGCTGCGCCGGTCCAGCCACTCCAGTCCAGCCCGAATCTCGTTTTGAAGGTGGGTCTGGTGCTCTGCCAGCAGCAGGTCGATGAATTGCGGTACCTTCGCGGCCCGCGCGCCTGCCGTGCTGGTTTGCGGAATGATCAGCTCGCACAAGAGATCAACCGTCTCAAACTGTGCCGAATCAAAGAAGAGTGGTTTTGCAGCGGGGAGATCGGCCGTTTTCTGCGCCGCATGACGGTGAATCGCTTGCCCGTGAGCGAGTAAGGCTTCTGTGGACAAGAACGGCAGAACCCCGGTCGTTCCCATCAGCACCGACAAGCGTTTCAGGACTTCCCTGCGATCCAGGAGCCAGTTTTGTGAGTTCCTGTCCATGAGCCGGTAGAGCCTCCTTAAGGGATGAGCAGTGGCAGGACTAAGCTAGAAATTCGAGGGTAGCAAAGTTTGAGGGGAAACGTTAAGAGAATTCTGAACCTTGACCGTGAACTCTCCCTACCAGAGCAAGTCGTTCGTTTTCGCTGGGAGTCTAACGAGCGAAAGCCTTTATGGTAAAATGTAACGTTTTGGTTGTGAACAGTTGCTTCTACCCAAGAGCGAAGGAAGTTAAGTCAGGACGGTGGTGTGGCAGGAGGATTTGCAGATCAGGTTACGAAGCGCCTAACATCTCGATCCTGGAGCCTGCGATCAGTCGTGTTGGTTTCGGTTCTCCTGGTGTCGGGTGTTCGATTCCGTGCTGAGGAGGTGCCCACCGGCACGGTCTCCCGATCGGTGCCGGCGTCAGAGTGGATGGTAAGCGTTTCGTGGCTCGCGCCGAGACTCAAGGACCCGAAGATCTTGGTGGTGGACAGTCGAACGCAGGAGGAGTACGCCAAAGGCCACATCCCCGGGGCCGTCCATCTAAACCTGAACGATCTGGCTTTTCGGAGCAGCGACACCGGACTGACGAGCACCCACGAAAAACTGGCTGCCGCTTTCAGCCTGCTGGGACTGTCGGGCGAGGAAACGGTGGTCTTCTACGACGACACCACGGAACTGCGAGCTCCCAGAACCCTCTGGCTGCTCTCCTACGCGGGCTATGCCAGAGCCAAGATGCTGTTTGGAGGGCTCCACGCCTGGCAGAGTGCCGGCCAATCGGTCACGGCGAACGCCGCCAGGCGCTCGCCCGCTCCTTTCGTGGTCGAGGCCAAACCAGCCATCCTGGCCACAACGGAATACGTGGCTCGCAGAGTTCGAGACCTATCGACCATCATTCTCGACGTTCGGAGCCTCGAAGAATATCAGGGACGCAACGGTTCCAGCCACTGCGCGCGCAACGGGCGCATTCCAGGTGCGGTCTGGCTGAAGTGGACGGAACTTCTGGACGAACGGCTTACTTACAAGGAGATTGATGAGCTGCAAAAGCAGCTGTTTGGAGCCGGAATCACCCCCGCCAAGGAGATCATCGTTTACAGCCACAACGGCAGTCGCTCTGCCAATACCTTCTACGCCCTACAACTGCTTGGTTTCCCTCGTGTGCGTCACTATGCCGGCTCGTGGCACGAGTGGGCTTCCCGGTTGGACCTTCCAGTCGAGAGAACCGAGCCGCAGCAGGACGTTCGTTGATTAGCTCCGCCTTCATCAATTCAAGAAAGGAACCAAATCATCATGTCTCAAAAAACTCCGATCACCGTAGCCCATGGAGACGGTATCGGCCCTGAAATCATGCAGGCCACGCTTCGTATTATCCAGGAGGCAGGAGCACAGCTGGAAATCGAGACAGTGGAAATTGGAGAAAGCGTTTACAACCGCGGCCATTTGGGAGGCATTGAGCCAAGTTCGTGGGATTCCCTGCGGCGGACCAAGGTGTTCCTCAAGGCTCCCATCACCACTCCGCAAGGAGGTGGATTCAAGAGCCTCAATGTCACGGTGCGAACCACGATGGGACTCTACGCCAATATCCGGCCCTGCGTGTCCTATCATCCCTTCGTCAAAACCAAACATCCCAAAATGGACGTGGTGATCGTGCGAGAGAACGAAGAGGACCTCTACACTGGCATCGAGCATCGGCAAACCCATCAAGTGGTCCAATGCCTGAAACTGATCACGCGACCCGGCTCCGAGAAAATCATCCGCTATGCCTTCGAGTACGCCCGCCAGAACAACCGCAAGAAGGTTACCTGCTTCACCAAAGACAACATCATGAAGATGACGGATGGGCTGTTCCACAAGATTTTCGACGAAATCGCAAAGGAGTACTCCGATGTCGAGAATGAACACTGGATCGTGGATATTGGTTCCGCGAAGCTGGCCGATAAACCGGAATCATTCGATGTGGTGGTGATGCCCAACCTCTATGGTGACATCCTCTCTGACGTTGCCGCCCAAATCGCCGGATCCGTCGGATTAGCCGGCTCAGCCAACATCGGCGAGCACGTGGCCATGTTTGAGGCCATCCATGGCTCGGCACCGCGACGAGCAGGGCAGAACCTGGCCAATCCCTCGGGGCTGTTCCTGGGTGCTGTCATGATGCTGGTTCACATCGGACAAACGGAAGCCGCGGAGCGGGCGCACAATGCCTGGCTTTGCACGATCGAAGACGGCATCCATACCTACGATATTTTCGATGAACAGATCTCAAAGCAGAAGGTCGGAACCAAGGAATTTGGGGATGCGGTTGTCGCTCGGCTGGGCAAAGTCCCGCAAACGCTCAAGCCGGTCAGCTACAAGAAGGCTCCGGAAGCGGTGGCTTCGAAGCCGGCTGCTCCCCTTTCCACGTCAAGCGTCACGAAAGAATTGGTGGGCATCGACGTCTTTCTCGATTGGAAGGGAAATTCTCCGGAGGACTTAGCGAGTAGGCTGCAAAAACTCGAGACGGATTCCCTTAAGTTGAAGATGATCGCCAATCGTGGAGTCAAAGTCTGGCCGGAGGGGATGTCTGAAACATTCCTGACGGATCATTGGCGCTGCCGATTCATGGCCGGAACTGCCGCGGGCACTGCGGAACATGCCCACATTGTGGAGTTGCTCAAACGATTGGCGGAAGCAAAGCTGGATTTCATCAAGACCGAGAATCTGTGCAAGTTCGACGGGCAAACGGGTTATTCTCTGGTTCAGGGAATGTAATCGGGCGCCTTCAAAAGGCGGATCTTCCGGTTGCCGCTTCATCAAGCAGTAAGTCCTGCGTAATGGAAGGAAGGATTCCAGCATGATATTTCGATTCACCGGGCTGTCTCTCATCGTCCTTGCAGGGATTGGAAATCTGTTAGGAATCTGCGCGCAGGAGCCAGCCTCTGAAGGCGTGCCGGCTCAAGCGAGCCTCGCTGATGTGAGGATCATCTATGTCGTTCCCATGCGCCAAAACATGGACCAGCTTCTCACCAGCGAACTCGTCAAGTGGGGTCACTACCAGGTCACCATCAATCCACGTCAGGCTGATGCCTTTCTTTCCGACAATACGCTTGTCAGCATCCAAGAGTGGCTCAAACAAGAGGCCGGCGCGCGCAGGACGTCCTCCCGCTTGCGGGGAACGGCTTTCCTGATCGACGTCAGGAGCGAGAAAGTAATTTGGTCGACCTCCAAGAAGCCTTCCGGCTCGTTCCTGTCAGGTGGAGACAAATCGAATCGTGAACTAGCCGCGGAGATCGTCGACCAATTAAGAGAGGACCTCAAGAAGAGCGGCCGATAGCTAAGAGAGGTTGGCCGCCTTCCCTCTAGTCCCTTTACCTGTCCACGCCGCCGGGAAACAAGGCATGTCTCGAAAGGAAGTGAACGTGACGAAAAAAAGATCTCTCTCGACGGGGTCCCTTATCTTCCTCGCGTGGCTAGCACTCGGCTCGCCGGCCGGCGCCCAGCAATCGACTGAGTCCGCACTGAGGAATCTGAAGGCTGCCGACAAAAGCCTGCGCCAACAGTCTGCCGCCGATCTCGGGGTGCTTGGGAAGTCAGACGTCGTGGGCCCGCTGGACGAGGCCTTTCGCTCCGAGGGTGAGGCGGATGTGAGGGGAGAGATTCTCCTCTCCCTTGGCAAGATTCGCGACAAGGCTGCGCTTTCCACGCTGACCTATGCCCTGGCCAATGACCCAGCCAAAGACGTTCGCCTTCAGGCCATTGATTCGATTCTGCGCCTGTACATTCCGATTGAAGAGCAGGGGGTGGTGAGGCGTTTCCTGGGCGGCGTGAAAAGTCTCTTTGTAGAGAACGAACAGCTGGTCGTCCAACCCTTTGTCCAGGTCGACAAAGAAGCAAAAGAAAGCCTTTCCAAGGCCTTACTGGACCGTGAAAGCGCCGTTCGTGAAAATGCGGCCAGAGCTTTGGGAAGCCTGAGGGCCGGCGACCAGGTGGCCGCCATGGACCAGGCGCTGGCAGTGAGTGGTAAGGACACTCGAGTCGCGATCGTGCGCGCATTGGGCATTATTCGCTCGGAGGAGGCGGGGCCTGTCCTGCTGAGACAGCTCAACGATCGTGAAAAAGACGTGGTGCGCCAGTCCGCCATTTCCCTCGGACTGGTCAAATACGGTCCGGGACAGGAATCGCTCAAGAAGCTTTTCCACAGCTCGAAAGATAAAGACTTGCGGCGGGCCGGTGCGGAAGGCATGGCGCTGATCAGCGATCCAAAGGAAAAGGAATTCTTCGAAGGACTGCTTCGCGATGACCGGGATGACAAGCTGCGGGAGTTCGGAGCGGAGGGCTTGGCGCGCATTGCAGACGCCTCCAGTGAGCAACTGCTTCGGGAACGCCTGAATCGCGAAACCAAGTCAAACGTGACGACGGCTCTTCACTTTGCTTTGGTCAGCCTGGGGAAAACGGAGCACGTCGGTCCGTTGGTGAGCGCCGTGACGGCTCGCTTCTCCAATCAAGCTGAAGTCTACCTGTTCGAGATCGGCAAGCATCAAAAACGAATCGATCTCCTCTATCCCTTTCTGCTGAACGACGATCCCAAGGTTCGCGCCGCCATCGTCAGGGTATTGGGCAGAATCGGAAACTACGAGGCCTTTGAACGGATCCAACCTTTAGCCTCCGACAAGAACGAAGACGTTGCCAAGGAAGCAGTGGAGGCCATGAGGATCCTGGAGAGGTCGCGGCGCTAAGGGGGGGTGCGCGGGTCTGCCTGCGCTGTCATTCGCAGTTGGGTTCAGCTCCGACGGAATCGCTTGCAAGGGAAGGCGTTCCAGGAAGGCTCACAGCTGAATTCTCATTCAGGAAAGGAGATGGTATGAATGTTTGGGGTTGAGAGGCGGTAAGCTTCAGGGCGAAAGCTCTGGAGTAGACAGGTCACAGGCTGGGCATGTTTCTGAGGCAGCAACGACCTCGTAAAGGAGATTAGTC
>JBFMEW010000014.1:0-168804 GCA_040753175.1 Acidobacteriota bacterium | reverse complement strand
AAGCGGCTGGCTCAAAAGCCCGCCCAAGCCTGATACACCAGCCTTCCGCGGGTTCTGCCGAGGCCCGGACCGATACGAGAAAATGGAGCTTCCCCAAAAACCGATTTTTGCACCGAGAATTAGCTAGCATGTCGTCAAGAGATTGCTTGCCGGCTCCAGTCACTCCAACGGGGTGCTGCTTTGGTTTTCCGGCTTCGTACTTGTGGATGGTGTCAACCACCCACCCCTCCCACTCTTTTGTTCCTCCTTCGTTGATGGCTTCGTAGAGAACGTTATCGAGGTCGTTGACCGTATCCACAACCTTACGGATATACGCGGCTTGCATTTCACGAACCTCGGGCCGGTGCAGGTCGATGACGGAATCGCGATCGAGATCGCCATTAAACCCATTGATGTTGTTTCGTTCATTGTAGGGATGGCCGGGCCATGGATCGCAGTGATGGAACGGCTTCAGGAAGCTGAATCCCTGAAAAAACATCACTGATACATAGATGCCCCGTTCCCCCGCCTGGATAATTCGCGATCGTAGGCGCTCGAAGAACTCGGGATTGAACTTGGTCAAGTCAAATTTCGGTTCGTTGTCGAGCCCGGTGCCGGGCCCCGTGCGTTGGTAAATCGTGGGGAGGAACAGAATCTTGTCGCTGGTCCATGGTGCCCAGGCTGCCTGTTCCCAGGTCCAGTTCCTCATGAAGTTGTGATTGTGACTCTCTAACAGATTGAGGAAGCCATTCCAATCGAACGGGCTCACCGGCGCCGTGCCAATGTCCTGCAACGTTGCCCAGGTATGCGATCCAACAAGGAGGATTGCTCGGCCACTTCCGTCTGTGAAGTATCGAGGATTTTCGCGACAGACCCTCAGGGGCCCGCGCGTCGTCGTCCGCCCGGCCGATGACGACAGTAACGACAGAGATTGAGCAAGACCCATCGGGGCATTGGTGAAGTTTTGCAGGGTAGAAAGGCTGAAAAGAAGGAACAGAAAGTCGGCAACTTTAGGTAGCTTGCGTCGAATCATTTTTCACTCCTTGGCGAGGATCTTTCCAACGTGACTAACGGAGACGAACGCTGAACCCAGGCGGACAACACCGTTTCTCGCCTGGGGTCTCGCCCCCCTCAGAGGGCGTCAACCTTCTGGTCATAATGACCGAACAATGAGGAATCATGCGACCGACGGCTTAGGATCGGAGCACCGCCCAGAAACCCCGCGCCTGAAGGTTCAACAAGAGTCTTCAAAGGAGGGCAGAGTTTCAGCCCGCAGGCCACGTGACAGGTGCTGCTTCAGACCATTGCCTCGCCAGTTCAACACTGGGGGGCAGCGAAGCTCAGGCTTGCCTGGTGGACTCAACGATTCCTCAGCGGGTGGTCCGCTTTGCCTTCAGATACAGCACAAGGGGCCCGGCAATGGGCGGATTAAGTTCCCTAACCGCGCCTCCCCTGATTTCCTCCCCAGGTATTGCCGCGTTGGCTCTGGTGTTGAACCATTCCACCGAAAATGGTTCATTGACTTCCTCGAGGTTGATTACCACCTTTCCATCGCTCGGCTGATAGACCAGGTACTCAGAACCGGTATTGGCGAGGCAGTAGGTGGTGGAAGCGATGTCGGGCGATGGTGTCATGTGAGCCAAGTCCACACGCTCAGCCAAACGTCGTGTCTGGCCCAGGGCTTGACGCAGCGCATTCCATTGGTCAGGCGAACCTTTGCCCAGGACCTGGTTGTCATAGGGATCCATGAACAGAGGGTTATGGCCCCGGAAGAAAGATTTCCAGGCCCAGTCCTCGCTGCCGCCGATGCCCCAGAGATGATCGGTATCGGACAGGATCACCTTCTCGCCGCTGGATACTGGCGGGTTGGTGCGGTAGCTGAAACCTTCTGGTGCATCGAAGTTGGGCGAGATCCAGTCCGCGGGGCTATCGAGAAGCAGCTGGTTTGTGCCGCGCTGTTTCAGGTTACTGGAGTATTGAAACGTCATCCCGACCGGATGCTGCTTAGGCTTTGTCCTCTCGTAGTCTTTAATGAAGCGGATCATGTGGTACTGCCATTCGGTTGAATACGCTCCGGTCTCGTTCGAGATCTCGAACAGCACATTGTCCAAGTCGCCGACTGTGTCGAGGACTTGTCGGACATAGGCTTCCTGCAAACGGGTGACGGAGGGAATCTTCAAGGTGTGCGTCTCGGTTCCCCAGCCGTCACCCTCCGAGTCGCCGTCAATGCCGTTGATGTTATTACTCATGTGAAAGGGATGCGACTTCCACCCATCTTCGATGTGTTGGAGTGCCCATCCTTCAAACAGCATCACCGCCACGTAGATGGCGCGTGGGCCAGCGGCCTGGATTCGCGAACGCAGCCGCTGGAAGTAGGCTGGGTTAAACTTTTCAAGGTCGAACTTGGGTTTGCCGTCAAGCGCCATAGCCGGTCCGGTCCGGGCCCAGGGATGGGGGGAAACGGTGTGTGCGCCGATCTGCTCGGTCCATTTGGCAGACGACTTAAGGTCCCAGGCAACCTGTTCCCAGCGCCACAGCCGAATAAAATTGTGTCCATGCCGCTCGAGGAAATCCAGATAAGCATCAAAGTCAAAGGCTGGTGTTGGCTGACCAAGACCCATGTCCTGCAAGTTGTTCCACACGTGTGAGCCTGTCAGATAGACCACGCGAACATTGTCGTGTGTGAAATAACGCGGGTTGGTGGGATGCACCCTCAGAGGCCCTTGAATGGCCTGACTCGCTCTTGCGTCTTGATTCGTGACTGGCACCACCACTGCGAAGAATAGGCCGATGGCTACAGCTCTCGCTTGCATCAAGTTCTTGACCACCTCTTGGGGATTGGAAGCGCAGTGAGAATCACTCCGGAGCCAGGTCTGGATTGGGCTCCGAGAGAAAACTCCTACTTCGCCATTACCTTTGGGGGTAAACTCCCGGCGGTTCGGATCACGAAGCCAGGGACCCTCCGCAATGGGGCCCCTGGTCTGGCTGGCCGTCAAACAAGCCGGTGGCGGGTGACCACTTAGAAGAAGAATCGAACTCCCAGTTGGATGTAGCGTGCGGGCCGCGCCGCAACCACTTGACCAAAGCGGCTGTTGACCTGCTTGCCGCTGGGATCAAACCGTGCGTTGTTGTCCACCGCCAGCCATTGGGAGTGGTTGAAGGCGTTATAGAACTCGCTACGGAACTCGAAATAACGGAGTTCGTCGACGGGGATCTTTTTCGCCACAGTCATATCCCAGTTGTTCACTCCGGGTCCTCTAAACAGATCCCTGGCCGCATTACCGAAGGATCCCTTGGCTGGCCGTGCAAACGCGTTGGTGTTGAACCATCGGTCAAAACTTTTGTTGCTGATAATCGGATTCTCCACCAAGTTCACGCGCCTAAATCCTTCATCACCGCCACCAGTGATGTCGGCATTGTCGGTGGTGCTGTAGTTGATACCCGTGGGAGCGCCACTGGCAAAAGTTGTGATTCCCGACATCTGCCAGTTGTCTAGTACCGCTCTCACAAAGCCGTTGTTCCACCGGGTACTGGCCTTGGGCAGGTCCCAGATATAGTTGATCGAAAGCATGTGGGTTTGGTCAAAACCAAGCCGCCCATACATCCAAGACCGAATGGGCAAGTAGATTGGCAGGCCACCTCCATCACCATCAGTGAGACCCATAGACTTAGACCAGGTGTAAGAGACACCCACTTGTGGCCCACTCGTGAATCGGCGATTCAACGTCATCTGCAGGGAGTTGTAGTTGGAATCTCCCGAGTGATCGATGTACTTGATTCCAGCATGGCCCGGATAAGGCCGCAGGAAGTTGGTGGAAAGGGCCCGACCCGTTGTGGGATCCAAATTGGCCGGATCGAAGCGAGCCCCTGGCACTATCGTATTGAGATCGCGGTTCTGGTGGAGATGACGGCCCACATTGCCGACATAGGAGACCCCTACCACCGTGGTGTCTCCGATCTGATGCTGAATACCCAGGCTGTAATTGTAAACCGTGCTGACGGGCGGTTCTCGCTCCAACGCGCTCACTAAGGTCGGGAACAATACTCCCTGCGAGGATACCAGTGTGTCCATCGATCCATAAAAGATCTGCGGCTGAAAGGTCACAGGGACGTTCTGAGTCAGTTCCCAAAGAAAGTTTCCGCTGCTGAGAGCCGTTTGCTTGGTTGAGCCAAAACCTCCTCGTATCGCGGTCTTGCCGTTGCCGAAGACGTCGTAGGCGAAGCCGAAGCGAGGCCCGATTTGGAGAGGTGGGCGGTTGCGGAATCCATCGGGATAGCTTTCGTCCGTCGAGAGTACCATGCCGTTGGCCGTGTTGCCGCTGCCGGGCACAAGGCCTCCAATGTAAGGCGCCGGGAAAAGCTGGCCGGTCAGGGGGGCCCTGGCCACCCGTCGTCCCTCCGCGTTCCGGAACGGAACATAGAATGCCGGAGCCTGGCTGCGATCGTACCGGTCGAAAACAAGGGCCGCCCCAAGGGTCCGTCCGCGCAGGAGCCATGGTGAAAAGGTTGAGAAACGAACGCCGTAACTGAGGGTCAGCTTCCGAGTGGCCTTCCAGGTGTCTTGGGCAAAAAACTCAAACGCATTCTGCTTGCCCTTATGGAAGTTGCGCTTGTTGGTCTCCGAGTATTGCGCGAAGTTCCCCAACATAGCATTCGCATAGGCAAACCCCGTATCCCCGGGATTGTCTGGATCCCGACCAAAGTTGTAGGCGCCTGACGCCGAGGCATTCGAGCGGGGGCCCTCACTGGTCCACTCCAACTTCAGATAAATCCCAAACTTGAAGCTGTGACTCCCTCGGATCCAACTTAGGTTATTGGAGAGATTGAATCGACGATCTCCGGCATCGATGGGGAACCGGTCGTCGTAGCCGACGCTGGCAGCTCCCGGGACTCCACCAAAGCTCATTTTGGGAATCAACCCTAACGGATTCGCCTCTGGGAAGAGCTGCCCTTGGGTAATCCCGAACGTGGCTTTACGGACTGGGTTGTAATCCGCGTCCGACGCCAGGTCGCCGAACTCCCCTGTGCCCCAGTGACCTGCGTTGAATTCATTAACAAGGCTCGGCGAGAACACCCGAGTGTAACCAAACTGACCGCTGTATTCTGGCCACTCGTAATGGTGGATGAGCAGTGGAGCCCCGCCGCTCCAGGCTGCGCCGGGTTCGTAGGCCACCGTGTCCGTGTACCAGCGATGGCCCCGAACGTAGAACGAATCCTTTGGAGAGGGATGGAAATCCACGCGCAAGACTTGTGCTTGCTTCGGAACATCGAGGATGTCTTCCCAGATGAAATTGTAGTTGCCTCCTGTAACACTGCGATCCAGTTGATTGGGTAAAGGGAAGACACTCAGCAATCCCTGCCCATTCCTGTTGATGCGGTCAGTCGGAATGATGTTTCCAGGGAAGGGTTGACCGGTGAGCGGGTCTTTGATCGCGATTAGCGCCCCGTTTTGGTCAAAGGTTTGGGAGAAGTCTCCTTTTCGCTCCTTCTCGGTCGGCAGCGTGACCTGACGCAGCCCACTCGGCTGCTTCACGCCCCAATCATCGTGGCCAAAGAAGAAGAAAATCTTATCTTTCTGGGTGTTGAATCTCCCAGGGATGTAGACCGGTCCGCCCACCGTGAATCCCCAGTTGCTGTGGCGATACACGGGTCGAGCTCGGTTGAACTTGTTATTGAAAAAGTTATTGGCATTCAGTTTCTCATGTCGCTTGTAAAGGTAGGCATTTCCATGAAAGTCTTTCGTTCCGGACTTGGTCACCATATTAACGACCGCCCCAGGATTTCCGCCGTATTCAGCAGCGTAGTTTGTTAAAACGGCTTTGACTTCCGAGATCGTATCGATCGACGTTGTTTGATTGTAGAGCGAGAGTATGTCGGAATTAGCGCTGGGTTGGCCATCCAGCGAGAAGTTGTTGAAGTAGCTACGCACCCCTTGGATGTTTGGAGTGAAGGTTCCGAACTGGCCACCCAATGATTGATTACCGAACTGCAGGGCTCCCGCCCCCGATGCCCCATCTGCTTGTGCTCCCCAAGGCACGAAAGCTACTTGGCTGACTCCCGGCAAAGTCTTCAGCAGATTCACGGGGTCTCGACCCTGGGCAATCATGACGTCAAGTTGCCTTTCGGTTAGCAGCCCAGAGTGTTCGGCGCTCTCCGTGCTGACTAACTCTTCTGCTGTCGTGACCGACAGGACCTCTGTGACCTCGCCCACAACCAGCGTAATCGCTCCGATCGGCAGCCGCTGGCCCGAACTCAGCATCAACCCTTTCTGCTCGTGGCGCTTAAACCCGGGCTTCTCCACAAGAACTGCGTAAGGTCCAGGCTGAACGGAATCGAAGACAAAGAAACCACTCTCGTTCGAGAGGGCCTTGCGACTGACGCCGGTCCCTTCGCTCTTTAAGGTTACTGTTGCTTCTGGAATCACCGCCCCCGTTGTGTCAACAACGGTTCCGGTTACCGCTCCAGTAATGGTTTGCGCTTGGAAGTCGCTCGCTAAAATTAGCAGCAGAGAAAGGGCGTTCAGCGTAACCAGTGCCGCTAGTCCTCCGATGGCTCTAACTCTCTTCGGCAAGGTATCTTTCATGGATACCATCTCCTTTCTTCCTTAGTGGGGATCCACACAAATGCTTACTCTCTGAAATATATCAGACAACCTGATAACTTTAGATCGAGTCAAAAGGTTACCCTCTCGTCGAGTCAACAGAAATGGTCAGATCAGACACATTTTGATCTGACAATCTGATGACTCGAGACTGTCCTGATCAAATCCACTGTTTTACCCAACAATTTCAGCAATTAAGTGAGACTTATATTCGATCCGGACGAACGCTGTCAAGCGAAAAATCAAATTTCTCTTGTTTTGTCAGACAACCTGAATTATAGTGTGGTTCCTAGCACATAGATAGACAGTCGAGGTTACGAGCGTGACGTTGATTCAAATTGGCCAAGGAGCGTGATCCGATGTTACTCAAGGCTGTCTCGAAAGATCTGACTTTGGTAGATCAGGTACTCCACCAGCTCGAAAGTCTGGTTCTCGACGGGGTGGTTGGTCCTGGAGGTCGCTTACCCACAGAAAAAGAGATGTCCCTCAAGCTGGGCGTCAGCCGGTCGGTCGTGCGAGAGGCGATTCGCCAGTTGATTGCCAAAGGTTTGGTGGAAGCCCGTGTTGGATCTGGAATCTATGTGCGCGATCTGGGTTCACACCTGGTCACTGAGCCCATCAAGATGCTGTTCCGGTCGCGGCACTTCAACACAGAGGCAATCATGGAGGTCCGCGAGGTTCTTGAAGTGAAGATTGCAGGGCTGGCCGCGGAGCGAGCGGAGGCCAAGGACTTGGAAGCGCTGCAGGCAAACGTTGAAGCGCTCCAAAACCGAAAATTGACTCCGGCCGAGTACGCTGAGATTGATGTTTCTTTCCACAACATTTTGGCGACAGCCTGCGGCAATCCGCTCTTCGTTGTGCTGGTCAGTTCAATTAGCCATGTGATGATCAATGTGCGCCTGAGGGCTTTCAGTTTGGATGACGCAAAAACGGTGGACCGAGCGGTTTTCTACCATTCGCACATCTTGGAGAGAATAAAGGCCCGCGACGTCGAAGGCGCGCGCCGGGCGATGGAGGAGCACTTGGTCGAAGCTCGCGACACCATGCGACGTGCGGACGCGAGGTTGAGTGAAGGGCGCTTGGGGCGCTGAGCCTCGGGATTGGAAGGTGGAGCCTAAGCGCTTTCCAAAGGACTCGCACCTCGCTCAAGGGAGCGCCATCTCGCAGTGGGAGGAAACATGCTTTTGTTTAGGAGAGGGATATCAAGCTTGGGGCCGTTGCACAGATCGGGCCCGCCCCCTGGCAAGGTCTACTGCTGCGCCAAGATGTCCTTGGCGAAGTGGCTGAGCGTGTTTCTCTTCACCGGGGGGGCGACACTCTTTGCCCATCCGCCATTGGCATTGCATCCTGAAAATCCGCACTACTTTCTTTTTCGCGGCAAACCAACGGTCTTGATTACTTCCGGAGAGCATTACGGGGCAGTCCTTAACTTAGATTTCGACTACGTTCGGTATCTGGACGAACTTCAAGCCAATGGCTTAAATCTGACCCGGGTGTGGCCCGGCGGCCCCTATCTGGAGGTTCCCGGGTCCTTCAACATCGCTCACAACACCCTGGCCCCGCTTCTGGATCGGTTCAGTTGTCTATGGGCGCGCAGCTCGACACCCGGATACGCCGGCGGTGGCAACCGGTTTGACCTCACCGCGTGGGATGAGACTCACCTTGCCAGGTTAAAGGATTTTATGGCCCAAGCTGGCAAGCGGGGCGTCGTCGTGGAGCTCAGCCTCTTTTGTCCTTACTACAACGACCAGCTGTGGAGCGTTAGCCCGCTGAGGGCGACTAACAATATCAATAAGGTAGGGGATCTATCGCGCACCCAGGTGTTGACCTTAGAAAACGGCGGCTTGCTAGCCGTTCAAGAGGCGATGGTGCGCAAGCTTGTTTCCAAGCTCAAGGATTTTGACAACGTCTATTACGAGATCTGCAATGAGCCCTACGTTGGCGGTGTCACTTTGGAATGGCAGCATCACGTTGCGGAGACCATTGTGAAAGCGGAATCCGGTTTTGTGAACAAGCACCTCATTGCCCAAAACATCGCCAATGGATCAACCAGGATTGAGGCGGCTCACCCCGCCGTGTCCATCTTTAACTTTCATTATTCCAGGCCTCCGGATAGCGTGCGCCTGAACTATGAACTCAACAAAGCGATTGGCCTGAATGAAACGGGCTTTGACGGTCAGGCAGACGCCATCTATCGCATCCAAGGTTGGGATTTCATCCTTGCGGGTGGAGCCCTCTACAACAACTTGGACTATTCCTTTACCGTTGACCGTCCTGATGGAACGGCCGCGGCCGCTCCCAAGACCCCTGGAGGGGGGAGTCGAGCACTCCGTCGTCAACTGAAGGTGTTGAAAGACTTCATCGAAAGGTTCGATTTTGTTGGGATGCTGCCCCAGGACGGGGTGATCAAAGGCGGGCTTCCAGCGGGCGCGACTGGCAGGGTCCTTGCCGCGCCCGGAAAGGCTTATGCCATCTACATTCACCATGGTCAGCCCGGCTTCGATCACACCCGTGGGGGAAGCCGCGCCAGACCTGAGTACCGGGTGACTTCAGACCAGCAGGCGGTGAAACTCCTCCTGGATGTACCGGGGGGATTCTACCGAGCCGAATGGATCAATACGAAATCCGGAAATTGGGACAAGACAGAGGAATTCAAGAGTACGGGCCAGCCGCACATTCTGGAGTCGTCCCCGTATTCGGAAGACATTGCCCTGTGCATTATGCGCAAGTAGCTAGTGGAGGGAGTTGACCAGCCGAGAAGAGAGTAAGCGCTTCTTGCTGGGAAGATGGAGTAGAAGTGTGTCCAGACCAGACTCGAATCTTGGAATGGGCTTGCTCATTCCTGAATCCAGCACCTGGATTCGGGTCAGGGGGTCTCGATGCTGAATTTCTGCGTGGTTAACGGTTCACGGAAGTTGACCTGTGGATCAGGGGAGAAAAGGAGCGGAGATGAAAATCGCAGTGATCGGGGCCGGAGCTATGGGCAGTGTGATGGGCGGACTCTTAGCCAAGGCCGGCAATGAAGTGATCCTTATTGATATTTGGCGCGATGCCCTCGAAGCCATCAATACCCGCGGCCTCCACATCGAAGACAAAGCTGGCAACTCAGAAACGATAAGGATTCGCGCCACGGCCAACCCCTCCGAGGTTGGGTACGCCGAGTTGGTCCTGGTCTTCGTGAAGTGTTACCACACCGAAACCGCAGTCCGGGGAGCCTTGCCTCTAATCGGTGCTGAAACGGCGGTGCTGTCCCTGCAAAATGGCTGGGGGAACGGGCCGCGAATCGCTTCCATTGTGGGTCAGAAGCGTCTGTTGCTCGGGGTCTGCTACCACAGCGCCACGGTTCTCGCTCCCGGCCACGTTCAACACGGCGGTCGCGGCATGACCTTCATTGGGGAATTGGATGGCGCGATGAGCGCCCGACTGAAGCAGACTGCTGACTGCTTCAACCAAGCGGGTATTGAGGCCACTGCCACTCCAGCTGTTCTTCGAGAGATTTGGTCAAAGCTGGCCCTCAATGTTTGCACGTTGCCTACCTCGGCATTGCTCCGCTTCCCTGCGGGCCGGCTCGTTCAGCACGACACGACGCTTCAACTGATGCGGACGCTTCTCCAGGAAGTGGTGTCGGTGGCCCGGGCTCAGCAGATCGACTTGAGTTTCGATGAACGGTGGGAGGCCATCACGGGGCTGCTGAAGCGCTTAGCGCCGACCACAAAGGGTTCGATGTTGCAGGACGTCGAGAATGGTCGCCCCACGGAGATCGACGTCATCAACGGTGCGGTGGTGGAGGTAGGCCACAAACTTGGAATTCCCACTCCCTGTAACGATGCGATGGTGTGGTTGATGAAGGCTCTCGAGGCCAGCTCACGGCAAGAATCTTCCGGTTTGGAGACAGGAGCGGCGCCGGCATGACGCGAATCCGATTCTTTGGAGTGGCAGCCTATGAATTGGTGACGGAAAAGGGTAAGCGAATTCTGATCGATCCCTTCTTGGATGAGAACCCTGGAAGCCCTGCTAGATCGCATGAATTCGAGCGAGTTGACTTAATCCTGGTCTCGCACGCTGCCTTCGATCATTTGGGTGATACCGAGTCGATCGCAAGAAGAACCGGGGCCCCGGTGATTTGCGGCGGTGAAGTTCGGGCCTATCTGGTGGCCCGCGGCATCCCAGCCAGCCAGATCCGGGCTACCACGTGGGGAATTGCCGTTGAAGTTGCTGGCGTTCGAGTGCAGCCGTTAGAGTGCCATCACTGGTCTCAGATTCGAATGCCTGATGGCACGCTTGCCTCCGGGTTGCCGATGGCTTTTGTCGTCTACACGGATCCGGGGGTCCGCTTCTACCACTATGGAGATACTGCCATCTTCAGCGACATGAAACTACAGGCCAGCCTTTATCGGCCCACTGTCGGGTGCATTGGAGTGGCCAATCCGGTTGAAATCCTCGATCGCAACCCGATGCCGGGCACCATGCTCAGCGGTGAAATGAGCCCCCGTGAAGGAGCGCTGGCTGCCGAGTGGTTGGGGCTGCAGACCGTTTTGCCCTGCCACTATATCAACCCGAACTGTGATGATGTCCGCGAGTTCGACCGCTGTCTGAGGGAAGCGGCGAAACACAGGTCAGTGCCTCAGTCGATCGTGCTCTGTCCGGGAGACATCTTTACAGCCGTGCCAGAGTCCACCTCCACCGAAGTGACGGCGGCTCCCTGACCGTGAAAAGGAGAAGACGGATATGCAGACTGCCGTGATGCACGCTCCTGGCCAGATGCAGGTGGAGGCCTGGCCCACGCCGGTTCCGAAAGCGAACGAGGTTCTCGTTTCGGTGAGAGCGACGGGGGTCTGTGCCGGCGATCTTTACCTCTATCAGGGAAAGAACCCCTACGCCAGCTATCCCGTAGTTGGCGGCCACGAAATTGCCGGAGTGGTCGAGATGCTTGGGGCGGACGTCGTCGGCCTGCGGGTGGGCGAGCGGGTCGTGGTTGAGCCGTTTATCGGCTGCGGTCGCTGCTATCCTTGCCGAATCGGCAAATCTAACTGCTGCGCAAAGCTCCAGATCATTGGTGTGCACCGAGCGGGCGGGTTCGCCGAGTTCCTGACGGCCCCCGCGCGCAACCTTCACCCTATTCCGGAGATGCTCTCTTTTTCGGTCGCTAGCTTTGCCGAACCCGTCGCTATTGGTGTACAGGCCTGTCGAAGAGGCAACATTGGGACCGGGGAGTACGTGCTGGTCTTGGGTTGTGGCCCCATCGGCCTCGCCTTGATTGAAGTGGCGAGACAGCGTGGTGCCCGCGTTGTCGCAGCCGACGTTCAGCCCTCTCGTCTCGAAATCGCTCGACAACTCGGGGCCGAGACTCTCCAGGGCGGCGACCAGTTACTGCCGGCTGTACTGGAGCAGACGCGAGGCGAGGGAGCCCCTGTCGTTATCGAAGCTACAGGAAGTGCCGGGGCGGTGGAACAAACCGTTGAACTCGTGGCTTCAGGGGGCAGGATTGTGATTGTCGGGCTTATCAAGAGAGGTGTCGGAGTCACCTTTCCCGGACTGGACTTTACGCGAAAGGAAATGACCATCGTCGGTTCACGGGCCTCAGTCAATTGTTTTGCTGAGTCGCTCGAATTGCTCGCGAGTGGAGCGATTGAGTATCCGAAGGTGGCCACCGAGTTTGCGCTTGTCGATGCGCCACAGGTCTTGGCCCAACTGGCTACAAACCCAGCCTCGCTTCACAAGGCCTTGCTGGTCGTGGAGGAGTAGTGCACCCGAGTGCGGTTATCAGTGGGCAGCCGGTCTCCGGTGAAGCTGACGGCTGTTGTCTGGATGTCATAGCCGGCGCTTGTGGAAACGGGTTTCGATGCCGCTCGCCGCTGATGCACAAAGCGCCTTCACTTGGGGTCGGTTTCAACCAGTTGGGTCGAATTCATTACCGAATGGATGATACGAGGTGTCGCCATGCGGCTTTATACCTTTGAACTTCAGGGAACCCAACGTATTGGGGCCGAATGTCAGGGCAAACTAGTCGATCTTCAGGCAGCAGCAGCTAGGGCACAGCAGGAGAGGACGATTGCCGGCTCGGTGGATCCATCTCTTTCGGATATGCTGAGCCTGATCCGAGCTGGCGACGCAGGTATGAGGTCGGCCGTTGCCGCTCTTCGGTTCGCGATCGAGTGCGAGGGTGATGCTTCGGCATGGACGCTGGTGCGTTCGACGGTGCGGTTGCTGGCACCGATCCCGCGACCCGGCAAAATACTCTGTTCCGGGATCAACTATCTCAGTCATAAAGAGGAGAACCCCAACGCGGTTCTCCCGGAATCTCCCTTCTTTTTCTCCAAGCTACCTTCCGCCGTCATCGGCCCTAATGCGCCGATCATTCATCCAAGGACAACGGAGCAAATGGACTATGAAGTGGAGCTTGCCGTGGTCATTGGAAAAATCATGCGCCACACTCCCGAACGGGACGTGATGTCGAAGATCGCGGGTTATACCATTCTGCACGATGTCTCGGCACGCGACGTACAATTCAAGGATAATCAGATCACGCTAGGGAAGAACTTTGACACGTTCGCACCGATGGGCCCCTGCCTGATAACTCCGGATGAATTGAAGGAGCCGGGCAACTTGCGGCTTCGCACGCTCCTTAACGGGCGAGTCATGCAAGATGGCTCGACGCGCGACTGGCTTTTTCCCCTCCCGAAGTTGCTTTCTTCGCTTTCCCAGGTAATGACCCTGGAGCCGGGGGACGTTGTCACCACCGGCACTCCCGCCGGAGTGGGAGTTTTTCGGAAGCCGCCAGTCTTTTTGAGGCCGGGAGACCACGTGGTGCTGGAAATCGAACCAATCGGACGGCTGGAGAATCCAGTCGTTGCCGAAACTTAGAGTCCTTCGGCTGGCAGCTTGGCACCACCTTCGCGCGTCCTGAACGCCTGCTTGCCTCGTCACAGAGAAGATCGAGAGGCTGGCTTGAGTCAGGGGGCTGGGAACTCCTTGAAGGCATGTTGCCGTTGTGCTGTGCCGATCGGCCCGCGAGAGCGAGACCATGGTTTCTCACTTCTGGGGGCCTTGAGCAAGCCAGCAACGGGACGGCTCTGTGTTCGATCGCTGGTTCTCGGTAGCCATTGCGGGGAGCTCTTGCGAAGGCCGCGATGGCCAAGGGCTATCTGCCCACTCTTTACATCGATCGTGTAGTGGTTCAAACCGGCAGTTTGCCGACCTGCGATGGATTGGAAGCCTGGCGGCGCAGTCATTCAATGAACAGGAAGCCTGAAGCGCCCCTGTTGGGGGCTATTGCGGACGACTATACGGGTGGCGCGGACCTGGCCGGCATGCTCAGCGAGCGCGGCGTGCACACCGTGCAGATCCTTGGACTCCAGTCCGATGAGTTGGTGTGGCAGTTGTGCGGCTATCAGGCGATCGTGATCTCCTTGAAGGCTCGGTCTTCGACTGTTTCGGAAGCGTGCAGTCTTTCGGCTCAAGCTCTTGACCAGCTCACCCGCCTTGGGGTTCGCCAGGTCCAGTTCAAATACTGCTCGACCTTCGATTCGACGAGGCAGGGAAACATCGGTCCGGTCATCGACCTACTGATGGAGAACCTGAGGACCCCTTTCACCTTGGCGGTTCCAGCTCTGCCGGTCAACGGACGCACGCAGTACCTGGGGCACTTGTTTGTGGGGACGCAGCTTCTCTCAGACTCGCACATGCGGTGCCATCCCCTTACGCCCATGACGGAGTCGAATCTGGTGCGCCACCTGCAATCCCAAACTCGCAGAAAGGTGGGGCTTGTGGCTTACCCCACTGTTCGACGGGGAACTGCAAGTATCCTGCACGAGTGCTGCAGACTCCGGGTCGATGGGGTTGCGATTGCCTTGGTTGATGCGATGACAGATCAAGATCTTCACGAGATTTCGGAAGCGGCTCTCGATCTTCCGTTGATCACAGGCAGCAGCGGTTTAGTGGGGGCTCTTCCAGCAATCTGGAGACGAAGGGGCTGGCTGGCGTCGGGAGCGCGCGCCCCCTGTGCTCGTCCCGCCATAACGACGGACATGGTCTTGATCATTTCGGGAAGTTGTTCGGCCGTGACCCTCCAGCAGATCCAGCAATTCCTATCGTTCGGTGGCAGGCTCATCTCGATCGACCCATTGCGTGTCCTGGCGCACGGACCTGAAGCTGAAATCGCTTTGCTCTTGTCCGCTGTGAAGAGAGCGATTGACAACGAGCGGGCTATCATGGTGTCCAGCTCGGCGGGTCCGACCGAAAGGGAGAAGACCGCCCGGGAACTCAGGACTCATGATGTGGCGCCAGACAGAATCTGCCGGTTGATTGAACAGACTTTCGCCGGTCTTGCCGTCAGAATTGTGCACAACGGCCTGTCAAGTCGGGTGATTGTTGCTGGTGGAGAGACCTCTGGCGCTGTTGTGGACGCGCTGCAAATTCGAGCGGCTGAGGTGATGGGCCTCATCGACCCGGGAGTGCCTTATCTGAAAAGCATAGGCGGGCAGCCACTCGCTCTGGCGCTGAAGTCGGGTAACTTCGGTGGCCCAGACTTCTTCATGAGGGCCTGCCATCTGCTGCGCGGAATTTGCCTTGAATGAAGGAGCGGATTTGATGACGCATTCAGAGCTCAATCGGCTTTGTGCAGCCGGCACGAACTTCTACGACCGTGGGTATGCCTTTGGCTCAACCGGCAATCTGTCTGTTCGCATTGGCGAGCACGTTTGGATCACTCCTACTGGCTATAGTTTGAGGGGGCTGACAGCACATTCATTGTCGCAGATTGATCTGAACGGGACACGGCTGAATGCCAACGCTCCCTCCAAGGAATATCCGTTTCACTTGGCCGCTTATCGGCACCGGGAGGATGTCAACGCCATTGTGCATCTGCATTCGACGCATTCAGTAGCCCTCTCTTGCCTGGCCTCACTCAATCCACAAGAGCCTTTGCCGGCCATCACGCCCTACTACTTCATGCGCGTAGCTCCCTTGGCGGTACTGCCATACCTTCGCCCCGGCTCGCCAGAGCTGGCTCATGCTGTTGGCCAGGCCGCGGAATCTCACAACTGTCTGCTGTTGCGGAACCATGGGCTGATCACTCTCGGAACTTGCCTGAGTGAAGCCATTGACCGCGCCGAGGAACTGGAAGAAACAGCACGTCTGCGTTTTCTGCTGCGCAGCGAGTCTTTGAGTCGATTGTCCACAGAACAAATCAACGAACTGAACGAAGCGTTCCCTAGGAAACGGTGATTTCGTCTTGAACATCCTTTACTACGGGAAGGAAGAGCCCCTCCCGACGGCCCAGCGACTGGAATCAGGTTCTTTGAATGTGACGCTGGAAGAGGGAGACCTACTGTCGGTCTGTTGGGGCAGGTACGAGATCTTGCGGAGAGTTCACGTTGCGGTCCGAGACCAAAATTGGAGGACGATCCCCCCGCGCCTGTCGGAGCTGGAGGTGCATTCAAACGGGAAGGGGTTCCGCGTCTCTTACCAGGCGCATCACCGCCAGGAGGACATTGATTTCGTTTGGACCGCGAGCATCCAGGGAATGAGAGACGGCACCCTCACTTTCCGCATGGACGGACAGGCTCGTTCCACTTTTCTTCGCAATCGAATCGGCTTTTGTCTGCTACACCCGGCCCGCGAGTATGCAGGGCGGGTCTTTGCTGTCCAACAGGACGACGGTTCATGGGTGCAAGGTGTGTTTCCAAAACAAATCGCGAACAAACAACCGCTGGTGGGAACGGAACGCATGAAATCCCTGACGTTTGAGGTGGTGTCCGGCCTTCGAGCTGCGATTCAGTTTGACGGTGACCTCTTCCAGATGGAAGATCAGCGCAATTGGACCGACGCCACGCTTAAGACTTTTTGTACGCCGCTGTCCCGTCCCTTTCCAGTCGAGATTCGCCAGGGTACACGGATTTCGCAGGCGATCACACTAAAGGTAACGGAGTCCCGAACCATAGAGCACGTTGCGGTGGAAGAGAAGCGGAAGGTCCTTTCCATCAGCAAACAAGCTGGAGCGACTCTGCCCCGCATCGGTCTGGGGATGTCAAGTCATGGTCAACCGTTGACTGAACTGGAAATCTCACGGCTCAAAGCCTTAGATCTCTCTCACTTGCGGGTCGATCTGTGGCTATCAGATCCGAGCTATCGAACCATATTGGCTCGAGCAGCCGCCCAGGCTAGGCAAGTGGGCGTTGCGCTTGAAGCCGCACTGTTTTTGTCGAACTCGGCCGAGCGTGAACTGTCACTGCTCTCCGAAGAGCTCTGCCGGCTCCATCCGCCAGTGTCTACCTGGCTAGTCTTCCATGCGGACGAGAAAGTTACCAGCCAGAGATGGGTAAGGCTGACGCGGCAGCTTCTGCGACCCTGGAATCCCAGAGCTCTGTTTGGTGCCGGAACGAACGCATATTTCTATCAGCTCAATCAGAAGCGTCCGGCCTGGGAGGATCTGGATGTCTTCTGCTATTCGATCCATCCACAAGAGCATGCATCTGATAATCGCTCTCTGGTCGAGAGCCTCGAAATTCAGGGAGAAACGGTTCGAAACGCTCGCGAACTGGTTCAGGGGGTGCCTGCGGCAATCAGCCCTGTGACGCTCAAACCTCGCTTCAACCCCAATGCTACCGTGGCCTCGCCTGCCCCGCTGCCAGGAGAGCTTCCGCCGGAAGTCGACGCACGGCAGATGTCGTTGTTCGGTGCCGCTTGGACTCTGGGCAGCTTGAAGTCCCTTGCTGAAAACGGCGTTTTCAGCGTCACTTACTACGAGACCAGCGGCTGGCGCGGCGTGATGGAGAGAGAAAGCGGCTCGCCACTTCCAGACCGATTCCGCTCGTTTCCTGGTTGCGTGTTTCCCCTTTATCACATCTTTGCGGATATCGCAGCGTTCCAACACGGGCAGGTTCTGGCGGCCAATGCCAGCGACCCACTTACAGTGACGGGTTTGGCTCTGGTGCGAGACGGGCGCAAGCGAGTGTTGCTTGCCAATCTGACAAGGGAGATTCAAGCCGTTAGGGTAGAAGGGGTGGCGGGAGACCTTCGTATCGCCGAATTGAACGAGGCCTCCGTGACACAAGCCATGACCTCACCAGATAAGTTTCGGGTCGTTCCAGGTTACTCGCTGCAGGCCACACGAGGAATGGTTGAGCTCACATTACTACCCTACGCCACGGCAAGGATCGATGAGCAATCAACAACAGTAGAAGAGGGATTCGTCGTCTAGATAAGGGCGTCATTACCAAGGCAGTAGTCGAGAAGGGGAAGCTCTGCGTGCGGATCGAATGGGATGTCCGCGCCCTCCACGTCTTCTTCTCGGCAGTGCAAACTTGTCCATGGAGTCGAAAGATGAACGCAAAAGTTCTGAGATTCGGAGCCGTCGGAGCCGGATTCTGGGCGCGCTTTCAGCTTGCAGCGTGGAAGGAATTGCAGGGTGTGGAATGTGTGGCGCTGTGCGACCGTTTCTCCGAAAAAGCCGAGTCACTCGCGCACCATCTTTCCATCCAAAGGGTCTACAGCGATGTCGACCTCTTGTTGCGACAGGAACAGCTGGACTTTGTTGATGTCATCACCGAAGTCGACAGCCATGCTCCCCTGGTTCGCAAGGCTGCTTCTTATGGCTTGCCTGTGATTTGTCAGAAGCCAATGGCCTCTTCTCTGAACGTGGCGAAGCAGATGGTTAGAAATTGTTCCGAAGCTGCGGTGCCGCTGTTTATTCATGAGAACTGGAGGTGGCAAACACCGATCCGCAGGCTTAAGGAACTCTTGGTGTTGGGGAAGGTTGGAACGCCCATTCGCGCTCGCGTTCAATTTGTGACTGGCTTCGATTTCCTGAAAAACCAACCGGGACTCGCCAGCGTGGAACAGCTGCTGCTGGCTGACCTGGGCGTCCATATCCTGGACACCACACGCTTTCTGTTCGGAGAAGCCGACAGTCTGTACTGCCAGACACAGCGGGTCCACCGGGGCATTCGGGGGGAAGACATGGGAACATTGGTGCTGAAAACGACAGCGGGCATGACCGTCATCTGCCAGCTGGCATACTCCGGAATCCCGGTTGAGCACGATCACTTTCCTCAGACATTCGTCTTTGTCGAGGGTGAGCGAGGTTCGGTAGAGCTGTGTGCGGACTATTGGATCCGCCTCACCACAGAGGAGGGAACCCTGGCGAGGCGGTACCCACCACCTCGCTATGCCTGGGCAGATCCGGCCTACGAGGTAGTTCACGCCAGTATGGTGCTTTGCAACGAGAGTTTTCTCAGGGAGCTGCAGGGTCAAGGAACCGCTGAAACAACCGGGGAAGATCAGCTCCGAACGGCTCGTTTGGTTTTCGCGGCCTATGAGTCAGCGGCTCGGGGAGAAGTTGTTCGGCTACCGACGTCCTCCGGGGTGTGTTCTTGAGAATCGAGCCCGACAACGCGAATTCCAGCCTCGTCACGAATGATCGAGAAATGGACCGATCTAGAAGCTCGGCGCCCCTGCTCCGGATGGAGAACATTCATAAGGCGTTTCCAGGTGTTCAAGCTCTTCGCGGCGTCCACATGACCGTTCAGCGAGGTGAAGTTCACGCACTCTTGGGAGAAAACGGTGCCGGCAAGAGCACGTTGATGCATATCCTGGCGGGAGTCTATCATCCTGACCAAGGCACCATCGAATTTGATGGGTGTCGTTCGGTCAGGATCGCCGGCGAGCATGAGGCCCAACAACTTGGAATTGCCATTGTCTATCAGGAGCGAAGTCTCTTCAGCCACTTGACCGTGGCAGAAAACATCTGCGCCAGCGGGTTGCCCGTCAGTCGTTGGGGTGTGATCGACCGAAAGTTGCTCCTTGAGCGCTGCCGACGGGTGCTGCACAGATTGGGCGAACAGATCGATCCGACGCTGCGACTTGCACGGCTTTCTCCGGCCCAGCAGCAGATGGTGGAGGTGGGCAAAGCTTTGGTCCTTGACGCTAAACTCATCATCTTCGATGAACCGACTGCGGCCCTGACGGAGCCAGAGAAGGCCTCTCTGTTTCGCATCATTTGCCAGCTGAAAGAGAAGGGTGTCGGCATCGTCTACATTTCTCATCGGCTCGAGGAGATCTTCGAGATTGCGGATCGGGTTACCGTTCTGCGTGACGGACAGTGGCAGGGGACCTATCCGATCGGAGAAACCAACCCTCGAGAGCTCGTGTCGCGCATGGTAGGAAGGGGACTGCTGCAGAATGACTTCACTCAATCACCTCCCCCCCAAGAGAGCGAGGTGGCATTGGAGGTCCGCCACCTCTCCGATTGCATCGCAGACAGCCGTATGACTCCAGGCCGAGGTTTCCTACGAGACATCAGCTTCTGTGTGAGAAGTGGAGAGATTGTGGCTCTGGCTGGGTTAGCCGGAGCGGGACGCACTGAATTGGCGTTGTCGCTGTTTGGTGCGCGCCCGTATGAAGCGGGCGAAGTCCTAATTCGTGGACGAGCGGCTCGGATTCGTTCTCCGCAGGAAGCCATTGCTGTGGGTTTAGGCTATGTTCCGGAGGACCGCAAAGAGATGGGGCTCTTCCTGGAAATGAGCGTGGCTCATAACATTGCCGCCGCCTCCCTCAGTCACTTTGGCGAGTGGAAGATGGACGATCGTAAACGCGATGTTGAAGTCGCCGGCTTTATTCGGAAGCTACGCATCGCGGCGCCCAGGGTCTCCACGGTCGTTGGTACTCTGAGTGGAGGTAACCAGCAGAAGGTGGTCTTGGCCCGGTGGCTTCTGCTCAATCCAGCGGTGTTAATCGTGGACGAACCGACGCGTGGGGTCGATGTGGCTGCTAAGGCCGAAGTTCACCTTCTGATCCACCAGCTTGCCAGGCAGGGAACGGCGATCATCTTGATATCGTCCGACCTGCCGGAAGTTTTGGCTTTGGCCGACCGAATTGTGGTTATGCGAAGGGGTAGCATCTGCAAGGAGCTTTCGGGAGCGGAGGCCTCGCAGGAAAGGATCATACACTGTGCGGCGATGGCTCCCGGAGTTTCTGTCTGAAGTGGGTAAGTCCGACCTCGGCAGCTGGTGCGGAGAAGAGGGAATCGCTGCCGCAGGGTAACCATGAGGTAAGGTCGATGAATCATTCCATCGAAGTTGAAGCCGCCCTGCCGGAAACTCCTCAGAAAGGGTGGAGAACGGTATCAATGGCTCGCGAAACAGGATTGATGGGCCTAACGGTCCTGCTCGTCGTCCTATTCTCGGTTCTCTTCCCGAGATCGTTTCCAACCGTTGCTAACCTTACCGCGATTCTTCGAAACCTCGCGCTGGACGGAATCATGGCCGCCGGAATGATGGTCATGATGGTTGGGGGGCTTTTCGATCTCTCGATCGGGGGCATGTTTTCAATGGTTGGCGTCATCACAGGCTGGTTGTTGAAGGAGGCTGGCGTGCCTGTTCCGGCGGCCATCTTGGGAGGATTGGTGACGGCTGCCTTGGGTGGGTTGATCAATGGTTGGCTTGTCGCGCGAATTAGAGTCAATGCCCTCATTGCAACGCTGGGTACCATGGGCATTTTTCGGGGGATCGCTATTCTGATTGGGGGTCCTGGAATCAACTTCCTACCTCCGGCCTTTGCTCAGCTGGGCCAGTCGGTTTTTCTCGGCATGCAGACACCTATCTGGCTGATGCTAGCCATCGTCGGCCTCTATCATTTCCTCCTGAGCCGCACTCGACTCTTTCGGCAGTTCTATTACATTGGCAGCAACCAGAAGGCGGCTTTCCTGTCCGGGATCAACGTTCCTGGAACGCAAATGCTGGGTTTCTTGCAGATGGGGATACTGGCCGGTCTCAGCGGAATCGTGTTTTCCTCGCGCATCGGCACCAGCGTTTCGATTGCTGGAGACGGAGCTGAACTCCGCATCATTACCGCGGTTATTCTTGGCGGAGCCAGCCTAAGTGGAGGCAAAGGCACCATTTGGGGGGCTCTGGCGGGCGTGACCTTCATTGCTCTGATTCAAAACGGACTCATCATTGCGGCGGTTTCCAGTTACTGGCAAAGCATCATCATCGGGTTGGTGTTGGTCTCGGCTGTGGCGATGGATTCGCTGTTTAAGCGGGAGCGAATGTAGTGGCGTGGTGACACTGCAAGCTCAGGCCTCATTCATCGGGAGTCAATCGGGTCTTCTTGGGAGAAAGGCAACAATGAAAAAGATCATGTCGCGTCGTAAGGCCCTACGTGCAGCGGGGACACTCTGCGGGGCCGCCGCTGCCGCCGCTTGCTCCGGTTGTGAGAGACCGGAAGTGGGTCAGCCCGCTGAAACGAGTGCGGCGCCCACGATTGTTCGAAGCCCTTCCAGTGAAGAGTATGTGTGGATTTCCGCCAACTCCAATTTGCCGCTGTTCGTCGCCCACGACCACCCGGCGCTCCTGCACGTAGGCAAGGAATTGGGCGTCAAGGTCACAATTGCCGGTCCGAACAGCGTGGACATCCCAGCGCTGGTGGCGACGGTGGAGCAAACTGCTGCTCGGAAGCCGGCGGGCATGATGGTGGTTGGTTGGGAGCCCTCCGCCCTCGTGGCGCCCATCAACCAAGCCATTGAAAGTGGCATCCCGGTTGTATGTGTAGACGGCGATGTCCCTGCCAGCAAGAGACTTTCGTTCATCGGTACCGATTGGTACAGTGTGGGGGTCATTCAGGCTCAGGAAATGATCAAGGCATTGAAAGGACGGCTCGGTAAAGTGGCCATGTTGGGATTGATTGAGCAGTACATCGATCAGCAGGCTTTTTCCGGGTTTCGATCCGTCGCTGAGAAAGAGGGGCTCGCGGTGATGGAGCCGTTCCAGGATAAAGGGAATCAAGCGGAAGCGGCGCGCGTGGCGGCCGCCGTGATCCAAGCGACGCCGGATCTGGTGGGTCTGGCTGGATTCGATTCGGAAAGTGGACCCGGAATTGGACAGGCCATCAAGGAAAGTGGCAAAGCAGGAAAACTCATTGCCACGTGCATTGAATGTGAGGCTCAGCACCAGCAACTCGTGCGAGAAGGAGTTTTGACCGCGGGCATTCGCCAAAAGCGGGAGCTTTTCACCTACCAAGGTGTGAAAGCTCTTTATGAAGTGGTTCACAGCAAACTGCGCTTCACCAAAGACGATCGCCGAACGGGCGTTTCACCCATTCCAGTGTCCTACAACACCGGTACCTTCGTTGTGACCCGTGAAAACGTGGACCTCCAGCTGGAGAGCTGAACAACTGACTTTTTTGCGTATTCCGGAGCAGGTTGTACACTGCGGCCGTGAAGGTGAACAGCCAGCCCATCCGTGACAGGCCTCGATGTCGCGTCTTGCGCAACAGTCCCACCCTCTTCATCCATCCGAAGATCTTTTTCACCCGCTTGGCGTAGCCTTGGTGCCGCGTTGTGCGACGGCTTGGCCACGTTGGTGGGTTCCCGGGCTTTGAGTTGCTGGAAGATGCGGGCCTGCTGAGCCGCCTCGGCATTTCGACCTTGCGCCAGGTAGATGCGGCTCAGAAGCGTGGGGAAGTCCTCAGGCATTCCAGGTCGCGTGCCCGGTAAAGCGGAGTTGGGAGCCGGGAATCGGGGGCGCCTAGGTTTGGGAGAAGAGGACTCCTCTTCCGGCCAACTTAGGATGTAAGCCCATTAGGCGGAGGGCATGCCACGAGGTAACCTGGTTGGCCGTCAAGACAGGCTTTCCCAGTCTCGTCTCCATGGCCTCGATCGAAGTGGCCAGGCGCTGACCCGTGCAGCCCACGACCACCGCTTCGGCTTCGGGAAGATCAGCCGATTCGGCGAGCTTTCGCATGGTATCAGGCGGGACGATCGAGTGATTGTCCTTCAGAGACAGCGACACACTTCTGAGTACCTGGATCCCATGGCCTTCCAGGAACTCAATGAATCTCTTCTGAACGTCCGGCAAGTAGGGACTCGCGATCACCACGCGCGACAGGCGCAATGTCTTCAAGGCTTCAATCAAGGCGGTGCTGGTGGTAGTGGCCGGCTTCTTGGTGGCCGCCGTGATCCGGTGCACGATGTCGAGATCCATGCCCAGGCCACGCGCAAAGCTGATGGTGGTGCAGTAATATGCGAAGCAGGTCGGTCCGTGTCTCATCAATCGTCGCGCCGCTTCTTCAATATCTCCATTCTCGGCCAGCCTGATTCCGGCCTCCAAAGTGGCATCCACCGCCGGGATATAGGTGCCTGCAGAGATCAATTCCACGGTGGGCGGCATGAAATCCCTAAAGTCATTCACCAGCTCTTGTGCTTCAATGTCCACCCACACATCGTTTGGATAGATAGCTCCCAAACGATAAGCAGACTGTGTGTCACCATGATGCGTCATCTTTTCTCGGCCTCCTCCTCGCCGGCTTGATTTGTCGTCCAACCTAACGTTGTTTGGGTTTACCTGTTCAGTACATCACCAATCCGCCACAGATATTCACGGCCTGTCCAGTCATGTTTTCCCCAGCTGGTGACGCGAGGAACCACACCAGCTCGGCCACTTCTTGCGGCTGGATGATTTGCTGGAGAGGGATCTGATTCAACGCCCTTTGTCGGGCCTCCTGGTAACTGAAGCCTGCCCGACGGGCTGCTTCCTCCAAATCCTGATGGGCCATGGCCGTGTCTACCCAGCCAGGACATACCGCATTGACGGTAATACGCCGGGGAGCGACCTCCAAAGCCAGCGCCCTGGTCAATCCAATGATTCCATGTTTCGAGGCGCAGTAAGCACTGAAACCGGATTCTCCAATCTTTCCGAGGACGGAGGAGATGTTGACTATCCGTCCTCCTCTGGGCATTCCACGCAGGGCCCCGACCGTGCAGTAGTACGCGGCGCTGAGGTTGGTCCGGAGAATTTGCTCCCACAGCTCCTCATGGCCCGCATCTAGCGGGTTAGGCCGCGAAATTCCTGCGTTGTTGACCAGAACATCGATTCGATTCCATTTTTCCAGGACCCCGTCGATAAAACGCGTGGCCAGTGCTTTGTCGCCGATGTCACAGTGATCCTCGAGGACAGTGAATTCCTCTCGTTTCATCGACTCGACTGCATGCCTGAGCCCCGGTTCATTCCTATCGCAAAGCGCCAGTCGGGCGCCCTCACGACCGAACCGGTGCGCTATCGCCGAGCCAATTCCTCCAGCTGCACCTGTTATGACAACAACCGAGTTCTGAAGGGACATACCCTAACAGTTCAACGGCCCTTGCCCCTTGTAGGTCCCGCCGACCTGAACCAGCTGTTCCCTGGATGGCGGCGTGAACAAGTAGGACAACACGCAGGAGCTCATCAAACTCACCAAGAACGAAACCGGCATGATCCACATGAACGAAATCCCTCGTTCCAGGTTGAAGATCTCACGGCTAAATGAGATTCCAATACTCGTCAGCATTCCCAACGTAAAACCGAGCAGAGCCGCTTTTTGACTGACGCGCCAAAAGAGAATCCCCGACAGGAACAACGCTCCCAGGGGGGCCACACATAACTGCAGCACTCGCTCCAGCAAGTCCACCAGGTTCCAGTCTTGCCGTTGCATCAGTGCCGAGACCAGATAGGCAAAAACGACCGCGGCGACCCCTGACAAAGCCGCGATCGACATGGCCAAAACCAGACCACCATGAGTCTTGTTCTTTTCGGCTAATCGGGGGAGGAAATCCGTCACCACCACCGTCGAGATCGAATTGATACCGGAGCCGACGCTCGACATCGCGGCGGCCAGCAAGGCAGCCAACAATAGGCCTGACACACCGTTTGGCAACTGAGTGGCAATGAATCGGGGCATCACATTGTCGGCAGTGGCGGCGATGCTCGTACTGAACTCAGCCAGTGAAAGGCCAGACCGTCCGAAATCGAAATAGAACAAGGCCATGCCACAGAGGGCCAGCAGAGCGATTAGGCCAACGTTGCAGATGGCGAAGACCTGGACAGCCCGACGGGCCGCTGCCAAAGAGGCGGTACTCAGATACCGCTGAGCCGCTACCTGATCCGCTCCGTGGGTACAGAGATTCCACACCAGGTTGTCCAGAATGATTCCCAGCATGGTGACCCGCAAGGTAAGGTCCCAGCTGAAGACAGGGACTTCGGTACGACCCGCCTGAGAAAACACGTTCCACCACGCCAAGGGCCCGGCTCCCGTCTGATAGGCCACATACAGGGGGATCACCACGGCGCCACCGGCGAGAACCAGGAACTGCACAAAATCAGACCAGACCACCGCCTCCAGCCCACCCATCGTGGTATACAGGGTGGTTAGGAGTCCCATGATGCAAATCACCGCGACCAGGTTCCAGCCGGTCATTTCCGTGACCGCAAGCGAAGCGGTGTAAATGATCATACCCATCCATAACAAACGGGTCAGGACAAAGACCGAAGCGGCCGTGGTCCGGGTTTCGGAGCCGAATCGTCTTTCCAGGTATTCATAGACACTCGTGACCGGCAGGCGCATCAACGTCGGAATGACCAGGTAATTGATCAGCGGAACGACCAACACCAATGCGAAGAGGCTGGAGTAATAGCCGATCCCGAACTTGATCACTTCGCCAGGGGTTGAGAGATAGGTGATGGTGGAGAGGAGGGTGGCAATCGAACTGATTCCAGCCAGAGACCAGTGAACGTTTCGATTGCCTAGGAAGTAGCTCTCACGTGAGGTTTGACGCCTCGAAAACCACACGCCGATGAAGATCATGCCACCTAGGTAGGCGCCAACGACGAAAAAATCCAAGAAATGCAATTGCATTTTCGCTCTTCACGCCTGGTGGCACCAGCCTAAGGCTGACTGCCCAGACCTCGTCATTACTGAGAGCTGACCGCTTCTCACTCAGTCCGTCTCCAGCCCCCAGGCCTTCAGTGCTGGGCCCTCCAATTTTCGATAACTCAGCCGCTCCCCGACAGCACCTTCGCGCCAAACGCTGTTACCCGCTTGCTTCATGGCTTCAAGGTTCCTGACGATTCTTGCAAATAAATTGCCTGGGATGAATCCCTCGCTGGGAGACAGCAACAAATTGTTTCGATCGTAAAAGACGGCCAGGTCGACTGCCCCTTGGGGTGACGACCCAAGGGACGCTGCTTCCTTGGGGAGTTTAGCTCCAAGCGGGAGGTGAAAATACAGGATATCGCCGATCGACGGTACCAATGTCCTGTTTTCGGGACCTGGCTCCGTACCGGCAAAAGTTGGTACCAGAATGTAGATCTCGTTGCTGGCGTACTTGGCGTGAAACACATCGCCTTCCTGGGGCAACCCTTGCCAAACCGCTTCACAAGTTCTCGGAGCTTCTTCGTCTAACAGGCGAGCCACACACTTAACATTTCGCTTCGTTAAGGTTATTTCAATGTATCGAGCCATAGGTTGTCCATCTCCACAAAGACAAAGGGATCAGTCAGTCAACTTTCAGCCCAATGAAGGAATGGCTGGGGTGAGGTGGTCACCCCAGCGCGAAGGTAATCCTTGGTGGGGCTGTGTTTCCACAGCGTTTCAGGACTTCTCATGCCGCGTGTGGCGTGTGTTCCGTCGCCGAACGTGCGGCTAGAAGGTGAATCGAAGCCCAAACATGATCCGTCTGGGCCAGGTGAGTTCGCCGGTTACCCGACCGAAGCTTCCGCTCGAAGGACTGGTGTTAACGTTTCCGAAGTTTGCGTGGTTAAAGGCATTCAGAAACTGGGCATAGAACTGAAGCCGGGTCCTTTCTGATATGGAGGTGTTCTTGATCACGCTGATGTCCCACATATCGATCCCGTCCGTTCTCAGATCGTTGAACCGCAACGGAAACGTGCGGAGGTGGAATGCCGGTTGCCTGGCAGCCTGACGGACAAAGCCGGCATTCGTGTTAAACCATCGCTCAGCCGTGCGCTGACTCGTTGGCAAGCTGACTCCGGTAAAGTTGCCCTCGGTAAAGACGTCACTGCCAAACGTCACGGGGTAACCGCTGAGTGCCCGCCAGACACTGGACACTTCCCATCCGCTGATGACCTTCGACAAGCCGGCAGGAGCGCCACTGCCGAAGCGCCTGCCCTTTCCAAAGGGAAGCTCCCAAATCGCAGTCAGCCCGAAGATGTGGGTACGGTCAAATACGGAAAGCGTTTCGTAGGGAACAGGGTCGCTCTCGTTCAGATACTGAAGCGCCTCCATATCTTTTGACCAGGTGTAGGAAACGATATAGCTCACGCCTTGAGAAAGCCTCCGCTCCAGCCGAGCCTCCAACCCGTGATACCAGGAGTAACCCTGGTTTCCCTGGACTCTGTTGACCCTCTGAAAATGAGGGAAGGGTTTGAGGAGCTGGCCGCGATTGGTTGTGTTGACATTCAGCGGGCTGCCCGGCAGCAGGCCTGCGAACGGATTCGGGAACGCTTGTGTCAGGAGATTGATGGTACTCTGATCTCTGACCGTCAGCTTACTGAGATATTGCTCAGGCAAGAAGTTCAGGTTGCGTCCCATAATCAGCCGGGTTCCCCTGGATCCTACGTATCCAACCTCGAGTACTGTGTTCAGTGGAAGAACGCGCTGGATCCCCAGAGACCATCGCTGCACATAGGGCGTCTTCAGATCGGTGTTGAAGAAATTGATGTTTTGTCCGAGATCGGTTGCCAGTCCCCCAGTTCTGCCCAACGGATTGAAAATTCCGCTCGGGAACGGATTCCTGATGTCGGCGACAAAGTTGAGTCCGTTATCCACGGTCGGGACGAGCTGAGTATCCCTGACAAAGCCATGCTGTATCGGCCTCAGGGGATTGTTGCTGGTCAAACTCAGGGGCAAGAAGAAGATGCCGTAGCCCCCGCGCAAGACAGACTGGTTCGCGAACTGGTAGGCAAACCCGAAACGGGGTGCGAACAAGCTGGAGGGGCTGTTCCACAGGTCACTGGGCTGTCCCCCTGCGCCGGCAAAGGAAAGTCCTCCTCTCACCCGGAACTGGTCCAGGGGGAGTTCGGCTATTGGGTTTCGGGCGTAAGCCGTTCGAGCCGCAGCTTCAACCGGACTCGCGGATTCAAAGTCCAGACCTCGGACGCTCCGGTCATATCGCTCGGTGGCTGGAGTATACTTCTCAAATCGCAGCCCAAAGTTCAGCGTCAACTTGGGCGTCACGCGCCAATTGTCCTGCACAAAGGCAGCGTAATCCTGGTTTGCCGCCGCAAAATTGTCGATCCTTCGGATAAATCCCCCGGTGGGTTGCCCAAGCAGGAACGCCGCGAGGCCTTGCCCGATGGGCGCGGAAGCGGAGGTGTTGAGGGGGCCATTCGTGAAGTCGCTGCCAAAATTATAGCGGGGCATCAAAAACTCCCGATTCCCGCTGTTCGTGAAACTGCCCAGAAAATCAAACCCCATCTTCAGGTCATGGTTGCCGTGCAGGTGCCCCACTTGGGCTTGCAGTGAGTGCGAAGTGACGCCGGTGTACGTGTGGACCGCAAAATCATTGAGTCCTTTGTAGCCCTCAACAAACACGTGCGGCAGGGAGCTGTTGTGGAGATCAAGCTGGCTGATCAAAGAAGGCGCCAGCCCCAGTGTTGTGATGTCAAAGCCACCGGAGGGATCCTGGATGTGGCTCTTGGGGAACGTGGCGATTGTGTGCCGCACCAAGCCATACCTGAAATTCAACAAAGTGGAGGAGTTCACCACGTGAACATAATCCGCGCCGAAATTTTGGCGAGTGATGACATCCCGCAGACCAGTCGCCAACGTGTCGAAATCATCGACCCATTCTCCAAAATGATCCAGGTAGCCGTGATGAACCGAGATCCGGTCATTCGGACTCAAATTGTGGTCGATTCGCACGAACGACTGGTACCAATCCACCGGCACCGCTTTGCCGGGATGGAAGTTAAGCGAGCCATCCGCTCCGCCGGGCAGATTGGGCTTCGGCCAGAACTCGGCTAGTTTCCGTGCGATCGGATTGATCCTGGATTCCGGAATGATGTTGCCGGGGAAAGGAGACCTCCTGAAGAACCCGTCGCCCGTCGGTTCAATTGTGAGGGGATCGTAGATCTGGTATTGGGGACCCAGCGCCAGCAGCTTGGAGAAATCGCCCCTCAATTGCTCCGGCGTCGGAACGGTCAGCGTACTCGCCTGCTCGATACTCGACTGGTGAGTATCTTCGTAGGTGTAGGAAAAGAACGTGCGATTGGTGCCGTTGTACAGTTTCGGAATGACAATCGGTCCTCCCAGATTGAATCCGATCCGTCGATAATCGGAGGGGGGTTTGGCATTGCCGGCCCGGTTGTCGAAGAAGCTGTTCGCATCGAGCGAGCTATCACGAAAGAAGCCATAGGCGGCGCCGTGGAGGCTGTTGGTGCCGGACTTCAGAGTGATATCTACGCTGCTGCCGGAATTGTGGCCGGAGGTGGCATCGTACGAATGCGAAATCTTCATTTCTTGGACCGCTTCAGTGGGCGGTTGCGAACTCGGCCCCTGATTGCCCCCAGTCCGACTCATGGTGTTGTTGACTCCGTTGAGGGTAAAACCCGAGGTTCCGCTAGGTGCGCCATGGAAACGGAAGAAATTGGCATTCGCAAAGGCCGGTTCGTCGTACTTGAAGGCATTGGCCGATGCACCGGGATTGGCCCCTGGCGCAAAATTCAGGAGAAACACCGTGTTCCCCTGCGCCAGAGGAATGGTGTTGATTCGCTCATTGTCCAGTACTTGACCGCGGTCGGCCGTCGTCGTCTCCAGAAGCGGGGCATCGGAAGTGACCGTCACACTATCGGTGATTTCCCCCACTTCGAGTTGGATATCGACCTGCAGGCGATCGCCGGTGCGAAGATCCAGTTCCCGCTTCAAGCTCTTAAAACCGGTTTGGCTGGCCGCCAACTCGTGCTTACCAATCGTCGAAATATCGAATCGATAGTTGCCTGCCTCATTGGTCACCGCTTTCAGCACCACACCGGTGGCCTTATTGGTCATTGAAACGGTGACGCCGGTGATCACGGCTCCTTGAGGATCCACCACTCGTCCGCTGACCGTCACTCGCGTTTCCTGAGCGTGGACTCCGACTGGTGCGAGGAATAGCAGGGCGAGGGCCCATCGTGCCAAAGATCGCTTTGTTCCCATTTTTCCCCCTTTTTAATTGATCTTCAGTCCTTCGTTAGGTGATTAAGAAACTGCCACGACGAGTCATCATGACTGCGAGTTGCTGCTGTCTCTGTTCAATGCTGCCGCGGAACATCAGCATCAAGACAGCAGCTTCCAAAAAGTGCCTTGGATGCATGTCGCATCATTGTTCTCATCCCGTCCGTAGTAGGTTGTCAGAAGCGTTCCATCCTCTAACTGAGTCGTGGTGGGATACCCCAGGTCGTCGTTTTTGAAGTCGTCGCGCAGAACGATCTCCTTTGCGATATCCCAGGTCTTGCCCTCGTCGCGACTCAGGCAGGCTCGAATACCGAAAGGGGGACGCCGATGTCCATACGTCGCCAACAACCTACCGTCCTGCAAAACCCGGAGGTCCGACGGATACCCCCACATCGGGGTCTTGCGTGCCTTGCTCCAGGTGTGCCCTTCGTCTTCCGAGTCGCTTTGGTACAACACACCCACCGGCGCGGTTCGCAATAAGGCTGTGAGCTTGCCACTGGGGAGGCTAACGATGGCCGGTTCGTTAAATCCCACTTCTCCGTGGCCGGCGATCAAAGTTGGTTCTCTCCAAGTCAATCCGCGGTCCTTGGAACGCATCAGAAAAGCGGAGAAGGTCATTCCTTCACCCGAGGGCGGGGGGCCGTACTCCTCCTCGTAACATGGCAGGAGGAGCGTTCCGTTAGACAGTTCGACGACGGGTCGAGTCTGCCAGCCCGATCGGAAAGGAGAGACGTCTACATGGACGGGCTCCAGCCAGGTCTTGCCCTGATCTGTGGAGTGAAACACCAGCGTCCTGCCCCGTCCGGTTGCCCGGGCCCAGGGGAAGGGTTGAGTGCGGAAGAATCGGGCGTCGGTCCTCCGCTCAACTTGCGCAACTGGCGCATACAAGGGCCAGTAGGCATTGACCAGGACTTTACCGTCCGACAGCTCCGCGATTCCCGGGTTGTCTCGTCCGTAGTATCGATAGTCGCCAACGACCTCCGGGAATGGAGACCAGGTGGCCCCGCCATCGGTCGAGCGAACGATGACATTTTGAAAGGATGGATCACTATGCGTGATCTTCTCTTGGTGCCGCATGGCCTTGCTGAAGGCAATTAAGATTTGGCCGTCACGGCACCTGATAATGGAGGGCCAGGCGCAATAGGCATAGAAGTCGTGGTGGATAATCGTATGCTGCGAAATGCCGGTGTAGGCTTTCTTGCTGCAGGGCGGGGGCATCACCGGCTTCACTCGATCTTGCCCTTCCAGTCCTTGCCCCAGCGCATTCACAGCACCTTGAAGCCAGCTCACCCCCAGCAACGGTCCTGTCGTCTTTAGGAATCCTCGCCGAGAAGACTCTCCTGTCGCCACCTCTGACCTCCGTCAGCCTCTTACCTGGAAACGGCACCAGCCGCTGATTACACCGAAAATGATGACTCTCTCAAGACCACCGAGACTTCGCTCTCAACACCCACCCGCGCCAACACTCGTGACCGACGCCAGCCTAAATGGGGCTTGAACCTTGAACCGACTGGTTCACTCACCGCCGCGCGACTGGTTTGTTGAAACGAGACTTCTGACTATTCCATCGGTCCAGCACTAGACCGGCCCCTTGGCTCATAAACTCGATGTCCGACGACACGGTGGGCATTAAAATCCCTTTCTTCATCATCGCCTCGGCTTCCGGCATATCCGCGCAAGGTATGCCGATGGGGAGGTTTGCTTCCGTCGCGGCCGCGATGACGTAGTCGATTGCCTCCGTGAGCCGAGGATGACTCTCGCCCACTGGAATACCCATCGATTGGGAAAGGTCCATCGAGCCAATGAAGATGCCGTCGATGCCGGGACAAGAGAGAATCTCTTGCAGATTCCTGACCGATTCGGTGTCCTCAACCTGAACGATGGTCAATACGTTCTGGTTAGCCACGCGAGTGTATTCCTTCCACTTACTGACATAGGCACTCGCTCGCACCGCACCAATGCCACGTTTTCCCAGAGGGGCGTACTTGGTCCACTCCACCGCCCGTTTTGCGTCCGCACCGGTGTTGATCTGCGGAATCACAACACCGCCGGCTCCACAGTCAAGCGCTACCTTGATGGAGTCCAGATCGTTGACCTTGACCCGCACCAAGGGGACACAAGGATGACCGTCGACGGCCATGATGATGTCGCGCAGCGCTTCTCGTCCGATACAGCTGTGCTCGATGTCGATCAACAAGTAGTCGAAGCCCGCCATCGCCAGGAGCTCGGCGGCGCAGGGATCTGTGTAGAAGACCCAGGTGCCCAGGACAGGTTCTCCTGCTGACAGTTTCCTGCTGAGCTTGTTCGGATGAAGCATTGCCTGTCACCTCACAACAGCTTTTTGGTTTTTTCTGATTGATTCACTATTCCAATAGAGAAATAAGATTTCGGTTATGGTACAGATCGTCAGAGGGCGTTGTCAACTTTTTTTTCCTAGGCCACGGCGAGTCGCTCTGATCAAGCCAGCGCCACGGGAGGTGAAACCGAGCCCGATTGGTCATCGGAACGAAAGCGAGCCGTCTGGAACGGTATGGTCAGAAAGGGAAACGCTCGAACAATGAGTGTGGGGGAGCAGCGCCGGCAGGCGAATTTGGCCGAAGGGCCCAGACATGCCACCGCCACTGAATACACCCGCGCCTGCGGCCACCGAGGGGCTTTTGTTGGAGCGGTGATCTGAGTTTGAGATTGAAATGGTGGGAGCGGGTCGAGTATCTTTAGAACAACGCGTGGGGCGAATCAAGGCTGCCCGCGCCCGGCGGTTAAGGCCAACCTGAAGGCAGGCAACAAGTCAAAAGCGGCCTGTGAAAAAGGGGTAAGTCGTTTGAAAGCAAGCAACAACGAGAAGTATCAGGTGCCCATGGTGGCGAAAGCCATGGGCATTCTGAAACTGTTGAGCGACTCAAGGAACGCCCTGACTCTGGCCGAAATCTCGAGTCTCAGCAAAGTCGCTAAGGTCTCGGCGTTCCGAATCCTGCAAACCCTCCGGTCGTTCGGATATGTCGAGCGAAGTTCCGATGGCGCCACCTATCGACTGGGAATCCGGATTCTGGACTTGTGTCACTCTCTCGACAAGAACGCGGAATTGCGAGAGCTGGGCCTGCCGTTTCTGGTCGACCTGAGGCATCGATTCGGGGAGTCCGCCAACCTGGCGGTGTTGCAGGACGATGAAGTCGTTTTCGTGGCTACTGTGGAGAGCACCGCCAGTCTGCGCATGGCCGTCGAGAACAATGGTCGCCAGCCGATTCACAGCTGTGCCTTGGGAAAAGCCATCGCAGCCCACACTCCCTGGGAAGTCATCGATAACATCCTGCGCGTCCACGGCATGGACAAGCTCACCGACAGGACCATCGTGAGCCGGACCGATTTCAAGAAGGAGCTGGAGGCTGTGCGCCGCGAAGGGGTGGCCTACGATCGGGAAGAGTACGTCAGGGGAGGTTGGTGCGTAGCAGCGCCGGTGTTCGACTATCGCAGCCAGGTCGTTGCCGCTCTCAGTATGTCGGCACCCTTGACCCGTGCCCGAACCAAAGAAAAACAAATGGCGGCTGCCGTGAAATCAGCCGCGCAGCTCCTATCCTCCAAACTTGGATGTCCCGCCCGGTTGCTGGCCGAGACCCGCCACAACTAGCTTCCGATTTCCCGACTGCTTGGCGCTTTCCTCGCTGATCCACCCTTGACGCCGCGGCGTCTACCGGAATGCGCTTGACAGCCGGAGTTCCTGGACCTATATTTGAAACGACATACCATTAGAGAAACACAATCCGGTTGCTTGAATGTAGGTTGGGGGAGACGGTTGGAGTGATTTACGTGTCAGGCTCGTTGTGCAGCCTCTTCCGGAGAGCCCTTACAGCGATGCGAACCTTCGGGGCCGACAGGGTGGGGTTTCGGGTGAGGTCTGGGTCCCACTGGCTTTTTGTCTTGCTCTTGCTCGGTGGTCGCGAGGCTGCCGTTGTGGCGGCGCACCCCCAGACGACGGCTCTCCACCGCTGCGAGCAGGTTGCGGCCTTGATGGAGCAGGGCAACTTGATCGGGGCCGAAAAGGCAATCGCAGCCGTTCTTGACGAGTTTCCCCAGGTGCCGGAAGCGCTCAACCTCGCGGGAATCGTGGCCGAACGCCGAGGTCGTCCGGAGCAGGCTATCGCCTTCTTCCGAAGGGCCCTGGCGGCTCGGGACGACTACACCGAGGCTCGTTTGAATCTGGCTTTGGCCTACCTCCAGCACCAGCAAAGCCAGCAGGCTGTCGAGGAATTTGACCGAGTCTTGAAAGCACTGCCGGACCATATTCCGGCACGGTTCGGTTTGGCTCGGGCCTTTTACGACGTCGGCCGCTATCCTGAAAGTCTCGAGACAATCACTCCCCTGATCAAGCTGTTGCCCAATCATCCAGAAGTCCTGTTTCAAGTGGTTGCCGTTCGATTGAAGCTGGGGGATGTGAAGCAAGCGCTGGAGGATGCCCGTAGCCTTTCAGCACTTCTGGGCAGCGATCCGAAAACGCTGCAAGCGCTGGGAGTCTTACTCCTCGACAACCAGCAGTATGCGGCGGCTATTTCCGTGCTCAGCCAAGCGGCTCGGCAGGATGCAAGTGATGCAAGATTGCTGGATTCTTTGGGCATCAGCTACGGCATGAGCCGCAAACTGAATGCGGCCATCGAAACGTTCCAGAAATCGATTGAGGCCGAGCCGGACCGGTCCAATGCCTACTTCCTTCTGGGGTTGTGCTATGAGATGCAGGGCCAGTTCCAGGCTGCCACGGCCCAGCTGGAGAAAGCCCTCGCGTTGGACGCCTCCCACGTCAACGCGGCCTATCATCTGGGCACCTGCCTGTACAAGGGCGGTATTGTGGAGCGGTCGGCCCGTCTCTTTGATGAAGTGTTGGCAAAGCAACCAGAGAACGTGGGAGCGCTCTATCACCGAGCTTTGATCAGCTTCGAAAGCGGCGACTACCGCCGCTCGCTCGTCTTGCTTCAGAAGATCCTGTCCGTTGACAAAGCCAATCTTCCGGCTCACTTCAAACTGGCACAGGTTCATCTGAAGCTCGGGAACCGACAGGAAGCCGCCCGATTTCAGGAGGCTTTTCGGGAACTAAGCCAGGAGAGAAAGAACAAGAAAGTGCGGTCTCTGCGGACTTACACCGGTACAGACGATCTTGTTCCTGAGTTGAATCCACAATGATCCGACGCCCGCTTTATTGCTTTGGCTTGGTCTTACTCCTTGGGCTTGGACGGGGGCTTCCCAGCACCTTGCCGACGGTTCCTCCTCGTTTCGTCGATATCGCTTCGGAAGCAGGCCTTCTGTTTCAGCATACCAATGGCGCCAGTGGGCAGTTTTATTTCCCCGAGATTGTCGGTTCTGGCGGAGCGCTGCTGGATTATGACAATGACGGATACCTGGATGTCTTTTTGGTCAACAGTTGCTTTCTGACGCCCGGCGAGTCCCCCGGAGAGCCGCGCTGCAGGCTGTACCGAAACCGAGGTCAGGCCAACTTTGTGGACGTGACGGAGCAGGCTGGCATCGCTCTCAGCGACTTCTTTGGAATGGGAGTAGCGGTCGGCGACTACGACAACGATGGCGATCCGGACCTTTATCTGACGGGTTATGGGCGGAGTGCCCTGCTTCGAAACAACGGGAACGGTACCTTCACGGAAGTGACCGAGATCGCAAAGGTGGGGAATCAGGGTCATTGGGGAACCAGCGCCGGATTCTTCGATTTCGATCGAGACGGGTTCTTGGACCTCTTCGTGTGCAACTACGTCACCTACCACCTGGAGGGAGACCCGTGTCATGACGGAGGAGTCCGCTCATACTGCCATCCCGATTTATTTGAGAGCGATCACAACGTTCTGTACCGCAACCGGGGGGATGGAACCTTCAGTGACCAAACCCTGACGAGTAGGCTTGGGCGCTTCAAAGGTAAGGCACTGGGGGTGGCCTTCTTGGACTACGACGATGATGGGTGGATCGATGTCTTCGTGGCGAATGACCAAGTTCCCAACTTCCTTCTCCGCAACAATGGGGACGGGACGTTTCAAGACATGGCCATGGTCGCGGGTGTGGCCTACGACGAAAACGGCCACGCCCGGGCGGGCATGGGAGTGGACGCTGGAGACTACGATAACGACGGCCAGATCGATATCTTGATCACCAACTTCACTTCCGAAGGGAATGCCTTGTTCCGGAACCGGGGCGATGGATCCTTTGTCGAGGTCACCTACACGACCGGTATTTTGGAAGGGAGTTTCCGAAACGTGGGTTTTGGCGCTCGTTTTTTCGATGCCGACAACGACGGCGACCTGGACGTGTTTGTCACCAGTGGCCATGTTGCCCCCAACATCGACAAATTCAGAGATGATGTGACTTTCAAGCAGAGAAAGTTGCTCTATATCAATGCCAACGGCCGTTTCCAGGAGTGCTCGCAGGCAGCGGGGGGTTCTTTCGACCTGGTAGATGTTGGCAGAGGGGCGGCGTTTGGCGACATCGACAACGATGGGGATATTGACATCCTCGTGACCAACAACGCGGGGCGCGTCAACCTCCTCCGCAATGAGGGTCACAACCAAAATTGGATTGCTCTGAAGCTGGTAGGCAAGGAGAGCAACCGGGACGCCGTGGGGGCGCTGATCAGAGTGAAGATGGGAGAGCGGATTCAGACAGCAACCGCCGGACGGTCGGGTAGTTACCTCTCTGCCCACGACCCGCGGGTTCATTTTGGGCTGGGCGCCACCGAGGTGATTGACGCGATTGAGATTACATGGCCCAGCGGCATCCATCAGAAGATCCAAAACGTGGCGGCCAACCGGATCCTGACGGTTCACGAAACCCGGAGCCCAGAGGGCGTGACGGCGTCACAAGTGCTTCAGTCGGGCGAGGAGGAGTTCTTGGCAGAGTCGCCCTCTTCCCTCGAAGCGGGCCCGGCGCCCCCCGAATCGCAACCCTGACGGGAGCTCCTCCTGGAGGCAAAGCCGATGGTGACTCAGTCCGCCGATTTCAAGGGTGAAACGGGGCGGTGGGCGGTCCCAAGCGGATCGAGCGCCCCGCAGGTGGAGCGGTCGGTCTGGCGGCAATCTGGTTTCGGAGGCCGGAGTCGGGGCCTCCCTAACATGCAGGATACACGGGCTTTTCCGCAGGCGACCTCGCCGGGTCGCCCGCAAGAACAAGACCCCGTGGAAAAAAGGCTTGACGGCCAGGATCCCATCATGATAAATCATCGATGATTTCTTATCAATCATAGGTAACGATGAGTGTTCATCTAGAAGACACAAAATTGGGTGGCAGGGAGCGCGGAGTCGTCGAGGCCCCGCCTGCCGGGTGGCTGCCTGAACCGCGCTTGACTGGAGAGCGTCAGCCCAACTCAGCCGTCTGATTTGCCGGCCTGGCCGGCACGAGGTGTCCATGTCTTCCTCACTGCGAGTTCCATCACCGCTGCATCAGCTTTCACAGATACTGAGTCAAAAGCCCAGTGTGCCGAAGCAGGTCGAACATGCGCTGCGGGAGATGATCTTTACCGGGTCTCTGGCGCCCGGCGAACGCATCATCGAGACGAAGATCGCCCGTCAACTGGGCATCGGCCAAGCGACGGTGCGCGAAGCCCTCAACACCCTGGAGGCGGAACGGCTGGTCGTGCGGTACCGCAACCGGGGTTGCCGGGTGTCGGAGTTGTCTCCGAAGGAGATTAATCAGATCTTTCGACTCCGCGTCGAGTTGGAAGTGCTGGTGGTCGAGCTGGCCATCGAGAATCGCTCGCAATGGCAACCGGGGCCGTGGTTGGACATTGTCAAGCAGATGAAGGAGGCGGCCCAAAACAGCAGTTACGAAGATTTCTACCAGTGGGATCTTCGATTCCACAAGCTTTTGTGGCAGTTCGCAGACAATCCGTTCTTGGTCGCGGCATTGGCCCAGACGACAATGCCTCTCTTCCCCTTTGTATTCATGAAGCTGTTCGGCGATGGCGCCCTGGATATGAAACGTGCCGCGGCGGACCACGAGAAAATCGCCCGGGCCGTCATCGGAGGCAAGAAGCAGTTGGCTCGGCGGATCACGCGTACCGTCGTGGGGGGATATTGGAGAGACGTGATTGCGCTGCAAAAAAGCCGGCAGAAAGTAGGCGTCTAGACTGTTGCATTGGCGTTTTCCCTCTAGAGTCAAGCGCGAGACCGCCCCACCTCCAGTACTCGATCTCTCTTCTCGTGTTCGGACGTATGCGATGTGGAGTCGTGAGTCGCACTCCCTGCGGGCGGCGCGTGGGACTCTAGTTTTTTTCAACCTCAGCGGTCGCATGAATCTTCTCGAGGATCATGAGACCGAAGTTGTCTTCGTGAAGTAGCCCAACGGCAATCTCAACCGATGACCCTCGCATTCTCTGATAAGGCACCAGAAGTGCAGGGGTCTTGGAATCTAAGGAGGAATCATGGAGTGTGTTCAGAAGCATCATGACGATGTCGGGAGGACAGTGAAGCGGGTCGGCAGGTCCGCATTCGCATTTGTCCTCACTTTGATCCTATCCTTGTTGTTCGTCGACAGCCCCATTATGGCCCAGACCTTTCGAGGATCCATTGGGGGCACCGTCCGAGACGCCAGCGGCGCCGTTGTTCCCAACGCCGGTGTGACCCTGACGGAGACGGCCACGAAAATCGAAAGCAAAACCGAAACCAATGCGGAAGGCAACTACTTGTTTCCCAACCTGCCGTTGGGCAACTACTTGGTTTTGATTTCCCGTTCCGGTTTCAAGGAAGCCCACAGCACCGTCATCACCCTCACCACTCAGCAAACGGTGCGTTTTGACGCGGTCCTGGAATTGGGCGAGGTCAGTCAAAAGGTCGAAGTAGTGGCTTCTGCTCCCACCATCAACACCGAGAACGCTCAGATCGACGATGTGCGGCCGCGCGAGGACCTGTTGAACCTACCCTTGAACTCCCGCGGGGTCACCGCTTTTCGGTACCTGACCTCTTCCAACTACAACGGGGGGTGGATTGGGGGACAGCGTGGAGACTTCGGAACCTATACCGTGGACGGTGTGACTGCGATGGCTCCGGCCTGGGGAGCATGGAGCGGACCGTCAGTCAATGCCTCTTTGGAAGCCCTGCAGGAGTTCAAAATCCTCTCAAGCAATACCAAGGCTGAATACACCGATTTGGCCACGATCTATGTGACCACTCGTCAGGGAACCAACGACTTGCACGGCAGCGCCTTTTACATCACCAGCAACAACGCGCTCAACGCCCGCGATTTCTTTGCCAGCTCCAAGCCCAAAGGGCCTATCCAGCATGAGTTTGGGGGGAGCATCGGCGGTCCTATCAAGCGCAACCGAACCTTCTTTTTCGGAGTCTATGAGCGGACCAAGAATCCGGGCCGGTTCAATGCGACAGGAACCGTTCCAACGCTGGCCATGAGAACGGGGGATTTCTCGGCCTTGCTCCCGAATCAGGTCATCATGGACCCGACTACCGGCCAACCCTTCCCCGGCAACATCATTCCGGCCAACCGCATCAGTCCGGTGTCCAAGAACGTGCAGGCCTACGAGAATTTCATTCCGCAGCCGAATTTCGGTCCCGCCGGTCAGATCACGGGCAATTATCGTGACCTGCGGCCTGCCAACCGGGCTGCCGGACGCCAGACCATCCGTGTGGACCACTTGCTTCGGCAAGGCGACAGCCTGTCTGTGCGCGTGAACTTGACGCAGGAGCCCCGCCCTGAAGTGTTCAACGGAGCCTTGCCGGCCTTTCGCTGGAGGCAGTGGCGCAATACGCGAAACGCCTACGTCTCGGAAACGCATACGTTTTCGCCAACCCTGCTCAACGAATTCCGGATGGGCTTTAACCGCGATGCTTCTCAGTTGACGGGCTATCACAATGGTGCCGAGGTTGTACGGGCTTATGGCCTACAAGGCATCAATCTCTCCAACAAGGGCCACTTGACGGGCGTGCCCAACATTAGCTTCAGGAACTTCTCAGGCCTTAACGAAAGCGGGACTCAGGGCTGGGCTCAAGAAACCTACGAATTTCTTGATAACTTGACCTGGGTACGCGGTAAACACACCTTCAAGGGCGGCATCCTGATTCGGCGCAACCGGATCAACATTCCGGACTCCGGCGGGAATGATTTTGGCTCCATGAGGTTCGACGGCTTTGCGACGGGTTATGACTACGCTGATTTTCTGCTAGGCATTCCCCATACCACCGGCCGCTTCGAGCGAGGTCCAACGCGTTACAATCGCTCCACCGAGTCCGGCTTCTACTTCCAGGACGACTTCAGGGTTACTCCCAAGCTGACTCTCAACCTCGGTCTTCGTTATGAGTACTTCACGCCGCCAATCGACAAGTATGACATGCGGTATGCGTTCGATCCCAAAACTGGAAACCTGGTGGTTCCCACCCAAAAGGTGAAGGACACGCAAGTAAGCCCCCTGTTTCCCAAGTCCATTCCCATCGTGACCGCTCAGGAGGCAGGCTTTCCGGCGCGGTCGTTGTTGCAGGGAGATCGCAATAACTTCGCTCCGCGGTTTGGGTTTGCGTATCAGCCCTTCAACAATGCCAAGACCGTCATCCGAGGTGGATTCGGCGTCTACTTCACCCATCTGACCTTCACGACGATGGATCCCTTCAGCGGCGGTCCCTTCCACTCCAACGAGGGTTTTCTTAATACGATCACCAACGGTGTTCCGCTGTTTCAGTTCCCTCTTCCCTTTACGCAGTTCGGGGACATCGGAACTCAGAACGTGGAAGGGTTGGTTGTCAACGCCCAGATGCCCTACACTCAGCAGTGGAGTTTGACCATCGAAAGAGAGCTGGGCGCGTCGATCGTCGCCAAGATCGGTTATCGAGGCTTCCAGACCAACCAGCTCCTGCATCAGAGTGATCGGAACAGGCCCATGGCCAGCACCGATCCGAACAACGTGAATCACTATAACTATTCCAACTTCTACGAAGTCCTGATCGACCAGAACGGCGGGATTCAAAAGGCGAATGGGCTCGACATAACCGTTGAGCGGAAGTTTACCCAAGGCCTGACCTTCCAGACCGGCTATACCTGGATGAAAAACCTCACCGATACCCCTGGAAGTTCGGAAGTGGGATTCGCATGGGCAGGAGCGCAGAATCCCTATGATCGACGATCCGACAAGGGCGACACCAGCGGAGTGCTCCGCCATCGTTTCGTGGGTTCGGCCCTGTACGAGCTGCCTTTCGGGACCGGCAAGCGTTATGGATCGACCATGCCTGGAGCGGTGCGCCAGATTCTGGGCGACTGGCAAGTGTCCACCATCTTGAATCTCGAGAGCGGTGAATTCCTGAGTCCCTACTTCTGTTGCGCCGATCCCTCCAACACACGCGGCTTTGACGGACGTCCGGATCGGATTGGCAATCCCAACATCTCCAATCCGACCAATGACCGCTGGTTTAACCCGGCGGCCTTCGTCCTGCCGGCCGACAACATCGGGCGTTTTGGAAACAGTGCTCCGGGAGTGATTCACGGTCCCGGCATCATCAACTTCGACTTCGGCTTGTTCAAGTACATCACCATTCGCGAAGGAGCCCGTTTGCAGCTCAGGATGACTGCGACCAACTTCTTCAACCACCCGAATTTCGGAAACCCCGATACGGACATCACCTCCAGCAATGTGGGGACCATCCTCAGTACCCGGGGCGGAGCCTTAGGAGGTGGGGCCAGAAGGATCCAGGTGGGGTTGCGGTTCGACTTCTAGCATAAGAACTTCAAAGAATCGATGACCCCGAGGGAGGCAGGCAGCTTTCGGCTGTCTGCCTCCCTTCTTACCTTGAATTTGGCAGTCTCGAAGTTAAATCATCAATCAAGTTCCCAATAGTTCTCCTTAGGCGAGAGGAAATCACAAGGTTCGGTCGCTTTGAGAGAAGCGATCGATTCCGTGCCGCTCCCAGGTCTCCTTGCTGGACCACCGTTGCGAGGCTGGTTCGAACTCTTTGAACTGGGGTGCACCGCGATGCGGCCGCTTCCACGTGGCGGGCGGGACAACGAATTCTCTGCAATCTTTCGCTCGGGCTTTTCAGCCCGGCAGAAACTTGACCGAAAAATAAGCCGACGGCGTTGGCGGTGGCCAGATCACACAACAGCGGCAGGGTCCGGCCAGGACCCGTTCGTACCCAACAGTCGGGACGCCTGTCACATTCAGAAGTAACGTCGTGCCCGTGACGAGCCGGAGTCTTCTCAAAAGAAGCATCTTCGACTCTCTATGACAGGACACTCCTTTTGAAGGCGTGCTGTCTTGGATACAATCACTCTATCGGGCCCTTCGGTTTTCAGGGATGCATGGAGTCGAGGATCTTTGTGGTGGTTTCTTCCAGCTAGTTCGTGAACCAGTCGCCCCTTAAGGTCGGCCCTAGAAGGTTGAAGAAGGAAGTTAGGCTTATGTTCCAATTCGTTTTCCCGATTTGGCTCACGCTGTTTGCTGCCACTTCAGGCCCAGCTCTTGCCGCGTCCAGCGAGAACGGCAAGCGGCCTCATCCTTCGGACGCCAGGACTCATACCGAAGTCATTCAGTCGAGCCGTCATTCCTTTGAGATCGACGTCAAGGGAACGATCGCCCCCGAGAATCTGGAGATCTTGATCGAGAATAAGGGAAGTGTTCCGGTTAAGAATCCGAGAGTGACCATCAACGGTCAGTACAACTGGTACACACTCGAGGGGATGGTCGAAGAGATCACCCGCGGTGCCACCACCGATGAAGAAAAGGCGATGGCCCTTTTCCATTTTGTGGCCAGGCAAAGTTACTGGTGGACTCATCCCAAGGACCGCACTGCCTTCAATCCCGTCCGCTTTTTCAACAACTATGGTTATCACGTGTGTGCTCAAGCGGCGTCTGCTCTAGTTGGCCTGTGTCGGGCTGCAGGCTTAGAGGCTCGAGTCTACGAGATCTGGCACCACACCGTGGCTGAGGTTAAGTGGGATGGAGCATGGCATCAGCTGGATCCCGATTTTCGAACGTGGTACCTGAAGGATGACAACAAGACCATCGCCTCCATGGCCGACCTGGAGAGGCATCCGGAGTGGGTCGCCCGGTCGTTCAAGCCCTCTCGTTGGTTTCTGTCGCCGGATGACGGCCGCAAGGTGGTGTACCGACCCGAAGCCGAAACCGTGGAAGAGAGCTGGGCAAACAACTACGGGACCTCAGAGGACAATTACGTTGAGGGCGGCTACGACGCTTGGATTTATCAGGTGCATACCATGGACCTCACGCTGCGACCCGAGGAAAAACTGGTCCGCTGGTGGCGCCCGGTCTTGAGAAAGTACTACGATCGAGCCCGGACTCAAGAGCCCCCCCGCTATGCCAACGGCCAATTGATCTTCGAACCCGACTTCACGCGCCACACTTATGACGGACTCATTGGCCGAACCAATATCCGATTTAAGAAGGAAGATGGCCAATCTCCATCCGTGCACGTTGCCAAACCCCAGGATGGCAACCATGATCAGCCGTCCAGTTTGAGAATTCCGATCAGGAGTCCCTATGTGATTGTCGGGGGGTACATCGACTCGAAGTACTACAAGGGCGGAACGACGTCACTTGATACGGTAGCTCTCTCCGCCAACCTGGATCCCATCTTTCATCAGTCAACTCCGCTGTGGAACTACATTTCATGGGCGGTCGGGGCAGGACGGGCTCGATCCGTCCTGGATGAAAAGCTGGCCAAGGACGGCCCCGGTGCGACCTACGGGTTCGAGGCCATCTATTCCATATCCGCAAACAAGAAACATGAGGGCGTTCCTCCCCAGTATCCTTTGATTTACGGAGGGCAGTCGGGCTTGGATCAGGTCAGGATTGTGGCCGATTTGCAGGTCAACCCCGGTAGTCTGCCTGCGCTCTCTTTAGGAAAGAACATCATTCAGTACACGGACGAGACTCCAGGAGACCACGAAGTCCGAATCACCTATAAATGGCGGGAGCGATACGACCAGCGAGCGCCGGAAGCTCCGAGCCAGGGCATTTCGCCAAAACCTGGGGCTCGTCTGAGCACGCTCACTCCGGCGCTCGAATGGCTTGCCTCGAATGACGCTGACGGCGATCCCATTGTGAGCTATCACGTCCAAGTCAGTCTGAGGCCTGATTGTCTCTGGTCCGTGGCGAGTGCGCTTGACCGTGAGATTCGGGATGGAACCCGCTTCCAGATCCCTCCAGGCTGGCTTAAGCCCAAGACGACCTACTACTGGCGCGTGCGGGCCGAGGACGACAAAGGGAACCTCAGCTCGTGGAGCAAAATACTCCACTTCACTACGCCAGACAGCTTGTGAATTGACTTGCCGCGAGGCCTTACGAATTGATTCGATGATGTCAACGTCCTATTGGTGTCGGCGCTGCGCTGGGTCCCAACCGGTTATCCTTTCCTTTGCGATTTCGCTGCTGGTCTCAGGATTCTTGCCCTGTCCGCTGCGGAGTGAGCCAGTCTCCCCCCGACTTTTCATCTTCAGCAACGCAAGTCGTAGCCTTGACGAGTTTCGAGCCGTTGCCAAGGTCGCAAGTCGGCTGAAGCGCTATGGCCGCGTTCAGGTGGATATCGGAGCTCTAGCCGACAAGGCCTGGCACGAACTTCCAAAGGATGACAGCCCTTGGCATGAATACGCGAGCTGGGCCTCAACCACCGCAAAGTTCTTTCCTCATCCTAAGATCTCTCCTTTCTTTCCATCAGAGTGGATTGCTCAAAACCGCACCCTGTTGCTGGCCAAGGCTGCCATTTTGCGTGAGATGGGCCTTGAGGCGGCGTTCTCCAGCAAGAGTTCCTTCTTTCTCCCTGAGGCTTTCTTTCAGCAATACCCGCACTTGCGAGGACCACGCGTCGATCACCCTCGCCGTAGCAAGCAAGAAGAGTTCTCCTGGTGCGTGGATTTGGAAGAGACTCGCGAGATGATCGAGTGGATGACGGCCGAACTTAGGCGCCACGTCCCGGAGATACGCACCATTCTGGAAAAGACCAACGACGCCGGATCGGGGTTGTGCTGGGCCGCAGCTCTCTACAGCGGACCAAACGGCCCTGGACATTGCCGGCATCGCAATGCAGGAGAACGGGTCCGAGACCTGAGCACCGCCATCCATCGAGGAGCAGAGAAGCACGGCGGCAAGGTTGATGTCAGGTTCATCAGCTCCAATTTCTGGCAGAACGAAGAAGACGTCATCCTGCCGTTGCTGCCGCCAAATACCTATATCGATGATCGGGATCCGGGATTCTTCTCCGTGGGGACCTTGATTAATGATGCCTATCCGGTGCTTGGGCTCCTTAATCCCCTCTCTATTCTCACGCAGCTGGAGCGCTTGGAGCGCCCGGAATTGCGAACTCTCTGGATTAGGTCCACAGCCATGTACGCTCGGGCAGACGACCTGCCCAATACTCTTGAGAAAGTGGTCGATCTCGTCGAAGATTCCGTCAGTAAACCCGTTCGTGGTTTAATGCCGAGACTAGACAAGCTTCGTACACTGGCCGCACGCTGGGGCGGCGAACGCAATGCGGAAAAGTTGCTGGAAGCTTTTGTTAAGATGGACGAAGCTTTTTCGCTAAAGCAGGCAGTTGCCCCAGGTTACAACAATTTCTATTGTGGCGTGTCCATGCGCCACCTTACCAGGCCTTTGCTGATCAAGCCGGAATTGCTAACACCCGATGACGAATCCTATTTTCTGCCCTACGTCTTTAACATCCACGAGTCTGAAGCGCGGAGCGACTACATCGATCTGCACGGCAGCCGCATGAAGGGGTTGACTGCATGGAATCATCCTGGTCTCCGGCGGTCCCTTCAGGCTGCCTTGGGGGCCGCGGCGACAATGGATCACCTGAAGAATGCCCCGGAGGAGACCTGGTTTCGTCAGTTGGCACAGTCTCTCAGGATGTGGGTCAGCGAAGTCCGATCGATTCATGCTTTCTACTCGACCCAAGTCATTCGCGACCGCAACGCTGAACTGCTTTCCGGTCTTCCGCGACGGCCTGAAAAGATACCAACCTGGACAGGAGATCCGGATTTTCTGGAGTGGAGCCAGATTCAGAGAGACGAGTACGACAACGCCAACGAACTGTTGACCCTGCTTAAGGACGGGGGAATCCGCTGGGTGGCTCGGGCTGACAATGCCAAGTATGAGGACACGTTTCTGCTGGGTCCCTCCCTCGTGGAGGCGGTGAAGAAGAAAATCCAAGTCATGCGGCTACATTGGCTCGATTCCGAGCTTTATTTGACGCCGCCACATAAGTGATGGAGCTGCTATCCAGCAACGAGGAAACAGGCAACAAAGTCTGGATCGTCTCATGTTTTCCACCTCCGTCTGGCGGGCTCAATGTAGATAGCGAATGGTCGGATTTCCACAAGCGGACTTTTCCTACACAGCCGTCGGCTAAGCGTTCCTCCTTTCGTATCGGCTTGGCGCTCTGGGGCCTACAGGTTCTGGACTGTCATTCTTCCTGCATGATGACGATGACCAAACGGTGTTTCGCAGGAGACCGCACGGATAAGAACCCGAGAGGGCCACGAGACCATCGTTGCCTGGCCCTGGGGGGGCGCTTGGACCGCGCTGTCTCTTCAATCCGAATCTCAGTGCTCTGGATCTTTCTGTCCGGCACCCAGTTTGTCGCGAACGGATCAGCCCAAGACAGTGCGGCGGTTCAACACGCGAATCGAGCACAGCAGATGGCTCAAAGGGGCGACTTGGTGAACGCGGAGGCCGAGATGCGTCGGGCCTTGGATTTGTCGCCCAATCGACCACGCTATCTGTCCGCCCTGGGCAGCATACTGGGAATGCAGAAGAAACTGGAGGAAGCCAACACTTATTTTGAGAAGTCCCTGAAGCTAGACCCTGGGGACCTGGCGACCCGCCGGAGCCTGGTTGCGAATCAGTGGCAGTTGGGACGCCTGCAGGAAGCGCGCGAGAACCTCCAGCACCTTCTCAAATCCAATCCGGCGGACCGGCAGGCGATGCTGCTGATGGGCCTCATTTCCGAAAGCCTGGCGGACTATGCCCAGGCTATTAAGTGGCTCAAGGCGGTACCAGACTTGGTTCAGAAAGATCCGCAATCGGTATTGGCCTTGGCGAGGGCGTACTACCAAATCAAACAAACCAGGAATGCCCGTGAGACGCTAGCCTGGCTGAGATCAAAGGAGGCAAGTTCTCAGGATCTCTTTATGGGAGGCAAACTGGCCGCTGAATCCGACGATCTGGAGACAGCGGAACAATTCTTTTCCTTGATCGAATCCACGTATCCCGACCAGTTGGGCTTGGGATACAACGCAGCGTTGCTTCGCTTTCGAAAAGGACAGTTCGCGGCGGCACAGCAGAAACTCGAGAGTCTTGCCGCAAGCAAGAAGGTGAATGCCGACGTTTTTAACCTGTTGGGCTGGTGCTATTACCGCCAGCAGCAAATCCTGAAAGCGGGTCAGGCGTTTGAAACGGCGATCAACCTGGAGCCGAACAAGGAATCGAATTACCTGGATATGGCGCAGGCTCTGTCCAGCGAGCAGCGATTCCGCTCGACTGCTTTAGACGTGGTGGGTACTGCTGGGCAGAGATTTCCCAAGTCTTCCCGCGTTCATGAGGTCAAAGGAGACATTCAGTTCAAGATGCATCGGTACGCTGATGCCATCGAGTCCTACCAGCGGTCTCTCCAACTCGATGGTTCAAGCTCCACCGCCAATCTGGGACTGGCTAAGGCCCAGTGGTTGGCTGGACAGACGAGGGAAGCAGCGCTCACTTTTGAAAGGGGTATCCGCGACTTCCCGCGGGACGCTGCCCATTACCAAGAGTATGCGATCATGCTGCTGAAGCTGGAGGAAGAATCGGGAAAACCACCGGCCGGACCACCTGCTGTTTCCTTGCTCCAGACAGCGATCCAGTTGGATAGCTCGCTTTCCGAAGCCCGCTACCAGCTCGGTAATTTGGCTCTGTTAAAAGAGGACTATGAGGAAGCGCTGAAACACTTAGAAGCGGCCGTTCGGTTGGATCCGCGAGACAGCAAGATCCACTTTGCTCTGGCGCGTCTCTATCGCCGATTGAAACGCAGTGAGGAAGCGGCAAAGGAGACCGAGTTGTTTCAGAAGCTTTTGGCAGAAGAAGAAAAACGACTGGGCGCCCCCACCTCCAAAAAGGAGGCGAATTAGAGAGATTCTTCCGAAATCGCGATGGGAGGACTCCTGAAAGGGAGGTCGTTTTCCTGACGCAGTCCCGCTTGAGGCCGCTTCTCAATGATTCACCGTCTGCTCTTTGCTAGAGGTCCCCAGCAGTGCGTTTTAGCCCCTACCCCATCACTTCAAGAAAGGCCTTTTTGGAAAGCAATGTGTAAACCCATAGCGATCTTCATTGGCTTGATTTTTGTGGGAACGACTCTTCCCCAGCGAGTATTGGGTGAGTATCGAGATTTCGAGCATCGTCCGCTTCAGCCGGGCGCCATCGCCGTTAGTAAACCAGGCCACTACTCTCGGCCTGGAGCAACCTACCAGTTGACTCAAGACGTTTCCAGTGTCACCAGTCCTATCTCCCTTGGCAAGGATGTGACGCTTGACCTCAACGGGTTTACGATCAGTTACGCGAAGGGACAGTACGAGCACGTTCCCAACTATGGATTTGAGAACGGGCTTGAGAGCTGGGACCTCACCAAGGCTCCAGGCGCCAAAATTGAAAGCACGGCCACGGTCAAACCGTTTATCGGGAGTCATATCCTGCGTCTGCCGGCAGGTCAAGAAATCGTGTCCCCGTACATCACCTTGCCGGTGGCAAATCGCTCTTACTATGCCATGTGCGGCGTGCTCAGCAATCAGATGCGAGTCACCCTCCAGGTCGAAGACGAGCACGGCCTTCCCGTTAAGCTGCTGCCCAAGTTAGGGGAGTCCGCCCGAGACGTGCATTCCATCACAGACAATCCCACCTTGGGAGGCGGTTTCGTTCTGGCGCATCTTCATCGAATCCCTCGAGGAAAGTATCGGATCCGGGTGAAGGCGGAAACCGATTGTTTGATCGACGAGGTAGATATCCGACCGGCCCTGGATGTCGGCATCAGCATCGTGGAGCAAAGACAGGCCTCCTGTGATGCTTACAAGCAGGTGAATGATGGCATGGGAGTGCCTTGTGCCTTTTTCGATTACGAGTCCTCCAAGCCACCGGCCCGAACCCCAGTTACAGGAACTGGAATCATTACCATTCGAAACGGAATCATCAGAAGTGGTTTCGAGGGAATACGTTCGTGGGCGATCCAGTCGACGGCTCAAGGAGTCATGGTCATCCTCGAGAATGTGAAGATCGTCGCTGCGGGAATCAACACCAACGCGATGCAAGTGCCCAAGGCCAGAATTCGAGACTGCCGGTTTGACATCGACACACCCTTTATCATCAACCGTCATACGCTTTCCGACAGTCCCGTGAGCCTGACAAAAGCAGATGGTTCGGAGGTCTCTCAGAGTGAGTTCATAGGGGGACAGGGCTGTCTGGCGATCGTGGGAAACGGTGCAAAAGTCCACGACAATCTATTTGTCAACCGCCAGACGGTTACGAATCACTACAGCATCATGCTCGGGAACTCAGACAACGTGGAGATTAATCACAATCGATTCGAGCCCGAGATCGGCTCGGGAGTGACGGTATTCAGATCCAGGCATACCCAGATTCATCACAACTTCTTCCGAATCCTGGCCGCCAATGCCAATTGCGAGTACACGAACGAAGAGTACAGCACAAATGCCATACGACTGACCGACTACAACGACAAACCCAACGCTCCGCGGGGTGCCTGGGGAAATCGCATCCATCACAATCGGTTTGAAATCGTGGGCAAGCATTACCTTAACTATTCCGGTTTCAAGAGCATTGCCAGCGCGGTGTTTTGCAGCGTCGGTGCGGGGAGCAATTTCATTTATGAGAACGAGATCTCCGTCAAGCACCAGGACCCCGATTCACCATCGGTTGCCTGTGCTTTTTACATCGGCGCCTCTGACAACGGAGGCGAGTGGTACGACAACCAGATTTCGACGAATGTCCCGGCTTTTTGGATTGGCAACTTCTATGGCCGGGCCAGCAACGCCAAAATCTATCGAAATACCATCATCAAAACGGACTCCGCTCCAGCCGATTTCAAACCGTTCCGCTTGGGATATGGCCGCCACACGGCGACGAATATCGAGTTCCAAGACAATCGTTTCGAGGGATGTGAATTCGGTGTGCAGTCTGATGCCGAAGGAAACAGCTTTTCTTGTAAGTAAAATTTTCAATCGAAGGAGAGAAGTATGTCGCGGTTAGATCATATTGCCTATCGAGTCAAGGATCGCAACGCAACAGCCAAGTTTTTCCAAGAAGCCTTCGGCTACAAGGTGCAGCAAGAGTTCACGATCCAATTTGACGACGGCAGCAGCGCTCAGTGCATTGCCCTCGAACCGCCGGAGAAGCTGGGGCCGGAGACTCCTTGGCAATTCGCTCTCCCCGCTTCCTCCGGGCAGCCCCATGTCCTTCATTTGGCTCCCGAGATCTTTGTTTCCGATGGCGGTCCGGGTTCCATCGTGCATGAGTGGGTCCAGAAGCGAGATGGAATTGGAGGCATCCACCACCTGGCTTATCAGGTGGACTCCGTGGAAGCCACGATGAAGGAATGGCGAGACAAAGGGTGGGCCCAATTCACCAGCCACGACGTCCACCGTTGTGACGGCCTAACGCAAGTTTTCTCGGCTCCGCACCCACTGACTGGAGTCATTTATGAATTCATTGAACGAGGCGAATACGGATTCTGCAAAGACAACGTCAAGGCACTCATGGAAAGCACGGCAGGACTCTGAGTTTTCGACAAATAAAGGCACCTCTGCTACAAGGGGCAGGGCTCCGGTCCTGCAGTCCGGATCCGGCGTGACGGTCGCAGGTCGTAAGTTAGGGGGGCCGCCCCGCTACCAGCGACATATACCTACCTAGCGCAATCTACCTGAACAGGAGAGTTGGGATGTCACGATTAATGTGGGTCATGATTCTGGCGTTTTGGTTTGGAACCGGCTTGGTTTTGAAGTCGGAGCCGCTGTTTCAAGAGACCGAAGTGTTCGTAGGGGGACAGGACGATATCAACACCTATCGCATTCCTTCCTTGATCTGTACCAAGAAGGGGACGGTTCTGGCTTTTGCCGAAGGGCGCCGCGACAACAATATCGATGGTTCGCCCACAGACTTAGTTTTGAAGAGGAGTCTTGGGAATAACTATGCTTGGAGTCCTCCCAAGCGCCGTGGACCTGTGCCCGGGGACCGTACCCGGGAGCAGAACATGACCTGGCAGCCCATGCAGGTCCTGATCAAGTCCAAGGATCGGGATGCCTACATGAACCCCCTTCCCATCATCGATGACCGTGACGGAACCATCTTCCTGCTTGTTAATCGTCACACCCGCTTCACCGAGGGACGCTGGGGAAGCATCTGGCTGCTCAAGAGCACTGATGAGGGAGCCACTTGGTCCACTCCGATCGATATTACCCCTTCCGTCGGAAACAAGGAGCTAGGGCCTGGCGTCGGCATCCAGATGAAGAACGGCAGACTGGTGGCTCCCACCTATGAAGGTGTCATCTATAGCGAGGATCATGGAGAAACGTGGCGCGCCGGAGGGAAAACAACCGGCCCCGTCAACGAAAGTCAGGTGGTGGAACTGGCCGATGGGTCACTGTTGTTCAATACGCGCGGCAGTCCTCATCGCACTGTGATCATCAGCAAGGATGGGGGTGAAACCTGGGGGGAGCCACACAGAGACCTGGCGCTCAGTGATTCAGAACTGTGGGGAGGGTGTCAGGGTAGCCTTATTTGGTACAGCCGCAAGGATGAGGGGGCCGACCAGAACCGGTTGCTGTTTGCCAATCCGGCAGACCCCCGTCATCGATTCGACCTTACTGTGCGACTCAGCTACGACGAAGGAAAAACCTGGCCGGTCGCCAAGTTGCTTAAGAAAGGCACAGGTGCTTATTCGAGCATGACGGTGTTCCCGGATGGGACCATTGGAATCATCTATGAAACGGGTAACGATTATGGCGGAATCGTCGAGTACTACGGAAAGCTCGCTTTTGCCCGCTTTAATCTCGAATGGCTGACCGATGAAAAGGACAGCCTGACCAAGAAGAACTAAGCAGAATCAAGACGGGCCGGTCAGATCAACAGGCCGCTCCGCCTGTCTCTCTGGCCGGCCGTCAGTACCGGATCCTGCTTCGAAATGTTGAATCGCGACTGTTGAAGGTGCCGCGAAACGAAGACCGCTTTTCAGGTTGATCCCGAATGGACACTTCGCTGTGGAGTTCCATGCGAATCTCTTTCCTGAATACGCCTCCTGCCGAACGGGGATGACCCCTCCTGACCCAAGAACAACCAAGTAGCTGGCTCCGTGAGATCAGCGCTGCCGTCTGCCGCCCAGCACAACAGGCCGATAGTGGAAGGCCGCAGGGCTTTCTGACGCGATAGCGTTGATCGGCCGGTCTTCCGCCGGTATGGATCGGAAAGATTGGCTCGAGGTCACCCGACGGCCCGTCTCGAAGTTGTCGTTTGCCCCTTGGACGCGGGTGCCGGCCGGCTCTCATTTCATTGTTGGGGATTTTTCAGAGCGCGCTCACCTCCAAGTCTCCGCCTATCCGCCCAAGACCAGCCCAGCTCAAAGAGAGAATGGATCAAGACACTGACGTGCAGTGCCTGGTTGCCACTTTGAGCTGAGTCGTTCAACTGCATCGTCACGAGCGCTGGGGCCACGTTGGGGGAAGGTAAGAAAAGCCAAACCTGGAGCGTCAAAGGACTGCAGGCTGCGCGGAGACGAGGCGATCCTTCGGTTCACTCGATCTCAGCAATGGGATTTGCGCAAGTACTCTGAAAGGAGCTCAAAAAAATGGAGCATATTCTTGAGTTTACAGACGCTAATTTCAAAAGAGAGGTTCTTGAAAGCGACCAGCCCGTGATGGTCGATTTCTGGGCTCCTTGGTGCGGTCCATGCCGGGTTGTTGGACCGACGGTCGAGGAGCTAGGGAAGCAGTTTGCGGGCAAAAGCAAGGTGGGCAAGGTGAATGTCGATGAGAACCCTCGCCTGTCGGCACAGTTTGGAATCCACTCGATCCCAACTGTCCTTCTGTTCAAGCACGGTCAGGTGGTGGGGAAGTGGATAGGCGTTCAGCCAAAACAACGCTATGAGCAGGCCCTGCAGGAGATCGCGGCCTAACCGGTCAATGGGGAGTCCCTGGGGTTGGTAGTGGAGTCTGACACTTTGTTCTCTGGACCCGACCCCAGGGAGAGATGAGGAAGCTCTATGCTACACTCGGTCGATGGCCGGTCTTGGACGAGCTGGGTTCCCCGTCCAAAATAAGGGTGCACTGCAGGTCTTGACGATGGACACAGCGGAGCGGGACAACGAGACGTGGGTGACCCAGCTGCGTAGTGAGGGCCCCGCTCAGCAAATGGCGCTGTCGGATCTGAGAAGTGCGTTATTGCGCGGATTGCGGCGGGCTCTAGCTACTACGGTTCGCCGGGACGAGTCGTTTTACGAAGATGTTGTGCAAGACGCTCTTGTTCGCATCCTTGCCAAGATCCACCAGTACGAGGGTCGAAGCCGGTTTCTGACGTGGGCGACTTCCGTTGCGATCAGCGTTGGTTTGAGCGAGCTCAGGAGGCGGAGGTGGAAGGACGTCTCTCTTCAGGAAGTGATAGCGGACGTGGATTTTTCTTCGCGGAACGCCGTCGATACTGATATCGGGCCCGCCGCCAAGTGGGAAAAAACGGCGATTCTCAAGGCCATGTACTCCGTGATCCACAGCGAGTTGACGGAGAAGCAACGAATAGCCTTGCTGGCAGAGCTGAGAGGAATGCCTCAGGACGAGATCGCTCGCCATCTTGGAACCAATCGCAACGCTGTCTACAAGCTGACGCACGACGCCCGCAAGCGGCTGAAACGTGGTCTTGAAGCCGCCGGATACCGAAGCGCTGACGTGCAAGCTGCGTTTTCCAAGTGAGGACCTACCGTGCCCCTCTCGAAGAAAGAACTGATGGAGTTGATGCGGCTGGTCGGCCTTACGAGAGAGGGCGAAATCAACTGCGAACGGTGTCTATCACTGGTTGCTGAATTCGCCGAGCAGGAGCTGGCAGGGAGGTCGGTCTCGGAAGGGCTAAAGGTAGTGAGGCACCACCTGTTGATCTGTGCCGAGTGCCGCGAGGAGTATGCGGCGCTTCAGAAAGCACTCAGGGAGATCGACGGCTGAAGCGATGAGAATCGGCATCAAACGGGTCTACGATCCAGTCAGCTCGGCTGATGGGCTCCGTGTCCTGGTGGATCGCTTGTGGCCCCGGGGGCTCAAGAAAGCCGATGCCTGCGTCGATGTTTGGGCTAAGGAAATGGCTCCAACGGCTTCGCTCCGAAAGTGGTTCGCTCACCAGGAGGAAAGATTCAGTGACTTCCGCCATCGGTATCTTGCCGAGCTGGAGGAGAAACAGGATATTGCCATGAAGTTACTGGAGCGCGCAGCCGGGCGACCAATCACGCTTCTGTTCGCCGCCCGCAGTCGCTCCTGCAACCATGCCGTCATCCTGCAAGAGTTCCTTTTGAGACAAGAGTCGCGCGGCTAAGCCCATCGCAACCATTCGTCCCGGAGCCTTTTGACTCTCTGCCAGCCTGTCTGGCCGCGTGTGCTCCTGTCAAGCCCGCACCATCGATCCCATCCCGATTCACTCTTGAACAGGCTGTTCGGCCCCGCACTCCGATCGAAGGGCAACTGACTCACGCGTAGCCTTGTCCCGCAGGAACATCGTCCAATGGGAGCCATTGACCCTATCCCTCCACGTGTCTCCGCAGCAAGTTGCAAAGTTTGGCGGGTGCCTTACCGCAGAATTAGAGGACACAAGATTTGTTGCGACAGGTAAGAAATGCCAAGGCTGCGCCGTCTTAGGGTTTGTGGCAAATCGCGGAGACCAGCGCTCCTCCGAAGGCGTGACTCCATTGGTCATGTTCAAGTAACTGCCGGGACGCTTCGCTTCGGGATGAGGCGCTCTACAGGGTTCAAACGACTCTTGAGGGGGAAGGAGTAATGAGAAGACACTGGGTCTTTGTTCTCCTGGCACTTTGCGCCACGTGTACGGCTTTGGCATTGGAGGGAGGCACTGGAACGCCATTCTCTCCTTATGTCGACGAGTCTGGAAACATTCGTAGGCCGGAAGGATACCGCGACACCTGGACCCATCTGGGAACGTACTTCATCGTCGGTGACTCGGAGCAAACTCACCGTATGCATTCCGTGTATGCCGAGAAGGGCTACCTGGACTCTTACAATCAGACAGGTCAGTGGCCTGATGGCACCGTTTTGATCAAGGAAGTGATGCGCACAGCCGGGGCACAACTCACCACCGGAGCTTCAAACTGGGCGACGGAGCCCGAAGTGTGGTTTGTGATGGTCAAGGACAATAAGCGCAGATTCCCAAACCACCCATTATGGGGAGAAGGCTGGGGTTGGGCACTGTACCGGTCCGAGAGGCCAAATGTGCAGGTCGCCAAGAACTACAAGCAGGACTGCCTCGGATGCCACGTTCCGGCGAAGGAAACGGACTTCATTTACCTCCAGGGATACCCTTCTATCCGGAAAAAAACGGATGGCCCGCTCAAGAATGGAAGGCTGGGACGCTGATCGGATCAATTCCCCCCTTTTTCCAGACTCAGCCAGCTGTAAAAGACGCTGCGGCCGGTCTGCAGATCCTTTCCGTAGGAGAAGACGAAGGCCGGTCCGCCGAGGACTCGGATTTTGAGCTGAAGACCGGCGTCCCACAGCCAAACCGGGGAACCAAGTCCGCCGGACCCATCCCACATTTTTCCTATGTCGAGAAAGGGGGCCGCCCGGATCTGAAAGAACGCCTGCTGCCAAACGGCTTTGTCAAACTCCGAATTCAGGAGCAGATAATGTCGGCCCATCCAGCCGCTTCCCTTCTTGCCGTGCCGCGTAGCCGGGTGGGCCCGTAACCAGAGGTGGTTGTCACGTTCCATTCCCAAGACGAACAGTTCATCCAGCGGTGGTGAGCCCTGAGATGACCCCGAGCGGATGTTGAGCTGAATCGCGTAGTCGTCGCCCTTCGCTTGGGGAAGCCAGCGAGTCCGAAGGGCGGACTGGATTCGGCCAAACGCTGACCGCGGCGGCGAGAGAAAGCGATTGATGTCGCCCTCGAAGCGGGCGATGGCTTCCAGTCTTCGCTCCGGTAGTCGCAGAACCCGAAAATCCAGACTTGAGCGGTACCGAAGCAACGTGCCGTCGCGAAACCGATGCCAGTCGCCGGCATTTGGCGACAAGCCGTCGAGCCGTCGATGGGAAAGCTCGAAGCCCGTGTCCCACGAAAGCCTGCCGTTTGGCACAAACCCCAGGCCGGCAGACATCGATTCCTTGCGAAGATGGAGGTCTCCCGGGGGGACTGGGGTTCCGGGGGGGCCGTTCACGAGACTCCAGTTCTCCCGCCGGCCATCCAGAGCCAGCTGGAAATGCCAAGCCGGGTTGTTGCGCCACGGTCCCGAAAATGAGCTGTAAAGTCTTCGTTTTTGGGCATCCCAGCGCAGGAAGGAACGGCTATTCAGTGCCGCTCGACGGAGGTTGAACAGATCCAGGTGAGCGGTCAGATAGGGAACTCCCTTCAGTACCGAAAACACTCTGTCCCAGCTTCCATTGCCCAGTCCGTTTCGCTCGACGGAAGAAAAGATCAGGTCAAAATTCTGATCGGGCTGGGGAGCAAGATCGAATCGGAAGCGGGTGAAGGCCTCCAGTTTCTCCAGTCGCGCCCGGGTGGTGTCGAGGTCGCGTAAGGTCAGGAGAGTGGCGGGTGACAAGGTGAAGGCGCGGTCCAACAGATCACTTTTCAAATGAGGAGTGGGTTCCCACCGCACCTCTTCAATGCGCGGCTTGTCGATTCGGTTCCAGAACTTGAGTGCGGCGTCCAGATTCTCATTCAGGAGATACAGCGTGCCAAGAAACTGAAGAGTGTAAGAATCCTCGGGATCCACTTTCAAAGCACGCCGTAACGCCGTCGCGGCAGCTTCTCTGCGACCGGTCTTGAAGGCCACGCCCGCCAGTTCAATGGCAAAGCGTTTGTCACCAGAGAATCGGTCCTGACCTTTCTCAAAGGCAACTCGAGCCTCTTCCCAGCGCTGTAGTCGGGCCAGTGCCATGCCCCGAAAGTAGAGCAGATCGGCTGGCAGAGCCGGCGTATCAGGAACAAGCTGAACGAGCTCCTCCCATCGACTGTCTTGAAAAAGTTCGGCCGCCTTCGGCAACAGCGGATCGGGCTCGTGGCTCTGGCCCAGGTACGACGCCGCCCCAGATTGGCCATTCAGTAGGAAGGCCAGCAGGATAGCCAGCAGGGTCGAGGAATGCAGAGGTAACGAGGGAAGGAGTTTTCCCCGTATTGGCTGGCTGCAGAGGACGGTAGCTGACACGACTTCAGTTCTCTCGCCGGCTGCGAACGTCTTCAGGAAGGGCCAGCAAGGTCCAGTTGCCAGTGGCCTGCCAAGCCCGATCGAACCCCTCTCGTGGCATCTTGGAGAGCTTCTTTGCCGCGGGGTCATTCAAGAGCACCAGGGAACCCCGATTTTGCAGGCCTACAACCACGACGTAATGATAAGGAGCCCCGCGCTTCGGCTGCAAACAGACGATGAGCGGTCGCCCCTTGCTCAGGTGATGATCGAGGTCCATTACGGTTGCTGCGATGATGAAAGTCTGGAAACCGTTATCGCGGAAGTATCTCTCCATCTCTCGGCCGAGAATGCCTTTCAGCTCGGGTTGGTACAGACTCTTTGCGATTTGTGGAACTGCCCAGACCGATCGGTCGGTGGAAGGGACCGCAGGGCCTGCCCAGTACTGCATCACCATCGAGATGCAGGCAGCGCCGCAGAGTTGCTTCGGTTGTTGGACAAACGGGACGTCAACCCAAAGATCACCGGCCGGAAACCCGTGGGAGGCCCACAGAAAAGTCAGCACGAGGGCCATCGTTCCGATTGCAGTCCGTGGCATGTTCTGGGGGATCGTCATCCGAGTGTGCTGGACGACTATCTGGATGATTGCTTGGAGCTGTCTTTTGATCCACCTACTGCCACCGCGGAACGCCCACCTCGAAGAGCGACCTGGCGATCGCTGGAAACGCTGCCTCCCTCGACGGATGCGGCCCGCCTCCAGGAAAATACTCGCCCCTGAAGCTCAGGCGTAACCTCCTGAGGGATCGTCCCGCTCTCATTTGGACCTTGGCTTAGGCTGCAATAATCACCAGAATGACCACGGCTGTCGCCAAGGCGATAATGATATAGGTGATCTGCTCGTTGGTGAGTGCGCCGGCGGCAACGTCCTGCTGAATTCCTTGGGTCTGCGATGCCAGACGGGCTAACTCCTGATCGCTTAGCAGCGGGATCGCACGATTCACCTTGGTCGAATCGATTCCCGCTTTGCTCAAAGCCGTGCGGGCATTCGTAGAACCAAAGAATTCGCGCACCTGGCGGAGATGGGATTGGCGCGACTTCGAAGCCGTCGCGAGGTTCTGGTGGAGTTCCGAGGGAGAAATCACGTGAGAGTCGGCAGCCAGAGCACGACTGGGGACCAGCAAGACGGTCATGGAGCCGATGAGCGCGAACCCAAACACACCGCGAAAAAGACGATTCATAGCTTCTCCTTAGAGCAGATCGATATGGTCTTTCCTGTCGCCCCCAGCGCCCGATCCCCAATCCGGACTGGGTTCCCCTCAGGCCCGCTTGGGCCTATATCACATCCCGTTCCCCGGTCCTGATGTTGTAACCCTGTTCGACGGGAAGTACAAAAATGCGTCCGTCTCCTATCTCTCCGGTCCTGGCGGTCTCAATTACAATCTTAAGCACTTCATCCACCAGATCATCAGGCAGAACCATCTCGATCATCATTTTGGGTAGCAGCGTGACGCTGTACTCGCGCCCCCGGTAGATGGCCTTGTGCCCCTTTTGACGCCCGTGACCGCGAACTTCAGAAACGGTCATGCCTGAAACATTTAGCTTGGCCAGCGCTTCACGAACTTCTTCCAGTTTGTTGGGTCGAATAATGCATTTCACCAGTTTCATGGCATTCCTCTTTCGTGCTGGAATGAGCGAACACGAAAAACCTGCTCGGCAACGACTTTGCTATCCTAAGAAGTCGGCACCCATTGGGCAGGCTCTGTTCTATGCGTTAGTCGGGACCGGACGACCAGGGCCATCCAGGTTCTCCTTCAAAAGCGTAGCCAATCGTTGTGCCACCGCGGAAGGCAATTTCCGTCCCGAATAAGTCAGGTAAAAGACATCGATGGCCCGATTCCCCTCTGTGGAAATCAAAGCCACCTCGATGCTGCATGCACTATCGGCAATGATCTTTGCGATTCGGTACAACAACCCATAGCGGTCCTGGCAAACGATTTCCATCAACGTATAGCGCTCGGAAGGCTGATCGTCGAAGCTAATGAACGTTGCGACAGAACCCTTGGCCTTGGGTTGGAAGAGAATACTACTTTCCCTCTTTTTCATCAACTCTGTCAGGTCCTGACGATCCAGGATCACCTGCTGGAGGGTTTCCCGGAAATTGTCGATTTCACTCTTGTTTAGCCGGAAGGTCTGGAGACGGTCTTCGAAGTGCATCACGTCCAGCACAATGCCGTGGGCATTGGCAAATGCCTGCCCGCGCACGATGTTCATACCGAAGTAAGAGAGCACGCCGCACAGTTTTGCAAACAAGTAAGGACGGTCGTAAGCCATGAGACTCAATTCATAACCGGACCGATCGCGATTAAGGCGGATAATCAGGTCGTCTTTGCAGTGCAGCTTTTCAGACCACCGGAAATGTTCAGCAATCTTTTCTCTGGGGGTGAAGCACAGGTAGCGCCGGGGCAGGCCTTCCAGGAATCGGCGGACGGCTCCGGTCTGCGGATTGTCGGGAACGATCTCAGCGATGGCGTTTACGAATTCATCATCCTGCTGATGTATGGCCACGCGATCTTCGCCGAAGGCACGCGTGAGCCGCGCGTCCGTTTCCACGTACAGCTGCCAGAGCAGGTCTGCCTTCCACGGCGTGAGAGCCTCCGGGCTGACGGCCTTAATGTCGGCGTAGGTCACCAGGCAAAGCATCCGCAGATTTTCCTGGGTACCGACCAGCTCTGCGAATTTGCGTATCACCAGTTCATCGGTGATGTCGCGACGTTGAAAGGCCACAGACATTTCGAGGTGATTCTGGATAAGAAACCGAATCTTCTCCCGGTCGCGAGGGTCCAGTGACATCCTGTCGGCGATTCGATCGACGGCCCGCAGGCTTTGTTCGCAATGATTGCCCGTATCAGCTTTGCCCACATCATGAAAAAGCATGGCGAACAGCAGCAGATCGGGACGGGGTACTCCTCTCAAAATCTCTCCGAAGCGACGCTCTCGTGGACGCTTGCTATGATAAAGGTCTTCCAGATTCTTGATCGTCAACAGGGAATGCTCGTCGACGGTGTAGCGATGAAAGAAATCCTGGATCACGTGGCAGCGGATTCGGTCAAACTCCGGGAAGATCTGTCCCAGCAGACCAATGTCATGCATCAGGAAGAGCGCGTCGTAAACTCCGCGCTGCTGGCGAAGCAGTTTCAAAAACAAATCGCGAACGGCCGGATTGCGCCGAAGATCCTCATCGACCCGAACCAGATGTCGCCGCACCTCGTCCAATGCCGACTGGCTGACCGGGAGGCGGTACTTGGCCGAACGATAGAACAGTTTCAGCATGCTGACCGGGTCGGCCTGGACTGCCGACCGGCTGGGGAAATCCAAGGCGCCCCGACGAATGGCGGTGGTGGTCCAGGCCGGCGACTTGATGGCACGTCCAACGCGCCGCTTGGGAGGGAAGGCCCTGCGAATGAGGGATTCGCAAAAAACATGAATCACCTTGGCCCGGAGGAAGTAGTCCTTCATCAGTGCCTCGACGGCCTCAAGCGGCGAAGGGCCCTGATACTGAAGATGGCGAGCAATTGCTTCTTGCGATTCGTGTGAGAGGATGTTGCGGTTGCGTCCGGCCAGACAGTGCAGAAAGGCCCGAAGCATCAACAGGAAGCCACGGGCTTCCTGTAATCTCTTCTGTTCCTGGGGGGTGATGATTTCTCGGGCAACCAGCCCTTTCAGATCCGTAACACCGTAGAGAATACGGCCGATCCAGGTAGCGACCTGAAAATCCCGTGTGCCACCGGGGGCCTCTTTGACATCCGGCTCCAGCTGATAGATCGTATCGCTGAACTGTTTGTGCCGCTCAACGGTCAAAGCCACCAGGGATTTGAGAAAGGTTTGCCGGTTCCGAGTCAGCAGCCGCTGGAGGTCCTTTTCGCGAAAGCGATCGTACAGATCTGCATCTCCGGCCAGCAGGCGTATGTCCAGAAGTGCTGTGGCCAGCTCGAGGTTGTGGATGTTGAGTGAGTACCCCTCGAGCTGAAGGACTTGGTGCCCTACGTGAAGCCCCAGGTCCCACAAGGGGTGCAACAGACGCTTAAGCCACTCCTCATCGGTGGCCTGCAGGTTCTTCTCAAAGAGAATAATGAGGTCCACGTCGGAATGAGGCTGGAGCTCCGTGCGGCCAAATCCTCCCGTGGCTAGAAGGGCCACACCACTCTCAGACCGATCCACTGTCCGGCATGCCTGGGCGAAATGCTGCTGAACGACCTTTTCCATTCGCTGCGTGATCAGCTTGACAGGCGCCCCGGCACGTGGATTTGCCCAGAAGTCGGCCTTGATCCTCTCCAGATTCTGTTCCCATTCCGAGCGAGTGATCATCGTCGTCAAAAAACCGCGGCTATTCTGCGGGATTTGTGGGAGCGAATCAAACTGAATGTTCCCGCCAACAAAGAGTGAATGCGGGGAAGGCTGACACTGGTTCTGGTGACGCCTGCCATCAGCCCGGCGAACTCAGCGAACTGGGTGCTTCTGGCAGTACAGTGCTCATCCTAATCTGGACGAATGATCACGCTCTCAAAGAGGTTCTGGTTTGGGGGCAAGCAGATTTATCGTTGAGGCATTGAAGGCAAGGACTGGGGAGCGATTAAGCCAAGCTCACCTGGCCACCGAACGGCAAAGAAGCCATCAGCCATCGGCCTAGAAGATCATCACGGTAGGCAAATGCCTGGCTTGCTCCACCCACTTTTGCACGGTGGAGTCGGCGGGCGAGGCCTTGGCCAACCCTTTTGCCTCGTTCACTTCCTTCATCCTTTGAGCAAGATTTTGTGGGTTTCGATTTCGTAGTTCCTTCACCGTGTCCACACCTGAGGCTTCAAGCAACTCTGCGAACTGTGGACCCACTCCCGAAATGCGCATCATGTCTGCGTGATTCGACCACTTCAAAATCAGCGCTTCCGAAATCCCGGTCCTTTGGCTTAGCTGCTGCCGCCCCCCTGGCGTAGCAGTGTGTTTCAGCAAGTCCTCCGTGGTGGCGATACTCATGGTGCCGAGTTTTTCCGCATAAGTGGTTCCAACGCCCTCAATGTCAGCAATCTTATAGCCCATAATGTAAAAAGCCCTCCTTTCCTTTTCCGGTTGGTGATCAAAGCTCGGCTTTGGGGTCAGCTGAAAAGGTGCTTGAATTCGGGTACCTTTCCAAGGATGCGGGTGACCAGCTCGTTTCCGAGTTTGGGCTTGGCGAAGTTCAAGAACGTGGAAACGAAGGGGCCGAACTTGTCACTGCTCAGTCCGGCATTCTTAAGCAGGTCAGCCATTTGCAGGCCCGAACCAAGACTGGAGCCGCCCATGGCGGAAGAGGCCAGATTCTTGACGTTTCCTAACATGCCGGTAGGACTGGTTCCGGCTGCCGCCTTTTGCGATTCGGCCGGTGTCGGTTTGGCCAGCTCAGCCGAGCCAGGAAGAAGGTTGGTCAGTTCTTGGAAGTCCTTGGGGTCTGCTTTCTGCTGGATGAACTGCAACAGGGCTCCTGTGGCCGAGCGGGCCGTGTCCGGTGTGGTCTTGAGGTTGCTTGAGGCGAGCTGAATAAACTCCTGAATGTTGTTCAATGAAAAAATCCTCCTTTGAAATGGAATGTATCACCAATATTATCATTAACTTAAGTGGGAGTCAAGGAAGGATTCCGCTCGCTTCGGTGTGTTAATTCAAGCCTTCTTTGGAAGCGTTCGTCTGCCTAGGGGGGCAGGGACTCTTTGTAGGGCGGCAGGCGCTCCGTCAGCCTGGTAGTCACCTAACGCGATCCCCACGAAGCAGCAATTTGGACTTCCGTATCCCGGCTATTGTATCCAGACTCTAAGCCACGTGCTAAAATAGCGGGCCATGGACACAGGTGTGGTACCGGACGGTCATAATTCAGATCCGCTCGTTGACCTCAGAGTCGAGTACCGTTTGGCGGTAGAAGCAGATTTGGAGGAGACCTACCGGATCATGCTTCGGGCCAACGAGGATCTCAACCGCCGCCTTGGCCGACGAGTAGAGATCGAGCAGCACTCGCTGCCGAGCCGGGCCATGGCTGTTCGTCGGAATGGGCTGCGTTATGATTCGGATCGATTTTGGGTAGCCGAGTTCAACGGGTCGGTCGCGGCGTTTGGCCTTGCGATTCGACGCCGGTCGTTCTGGTACTTAGCGGCCTTGCATGTCCTGCCTGAATACCAGTCCCGAGGCGTGGGACGCGAGCTCTTCCGGAGATGTCTTGGAGACCCAGCCAGCCTTCCGCGATTGCTCCTCACGATCAGCGAGTCGGTCAATCTTGTGTCGACCGGGTTATACGCCCGCTTCGGTCTATTCCCCGACTCGGCAATCGTACACCTGGAGGGCACGGCAAGGTCACTCGGTCGCGGAGGTGTCATGCTCCGCCCCGTCGACACCAAGGCCGTTCAAAGCTGCCTCGATGACATGGATCGGCTGGTACTCGGAGAAATTCGACCCGAGGATCACGAATGTTGGAGTTCAGTGCCCGGTCTGGTGCCTTACCTTGTCCACGAGGGAGATCGGGTGGTTGGCTACATCTACGTTGATCGAGCCGGCGCCCTTGGACCCGCTGCCGTCGAACGGCCGGATCTCCTTTGTCCCACCCTCTCGGCCGCGCTCGAGGCTTTGGGGACAGAGGGGGCAGCCACCGTACGGATCCGGATCCCGGGTACAGCCCGTGATAGCCTTGCCGCACTGCTTGCCGCGGGATTCGGGCTCGACACCGGCATCAATCTGTTCCTGACGTCCTGCCCGTTCGGTCGCCTTGCCCAGTACCTGTTCTCCGGCGCCGACGCACTCTTCTGAGTTCCTCCGAGTCTGTTCGAGACACCGCTTTCGCAAGGAAGCAGATCGAAGACCTGCACCTGCCCTGGGGTGACGACGGCGATTTTGGGATGCGACATCGACCCCGGTCACGAGATACCTTTACAAAAAATCCCACACGGACAAGGATCCAGTATCCGGTTCCACGCACAGGTCAGTTCAACCTAGCCGTGCCTGAGAGGATCTTGCTCAAGGTTGGGAAAAGCGTCGGGCTGCGCGCAGGAGTTCGGAAAGAGATGCTTGGCTTTGCTGGAGATTGAAGCGCCTTGGGTTGAAGAGCTTGTTTCCCGCTTCATCGGCGGCGCGCCGCTCAGCGCTCTCCTGATTGCTCCGGCCGGATCGGTTGTGATTGGCTGTCAGTGATCGTTTCCCGCAGCAGCATTGCTCGCGACTCACGGGCATTCCGAAGGGCACATGCGATGGCCGCATCCAGGTCGCCCTTTCGAAGGGCTTCCAGGAGGCCACAGTGAATGCGTAGCCAAAAGTCCGCTTGGAAGTACTCATGTGACTCTTTCACATAGAGCTGCAGCGGAAGCATCAGCTGTTCCATCAGCTCTACAAGCCTCCGATTCCCGGAGGCACGAGCGATGATGAGATGGAAGTTGGCGTCGCGCTCGATCTGGGCTTGATCATTGGGCGTCTGGCTGGCCGCTGCGCGGGTGTCGGAGATGATTTGGTCGAGCTGAGCGAAGCTCTCCTCCGTCACGCGCCCGATGCTTAATTGAACCGAGAGCAGAATGAGGGCATCCAAAAGCGCGAGGATCTCGGCCCGGTCCCGATCGGTCCAGGCTCGTACGTACATGCCACGCGGCTGGCGCCGCTCGATGACACCGAGCTGTTCGAGTTTGTGTAGTGCATGGCGCACGGGCGCTCGGCTGACTCCAAAAAAACGCGCCAATCCCTCTTCACGGAGCCGCTGCCCTGGAGTAAAGACTCCTTTGCGCACGCCGTCGAGGAATTTGAGTACAACCCAGTCGCTAAGGTCTCGATATGTGGGTGTTGCGGAGAGGCTCTCAGCCCTCGCAAGTACATCCAGTGGCATCTTGGTCGGGAGTATAGCATGCGCTGAATGTCTAATCGAGACACAAAGCAGAAACGCAGAAACGGCCGTAAGGAGTAGCGATAGGGCTGGGGACAGTGAGGGATCAATTGGGTGGCTGTGACAGGTGACACCCAAATCGGAGATCACCTGTCTTCGGCTGCCACCGCACAGATGGAGCGGGGCTTTCCTGGCCTCAAGGGGAGCGGGTCAGGAACATCGATAGACCGAGGAGCTGGTAGCAGCCCGCCAGCAAGCGGGGGAACTGTCACATGACCAACGATCTACCGTTGCGGAACCTCGTTCGGAGGTAGCTGTCGGAAGATCAGTCGCTCCCCGGCACAGCCTTTTCGCCAGATGTGATGTCCCGCGTCCCTCATGGGTTCGAGGTGTCCGACCGCGCGGGCAAACACCGTGCCGGGCGTAAACCCAACAGAGGGGGACAGAAGCAAGTTGTCGCGATCATAGAATAGTGCCAGATCCACAAGGCCGCGCCCCTCGGAAGTCAAATACTCCGTGCCGCGAGGGAACTTCGAAGTGGGAGGAAAGTAAAAATAGAGCAGGTCCCCAATCGATGGCGTGACCGTCAGGTTCTCCGCTGCAGTATAACCCCCACTGAAATCCCGAACGAGAGTAAACAATTCGTTACTCGCGTACTTGGCATGAAAGAGTTCCCCCTCCTGCGGCAGGGCCGCCCAGATCTTCTCACAGGTCTTAGGGGCTTCCTCGAAGAGCATGCGCGCAACGTACCGCACGTTGCGTTTTTCCAGAAGCACCTCTATGTACTTGTCCACGTTATCCACGCACTCCTTTCTTAACAGGTAAGTCGTCGTTTCGTTCCGGCCACTGCACGACCTTCAACTTGAGGGAGCATTTTTTTCACTGTAATGGTGCTGCGGGGGTATCGCTCCTCAGCGACCGCGGGACTGCAAACGAGCAACTGGCTGGACTGGCAAGACGCTCAAAAAGTCACCCTGCCAATACTGCCGTTGGCCAGCACGATCCGGGGACGTTATCGAAAGGCCCTCCGAATCGCGGCATCAAACTGCACGGTTCTCCTGGTCTAGAACCTCCGCCGCCTGTGTCGGCTTTCGCTGGGATCCGTCCACAGACAGTTTCCGGGACTGCTAGGCTTCCTTCTTTAGAATTCCGAGCTGCTTCATGGTCGCGCGCACGCGGGCCTGCTGTTCAGAGGTCGGAAGTGGATACGGACGACCCGGGTTGGCACACTCGATGACGCCCAGGATTTGAAGAAACGTCTTCGCGGCACCCAGAAAGTTTCCGAAGATGGACACTTGAGGTTCCCACGAGGAAACAATCCTTCCAACAGCGACTGCCTCATCTTGTAAGGATCGAGCAGACGCCCAGTCGCCTCGCTCCGCGGCGCTACGAATACCGGCATAGGTCTCAGGAATCAGGTTTCCGAGGGTCGGAACACAACCGGCTGCTCCCATCATGAAGGCCGCGTCAGCCAGGTAAGTGTGACCCGTGAAGATGCTGAAGTCTGGTAGGCGACGGAGGTCCACCAACAGCCGGCGAAACTCGGGCACATCGGCCGAGTCCTTGATGCCGGCCAAAGTGCCCTCTTCCGCGAGCTGAGCCACGGTCTCAATTGCGAAGGGCGTTTGAGTTGCATAGAAGGCATTGTAGGCCACAAGAGGGAGATCAACGGATTCCCGAATGTGCCTGAAGTGAGCCAGCACCTCAACTTGCGTCACGGCATCGAAGATCGGAGCCGTAGCAAAGATCCCGTCGGCGCCGGCAGCCTTTGCATGCCTGGCGCGCTCCACGCACCGATCCGGACTGGAGTCGATGCAGCCGATCAGGACGGGGACCTTCCCGGCTGCGGCTTCGATTGCCACGTCCGTGACGATGTCTCGTTGCCGCTCTGAAAGCGTATGGAACTGCCCTGTTGCTCCAAGCACCCACAACCCGTCGATACCGCCTTCCAGCAGGAAATGAATCAGGCGCTTCAAGGATGGAACATCGACTTCATCCGCTTGGGTGAGCGGAGTCATCAAAGGCACGTAGATTCCACGAAAATTGGTCATTGAGGTTCCCCCTCATTGGCGTTGGCATGGGTTATTACCGGCATCTGCGTGGAAGATTGCTGCCGGGTCAGCATCATTGATCATGCCGGTTAGATTTGTAATTGGCAGTTGACTTGTGTGGTCCAGGTTACAGTATACGGTATACAATCATCGCTGCAGACTCTACTCTAAACCTAACCTGTGTGCAAGGGACCAGTTACTGGAGTCACAAGGCCGTCTCTTCCTGAGAAAAACACACGAGGTTGAAGGGTGGGCTCAGTCATTGAAGCAAGAGCGGAATAGAAGAACGCAGGGTGGCATGACCTTGGCCACGGCAGGGGAAGAGGCAGCAGTCTCAGCTGAGGCCTGGATTCGCCAATGCACCTACATTACATTGCCTTCAGGATGAAGGGATTCGGAGCGGCCCGTCGGCAATGCGAGCTGACAGAACTTGCCCCCTGGGGTCCGTTGCGGTTCTCGCGAGAGTAGAGTATGGACTAGGCAGTCTTGCGGACCATCAGGAGAACCAGGGCGGTGCCAAGAAGTGGCACGAGGCTCGCGGCGATCAGAACGGGCTCGAACGAGTAGCGGTCTGTGACCCAGCCGATCAAAAACGTTGAGATGATGGTGCCGATTCCGCCCCCCGTACCGCTCATGCCGCTGACGGTCGCAACCGTGCGGCTAGGGTACAGGTCCGCTGGAAGCGAGAGCAGCATAGTCGACCACGACGAGAAGGCGAAGGTCGCGATGGCGAAAAGGGCCACGATAAGGGAGAACTGAGAGGTCAAGGTGGCTGGAATCAGGAACACCATCCCGATTCCTCCGATGATGATCACGAATTTGCGAGCGCGTAATACCGGCCAGCCGCGGCGGATCAAGTAGCTGGAAAGGCCGCCGCCGAAAAGATTGCCAAGGTCGGCCGCGACAAAAGGAACCCAGAATCCGACCACCGTGCTCTCGATGGTGAAGCCCTTCGAGACCAGATAGATAGCAAACCAATCCATGACGAAGAACCAGGTGGGTTCGGTGATTGTGCGGCCCAGGATGATGCCCCAGGTCTGGGGCAGTGCAAGAAGGCTGCGCCACGAAATGGGATGGCTCCGGTCATCGTCGGGCAAGGCTTGCGCTTCAGTAAGCCGCTCCTCCTCTCTGGCCCTGAAGAGCATGTTCCGCTCTTGAGCGCCCAGGTTCGGATGCACCTCCGGTGAATGGTAAAGCATCCTCCATGCGATCACCCAAAGGAACCCAAGGCACCCCGTGATCAAAAAGGGCGGGCGCCAGCTTCCAAAGGAGTGATAGAGCCACAGAACCAAGGCTGGAGCGATCGCACCTCCCACGGCAGAGCCACTGTCATACAAGGCTACGGCCCAGCCGCGCTCCGATTTTGGGAACCACTCGGATACGGCCTTTGCAGCACCGGGCCAATTGGCTGATTCACCGGCGCCAAGGAAGAATCGGAAGAATGCAAAGCTACGGATGCCAACCGCCAGGGACGTCAACATGGCAGCAACCGAATACGCACTCACTGTAAGCTGGAGGCCTTTGCGGGTGCCCAGCCAGTCGAGGAGCCGCCCGGACGCCGTCTGGCCGAACGCATAGGCGACGCGGAATGCGATCAGGATCAGGGCAAAGTCCGAGTTGCTCCAGTGAAATTCCTCTTTTAGGTGGGGAGCAAGGATACTGAGCGTCTGACGATCAATATAGTTGATGGCGGTGGATGCGAATAGAATTCCTCCAATCCACCAACGGAGCCCGGGAAGAATCATCCTCCTGTGATGGTTCCCCGAAGAGAGGATGTCTGGGCTCACGGTTCGCCTGATTTTCTTGGTCTCTAGCTGTTCCAATGTCAGAAAATACCAAGCTCACATTGTGACGATGTTCGGGTGCGAGCCAGCAGGATGGTCGAACCGCTTCCGCGCGGATCCGGTAATGGTCGACCAGCTCAGCCCCTCCACAGTAAACAGCCCAACACTAGCTGTTGAAACCGTTGAAGGCCTTCAGCATACAATGTACCGTAGACAGAAAACAATAAGAGAGCATCGATCAAGCCATTCTGCCCAAGGGTGCTCAGGGGTTGGAGAGGGACCAGTTTGGGAAGATCTCCGGATGACGATCGAATAATCAACATGATGAAGTCTGACCAGGACAAAAGACCCGCAGGAAGATGCCGCCCTCGGATGTAAGCGTCAACGAAGTGAACCAGTACTGACAGGACATGCGGTCCTTCGGCTTACAGACGCGAGAGGTGGGAACCCATTCCGGTCCTTCTTTTTAGCAAAGTTGTTGCGAGGATTCGTGAGCGCTAATAGAGTTGCATCTTCTGTGGAGAGGCTTTTTGAGTCGCAACCTGGCACAGCTGGTTTGTGGTGCGGCGCTGACCCCTCTGCCTGCGATCACAGAGAACGCTTCGGAATTTCAGGTCAACAAGGAGGCTGCTGATATGCGGACTTGGACGGCGTGTTTGTTGTTACTGATTCTCACAGAAAGCGTCCTGGCGCAGATGCTGACAAAGCTGCCGGGACACACACCGGCTATCGCGGCTGAGGTCGAGCCTGATTGGCCTCAGCTTCCCGAAGGATGGAACTTTGGTGCGACGCCGGATGTGGCCGTCGACTCGAAGGGGCACGCCTATGTCTTCCATCGCGGACCTCACCCCATCGTCGAGTTCGATAACACGGGCAAATTCGTTCGCTCTTGGGGCGATGGTCTGTTCGTCAGTCCCCACGGATTGCGATTTGACCGCCAGGGTAATTTGTGGGCCGTTGATAACGGCGCCAACTTCGTGGTGAAAATGAACCAGAAGGGTCGGGTCACTCTGGTCCTTGGACAACACGGGTCCAAGGGTGAGACGGAAGAACTCTTTGATGGACCGACTGACATTGCCTTTGCGAGCAATGGCGACGTGTTCGTTAGCGATGGTTACGGGAATTCGCGGATTGTGAAGTACTCGGGAGATGGGCGCTTTCTCAAGGCTTGGGGAAAGAAGGGCAGCGGAGCTGGCGAATTCAATGTGCCGCACACTGTGGTGGTGGACGACCGCGATCGCGTTTACGTCGGAGACCGCCAGAATTACCGGGTTCAGGTATTCGACGCCGAGGGGACGTTCATTGAGGAGTGGAAGAACGTTGGCTCACCGTGGGGCTTGTCTCTGTCAAAAGATGAGATGCTGTTCATGGCGGACGGATGGAACGACCGTGTCCTAAAGCTGAGCCTGAAGGGAGAGATTCTAGGAGTGTTCGGCGGCCCCGGCCGGAGTCCCGGACAGTTCCGATTTGCGCACCACCTCTCGCTGGGGCCATCCGGCGAGCTTTACGTAGCAGAGATCATCAACATGCGCGCCCAGAAATTCCTGCTGCGTTAGGGCGGTCCCCCAAAACACAACGGCCTGCGATGCCGTTTCCACTGTTGCCCGAGATGGGCCAACTCCAATTGGCCTCGACTGCCCAACAAGCAGCGCCGGGGGGTTCGTATCCTGAGCAGCCCTCAATCATTGTGCGTTGTACTCGGCTGAAATATAATCTCACCATCAACTTGGGTCGGGCGTGATGACGATCTCCAAACAGGTCATTGTAGCGGAGCTGGTGGAGTTCTTGGGAAGTGAGTGGGTCCTCCACACCCCCGAGGAACTCGTTGTTTATGAGTGCGATGGGCTCATGCTCCATCCCCATCTGCCGGACTTCGTGGTGTTCCCAGCCTCGACGGAAGATGTGGTGCGGATCGTTCGCCTAGCCCGCAAATACCAAGTTCCCTTTCTCGCGCGCGGAGCCGGCACCAGTCTGAGTGGCGGCGCCATTCCCGTCGAAGGTGGAATCATTCTGGAATTCAGCCGCATGAATCGGGTCTTGCGAATCGATTTCGATAACCGACTGGCTGAGGTGCAACCCGGGGTCGTGAATGTTCATGTGAGCCAGGCGGTCAAGAAGCGAAATCTTTACTACGCTCCCGATCCTTCCAGTCAGGTCGTCTCGACCATTGGCGGCAACGTGGCCGAAAACGCGGGCGGACCGCACACCCTTAAATATGGCGTCACCACTAACCACGTTCTGGCCCTGGAAGTGGTCCTTCCAGATGGAGAGGTTTATGAGCTTGGTACAGCATCGGGGGACCCTGTCGGCTACGATTTGGTAGGGACCTTTGTTGGTTCAGAGGGGACCTTCGGAATCGTAACGAAAGTAGTGGTGCGCTTGCTGTATATGCCTCCGGCCGTCAAGACTCTGCTGGCGGTGTACGATTCGGTTGAGAAGGCCACACGGACGGTATCCGGAATCATTGCCCGGGGCATCCTTCCGGCAGCTCTGGAACTGATCGATCAGGCTACGATCGAGGCTATCGAAGCCGGTGTCTACGCCACAGGCCTGCCGAAGGATGCAGAGGCGGTCCTCTTGGTGGAGATCGACGGGCTGCAGGCCGGCATCGACCAGCAATTGGAGAACGTACTCGAGGTGATTCACGCGCACCAGGCGCGGGAGGTCCGGGTAGCCAGGGATGATCTGGAGCGCAAGAAGCTGTGGGCGGCGAGGAAGAACGCCTTTGGGGCCTATGGTCGCATCAGTCCCAACTACTACACGATGGACGGGGTCATTCCGCGCAGCAAGCTTCCCGAAATCCTCAATGAGATTGACGCTCTCGGGCGCCGATACGGCCTGCGAATGGCTAACGTCTTCCATGCCGGAGATGGAAACCTGCACCCGATTATTCTCTACGATGCCGGTGCGCCAAACGTGAAGGAGAAGGTGGTAGCTCTGGCGGGAGAGGTGCTAAGGCGCTGTGTCGAAGTAGGGGGTGCACTGAGCGGGGAACACGGCATTGGCCTGGAAAAACAGGAATTCATGTCTCTGATGTTTGGTCCCCAGGACTTGGCTGTAATGAAGGGGTTGCGGGAGTTGTTCAACGGCGAGAATCTTCTGAACCCCGGTAAGATCTTTCCTGAAGGTCGCGGCTGCCGTGAGCTGCCCCGAAACCGGAAGTCAGCTGGATCTCCATCGCTTCCCGAAGAGTTTGTGAGGTTTTGATCCCCTTGACCTCTCCTTCTTCTCAATCCGCAGGACTTTCCAATCTCGACTTGCTTCCCTCCGCACAGCTTCCGGAGTTCGAAATCGACGGGGTGCAACCCCGGTATGCCGTGGCGCCGGCCGATCCGGGAGAAGTTGGAGAAGTTCTGCGACAGGCCCAATCGCACAAGCTCTCGGTCATTCCTTTTGGTTCCGGGACGAAGCGCGACTGGGGAAATCTGTTGCGAGGCTATGATGTGGCGGTCTCAACGAGCCGGCTCGACCGGGTTTCGGAGTACGAGCCCCAGGACCTGGTCGTCAAAGTCCAGGCGGGTTGCCGCTTGAGTGTCCTGCAGAAAGCGCTGGCTCCCGATCGTCTGTGGCTGCCTCTCGATCCCCCGAGGTCCCAAGAAGGTACCTTGGGAGGCCTGGTGGCGACTCGTGCCAGCGGACCGAGTCGATTCGGCTATGGGACGATTCGTGACTATCTGCTTGGGCTCACTGTGGTGCAGGCCGACGGCACCAAGACCAAGTTTGGGGCAAAAGTAGTGAAGAACGTTACGGGCTACGATCTGTGCAAGCTTTATGCCGGTTCGTTTGGCACGCTGGGCGTGATGACGGACTTCTATTTCAAGCTGAAGCCGATGCCTCCGTTCTGCAGCACAGTTGTGGTCCTGGTGAAACAGCCCTCAGATGGCAGCCCAGCCGTCCGGCAACTCTTTAGTTCTCCCTTGATGCCCCTCTGTTTTGAGTGGCTCAGTCCCGAAGCCTTTTCGGTGCTGAACGATAAGCTTGCGCTCGTGGAGGGAAGAACGGGTTTCGCTTTCTTTCTCCGTTTCGGCGACGTCGAAAAGGCGGTGCGGTGGCAGATTCAGGAGCTGGAACGGCTGTGGGAACCGTTCTGCGCCAAAGGAGTGGTGATGTCGTCGGACTCGGCGGAGCAGGATTACCTCTGGGGGTTGCTGCGGGAAGACCAGCCTTTTCTTCGGAGTGGTTTGACCTGGGCCAAGATCCGGATCAGCGCCCTCCCCAGCGATTTGACCGAGATTTCCACGGAAATTCAAGAATTTAGGGCTGCCTGGGGAGGGGAGGTGCTGTTCAAAGCGCATGCGGGCAACGGCGTCTTTCAAGTCTACTGTGGAAGTGCCGACCTGGAAAGGGACGGGATGCAGCTGGCCGAGTACATTGGCGGCCTCAGGCAACGGCTGAAAGCTCAGCGCGGATCGGCGGTGCTGGAATGGGCTCCGCGCTGGCTCAAGGAGCGAATCGACGTGTGGGGCCTGGACTCGAAAGAACGCATCCTGATGCAGCGCATCAAGGCGCGATACGATCCGACGGGCATTCTGAATCCCGGCCGGTTTGTGGTGTAGGGCAAGACTGACATCACGCGGAAGCTAATGTCGACACCGGAAAAATTGAGTTCTCATGCCGATCGGACAGACCTGACGCCTGAGTGTGTTCACTGCGGGCTGTGCCTGCAAGCCTGTCCAACCTACCTCGAGCTTGGTAAGGAGGCGGATTCTCCGCGCGGACGCCTTTATCTGATGCGCAGTTTGGAGCGTGGGAAGACGGCGTTTTCGAACAGCTTTGTTCAGCATATCTCCGCTTGTCTCGACTGCCGGGCCTGCGAGTCCGCCTGTCCTTCGGGCGTTCCCTACGGAGAATTGGTGGAGCGAGCGCGCGAAGTCATCGAGAGCCGGATAAAACGCTCCTGGTGGGTCACACAGCTCCGTGACGTGGTATTTGAGAAGATCTTCCCCTCTCCCGTTCGACTTCGCCGGATGTTCAACCTGCTTCGCTGGTACCAGAAGTCCGGGTTGCAGAGGCTGGTGCGGGCCCTCGGAATGTTAAAACTCCTGGGAGGACATTTCGCTGAGATCGAGCAGATGCTGCCGGACATCCGCCGGAAAGACCAGCGTGTGCTGCTGGGAACGGTGTTCCCGGCCGTGGGTGAAAAGAAGCATCGTGTGGCCTTGCTCACCGGCTGTGTCATGAACGAGATTTTTGGCGACATTAACCTGGCGACGATCCGGGTGCTTCAGCGAAATGGGTGTGAAATTGTCATTCCAGCGGACCAGGTTTGCTGTGCCGCACTCCATTGTCATGCGGGAGTGACAGCTACCGCACGCGAGATGGCGCGCCAAAACATTGCAGCCTTCGAGAGGGCACAGGTAGACGCTGTCATCGTCAATGCCTCGGGGTGTGGCGCAAAACTGAAGGAATATGGCCAGCTGTTGGCTGACGATGCCGCGTTCAGGGAGCGAGCCCGTCAATTCAGCGCAACGGTAAGAGACATCGCCGAGTTCCTGGTGAACCTGGAAGTGCGGCCTTCCCACTCGATTGCCTGTCGGGCCACTTACGACGATCCTTGCCACCTCCTTCATGCTCAGCGGGTAGCCCAAGCTCCCAGGCAATTGCTGACCAGAATACCGGGGCTGCAGCTGGTGGAGCTGGAACACCCCGACCAGTGTTGCGGAAGCGCTGGGATTTACAACATCACCAACCATGACTTGTCCATGAGGATCCTCGACCGCAAGATCGAAGATATTCGGAACACTCAGCCTGATATAGTCGTAACCGGAAACCCGGGATGCATGCTTCAAATCGCATATGGTTTGAGACGGGCTGGGTTAGAGCGGATCCGGGTGGTACATCCGGTGGAACTGCTCGACCAGGCTTACGGTCCGCCTGAGCAGTGAGTGCCAATCGGCAGAGATGGCGACCTGTCCTGACTTCGTCATGACGGAGGGACGTGAATGGAGCCATTCCTGGTGTCGGCTCGCCGGATCTGCAGATTTTCAGAAGAACGTGGCTCGATCGCCAAAATCGGCTGCACTACAGTTTTGAACTACATTCCTGTTTCAAGAGTGCCGATATTCTCAGGTGTCTGAAGACCTCCCCTGGTGGTCTCCCAGCACTAAACTGCAATCTTTGGTCCGGCTCCGCGTGAACGCCGAGATCGAAGATCCATCACAATTGCCGCCCGTCATCCTGACTGGCATCCAGGGAAATTTCGTGGACCCAAATCCAAGCGCTTGTGCTAGGTTATAGGGCGACGGGGGGTTCCTTTAATTATCGGGATAGGTCCTGCCGACTGCGCTTCGGTGGTGGCATTGGAGGAGGAGTCCATGTGGAAAAGCAGGAAACCGGAAGAGGAAAAGGAAACCTTTTCACCTCGAAAGGAGGAACAACCCATGAGTGCGTTTGAGGAGAGAAAGCCTATGGAAACGCGTTTCGACACGAAACCGGCGATGAGCAAGGAGGAAGTCATCAATATTGGAAAATCAGTTTTTATCAAAGGAGAGCTGACAGGTGATGAAGACCTGACGATCGAAGGGCGCGTGGAAGGGAAGATCGAGCTTCGCGACCACAACCTCATCATCGGGCCGAACGGAAAGATCAACGCCGAGATCAACGCCAAGAACGTGACCGTGATCGGCAGTGTGGTTGGCAACATCACTGCCTCCGAGATCGTTGAGCTCAAATCCTCAGGCTCGGTCGTGGGGGATATCAAGTCCATGCGCGTTTCCATAGCCGACGGCGCCCACTTCAAGGGCAGCGTGGACATGCAGCGCTCGCCAGAGACCGCCAAGAAGATCGAAGTTCCTAAAGCAGAGCCAGCGAAAGTCAGTTCCGATCCTGCCACCCTGCCGAAGATCCAGGTGAAATAAGCGTTTGCCTGCCGGGCTCCGGCAGGAGGGTAACCGGAGCCCGATACCCTCAGCGCTGGGAAGGAAAAAAACTGAAATTCCCATCCCTGACTCCACCGTGTTCGTAGGTTCTTCGTCTACCGTAAGAGTCCCAGAACCTGTTCATGTTTTCCAAGCTCAAATTCTGGAAGCCAACCGAGTCCGTTGCTGCGATTCATGCCAAGGCGAAAGGCAGAGATACCTCTCCTGCCGAGGGAGTCTCTCGTCCCACCAGCGCCCTCAAGGACTTCATCCAGTGTATTACCCGAAAAGAAAACCCTTGTGTCCTGGATATTGGGCCGGTCGTTGGTTCAAATATTGAGTTTTTCATGAATTACGGGATCAAGATCTACATGGAGGATTTCCTGGCAGCCTACGCTCAGCCAGGCTACTCGGTCTTTGAGGATGGAAAACTCAAGACGAATGAAGACGAGTTCTTTCGGGATAACTTTAAATACGCCCCGGAGTTCTTTGATGGACTCATTTGTTGGGATATCTTGAGCTTCCTCGATCCTCGTTTCGCCAAGGTCTTTGTCGAGAAAGTATCCCCGAAGCTGAAGTCGAACGCTTTTGTGCTAGTCTTCTTTCACACTCAGCAGAAGGGGTTGGTCCCGGTTTACAAGTACCGGGTTGCAGGCGACTCCATCCTGGACTACGTGCCTTTGGGATCGGAAAAGCCCATCCAGAAGGTCTACCAAACGCGTGACGTCAACCAGCTGTTTGTGGATTTTGAAAGCCAGAAGTTCTATCTGCTCAAGCACCAGATTCTTGAGGTGGTGCTCAAGAAAAAGTGAGGTGCGGGAGACCCTGGTCTGGAAGATTTCCGATTTGAGCGAAACTCTTTGAACATCTGCCCCTCCGATTTCGTTTAGACTGACTGGAAGCCAGGCTGCAGTGAGGGTTGTGGCATCCCGGAGGCTGTATGCAGTGCACCCGACATCCTGATTCGACGGCAACCGCATTCTGCACCCACTGCGGTGCAGCCCTTTGCGAGCAGTGCATTGAATCCCGCGATCCACGGATCCTGTGCCCCAAATGCTCGGAATCCCTCCCCCATGCTCAAGCTTCGACCTCGGACTCTACCTCTGTCCCGCCACCAATCACCCCGCCCCTACCGGCGATTCCGTCTACTGTTCCAAATTCGGTGACGGCCTATCCCTACTGTTCGCCGGCAGTGAGTTTCGTTTTGGGACTGATTCCCGGTGTGGGAGCGGTGAGCAACGGGGATTACTTCAAAGGGTTTTTTCAGGTGCTGGTTTTCGGAAGCCTGGTTGCGCTTTCCGACTCCAGTGAGGTTGGGGCTTTCAGTTCCTTCTTTGTTTTCCTTTCGGTGGTCTACTACGTTTATATGCCCTTGCAGGCTTACCATGTCGCCAAGAAGCGGCTCTTGGCTCTGCAAGGCATTGAAGTTCTCACGCCTTTGGAAAGGCTTCCATTTTCGGACCTCATCGGAGGTATTCTGGCAATCGGTGCTGGAACGCTTTTTCTAGTCAACCAGTTTGTGCCAGGGACCCTCGCGTTGGTGGCCAAAGGCTGGCCGCTCGCGTTGATTGCCCTGGGCATCTTCAACTTGGTCCGCCATTTTCGGTCTTGAGACGGTCGGTTTCCTCGGAGGTCGGGCGACAAGTTTCCTCCCCAGTCAGCGCCCCACTAATGGGACTCAGTCTGGGAACAAACCCGCGCCAATGACGGAGATCCTGTCTCGACCGGCTTGAAGTTCCAGGATTTGTCGCTTTTGTCTGAAAGAGATCCCCCACGCTTTTGGGTCCGAGCGCCGACCTGCAAGCGGCCCATCACCCCTGATTTAAGATTTGTATCGGGCATCCTGTCCGTGCTACTGTTCCACGGCCAATCAACTCTTGGGTTTTCTCCTGACTCTTTGAGGCCACCGTCGATTGACTTCGTGGCTCTTTGTTTCTTGGGGTCCGCTGAGACCGGACCGGTCGAAAGGAAAGAAGGCCGAAGACATCTGGTCAGCCTGCTGGTTCAGCAGGCCGTCTCGGTAGCGCTGCTTGCTTGGGGTTGCCACCTGCGAAGCAGCGGTTCACCTTGATACCCTATCGCTCTTATTTCAGAACTCTACGGAAGCACGCCTACTTGCGGTCGCGCAAGGGGAACCTGTAGCTCAGCGAACGTTCTAGGTAGGCGTCTGCGTATGCACTTGCGGTCCGTTCTAATTGGTAGGGCAATCAGTTGTCGTTTCGGAAGGAAATCGAATGCATATCCTGCTCTATGTGCCGGACAATCAGGTTACCAACAACTTCGTACCCCAACTGTGGCCGTTCGTGCTGCAAAGACTGACGCCAGATGGCCATCGAGTCAGCATCATCGATGGAAACGCCCAGCATTATAGTGAAGAGGAACTGGTGGAGTTCATCCGTCGCAACAAGGTGGAGTTGGTTGGGATGGGCTTCATGACCCGGATGGCTCAGAAGGCCTATCGCATGGCTCAGGCGATTAGGCAGCGCACCCGGGTCCGCGTCGTGATGGGTGGACCTCATGTCACGGAAGTGCCCAGCGAACCGTTGGGTTTGACAGGGCATCCCCGCTGTGCCGACTCGGTGGTCCTTGGTGAAGCTGACGATACCTGGCCGGTGGTGGTGCGGGACGCGGCCAGAGGCCAGTTACGAGAGGTCTACCACCCTGTTGGACCCAACGGCAAAGACCTCAAACCGACTCTTCAAGACTACCCGATCGTGGCCTGGGATCAGATCGATTTGTCACACTTTAATCTGATGAGGTTCGTTCCTTCGAAGATCCGCTGGCTTCTAAAGCAAATGGGCGTGAAATACGATGGCGTTTACGTTGTGCCGGTGGAGTCGGGACGAGGTTGCCCTTACGGTTGCGAATTCTGTACAGTTACCGGTTTTTTTGGGGATCAGATCCGCTTTCGGGACAATGACAACGTCATTGAGGAACTACTCCGGTTGAAGGCCATGGCCCAAGCCCAGAACGCCCTGGTGAACGTCTTCTTCATCGACGACAATTTTGCCATCAATCGAAAGCGAACCAAATCGCTGCTGCGCGACATGATTGAACGCGATGCGTGTGTGCCGTGGATTGGTCAGATCAGCATGAATCTCCTTAAGGACGAGGAACTCGTCCGGCTGATCGCGGCCAGTGGGGGTCGGTGGGTCTTCATGGGACTGGAATCCATCGATCCGGACAGTCTCAAGGTTGCTCACAAAGAATTCAACAAGCCGGAGGACTACGCGGCAATTCAGGAGACTTTGGCTAGGCATGGTCTCTATGCCATCACCTCTTTCATTTTTGGAATGGAAGGAGACCGCGTGGGCGTGTCCAGGAAGACCTGCGATCAAATCGACACTTGGGCGCCGGGCCTGCCGGTCTTTGGAATTCTGACTCCGTATCCCGCGACGCCGCTGTATGACCGTTTGCGCGAAGAAGGCAGGCTCACACGGCCTGAGCACTGGTTGGATTTCAAAGCATTCAAAGCGGCCTATATCCCGAAAAACCTGTCGGGCGACGAAGCTGAGGCCGAAGTGCGGCGAGGCTGGACCCACTGCTACAGCCCCGCGGCAATCCGAAAAGCCCAGCGTTGGTTGCGCGATCATGACAAAACATTCGGGCATCAGGTCATGCACTTCGTGGCGCGTCTGCTGTTTCGGGGCATCTACTTTCCACAGATGACCCGCTGGGCCTGGATCAAGCTACTGGCCCGAAATTCTTCCACCGTTGCCGGGCTGGTATACCAGGGGTTGCTGGGACAGGGGCGACGTCGGCGCCGAAGACCCCAATCGCTGCCAGTTACGGAAAACCTGACCGAGTTGCCTGTGCCTCAGGGCGGTTCCCAACTTGAACCGGTGAGTGTCCCAGTCGAAGGCTTGTAGGATCGCTTCATCAGGCGACGGAATGCAAGCCACCCGGTCTTGGCGAATGTCAGCTTGGTCGAGGAATCTACCCGTGATTCTGATTAGGCCAGCCCCGCCTACCCGCTGCGTACCAGGGCGATCGAGGAGCTGATCAGAGAGTCGATCGCCGCCGCCTCGACGGGGCGGGAGAAGTAGTAGCCTTGTGCACACTCACATCCAAGGTCCAGTAGCTGGGCTTTCTGATCGGCTGTCTCGACGCCCTCGGCAATGACATCCAGATTCAAGTCATGAGCTAGATTGATAATCGACTTGACGATCTTTAGATTCTCTCCATTGGGCTCCATCCGGCTGACGAAAGAACGATCCACCTTCAAGGTATCAATCGGGAACCGGTGTAGGTAGCTTAACGAGGAGTAGCCGGTGCCGAAGTCATCAATGCTTAGTTGGACTCCGAGGGCTTTCAGTTGCAGAAGCGTGGGCAATGCAATCTCAACGTTCTCCATGACCAAACTTTCAGTTATCTCGAGCTTCAGGGACTCAGGATCCAATCCCGACTCTCGCAGGATTTCGGCCACCTGATTGGCAAGGTCCAGTTGAACGAACTGCTTGCTTGACAGGTTGACACTTAGCATCAGGGGGGTGCACTCTCGAAAGCGCGCTTGCCAGGACGACATTTGCTGGCAGGCCTCCTGGGTAACGGTCTTGCCTATGGACAATATCATGCCGGTTTCTTCGGCCAGGGGGATGAATTCTGCCGGACCCAGCACGCCGCGCTGAGGATGGCGCCACCTCACTAGGGCCTCAAAGCCGACGATCTGCCCGGAAGCCAGGCAGACGATGGGCTGATAGACGTTTTGAAACTCTCCTCGCTCCAGGGCCTTACGCAGGTCGGTTTCAAGCTGCATTTGGGTCACGGCACGTTCGCGCATGTCGGAGTCGAACAGCTCGACCCGAGCCTTTCCTTTGGACTTGGCGCGGTACATGGCTGTATCGGCGTCCCGCAAGAGATCCGCGGAGTCCTTGTAACCACTGGAGCTAAGAGATATGCCGATGCTGACAGTGGGGAAGATCTCCTGCCCCCCCAACTCGAAGGGCGCCGTGATCTCCTTGGTCAACTTCTCGGCCAACCGAATCACGTCACTGACGTGCCTGACGTCTTCGACCAGAATGGTGAATTCGTCTCCACCCAGGCGAGCCAGCAAGTGCTTGTCGTCAAATCGGGTCGTGCCATTGCACGTCCGCAGGCAGGATTCCATCCGGCGACTGAGGGCGATCAGAAACTCATCTCCGACCAAATGCCCCAGGCTGTCGTTGATGACTTTGAAGCGATCCACATCCAGAACCAGCACCGCCAGGATCGCGTTCTTCTGTCTTCTGGACCGACTGTGAGAGCGCTCCAGATGGTCCAAGAACAGCAAACGATTGGGCAATCCCGTCAGGGCATCAACCACCTTGCCATCGGTGATATCGGTTTGAGATCCTGCCATGCGCGTGGGGTTTCCGTCCTCGTCTCGGACGGCCAGGCCACGGCTTAGCATCCAGCGATAGCTGCCGCTCTGGTGCAGCATGCGGTACTCGTTTTCGAAGTGTGGGCTACGGCCCTCCAAGTGATCGCTAATCGTCTGCCGGACTCGCGCGATGTCGTTGGGGTGAATCCGACCCAGCCATTCCTCTGGGTTGTCCCCGATTTCCGATTCCTCACAACCCAACATCGATTTCCAGCGCGGAGAGAAGTAGATGCTGTTCGTTCGGAGGTTCCAGTCCCACAGACCGTCGTTGGCACCGCGCGCCGCCAGGGCGTATCTTTCCTCGCTTTCCCGCAGGGCCGCCTCACCCTCCTCTTGAGCCTCTTCCAGCCACTTTCGCTCCGTGATATCGCGGTAGTACCAGACCCGACCGTAGTGCAGGCTCTCCAGGTTCTTGACAGGCGCACTGTAGCAGTCAAACGTCCTGCCGTCCTTTAGGTGTAATTCCTGCGAGCTGCTCTCATCAACTTGCTCGCTGAGGTGGACCATCGTCGCCAAGAACCCTGGCGCATCATCCAGCTTACCAAGCATCCATTGAATGGTTTGTTCTTCCGTCCAATTTTCAACGTCCTCCCGCCGAAGGTCCCACATGTTGAGGAAACGTTGATTGTAGGAAAGCCATTGCCCTTCACTGGATACCAGGAGAATACCGTCCAAAGATGTCTCGGTCTGGCATCTGAGAAGGGTCCGTTGAAACTCGAGCTCCTCGTCCGCCCACTTATGAGAAAGTTGGGTTCGGATGCGGGCCAAGGCCACCGGGAGATCAACGGGTTTAGTGAGGTAGTCGTTGGCACCCAGGTTTAGAGCTTCCACGATAGTCGCGCTCTTGTTGCTGGCTGTTACCATGATGATCCGAAGCTGGTTCGTGCAGAACCGCTGACGCAGGATCTTGAGCAGTTGGATCCCGTCCATGTCAGGCATGGCGATGTCCAGCAGCGCCAGGTCGAACCTCTCTTCTTCCATCAGGGCAAGAGCCCTCTTACCGCTTTCCGCCAAGACCGTGTGATAGCCACTCCGCTGCAATCGTCGGGCCAGCATGTCGCGATTCATTTCGTTGTCATCGACGATGAGGAGCGAGCCCGTTCTCTTGGTTGATAACCTGTTCATGATGTCACTCCGCTAACGTTGGTTGACTTGGGTTGAGCTCACCCGCTCATCACCATGGGCCGAGCCGAAACGAGCGCTCCGGCTACCCTCGCGCAAGATCGCCCGGGATCTGACGCCCTTGAGGTTCGCTGGCACTGATCAATGGCAGAGAGTGGAGCAGCTCGAACTGAGCCGTGAAACGAAAGATGCTGCCTTTGTTCTCCTCGCTCTCTGCCCAAATCCGCCCACCCATTAATTGGATCAATTCCCGGCAGAGGCTCAACCCCAGTCCGCTGCCCCCAAACCGGCGCGTGGTCGAACCGTCGGCTTGGCAGAAGGGCTCAAAGATCAGGGATATCTTGTCCGCGGGAATGCCGATCCCCGTGTCGGCAACACTGAAGACCAGGAACAGCGAAGACTCTGTCTGGGTTTGCGGTTCCACCTGCAACCTAATCCCTCCCTGCATCGTGAACTTCACCGCATTTCCGACAAGATTGATAAGAATCTGTCGAAGTCTGCTTGCATCCCCGATCAATCTTTCCGGGACTTCCGGGTGGACTTCGCCGGAAAGACGCAGGTCTTTTTGTTTTGCCCGCACCGAGAAGGCACTGACAACGCCGCCAACAACGGTGCGAAGGTTGAAGGGACGCAAGTCCAGTCTGAGTTCCTTCGACTCAATCGCGGAGAAGTCAAGAATGTCATCCAGGATCGCTAACAGCGCTTCGGCACTGTCTTTCAAAGTCGTGGCGTAATCGAGCTGTTCAGTGTTCAGGCCTGTCTCGAGCAAAAGAGCGTTCATACCCAATATGCCGTTCATTGGAGTGCGAATCTCATGACTCATATTGGCGAGAAACTGACTCTTGGCTCGATTTGCGGCCTCTGCCGCTTCTTTGGCCAGCTGCAGCATCTCTTCTGTTTTTTTTCTTTCCTCAATCTCTTCCAACAATCTACGGTTGGACTCTGCAAGTTGTGCGGTTCGTGTCAATACCCTCTGCTCCAAGTCCCGTTGGGCTTCTTGAACGGCATCGTGGGCCCGTTTGTAGCCCAGCTGCGTCTTTAATCGGGCCAGCGTCACAGAAAAGTCGATGGGCTTGGTGACGTAGTCGTTCGCGCCCAGTTCGAGCGCTCGAACAATCTCTGTGCTTTGGTCATGAGCCGTCACCATGACCACAGGCAGCTCCGCCTGGGAATGAGTCTCTCGAAGAACCTTGAGAACTTCCAAGCCACTCATTCCGGGCATCTCAATGTCTAGCAGAACCACGTCGATCGGTTCGCTGTCAATTAGAGCCAGAGCCTGTCTTCCGTCAGCCGCCAGTTTGACGGAGAACCCGCGTCGTTCCATGCGTCGCGATAGCATGTCACGATTGGCTTCGTTGTCATCCACCACCAGGAGTGAACCAGGACCGTTCATCATCAGCGACCTCCCTCCTGCCAAGAGGAGACCTGTCCCCGATCGATCGGCCTGCTGGAGCTGGCGGCCGTTATGTGCGTGATCGCGACCGGCATTCCTTGGGGCACCGCTGAGGGCCGATTGCCTGAAGTAAGCAGGGCCGAGCCCACGTTAAGTTGGACGGTTAGAGCTCGTAACATGACTCTTGCTCAAAGCCCTCTCTATTTTGGCCATGAGACGGTTAAACTCGACCGGCTTGGTGTCGAAGTCGTCACAGCCTGCCTCAAAAGCTCTCTGTCGGTCACTTACCATCGCATGGGCGGTGAGAGCAATTACAGGAATATGCCGGGTTGAGGGATCACCCTTGAGCCGCCGCGTTGTTTCCCATCCATCCAGGACGGGCAGGCTCATGTCCATCAGAATGAGATGAGGCGATTCCGCTTGGGCCAAAGCAATTCCCTCCAGCCCGTCAGCCCCCAACACCACCAGGTACCCTTTTCTGCGCAAGCGACGGGACAGCATGTCGCGATTCATTTCGTTGTCTTCGACGAGCAGAATTTTCAGCACGTCAAACTCTCCCAGAGCGACCTCAGGGGTGGGTGCTCTTTTGAAGCGGACCGAAGGATTTCGTCAATGCCACATTACAGTCTGACCAGTCTCAGATGATGATTGGCCCCAACAGGCCCAATAGCACCTCAGTCAGAGCACTCCAGACGGAACTGTTTCAATGTTGTGTCTTTATATGACCCGCTCCTGATCGCGGTTTCCCTGAAACTGACTGACTACTTCCTGCGACCGATCGGCCAAGGCAAGGTCGTACAAATCTCCGGCCCGGGGTTCCGAAACTTCGGCCGGGAGATAAACAGTAAACGTCGACCCTTTGCCCAGGACACTCTCGACGGTCAGGTCACCATTCATCATCTGGCAATAACTCACACTGATGGCTAAGCCCAGTCCAGTTCCTCCATACTTGCGGGTCGTTGTCGTGTCGGCTTGGGCGAAGGGCTGACACAACCTCTGCATTTGTTCGAGGGTCAGGCCAATTCCAGTGTCCTCGACCTGAAACTTGATCCACTCTCTCTCTTCCAGAGTCTGGCGGGTTACCTCCAGGCGGATGGCGCCTCGTTCGGTAAACTTGGCGGCGTTGCTCAGCAGGTTAAACAACACCTGGCGCATTTTGGTCTCATCCCCGTACATCACCCCGAGATCTTCCGGGTACACCAGAGTCAGATCGTTATGGTTCTTCCGCAAGAGAGGTTGCACGGTGTTGGTGACCTCTTCGATCATTTGGCGGAGGTCAAACCACTCCAGACAGAGCAGCATCTTGCCCGCTTCGATTTTGGAGAGGTCCAGAATGTCGTTGATCAGGCCCAATAGATGCTTGCCGGCGGATTGAATCTTGGTGAGATCCGGGAGGAAGTCCTCCAGGCCCTTGTCCTGGGCGTCTTCGTGGAGCATCTCGCTGTAGCCGATGATGGCATTGAGAGGGGTCCTGAGCTCGTGGCTCATGTTGGCCAGGAATTCGCTCTTGGCCCGGTTGGCGGCTTCGGCTGCATCTTTGGCGATTCTGAGTTCCTCCGCGCGCCGACTCTCGGTGATGTCGTCGGCCAGGACCAGCCAAGCCGGCCGGCCTCCGAACGTGAACTCGTGTGACCGCACCTCGACGTCGATGATCGTTCCATCTTTCTTGCGGTGTTTCCATACCGAACTGTGTTCGTATCTTTGCGGCAGCTGAGCGGTTTCGCGAAGAACATCCGGTAACTGGCCGAGAAACACCAGGTCTTGAATGGTCATGCTCTCGAACTCCTCGCGAGAGTAACCGTAATGCTCGATGGCGGCTTGATTAACAGCCAGGAATGTGAGGTTGCTGAAGTCACAAACCCACATGGGATGCGGATTGGCTTCAAACAACGTCCGGTACCGTACCTCGCTTTCACGAAGAACCTGCTCGGTTCGCTCGCGCTCAGCGATCTCAACTTGAAGTTCCCTGGTTCGTTCAGCCATCTGGTCAGCATGACTCTTTTCCTCTTCGAGGCGTCCCAGGTAGAGGCGGTAAGAGCGATACACAACGTAGATCACAGAGAGGATCAAGAGAAAGGAATGCCACCCGAATCGCGCGTTTGAATATCGCATGACCTGCACGATGCCGGCACCCATCAGGTAATAGGGAAAGCACCAGAAATAGCACTCGCGCCAGATGCTCCAGAGCGACCTTTTCTCTACCAGGGCCAACACCAGGGCGACTTGCACCGTGTTGACGGCAAAAAAACAGCAGGCAGATAGCCCAAGAATGAGGGCTGAATTGGGAATCAAACCCGAAAGCCAGGAGGAATGGTAAAACGAATAGCAGACGGCAATCGCGACCGCCATGCTGGACACGCTGAAGACGACTTGTATCGGCTTGGGCCTGGATTTGGTTTTCCACAGGCATTGAACCAGCGTGGCTGAACAGCCCATGACGATCGTCTGGGAATAAGTGAAGTCCACCGTGCCAATGAGGACGAAAAGGAAGTTAACTGACATCGTCCCCGTGATACCAGGCAGGCTTACCTTGAAGGTGGAGCAAAGCAGCGCGACCGCAAGATAGGCCAGAAAGCGCAAGGAGTCCCTGGTATCCGCCTGGACGATGGCTACCAAGATGGCGACCAGCCCCAGCGTGGTGATCAAACCGATATACGCCTTGCTGGTTGTGGACAGCGGTTTCATCCGGGAATCGCTTCCCCCTCGGCCCGTCAAACAAGCCACATGCTAAACAGCTCGCGGACTCGCAGGCGTTCTGGGATCAGAACCTTAGACGCAGATCCGGTGCAGAACCTCAAGACTCCTCTGTGCATCCTGTGAGACAAAACGTCTGATTCTGCTCAGAGGCTAGCCACATAACCGGTCCTGACGACAGAGTCTTTCTTCTTCCTGGCCCCAAAGCCCAGTTCAACACCTCCACTTATCGGCGACACGAGCCTCAAAGGATAGATTCGAAGATTTCCGAGAATCCGCGCTGCATGGATCCTGAAGTCCGAAATTCGGACTTCCTCAGTCGGGCCTTTCTCAATCAGGTCGTTTCGGCGGAGAAACCGCTTTCTGAGGGGTAATTCGTGGCTTACGATCGGGAGATCAGGCGATGGCGTTTGACTCGGAGCCTCGCGGAATTGGAATAGGAAGTAGGCGCCAGGAATTCCGCCAGCAAGTATCCCGAAAAATCGAAATGAGAATGCCCACACATGCCGCCCGCAAGATCCTCATGGGGTCTCTCCTCGACGAGGGGTCGCCATATAGGCTCCGAAGTTGGCCAACAGGGTGATGAGGGTTACCAGGAGAGTGATGTTTTGAGGACAGGTAGATCTCGCCCCAAGGCGGCTTGCCAGGCCAGCTGGCCGACTCCGGGCGAGTCACAGATCACCTCGATCGGGATGGCTGCCGCGGCGTAGTGCATGAGTTATTCCCCGCCCTCGAACGTGAGCCCGAGTTGCCGCGCGGCTTCCTTCATCGCCTTGAGGGCCGGGTCGTTCTCGCCCAAGGGCCTATCGTCGGGCAGCACCATTTCGAACTGCACGCCGAGCTCCAGCTTCTTCAGGTTCATCCGCGCGGCGGGTCCCACGAAGCATCGGAAGAGTTCGCCCCAGTTCTCGATCGGAACGTCGCCGCGGACCACGAATCGTCGGACTGTGCCCTTGGCGCCGGGCTTCGCCACGGTGGCCGTTCCCGAACTGTCGTCGGGGGTTGTGCCGCTTCCCGTTCCGCTTCCGACGCCCGATTTTCCGGCACCGACACCGGTTCCGGCAGTCTCCTCGCCCCCCGGGGCCTTCACAGGCTCCGGGGTGAACGGCGGAATGATCCACACGCCGTCCTCGCTCGGATCGAGCGACACCGACTGCTTGCAGTAGCGGGTCTGCAGCGTCGAGAGGCTTCCACCTCGACCGACTCCCACCAGCCCGTCAACGCAGGCTTGGAGGAGCCCGGCGGTCACCGCCTCCTTGGCCGCAACCATGGGCTTATCCGTGAACCGGAGGAAAGCCTCCACGGCATCCTTCAGGCGGAGTCCGCCTTCCTTCGGGATCAAGCCTGTGCTCTCCAGCGTCACCGAGCCGACGCGCCGAAGAATCCACTCCTCGTCCTCAACGAGCGTGGTCCACACGTAGCCAAGGTGTTCCTGGAAGGTCCGGCGCGCATCCGAGAGCACGCACGGCTCGACCTCTTGCCCGCGCACTCGGAGGGCAACGGTGTAGGCGGGGCCCAGCGCCTCCAGCGCGGCCTTGCGTGCCACGTCCAACCGCTTCTTGAGATCTTCCTGCTGCTCCTCGTCGAGCTGATCCCAGTAGTCCGTGCGCACGCCTTCCAGAGCAGCGCGCTCGCGGTGGGCCTGCCGCAGTTTGCTGAGCCCGCGGGCGGTTCCCACCAGGAACAGGAGCGTGTTGCGGTACAGGCGGTCCTTCCCGCCGCACCAGGTGCTGATCGCCTTCACGCGCTCCTGGATCGCGTCCTTCGCCCCGCCGTTCTCGTCCCAGGCGAGTGACGGTGGAAGGACCAGCAAGGTGAGCGACTTCTGCTCCGGCAGGTCCTCGGCGGGGTTCACGATCCCCCTCCAGGTCGCGCCGGCGAGAGCTCCCTTCTGCGACTCGGCCCGGAGGTCCTCGAGAATCTCTTCGCTGAAGTTCTCCTTCGCGCCCTGTTGGCGGTACTGGACGACCAGCTTGTTCAGCGTCGGCTTGGTACCGAACCAGTAGCGTTTTCCAAGGCTCCCGGCCGTCGCGGTGTGGAGGTAGAAGCAGCGGTTCTCCAGCTCCAACAAGGCCCCGTCCGCGTAGTTCCAGTTCAGGCCCTGCTTGGCGCACGCGAGCTTCAGGTCCTTCGAGCTGAATCCGCTCCGGCCGCCCTGGCCGCCGAACGAGCCGAGAAGGATGGCGGAAGCCAGCCCCTGCCCGATGGACTCGCTTCGGTAGTCGCCGCCGCGTTCCTCGTCGAAGATGCCTGCGTTGGACCGGTCGCCGATCACGTCGGCGGCGGCCACGGACTGGTACGGGGGACCCCAGAGTCGCGTCAGCGCGGCCTGGAGAGCGTCGACGGACCAGCGGATATGGCACGGCTCGATCAGGTGCTGGGTCTCGGTGTTTCCCTGCCGCCGCTTCCAGAGGTCGCCCACGATGCTCGCCAGCAGGCGCAGCACGCCCCGCGTCCGCTGGAAGTCGGGGTGGCTACCCCAGCGGGTGTAGAGCGCATCGATGAGCAGGGGATGGAAGGGGTAGGCGCGCTGGATCTGCTCGCGGTAAGTGTTCTTCGCGGCCTCCGAGGGCACCTCCCCAGAGTGGGCCGCGTACATGCCCTGATAGACTTGGGCGACCTTCTTGGGATAGTCCGGATCGCTGTCCGGCGTGATGGACTCGAACAGGCGGGCCCGGACAACCTCGTAGATCTCCTCGCCCGCAACCGGCTTGACGTCGGCCCCGAGGCGCTGGAAGCGCTTCTCCAGCGTCACGAAAGCCTCCTGCCCCTTCTCGCTCTGAGCGACCTCGTACTTGCTCGCCGGAAGAGTGGCGACCACGACCGCGCCCGGGACCTGCTGCACGGACTCAGTCAATTGCTGGATGAAGGAGACGGTCTGATCCGCCAGGCTCGTGTCGCCGACCGGAACCGCGGCCGCGCCGACGCAGTAGTCGGCCAGCTCGTCCAGCAGGATCAGGCACGGCGACGCGGCCTGCAGAATCTCGAAGAAGAGCCCTTGCGGCACGCGCTGGCTCTCATCGTTCGCGCGCACACGTTCGTAGAGAGCTTTTCCACCGAGCTGGTACGCCAACTCGCCCCACAGCGTGCGCAGGTGAACACCGCCTCCGACCTGGCGTCCCTGGGTCGCATCGCATGTCTGGTTCGTGAAGACGGCGACGGAGATTTTTGATTTTCGGTTGCCGATTTCCGATTGAAGGGCGGCAACTTCCGGAATACCCAGCGGCGGCAATTTATCCAGCGAACAAGCCAAGTGATAGAGGGCAACGAGCGTGTGCGTCTTCCCGCCGCCGAAGGCTGTCTGGAGACTGATGATGCGGTCTCCGCTCTCGCCGCCGCGCCGGAGCGCGCCTGCGACCCGACCCAGCACGGTGGACAGTCCGCTGGTCAGGTAGGTCTTGCGGAAGAACTCTTCGGGATCGAGGTAAACCTCCGGCGCCGTGCCTTGGACGACCGCCCAGACGTTCGCGGCGAAGATGGCCTCGGCGAGACGCCCCTCGCGGATGTCCTCGTGAGGTGTCGCAACGGCGTACCAGGGCTTGATGGCTTCGCTCATGACTGCCCTCCGTCATCAACTGGAATGGCAGAGATTTTGGCTTTTAGAACAGGCAATTCTTTTTGAAGAATCTCCCAAATGATTTCCAGGTCGAGTCCGAAATAGTCATGCACGATACGGTTGCGCAAACCTACGATCCTGCGCCATTCGATTTCAGGATGTTGTGCGGTGAAGGATTCCGGAATTCGATTGGCGGCTTCGCCGATAATCTCCAAGTTACGCACGACGGAATCAACCGTTTTCTCATCACTGACGAAGGCATCATGGTCTAGCCCCGCGATATACCGCTCTATCTTCTCGATAGACTCGATGATGTCTGCAATCAACAAGTTAACTGGCCTATGGGACATCGATCAGATCCTTTTCAATGACTTCCCAATTACGCGGTTTAATTGCCCTGCGAGAGACCACTTCGGTTGGAACACCGAGCATGGCCTCAATCTCTTCGGCCAGATCCACAAATCTCAATCCGAGGGATGGGTCAACTTCGACCAGAATATCAATGTCACTGTCCTCGCGCTGATCGCCTCTGGCATAGGAGCCGAAAACGGCAAGCCGCTGGACGCTGAAGCGTCTGGCCAGGTCCGGTTTGGCTTCCGTAAGAAGTTTGATAATGTCGTCCAAACTTTTCATGCCTCTGCTGTCTCCTCTTCTCGCTAAAATAGTTGTTGCTGCAGATCCTGGAAAGCCTCGCGCTTGCCCTCCGTCCGGAGCGTCTGGCGCTCGCCGAGCAAGGCATTGACCAGCTTCCAGTCCTCCAGATCGCGGGGGAGGACCTCGAAGAGCGCCTGCGCCAGCTTCCAGAACGGGCCGTCCTCCAAGAGGTCGCGTTCGCCGAGATACCCGACCAGGTCCCTACGCTTCTCCTCCTTCCAGAGGAGCATGCTGCGATGGAGTGCATCGATGTGCGGCGGGTTCTGATCGATCCCGAGTCCTCGGCGGTCGGCGCGGTCTTCGAGAAGGGCGAGGCGGCACTTGGAACCGTCCACCACGAAGATCCCGTGGCCGCGGGCGACCTCCATGGCATTGTCCTCATCGCCACCGATCTGCACGACCAGCCGGGCATCGTCCCACGCTTGTTCGGCCGCGCCGTAGAGGTTTGCCCAGACGTAGTAGAGGGTTGAGAGGTTGTCCCCGCGGAACTCGCCGGCGATGGCGTCGCGAGCCGCCTGCTTGGCGAGATCCAGAAGCTCAGGAATTCCGACCGGCGTCCCGTCCGCCTTCTCCACGCGCTCGTACTTGCCGAACACGCCAACGGCCGGCCCGTAACAGGCGACGATGAGGTCTGCGCCGCGGAAGCCGTAGGACCAGAAGCGTCGCACGGTCTCGGCCACAACCTTCGAGATCTCCTTGCGCACGTCCTTGAATGCAGCGGCGCTGCCGACTGCCCGAGGGCGGCAGATGACCGTCACGGAGGAAGACAGCGCAGACATGCTTGCCTTGAGTGCCGTGACGAGCTCCGTATCGATCGGCCATGTGGCGTCAACCGTAAGACCCGCGTCAAAGATCGAGGAAATCAGCGCCGTCCAAGCCTTCGTGGACTGATGGGCGAACATGATGGAAACGGTGCCGCCTGGCTTTAGCGTCCGATGAGCTTCCGACAGAGCTTCTGCCAACTTCCTCCTGAAATGATCGTCCGCCTTCTCACCGTCACCTCCGTGCCGGTGTTTGAGGGCCGTTGCCTCATCGCCTTTTGGTGACAAGGGCGTCACCAACGTTTCGGCCAGTAACTCTCCAAGGCCTCGCTTGAGCCACACGTAGAAATAGTCCGACAGGTCGCCGTACGCGATGGCATCGAAATAGGGAGGATCGGTAATGATTACATCGATGGACTTGTCAGGTAGCGCAAGGCGGGCTGCATCTCCGACTGTAACCTTCGAGGCTCTGGCAAGTCGCTCGCGGTCCATCACGCGACGCATTAGATCCCAAGCGCCTTCGAGACCCGCTGATCCCTGCACGAATGGATTGGGCTCAGGATAGTCCCAGGTCATCGGTATTGCTTGTCGTCCAAACGGATGCTCGAACTTCTCCTCTCCAATATTCCACAACGTGACACTGCAGTAGCGCGCAGATGATCTACTCACCCACAAGCCCAGATAAATGCCGACAGCTTGCCGGTACTTGTCGTCATGGATCTCGTTCTTCATCTCCTCCAGCGCATCGTGAAGACAGGCGACGAACGTCTGCATGGCTACAAGCTGGCGCTGATTGAAGAGCGAGCCCCACGTCTTCATGCCGTAAAGATGGACGCGAATCCCAGTAGAGTTCGACACATCGTCGTCCGCGTCCTCCGCATTTACCTCTGGTAGGATCAATTCCTGCGGCCGTTCGGCGGGGATGTTGGCCGCCTCTTGGAAGGCCTTGAGGTCAGAGTCCTCGACCGAGCGGTATCGCTTACCCTTGTCCTCCGTGATGACGGCGACCATCTGCGCGCCCATGCGGCCGGAGAGTCCTGCGGTCCGCAGGTCTGCCACGGGAGTTACCTGCTCGCAGTATGGGCATAAGGTGTTCCCGCGATTCTGCATGGTCCCGTCGGTCGTGTTGAGGCCCTTGCCTTCCGCGATCCCGAATCGGACGGTCTTCCGCCGTTTGTCCACATCCATCGTCAGCGTAACCTGCTTGTCTTTCTTCTTGCAGACGAAGAGACTCCGCAGCAGAGGAATCTCGCCCCGGCAGGTGGGGTTTGAACACGGAGCGGTACGCGCCCAGAGGTAGCCGACAACCGGCTTGCCGTCCTTGCCGGGAGGGTACAGGTGCCCGAGTTGCTCTCGAGCACGTTCGAGAACCCTGGTTGCCCACTTCTCTACATCGTGGATGAGGACGTTCGGAATCTGGACTTCTCGTTCGACCGTCTTTCCGAACTCCTCGATGAGCGCTTTCCTCTTGCCTGGCTTGCCGTACTCCTGCGGGAACTCGCAGGTAGCCCGAAGGATCAGGTGGGCGACCGGGTTGTAGTCGTTTGCGATGGCCCGGCAGCCGAGCCGTCCCGCTTCCAGCGGGATTGCCCCGCCACCTGCGAAGGGATCGAGGACGCTCGGGATCTCGCCCCCATAAGCGACCTTCACGAGTTGTCGGGCGATGCGGAGGACCTCCTGCCCCTGACTGTTATCGGGATCGGAAGTCTCCCACTTCACGAGGGAACGGTCGTCGAGGAGCTCCTTGGGTGCCGCCGCGTTCTTCCGCCTCCCCGCCTCGAACGCCAAGGATTCCGGCGACCACTTGCCGATGAACATCATGAGCCGGTTGCGCAAGGTGTCCGGCATGCCCTCGTAGGGCCGGTAGGGGTCCTCGTCGTGGCGGCTCTCGCGCCCGCGACGGTAGTGCTTCAGATCCGTCGGCACATGCGTCTTGAGATGCCTCTCCACAGCCGCGCGGAAGTCCGCCGGACACCTGGGATCGTCGGGATCAGGCACGAGGGAAGCGAACACCACAGCGCGCGAAGCCGCCAAGGGACGACGAGCCCACCACAGGTGCAGCGTGGAGATGTGTCCGCGTTGTGCCTTCTTCTGCCGCACGCTTTCCGCCGAGATCTCTCGGATGGGGAGCGCCACCTCGATCAGTCGGGGGCAGGGGGTTGCGCTCATCGGCCAAATCCTCCCGGGATCATTGGCTCGCCCCCCGTCGCGGGATCACTAGCAACAGCTCGAAGTCCCGTACTTCGATTGTGATGTCTTTCCCGGTGGATTCCTGAACCAACTTGACGATCCGACGGATCCCCGTCCCAGCCCGCGTTACCAGACCGGCGTCAGAGAGACGTGCGTAGAGCCTCGGATTGCGCACGACGTGAACCCCCGCACGCATGGCCTCCTCGGTCACCGTGTTGGGAGGGCGTCCAGGAGTATGGACCTCCAGTCGGTCGTCGAACACGAAGAGCCGGGCGGGGCCTTGGACTGTGTAGTCCCGGTGCGCGACCGCGTTAACGATCGCCTCCCTCAAGGCCTCCTCCGGAATCTCCGGTTTCGGCTCTGGCTCGAAGCCGCGGATCTCGTGTGGAAGGTTCAGGTGGATGCGCAGGAAACGCTGCGCATCGTCGATCACCTCGAGAAGACGCCCGCTGAGGTCCTTCCGGTCCGAGGGCTCTGCCGCCGAGTCCGTACCCGGAAAGCGAGCCGCGTTGATCTGGGCGAACGGCAGATAGCGCTGCGGCGCGCGTCCGAAGAGCAACATGCCCGCTATGGTCGGATGCCCGTTCGAGAGAAGCCCCCAGTTGCGGAGTAGCCGCTCCGGATCGTCCGCCAGGTGCTTCTGGCCGGTTTGCTCGAGGTATCGATCGAGGGCGTCGAGGTCGAGGTCGGCTAGGCTGAGCCGAGGAAGCGGGGTCTCGTCGTAATAGAGGCTCTCGGTAGCTTGGAACAGGCGCAGAAGCTCCTCGCGCGAAGCGTCCCGGCGCCCGGAGGTCGTCCGAATGTAGTAGCGGCCCCGGTTCGTGCGGTAGGGACGCTGTTCACCCTTCGGAATATTGACTACGACGACCCTCTTGCCATCGGCGTCGAGGCTTTCCTGCACGACGGTCACCGGAGGCTCGCAATTGTTGTAGGCCACGTTGTCCACCTGCCTGTGCTCGGCGTCGGCATCGGCGACCCCGGCGATGGAGCGGTCTTTCGCGATGCCGATGACGAGCTGACCGCCGTCCGTGTTCGCGAAGGCCACTAGGCTCGCTGCGAGATCGTCAGGCGTGTCTATCCGCTCCTTGAACTCGGTGTGAAGGTCTTCCCACCGCCTGATGCGCTCGCGCAGCTCTACGACGTCCATTTCACGCCTCCCCGTACTTCTCGGCGCGGCGGCTGAACGCCTCGTCACCGCCCTCCATGACGCGCTTGATGAGCGCACGCGTAGGAGGGTCGTCGATGGAAGCACGCGAGACAACCCTGGCGCGTCCGTCCTCGACCTCGAGCGCGACCACCTGCTCTGCGTCGCCAAGCACCGGAATGTTTGCGTTGTGCGTCGCCGCGACGATCTGCCGACGGTCCTGGTCAGGTGTGAGCCCCTTCTGTTCGCGCAGAATGGTCACGATGTCCTCGTACACGAACCGGTTGTCCAGGTCTTCATCGGGCTGGTCGAGAACTAGGATGCGCCCGCGTAGAGCGAATAGGAGCAGCAGGATGGCCGTCGCGCGTTGTCCCCCTGAGAGACGGTCGAGCGGCCGGAACGCCTCGTCGACCTTGAGCTCGACCTGGACCGCATCAGGTGGCATCAGGGTTTCTAGCTCGAAGATCCTCTCCTCCTCGGCCGTCAGCCATTGCACCAGGCGCTGGGCCATGCCGATCGTCAGTCCGAAGCGACTCTCGACCTCGGCTGAGCCCGTGCGGACAGCCTCGGCGAGCGCCATACCGTCCGTGGCTTCCGGAGCGACGAGTTTCTCTTGCGCGTCCGCGGTCACACCTGAACCCTTGAGGATGGACGACAGCCTGGCGCGGTAATCCTGCTTCTGGGCCTTGAAGTCGACCCGCAAGCGCAAGCGGCCGCGAAGTTGTGCACCGATGGCTTCAGCACGTTCGCGCCGGAGCTGATGCTCTTCGAGTCGCCGGCGCTTGAGATCGTCGAGCATCTGACGGCGGCGCGTGAGCATGTCGCGACGCTGGCGGTCCAGGCGATCGAGGTCCTCAAGCAACGGACCCAATGCTGTCTTCTCCTCCGTGAGCGTCAACAGCCGGTCGGGGTCGAGCGCTTCGGTGTGGAGCTGTTGCTTGATCCGATTGAGCTCCTCTTCCAGGGGCTTCACGGTCAGGCGCCACTGCCCTTCCAGTTGCTGCAGCGTCCCAGCCGTGTTCTCGATGACCCTGCTGGCCTCCTTGCCGAGCCGGGTCAACTCCCGCGCGAGCTCGGTAATCGCGGCAGCCGCCTCGTCGAGGATGGCCCGCTCCGAGCTCTTGCCTTGCTTGAGTCTGTCTGAGGCTCGATTGAGCGTGCTCTCGATCTCGGCAAGCGCCTCCGCCGAGGTCCGCCTGACAGCCGCGACTGCCTCCGAAGCACCCCGCAGGTGCTGCCCATCCGTGCGTAGATTCGTGGCGCTTCTCAGCTTCTCAGCTACACCCTCCTTCTCGTAGATCGAGAGCTCGTGCTCGATAGTCTTCAGACGCTGGAGCAACTCGTCGCGTTTCGAGAGCTTGCGGGCCGCATCCAGGATCCGGCGAGCATTCTCTCGCAAACCCTCCGCAGCGTCCCTGACTGCCGCCCCGCGGGTTCTCGCCTCCTCGCCGATCAGGTCGTCGAGGAGCCGGAGACGGTACTCCTCACTCGCCGACACTCCATAGATCTCCCGCTGTCCGAAGATGGCAGGTGCCACTCCCGGGCCGAAGAGATCCGTGGGCGTCACGTCGAGGTATGCCTTGGCGCCTTCCTCATAGACGCGTGGTTCCTCGCCAAGAACTCGCTCCACGCGATACCTCCGGCGAGTATCGCTAACCGGGCGCTCGACGACTAGCGTGACCTTGCCGCCGCTTCCGAGAGAATGTCGGACGAGACCTTCCCGGTATGAGGCTTCCGAGTAAGGCGGGACGCCGAGCGCATAGCGCAGTGTCTCGATGATAGCGGACTTGCCGGTTCCTCTGCCCCCGATGATCACGTTCAAGTCAGGGTTCCAAGCCACAACGGTCTTGCCGAGAAACCCGGAGCCGTTGACCTCCATATGCTCGATGCGTGTGTGTCGCAGCTCCGGTACGTCCCCGACGCAGACGCGGGTCGCCGGATCGTGAAGCGCAAGACGGATCGCAGAAAGGTCGACGCTGGAGAGCTTTAACCAAGTGGCCCGGAGCGTGCCATCGGTGCGTCTCTTGTTTCCGATATCCTCGATCCGCTTGGGGTCGGTGAACTCAACTTGCGCAACCCGGGAAAGGAAAGAAGAGTCCAGGACCCCGGTTGAGACCAGCCTGTCCAGTTCAGCGTTCGGACAGTGCTCGATGGCATCGACCTTCATGTCCTTGAGTTCCTGCGCCGCCTGCTTCGCCTGGAGGCTCTTGCAGAGCCCGTTGCTCTGATCCGGATGTGGTGGGATCACTATGCAGGGAAGCTGACGTCTGAGGTTCTCGATGGCAACCGACAGCGGTTCACGAAGGTCGATGTCGCGATGCTTCCGCTCGTTTCCCAAGAGCGGCTTGCTCGGATTCTGGTCCATCCCGAGGATCGCGGAATTGATAGCCGCTGGGTTCGCTTGGGCCCCAAAGACAACTAGAAGATGAAGTCCCTTGCCTCCGTAGTTGAACGATAGTTCCGCGCCGGGAAGGACGGTGATTCCGCGCGTTCTCGCGTCGTCACGGATCAGGTCGAACCACCGCTCGCGAACGCCGTTGTAATCAGTGATCGCGCAGAGGCTGATCCCAGCTTCGGCTAAACGGCCGACATATGTCTTGACGACAGCTCGGCGACCCTCATCGCTCCTGAGATCGGCTCCGTCGGAGCAAACGAAGCTGGCGACGCCGGGGGTGTGAAGGTGGAAGTCCACCCGGCGCCAGGTTGCTCCGGATTCCACAGTGGGCACGGCGGCCATCTGCTTGATCGTCATCCCGATACGCCTCCGTTAAGCATGACAGGAGCCTCTTCGCCCTGGCAAGACCAGTCATGTTCCTCCACCAGGTACTGCACCTGCCGGTAGAACATCTCCGGGTTCAACTTTGGGATCGGGTCCTGGATGATCCGCAGCTGCGGCCGGCCCCCCTTACAGAAGGTCACCACGTAGAGCCAGGCCCGCTCCTCGAGCTGGCGAAGCTTGTCCACCTCCGGGCCAGTCAGGACGATGGCGCCCGATTGGGCGCGGCCCTTGACCTCAATGAATCGCTTCTCTCCACCCGGCCCTTCGGACCGGATGTCGTAATGCTCGCCGTCCCGGCTCACGTCCGTGGGCGACCACCCGCGGCCGCGTTCGTAGCGCATGGTCACGTCCATGGCGATGGCCTCAACCTCGTCGTCGCGGCGCATCGGAACGCCCTTCGACGGCGCTTCTTCATCGCTCTCCACTGTCGCCACGGGAACGGGGGCGATCACGGCTTCCGTCAGGAGATCGGGGAGGTTGGCGGTCAGCTTCAACATGAGTTCCAGTTCTTTCAGCCGATCCGCCTTTCTGGCCTTCAGGTCCTCGACGCGCTGCCGAAGCCGCTCACGTTCCTCGGCGTTGTCGTCGCCGTAGAGCTGCGCCTGCTGGAGGTCGTTCAGCTCTTCCTGCAGCTCGAGGATGAGATCCGTGAAGGCCGTGTTCAGGTATGCTCGCCGCAGGTCGCACTCCTCGGTGCGTACGGCTTTGACCTGCTCGAGCTGCCGCTCGGTGATCTGCTCGTAGGCCCATGACTGAATATTTTCGATTGCCGATGTTTGATTTTCGATTGATGCCAGGAAATCGGCAATCGGCGATCGGCAATCCTCAATCGACTCTGGAGCGATGCAGTTGAGCATGTACGATGGCGAGGTCGTGCGAAGGCCCATGTGGTCTTGAACAACGACCGCCAGGCGCTCGTGCGCCGGCGGCTTCCGGCGATCCTGTCGCCATTGCCGACGTCCATCCTCGATGGTTGAGCGGACGAGCCAGACGCGCTGGGGCTTGGCGATGTTCGGGTCCACGAGCGTTGCCCCTTTGGCGAAGGCCTGCCGCGCCTCCCGGATCGCCCACTCGATCAACGTGTCGAAGAGCGGATGCCCGGGGCCCATGAGCTTCGTGCGTTCGGGGACGCGGACCTTGCTCGCGACGCTGACGAGCTGTTTGTCGAAGACGAAGGGCGTGTCGTACTTGTCTGACAGAGGCTGCCTGCGCTCTCTGGCGAGTTCGAGGAGGGCGCTTGGCGTCGAGCCAACGTGCCACACCGGGAAGTGGTCCTCCTTGCGGACCGTGCCGCCGCAAGCCGTCCACGCGCGCTCGAAGAACCGCTGGATGAACAACGGCTGAAGCCGACGCTCGTCCGATGCGTCGCGCAGTTCACGCGCGGACCTCAAATCGAGGCGTGAAGCCAGGGAGGTCCTCTTCTGGAGGGCCGTGAGCCTCGCGGCTCTCTCGTCTGACGCCGTCGTGAGGGCGGCGTCGGTTTCTCGGGAACTTGCGGATTCGTCGTCGGCGTCAATCGCGCTCTCGATCAGCCGGACCAGCGGCACGTCCTCCAGCCACTCGTCGATCACGTCGTAGATCCGGTCGGATCCCATCTGCTCCCGCATCACGTCCAACTTCGAGAGGACCTTCTGGAGGACCGATCCCTCCCGGGTGTTTTGGGCGACCAGGTTGTAGACCCACACGTCGTCGGCCTGGCCATACCGGTGGATGCGCCCCATCCGCTGTTCGAGCCGGTTCGGGTTCCACGGGATGTCCCAGTTGATGAGGTAGCGGCAGAACTGAAGGTTGATGCCTTCACCCGCCGCGTCGGTGGCGACCATGATCTTGGCCTGCGTCCGAAACTGTCGCTGGGCTTGCTTGCGGGAGTCCACGTCCATGCCGCCGTGGATCGTGGCGACCGTGTACCCCTTCTCCTCGAGACGCTTGGCGAGGCTGTTCAGCGTGTCACGGTGCTCGGTGAAGATCAGGAGCTTCTCCTCCTCCGCGCGGATCACGTCGGAGGAATCTAGAACGGCGAGGAGTTCGGCGAACTTCGCTTCCTTGTGGTGTTTCAGGCTGTCGGCCAAGCGAGAGAGCCGCTCGACTTCGTCCCGCTCTTCCTCGACCTTGTCCGGGTCGTCCGTCAGCACCTGGCGGAAGATCCTTTGGTCGATCCGCTCGCGTTCCTCCTCCGTCAAGTCCTCGTATTCCGTGATGTCGCGCGGATCGCTGGGATCGGGAGTTCTCCGGAACAGCCGCTTCTTCTCCGCCTCGGACCGGCTTGGATCTCGCAGGATGAAGAGGACCTCGTTGAGGGCGCGCAGCCGGTTTTCCAGAGTCCGCGTGATCGCGTAGAGGCTGCTGGCCAGACGGCGCTGCATGACCATGAGGGTCAGCTCGACGTTCCGGTTCCTCTTCGCCTTGGCCTCTTTGCGCTTGGAGCGGACGTAGCTCGTGACCTCGTCATAGAGGGTCTTCTCCTCCGGGGTGAGGTCGTAGCCCGTCGTCTTCGTATGGCGATCCTTGAAGAGCGCGTGGTTGTCCCAATCGACCATTTCCTCCTTCAGGCGACGGAGGAAAAACCTGTTCCGCGCCTTGCTGATCGGGCGCTCGTCTTCGAAATCCTCTTCACCCGCCGTTCCGTACGGTGCTGCCTGCTCGCGAACTCGGTCGGCGACATGTTCATCCTTCTGGAACAGGTCCTCGTCGAGGAGCAGAAGCAGCCGGCGAAACGTGTCCTTTCTTCCTCGGTGTGGAGTCGCTGTAAGGAAAAGCAGGTGGTCAGTCTTGCGGGCGAGGGCCTTTACCGCCTTGTATCGTTCGCTCTCTTCTAACTTCGTGCCGTATTCGTAGGCCGAGAGTTTATGGGCTTCGTCGACCACCACGAGGTCCCACTGAGTCTCGGAGGCGGACTTGAGACAACCCTCATTCCGGGCGAGGAAATCGATGGATGTGACGAAGATGCCTTCTTCGTAGCGGGAGAACTGGCCGGGCTCGGCGTCGAAGGACGGGCGATTCACGAGCCGCGCGTAGAGGCCGAACTTCTCCTGGAGCTCCTCTTCTTTCCACTGCTTCGTGAGGCCGCCCGGCGTGATGATGAGGACCTTCTGGAGAACTCCCCGGAAGACCAGTTCCTTGATCAAAAGCCCGGTCATGATCGTCTTGCCTGCCCCCGTGTCGTCGGCGAGCAGGAACCGGATTCTCGGAAGCGGAAGGAGATACCGATAGACCGCCTCGACCTGGTGAGGAAGCGGATCAACGATGCTGGAGTTGACCGCGAAAAGGGGGTCGAACTGGTGAGCGATACGGATACGCTCTGCCTCGGCTCCGAGGAGGAAGAGCCGAGCATCGCCATCGAAGGTATGCTGCTGACCGCGAACCTTGACGAGAGCGGTCAGCTCCCCCGCGGCTAGCGGTCGCTTCACCATCCTCCGGGACTGGAGTCCGACACCTTCGACCAGCGTCCTGCCCCCGAAGGGGGCCACCCGCTGGATCTCGACGAGCTCGGAGGCCTCCAGGCCAGAGACCACATCTCCCGGGGCTAGGTTGCTGTTGTCCTTCGTCGTCACCGTGGGGTCCTTCTCGCTCATCTCTTAGATGTCTTCAGCGGCGGCTTCGTGTCCTGGGGGGCCAGTTCTTCTTTCATCTCAACCAGTCGCTTCACGAGGAATGGGAGCGGCATCCGCTTACCGTTCTGCCAGTGGTTCACGGTGCTGTAAGTGACGCCGACCTTCCGAGCTAACCCTCCTGCGTCAGATCGAACCGTTTTCCAAGCTTCCGAGTAAATGCCGGGATGCCTTCGTCCCTCATCGTGTGTAAACGGGGGGCACGGCAGGGCGATATCGTAGCCCACATACCCGGAGAGGTCAAAACAAAGTCTGCTCTGCTCGGCGCTTAGGGGTGCGCTTTTTTTCAATCGCTCTTCCGAACATCGCCCATCGTTAGGACTGGTGATGTCACGGGGAACCAGATGGTTGATCGTAGAGCGCAGAGGGAAGAGATCGACAGCGGTCGGGCAGCTTATGCTAATCGCGGAGGAGAAAGGGGTGGACTTCTGGGGAGGCGAAGACCTCCAGACGTCTCTTATTCCTGAGCTGATAACACTCTTGAGGCTTGGGCCCAGTCGCGTTCAAAAGAAACAATCCAGGCTGTTTGTGATTGGAACGATCTCCAGGGCTGTCAATGGCCGGAAGGAAACGCACGGAGCGTGTGTGTTCCCCGTCGCCGTGGTTCCGATGATCCCCGATTCTTGGGATGATATGAGAGCGTGTGATACGCCTCGGGCTTCGTCCCTCTACCCGAACAACTTAGGACGTTAAACCTGGGCTTGACGGGAAAGAGGCCTGAAAGCCGACAACGCCCAAGGGCAATGTTCACAGCTCAATGAGGTTATCGGGCGCTGACGGTGGCTTGACCAGCCAACTGCAGCAGAGCTTCAGCCTTGTCAGCGTTCTCCCAGGAGAAGCAGCCATCCGAATCGCAGGCTCGGCCAAAATGACCGTAGGCTGCGGTCTTCTGATAGATGGGGCGCTTGAGGCTGAGCATCTCGATGATGCCCTTGGGCCGCAGATCGAAGGTCTCGCGCACAATGCGGACCAGCTCATCACTGCTGACCCGACCGGTCCCGAACGTATCGATCAGAACGGATACAGGCTGGGCCACGCCGATGGCGTAGGCCAGCTGCACCTCGCATTTCCTGGCCAGGCGGGCAGCCACCACATTCTTAGCGACGTAGCGCGCGGCGTAGGCGGCACTCCGATCGACCTTAGAGGGGTCCTTCCCGGAGAATGCACCACCCCCATGCCGGGCCCAGCCTCCGTAGCTGTCGACAATGATCTTGCGCCCGGTGAGACCCGTGTCGCCGCTAGGGCCGCCGATCACAAACTGGCCTGTGGGGTTGATGAGGAACTTGGTGTGCTGATCCAGTAACTCCGCAGGAACGACGTGACGAATCACCTTTTCGACCATGTCCTGCTCAATCTGCTTGTGGGACACGTTTTCCTTGTGTTGGGTGGAGATCACCACGGCATCGACGCGGGCAGGCTGCCCGTCCACATACTCGACCGTTACCTGACTCTTGCTGTCGGGCCGCAAGTAGGGAATGACCCGGCTCTTCCTTAGCTCGGCAAGCTTGTGGACCAGCTTATGCGCCATCACGATGGGAGTCGGCATGAGTTCCGGCGTTTCATCGCAAGCGTAACCGAACATCAATCCCTGGTCTCCGGCACCCTGTTCCTTGAAGAGCCCCTCCCCTTCCGTCACGCCTTGGGAGATGTCCGGAGACTGCGGATGGATTCTGACCTCGACCTGGCATGAACGGGACTCAAACCCAATGCCCTCTTCCACATATCCGATTTCTTCGATGGCCTTCCGAATGATGCCTTCGATGTCGACCTGGGCATGCGAAGTCACTTCACCGGCTACCATACAGAAGTTTGTCGTCACCAGCGTTTCACAGGCGACCCGTGAATTGGGGTCTCCGGCCAGGTACGCATCCAGAATGGCATCGGAGATCTGATCTGCCACCTTATCCGGATGACCCTCGGAAACGGACTCACTGGTGAAAAGCATTCGTTCGGAAGACATACGGCAAAGAGCTCCTCAGTTCAGGATACTGGCACAAGTGCCCAAAACTGTTCTCATCGGACCAGGGCCACGAGTCCCTGTACAAAACAGGTTTCTCTTGGTGCGGGCCAACTCAGAAGACTGGCTACCTTAGTATCCGTAGTCATTGATTGTCAAGGAGGAATTGTGCCATGGATCCCTCCCGGAGGCCAGAGGAACGGACGGCACCCCTCCTCGCTCTAAAGTCCCACCCACAAGGGATACCCAATCAGGAAAGGCCAGCAGCTGGCGCACAACTGTCGGCTCCAACTGCTCAACCGCCACCTTACCCTCGGTCAAGTCCACACAGGTCCAGGCAGAGTGTAATGGCTTCGATCTGCTAATCCTGGAAGACTCCTGCTGGGTTCCTTCCGGCTGGTCCAGGGGAATGGAGGGGATCATCGGCTTCGGCTGTGTCCGCCAAACCAGCCGCCTGGTTTCAGCAAGAGCAACCCTGTTGCATTATCTGCTTGTTCAGCGCACACACGAAAAGCTATTTTCGGGTTAGGAACTCGGATGTATTCTTTCTCCTGACCAAACCTTGAGGACTATGTTTCATGAACATCGGCGAAATCCAAAGTCAGCTCAAGAAGATGGGACTCGACGGATGGCTCCTCTATGATTTTCAAGGCTCGAATCCCATCACCCGAAAAATCTCCGGAATGCAAGGCGGGTTAGTGACTCGCCGCTGGTTTTACTGGATTCCTTGCGAGGGTGAAGCGGAAGTCTTCTGCCACAGCATCGAGCGGCAAAGCTTCTCTCGTTTGGACGTTAAGAAGCGCTACTTCGCCAGCTGGCAGGAACTGGAGGAGGGACTGGCGGCGATGCTGGCCGGGCACCGCAAAATTGCGATGGAGTACTCCCCATTTTGTGCCATCCCTTATGTCTCCCGAGTTGATGCCGGAACCGTTGAGCTGGTCAAGAAGCTGGACAAGCTGGTTGTCTCCTCGGCAGACCTGGTCCAGTATTTCGAGGCCCGTTGGACTGAGGAACAATTCCAGATGCACCTGGAGGCCAGCCGGTCGTTGATGGCTATCCTGTTTGCCACGTTCGAAAGGATCCGGGATTCCGTGCGTGCAGGGGCCCCCTTGTCGGAGTATTCCGCCCAGCGGTTTATTCTGGATCGCTTTCGGGAGGGCGGACTGACGGCCGCTTCTCTGCCAATCGTGGCGGTGAACGAAAACAGCGGCAACCCCCACTTTGACGTGGAGGCGGAAGCGGCTCGGCCGATCCGATCGGGGGATTTCCTGCTGATCGATCTGTGGGCGAAGCTGCAGCGCCCCTCTTCCGTGTATGCCGACTACACGTGGGTGGCTTTTCTGGGGGAGACGGTGCCGGAGCGGTTTGTCCATATCTGGGAGGTGGTGCGGTCAGCGAGGGACGCGGCCACGAATTTGGTGCACGAGAACTATCCCAAGGGGGTTGAACTACGAGGCTGGCAGGTCGATGGCGCCGCCAGGAAGCTGATCCAGGAAGCAGGCTACGGGGCTCACTTCGTTCATCGCACTGGACATAGTATCGGCGAGGAAGACCATGGCAACGGTGCCAATATGGATGGCCTGGAAACGAAGGATGAACGACGCTTGATCCCCCACACCTGCTTTTCGATTGAGCCGGGCATCTATCTGCCGGAGTTCGGGATTCGCAGCGAAGTCAATGTCTTCTTGCGGGAGACCGACGTCGTTGTCACCGGCGACCCCATCCAACAGGAGATTCACCGGATCTTCTAGAGGAGGTTCGGGAAGTCAGTTTACGGTCGATTTGTTGCAGGTTTCGGAGCAAGCGCCGTCGCATTGGGGCGGCGAACCGGTTCAATCGCTGCAGGTCATAGAAGAGTCTCTGCGAATCGTTCTGGACGTCCTGAAACTCCCTAAAGAGTCTGGCAGGTCCCGGCGTCGCCAGAGCGCCCACCTCAATTTGCAGTCCTGCCACTCCTCGCGCCAGAAAGTGAAACAGAGCCTGCGTACGAGCCATCTCGGAGTCGTGCTTTCGAGCCGTTGTGACGATGACCTTGAGGCCGAGGTTTTTCAGATACTTCTGCACTTTCTGGATTCGGGACCCCCGTGCGGGGCAGAGGGCGATCGTCAGTCCGCGGATACCGGCCTTGCCGCTGTCGGGTCCAAAAAGGGGGTGCGTTCCGATTACTTCCACAAAGCGAGGAAGTCCCTTGAGCATGATTTGAAGTGGCTTTTCCTTAACCGAACAGGCATCCAGCACCAGCTGGCCGGGAGACAATAGCGGTTTGAGCAGGCCGCAAATTTCTTCCAGTTCGGAGATGGGCACACACAGAAACAGCACGGGTTTGGTGGCGATCTCCTTCAGAGAAACGGCCTTGATCCCGCGTCCGGGCTGAATCGGGCGAACGTCGTGAACGAACACATCAAAGTCATTCTTTAAGATCCCAGCAGCGAAGCGCCCGAAGCGGCCAAACCCGATGATTCCAATTTCCAAGTCACGTTCTCCAGATCCTGGTTTCCCGCAGAAAAGAAACTGCGAAATGCAGCTCGAGTCTATGACAAAACTCGAAACGGTGGCAAGAACGCGGACTGCCTGTCCTGGAGAGCAAGTGCCGTTAGTGGCCTCAGAGCCGGTGGAAAGCACGAGGTGGTGGGCTTGAAATCCTGCGAGACACAGTGCTACGGGCTGGTCACCGGAACCACCGACCAGGCAGTTCCGGCAACGCAGGGCGAGGTGAGGGCTATCTCATTTCGGCTGCGGCGGCCCTGAGGATCCGATCGATCCCCTCCACCGAGCCATTGTTCAGCGCTTTGTACAAGGTTTCCATCTTGTCACGGGCGGTTTTAGCGTACGCCTTGTTCAGACTGTACGACTTTGCGAACGACTTCAGCGCATTGGTGGGATCATTGGCGGACCAGTAACTCATGCCCATGTAGTAATAGGCCTCGTCGTTTTGCCGGTAGTACTTCAGGCTGTTGTTAAAGGCGGAGACAGCATTGGCGAACTGCTTGCGCTCATAGTAATTTCGACCAATGATGGCGTAGGAACGGGCCTTTTCCTGGTTCCACTTGTCGGCTGTGTATCCCGGCGGCGGTTCTCCGTCACCATAAGCAGACATCATTTTCTGACAATGCGTGGCGGCTCTCCCGATATCCTTGCGGTTGGCGTAATAGTAGGACAGCTTGGCCGAGTAGAAGAAGGCGTCCTGTGGGCTCATGTTTCCCAGGGCCTTCTCCGCGTAGTTGGCAAACTTGCCATCATTCTTGAGTTGATCGAAAGAGTGAGCCAGCAACTGGGCCAGCTCCGGACTCGGCTTCTTTTCATAGAAGGCTTCACCGTACTTGGTTGCTTTGGCATAGTCCTTGTTGGTGTAGAAAGCCTCGGTGGCCACACCTAGGGCGGCTTCGTCTCCAGGCTTCAGCTCCAGATAGGACTCCGCCACCGGCGCCAGGCTGGCCATATCCTTGGCTTGATAGAGTTCGGCCATAACGGCGGGAACGGCATTGAGGGCGTGCTCCCGCAGCTTAGACTCCGGCTTGTCCTTTGCGAACTGCATCAGTTCCTCGGCGCGGAGTTTGAGGTCCGGGTTGTTGAGCGCCTTTTGGAAAGCGTCGTACTCCTCCTTCGTATATCCCACGTCCGACGTGGGCTTGGCCGCCTGCTTTTCAGCCTCCTCAAGATCGAGGACCTCGTCTTCCTTTTGTTGCTCTGTCTTCTTCTCTTCCTGGGCGTTCAGGACAGCCAGGTCCGAGCCGCTCGGAACCAGCAGCAGTCCAACGAAAAGCACCAGGACGGACCACTGTATGCATTTGACGAGTTTCATGGAACCCTCCGTGAGTTGCAGCTTCCCTGGAGTGATTAGGGCTTGATGTGATCTCGGAAGTGCAAGACCATTATGAGAAACTGGTAAAAAAGCTGTCAATGAAATTCCCATCCGCCAGAGTGCGAACGGCACGGGGCGGGCGCCGCCCAGGAGGTTAGGACACAGCGGAATCGTCGTGCGGCTGGGACAGACTGCGTCCCAGCCGTTGGATCCCGAGCTTCTTCATGCGGCTCCGAAGCGTGTTGGGGTGGATGTTGAGAATCCTGGCAGCCCCTTTCGGTCCTTCGATCAGTCCGTTCGTTTTTTCCAAAACGCTCAGGATGTGGTCGCGCTCCACAGCTTGGAGAGTTGGGGCCGCAGGGACAGGTGGTTGCGCTGCCGACAGAGATTTCAGTTTGATGCCGGCTGCCTCAGAGCCGGGCTCGGCGGCGACCGCGAGCACGGCGGGATCGGGGCTTAGTGCAGGAGAAAGATCGCGAAAGTTGAGAACCGGTCCGGAGGAGAGCACGATTGCCCGCTGAATAACGCTTTGAAGTTCCCGGACATTCCCCGGCCAGGAGTAGTCCACCAACAGGTTCATGGCATCCTGCGAGACTGTGCTGATGCGCTTGGCGATCTTGCGCGAAAAACGATCCAGAAAAAACATCACGAGTTGTGGGATGTCTCGCCGCCGCTCACGCAGCGGGGGAACCGTGAGGGGAAACACATTCAGGCGATAGAAAAGGTCAGACCGGAACTTGCCGGCGGTCACCAACTCAGCCAGATTGCGATTACTGGCGGCAATAATGCGCACGTCCACGTGCAACGTGCGACTGCTGCCCACCGGCTCGAACTCCTGTTCCTGTAACACCCGCAGAAGCTTCACCTGGGTATCGGGAGGCAATTCGCCCACTTCATCCAAGAACAGCGTGCCTCCATCCGCCAACTGGAAACGCCCGGTTCTGCTCTCGATGGCCCCTGTGAATGCGCCTTTCACATGACCAAACAGCTCGCTCTCCACGAGCCCCGCGGATATCGCACCGCAATTGACTTTCACCAAGGGCCGCTGGAGCCTCGCGCTTCGGTTGTGAATGGCCCGAGCGATCAATTCCTTGCCGGTCCCGGTTTCGCCAAAGATCAGGACGGAGGAGTCTGTGGGGGCCACCTGCTCCACCTGTCTCAACAAAGCGATCAGAGCGGGGCTGCTGCCCACGATCTCCTCGAAGTTATGCTCGCTCCGGATTTCTTCCTGCAAATAGATGTTCTCGGCGTGAAGCCGGTTCTTCAACGACTCCACCTCGGCGAGAGCTGTTCGTAGGCGGCCCTCAGCTCGCAGTCGCTCCAGCTCCGCGGCAGCGCGCGCAGCAAAGATGCGGAGGACGGCCGTTTTTTGAGCGTTCTCAGTCATCGGCTTGTCGTCCAGCACCGCGATGTGGCCGATGACGACTCCCACCGCACTGAACATCGGAACACCCAAGAAACTTTGTGCCTCCAGCTGAGTCAAGTCCAGATCGTCCGGAAACAAGAGCTGCAAGTCCTCGCCGAAGAAACAGACTTCCCCCTGCAAGACCTTACCGCAGGGAGTCGGCGCGACGTCATAATCGTAGTTGTCTCCGAAACTCTGTCCGGTCCAGAGAGCAAGCATACTGGCTCTGACAGAATCTCCCGATTGGCACTCGGTGACAAAGGCATAGCGGACCTGCAAAGCAGTGGCCAGATGCCGAACCAACGACCGAAAGAAATCAGTCCCCGTTACCGCCGCCGTTCCCTCCGTGATGGATCGCAGCATCTCTTCCGCTTTTTGCCGCTGTTCGGCTTCCTGTCTCATCTCGTCGTAAAGCCGGGCGTTCTCCAGTGAAATGGCGGCTTGCGATGAGAGAATGCGCATGACTTCGATGCGCTCCGCCGTGAAGGCATTGGCCGCCAGGTTGTTCTCGAGGTAAAGGATCCCACTCAGCTTTCCCTGGTTGATGACAGGGACACAAAGAATCGACTTGGGCTTCAGGGTGGCGATGTAAGGATCGCCCAGAAAGCGGTGATCAGAAATCGCATCGGCGATGACCAGGCTTTCTCCTGTTTTTTGAACATAATGAACGACCGCCGGCGAGAGGGACCGACTCCCTTCCACGGAAATCGGCTTGAACACATGGACTTCTTCCTCCTCAGCGTGGCCTTCGGCCACCACGAAGAGTCGGCCCTCTGTCTCCTGGAGGAATAAGCCCCTTTGGGCTCCGGCATTCTCGAGAGCGATTTTCATCAGCCTGCGAAGCAGGTCATCAAGGACGATCTCCACGGCGATAGCACGAGCCGCCTTGGTGACGGTGGCGATATCGAAGGAGCCGGTTGCACTGAACGCCTCATTCCGATTGCGGGCGTCCCTTCCCTCCGCCATGACTGTCGATTCCGGCACCTCGACCGTCAATGACTCGCTCATCAGATGGGACAGCTTTTTCTCCAGATGTCGAGCCTTGGCCGTGGCCCCCCAGTCCAAAAAACACTGTCGGGCCTTGCGCAGGTACAACCCAGCAATCTCCGGATTGCCTCTTTGCTGCCAGAACGCACCATACTGCTCACAGGCCAGCGCTTCATTGTGCAGGTTCCGCGTTTCCCGCGCATATTGAACGGCTTGCTCATAGGCCTCCATCGCTTCAGAAGCCTTACCACGGATGTCCTCCAGGCCCGCCTTCAGCAGTAGAGCTCCACAGCGGAAGTTCTCCGGGCAGTTCTCTGCGAGCACCGAAAATGACCGCTCGATCCGTTCGATTTCGGTGACCGTCGCCTCGTAGTCGTGGTTCGTCACCCGCCATCCGGCAATCAACAGGAGGCCCTCAAACAAATCCAGGTACACCGGCCAGATGGTCCCAATGAGGTGATCGATCATCCCCCGGGCCACTCGCGCCGCCTTTCGTGCCGGCTCGAACTCCTCGAAAAGGAGGCAGAGATGGACCTTCAAGACATAGAGGTAGACCACACGGAAAGGATGATCGCCATAGGTTTGAATGAATTCTTCCTCGTCGAACCCTTCCTCTGAAAACGAAGTGGGATTGGCGGTGTGGCCCTGCAGGGCGCGAGCCCACTTCTGAATGGATGTTTGAGTGGGAACCAAGCTCGATATTTTGAGCTTTTCAAGAAGGGCAAGGCTCGCGGAACAGTCGTTGACGAACTCCTCCAGGTGCCGAGTCACGAGGAGCGTGTGCCAGCATTCCGTAAAGGCGCCATAGCCGGCATAGGCGAAGTCGCCGGTTTCCAGACCACTTCGGGAGGCTTCTCTTGAATGCGGCACGCAAGTCTGAAAGGGGCGTCGCCAGTAGTTGGCATGGGCGTGGAATTGTTGATGGATCTTGGCTCGCCCGCGCTGATCGTTGAAACGTTCGTTGACCCGCAATGCCAGCTCGCCCCAGGCATACGCGGACCGGTAGTCGCCCTTGATAGGCCCCACCGTCACGGTGTGAGTGGCGTAGCCATAGGCTGACTCCTCGGTGTTGCCATACTCCAGCGAGAGCCGAACCATGGTGGCTGAAATCAGGCGCGTCAAGACCTGATCGCCCGAAATGTAGGCCGAAGACCAAATGAGGGTCAGTAGGTTCATCACCATGCGATGCTCGGGATCGGTCATCGCTGGAAGGTGGATCAGTTCATCGATGCTCCGGCCTTCCAAGAGCGATTGAATGTCTGACAGCTCGTGTTCCAATGCCGCCTGCTTGGCTTCGGACGAGGTAGGGAACGTGACCTGAAACAGCGCCAGTGCATCACGCCCACACTCAACGGCGGTGGCGTAACGGGCCAGGCTCTCATATTCGAGAACGCGAAGCGCATAGACTCGAGCCCTGTCCATCGGGTTGTGGACGCGTTTCAAAAGCTTGTCAAAGTCGCGATCCGCATCCTCGAAACGCCGGCACAGACATTTGCATTCCGCTGCTTCCAGGTGCAAAGCGAGCATCAGGTCGTAATGGCTGTTCCACCATGCCTCTGAAACCAGGTGCAGGCCGGCCTCGAGATAGCCCAGCGCCACGCGATAGGCCGTCGAGGCCTTGGCCTTCCGTCCGGCGGAAAGATTGAGGCGGATGAGATTCAGGCGCTCCGGCTCGTCGGTAATCAGGCTGCTACCCAGGTTCAGATGGTGAACCACGTCAAAGACTTTTTCTTCCGTCGTGGCTGCGTCCCATCGATCCAGAAGCAGGCGGCCGACTGTCCGATGAACCAGGGGTTTCTGCTGGTCGGGGACGAGGGCGTAGGCCGCTTGCTGGACCCGATCATGCAGAAACACGAAGGCAGGACAGGCCGGCATGGTCGGAACCAACCCTTGGTCCGAGTTGTCGGGATACAAAGCGTTTGTCGGCAACACCAGACCTTCTTCCAGGGCGGCTCGAAGATTGTCCTGCGCAAGCTCGGCCGTTTGCTGGCTGACGACCGCAAGCGTCTCTAAATCGAAGGAATTTCCGATGCAGGCGGCCAGAGTCAGGATCTGCTGAGATTCCGGCGACAGGCGCCGGATTCTTTGAGTCATCAGGTCGATTACGTTGTCGGTCATGCCCGCACGTCGAACGGCCTCCATTTCACAGACCCACCGTCCCTCTTGGTGTTGGAACTCAACAAATCCAGATTCCTTGAGCATCCGTAGAAACTGGATCACGAAGAAGGGATTTCCCCCTGTTTTCTCCAGGACCAGGCAGGCGAGGGGTTCGGCATCGGAGAGTTCACCTTGAAGCGTGTCCCGGATGAAGAGGGTCAGGTCTGGGAGTTCCAGAGGGCCCAGGGAGGTGTGCCGCAACCGCGCACCGGCCGCTTCTAGGGCGCTTAAGGTTCGAGCCAACGGATGGCCGGCATCGACCTCGTTGTCGCGATAGGCACCGATCAGAAAGAGGAACTGAACCTCCTGAGTGGTGAGAAGCGGCTGCAGCAGACTGAGCGTTGCCGAATCGGCCCACTGGAGATCGTCAAGAAACACGACCAGGGGGTGATCACGTTGAGCCAGCGCACCGACAAAATTCTGGAAGACAAGCTGGAAACGATTCAGTGCCTCGGTGGGGCCCAATACCGGCGGAGTTGGCTGCTTGCCGATGATCAGCTCGATTTCAGGAATGACCTCGGTCAAAACCCCACCGTTGGCCCCGAGGGCTGCACCCAGTTGCTCAGACCACAGGCTCAGTCGCTCCTCGCTTTCAGTCAGCAACTGCCGGGCAAGCCCGCGGAAAGCTTGAATCAAAGCTCCGAAAGGAACATTGCGTCCAACCTGATCGAACTTGCCGCTGATGAAGTACCCTTTCTGGAGGACGATCGGCTGGTACAGTTCTTGAATCAGCGACGTCTTGCCGATCCCTGAATAGCCGGATACCAACATCATCACGGCGGGGCCTTCGCAAGCCAGGTCGAAGGCTTGCAACAGCCTGGTGACTTCCTGTTCTCTCCCGTACAGCTTCTTCGGGATCAAAAAACGGTCTGAGACGTCTTGCCGGCCTAAACTGAACGGTGCGATCCAGCGGCGGACTTGCCACTCGCGCCGGCAATGGGCCAGGTCTTCCTGGATGCCCGGACCGCTTTGGTAGCGTTCCTCGGCCGTCTTGGCCAGCAGCTTCATGACGAGATCGGAAAGCGGCGGGGGGATTTCTCGATTGACCTCGACAGGCGACTGGGGAAGTCTGGCAATGTGGCTGTGGATCAGCTCCAGGGCATCCTCCGAACGAAAAGGAGGAGCGCCGGTGAGAAGCTCGTAGAAAATGGCACCGAGTGAATAGAAATCGGTTCGGTGATCGACGGTGCGGTTCATGCGCCCCGTTTCCTCCGGCGACATGTAGGGAAGCAAGCTGCGAGGGAAATAAAGGGGTAGGTTGGACTGTGAACCTCCTGACTCCGGCGTGACCAGGCTGAGATCGGCCAGAAGGATCGTGCCGGCGGGCAGGTTGACGAGAATGGATTGAGGGCTCAGGCCTCGGCAGATCAGTCCGAGGCGGTGCAGCGCAGTAACGACAGCCGCCAGAGGGATGGCTACGCCGAAAAAAGCGTCGAGGTCGGATGGTTGCGACCTCAAGTGCTGCGACAGGGGCATTCCCCCCGGGTCCTGCAGGACCAGAAGACACTTTCCATCTCGCGGAGGCAGTCCACTGACAGGTGAGACTCCCGCCACGGAGATTCTCCGCAGCAGCTCGAACTCCCGTGCAAACAAGTTGACGTCAGAGGCCTGTGGGGGTTGTCTTCGCGGGACCTTGACAAGAACGGTCGCTCCGTCCTCGACCTGTTCGGCCCGATAGAGGACGTACCACTCCGTTCGTGACAGTTCCTCAATGGGCTTGTAGCCAGGAATCACAAAGAGAATCCTCCTCGATGCCAGTCTTCCGTAGCCGCGGAAGACTGGGACTCCCGTTTCAGTGGCCGACGTTCGGGCTGTGGAGACGCGCCGGCAGAGCTGGAAAGTTGGGCCGCATCGGGATCGGACTTGGATCGCAAGTGACTATGCCACAGACTCAGGGTTTTCGGCAATGCCGAGCCAACAGACCCAAAGGGCAGGGAGACACGCTCCAGGCACCGTCTTTGAGAAACCGCCCCTCTCCTTTGTCGAGAAGGTTCGTTATGATAGCGTAACAGCCGGCTGTCCAACTGGTCTCTCTCCAACTGCATCTTGCAGTGGTCAGGAATCGAGATGAAAGTTGCGTTGGTTACAGGGGGAGCGCGCGGGATCGGCCTTTGCACGGCACGGCGCCTGGTGGAGGAGGGCTTCGAAGTCCAGGTGGCCGACCGGGTGAGTGTCTCCGAGCCTCTCCCCGGAGTTTCCTTCCATTCAATCGATATCAGCCAGCCGGACGAAGTTTTCGAGCTGGCGGCCACGCTTCAGACGCAGGGTGGTGTTGACGTCCTCGTCAACAATGCCGGTGTCAGAGGAGCCACCCTGCCGGTGACCGAGTACCCTCTGGAGGAATGGGAATCCGTACTGCGCATCAACCTGACCGGCGCATTCCTCTGTTGCCGGGCTTTTGCCCGCCAAATGCAGGAAAAGAAGTGGGGCCGCATCGTCAACATTTCGAGCATGGCCGGCAAGTGCCCCTATCCCTTGCGCTCCGCCTACGCCGCCAGCAAGTGGGGATTGATTGGCCTGACATTGACTCTCGCCCAGGAATTGGGAGAAGACCGAATTACGGTGAATGCTGTTTGTCCGGGGCCGGTGGCAAACCCCGGAATGGAGAGGGTACTCGAGGCTCGGGCCACGGCCGCCGGGCAAAGCGTGGCGGCTGTCCGCGACGAATTTCTCAGGCGTCAGGCCATTCCCGAGATGCCGCGCGAGGAGGATGTGGCCAACTTGGTGGCTTTTTTGGCTTCGGAAGCGGCTTGGAGCATCACAGGGCAGGCGATCGATGTCTCCAGTGGATATCGGGCTTAGAGATTGGGTGCTGCCAAACCGGTGCCTTCCTCGAACGGGAGAAACAGTCCGCGCTGGAGTCGGCCGTGTCCTCCGATTTGGCCTGGTCGATCGAATCGGTGACGGCGTCACTTGAGTTTCAGCTGAATCAGTGATGGCCTACTGAGCCATGTCGGTCCTCCCCCCAAGGGCGCGAGGGCCCGCGCCCAGGACGAGTGAGGCGGTATAGGTCCCGAATCCAGTAGTCACTCACAGCCAAGGAGCGAAAAATGCCGGAAATGTCAGAAGAACGGATTCAACGGGGGTTCGACCAATTCAGTCGGATGATCGGCCCGGAGCGCGCCGTCGAGGTGCGGGAACAGTGGCACCGGATTTCACCCGATTTCGAGGGTTTTGTTCTGGGCTTGCTTGCGGGCGAGGTGTGGACCCGCGAAGCGCTCGACCTCAAGACACGCGGCCTGGTAACAATCGCCGGGCTGACAGCCTTGGGGAGAGTTCGGGCTCTCGGCCTCAACATCGAAATGGCCGTGCACAATGGGGCCTCGGAAAAGGAGATCACCGAGACCATCCTCCAGATGGCCTTCTATTCAGGGTTCCCGGCTGCCTGGGAGGGGCTGGCGATTGCGTCGGAGATCTTCTCCAAAAACAAGAGCGAAGGTGAGTGGTCTGCAGGCTGAAGGTCCCAGATGGTCGGGGCTTCGGCGGGCTGTCGCCGGCGATGGCAAGAAGTCCTTAGCTTGGCAACCCTGGTTTTATGCGTGGCCCTTGGAATCGTTTTGGCGCCGCCGCCGGCTGATCCGTAACCTCTGGTTCAACCGCATGTGTGGGGTGCACTGGTTCACCGAAGCGTGATTCCAACCCGAGCTTTTGCTGAAGGATGAATTCCCTTTGGAACGGGCCATCCTAAGTGGTACTTGGCGACCCGTTAAAGGGGTGCCTGCAGTCGCTTCCCGCGGCAGATCGTCAAACGGCTTACAATTCTTTGTTTGGCCGTGACGCTGTTCTTCTGCGAATCCATCAACTGAAACTCTCCTTCCTCGATCGCCAGCAGGGCCAGGTCGGCCGGGGCTCCGACTCGAATGCCGCCCAGACCCTCCACGCGGTTGATGACCTGGGCCGGCGCACGAGTGGCGCGCTCGAGCACGTCGTCAAAGCTCATTCCCAAGAACATCAGTTTCGACAAGGTCGTAGGTAAATCGTAAACGGGACCCTTGACATTGAGGCTGTAGAGATCCGTGGAGATCGTGTCTGGCGGGAATCCGGCGGCGAGGGCCTTGCGAGCAGCGGGGAAGTTGAAGCTTCCCAGTCCGTGGCCTACGTCAAAGAGCACTCCGCGCGCCCGAGCTTCCTGCACGCCGGGCTTGATCTTTCCGTCCTGGTCCACAATGCCCAGGGTATGGCCGTTGTAACAATGGGTGACCACGTCGCCGGAACGCATCAGGTCCATCACCTCCTGCGTCTCCGGCGGAGCAAAGCTGATGTGAGCCATTAAGGGAAGGTGGAACTGGTCGCATAACTCCCGCGCAATCTTGAGAAATTCCAGGCTGTACTTCCCGTTCATATTGGAACCGACCTGGAACTTGATCCCTAGAATGATGTCGCGGTTTGCTGTGGCCGCTTCTCCAGTACGGCGCATCATGCTGCGAACGTACTGAACCGGATCGACATCCGGGTTGCGATTGCTGGGGTAGAGATAAATGTAGCCGAAGATTCTCGCCTGAGAACGTTGGACCGTGAATCGTCGAAATCCGTCGACCAGGCTGTAGGCGAAACTGCCGGCGTCCACCCAGGTGCTGGTGCCGGAGCGGGCCGCCACGGGATCCGGTTCAATTCCGATTCCGCTTCCGCCCCAAAAGCAGTGTGTGTGCAGATCGATCAGCCCGGGAGTCACGTAGAGTCCCCGGGCGTCAATGACATCGAGGGCCCGCTCGGCCGCGATGTCCCGCTCGATGGCAGCGATTCTTCCGTCCAGAATCGCAACGTCCAATCGACCACGAAATCCCTGGCCCGGATCTCGTATCTCGCCGTTCTTGATCAGAATGTTGTAACGTGGAAGCGCCTGAGCTTGGGCGAATCCTGCGATCAGGCCCGCAGAGCCCGCTCCCAGGGTCTTGACGAAAGCCCTTCGTTTCATGCTATTTGTCCTCCGGAGTGATCAACGCCAGTCAGGAAATCGCTTGCCTGCGCCGCATCGGTTGGCAGCCGCTGTGCTTTCCCCGTGCGGTTTGAGCCGCACGCTCAGAAACCGAATTTCCAAAGCCGCGCCGCATTTTGCCCCATGATCTGTTCTCGCTCGCGAGTCGTAAAGAACGGAATATCCGACCGAATGAGCTTGAGCTCCTGATCTAAAGAGGGGCGTCCGGCCTGGACCCGCGTCGCTCCCGGGAACCCGGTTCCCCACAGCAGGCGATCGGCTCCGAAGGCATCGTACACGCGCTGCAACCACGGCCAGGTGTCCGCATAGGGGTACTTCTTGGAGGGTGAAAGGAGGCTGAGTTCCGAAACCTTCACCCAGACGTTGGAGTAACGAGCCAGACCCGTCAGTCGAGACACTTCCGCCGCCGGGCTCGGTCCGGCCAGATCCACGCGAGCCAGGTGATCAATCACAACGCGAACGGCCGGATAGGCCTCCACCATCTGTTCGAGCTGGACGAGCTGAGGTGCAGCGATGAGGAAGTTGAAAATGGCTTCCAGCTTCTCCGCTTTCTTCCACAGGCGATGGTGGGGTTCTGATGTCAGCCACTGATCGCGACCCTCGTAGTAGATGGGACTGAAGCGCATTCCCGAAAGGCCGTGTTCTCGCATCCAGTATTCCAGTTTGTCGGCCACCTGGGGATCGGTAGGGTCGATCAACCCGTGGGCGCGGAATCGGTGCGAATAGCGTTGCAGGCAGTGGGCCACGTATCGATTGTCCCAGCCGTGATAGATGACCTGAACCAGAACGGCGAAATCGATTGCGAAGCGATCCATTTCCGCCAGGAGCATCTCGACGGTTCCTGACAGCTTGGGGGGCTTGAAGTCGGCTTCGTACGGATGGGCAAAAGGAAAGCGCGCCGGGTCGTCTGCCCACACGTGCATGTGGGTGTCGACCACCACGGTGCGATCGGCTTTGAGCGGAGCGGCCGCCAGAGCGCTTAGAAAGCCGCGCCGCGAGAGCGTGTGTTTGGCCGGCGTTGTCATAGGAATCGGCGGCTGGCCGTCGCCGGTGAGGCATCATCGAAAACGCTTCACCTTCAAGGCTGAGCGGCCAGCGTTTTCACGATAGTCCCCGTCAGCTCCCCGGTCAATGGGTAGATCCAACCTCCGGGCGTCCTGGTCCATTGTGCGAGCCCTTGCTGGTAGGTCATCGCTTTCGCAGCCACAGGGCTAACTCACTGCCGATTCCTTTGGGTCTGGAGAAGAGCCGGTCTCCCGCGGAGATGCCCACGGCTTTCTGGTTGACGGTTTTGCCCGTGACCGCGTCGAACCACTTCAGATCGTAGATGCCGGCCGGCAAGTCTTTCAATCCCAACTCTCCAACCAGGGCGCTGGAGTAGGCGATGTAGCTGCCCCCCGAATGCGCCAGCACATACTGCGTGCCTCCGTATTGCAGCGAGCTTTGCGGGGTCATGGTGTTGAAGTCGGTGCCCTGCATGAAATCCATCAGGCGCGCACAATCGGCATACTTCTCCGGCAGGTTCCGATCGGCCGGATCGCCGGCTCGGCCCATCTCCAGAACCTGTACCATGCTGGCGCCGGCCATCGCTGCCGCCCAATTCCAGTGACGCACGCGGGAACGGTCTTGCCTGCTGTGGCCTGCGATTTCGGCGGTGTTGAGGATGGTTCGGCCCGCCGTGTTGTTCCAGGTGGCCAGCGTGTCCCGGTAAACCTCCTGGGCTGAAGTCGCACCCGACTGCAGTAGAAACATCTGGAACGCCGAATCGCCGTTGAAGTCAAAACGGCTACCCGTCAGCTGGTGGATCCCGACGACGTGCCGCCGATCGTCCGCGGCCCTGATTCGATTCGCCACCGCCCGCGCCTCAGCCTTGGAAAGGCCCTCGCTGTATTCCTCCGCCACGGACCAGATCAGAAGCTTGTGGTGTTTGAAGCGGCGGACGATACGGTCGACCGCGCCCTCCCAGTCGGGAGGCAACCGCTGCTCGTCGTCGAAGAAAAAGAACACGGTGACGATTCCCGCTTGCTCGAGCTCGTTAAGAGCTGCCTCCCATTCGTCGAGTCGCGCATCCAGGTCTCCGCCGCTGCCGGGATGGCCTCCGCCGAAGTCTTGCAGGTAAGCCGTGATATAAGTGGATCGGGCACCCCGGCTCTTGAGCAGCCTGAGGTTCTCAGCCATGTTGTGATAAAAGAAGTCTTCCGGGTCTCCCGGTCCACAGATGAAAACCGGCTTGGGTCGGCCGTTTTCCAGAACTCCGTGATAGACCATGCGGGCCGGGTTGCGAGGGTCCACCACAATCTGACCGACGCTGGGAGCGGCACCGGCAACGGGATCAGTTGTGCCGTTAGCCTCCACCAGCAATCTGAAAACCGCGTTTAGCGGATGGGATTCTGTTTCCTGGTTGCCCCAGGATTTGGTGTCCAGTTCTGAGTCGTTCCAACTCATGACCAAATCCAAGCCGGGGACCACGGCCATGCCGCGCTTGCCGTGTTTGTGTCCCAGGCAGGCGAAGACATCGGTTGGGGCGTCGGGCCAAAAGCGCTGCCCGCTGGCTCTGATTCCGTTGACCCACCAGAGCCAGCTGTAGCTGCCAAAATGGTCGGTTTGATTGTCTGGCAACTGCAGGGAACCATGCGACCGTTGTCCGGAAAGCACTTCAGCGGGGGCTCCCGTGGTGCGTGGAACGGACAGAGCGATGGGATTCTGAAGTGCCAACGCGACATGGGTGGGGCCGATTAGTTGGCGCTCCTTCCAACGCCCGCGGTGCAGGTAGAGCAGCCCGAACCGGCAGAAGTCACGAGGTGAGATGCGAATGCGTCCCGGACGATCTTCCAGGCCAAAAGCCATCATGCTGGGCGCATCCTGGCACTGAAGGGGGCTTGTCAAGAGGGGACCAAACACCTGGCTGTCGACTGACTCATAGCTAGTTCGGTACACCTTCAAAAAAAGCGTGTCCCAGAAAAGCGCCATTTGCCAGTCGTTGTAGTCGAACGCTTCCCCTGGCTTCTCGCTAACGCCGTAGGCCGAGAGTTGGTTGGCGCAATGACGAAACGTGATGTGTCGATCCTTGTAACCCAAAGAGGCATTCAGGTGATTCAAGCCGGGTTCGTAATCCGCCAGCTTTACGTCGACGCCGGCCAATTTGCCGTCCTCCACTGCCTTCAGGAGGAAGTGGGCATAAAAAGGCTTGGCCGCCGAGGCGATGTCGCCTGCTCGGGCGTAATCACCCCAGGTGTACACTTGATAGCCGTGACGGACGATTATCCCCCGGCCGCCCAAGTAGTCTCGAATCCGGTCTAGCTTGCCCGCGTCCAGCTGAACTTGAGCAGGAGTCCTGGTTTCCCATGTCGCACCGGGAAAGACAGGATCCGCGGCCTGCAGGCAACCCTGCCAGGAAATCCACAGAAGGGTCAATTGGTAAACGATCCTCATCGATTGAAAACGTATCCGCCAGACGGCCAAGAGTAGGCTCCACTGTGGGGGGGTCGCCCAAGAGAGGCGGTGTGAAGTTCCAAATTGAAATGGCAGCTGGTCAATGCCTGCAGGAGATTTCTAATCCATCACGATGATAAAGCTTCGGTCCGAAGGAAGAAAGGCTGCGATTTCTCCAGGTTCATCTCATCCGTTCCGATTCTTCCGATTCGCCCTGTCTGGTATTCGGTTGCCGTACAGGGTAAACTAGGGGCTTCTCACGTCAGATGAGCTCCCCGGCTGAGCCAGAAGCTGTTGAGCTTAACCATACGTCGATAGGTCAAATGGAGAACTTCAACGAAAGATGTCTAAAGCGACTGCTCCTGGTGGGAGGCGCGCTCTTATGCGTCGGCGGCCTCACCGACCAATCCGCCAGAGCAGTGCAGAACCCGACAGCCGCCGGCGACGGTTCTTCCCGCCGAATTGATTTTGGTCGCGATATCCGTCCTATTTTGTCGGACAAATGTTTCGCCTGTCACGGGCCGGATGCTCCAAACAACAAGAGTGAACTGCGGTTCGACACGGAGGCTCACGCACTGGCCGACCTTGGCGAGGGGCGGCGCGCAATCGTGCCCGGTCATCCGGAACAGAGCGAGTTGGTGCGCCGGATTACGACGGAGGATGAGTCGGTTCGCATGCCACCGGTTTATTCCGGACATCAGCTGACACCGGCCGAAATCGATCGACTCATTGCATGGATTACCCAGGGAGCAAAGTGGCAGCAACATTGGGCCTTCGCCCCTCCCGTTCGACCACCCCCGCCGCAGACTCAGGACCGGAGTTGGCTGCGTAATGCCATCGATTCCTTTGTCCTGGCAAAGCTGGAGCGGGAGGGCTGGCAACCCTCACCAGAGGCCGACCGAGTCACCTTGATCCGCCGTGTCTCGCTCGACCTGACGGGGCTGCCTCCGACGCCCAAGGAGATCGATGAATTCCTGAGCGATTCCGAGTCAAATGCCTATGAAAAAGTGGTGGATCGACTGCTGGCTTCCCCGCGTTACGGTGAACGGATGGCTTACCGCTGGTTGGATGCCGCTCGCTACGCCGATACCAACGGCTATCAGCTGGACGGGGAGCGCGAGATGTGGCGTTGGCGCGACTGGGTCATTGATGCCTTCAATCGTAACCTGCCGTTCGATCAGTTTGTCATCGAGCAGCTTGCCGGCGATCTTCTGCCCCATCCCACCTTCGATCAGCGCATTGCCACCGCCTTCAATCGCAATCACCGCGGGAACTCGGAGGACGGGATTGTTCCGGAGGAATACGCGGTTGAGTACGTGGTGGATCGTGTCGATACGGTTTCGACCGTGTTTCTGGGCCTGACAATGGGTTGTGCCCGCTGCCACAATCACAAGTACGATCCGCTTACGCAAAAGGAGTATTACCAGCTGTACGCCTACTTTAACAACATCCCGGAGGATGGGCGCTTCAGCAACTTCGGCAACACAGCGCCCTGGATGGTCGCGCCTACGCCGGAACAGCAGCGGCAGCTGAAACGGCTGGAAGAGGAGATCGATTCCAGTGAAAGGCGTCTCGAAGCGCTGCTAAAGCGAGCGGCGCCAGCGCAGCGACAGTGGGAACGGTCGCTGGTGGCATCTCCCAGTGCCCACTGGTTTCCAGCGGACAACTTGATACTCCACCAGCCGTTCGACACAGATGGCCAGCTGGTGGTCAGGGATATTGACCGCCCCGCTGCTTCAGCGGAGCCGATTGAAGAGGAAAACAAGGATGCCGAAGAAAAACGGAATGATGCAAGCCCAGCTGTCGGTTTTCAGCACGGCGAACCCCAATATTCCGACTCGCCGCTGGGTCAGGCTGTGGTCTTTAACGGCAAAATCCTGTTCGATGCTGGCCAGCCTGCCGGTTTTGACTACCGTGACCGGGTGCACGATTTCAAGGACCGGTTTGCCATTTCGGCCTGGTTCTATCCGGAGTCGGAAAACAGCGGCGCCATCGTCACGCGCATCGGCGACACGGTCACCGAACAGGAGGGCGGCCTGCCGAAAGGCAGGGGTTATGGAGTATTCTTCGTCAACGGCAAAGTGCATTTCAACTTGGTCGGCGTCTGGGCGGACGACTCCTTTCGCGTTGAGACTGAGAACACCGTAGCGGTCGGGCAATGGCACCACGTTCTAGCCAGCTTTGACAGCCTCCAGCCGTACGAAAAAGTCTCGATCTATCTCGATGGAAAGAAGCAGAGGCTCAAGATCAACAATCGCCGCTTGTTCCGGCAGTTTGATAACAAGGATGCGCATTTGCGGATCGGAGGGGGCGGCGGCCCCGAGTGGCTGTTCAAAGGGCTGATCGACGAAGTGCGGATCTTCGACACCCTGCCTGATCCCGAGCAGCTAGCTGTCCTGGCCTGTGCGGATTCCCTTTCGCGCATCGCCGCCATTCCACCCGCCGAGCGAAGCAAGGGGCAGCGCCTGAAATTGCAGAGCGCCTTTCTGGATGAGGCGGCGCCTCCGGCCGCCCGTCAGGAGTGGGAAAGATATCGTCGGCTGAAGCGAGAGAGACTCCAACTCGAAACGGCTCTTCCGACTTTGATGATCATGCAGGAACTGCCGGAACCCCGGCCGACTTATCTTCTGAAGCGCGGCGCCTACGATGCACCAGGCGAAAAGGTCGAGCGCGGTGTTCCGGCGGTTCTGCCGGCCCCGCAGGCGGAATGGCCCAAGAATCGCTTGGGATTGGCCCGCTGGCTGATAAGTCCGGAAAACCCATTAACAGCCCGGGTGACCGTCAATCGTTTTTGGCAGATGTTGTTTGGGACCGGACTGGTCAAAACGGCCGAAGACTTTGGCGTTCAGGGCGAGCAGCCGTCGCACCCTGAATTGTTAGACTGGCTGGCTGTGGAGTTTCAGCAGAACGGCTGGAATGTCAAAGCCCTGCTGAAATCGATGGTCATGAGTGCCACGTACCGCCAGTCTTCCAAGACCGGGTCTGACTTGCTTCAGCGAGATCCGGAGAACCGCTTCCTGGCTCGTGGTCCGAGAGTGCGGCTCTCGGCCGAGGCGATTCGTGACCAAGCCCTGTTTGCTTCCGGTCTCCTGGTTGAAAAGTTGGGCGGGCCATCGGTGAGGCCCTATCAGCCGGCTGGTCTGTATAAAGACATGGTGTTTTCGAACATGACCCACTATGCCCAGGAGCATGGTGAGGACCTGTGGCGCCGCAGTCTCTACACTTTCTGGAAACGAACCGTCATGCCGCCCGCCATGCAGGTTTTCGACGCTTCCTCGCGCGAATACTGCAAGGTGAGGGAGACGCGCACCAATACACCGTTGCAGGCTTTGAATCTCATGAACGACGTGACCTATGTGGAAGCCGGCAGGATGTTAGCGGAGCGCATGTTGAAAGAGGGTGGCTCCAAACCCGAGGACCGCATCGCGCTGGGTTTCCGCCTGACGGCCGGGCGTGCGCCCGACGAGCATGAAATGTCGGTACTGTTGGGGGGCTTGACGGCGGAGCTCGATCACTTCCGCAGAAATCCCCAGGCCGCAGCCGAGCTTTTGACCGTGGGGGAAAAGCGCAACGATCCTGCACTAAAGAAAGAAGTACTGGCAGCCTATGCGGTCACCGCCAGTCTGATTTTGAATCTGGACGAGGTCATTACCAAGCAATGAAACCCGAAACGTTGGATCCAAGAGACGAATATCGGCTCCTGCTGACGAGGCGGCATTTTTTCAACCGGTGCGGAGTGAGCCTGGGGACCGCGGCCTTGGCCGCTTTGTTGAACGAGGACGGCCGTGCGGTCCCGTTAACCGAAGAGGAGACCTCGGCTGGCTTGCCCGCCTTGCCGCACTTCGCACCGAAAGCGAAACGGGTAATCTATCTCTTCCAATCTGGCGGGCCCTCGCAGCTCGAGCTGTTCGATGACAAACCGCAATTGGAGAAGTATCGGGGCCAAGACTTGCCGGACTCCGTGCGACGGGGCCAGCGCCTGACGGGGATGACCGCTTTTCAGTCCAAGTATCCGACCGCTCCTTCGCTCTTCAAGTTCGGGCGATACGGCCAGTCGGGTGCCACCTTGAGCGAGCTGCTGCCGCACACGGCCAGGATTGCCGACAACCTGTGCTTCATCAAATCGATCCACACGGATCAGATTAACCACGACCCGGCCATCACCTTTTCTCTGACTGGTTTTCAACTAGCCGGCCGTCCGAGCATGGGTTCCTGGATAGCCTATGGCCTGGGTAGCGAGAATAGGGATCTGCCCGCCTTTGTCGTGATGGTTTCAGTGGGTTCGTCGAGCGACCAGCCCTTGTACGATCGCCTGTGGGGAAGCGGTTTTCTGCCCTCGCGCTACCAGGGGGTCAAGTTTCACAACGGGCAGGATCCGGTGCTTTATCTCTCCAATCCCTCGGGAATCGATGATCAGGTGCGTCGCCGGTTCCTGGATGCCCTCGCTCAGCTGAATCGAAAAAATGCTGAAAGCTTCGGCGATCCCGAGATTCTCTCACGCGTGGCTCAGTACGAGCTGGCCTATCGAATGCAGTCTTCGGTGCCCGAGTTGGCCGATCTGTCAAACGAGCCGGAAAAAAACTTGGAGCGCTACGGACCGGAAGCCCGCAAGCCGGGGACGTTTGCAGCAAACTGCATCCTGGCCCGGCGTTTGGCCGAGCGCGGCGTGCGTTTTATCCAGCTGTTTCATCGCGGGTGGGACCAGCACAGCAACTGTCCCAAACAAATTGCCAATCAGTGCCGCGATACCGACCAGCCCACCGCGGCGCTCATCGAGGACCTGAGCGATCGCGGATTGCTGGAAGAAACGCTGATCATCTGGGGAGGCGAATTCGGCCGCACGGTCTATTCGCAGGGAAAGCTGACCGAAGACAACTATGGGCGCGACCATCATCCCCGCTGCTTCACCATGTGGCTGGCCGGCGGCGGTATCAAGGGCGGCCTGACCATCGGCGAGACTGACGATTTCAGCTACAATATCGTCAAAGATCCGGTCTCGATCTTTGACCTCAACGCCACGATTTTGCACTGCCTGGGCTTGGATCATACGCGTCTCACCTTCAAGTTCCAGGGGCGTTACTTCCGATTGACGGATGTCCACGGGGAAGTGCTGAACCGGGTCTTGGTTTAATCGCTGACTTGGGGACTGGATCTGCACGGTTTGCCACACTGGGATCGACTCCCAGACCGGACTGCGACCTTTCACGCACAAGAATTTCTTTCGAGAGATTCTTTCAATATAGATGTTGTCCTCGGAAATCAGGCTAACAACTTCCTAGACTAAGACTAGAAGCCGTGGGACTCGACCTCCTCAAGCCCCGACCGTAGTCCACACGATTCTCTGCGGGCCAGAGTTAGTCGGGCGCCCCATGGTTTGCTCGTACGTCGGCCTTCTAGGCCGGCCACAGACCGGCATCTCTCCTCAAGTGAACCTTTCCGGTTACGTTTTCATGTGAAGGAGGTACCGCCATGGACTCATCCGTTGCTAAAACCTGCATCCTAACCGGCGTGTTTCTTTTGGTTTTGGCCTCTCCGGCTGCTCAATCAGATCCGGCAGCCAAAGCCGGTGGTACGGTCAACATCCTGTCATCAAGCCACCAGGACATCGCCTGGATGGACGATCCTCACTCCTGCATGCTGTATCGGGTTCATCAATGCATCAGCCCGGCCCTTGAACTCATGCGCAAGGATAAGAACTACACCTTTGTCATGGAGAACATGCTGAACCTGATGGAGTTTCTCGAACAGTTTCCGGAGAGACGCGGGGAAATTCAGCAATACACCCAGGAAGGCCGGCTGGAGTGGGGTGCCACATTCAATCAGCCTTACGAGTCCTCTCTGTCCAGTGAGGAACTGATTCGGGGAATCTATTTTGGGCGCCGCTGGCTCAAGAAGAACTTTCCGGGCTGCGATGCCCGCGTGGCTTTCAATCCAGACGTTCCGGGGCGCGCTCTGCAGATGCAACAGATTCTGGCCAAGGCAGGTATCCCTTATTTGGTCATCAGTCGCTATCACGAAGGCATCTACCGCTGGCTGTCGCCGGACGGCACCGGAGTGGTGGTGTACAGTCCTGGGCATTATGGGAACCCCACATCGATGCTGACCTCTCCGTTGCCTGAGGCAGTGCAATCTATTCATGCCAAGTTATCCTCCTTGGCGCCCTACTACAGACAGAGGGATATTCCTCCGGTTTACTGCCTTCTGAACTCTCAGGACTTTTCGCGGCCGACGGACTTCGGTCAATTGATCGATCTATGGAACTCTCAGACCTTTCCAGCTGCCGGTCACGCCACGGCAGCCGAGAGAATGCCCCCGCTGAGAATGCAATACTCGTCCGCCCTTGGTTTTTTTGAGCAACTCGAGAAAGGCCAAGCCCGACTGGATGTCTTGACTGGCGAGCGTCCGAACATTTGGCTATACATCCACGGCCCGACTCACCACTGGGCCATTTCAGCCAAGCGCGACGCAGCCATCCTTCTTCCCGCCGCCGAGATGTTCAGCACCATCCATTCGCTACTGGAAGGAGATCTGAGCAGGTATCCGCAGCAACGAATCACCGAAGCCTGGAAGGCCCAAATCTATCCGGACCATGGCTGGGGTGGCCGGAACGGGCACGTCACGGACGAACTGTTCAGGCAAAAGGTCGAGCGGGCTCGTTCCGAAGCAGGTGCGATACTCCAGCAAGCCCTGGTTGGGATCTCTCAGCGTGTCAAGTCCTCATCCGATCGCGGTGTCCCAATCCAGGTGTTCAATACGCTGTCCTGGAAGCGCAGTGACCCGGTGCTGGTGGACCTCCCGAGCCCTTCTGCCGATTCGATCCGCCTGGTCGATGCAAAGGGCGGCGAGGTCCCCTTCCAGCTGACCGATCTCTCCGAACCCGAAGAGATCAATGTGGCCTCCTCCCTGATGGGTGCCAAAGCTTCGGCCAGTTCTGCCGCCGGAAGGAGCAGCGGAGCGCCACAAGCCATCGACGGGAAATGGTCCAATCTCGAAAGCGATCGCTGGGTGTCTGCTGCGGATGCCAAGCCGCCCCACTGGCTGGTCGTTGATTTTGGGAAAGCGCGGGAAGTTGACAAGGTCGTGATTCGCCACGAGGGCAGCCTGGGCGCTTATCAGGACGAACAGCAGTTCAACACGACCGACTTCCAACTTCAGTTTGCCGCATCGGCCGCGGGACCGTGGATGGACCTGGTTCCCCCCGTGACGGGAAACTCGGAGGTCCTCACAACCCATCGCTTTCAGCCCAAAGCCTTTCGCTTCTTGCGTCTTTATATCACCCGGGCGGCGGCCCGGATCGGGGAGCCTGCGCGGGTCTTTGAAGTGGAGGCCTACGCTCGAAATGTCGACAGATCTCGGCGGCTTCTTTTTGTGGCCAGAGATGTCCCTCCGATTGGATACAAAACCTATTACCTGGTGCGTCAAGAAGGGCCGCCGGCACAGCCTCTGACCGCCTCCCGGGAAAATCCGCTCACCTACGAAAACGGGTTCTATCGAATCGAATTCGCGCCGGGTGGGATCAAAAGCATCTGGGACAAACAATTGAGCCAGGAGCTGCTCAACACTGAGAAGTTCTTGGGAGGCGAGATTTTCACGATGCGCTCGGTCGGCAACGGAGCCGGTGAGTTCCCCGCCGTGCAACAACCGACCATGGAGGGATTTGACCAGATCAGCCTGCACCGTCCCGAATGGAACCTGGTGGAGTCGGGGCCGGTGCGGAAGGTATTCGCACTGACGCAAAGTCGGCCTACCTTCACCATCCGGCAGCGGGTCCTCGTCTACGACGAGTTGAAGCGCCTGGATTGCGACGTTGCCCTCATCGATTGGAACGGACAGAAATACCGAGAATTCAGGATGGCACTGCCTTTGAACATGAATATGGCTGCTTCGCAGATTGCCTACGAAGTGCCTTTTGGAGTCGTTGAAGTGGGTAAGAGTGAAATTCCGACGACGGGAGGCGTAGCCTACCAACACAAACCCTATGGCTCCCTCGAATATCACGAACAGTGCTCCAAAATCCGCCCCCGTGAGGTGCAAAACTTCGCCAGTGCCAGCAACCAGAGCCTGGGGGTCACCATCAGCACCAGTGTTGCCGTCTTCGACTACCTGGATCCGACTTCGAATCCTGCGGACTACCCCGTCCTGCAGCCGCTGCTGCTGGCCTCCCGCAAGAGCTGTCATGGTGAGGGGAATTGGTACCTCCAGCCCGGCAATCACTACTATCAGTTCTCCATCACTTCGCACGCGCCGGGGTGGGAAAATGGATATCGATTCGCCCTCCGGGCCAATCACCCGCTTCTCCCGCAGGTGGGCATTGCTCCGGTCGCCGGCGCCTCATTGCCGGAAGAGCAGAGCTTTTTCGACATCTCTCCAAGCCGCGTCCTGGTAAGCACGATAAAGAAGGCTGAGGATGATGACAGCGTCGTGGTGCGGCTTTATGACATCGAAGGGCGGGATTCGGAGGTCCGTCTCCAGTCTTTCGCTCCTTGGATAAGCGGGGAGTGGACCAACATCATCGAAGAGGAAGGCAAACCACTGCGTACCTCAGGGAACTCATTCGATCTCAAGATCGGCCACCATGCGATTGAGACGGTGAAGTTGCAGCTGAAGTTTTCCAAGTAGAAGCGTCGACTGAGGTGTGCCGCCATGCGACGGTTCATGGTGAGTGTGAGCAGCGTATGCAGGTTTCTTCGCGGAGAGGTCTTAGTCTCGTTCTGCTTTGTCAAGGGGAATTGAGTGCTCTCGGACAAAGGCGTCTGACAGTTTCAATCCAAGGCCCGGCTCCTCGGGGGCCCCAAAATAGGCCAGACTTTCCTGCCAGCCTCCAAACAATTCCCGGTTGATGGCGACATTGATGTCGCCCTCCTCAAAGATCAGAAAGTTGGCGGAAGAGGTACCAGGTGCAAGTGAGCTGCCAGGCAGACCGGACCGTTGGCATTGTGCGGTGCGAAGGGAATGAAGTGGTTCTCCGCGACGGCTACGGCCTTCCGAAATTCCGTGATACCTCCGATGCGGGCCGTATCAGGCTGATAGATTCGAAAGGCATCACGCTTCGGACGTCGCTCACCCAACCGAAAGATCGTCGCAATCCAGCCTCGATGCTCGTTGACTCCGTGGAAATTTTCGCTATCCTACCGATCCATGCTGGTCAAGACATCCATGCTGATTCTGCTGGGGCTACCGCTCACTTTGGTTTCGCTAAGCCAAAACCCGGAGAAACCAAAAGAAGTCACAAATCCCTTCAGCAAAGACAAAGCCGCCATCGAGGCCGGGCGGATTCAATATCAGTCCGGCTGCACGGTATGTCACGGGCCCACTGGGCAGGGAGGTCGCGGCTCGCGCTTGGCTAATGTTGACCGGGTTCGTCGCATGACCGACGAGCGTCTGTTCGACATTATCAGGCAAGGCATCAGCGGAACACAGATGCCTCCTTCCTCATTAGCGGATAGCCACGTTTGGCAGCTAGTTTCATTTGTCCGCAGTCTGAACGCAAGTGCCATCGACGAGGATGTGGCGGGTGATGCGACAGCGGGGCAGTCTCAGTTCTTTGGGGGCGCGCGGTGTGCCGAGTGTCACATGATTGGTGGACGAGGTGGCCTGGTCGGCCCCGACCTGTCCAACATCGGAGCCAGCCGTCCCCTGCTCAGGTTGAGGAGCTCTATTGAGGATCCTGACGCGTTCATAGAGCCAGGCTTCCAGCATGTCTCGGCGACTCTGAAAAACGGAAAACGCCTGACTGGTGTGGTCAAGAACCAGAGCAATTACTCAATTCAGATTCAGGACCAAGGGGGGCGCTTTCATTCGCTCAAGAAGCGTGATCTCAGGGAATTGGTCTTTCATCGACGATCCCTAATGCCGAAACCATCGTTGTCCGACGATCAAATCCAGAACCTGCTGGCTTTCTTGAGCCGCCAGACGACTGAGTCTCAAGCGGGCGGCCGCCGCAGAGTTGAGCATGGGAAGGAAGTGGCTCCATGAAGAAGGTATTCTGCCTGATCCTGCTGACAGGACTTCCGATTCAAGCTGAAGTGCTGTATGAAGACCTTCTCATACCGCCGGCCGACAACTGGCTTAGTTACTCGGGGGATCTGACGGGGCAGCGATACAGCCTGCTAAAACAGATCAATACCACCAATGCCGGCAGTCTGGTGCCGCAGTGGGTCTATCACGTCAAAGATTCGAAAAGACTCCAAGCTACTCCGCTGGTCGTTGACGGAGTGATGTACATCAGCCATACCAACGAAGTATACGCTTTGGATGCTGCGACCGGCCGTGAACTCTGGCACTACAAGTACAGTCAAGCCAAGCGCCACGACGGAAACCGCGGAGTGGCAGTTTTGGGAGACCGCGTGTTCTTCGTGAGTAGCGACGCGCATCTGCTGGCCCTGCATGCCAAGACTGGTGCCCTACTTTGGGATCGGGAATATGGAGGACATGACCAGAACCCGCAGCTGCTTGCCACGCTGGCGCCTTTGGCCATCAACGGTAAGGTCATTGTCGGCGTCAGCGGGGGTGACTGTGGCATTCGTGGTTTCGTAGACGCTTTCGACGCTGAAAGCGGCAGGCACCTGTGGCGCTTCTATACCATTCCGGGCCCCGGTGAGCCCGGGTTTGAGACTTGGGGTGGGCATCCCGTCGAGATTTCCGGAGGCGCCACCTGGATGACCGGTACCTACGATGCCGGACAAAACCTTTTGTTGTGGACTGTTGGAAACCCCGGACCCGATTTCAATGGAGATCTACGCCCAGGAGACAATCTCTATTCGGATTCCGTGGTGGCACTGGATGCGGATACGGGAAAGCTGAAGTGGTACTACCAGTTTACGCCACACGACACCCATGACTGGGATGCGCAGGAGTTTCCGGTGCTGATTGACGGACAGTTCCAGGGAAAGCCACGCAAGCTGCTGGTTCAGGCTAACCGTAACGGTTTTTTTTACGTCCTGGATCGCACCAACGGCCAGGTCTTGCTGGCCAAGCCGTTTGTCAAGAAGATGAACTGGGCTAAAGGAATACTGCCGAACGGGCGTCCGGACCTGATTGCCGACAGGGATCCCACGCCCGCCGGTAACCTGACGTGCCCGGGGGTGAAAGGCGCCACCAACTGGTTTTCGCCTTCCTACAACCCCGACACCGGTTTGTTTTACGTGGTTTCCATCGAGCAATGCGATATCTACACGACGTCGGCTCGTCCCTTCAAGCCCGGTGAGTGTTACGATGGAACCGGTGCCGAGCCTGACCCGGCCGAACCGGGACAGTTTTTCTTGCGGGCGATTGACGTTCAGACCGGCGATATCCGCTGGGAGATTCCCATGATTGAAAAGGATACGATGGAGCCCTGGCCCGGCACGGTCAGTACAGCCGGCGGACTCGTCTTTTTTGGCGACAACGAGGGCTACCTGGCAGCCGCCGACGCCAGTACCGGCAAGGTTCTGTGGCATTTCAACACAGGGCAAATCATCACGGCTTCTCCGATGACGTATCGGGTCAATGGCAAGCAGTTTGTCGCCCTGGCCTCCGGCACCGACATCTTCGCGTTCGGCCTTTTCGAACCGATGCGTCCTGAACCAATGACGCTCAAAGAACGCTTCGAACGCCGGGAAAAGTCTGCTGGGAACTGACCTCCACTGCCGCCGCCCGGTTGACTGGTCGCGAACGGACCAATCGAGGCAACTGGGCAGCGGATTCGCCCATCCTAAAAACAGGATTACCCATCTTCTCTCGGTCACACACAGACAGCCTCCGGTCCTTTAAAGCCGAGAGGGGTTGGCCATGGAAATCAGCCTGATTTCGGGCTACCATGATCACAGACGGCCAACTCGAACGATTGATCGACTCCATCCGGTTAAAAGCTGAGGCCGCCTTCGGGAGGTGACTCATCATGAAACGTCAATGCCAGGCTTTGGTGGTGATTGCGCTGTTCAGTCTACCCGGCTGGCACACCTTGCAGGCACAAGATAGCCAGCGAGGTCCTGCGTTGGGTGTGGCGCGCGTCAGCTTGGTCAAGGGGGACGTGACGCTTCAGCGGGGCGATGGCGGGGAGTGGATTCAGGCCCAAGCAAACATGCCTCTGGTTGAGGGGGACAGTCTGGCAACCGGTCCCGGATCGAGAGCTGAACTCCAGCTCGACTACTCCAATCTGGTACGTATTGGGCAATCTTCCCAAGTTAGGCTGGCCTCGCTGGGGAATCGAGCGTTCCGCTTTCAGCTGGAACGCGGAATCCTGACATACAGCGAGCTGAGAGGTGGGGAAGCGGACGTCGACATTGAAACGCCGCTAATGACCATCCGACCGGCGAAAAACGGACGATATCGGGTGGAGATGTCGGATCTCAACGAAGCGGTTGTGACGGTTCAGGAAGGCGAGGCCGAAGTGGCCTCGGCAGCCGGGAAGGAGACTCTCAAGAAGGGAAGGCGGATGATTGTTCGAGGCGCCGACCAGGGCGTTGAGACGCGAGTCGTCAAAGCCGAGGGGCGGGATGATTGGGACGAGTGGAATGTCCGGAGGGACCAGCAGCTCAAGGAGTCGAACGCCTATCGTTACGTCAGCCGGAGCATTTACGGCGCAGAGGACCTGGATGGATACGGACGCTGGGCTTATGTGCCCAGTTACGGCTCCTGTTGGTTCCCGTCCGTTCCCGTGGGATGGGCCCCCTATCGCGCGGGCCGCTGGCTCTGGTTGGACTATTACGGCTGGAGCTGGTTGAGCTACGACCCTTGGGGTTGGGCCCCCTATCATTACGGCCGGTGGTTCTTCGATGCCAGTTACGGCTGGGGCTGGTATCCCGGCTCTTACTACTCCTATCATTACTGGAAGCCGGCACTGGTGGCTTTCTTTGGATACAGCAGTCACCGGGGCCTTCATGCGGGTCTGGGCGTAGGCTTTGGCCACTACGGGTGGATCCCGCTGGCGCCCCGTGAGCCTTTCTACCCGTGGTACGGTCACGGTCACCGTTTCTGGGGTGGTCGCCGCCTCGTTCAGAACAACACGATCCTGGTCGACAACAGTATCAACATCTACAACAGCTACCGAAACGCCCGCCACGACAACGGCGTCACCGTTGTGAACGCTCGGGATTTCGCGCGCGGACAAGTCCTGAATGCACACTCTCTGCGGGCGGCCGAGTGGCAGCAGGCGCGCCTGCTGCGAGGCAACGTTCCGGTCGTCCCCGACCGAGAGAGCCTGGGACAGTTAATTCCTGACAATCGAAACCTCGTGCAGCAGCGAAGTGTGGCTTCCCGCCAAAACCTTTTTTCCAGGGGGCGTACTGGTGACATCGTGGCTCGGACCACGTTCGATCAGCAGAGGCAGGAGGTTGCCGATTCGGTTCGTGCTTTTCGGGGCCTCAACAATCATGGAACGCGCCAGGCGCTTGCCGAACCGCGATTCGGGGGGGCGGTCGGCGCTGAGGTTCAGGCTAACCGTGCCCGTTCCGACATCGTCGACCGCGCCAATATGAGGCAGGACCCCCACCGATCATACGTTTCTCCGGCTACTTCTTCCCGCAACCGTCTATTCAGGTCAGAATCACCAGTGGCGTCAGGCCAGAGTCGAAGTGTGGCCGCTCCCAACCCTCCCCAGAGCTCGGATGCAAGCCGTGCCGGCGTCTGGTCTCGTGGCGCCAGCCGGACTGACGATCTCAGGTCGGTCGGTCGTGGCTCCGATGATTCCTCTGCGGCGCACTCAGCTCGCAGCCGCGTATTCAGGTCAGTTCCCTCGACGATGCCAAGCCAAAACCCGCGTGTTGTCGATGATCCGGGTTTCTCCCGAAGTTCAGGTTCGGGCCGTGAGGATGTCTGGTCTCGCAGCGCCAGCCGCACCAACGACCTGAGGTCGACCAGCAGAAGGTTGTATGATTCTCCAGCGTACTCAACTCGCAGCCGCGTATTCAGATCCGAATCGCATTCGGCGCCAACGCAGGCCCCAAGGGCCATGGATCGAAGCGTCAGTCGCAATCCAGATGTCGGTCGTGCGAGTGTTTGGTCTCGTGGCAACAGCCGCAGCTACGATGTCAGATCGGTCGATCGTGGATCCTATCGTTCTTCTCCTGCGTTTTCTTCTCGAGGACAGGTATTTAGGTCCGAATCGCCCTCGATGCCGATGCGGAATCCGAGTTCTGTCGGTGGGAGCCTCGGCCGAAGTCCAGACGGGGGGCGTGCCGCCGTGCGGTCCCATCAGAGTGGGAGTCCTTCCTATTCGAACCACGGCGCAAGATCTTCGAGCGGAAGGGCCGATTTCTCTTCAGGCCGCGATCGCGGTCGCTAGGTGAGGCCGAGACGGTTGGCCCGCTCGCTTAGTCGGATGTTCCGGGCGGGTTGACCTTCCCTCATCCCATTCAGTAGAAGGTTCCCTCAAACCAGACCGAATCTCAGGTGTTGGCCCAAACTCGAACCCAAGGACTCGTCCGTCCAGAGGCCGATCGGCGCCAGCTGCGTCGCTCCGACCGACGACCTCAACATGCACAACAGCGAACGATCGCAGTCAAGTGTTTCGCCTTAGCAGGAACACCGGTCAGAACTGGGCGGTGACACGAATGGTGCCGGTGGCGTTCCTAATGTCGATAGCCTGGCGCGTCACTGTCTGAACAGGTGCACCGTTTACTGTGGCCCTGGCAATCGGTTTTCCTTCGGCCTGATACAGGTGCAGGCGGATCCAATTCACTGGCGTGCGTTGAGGCGCCTGAATCTCGGCCTCGATTTGGCCGGACTCCCTGCCGACGATTCGATAAGAAATCGGTCCGAAATAGGTTTCGGCATTGTCCACACGGATCTCTTTGCCTGGCTGGAGCCAAGTGCTGGGTGAATTCCGCAACACATGCAGCCCTGGCTCTTTCTGGTCCTCAAACACCAGCATGTTGCGGAGGTGATTGTCGATCACGGCGTTGGCGGCAGGTACGGCCTGGATGCCATCGCGCGTTTCCACCCCGCCCAGGAATCGGCGTGAGACGGCCCCAGCGGCCATGGAATAGAAGCCTTCCAAAAACTCTCGGCGCTCGTCACGAAGGAACCGGAGGTAGATATTCCAGGAGTAACAAGGCTCGACGCTCGACATTTCGAAGCGGAGACTCGGGCGTTCGGAAAAGTCGCTCCAATCGGGGTAGGCTCTTCCTGAGTCGGGCCCCTCTGTCAGCCACTTCAGGGACCAGGTCATCACATCGTCCTTGGGGTCTACCAGCCCCGCCACTCCCAGCATCATCGGTCCCGTGTCGAGATAAAAAGCATGGAGATCGTCTGCGTCGACCTGGCGGAGTTCCCAGGGAACGAATGGGATCTTCGCACCGGCCGCATCCGTCCAGCGGATGGTTTTCTCGATCTGACTCCGAAGCGTCTTTTGGAAGGTGTCTCGATAATCATCTCGCTCACGAATCCAGCGCGGCGTCTCCTCGTGCTTGATGGCCTCGAGGACTCGGCAGACGGCGGCCAAACCGCGGTAAACCCAGGCATCACTCCAGACAAAGTTCGACTGCATATTGGCATCCGTAGCCCGTCCCGCCGGCATCAAGCCTGCAGCCAAGCCGCCGCGCAGTTTGGTGATCTGCCGCTCATGCGCGATCCATCTCATTCCTTCCAGCAGGGTAGGCAGCCATTGGTTCAGGAACCCCGCATCCCGTGTGAGGAGGTAGTACTCCGAAGCCGCCCAGAGAATTGCCCCGTGATCACTCACCCAACTGATGGCTAGGTGCTCGCTCGGACCACTGATGAAGCCGTGAGATGAGCTAAAGCTGGCGCCGGTGTTCGACACTGGCTGACGCCGCTTGCCATCCAGAAACGGTTTCAGGAAGGAAGCGACCTGGTTTCGGTAACCCCGTTGGATGAGTTCCTGAAAATGCATCGCGTTCGGAGTAGGCCAATAGGCTTCATAGTGATGGGTTGAAGTTTTCAGCACTTGGTCTCCGTTGGCGTAGGTGTCGGCCGTGATGAGCGTGAGCGGCACGTTGAACCGCCAGAGATTGTTCAAAACCGCTTCCGGTACCCGAATCTGCATTCCTCGGGAGATTTCCTGATTCCAGCAAGCGACCACGGCCCTTTGAGCTTGCTCATGGCCCATGCTGCCCGCGGTACGCACTTCCCCTTCAGAGACTGGGAGGAAGGAGAACACGAGATCCAACGTCGCCCCCGGCTTTCGGGCCAGCCTGAACTCACAAAGGTTCCGGTCCAGGTTGGATTCCCGCAGTGACAGAGAGTTCAGGGCCTCTGGAAGTTGGGAGTGGAACTGGAACTCCTGGCTTGCCCACATCAGGGCGAGGCCCCGCGAATCCAGAAGGGTTTGACCCGACGATCGCAAATCTCGCCAATAATTGGGGGCGACGGGCTCAATCCGAACATTTCTACGGGTGCTCATCGCGTATCGAGTATGGTTGCGGGCAACCTGCAGCCACAGCCCGATGGGCGAATCGCCGTTGCCGGACGCTTCAACGGTGAACCGAACCCGCAAGAACACGGACTCGTCTCCTGAAGAAGCTTGGCAGGTACCTTGGCTGCTAACCGCGAACGCCTCCTGCCGCAAAGTGGTCTTTCCGTCTCCAAGCCCCACTTGAGTTACGGGAAGATACCCATCCAGCAGGGCGGCCTCGGTCAGCCCGGCTTCCGCGTCACGGCCGTCGAAGTTCGGCCGATCGCCCACTGAAAAGCTCACCTGAAATGAATCGTTCCCCCGCTTTTGAACGATTTGGCGGTCGGCATCTGTTCGTGTGACGGTGGTTGCGGTGATGTTGCCGTTCCACATCAGGCCAAACTCATCCAAGTGATTGCTGCAACCCAGAAACGTCACGGGTCTACGCATGTCCGGCCAGCGAACGACCGCCTGCTCGTAGGAAGGCTCACCCGACCGCTGATTGCCCACAAGAGCCGGGGGCCACCAGAGGGGCATCAAAGCGACAAGGAGTATCCTTCGAAATGAAAAACTTGTTCTGGCCATGCGACTCCTCCCTTTCTGTCCCGATCCAGCCATTGAGCCCCGGGAACCGACAATCGATCTCTTTCTTGACTACTGACACCGGCAGCTCGTTTCGAAAATGATCACAGGCGGCAGATAGTCCTGGGGATGGACTCTAAGTCAGGCGCAAATCCGGTGACAGGCGGCATGACCCCGGGGAGGGCAGCGGCCTCCTATTCGCGATGAGGTAAACTTCTCCTCACTGAGAGTCTGGAGGAGCCCCTCCGAACTCATTTCCTTATTGGTTCGCGGAGCGTGTGTCAATGATCAGCGGCGATCATTTTTCTGAGGAGGGCGAGGACTTGGCAGCGGCGATAATTCGTGCCTTCACCCTCCTGCCGGCTTAAGAGCGGCTGCGGGATAGGCTCCAGGTGTACCACGTAGGATGGAAGGATGTTCAGCCCTCGGCAGTGGCCGGGGGATTAGTCGGGTTGCGGTCAGGCTCTTCCAGGTTCTGCACAAACTGCCAGCCGAAGCGGCCTTTGATGCACAGATTGCCGAACGTGACGTCGTGTTCGAGTGGAGAAGTCGCCTTGACAATCCGGTTGTCCTGCACGTGCAGGGTCAGGTTGCAGCCGACTCCGCAGTAAGGGCAGATGGTTTGTGTTTGGGATTGTTTCGATTCGTCCCAGGTTCCGCTCTGTCTCATCTCGTATTCGCTGTGGAACATCAGGGCGCCCGTCGGACAGACGCCGATGCAGTTGCCACAATAGACGCAGGCCGAATCGGGGAGAGGTACTGCGTGCTCGGTCGAAATCCGCGCGTCAAATCCTCGTCCGGCCACGGCGATCGCAAACGTATTTTGGGCATCCACTCCGCAGGCCTCGACACACTTGTAACAGAGGATACACTTGGCGTAATCGCGAACGTACAGTTCATTGTCTACCTTGACCGGCTGAGCCACGCTGGCAGCCATCTTGCCGCCATCGGCCGGCGGCGCGTGATGCCCAGCCTGTGCGGCGTCGCGGTTCTTGTGAGGAGGTGCCTTTGTCCCGAACCGGTCTGGGCGAACCCCGTAGCGCTTCATGTAGTCCTGCAGCCCTTGGGCTGCTGAGAGGTCGACCGAAGAGGCCAAAAGCTCCAACACCAGGCGGCGGCTTAGCCGGACACGATCCGAGTCCGTCCGAACCACCATGCCGGGTTCCGCCTTTCGGGAACAGGCCGGGACCAGGGTTCGCGAACCCTCCACTTCGACCACACAAACTCGGCAAACGTTAACGGGCGTTAGATTCTCCAGGTAACACAGGGTGGGTGTCTCAATCTGTAGCTCTCGACAAGCCTCCAGAAGCGTGGTGCCTTCCGGTACTGAGACCTCCTGTCCGTCGATCGTCAACTTCACCGGACGCCGCGCCACCGGCTTTGGCACCTCAGGAAGGGGGCCCGCCGGCACAGGGACTAGGAGGGAAGGGCCCTCTGAGGGTGACGTGGAAGAATCTGGGTTTCTGGAAGAAGACATTTCGGTTGTTCCTGTTCACAAGGTTCGATTGCCGTGCTGCCTGTGATTCGGGGAGCACGGCCGGGCAGAGCCATCCACTCACCGCCGCTTTGGTTCTTGATCGAACAGATTCCAGCGAGAGAGGGCCGACTCAACCGCAGCAGAGGCGGTTTGGCCGAGACCGCAGATCGAGGCATCGCGCATCACTTGGCCGAGCTCCTTGAGAAGACCAAGCTCGCTCTGGGCTGACTCCAAAGGCGTCCCGTGGATCAGCCGGTGGAGCAGTTCTTCCTGCCGTACCGTCCCGACCCTGCAGGGCACGCACTGGCCACAAGACTCGTCTCGAAAGAAGGCGGCGATTCGAAGTAATGTCCGTTTCAGATCGACCGTGTGATCGAAAAGCATGACGACGCCGGAGCCCAAGCTGGCTCCCACCTTGCGGGCGCCTTCGAAGCTGAGCGGAGTATCGAGTTCCTTAGGCGAAAGGAACGTTCCTGCCGCACCCCCAAGCAGAACGGCTTTCAATTTCCCGCTGCCCGCCACACCTCCTGCGAGGTCGATTAGTTCACGCAATGTTGTTCCGAAGAGGACCTCGTAAACACCCGGTCGCTTCACGTGCCCGCAAACACAGAAGAGTTTGGTTCCTGTGGAGCGATCGGTACCTCGTCCTGCGTAGGCCGTTCCTCCCTCTCTCAAGATCTCAAGAACATTGACCAGGGTCTCGACGTTATTGACCAAGGTTGGGCTTCCAAACAGCCCTACCTGCGTCGGGTAGGGCGGTTTGTTTCTCGGCTCGCCGCGATAGCCCTCAATCGAGTTGAAGAGCGCCGTTTCCTCTCCGCAAATGTAGGCCCCGGCGCCGCGCCGGATTTCAATATCAAACGAAACGCCCTGGCCCAGGATATTTGCGCCCAGCAAGTCTCGCGACCGGGCCACTTCTGTGGCGTGCTTCAGACGCTCCGTGGCCAGGGGGTATTCGCCGCGGATATACAGAAACCCTTTTTCACATCCCGTCGCGACTCCCGCGATGGTCATGGCTTCGACCAAGGCAAACGGGTCCCCTTCCATCAGGATCCTATCCTTGAACGTGCCCGGCTCCGATTCATCGGCGTTGCAGACAAGATAGTGAGGGCGCTGGGCCGCGTGGGCCACGGCCTCCCATTTCTTCCCTGTTGGAAAAGCGGCCCCGCCCCGCCCCACGAGCCGAGAGTCGATGATTTCCCGAATCGTGCCCTCCGCTCCCAGTTCCAAGCTTTGTCTCAAAGCCAGATAGCCACCTTGGGACCGGTATTGATCGATGTCGGCCGGATCCACCTCCCCGATTCGCTTCAGAAGCCGGAGATCGGCTTGGCCGGCCTGGGGCACCGAATCTCTTGGAGTGCTCGGAGGTGCAGGTTGAACGCCGTCTGCCGCAGCCGCCAAAAGCGTCTTATCGGACGCGGGGGCCAGGACAGCCTCCCGGGGTCGTTCCCCACTGACCGAGAGCAGTGCCGCTGGGGCACGCTCACAGAGTCCCAGGCACGGGCTTCGCAGCCAAGTGACGTGACCTGTGGGATTGGCAATTCCCGCCTCGCCCACAACGCGCTCCAGCTTTTCGCATAGAGCTTCCGCACCGGAAATCTGACAGGCAATATCGTCACAGACATGGAGCACGTGGGACGGCCTGGGGGACAGCGAAAACAGACCATAGAAGCTGGCAACGCCGTACGCTTCGGCCGGTGGCACGGTTAGTCGCCGGCAAAGATAGTTGAATGCTCCGGGGGGAACCCAGCCGAATCGCGCCTGAATGGCCCATAAAGCCGGTAGGAGAAGGTGTCGTTGGCTCCGCGAGGTTTGCCCTCCGAAAGCAACGTGACCTTCTGTCTTGATGTGACGCTCCCCTCCCTGCCACCCGGATTCCGGTCGGCCGACCACTTCATTCACGACGTGTTTTTCTTCCGGCGTCGCCTCGAGTTCAGAGTAACGAAGGTCCAATTGCGTCTCCCTGGCTTAAATTCCACACGACCGACTCAACGAACCCATGTGCAAGATGCTTGTTGTTCCCCCACCCTGCACCAGGTTCGAATCGGCGGCGGTGCTACTGAGCTGGAGTTCTAAGTTGTGTGGGCCGCCGGCTGAGTCGTTGCGGTCCTGAAGTCCTGATCCGGTCCTAATTTCTCGATCCGGATAGCCGTGGCCTTGAATTCCGAGGTCCCCGATTTGGGGTCGTAAGCTTCAATCGTCAAAAGGTTGGTGGCCACATCGTCGGGGAAATGCAGCGTCATAAAAGCCAACCCCGGTCGCAACGAGTTGTCGTAACGGATTGGGGCCAGGACCGACCCGCGTCGGGAAGTTACCCGAACCAGCTCGCCGTCCGCCACGCCGTAACGTTTCCCATCCTCCGGACACAAGTCCAGCGTTTCGCTGCGACGCAGCGGGGAAGTAAAGCCCGACGTCTGAACTCCCGTGTTGTATGAATCGAGCCTTCTGCCGGTGGTCAGACGCACAGGATAATGTTCGTCCAGGTCATCGACGGGTGGCTCAAACTCCACTGGACAAAAGGGGGCCGATGGCCCGATTCGGGGCTTCTGCCAAAGCCGTGAGTGGAGGAACAATTCACCTGGATGGGACTCATCGTAACAAGGCCATTGAATGCCTCCGAGGGCTTCCAGCCGCTCGTAGCTCATGCCGGCATGAGCGGGGCTCAACCGGCGGACTTCGTTCCAGAGATCCTCGGAGGAGGGACGACCCCAATCCGTGCCCAGGAGGCGTGCCAGGTCGCAGAGAATTTCGATATCATCTCTGGCGTCGCCCGGAGGCCTCATGGCGCGCCGCACGCGCTGAACGCGCCGCTCGCTGCTGGTAACGGTCCCCTCCGACTCACTCCATCCCGAAGCGGCGGGCAGCACGACGTCGGCAATCTCGGCCGTGGCCGTCAAGAAGATGTCTTGAACGACCAGAATATCCAGTCCCTTCAAGAGGCGAAGGGTGCGATGCAGGTCCGCTTCCGATTGAGCCGGGTTTTCCCCGATCACGTAGAGGGCTTTGAGGTCGCCACGATCCATGGCGTCGAACATGCCACTCAGATGCAGCCCTCTCTTGGGAGGTATTGTCACTCCCCAGGCCTTCTCGAACTTTGAACGGATCTCCTCGTTTTCCACGTGCTGAAATCCCGGCAGCCGATCCGGGATGGCTCCCATGTCTCCTCCCCCCTGCACGTTGTTCTGGCCTCGCAGGGGATTGAGGCCGGAGCCATAGCGCCCAACATGGCCCGTGAGAAGACCCAGGTTGAGAAGGGCTAGTACATTGTCTACGGCGTTGTGGTGTTCCGTGATGCCCAACGTCCAGCACAACTGGGCACGATCCGCCTTGGCGTAGGCATGAGCCAGCTCGCGAATAGCTGTTGCCGGAACGCCCGTGATCCTTTCAGCTCGCTCCAGAGTATAGGGCTCCACTTGTTGCTGAAAACGATCGAGGCCGCTGGTAGCATTCTGGATGAAAGCGCGATTTTCCAGGCCGCTAGCCAGGATTTCACGAGCCATCGCGTTGGCCAGCGCGATGTCGGATCCGACATCGAGTCCCAGCCACACATCGGCCCACTGCGCCGAGCTGGTGCGCCTGGGATCCACGACGTACAGCTTTGCGCCGTTGCGGATCCCCTTCAATACGTGATGAAAGAAGATCGGGTGGGTCTCTCGGGAATTCGATCCCCACAGAATGATCAGATCGGTGTCTTCAATCTCACGATAGGAGCTGGTGCCCCCTCCCAAGCCAAAAACCGTCGCCAGACCGACGACGCTGGGGGCATGTCAAGTACGGTTGCAGCTATCGATGTTGTTCGATCCGATGACGGTACGAGCGAACTTCTGTGCCAGAAAATTGAGCTCGTTTGTCGTCTTCGAGCAGCTAAACATCCCGAACGTCTGGGGTCCATGCTGTTGGATACTGGCCCGGAATCCGGCCGCCGCGCGTCCCAGGGCCTCCTGCCAACTCGCAGGTCGGAGCCTACCGTCTTCCCTCACCAAAGGTTGCGTCAAACGCGCTTTCTGATTCATACAACCGATGCTTCCTCCTCTGCGCCTCGATACCAGAGTTTCAAGACATCACACGTAGAGAGTGTTGAGCGAGACCGCTGCCACCACCCAGGGCGCCTCAGCCTCGACCCATCCTCGCTGGATGGTGGATCGACGTCCTCACACTCGCATCTGGCCATACTAACACCGAAAACGCGAGGGATGATAGCACGATTGCCGCTTCTCCGCCTCTTCAGGCCGCCGCTCCAGCCAGCTGGAGCGGATCCAGGTGATCAAGGTTTATCGGGCAGGAAGGATGCGTGGAGCCTGTGCATGAGCCTGCCAAAATGGTAGGGCAGGCTCTGCAAGGCCAGTAGCAGGCCAGTAACGCTGGATTAACTTGCGATGCCTGGGGCCGGTACCTCTCATGTCCAGACCGAGAATCAAACTCGACGGCGGGCAGGCACCCGCCGTCGCAAGTCGTATGCGCCACCCATCAAGCGGTCTGGGCGCCTACCATATCGGCCGTACAAAACTTGCACTTCTTTGCCGCAAGGGGAATCGTTTCGGTGCAGCGGGGACACTGCTTAGTGGGAGCAGGTTCCGGCGCGGGAGCTTCCTTGATGAACGATTTCATGATCACGTAGACGCAGAAGGCGATCACGACGAAGTCAATAACACTGCCCATGAAAGTGCCATAGTTGATCGCGTTGATGACCTCCTTGCCGTCCGGTCCTACGCTTTGGCCGATGATCAGCCTGGCATTTCGCCACTCTCCACCAGGAATGAGCGGGCTAATGACCGGCATCAGCACATCTGCGACGAGTGAGGAAATCACTTTTCCGATCGCTCCACCCATGATTACTGCAATGGCCAGCCCCAGTACCTGGTTCTTCATGAGAAACTCTTTGAAGCCTTTCATTTTTTCTTCTCCTTTGATGTGGGTTAGAGGGTTAGAAGGTAATGGCTTTGGCAACGGGCCAGTCCACTCCAAACCGCAGGGCTTACAGTGAAAGTGTCGATCTAATCAATCGAATCTCGATCCAGCGTTGAAATCAAACCATGGACGACGGAAGTACGCCCGATTCGTGCAACAAGGCACCCTGTGGGACCCTCTACTTCAAGGCATTTTCCAGAAGGTTGCCCACCTCTTCTCCACCCCTGCTTCGAAGGTAGGCGAGGACCAGGGAAACGAAGTCGCCGGTAATGCGAGTATCCATTCCGAGCCTGGAAAATCCCCTTGCCAGCGTTGCCCCAGCATTTGCGGGTGATCCGTCTCCCCCGATGGCAGAGCCCAAGCCGGCAAAGCGAACGCCGGTTCTGAGACTTTGCGGTGCTGTCCGAAGGATCTCATCTATTTCCGGGACAACGCGAGCGACTTTGGAGAAGTCTTCTTTTCTCAACCTCAGTCTGGCCGTTCCGAAAAGAAGGCCGGCGCCGTTCCTGGCCTGCTCAAATCGCACTCCGAGCTTTTGTGTCAATGTTTCTATGAGCTCCATATCCGATCTCCCTGGTTGGTGTCAAGCGAGACCTTGGGAATTGAGCTGCAGCGGACAATGACCTCTTTGTAGGGTGGCGACGCCTTCGCCCTCAGGACAGGTCTTCTTCTCTGAGACTATTGATCTGATCTCCCCCTTTGATTTGAACAAAGGCGAGAATGAAGGGCAGGAACCTCAGAACCATGCCTCCTTCCAGTCCAAGGCTCCGGAATCCCGATACCAGGTCTGGGAAGGCTTCGGTGGGGCTAGGAGGTTTCAGGCATGCTTCCTCTACATGTCCGGACATCCCGACGGTTTCCGCCAGGAACTCTTGCGCTTCCGGAAGTAGTTTCATTGCTTCCGAGAAGTCCTGAGGCCCCATCGCTTGTCCAGCCCAACGCAGCAGAAGTCCGGCTCCTCCTCTGGCTTGGTCCCGAGTCACACCAAGTTTTGCACTCAAGGATTTCAGAAGATCCATGACTAAGCCCTATCTCTGAGCGAAGCCTGCAACACCACCTATTCCTCCAGGACGAACGTCACTTTCATATTGACGCGGTACTCGCTGATCCGGCCGCGGGACACGACCACCTTCTGTTCTTGAACCCAAGCCCCCATCACATTCTTGAGGGTTCGATTCGCTCGTTTGATTCCTTGCCGCACCGCGTCGTCGAAGCTGTTCGTGGACGATGCGGTGATCTCAGTAACTCTGGCTATCGACATTATGACTGCTCCTGTTGTTCAAAGTAGTGTTTGGCGCCCGGCTCTTAGTCTCGGATCGTCAAGACCCTGACCACCAGCTTTCAAGAAAGCCAACTCGCTCGCAGCGCGCTTGGAAACATTGGCAAGCGCTACCGATCGACATAGACTGTTGAGGGGTCCGGTTGAAGTGTCACCTCAATCACTTGCCTTGTGTTGGCCTCCGCAGTGACGGTGGTTTCGTACGGCTGGTATCCTGCGTATTTCAGTTCGATCTTGTGAGTGCCTGGCTGTAACAGCAGTTCTTGGGCAGGCCCGTTCATCTCATCTGCATGTCCGATGAATCGCCCGTTTACAAACACACCGACCTTGTGTTCGGGTGTGGACTTGATTTTCACCACGCCGAAGGGACCTGTTGGCCGTTGCTCGTCAGAGGGCTGCAGTTGCTGCTGGATGACCGTGACGCCGTCCGGTTCGATCTTGACCCGGGTTTTGAAGTTCTGGTAGTAGGCCAAGCTAAAGGTTACATCGTACTCGCCAGGAGTTAAGAAGAGTTCCTGACCAGGGCCATCGAAACGGTCTGCGTGTCCTACATATTGATCGTCGATCCAGACGCTGGCGTCGGCAGGCTTGACTTTGGTTTTCAGCTTGCCCCAAGTGCCGCTGCTGTTGCCGAAATAATGATCCTTGGCGAAGGCAAGCGCCGGGAATAGAACCACCACCAGTGTCAATCTCAAGATTTGAAATCGGTCCATACAATCTCTCCTTTGGATTGGATTCGGTTACCATCTTCAAGCGGAGCCGCTGGAGCCCTACCACTTCGTGTTGAGAAGGAGCAGCCCTTGCTCGAGCAGGGCGCCCCGCGGCACTTTTCCTTCAGGCGTCAGGTTATCCACTAGGCTCGGCAGCAGTTCGGCCAGTTCGGAACCGGCCCTCGCCGGTGACAACCCCGCCTTGTCCGCGATTTGTTGCAGTTGCTCCTGACCCAAACCGATTTGTACCTGGGCCGCTGAGATGGGCAGATTGGGTCCTGTGCCGACCCACGATGCAACGATATGGCCCAATCCGTTGCTCTGAAAAGAACGCACCAGCCTGAGTAGTCCGTTCGAATGGCTCTCTCCGCTCAGCAACATTCGGAGAAGGTTGTTCCGTAGCAAACTTGAACAGGGCAAGGCGGCTTGCTGCGAACTCGTCATCCGGTTCAGCGCGTCATCAATCTTGTTCATGTCAGTCTCCTGCTCTTTTCCCTTCTTTGCGCGCTCCAGGGGGGGATCCCGTCAGGAGGCAGAACAACAGTGAAGAGTCGCTAACCAGAGGCCTGAGCTTTGGCCAAACCCTCGCCGTTCGCCAGGGCCGCAACGCCCTCGATGTAACTTCGCTGACTTCCTGGAGCAGCCGTATCGCTGCTGCCGGAGGACGGGAAGATTAGGGAACAGGTTGAACATTGTTGCATCCTTGGCGAATCGACAAGAGCTGTCTGCGGAGGAAGTGGCCATGTCCTTAACGCTTGAGGCTGACCCCTAGCTCTTTCAGAGATTCCATCGTTAGTCCGGCTTCGGGAAGACCCTTGGCCTTCTGGAAGGCTCGCAACGCGCTAAGAGTCCTTGGACCGATGATTCCGTCGAGGGGCCCCTCGTAATAGTCGGCGTTCCGCAGCTTGGCTTGGATGTTCTTAACCGTGTTTGCGTCGGTGTTGGTTTCGCACAGAATCTGCCTCCACTCCATGCGTCCGTCGGCGACTTTAGCGGTCTTGGTTACCGTCTGGTAGTTGGCCGGGATTTTGGTGGTCTTTACTTGGGGCTCAGACAGAAGAGTTCGGACTTTGATGGTTTGGTGCTCAGCTGGGATCTTGACCACGCGAGTGCTAGGCGGAGTCTTCATGACCTGCTTGCGGACGGATTTGTATTCGGCCGGAACCTCCACTTCGCGAGTGGTGGCCGGGTTCTTAAGGACCCGCTTGGTGACGGTTTTGTAGGTGGCCGGCACCTCGACCAGACACATGATCTCGCCGGTAGAGTTGCTGACCTTTTCAATAGGCCCGCGTCCCTTCTTCCAAATGGTGTGGGCCGGTGTTTCGAGCACCCGCTCCGTCACCGTCTCAAACTCAGCCGGAACTTCCACAACTTTCTTAGCGACCGGCTTGACCAAGACCTTCTCTTCGACCCATTCGTAGGTAGCCGGGACCAGCTCCAGCTTCTCCGATGCTTCCTTTACCAACACCGTTTTTTGCTCCCATCCGTACTCGGCAGGAACGATATCGACTTTCTCGTAGGCGTTCTTTGCCAACACCGTTTCCGAGGTAGTCCTGTAAACCGGTGGCACAAAGACTCTTGTGTAACACTCGCCTGGCTTTGCATCCGGGGGAAGCAACAAGTCATCCACGCTCTGGGCGCCGGCGGGCCAAGCTAGGCCGATGACTGCAAAGGCCAGGAGTAGACCCTTTCCATACTGACACTGCGTTCTCATGAGTTCTCCTTTCCCAAATCCGTTCAACGCTTTCAACCCACCGCCAAGTTGCAGGACCGGAGCCCTTTGGCGTGGTTCAACTGAACACTGCCTAGTAACGCAAGAGCCGTTCCAAAAAGGAGAGACACAATTAAGCCGTCTGAATGTAGATGGTTAGGAGGGTTCCGGGTAGGTCATCTGTTTCAGTCTGAGACAGCAATTGAGACAGCTTGAACGTCTCAGAGCTGTCTCATGAGAGACAGTTGGCGCTACTCGGGGGAGGGTTTCAGAGCGGACAATCGTCGGTAGAAGGTGGCCCGACTGACACCCAACAGCTTGGCTGCCAGGGTTCGGTTGCCGGAGGCGCGTTTGAGGGCCGCCAACACCTGCTCCTTTTCGCTCAATTGCTGCAGGTCGGATGGCATGGCGACTTTGGTCCCAAGAGACCGGACTTGCTTCAGTTCTGGAGGCAGGTCATCGAGCCGGATGACCGAGCCGCGGCACCGGATCACGGCAAACTCGATGGCACTTCTCAGTTCGCGAACGTTTCCCGGCCAGGGGTACTCCAGGAGCCTCGCCAAGGTTTCGGTGGAGACTTCTTCGACTGGTTTGCCCGTGGTCGCTCGAAAATCGCCGAGAAAGCGGGAGACCAGAAGAGGAATGTCCTCCAATCGCTCTCTCAAGGGCGGAATCTGAATGCGAGCCACCCGAATGCGATATAAGAGATCGGCTCGGAAGTTGTCGCGCTCCACTTCTTCGGCCAGGTTTCGATGGGTCGCGGAAATGACACGTACGTCGACTTTTCTGGGCTTGGTTTCTCCCAGCCGGGTGATCTCCCGTTCTTGAAGAACGCGCAGCAAGCTGGTTTGGACGCTCAACGGTATATCGCCGATTTCGTCCAGGAAAAGCACTCCACCGTTGGCCGCCTCGAAGAGTCCCGGTGAGTCTGCGACCGCGCCGGTGAAGGCCCAGCGCCGGTGACCAAACAATTGGCTTGCTACCAAAGACTCAGTCAAGCCGGCGCAGTTGACGGCGACAAAGGATCCCTTATGGCGGTGGCTGCGGGCATAGATCCCGCGGGCGACAAGTTCCTTGCCCGTTCCGGTCTCCCCTTCAATCAACACGGTTGAGTCCACGATGGCCAGATCCTGTATCAGGCGGTACACCTGCTGCATCGGTTTGCTCTTGCCGACCAGGTTTTCAAACTGCGCCTTTTCATCGAGCAATCGGCGAAGATCGTGTACTTCGGACACATCGTAAAAAAAGAAGACCTTCCTTTTGGGATTGCTGGGATCATCCTGAAGGTCAACTTCCATCCAGTACTGCCTCCCGTCGTGCCTTTCCCAGCGGATCGGAACACGACTTCTCGCCGACTGGGGCTGCTGTGCCATGCTAAGCAGCCGTGTCAGGTCCTCATCTCGAAACAGATTGGATTCCTTCCACGTCTTTCCGAACACTTCATCTTCACGGATGCCGAACATCTGTTGAGCGGTTTGACTCAGAAAGACACATCGTTCCTCATCGGTAAGCGCGGTGCCCAGTCGAAGCTGGTTCAGGATGAGCAGGAGATCGTCCCGGCTGCTCTTGATTCGCTCCAGGCGCTCTCCCAGTTCGGCTTCGGCGCGCTTTCGCTCCGTCACATCGCGCACGATGACCAGTACTTCGTCCTTGCCGCAAACCGCCACTCGAGCTTCCATCTCTTTGGGTTGCCAATCGCTCCCCGATTGGTACTCAAAGAACTGCGTTTTCCCGGACTCGAGTGCTAAACGAACTTGGAGCATGAACTCGGAAATCAGATTCGACGGCAGGACCTGATCGATGGTTTTGGCTGTTTGGGTTGTCCCGCCCGAATGGACCGCTTCCGTACCTTCAAAGTCCCGATAAACGCCGTTCCTCGTGACCCGGAAGACCAAATCCGGGACGGCGTTGAGCCAGGCCTGGGCTTCCCCCTGACTCAATCGCAGGGCTTCTCCAAGCCGTCTCAACCGCTCAATTTCGAGCAATCCTTCGCGACCCTTTTGCAGGAGGACCTGTCTTTCCTCGAGTCTTTCAAGGCTCCTTTCAACCAGGAGAACTCTTTGCCCAGAATACAGAAGCGCAGTAGCCTCGAGCGCAATCTCCTCTCCAGCCGGATCCATCTCGGTCCACGAACCGGACCGCAGACGGCCGATTTTCCCGGTGGTCCAGAAAGCCCGCGCGTCGATTAAGAAATTCTGAAGGAAGGGAAGCGCCTCTCCCATCCGGAGAGCAGAGCCAGCACTGGCCGGACAGAGATCCTGAAACCATCGCGGAACCGGAATAGCCGCGCGCAGGGATCCATCGCTCTGTTCCTGAAATACTGCAAGATCCAGAGCTACCAGAACGCCCGCGATGTCTTCATAGCTTGGCATGTGGTTCGCTCGAATGCAGCACCAGCCTGTTCCGGATCGCGGATTCGCGGCCAGTCAGATCCGCCCGCGGGGAGATCCTTTGGCTTATAATACAACTGCCAGGAATCTCAGACGCAATCAGGATAATCGGAAAAGCAGTTTCACTTGAGATTTGAAGCCATGCCACACAAGGAACGCCGGAGTCGGAGGAGAAAGAACATGAGCAAGCCTGAACTCAAAAGAGTGAACTCCACACCAGCTGAGGAAACAACGAGTGGCGCCACGGAAAACGCCGCCAGACTTCGCGGTCAGGGAACGGATGCTTCCGAAAGTGGGAGTATCGACAAGATTCGAGACATCTTGTTTGGGGCTCAGATTCGAGATTTCGAAAAGAAGGCTTTGCGCCTTGAAGAACGGCTGGCTGCGGAGGCTCTGGATTTGCGAAACGAAATGAAGAGACGGTTCGAGTCGCTGGAAGCGTACGCGAAAAAAGAGTTTGACTCAGTCTCGGATCGGATCAAGTCCGAGCAAACAACCCGAAACGATCTCCTAAAAGAAATTTCTCGAGAGCTCAAGGAAATCAACAAGTCTCTGGAGAAACGGATCACTCAAGTGGATGAGCAGGCCACCAAGGTCCAGCGCGATCTTCGCCAACAGATCCTGGATCAGTCTAAAGGCTTGAGCGAGGATATCCGCCAGAAATGCGAAGCGCTCTCAATGGCTCTAGGCCAGGAAATCGAGGGGCTTCGCAAAGACAAAACGGACAGAACCGCTCTGGCAGATCTGCTTACAGAGCTGGCAATGCGGGTCAACAACGACTTCAAGTTGCCCGCACCGAAGTGAAGTTGCCCCCACGTTGCACCTGGGTGCAAGGTCAGGGTCCCTGAACGCTTTTCTGAGACTCCTGTGCAGAGCTTGTACCCCTGGCTCTAAACGCCAACTCGGAACGAAGGGACTTCCCCAAGATGACCAGCGAAGCCCGACAGTCCCGTGATCACAGCCCCCGTGACAACGAACCGCCGGGGCAGAATGAACTCACCGAGCTTCGTAACCTGTTGCTGGCCCCGGAACAGGACCAGCTGGGCAGGCTGCAAAGACGGTTGGATGACCCTCAGGTTCGTGCCGACGACATCGGGCGAGTGCTGCCCGACGCCATTCGCTACAGCCACACCCACGACCGGGGTCTGGCCACCGCTCTGAGTCCGGTAGTCGAGGATGGCATCCGCGTTTCGATCAAGAAAGACCCCAAGATCCTGATCGACGCCATCTTTCCGGTCGTGGGGCCGGCCATTCGAAAAGCCATTGGTTCCGCCCTCAGCGCGATGATCCAGTCTCTGAGTCAGACTTTGGATCACAGCCTCTCGTTTCGCGGACTGAAGTGGCGGATGGAGGCGCTGCGAACTGGGAAGCCATTCGCCGAAGTCGTTCTGCTGCATACCCTGGTATACCGTGTCGAGCAGGTGCTGCTTATTCACCGAGAAACAGGATTGCTGCTGCAGCATGTGACTATACCCACTGTCAATGCGCGAGACGCCGACATGGTGTCAGGGATGCTGACAGCCATTCAGGATTTTGTTCACCATTCATTCAGTCTGGAAGAAGGGGACATCCTGGAAACGATGCAGGTGGGAGAACTATCGGTTTGGGTGGAACCTGGACCGCAAGCGTTTTTGGTTGGGGTGATCCGCGGAAAAGTGTCTCAGGATATCAGATCGATTTTTCAGGATACCATCGAGGCCATTCACCGCGAGCAGCGCCAGGAGTTGGAAGGGTTTCGGGGTGATGCATCCGCTTTCGAAGGCACCCGTCCCCATCTTGAGTCTTGTCTCCAGTCTCAATTTGCTTCCCAGAAGAGTCCGTCATTTCCTGTGCCACTGCTGGTTTTGGCTTGTTTGATGTTAGCCGCCCTTGGGTTCTGGGCTTTTATCAGCCTGCGCAACTACCAGCGTTGGAATGCGCTAGTGGACCGATTCCGTGCCGAGCCTGGATACGTCATCACCGCGGCGGAACGAGGCGGAGGGAAGTATTTGATCTCGGGCCTACGCGATCCCCTGGCGGTGGAGCCAAGCCGCATTTTGGAAGAGAAACAAATCGACCCCAACCGGTTTGTGGGGCGCTGGGAGTCCTATCAATCGGGAGCATCCCCGTTCGTTCTGGCCAGAGCTAAAGCGCTGCTCGATCCCCCAGAGACAGTAATTCTCAGTTTTGAAAAAGGCGCCTTACGGGCCAGGGGCTTGGCCACGGGAGAGTGGATCCGTGAGAGCAAGAGGCTTGCGGGACTGGTTCCGGGCGTTAGCCAGTTCCAGACAGATGGCTTGTTTGATGTGGAACTCGACCGGCTGAAGTCCCTCAAGGGACGAGTTGAGGCGTTTAAAGTTCCTTTTGGGCTGGGCAGCTTGCGTCTGGCAACCGGGCAGGACCGGCTCCTGCTCCAGATCGCGACGGAAATCCGGCAGCTCTTAAGGGCAGCCGCGTCGCTCGGACTGAACGTTCGGGTTGAAGCGGTGGGCCACGCCGACCGCACGGGATCGGAGCAAGCCAACCGGGAACTCGGACGGAAGCGTGCGGAAGCGATTTTAAGAGCTCTGGTCTCACACGGCATCAGCCACACGCACCTTTCGGCCCGAAGCGTGGGGACCGCGGAGCCTCTTGGTGGGGTGTCGGGCGACAATCGCAGGGTTGATTTTCGCGTTGAGATCAATCCTCCCTTGACGTCGAACTGAGGAGCAGCACCTCGACTTGGTCCTCCATGATCCAGAAAAAGATCTGCATGCTTGGTGCTTTCGCGGTGGGAAAAACCAGCTTGGTATCCCGTTTCGTCCACAGCATTTTTCCTGAGCGATACCTGACAACCGTTGGTGTCAAAGTCGACAAAAAGTTGATCCAGGTGGCGGGGCGGGAAATGAGTCTGATCCTGTGGGACCTGCATGGCGAGGACGAGTTTCAGAAGGTTCGGATGTCTTATCTCCGGGGCTCAGCAGGCTATCTGCTGGTCGTGGACAGAACCCGTCGCGCCACTCTCGATACCGCGGCGGCTCTGCAGGAAGAGACGGAACGGGTCCTCGGTCCAGTTCCTTTCGTATTGGCCTTAAATAAGTCTGATCTACGGGAGGAGTGGGACCTGGACGAGGCGACGTTCGCTCGCCTTGCAGGCCGAGGTTGGACCGTCATTGAGACCAGCGCCAAGACCGGCCAAGGAGTCGAGGAGGCCTTTGTAACGCTGGGTCAAAAAATCGTGATCAGCTAGATCTTGGATGTGGCGTTGGGAGCGGGAGGTGACTCGTGGCACTCGTGGTTCTCTTGAGGGGCCTCAACGTCGGAGGGCACAGAGCTTTCCGACCCACTGCGCTCGCCGAACGACTGAAGCATCTCGATGCCGTCAACATCGGTGCGACCGGGACCCTGGTCATCCGGCAGCCAGTGGGCCGCGCACAACTGCGCGTTGAAATCGCAAGCCTGCTCCCGTTCGAAGCCGAGATCATGATCTGCCAGGGTCGGGAGATCATCAGGTTGCTGTCTCATGACTTTTTTAAAGGCTGTCCGGTGCGACCCGACATCGTCCGCTTTGTGAGCGTTTTGTCTCGACTTCCCCGGTCGGCGCCGCCCTTGCCCATGAGTTTTCCTTCCCGTCGCGAGTGGCTGCTGAAGGTTCTCGGGCGCGACGGCCGGTTCGTCTTCGGTCTGTACCGACGCCACATGAAGGTCATTACCTACTTGGGCATGCTCGATCGGATCTTTGGGGCGCCGGCCACCACGCGCAGCTGGAATACCCTGAGCGCGATCGTCAAGACCCTAAGCGATGGAACGACATGATGGTCATCCAGTGTCAATAGCGAAGCATTTCCTAGCTCATTTCTGTCGCAAAGCCCGCCTTGCTCCACCAGGCGGCGCGATGTGAGCGGTGGAACGCGCGCTCCGTCGCGCATTCATTGAGCGTGTGCCGGAGCGCCCGCACCACCGGTCAGAGCGACCGCGGCTGTGCCGCGTGGCTCAACTTGATCGTTATGCCAACGAGGAGTGAACGAATCATGGACGATAAGCGAAGGCTTCTACGGCATTTTCTGGCGGCGCTCGCCTACCGCACCCAGAAGGCCTTGCGAGGCGCACCGGTTGAGTTCGGTTCTTTCAGTGCCGGGCATGGAGTCCGGACGCCTGCTGAACTGGTTCGCCATATGACGAGTGTCCTCGGCTACGCACGGACCTTTTTCGTGGGCGGAAAATATCGAGCCGATCCATTGCCCTCGTTCGACGAGGAGATCGATCGGTTCCACACAATGCTCCAGGATTTGGCAGATCATCTGGAATCAGGAACTCCGCTGGAAGGCGCAACTCCAGAGCGTTTACTACAAGGACCGTTCTCGGATGCAATGACTCATGCAGGACAGTTGGCACTGCTGCGCCGCCTGGCGGGGCTTCCGGTGGCGCCGGAGAATTTTGTCCTTGCTCAAATCGATGCTGAACGCCTGGGACGCGACCAGGCTGATCCGGCAAGTCCGGACGAAGTCTGGCTTGAAGCGCCCGAAGGATGGGTGCCGCCAGTCAAGCGCCAGTGATTCAAGCCGACCAAAACCGTTCGTGGCGAGCACCACGCCTCCTGTCCAAGAGAATGGGCCCGCCGGCAGTCCCTCATCGCATGCGAACCGCGTTTCCCTGGTCGCCTCTCACTTCGGCTGGCTTCGGAACCAACTGCCGGCCTTTAATTTGCCCTGTCATCTTCCGGCGTGGCCAAGTGCGGCCAGCAGCCATCGGGCCTCCGAAAAAGAGTGGTCCACTCGGGCAGCCAGCATGAGCCGATCGGCGGCGGAGGCATTTCGATAGGCCCGTTGTGCGGACTGGTAAGTCGAGTCGAGGTCGTTCTGACGGATCGGCCGGTTTTGTCCGTCCACCATCCCAGTCAGGGCCAGGGATCGCGGAGCAAGGGCGGCGGCAATGTCGCTCAGGTCTCCCGCCGTCAAAGCACCGGGGATCACGACATCGTGTGGTACGGAGAGAAATGGACTGGCCAGGAGCGAATCGAACGAGATCAAGCCACCGCGGGCATAGACGGCCTGACCGTTCTTTTCGTAGAGAGCCAGGAACAAAGCCAGAAGTGGGCCTCCGGGTTCAGAGGAGACCGGCTCCTCGGCAAGGCCCAGCGGAACTGCCGCTGTGGAATCCGATGCCGGCGGCACCAATGACTCTCCCCAGACAGCCAAACGACGGCGAGCCACGTCGCTGCGGGAATTCAGGTAGCGCACCACACTTCTGAGATCTCGCAGGCGGGCTCCCAGCAGCGTGCCGCCCAGCATCAGTTCACTCGATGACAGGGCCGTGTCGGACCCTGTCCGCCCGCGGGAGTTCCCCCGAGCCATCTCACCGGTTCCCCGCAGGTCAGGCAAGCACACCATCGCGCCGCCCTCCAAGAGCGCTGCCACGGCTTGGCTGCGCTCCTTGAGGAACCGAGCCTTGCCGGCCTGGGCCACCGCTATAACGACCGGCCTGCGTTCTCCGGAGGCCCCGTATCGCAACAACAGTAGCGGAACAGTGAGATGCGGTTCTACCTCCAGCAAAACCCGCTCAACCCGAAGGAGACCGGCCTGGCGCTCCTCTGGCTTCGCCATTAGAACAGCGGGAGCTGCATCCGGAAGTACTTCGCCCAGGCGATCTTCCCACATCCTGCGAAGCTGCTCTTCTTGTCGGGTGGGAGACAGCTCAGCCAATGTTGCGCGAACCCGCGCCAGTCTCTGCCGCGCCAAAGCCGAAGCGATTTCGTGCAACGGTTTGGGATTCAGGTGCCGGGCCACTTCCTCAGTCATTGCCGTCAGCTCTTCCCGCGAGCGTCGATTGGAGTATTCCGGCGGATTTTCAGAGATGCCGAACCAGCGGCGGAGGGCCTGGTGAATCCGTTGCCGGTGAATCGGGCCGATGTTGTTGCAGTGCGAGGCCTGCGGCGGACGATCCTTCAGAACGCCGAAACCATGCGTGTAGTCGAGTCGATCTGTCTGGCCGTAGAAATCGCCATAGATCCTCTGCAGCCGCATCCAAACGGGATCGTGCAGCTGGTCCCAGCTGAATTCATGGGCATAGATCAGTCGGCGGGGAGCCACGGCCCCCACGATCACCCACGGCAGGAAGCCATCCCGGCATGAGCGTCGCAGGTTGCGCGTGGACTCCCAGCTGCCGCTTCCGGAGAAGTTGAACGATTCCTCAGGGTTGTCCTTCAACGGATAAGGATCTTCAGGCTGCGGTCCTCCAAAGTTGAAGGGAACCGCGGCGGCGATGCGTGGATCCAACGCCGCCGTGACGGCGGCCGGGTCACCGCCGCCTGCCACCGAGCCCATCACAATGATCTTGTCTGGATCGATTCCCCGACGCGACAGCAACAGGTCGACTCCTCGCGAAAGATCCCAGACCATCCATCCCATCAAGCTGTCGCCGATCACGTGCAGCTGGATTCCGGTGTTGTAGCGGAAATAGTAATCCTGTCGATTCACCGGGAACGGGTCCGGATAGTCTGCTTCCGTGCGGAAAGGATGTTGACGCCGTTCCCCGTGACCCAACTGATCCATCACCAACACCAGGCATCCTCGCCGCGCCCAGGTCATCCCCATGTCCTGCAGCTCTCCTTGCTCCTTGGGGTTGTGATGACTGTGACAGAGCAGGATCCCGGGCATCCGATCGGGCACGGGATCCGGCAGGTAGAGATTGGCGGTCACCCAGAGGCCGGGGCGGCTCTCGAACACCAGATTCTCTATTTGGTAGCCCTCTCCGGCAAGAATTCGAGTGGTGTGCACCGGCAGCCGGCCAGGAGGTGGAGGGAATTCTCCCAGGGAAGCGCGGAGCCGCTCCAGCCTGTGGGCCGCGAAAGTCTCCCAGTCGGACCGCCGAGAAATCCCCTGCCAGGCCGCTGAGGAACGGCGATTGGCAGCCTCAATCCCCCTCCTCAGACTGTCGGCCAGGGCTTGAGGCGCGACCTCTCGAGAAGCCTCCGGCAGCACCTCCGTCTGGAGCGATGCCATCTCCTCCACTGGAAGCTTGTGATCGGCCGCAGTATAGAGCGGCCACCCGGCCAAAAGAACCACTCTCAGCGCTTTCAGTTGCCAGCCCACGGTCTCGACTCTTTTGGAAAACCCAAGCGAACAGGATTTCGAGGGAGATCACTGGCTGCCCTGCCTCGAAGCCTCAGAACTAGGCAGCCAGCGGTCGGTTTTGTGAACGAAGCCTGGTCTGGCGTCAACCAGGCTTCCGAATCGGGAGAGTCCTTCATTCGGGCCGGACGGCGACCGACCCAACCTGATCGCAGGTGCCGGTCCGAAACTCAGGGATCTACTCCAGCGGAATACGGTTCTTGTTTTGAGCCAGCCAACGTTCGAAGGTCTGCAGCTCGGAATTCAAGGCTCGAGCCACCTCGGGATTGCGAACCCCGCAGAAAGACGATTCGAAATCGCGCTTGAACTGAAACATGTTGCCGAGATCATCCGCCCCGGGAAAGCCCAGACCACGGTAGGCTTCCGGAGAAATCGCGTTGTAGCGCACCGCTTGGCCGAGAGCCTTGCTCAGTGCGGCCGCCATTTCAGCACCGGTTAAATGCTCACCGGAGATGCCCACGGTTTTCCCAATCAGTTCACGGCCCTTCTTGAGAATTCCATAGGCGCACTTTCCGATATCCTCGGCCGCAATGCCGGGCAGTTTTTTGTCCCCCATGGGGAGGGTGATGGCCAGCTTGCCGTCCGGCCCCTTTTGGGGTCCCATACCGAAATGAATGAAGTTGTCCCAGTAGAAGGATGTCAACAGAAACGTGGTCGGAACGCCGAGATCTTTGAAGATCTGGTCCGCCTCCCCCTTGGCGTCGAAGTGAGGCACTTTGTATTTGCCCATCAAGGTCGGGAGGCGTTTGTCATCGAGAGGAACCCATTTGCGCGTATCCTCGAGTGTGGACCAGATGACGTGCGACAGCCCTTTCGCTTTGGCAGCCTGTGCCATGGTGTTGGCTTGGGCCAGTTCCTTTTCAGGTGTGTAATGCTCCCAGAAGAACGTAACGCAATAGGCGCCGTATGCTCCCTCGAAAGCCGCCTTCAGACTTTCGAGATCATCCACGTCGGCCACCACGACCTCCACCCCTAACCGGGCCAACTCTTTGGCTTTGGGAGAATCGGCCTTCCGCGTCAAGGCACGTACGGCGAAGGGACTGTTTGCGTCGTTTAATATCGCGCGAACCAGGCCTCCCCCCTGCGCTCCGGTCGCACCCGTCACAGCGATGATTTTCTTTTCAGCCACGATGTCCTCCTCGTAAAGACCAATAAACCTTCCTGTTTGGCCCTTCTAGTTTAGCGTATTTGAAATGGGCTGAGCATTCACGACCGAAGCACTCTGCTTAACAGGATTGTTGTCTCTGAACAAGGGGTGCAAAACCAGTGGCGAGTTGGGTGCCCTGCCGGCGAGAGGAAGGTCGTGCGAGGCAGGCTGTGAACAAAGAAGATTCCGAAAAGACAACTACAAACGGAGGCCCTTCAACTCTTCCGGTGCGGGAGTCCGCGGGCGCGGGCTCCTTCTCCGATCCTTGACCAATTTGTTCTCAAGCAGAGTATCGATCACCAGCTTGGGGCTCGTTTCCAGAATCGAAACAATTTCAGGAATCGACTTGCGGTGATTGGCAAAGAGGTTACAAATGGTGACCCGTCTTTTGGAGAGGGGATCGAGATGGTAGAGATCGTATTCTTGGGACTCCGGCATGGGATACTGAACGCGTTCAAACTCGATCTGCGGCGGTTCTCCCACAGATTTGTCTAACCATCCTTTAATGCGATCGAGAAATCTTGCGCCCATGCTTACCTCCCTTCCTCCCGGTCGTCCAAAGGCCGATGCCTCACTCGTCAGGCGACTCGTCGTTAGTCCGTCTGGGACGACCCTTGTTGCAAACTAGTTTAACACTTCTTCACAGCTAGTCGAGATCAAGGTGACGAACGGGTGGCAGTGTATGCGTGAATCGGATAGCACACTTCAAGCCGACCACGATGTGAGGCACGGCACGTTTCCTGCTCACAATCCACTGGGCGGCAAATCGCTGCTGACGGGGTTAGCCGGGAGGGGAGGGACCATTTTGGCTGGACCAGAAGCTATTTTCCTGGGAAAAAAGGGAACAAACGCCGGAGCTCCTCATCCGTAGGCTGACGGCCATATTCCGTCACTTCGAAGGCTTCGGCGTTTTGAATCCGGGCCGCCTCGGCGCCATACCACTTCTCGAGAGCCGCTTGCCATTCCGGAGCCACTTGGCTTGGCCGTTGGCTGCGAAGCCACTCCTTGCGGGCAGCCGGATCCTTGGGCACCTCGTTGAGTTTTCCTTCATGCCAGGCCAACCATTCGTAGAACTGCGAAACGTGAGCGTCCAGCATGTCGATCTTCTTTTGAATGACGTCGTCTACGGCCACGACGATGTCGGGGCGAAAGGGCTGCGGTCGTTTGAAACGATCGGAAAAATATAGAAAGACCGGGTTCTTGCGCAGCGCCGGAGCATCGGACACCAGGTTGGGCACCGTAACCATATAGGAGGCATCCTGAACCAGGATGCCGGTATAGCGGTGGTCCGGGTGGTAGTCGTTGGGGCGGGGTGCGAGTACGATGTCGGCGTTCCATCCCCGAATGAGGCGAATGACCTGTTCACGAGCCTCCAGCGTCGGCAACAGCTTCCCATCGTCGTTGTCCAACACCTCGTATTCGATTCCGATGCGTCTTCCGGCCTCGATGGCTTCGGCTCGTCGCCGTACTGCCAACATCCCGCCACCCTGCTCATGGTGACCGGCGTTGCCGTTGGTCAAAGAAACGAACTTCACCTGGTGACCGGCGGCAGCATACTTGGCCGCCAGACCTCCAGCCTTGAGGTCGCAGTCGTCCGGGTGGGCGCCAAATGCAATGATGCGCATCTTGGCCTGACCCTGCTGAGGTAGAGCACCCGATAGCAGAGCAGAAAGCACGATCATTCCAATCATGGTCAGATTCCCCTTTCAGCCGCAATCCAGCAGCCCAAGTCGATTCACACAACTTCTTTGAAACCCAGCTTCTCCCCGTCCGTCTGGAATTCTGCGCGGAGTCAGTTCTGCATCTTGTGGGTTACGGTCCTGGTTCACCCCTTCCATGCATTCTTGAAGAAGCGAAGCCAGTTTCCGTGAAGGATGGCTTCGACGTCGCTGTCCCTGTATCCCCGTTCACCGAGCAGTTGAGGCAGCCGCTGCAAGTCGGCAATCGTGTCGAGGTCGCCCGGGCTCTGCTCCCTGCCGAAGCCGCCATCCAAGTCACTGCCAATGGCGGCGTGAAGGCTGTTGCCAGCCAACTGACATACATGGTCAATGTGGTCCACCACGTGACGCAAGCCGACCTCGGAGGGAGAACTCTTCTTGGCGACCCAAGTCGGAGACAGCATCCAGCAATCGAACGCTGCTCCAATGACGGCATCTCGGCGAATCAATTCGCGAATCTGCTCGTCCGAAAACTGTCTGTCTCCCGGGACCAGGGCACGGCAATTGTTGTGACTGGCGAGAACCGGACCCTTGAAAATCTCCAGGGCCTCCCAGAAGCTCTGGTCCGAGAGATGCGTTGCGTCCAGAATCATGCCGAGCGAGTTCAGAACGCGCAGAAGGTCACGTCCTTTGGACGTTAGTCCCCCCGTATCTCCCGTTCCAACCGCGTAGGCGCTGGGGCCGTAGTGGGCCAATCCCACGACGCGGAGACCGTGCTGCCACCAATCCTCGGCTTGCCTGGGAAAAACGATCGGGTCCGCCCCTTCCATGCTCAGGATGAAACCGAGAGGGAGGTTCTTCCCCTGGGTGGCCTCCCAGGCCTCCACATGGGCATGCAATGAAGGCCAGTCCGTTATCATGCGCAGGTACTTGAGACCTTCGCAGATCCGGTAGTAGGACAACTGCCCCTGGGCTACGGCGTAGGCAATTTCTTGGTTACGATAGTCCAAAAAGGCGCCCTTGCCCTTTGGGTTGGCGCGAGCCAGGACCGTTGCCAGACAGACGGCCACTTCGCCTCTGCGCAAAGCATCGAACGACACCGTGTTCCGGCCCCGGCCCGGTCCATCCATTCCCTGTTCCGAAGCTCGTATCTCGGAAACGGCCAGCCTGAGATCACGGTTCCAACTGACAGCATTCCAAGCCAGATCGAGATGGGCATCAATGACGATCACGGTGTTAGGCTCCACAAGTTTCGAAGTCGTTTCCGGCGCTTGCCGACGCCGCACGCTCCCGGCGTGGCGCCCATGATAACCGACTTGGAAAACGGTGTCTCTAGATTGTCTTGGTTGGCCGCCTGCCGGCTTGAGTCGCTCTGGGATTTCGGGTTTAATGGCACGGTATTTTAGAAACGGGGTGACGAACCATGGCGGATGTTCTTCGCATCGGAATTGTCGGAGCGGGAGCCAATACCAAAGCCCGGCATGTGCCTCGCCTTCGGGCTCAAAAGAACGTGGAGATCGTCGGTGTCTGCAATCGCACTGTGGAATCCTCCACTCGGGCGGCCGCTGACCTGGGGATCCCCAAGGTGTTCCGGAACTGGCGGGAGCTGGTGGAGTCCCCAGAAATCGATGCGGTCCTGATTGGTACCTGGCCTTACCTTCACTGCCCGGTAACCTTGACGGCACTGGATGCCGGCAAACACGTGCTCACCGAGGCCAGGATGGCGATGAATGCCGGGGAGGCACGGTTGATGCTGGAGCGCTCCAGGCAGCGGCCCCATCTCATGACACAGGTGGTGCCCTCTCCCTTCACCCTTAAGGTGGATCGAACCGTCCAAAAGCTCCTGGCCGAGGGGTACCTCGGAACTTTGCTGGCGCTGGATGTGCGCGCCAATAGTCCAGACCTCGTGGACCGGAACGCACCTTTGCATTGGCGGCAGGATCGTGATTTGAGCGGCCTGAACATCCTCACCATGGGGATTTGGTATGAAGCCATCGTCAGATGGGTAGGCGAGGCCCAAAACGTCATGGCGACAGCCCAAACCGTCGTGAGAAGCCGAAGGGACGCAACGGGGCGACTGCGATCAATTGCCGTGCCCGACCACGTCGACATTCTGGCTTCGATGGTATGCGGCGCCCAAGCCCGCTTCCAGTTCAGTGGGGTGACGGGTTTCTCACCGGCCCCTGAAGTTTGGTTGTACGGGACGGAAGGCACTTTGCGCTTCAAGCTTGCGGGTGAAAGCCTGCTCGGAGCCCGCAGGGGGGAGCCGGAACTGAAGGAAATCGCCATCTCCACCGAGCTGGCTGGAGGCTGGCGGGTGGAAGAAGAGTTTGTCAACGCCGTTCGAGGTCAAGAGCGCGTGCAGCTTACCACTTTCGAAGATGGCTTGAAGTACATGCAGTTCACCGAAGCCGTGAACCGAAGTGTCTCCACTCGGAGTTCCGTGACCGTCCAAGACATCTAGCCGAGTGCCGGGCTAGCCGGGTTGAAGGCAGCGCCTGCCGATCAACTGTCCTCCCGTCGTCAACACGTCGAGACGCACACTCTTTTTGGCAGGAAGGTTCTGGGCCGGAAGCTGCGTCCAAAGGCGAAATCCCCTTTCCCTCCCGCCACTCACCCAGTAGTAGGGTGAAACGAATACCAGCTTGCCGTCCACGTACCAGCGGTGCCCCACCTGCTCGCTCAATCCCAGCGGAGCATAGATTGCGGTCAGACCGACAAGCGGCGTGCTGACCTCTGCCGGTACTGTGGAGAGAGGCGAAGGGATCTGCATCGCCTCCCGGTTGAAACCGGTGCCGAACTGGACGCTGACAAGGCGCAGGGGGGCCGGCGGAACGAATGAAGCGCCCTTCCATACCAGAGCGAAGAGAAACAGTGCGCTGATGGCGATGGCCCGCTGGACCTCGCGGCGCTGCATTTCGGAGTGAGTTGCGTACAGCGTCAGGAATCCCATCACCGCGAGCACCGCGCTCAGTTTCATGGTGAAAGTGTTGCTTACGCCCCAAATAGCCGGAAGAATCACGTTCACGCAGGCAAAAAGGTTGAAGGCGAAAAAAGAGGCAATCAGACTTCTTCGAACGGTCAAGTGGCGGTCATAGACGACGTCCAGGGTGGACACCACCGCCGAAAGCGCCAGCAAAACAACAAACAGAAAATTCCGGGACCAGAGAGTGGAACTGGCCGCGTACACGGGAAGGATGAAGAACAACACCTGCTGATAAAAATTACGATTCAAATAGTTGAGGAGCAACCGGGCCCGATGTTGCCAAACCGGACTCAAGAGGGTGCTGCGCACCAGCCTGGGAAGCCCCAGACTCGACAACCAGATAAACAGGACGTAAAAGAATGCCAGCCGAAGAAACACAAAGCTTCGGCTTCCCAGCCACATGACTCCGATCCCGAACAGCAGCGCATAGGCACTGTGAATCCACCAGAGCTGTTCTTGATGACGATCGATGAAATGGCGGACCAATGAGACCAGTTTCACGGTTCTAGAACGTGCTGGGAGTGGTCACGCAGACCAGTCCAGCGTGCGGCAGCAGGACACAGTTGAGTCGACTGAGTCCAGGGTGACTGTGAATCCTTGAGGGAAGCCCCGGGCCATCCTGGCAATCGCCTCATTGACATTCTCTACTGAGCACGGTCCTGCTTCAACCAACGACGGAGGAAACTCAGACCACTCTCCAGGCGGATCTCGTGACCGCCATCGTGGAGGTCCAGTTCGATACGCTCCACAAGCCCAAGCATCTCATAGTGCCTCCGGGCCTCCGCGAACTCCTCTTCCACCTGCGGCCACCAGGCGATCCGGTCAGCCTTACCGTGCTGGATCAGCAGGGGGCGGGGGCAAACCAAACTGGCCACGTCGCTGTCGGTAAATTCGGTCAGCCAACCGTCGAAGAAAGCATGGTCTTCCTCCGTCTCCAGGAAGCACGAGTAACGAGCGTCCGGTACCGCCATCTTGTTCCGCCGGTGGTTAAACCAGGCAGTGACAATCGCGCATTGAATGCGGGGTTCAAGGGGCGTCCAGAACATGCCTGCCATGCCGCCCAAACTGATTCCCCAGAACCCGATTCGTTCGGAATCGATTCGTTGGTCTTTCACGGCCTCATCCAACAACAACTGCATTCTTCGAAATTCGAGCCCGGGCAGCGTGGCGCCAGCCAGGCGCGTCAGGCGTTCTATTCGGTTGCGCTTCTCAACGGAGGAAAGGTTCAAGGGCGCCAGGACGGCAAAACCGGCCCTGACCAGCGCGTGCCCGTAATCGTGATAGAGATTGCGTTCGTCCTCCAGACCGAAGACCTTTTCTGGGAAGCTGTCGATTCCGTGCTGCGCAATGACAAGCGGAACAGGGCCGGTAGCCGAGGTCGGTATCACCAGCAATCCCTCAGCGTCCACTCCACCCAGAGGAATTCGAATCCATTCTGCCTGAAGATCCGAAATTGCCGGAAATGCCTTGCGTTCAGCGGAACCGGAGGGTGTCAACTCGGGAACAGCCAGGAAGCGACGGTAGCGTTCGCGATTGGGCTCGACACTTCTCAGAAAGGCCTCAACGCTGTCGTACGAGCGGTGCCACAGGCGCGCGGCCCGGTCGGGATATTGATCGACAAGATGATGGCGCAGGTATCTTTCCAGCGCCTCGCCATACTGTTGGTTCCTCTCCCGAACCGTTGTGGCCGTGTCAGCAGCCCAGGCATCCACACTCAACACCACCAACATTACCACTATCCGCTTGAACATCGCTCGCCTCCCATGCGCGGCATTGCTGCCCTGATGCAAGAATATTCTGCATCCCCGAAGAGGGAAAGTAACATCTCTTCCCAAGTTTACTGACAACACCTGTCCCATTGCCTTTCCCGGGGTTGAGGCACTTGCCCAGGTAGATCCCTCATCTCAAACCATTGACTGGGGTATGATGGATGGGCGCGCCGTCACTTCGGCAACGCAATTTGATGAGGAGGAAGATTCATGTCCCAGACACGAGGTCCTCTTGGCTCCGAAACACCACCCAGAGGAATCGAGCCGCGGCCGCAAACGTCGACACTCCGCTGGCTGCTTCTGCTCTTGCTGGGCGTAGGCGTGGCGGCTTCTTTTTATTTCAGCTATCGCTGGAACCGCGAGGCCCAGAAGGAGATCTCGTCGGTTCGGCAACAAATGGGAGAAATCTCGGAAAAGACAGCAGCGGCCCTGTCCCGGGCAGAGGCAGCGGAAAACAGCGCCCGCCAGGCCTCCATAGCCCGCCAAGAAGCCGAAAGTGCCCGGGAGTTGGCGGAAGCGGAGACCCGTCAGGCGCGCGAGCAGGCCCAGGATGCCAGTCAGCGGGCCGACGTCGCGCACCAGGAAAAGGAACAAGCACTGGCCGAAGCCCGCCGGATTCGCAACGAGCGAGAAGAGGAACTGAACCGCCTGCAGGAGGCTCTGGGACGCATTGCCGAAACGCGCCGAACGGCTATCGGCCTGGTCATGAACCTGGACAGCAACGCCGTTCAGTTCGAGTTCGACAAAGCCGATCTGTTGCCCCAGAATCGCGAACTCTTGAGCCGGATTGCTGGCATTCTCCTGACGTCCAAAGGATACCGCCTCACCGTTTATGGCCACACCGACGACATCGGATCCGAGGCCTACAATGAGGAACTCTCCGCCCGGCGCGCCCAGGCCGTTCGCAATTACCTGGTCGAGGCGGGTATCGATTCGGAGATTATCGACACCAAAGCTTACGGCAAGAAGAGTCCTCTAGTGGAAGCAAAAACCGCCGAGGCGCGCGCCCGCAACCGACGCGTTGAGATTAGCATTGTTGACACCGTCTTACACTTCGGCCAGAAATCGAACTAAGCCACGGTTGCGTTCGGGGTAGTCTCCGAAGGAACGCCCACTCCAGGTCGGGACATCGCATGCCCGCTCGGGGTCCCGCCGATTCGCCGGGAGACCGGTCACAATCCTCAGGCAGCCCGCACAGCTCCTTTCAGGATCTGGGCGCAACGCGACGCCACGGTCCGTTCTTCTCCAGTCTGCATCATCCAAACTGCGATTTCGAGGCGCGGCTCCTTTTCGGAACTGGGCCGCACCTCAATTCTGGGTTCTCCTTCTCGCAAAGCTTGGACAAACTCCTCCTTGCTGATCCTCAGCCGGGCCGGGTCCCACTTGATGGCCAGATGGGGCACGGCATTGGCAATCTCCGGAATAAAACGCTCGGTTTCGATATCCTTCATCCCCGATACAGCTTTCTCAATGACGCTGATTCGGCGTTCCCACTCCTTCCATTCAGCCTGGTGGTCTTTCTTCACGTACAATTCCACCGCCGTCATCAACCCCACAATCTCCTCTTTGCCGACTTTTCCGCCCCTGCCGACCGAATCGGAATGGGGCGAACCATTGAGAAATGCCGCTTCAATCAAGTCTTTGCGTCCCAGCAAGAGGCCGGAACACTGCGGGCCGCGGAGGCCTTTTCCGCCACTGAAGGCCACCAAGTCGTAGCCCATCTTGAGGTACGCTCCGAGATTTCCGGCAGGAGGCACATCGGCTGCGGCATCGATCAGCGACGGAATGCCCGCTTTTCGGGCAATCTCTGCGAACTCCTGGCGTGGGATCTGGCCTTTGGGGCCGGCAAAGTTCAGGAAGAACAGCATGGCTGTTCGGTCGTTGATGGCCGAGGCCAGTTCTTCCCGAGTCTCGACTTCCACGATCTTCACCCCCACGTTGCGGATGGCGTGGTCGTAAGCGAAACGATGAGTCTTCTGAAAAATCACCTCGTATTTCATCCCGGCGGTGTCGGGGACACGCCGTATCTTTTCCTGATCGTTTCCGCAAACGCAGGCGGCCGTGGCCAAAGTCAGGGCCATGGCGCAGCCGGAGGTCACCAGCGCAGCCTCGGCTCCCACCAGTTCTGCAATGCGCTGGCCGGCGGCTTGCTGCAGTTCTGGGATCGAAACGTGCTGCCTGGCGGCCTCCTCCATGGCCGCCACGACCTCGCGCGGCATGAGGCAGGCGCTCAAGGTCGTGTAAGTGCCGGCGGCGTTGATAAACGGCCGAAGGCCGAGATCCTTGTAGATCTGTTGGCGCGCCTGTCTGGCACTCTTCTCCACGGTGCGATGGTTTGCGGCAGCCAGCAATCTCTCCGCCAGGCCGGCTCCGAAAAGAGAAGACAGTCCCACGCCGTTCAGAAACCGCCTTCGGCTCCAGTCCTCGATGAAAGCTTTCATAAGATTCCCTCCTTAGCAAATCGGTCGCTTTGATTCCATTAAACCCAGCGAGCCCAGTCAAATCTCGTCTTGAACCACCGGCGGACCTCTCAGACCCTTCCAGACTGGGCCTTCACCGAGGCTAACAGTGCCTTGATGTACCCAATGCTGTAAGCCCAACCCACTTTGCCTCCTCCCACCATTTCAGGCACGTGGTCGGCGATCAAAGCGCCCCGGAAGTCCACTTCGTGCAGTGTCTTCATGACCTTGTACATGTCCGTGTACCCGTTGTCCACGAAGGTCTCCACGAAGTAGGGGATGGGCGCGCTCGTGTTTCGGAAGTGGATCTTCCACAGTTTCCCCATCTTGGCAAAAGCCCGGATGGCTTCGAAGACATCCTTCCCCATCCCTTTACCCCCCTCCATCCAGGTTCCGCAACACAGGCAGACCCCAATATTGGGGCTGTTGGCGAGTTCGAGGGCTCGAACGTAACCGTCGAAATGACCGAAAATACAGCGAGGCACGCCACCCAACTCCGGGACGGGCGGATCGTCGGGATGAATGCCGATGCGGATGCCCAATTCCTCGGCTAGGGGAACCACCTGTTTGATGAAGTAGGTGTAGTTCTCCCAGAGCTCTTGCTCGGAAAATTTCCGTCCGTGAGTCAGAGAACCTTCAAATACCTGGTCTCCCCAGTAGCCCTTGGCCGTTTCCATACGAAAGGCCCGGGCCGGAGCACCACCGCGGGTTGTCTCCCGCTCCGAGCTCCAGATTCCGTTGCCCATGTGTGCGTAAGTGGTGTAGAAGATGCCCGCCTTCGCCAGATTGCGCAAATAGGTCTTGTATTCTTCAATCTTTTCGTCCCGCCCAGGCAGATTCAGGGTTACTTCCGGCATGTTGTGGACGTTGCTGTTGCCGATGTTCCAAACTTTCAGCCCAGCCTTCTCCACTCGCGACTTCAGGTGCACAAAGTTGTCCAGAGTCGCGGAGTCGCCTCCTGTCGGAATGTTCACATACTCCACGCCAAGCTGTTGGGCAAACTGCAGGTCCTCCTCAGGTGCATCGGTCGAAATCTGGAGAGAAACCTTGATGCCTGGAGAGAGGGGTTCCAACTTCCGCCTGGGCTTTGCCTCCCCAGGCGTCCAGGCAGCCAAGGCCGCCGCTCCCATTCCCAGTTGGACAAAGGATCTGCGGGTCAGACCAGACGTTACCCGGTTCGGGCTGTGCGTTTGCTCGGCAGGCTGCATATGAGACCTCCTCGTCTTGAAACAGGCTTTCTTAGGTGGGCCAACTATCAGCTTGGTGGCTGCGTCATGATCGAGGGCACCGGTTGTAGCGAGGCATCCTCGGGATCAGCGGGAGTTTTCGTGGCGGCTCGCCAGCCACCCGAATGCATGATGACAGATTGGCCATCTCCCGGGCAAGCTGGGGCGTCACAGGAGCAACTGGCGGGACAGAATGAGGACAGAGCCCTTGTAGTGGTGTCGAAGGCACCCACACCACAGCCTGACTCACACAAGCGCTGGTTGGGACGAGCCTCCGAGCCAGAACGGCGGTCATGCGAGGAGCGGCTTCACTACTTCTCCGTGCACGTCGGTAAGGCGGAAGTCGCGGCCCTGGAAACGGTAGGTCAGTTTCGTGTGGTCAAATCCCAGCAGATGCAGAAGGGTGGCGTGCAGGTCGTGCACGTGAACCTTGTCTTTGACGGCGTTGAATCCCAGCTCGTCGCTTTCTCCGTAGGTCAATCCGGGCTTGATGCCGCCGCCCGCCAGCCACATCGTGAAGGCGTTGGGATGGTGGTCGCGGCCGTCGGCGCCGGCGCCGGCTTGAATCATCGGAGTACGTCCGAACTCGCCGCCCCAGATGACCAGCGTTTCATCCAGCATGCCACGTTGTTTGAGGTCGCGGACCAGAGCGGCGGTGGCCTGATCGGTGTCCC
>JBFMEW010000013.1:0-171233 GCA_040753175.1 Acidobacteriota bacterium | reverse complement strand
GAGCGGTTCCTTCGGCATTCACTGAGAACACCTTCCGCAGGCGCGAGTCGTACACCAGCAGGACGGCGTCGCTTCCAATGCCGTTATTGGAGGCATCTACCTGCGAAAGCACTGCCTGGGCTGCCACAGCCGCATCGAAGGCGTTACCGCCGGAATGTAGAATGCGCTCGGCGACCAGGCTAGCCAACGGCTTCATGGAGGCCACTGCATAGTGTTTTCCATGAATCACCGGCCGCCTGGTGACCATCTCAACCTGGGCCGTTGCGATACCCACTAAAACCTCACTCCAGAAAAACCACGCTATGAAAACCCACCCGGTCCGCGCAATCAATCGATGTGCCGACATTTCCGACCTCCGTTGCTCGGGATTAAGGATGGAACCCTGGAGTTCCATCCTCGCGGGAGAGGCCGAGTCCAGTCCTCCCAAATTGGAGGCTAAGAGGAGTTGCTCAGCCGAGTCAGAAGCGAACCTAAGCCCAAACTGCATCTGCCGTGCGTCCTTGGCAGATAGGATTCTTCCAGTTGTACCCTGACGGACGTGCGTATCGGGGTCGTTCAAGTTCACATGGTTTGGCATATTGAACATCTCCCAACGAAATTGGAAGAACTTCTTTTTACCAAAACTGAAGTCTTTTGAAGGGGCTGGACAGGGAAAGTATAGGGAAAGTAGGGTCAGGTCTCAACATTAGACATTCTGGTTGAGGATTGCAGCGAGGCGGCGCTACGCTGATTTCCGCGGCACGACCCTTGCGACTCACGCGACCCGGCAGTGGGTATCATCTGTCCGCGCGGGGCAATGAGCGAAGGAAGATTTACCGGGATGATGTCGACCGGCAAAAGTTTCTGGCCTTGCTGGAGAGTTGGGGGGATCGTTTTCGAATTCGGCTCCACAGTACGTCCTGATGGACAACCACGCTCTCTGCAAGCCCTTCTGTTGAATGCTGAGACCTGCCCCTCTCGCTCTTCCTTTCGCTCTGTTTGCTTTCGCTCTGTTGACACGACCAAAGAACCTTAGACCGCCAAGGGCGCCAAGAACGCCAAGGGGAAACAGGCTTGCAGCCAGGACTTCCCCTATTTGGTGCTAAACGCCGGATGGTCATGAAGGCTGAGAGAGGTAGAACCCATGACAGATTACACCTGGCACCCCTCCGGGGTGCGGGTCACATTGCCGTTGCCAACCGGTGGTGGCGCTGCGCTTCACCACCGGCTAAGATCTGGCAAGCCTGCCGGCTTGCCGTTTGACTCTTCCGGTATTTCGTCGAGCAACTCACTCGATTTCGACGTGGACAAGCCGAAGGCTTGTTCAGGTCGCTACGCGACTCAACCCCATGCCGCGTGAGCGGCACGGGGCGGTTAGCAGGTCCGTCCAATTGGGACTGCGGTCTACATCGCCTGATCTCAGGAGGAGACTTTTCTCGGCCCACAGCCTCCACCCGCAACAGGACCGGACTTCTCACCATCGCAGAAGGGACACTTCAGGGCCCGGGTGGAACGCACGCTCCGTCGTGCGTTCAAGAAGAAGCGTGCGCTGGAGCGCCCGCTCCACCAGGCCGTTCGAGAAGCGTACGAATCTTCACGACTTGGCAGACGCTTCCTGTTCACGCTGTGGCGGGTAGGAATGAGTGGAGGCAGAATCCGAGCTTTAGATTGAGGCGTGATCGAAACAAAGGCACCACAACAACAATCTGTCCTTGGCGTTCTTGGCGCCCTTGGCGGTTAAGACTTTTGCTTGTGGGAGACGCTCGCGCTCAGGTTTTCCTTAATTCGCACGGATTCGCGTCCACTCGCGGTCTTGGTCAGCCTGCACGCAAAAACGTAGTCCCAATCGCTGGAGTGATCCACCACCCGCGACGCCTTCGCGTTTCTTTGCCGGGCAAGGCTAACTCGAAGGCGTCTTCAGAAAAGGTGGCTCGCTTTCACCGTTTCTGAGCTCCGGAATCACTCGCAATACCTTGCGAAGCGCGGCGACCGAAAGGCTGTTGCCAGCGAGATGCCACTGTTTTCGCAGGGGAACATAATCCGGAAAGGCAAAAGACGCAGGAAAATGGAGCAGCCGAAGGATCTCGGCGGGAGAGAAGCGCCGGATCCGGTCTCCCTCTCGAAGGTAGGATCCGGAATGCATCAGCGACTTCCCGTAGGCAGAGGTGAAACAGGTGGCGCAGGCCTCAGGGTCGCGCGTGTCGAGGATGTCCCATCCGGGATGAAACCGAGAGACCGTGCTGGCATCAACGATTAAATCTCGAGAGGGTGTGGCATCCAAGTAATCACACAGCCGGCCCCCATGGTGTCGCTGGTGCGGCGATCCTCCCGTTCCAGTCTGCCCCGTGAAGGTGTCCTGGAGTACGGTCTCCCATGGCTGGAGAAGAGCATCGAGCGCCGCGAACAGGTAATAGCGCGGACGACGATTGGGAACTCCCAATTCTGTGGGGCACAGGGTGCGTTCCTGAATGGAATAGCCCGACCGGCTCAGAGCCTCCAAGAGAAGCTGGCGTGCCTGCGAGGATTGAAAGCCTACCACGTTCTCCAGCCCCAGCAGGCGCGGCTGGACGGTGCGCAGAACGCGTATCAGGTTCACAAAGCTGCGAGCACGAGCGTCCTCGATGTCTCGCCGTCTCCCCCGCACGGTGTAGGGCTGACAGGGGGGAGACAACCACCACATGTCGGCGTCAAGCCTGGCCAGTTCCGAGGCGTCAACCCTTTCTAAGTTCCAGGAAAGCGTGGGTGCTGACGGCGCGTTGTGTGCGTAGACGGACAGCGCCACCGCACTTTGGTCGATGGCCGCCACCGTTGTGGTCAACCCCTGCGTCGCTTGAGCAAAGCCACCGATTCCGCAATAGAGTTCCAGAACACGCATGGGGTCTTACTCGCGGAGGCCAGGTGAGACCCATCCGCCGGGAGGCCTGTTCGGGCCTTCCCCTTTGCAGCCCTCGCCGGCTTGGGGGCAAACTTGCTCTTCACCTGGAGACGCGATTTGGAGAACGGCAAAGCCAACGTCAAGCTCGGCTGCCGACTACTGTCGTCGGCTCGTCAGGGTCGTGCTTTGCGTCGCGTTTTCTCGAACGTTCGACTGGAGCCGCCGGACTCAGGAACGTCGGCGTGTTCGTCGTGCAAAATGTCTCTCTGCTGGCGAAGCGAGAGCCCAAGCAGCTGCTGCAAGGCGCGCCTCGCCTTTTCCGGGGAGTGGCTGTTGAGGGCCTGCAGGACTCGTTCGTGATAGGAGACCGCTTCCAGAAAGAGAGTGCTTCTCGCGCCCGGGTGAAGGTTGATCATGATAAAGAAGGCAAAAAGGGGCGCCACTAGCTGTTCCAGCATCTGGGCCAGGTACTCGTTGTCTGACAAACTCCAAAGGGTCCGGTGAAACTGCAAGTCATAGTCGTAAAAGGCGACCATGTCGCCCCGTTGGACCGATTCCCTCATTTTTGACAGGAGCTGGTCGGCATGATCGAGCTTAAGGTTCTGGTGTGCAATCCGCTCGGAAATGAGATCGACCACCAGACCCTCGAGCGAACCGCGAATTCGGGCAATTTTTTCGGCGTCCTGCGGCGTTAGCTTGGTGACATAGGTCCCAGTGTTCGGAATCCGGCGTACAAATCCAAGATGCGAGAGCTCAATGAGAGCCTCTCTGACGGCGTTCTGACCCACCCCAAATTGCCTGGCGATTTTTTGCTCCACCACTCTGTCCCCGGGCCGTAGCGTGCCATTGAAGATCTGTTCCTTAATGATTTGGCAAACCTGGTCGGTGAGACGAATGGGCTTCACCAGCTTGGGCTGGGCCTCGTCTGATTTGGGATGCCCTAACAGGAATGCGGCCATAGCAGTTTCTTGCCTCGAAGAAAGTCGTTTCCAATCACGCCATTCGAAGATAACACCATCAGCCGCGGGTGTTAATCCATTTTAGTAAAATCGTGCTTGACAAGTCCATAACTCATAATCCATCATGGATTAAATTTCCGAACACGGAGTCTACCCTTCATGCGAATCATCGAGGTTGAGACCCTTTTGATGTCCCACGTGTTACCGCGCGAACAGCGGTGGCGCTGGAATGGCGGCTCGATTGAAGGCTGGAACGCCGCCTTCGTGCGAATCCAGACCGACCAGAAGCTCCACGGCCTGGGTGAGGTCTATTTCGGAGCCTTTGTTCCGGAGATGATCCCGCCGGTTGTGGAGGACCTCAAGAAGCATCTCATTGGCGAGGATCCCTTCCGTATTGGGTATCTCTGGCAGAAGATCAACTCAGTCAGCAAATTCTGGAACCGCCATGGTTTTGGCAAGAGCGTGATTGCGGGGATCGATATTGCCCTGCATGACCTGGTGGGCAAGGCCACCAAGGTTCCTGTCTACCAACTCCTGGGGGGGCTGTGTCATCCCTCCATGCGGACCTACGCCAGCGGCGGGTGCTCGGAGTCGGCCGAGGTCCTGGTTCGGGAGATCCGCCAGGCGCAGGCCAACGGGTTTGGGGCCTACAAGTGGCGCCTGATCGATTCGTCCCGAGCCGGCTCACTGATGAAGCAGTTACGCGAGGAAGTGGGACCCGACTTCGACATCATGGTCGACATCGTACAAGGCAGTGCGCCTCGTCCTTGGTCTGCCGCCACGGTCCTGGATGTAGCGGCCGAGCTGGCGCCTCATCGTCCTCTATGGTTGGAGGAGCCCTTTGCCATTGAAGACAAGCGGGCCTATCGGGAGCTGCGAGCGCGGGTTCCGTACTCCATAGCCGGAGGCGAGGGGGTCAGCAGTCTGGAAGAGGCTTGGGAGTTCTTGCAGGAAAGGGCGGTGGATGTATTGCAACCCGACGCCACGATTGCGGGGGGGCTGAGCTTATGCAAGATGATCGGAGTTCTGGCCTACTCCCAACACGTGCAGATCGCCAGTCACAGCTGGGGTGGGGCGGGATCGCTCATGGCTAACCTGCACTTTGCCCTCTCCAACCCCAGTTCGACCTTTACGGAGTATTGTCAGCTTTCCAGCCCCTTTCGAGAAGACCTTCTCGAAGAGCCGCTGCGACTCGTAAACGGTTGTATTCAGCCGCCTTCTGCACCGGGGCTTGGAATCCGACTCAGCGACGATGTCTTGTCGCGATATGCCTATCGGGAGTCGGTGGGTCACGTTTTTCGGTGGGAAACGCAGGGGGGAACTCCGGCGACAGGTACCAAAAGAGTGGTTGAGTCCGATCAACCACAAGTTGTTCCACTCTAAGTTTATCTAAGAACCAAGTCACAAGGAGCATGCCATGAAGCATTCTCGCCCTCGCCATGTTTGCTGGTGTGTTTCACTTCTTTTGATTCTGAGCTTTTTCCTTACCCCCTCAAAAGCACAAGTCAGCTCTGGGACCATCACCGGCGTGGTTGTTGACTCCAGTCAAGCCGTGGTGCCGTTGAGTGTGGACACCCCTCAAGGCGGCGCGATCAGCAGCGCGCGGGATCCGCGACAGATTCAGTTTGCCCTCAAATTCCTCTTCTGATCCCCCAAAGGGGGAGTTCCAACCCCTTTTGTGCGGGATTCCAGGTCGGCGCTCAGGCACGCACGCAACCACCGGGGCGCCTGGTTCAGCGACGGAACGACACAGGTGGTGAAGGAGTCAGCTGATGTCTAGGACAGAAAAAGACTTTCCATTGTTCATCCTGCTGCTTGGGCTGCCCTGTTTGGTTCTCTTGGCTGTGATTCCCGCTCCCGCTCAACTGAAAGCCAAAATCGTGGTCGATACGAACAAATCGGTGCACAAGATTGACCGTCGGATCTACGGCCAGTATGTCGAACACTTCGGGAGAATTGTGCAGGGTGGTTTGTGGGCCGAGCTGCTGCGAAATCGGAAGTTCTACCCCATCGACGCCCAGCGCAGCCAGGTCGCCGAGCCCTGGCAACCTGAGCGGGAACAGGGCCAGGTCAGCTACGTTATCGACCGTTCCGAGTCGATCGACGGGATTTCATCGCAACGCATCTCGTTGTTTGGCCAGAGTCGAGACTGGCGAGGAATTCGCCAGAGCGGCTTTGATGTGTTAGGCGGAAAAGAGTACGTGGCCTACGCCTGGATCAAAGTGGACCGTCCCGGCCAAACGGTCTCGTTTCGTCTCGAGTCGCTCCAGGGCATGGTGGCCGCTCACGCTGAAGCGACGGTCCCCCCCGGCGACTGGAAGAAAGTTCAAGTCAAGCTGACGCCCACCACAGACCTCCGGCCGGCTGTCTTCCGGCTTGCGTTCAACTCACCAGGATTGAAGTGGATCGGAGCTGCCTCTCTGATGCCGGCGGACAACGTGGAGGGTCTGCGCCGCGATGTTTTGGAACTGGTAAAGACCATGGGCCCCCCCATCATTCGATGGCCCGGTGGGGGTTATCCCGACTGCTACGACTGGCGAAAAGCCATTGGACCGAGGGATCAAAGGCCACCACAAGACCTCCTGCCCTTCGGCCAGCCCTACGGTTACGACAATGGAATGGATCCCAATGATTTTGGAACGGACGAGTACTTGAGGTTCTGTGAGTTGATCGACGCCGAGCCTTACATCACAGCCAATTTCGGCTCCGGCACGCCAGAGATGGCAGCGGCTTGGGTGGAGTACTGCAACGGTCCCGCCACCTCCCCTTGGGGCTCCAAGAGAGCTGCCAATGGGCGCTCGCAACCGTATGGCGTCAAGCACTGGTCCATTGGAAACGAAATCTGGGGAGATCCCTTTCAGAGCGGACACACTACCGGCGAGGGCTACGCGTTCTATTTTGTTCCCATGGCCAAGGCGATGCGCGCGATCGATCCAAGCATCCAGATCACGGCAGTGGGGCATTTCGACACGCCTGATCGTCGAGCTTGGAATGTTCCAGTCATTCAAGGAGCGTGGGAGCAGATCGATCTTCTGTCCCTCCACCACTACTACCCAGGCAGCGCCAAACTGCCCAATGCCCGGAATCGGCCGCGAGATTTCTATCTATGGATTGTGGCCGAACCGACTCAGACCGAACGGGGTCTGCGCGAGATGCTCGCTTTGGTCGACAACCTGACGGGGGGACGAAAGGAAATCGCCATTGCTTTTGATGAGTGGAACGAATGGGATTGGGAGTACGAATTTCCGGTGGAACGGCCGGAACGGTCCGCCCGCAACCAATTCATTGATCTGATCAACAAGTCCGGGTTGGAGTTCAATCACACCGCCCGAGACGGCATCTTTGGCGCGCGCATTCTACACATGCTGATGCGGCTCGCAGACCGTGTGCCCATCGCCATCCGCACCCATATGATCAACAGCCTGGGCGCGATACGGACCGACAGCACCCGTTCTTTTGTGACGGCTTCCGGAACGGTGATGCAGCTTTACCGATTTCACTCCGGATCGAATCTGCTGCAGATTAAGCAGGAAGCTCCAGCCTTCGACGTTGCCGAAATGGGCTGGAAGGAGATCGCCTACCTGGATGCCGCCGCCACTCTGTCAGGCGACGGCAAGACCCTTTACCTGCACCTGATCAATTTGCATCCGGACGAATCTCTCGCTACCCAGGTTGAGATTCAGGGGCACGAGGTGGCTCCGCAGGGCGTTGCTTGGCAGATTGCTCCGGAAGACTTTCTTTCCCGAAACGATTTTGGAATCTCACGGGTGGTTATACGACGAAAGGAAGTTCAGAACGCCGGGGCCAGCTTTGTCTATCAACTTCCACCCCATTCCGTGACGACCTTGGAGGCGCAACTCAAGTAGCCCGTTATCCGTTTCCATCCTCGGGGCAAGGTTCCGGTCGGGCTTGATCTTCGGAAGGTGCGAGTTGTCGGCGCCCGTCCGACGACAGACTCGCCGGACGGCCCGAAAGGCGTTAGCGGCCTCGCAAAGTCAACTGAACGTGGAGTCCTTTGCGAGGCGGGTTGCTGGAAACAACAAGATCCTTTGAAGAGGTGAGTTACCACTGTCTTATGAAATCAATCAACTCAATCTGTCGCGATGAGGAGGAGCACATGAGCGAGCATTGGAAGTCACCCACCACTTATCTTTACACGTTCCTGGTTGGCCTTGGCTTGTTGATCACTCCAGCCTACCCCCAAGCCAACTCCGGAACGATCACGGGAACGGTCTTTGATCCTCAGGACGCGGTCATCCCTGGCGTGACGGTCGTGGTCACTCAGGTAGACCAGGACGTGAGTCGGACTGTCGTCACCAACAGCAGTGGGATCTACAGCGCCCAGTTCCTGCCAGTTGGCCGCTACACCGTTTCCGTCGACCATTCCGGCTTCAGACCGCAGGTCCGGACGGATCTGGTCTTGACCGTCGGGCAATCGATGCGTGTGGATTTCAAGCTGGAGCTTGGACGGGAGACGCAAGCGGTGGAAGTTCAAGCCGACGCCAGCCAGGCGCTGCGCCTGGAATCCTCGGAGATCAGCCAGATTATCAACCACAAGCAGGTCTCGGACTTGCCGTTGAATGGCCGAAACTTCGACGACTTGATTCCGCTCAACGCCGGTGTCACCAATGGCGGCCAGCGCAGCTCCAACACGGGATACAACCTCAACGGCTCGCGGTCCGATCAGAACATGTTCCTGATCGAAGGCATCGATAACGTCAACATCGACAGCAATCTCATCATCCGCCCGCCTTTGGATTCGATTGAGGAATTCCAGATTCAGACCGGAACGTTTTCCGCCGAGTATGGCCGCACGGCCGGGGGCATCGTGATGGTACAGCTGAAGTCCGGGACAAACGCTCTACACGGCTCGCTGTTTGAGTTTCTCCGCAACGACAAGCTGGATGCCAACGGCTACTTTAACAATCAAGTCCCGCCGAACGCTGGAGAGACAAAAGCGCCGCGAGCCGCGTTGCGCCGAAACCAGTTCGGCGGCACTCTTGGGGGACCCATCGTCAAAAGCAAGACGTTCTTCTTCGGCGACTATCAAGGGTTCCGGGAGGTCGTGGGCAAATCCACGGTGCAATCGGTTCCCACACTGCTGGAGCGCCAGGGCGATTTCACTCAAACACTGGCTCCGGGACAAACGTTGTTCAAGAATGCCCTGTTGGGCCAGCTCTATCCCGAATGCGATCCCAGCAACATCGCCACCTGCCAGAAAATTCCAGGCTCCGCCCTGGACCCGGTGGCCGTGAAGCTGGCCAACCTCTACCCCCGGCCTAATCTCCCGGGCGTATTCATTCCTGGTCAAGGCACGATCAACAATTTCACCATCAGCGGGAAATCCGTGGTGCGGTCGGATCAGTTCGATATCAAGCTGGATCACATGTTAACTTCGAAAGACTCGTTGTCATTCCACTACATCTTTGCCAATTCCAATTCCACCATTCCTGCCGCCTTCGGGGATGGGACAGTCGGTCCCTGTATCGACTGCGGTGTGGTCATCGATCTGCTTGCCGGCTCGCCACGGGGACGCAACCAGAACGTGGGCTTGACCGAAGTACACACCTTTTCAGCCAACACAATTAACGAGTTTCGGGCCGGCTTAAATCGCAGCCGAAGCTTTTATCAAACCTCGGATGGGGGCAAGAATCTGGCTTCCGATGTTGGCATTGCCAACGTCAATGTGAGCCCATTGACTACGGGATTACCCTGGTTCTTTTTCGCTCCGTCGCCGAGTTGGATTGGGACCTCTCCCTTTACTCCCAACATCAATGGCTATACCACGTATCAATTCACGGACAATCTCTCTCATGTCTATGGCAAGCATCGCCTTAAAACCGGCTTCGATCTGCGTCGGCGCATGGACAATGGCTCCGGAAACTTCTTTGGAAAGGGAGCCTACATCTTCGTTCCTTTGTTTACAGGGAACGCCTTCGCGGACTTCCTGACCGGCAGAGCCACGGTGATCCAGCAGGATCTCACCCCCGGCACGGTGGGCATTCGGGGAATCGAGTACGGGTTCTACGTGCAGGACGATTACAAAGTGAGCTCCCGACTGACGTTGAATCTCGGGCTTCGATATGATCTCTACCCGGGCCTGGTCGAGGTGGCGGACCGCGTTTCGAATCTGGACGTGGACAGCGGCGTCGTGGATCTGGCGGGCCTGAACGGTGCGCCGCGGCGCTTTGTGGAGACCGACAAAAACAACTGGGGACCTCGCTTGGGATTTGCCTATTCGTTGAACGATCAAGGAAGCATGGTGGTCCGTGGTGGGTATGGCATCTCCTACTTTAGCTTCGCCAATTCGTTTCTGAAGTCCGGCCTCAATCCGCCCTACACCCGGGCATTCAATCAGTTCAATCTGAGCTTTACAACCTTCGACGCCGCCTACCGGATTAGTGATGGGTTGCCCACCCACCTGGTGGAACCGCCGGAAACATTCGATATCCAGAACCCAACGGGGAGCTATCGCCAAATCCAAAGTTCTTCGCGATCGCCATACAGCCAGTACTTCAGCCTCAACGTCCAGCGCAGCTTGCCCGGAAACCTGGTGGTCGACGTTGGCTACGTGGGGACTCGGGGAGTGCACCTTCCGGGCGAACTGGAAGGCAACCCGGCGCCTCCAGGCTTCGCCGGAACCACGGAACAGCGACGCATTCATCGCGACACCATCCCGAATGTTGGAAGCATTACGCTGTTTGCCAACGCTTTCTCATCGGTCTACCACTCGCTCCAGGCGAAGGCGGAGAAGCGCCTTTCCCGCGGTCTTCAGTTTCTGACGACCTATACGTTCTCCAAGTCCATTGATGACAAGAGTGGAAGCTCGGTGACGGGCGGGTCAGACTCCAATCCGGGTTCAAAGCCGCAAAACCCATTCGATACCCGTTCGGACCGGGGCTTGTCTTCGTTTGATCGCCGCCACCGGTTTGTCTCGGCCTTCACCTACGACTTACCTATCGGCACTGGAAAAACGTGGGGCAGCGGTTGGACTCCGGTTCTCAATGGATTCCTCGGAGGCTGGCAGATCAACGGAATCGTAACCTTGTCAAGCGGCTTGCCCTTCAATGTCTTTGCCAGCTCCTCGGCGGGCTGCGGCTGTTCGGTGGGAGAGCTCCGGGCAGATCGCATTAAGGATGGACGCCTGCCCAAAGACCAGCGCAGCGTGAACGGCTGGTTCGACAAGACCGCCTTTACCGATCCCCCAAGCTCAACAGCAACCACGGTGGGCCGGTACGGCAACTCAGGACGCAACATTATCCCTGGCCCTGGGCTGGCGACAGTGGACTTCTCCTTGTTCAAGAAGTTTGAGATGAAGGAGGGGCGGATGTTTCAGTTTCGGGCCGAGTTCTTCAATCTCTTTAATCGTGTGAACTTCCTCTATCCCGATTCCGTCCAGAACGCCTCCTGGCAGGCCGGTGGCATCATCACCCGTGCTCAACCCGCCAGAATTGGGCAACTGGCGTTGAAGTTCATCTTCTGACCAGGAGGCATACACATGCGGTCCCTTTTCATTGGTTTGTGTAGTCTGGTGTTGGCGGTTGGCGGCGGGATCCATGTTCTGAGGGCCACCGCTTACGGTCAGGTTGGAATCGCGACCCTCGAGGGCACGGTTTCCGACGAGGATGGAGCGGCGGTCGCGGGTGCCTACGTCGCCGTGGCACAGGTGGGTCTGTCCTCGACTCAACTACTCCAGGGACTCAGTTCCAGCATAACTACCGGCCAGGGAGGCAGCTATTCGTTTCAGCTGCTTCCGGCCGGACTGTACACCGTCCAGGCAGAAGCGCCCGGCTTTGAGCCCGCTGCCAGAAAAAACATCACCGTGTCACCCGGGGAGTCGGCGCGAGCGGACTTCAAGTTGAAAAAGAAGAAACAGAACCTTCCCGGGTTTGACTCGCCCTACCTCGGTCACGACGGTTTCCGGCACATCCCCATCTTCCTGGAGCAGCCAGGGACTGAGTTGTCGGTACTGGACATGGAACAAGCCATCGGTGAACGGTGGACTTTTGTCGCGGTGATTTGGCCGCTGTTCGAACCGGCCGGGCCGACAGACGCCGCCAACGATCCGATGGGGGCCTGGGCCAAGCTGGACATGTGGGTGTCAGCATGCCGGGAGCGAGGCCTTAACCTGATGGTCCAACCAGTGTTCTCAGGGAACGGAGTCGCCCCACCCCCCTGGGTCCTGTACCGGACGCCGACCGGCTACAATGAAGCGCAGCAGTGGACCAATCCCGATGGAACCACGGGTTCCAGTCCGGAGGGAGTTTTCCCAGGAGCGCCCAGGGCTCCGGTAGACATGCAATCGGCGGTTAACTTCTTTGTCAAACTGGTGCAGCGGTACAAGCCGGGAGGGCAGCTGGCAACCGAGCGAGGCTGGAGCGAGGGTTATGGAGTGCGGGCTTGGGAAATCGAAAACGAGCCCGATGGCTACGGCCTCTGGACGGCCGAATGGGATGACTACACCGAGCTGCTCGTCCGTGTCTATCAAGCGATCAAGAGCGAGGACCCCCTGGCTGTCATCGTCGCTCCGGCATCCGGTGCAAATGGAAACCTGGAATTCCTGCGGGCCATACTCGACAAGCGGATGCAGCGGGCATCGCTCGAGTACAAGCTGTCCGGTGCCCAGTACGCCGCTGGACCGTTCGTCGATGCCGTGTCTTTCCATGTCTATGAGGCCCTGGACGGCAGCCGCATTGAAGACGTGTTTCACCGTCACAAAGCGTGGTGGGACCTCTACGCTGCCCAAGAGGGCTTTACCTATGATCCCAACCGTCCTTTCTGGCACACAGAGGGGAACCTCAACTTCGCCGGTTACCAGGAAGATTCTGACTTGAACTCACGCTGGCTGCCGCAAATGCTGACTCGCGGATTTGCGGCGGGAGCCGCCAAGATCACGCTGATGGATTTGCTGAACGACACCAACGCGCAGGTGGCGGCGAGGACCTATCTGAGGCTGTTTCCGGACCCGCGGCCGATGTTGCGGCTGACTTCGGATCAAAGTCCGGCCCAGATCTACCGAACCGGCTCTCACACTTGGGCTTATGTCGGATGGGCCACCAGCGCAACCACAACCGCTTCCTTTCCAGTTCGCACGGCCACGGCCCGGGTCATCGACAAGTACGGAAATGAGCAGGTTGTGCCCGCCGTCAACGGAGCGGTTTCGGTTGAGCTCTCCTCGGCCTCGTCCTTCAACGAGCCAAAATACGTGGTTGAGCAAGGGCCTTAGCATTTCAAATACACTTGTCAACGTCTGGGCATGCGGTGGTGAGTTATAAGCGAAGCATCTCCGCCGCCTAGGCGAACTTCTCCAAACGAGACACTCCCATGACCCGAAACAGAACTTGCGCGGCCTTGTCTTTGATCGGATGCCTGGCAGTCCTCACCTTGCCGACCCACACCGTGGTCAGTGGCAGGGGAGCCGCGGTGGCCGACATGGGCTTGCGCCTCGAGGGCCGGCGAGCGGTCTTCACCTCGAGCCGGATGATCGTTGAGCTGCAAGAGGGGGCCATCAGTCGCATCTACAATCGCCTGACGGGAACCGACTACGTCTTTCCTTCGCCCGATCAGGATGCCCCCGAGATCGCTACTGGCTTGGTCTTCGCTGAACCCGGCCTGGCCCAAGCCAACGAGCAGACCGGTGTGGTTGGCCCCACGATAACGAAAGAGGGCACCAAGGTCCTGCGCCCAGTCTTACATGGCCCGGCGGAATTGTCCCTGACCGGACAAGCGCGCTTGGGAGAGCGGTCAATCCAGTATCTGTTCCAATCTACCGACAAGGACCTGTCGTTGAGCATCACCTACTCGATGGATGCCGACTCAGGTGACGTTCTGATTCAGCAGAAAGGCACGGGACGGAGGAAAGGACTATCCGGCGTCCGCTTCGGCCTCTCATCCGTCCGCTGCAATGGGGACCTTTTGATTCCGGCATTGGGCGGAATCAAGGCCGCTCCACGCAGCCTTCAGTACCAGTTCGAAAGCTCGCACTGGCAGTGGCCAACCGGATGGATGTTGCCTTTGGTCGTCTTCAACGACCCCTCAGGCGGCTTTTGGGTCCATACCCAGGACCGCCAGCATCGTTTTAAGTCCATGAGGTATGCAGACCAAGGCAAGGGGCACTGGGGCCTGGCAGTCGAAACGGAAAACCCCGGTCCGTTCGAGGCCCACGACTCGATTGAAAGCGTCACCTGGAGACTCAATGTGTTCTCAGGTGATTGGACGGTTCCGGTGGATCAGTACAAGCGCTGGGCCTATGAGGCAAACCGGATCCAAGAAAAAGCGAAGGTTCGTCCTGAGTGGGTTGATGACATCCAGCTCGTTATCAAACACGCGGACTATGTTGACGAAGACGAGATCGCTTCCTATCTCGATGCCCTCCAGCAGCACGTCCGGCCCGCCAAAACGCTCCTCTTCAATACCAATTGGCTGGACGTGAGTCAGGGAACCGTTTTGCCGCGATGGAGGGCCAGCGAACGCGGCCGGCGGTTCAACCAGGAGGCCAGGAAGCGCGGCTTCCGAACCATGTACTTCGCCAACTACATTGGAATCACCCCCAATCACCCTCGCTTTGAGGAGTTCAAGCCTTATGTCATCAAGAACGCCTGGACTGGAGAGCTGGAGGGGTGGAATCTTAAAGGCGAATGGACGGCTCAGAGCCCCGTGCAGCTCTACTACGTGAGTCCGGCCTACAAGCCATGGCGCGATCACCAAATTGGCCAGTTCAAAGCCCTGTTGGAGAAGGACCCTGCCGACGGATTGTTTATCGATCAGTCGTTTCTCATGTTCAACGACGGAAACGGCCTGCAGGACGGGCAGACGACTGTCGATGGGAATATTGCATATCACCAGGAACTGGTGCAGGCCGTGCCGGGCGTGGCGATTGGAGGAGAAAGTATTAATGAGATCTCGATGCAGTACGAGTCGTTTTGGGAGCACCACCCCTTGAGTCTTCATATCGAGACGAACAGCCAGGGGCAGTCGTTGGGATGGAAGATCGAGGCCACGGCTTTCTCCAGGATGGTTCCGCTGCTACCTCGTTTTACTTTGCCTCACACCCGGCCGATTGGCTATCTGGCATTTACCGAGACCAGTCATGCCTTCTACGGAGGGTGGCGGGATGCACTTCGCGTCTATCGGGGAATCCCCACGATCACACGGCCGACTCTGGCTGAGTTACAAGACCCCGACAGTGAAGTGCGGCGTGTTATCCGAGAGACTTCACAATCTCGTCCCTTGGATTGGTGAATCCGACGATCGTCTCCGAGAACTCTGTTGTAGGGCCGGCTACACAGTCCTGCCACTGATTCGGGTGAGGTCGGCCCAGTCCCTTTCTTGGCATCGATGCCTTTGTTTCTTGCGATCCCGTCTCGCCCAGCCGAAGGGCAGCACCTGCTTTCGTCCGCAGGTCCTGCGGTGGCGCGGAAATCATCGACGGTGAGGAAACAGGTGACTGACAGGGAATCCATTCCCCGTTGCTTGAGGAACTTTACTTGAAGAGGGATCTGAAGAAAGGAAGCGAATGCGACCACAGTCATGGTGCAGAAGATTGATTCAAGCAGGAATCGCGTTGTCGATGCTTTTGGCATTTCGAGCGGGTTCCCTGGACAGCGCAGGTACGGTCCAGCAAACTTCACAGGAAGGGCGCGAACAGGTACGGAGCCGGCAAGAGAAGCATCAAGCAACGGGGTTACGCCGCCCGCCGCAGTCGTTGTTCGGCCAGCGAAGTCACTTCATGGGGTTCACCCCCTGGCTTTCAGCAGCCACGGCTGAGGCGGTGGCCGAAACCTATGCCTTAATCGCTCAAAGCGCCGATATCATCACCCATCACGTTGAGAGTGTTCCTTGGACAGAAGCCTTGAAAGGAGAGCCGTTCCGGCCCGGCCTGCAGGGAAACTTGGATCTGCGCAAGAAGAATACGCCCCCCGGCTTCAGAGTGGTGGTGAGCATTTCGCCTTTGAACACCGGCCGCAACGGCTTGGCGGGTTACTATGGCGACCACGACAACATGCCTCTGCCCGCGGATTTTGAAGGAAAGCGATTTAACGATCCCAAGATCCAGACGGCTTATCTGAACTATTGCCGGCGCATCGCTGAATTTTTTCATCCCGATTACTTCATCATCGGTATTGAAGCCAACGAACTATTCAAGAATACCCCTGGTGCCTGGGCGGATTACCTGCAACTGTCCCAACATGTCTATGCCGAGCTGAAGAAGGAATACCCCGACCTTCCCATCTCTCAATCGGTCACGCTGCATCAGCTACTCGACCGGAAGAATCCCAATCTGGCCCAATATCAGACCCGGATCAAAGCCTTCATCGCTCTCCACGATTTTGCAGCCGTGAGCTACTACCCCTTCTTCAACGGGCTGCACAGCTATGATGAGTTTCTGCAATCGTTGGAGTCTGTCCGCCAGTTCACCGACAAGCCCATTGGCATTTCCGAGTGTGGACATCCTGCTGAACCGATTGTCGTCAAGTCCTGGAACTTAGACTTTCCCGCCACTCCGGAGGAGCAGAACGACTTCGTTAGGGCGTTGCTCACCCAGGCTCAACGCGATCGTTATTTCTTTGTGACATGGTTTGCCATCAAAGACTTTGACGCCTTGTGGGCGAGCTTCCCAGATTCAGCGAAAGACTTGGGCCGTTTGTGGAGAGACACTGGGCTGGTTGATGAAAAGGGCAACAAGCGTCCCGCCTATTTAACCTGGTTGCGTACGCTGGCCAAAGCGCGGGGAGAGGGGCAGTCTCCCTGAACCTCTTCGCCTGATCTGCTGTCACCGTCAGCTTGGTCTCCAGAAACCTGGTGGCTGGTCCGGTCTCCTCGCCGGCGAGGAAGGGTGACTGGACTCTGCTGTGGCAAGGATTTGGATTATCAAGATTGGATTTCGCAGTTTAATATATCCAAGGGCATTGTCTTCCTCCGGTGAAGTCTACGAGTGAGCTCATTCCACTGGCCCGGAGAGGCTTCATTTCACCGGCATCAACTCAACATCGCCCGATCCCTTAATGTCTCTAAGTCCGCTTTTCAGCTTTCTGCTCGACTTCGGCCCCGAGTGCCGTTGGTGAGTGGGAAGCCTTCGCTTTTGGGCTCCAATCACTTGATCTGGGCCGACAGGGAGCGACTTTCGCTCCGGCCGCAGAGTCCGCACAACGATTCCCGGAAGCGACAAACAGGATGGGAGGAAAACGACGATGAAAGCGCTTGTCTATCATGGAAGAAAGGACGTCCGGTACGAAGACGTCGAGCTTGAAAATCGGGTCGGAAGCCATGATGTCCGCTTGAGAGTCAAAGCGGCGGGACTGTGTCACACGGACTTTAACGAGTACGCGCACGGGCCTCTTTACATCGCCCAGACGCCTCACGTGCGCACAGGCAGGTCCATCCCCCTCGTCATTGGCCACGAGTTTTCAGGAGAGGTGGTCGAAGTCGGTACAGAGGTGCGGGAGTTCCGAGCGGGTGACCGCGTTGCCGTCAATGCGGTGGACTCCTGCCGCCATTGCTTCTACTGCCGGCGGAGCCTCTATGCCCTCTGTCCCACGGCCGCCTATATCGGTTTCGGCCGGGATGGTGGCTTCGCTGAATTCGCGGTGGTTCCTGCCCTTTGCTGTCACCGCTTGGCCCCCAATGTGAGCGACCAGGCGGGGGCGTTGGTGGAGCCCCTGTCTGTAGCGCTGCACGCCGTCAGACAGGCTGGAACGGAGGTTGGAAGCAGAGTGGCCGTCGTGGGTGGCGGAGCCATTGGGCTCTGCACACTGCAAGCCTTGCGTGCGGTTGGAGTCCGGGACGTCTTGGTGCTCGAGAAAGCCCAGGTAAAAGCCCGATTCTCGGAAGAACTGGGGGCTACTGCGGTTCTTAATCCCGATCAAGTGGACCCACGGGCAGCCGTCCAGGACCTGACCGATGGTTTAGGGGCAGACTTCACCTTCGAGTGTGTCGGGTCCGCCCAGGCCCTTCGCACTGCCGTCAGTGTGACCCGCCCTGGCGGGACAGTTTGCGTGGCGGGGGTTTTTCCGGAGGCGTTCGAATTTGATTTCAACGACCTTCTAAGCCAGGAAAAGAAAATTGTTACTTCAATTGCCTACGGGGATGAGTTCCCCCTGGTGATTGGCATGTTGGCTGATGGACGGCTCAAGGCTGAACCGTTGATCACCAATACGGTTCCCCTTGCGGACGCCCTGGAGAAGGGCCTTTTCCGCCTGGAAAACCTGGCGGCCACAAATGTCAGGACAATGATTGCCATGTAGATCGGTTGAGGCGAGCGTGAAAGAACTCGTCAAGGACCGGAACGCATGATCTGCCGGGGGCCTTGGCATGACGAACGTCAGCGACGGTGACTTGGCCGGACCGGGCGAATTCGGGAGTCCGGGGCGTCAAGCTGAACCGGTGATTCAGAGGGGAGGGAAAGAAGGGGAACCAACAGCTGAGGTCGATGTCGATTCGGCCATTGATGCGGTTGAACCTCGAAGCCGCTGCACCGAGTTGTTGCTTTCTTCAATCGCGAGACCGCCACTGTCGCAGTTTCGCCTGGAAACCAGGGCGGTCCGTCACCTCACGATTGATGAGCCCGTCCGGCAGAATTCCCCGTGAAAGGCTAGCCACTTGGCGGCAGCACATCTGGCCGATCTCTTCAAACAGTTCATGAGTCCAGGCGATGGAGTGGGGGGCGAGCAGCATGTTGTCGAGACTGAAGAAAGGGTGGTTGCGGTCGGGAGGTTCCTCGCTGTAGACGTCGAACGCCGCACCCCCGATCCGCCCGCCTTCAAGAACTTCCACCAGCGGTGACTCCTTGACAATTCCGCCTCGGGCGACGTTGATCAGATAGGCGTCAGGCTTCATCAGGGCCAGCTGCTCTTCTCCTATCAGCCCGCGGGTCTCTTCGGTGAGTGGGCAACTGATGACCACATAGTCCGATTCCCGCATCAACTCAGGGAGGCCCGTCATCGTGACGCCCAGGCCGGCGGCTCGCTTGGAGTCCGCATAGGGGTCGAAAGCCAGAACGTGGGTGACTCCAAGTGGACGCAGCAATTCCACCAGTCGGCATCCAATGCCACCGAGACCCACGATGCCGACGACTTTGTGGCGCAACTCCGATCCCATCCATTTCGAGCGCTCGCTCCACTTGCCCTTTCGCACCAACTGGTCTTTCACGAGCAGGTGGTGCCCCAGAGCCAACATCCAGGTTAAGGCTGCTTCCGCCACCGAATGATTCACGGCGCCACGCGCGATGAAAAGCGCCACGTCCGCTTCCGTGCAGGCATCGACATCGACCGTGTCATATCCCACCCCGAAGCGGCAAATGGCCAGGAGACTCTCAGACTGGGTCAAGGATTGGCTGGTCACCCGTGCGCTGAGGCAGATCAGGGCGTTCAGGCCGTGAAGGTCATCGGGTGAAAGGACGGCATCGTGCCGCTCCAGGAATCGGTGGTGGATCCTGGCCTCGGATTCCAGAATGTCGAGCCCGATATTGCGAAACTGGAGCCTTCCATCGAGCAGGAAGTCGGCCGTGAGGGCCACCCGAAAAAATTCACTCATGCCACACTCCTGGATCCGCTTTTCGGCCGAGTTCCTCCATCATTGAAGATAGGGCCCGAATCAGCAGCCCGCAGTCCGCACCCAGCCCGATCATCTGAAAACCCTGTTCCATCCGGGCTCTGCCGTTCTCCGGGCCGGTGGCCATGATGCCGGTTGGAATGCCCCGTTCCTGCAGCCGTTTGCGAATCCTCAACAGCTCTTCAGCAACCCCCGGACCTTCCCATTCGCCGGGATAACCCGAGGAGGCGGAAAAGTCAGCCGGGCCAAAAAAGAAGGCGTCGATACCGGGTACCTGGGCAATAGACTCCAGGTTTCGGGCGGCGTCGACAGTTTCAAGGATTGGAATGACCAACGTCCTTTCATTGGCGGTCCGGGCACCTTGAAGATTCCTGCCCCACAACGTCGAGCGCTCCGCACCGATGCCCCGTATGCCCTGCGGCGGATACTTGGCGAAGCGAACAGCCGTTTGTACCTCTTCGGCCTCCCGGATGTAGGGCACCAGGATTCCGTCTGCGCCCAGATCCAAGACTCTCTTGATCAGGCCCTGTTCGATTTCCTGGACGCGGACCAATGCCGCTGTGGAACTGCGAACCGTGGCGCGCACGTGCTCCAGCACTTCCTTGAGATCGAGATGACCGTGCTCGGTGTCGATGCAGACCCAGTCCAGTTTCATTTGAACGGCAATCTCGGTCAAAGTGGGTGACTCCAGAGTAATCCAGAGCCCAAAGGTGGTTTGTCCTTCTTTGAGTTTCTGCTTCAACGACCTGGCTTGTGTTTGTGTCATCTTGTACTCTCAGACCAAGTAGCCGGTGAGATGTGGGGAGCAACCTTTTTCTCTCCGAGGAGGGCGGAGGAAGGTAGCCTCCAAGGGCAGCACTTGTCGTGTTAAGGATCTTCCACAGGTTGCTTCTGGCTATGGCTACTCTACGCGAAAGCGCCGGAGGAAGCAAACCGGCGTCACCTCGCAGCGTTAGCAGGATTTGCCGCCCATCGGAGGATGCCCGCGCAAACGCTCGAATCCGAACCCGGCACATCATCCTTCCCTTCAAGTGTCCGGAGGAAACGCTCAGCGGCGGCCGGGTGACGAATGGTTATTTGCACATGGCGTCTTCCCATCCGGCTGAGAACATGTTGAGCTTGGCGTTGGGATTCTCGGGATGTCTGGCGACCAGAGCTTCGTCCACTTCCACGCCCCAGCCCGGTTGGGTCGGTACTTCATAGTAACCGTCTTTGACGCGGGGTGTCCCGGGCGTCAAGTCACAGCGCCAGGGGACATCGTAATCCTCGAAGGTCTCCAGGATCTGGAAGTTTGGGATGTTGGCGCAAAGATGCATTGCAATGACCGTTCCCAGCGGGCCGCGGCAGTTGTGCGGTGCAACGCTCACATAGTAGGTTTCGGCCAGCGCTGCGATCTTTTTGGTCTCAGCAAAACCACCGCCGTACACAATGTCGGGCTGAATGACATGCGCTCCCTTGCGGGCCAGCAGATCGAGAAACCCAAATCGACTGTAGGTGTGCTCACCGGTCGCAACCCGGATCGGTGAGGCGGCCACGACCTGGGCCATGGACTCATGATTATGAGCCGGGATGGGTTCTTCGCACCACCCCGGCCGATAGGGCACCATGGCCCGAATGACCTCCAGGGCCATGATGGGACTGAATCGGCCGTGGAACTCCAGAAGCAACTCGATGTCGTCGCCAACCGCTTTGCGCACGGTCTCAACCAAGTGGCAGGCCTTCTTCAAGTCCTGGTAGGTGAGTTCCCGGCCGCCGGGTCCGAATGGGTCGAACTTCATGGCTTTGTAGCCGCGAGCCGCCACGTGCTGAGCTCTGGCGGCAAGCTTTCCCATGTCGCCTTCGTGTGCATACCAACCATTGGCGTAAACCTTGAGCCGATGGCGGACTTTCCCACCGACCAGGTTATACACCGGTTGGCCGGTAGCCTTGCCGACGATATCCCACATGGCCGTTTCCAGCCCGGCCATGGCGGCGTACATGATGGGCCCGGTATTGTGCTCGATTTGATAAAGCTTGAACCAGAGATCCTCGATGTCGAAGGGATCTTGTCCGAGGGCGTAGCGCCGGCCCAAATCAAGAATCAGATCTCGAACGGTGCTCTCCTTCCATTCGAGCGTTCCATCGCCCCAACCTACCAGCCCGTCGTCAGTCGTCAGCTTCACGAACAAAAAATTCCGCCAACCCGCTGCCGTCATCAGCACGTCGACCTTCGTAATTTTCATAGCTGCTCCAAGCTTACGAGAATCGATCTCAGCTCTTCACGCGCGGCCGAGTCCAGGGGTTGCAGCGGCTCGCGCGAGACACCCACCGGGATCCCTCGCAAAGTAGCGACCTCGCGGCAGGTGGCCAGCCAGTGAGGATGCCCCGCATCCGTACCCATGGCGCGGTATTCGAACCGGATCAGAGGCAGCAGACGATACCAAAGATCTCGCGCTGCATCTAATCTTTTCTCCACAACCAGCAACTGGTGAAGTCTCACCGCCAGGGCCGGGGCCATCATGGGGATGCCACTAATCCAGCCGTTCGCCCCAACTGCCATGGCCTCAAACGCGATGACATCGATGCCGGCGAAGATCGGAAACTCGGGCCCGCAAAGCAAACGGGTGTCGTGGATCCGGCTGACCTCCAGGTGGGACCACTTCACCCCGTGAACCACGTCCTCCCGGTGTAGCTGACTCAATTCCTCGGGCGAGATCTCGATTCCCGTTAAGGTGGGAACATTATAAATCATGATCGGGAGGCCGACCTTCTCGCGGACTCGACGGACATGATTCAGAACGTCCTTCTTGGGAGGCTTCAACAAGAACGGCGTGAGCAGCATCAGGCCGTCGCATCCCAGGGAACGGGCGTGCAGGCTCAGCTCTAAAGTCTGGGCAGTCCCGTAGTCGCCCGTTCCCGCAAAGATTGGGACCTTGCCGCTGTTTTCTTCAACAATGGCTTCCAGCAAGTCCTTTCGCTCCGACAGGGACAGCGCTACCGGCTCTCCAGCGCTACCCAGGGGAGCCATCCCGTTCACCCCCTGGTCTAACAGAAACCGTACAAACTGTCTTGTTCCGGCCTTGTCAATCGACCCGTCTGCTGCGAAGGCGGTGATCGTCGGCGCAAAAATTCCGGAAAGGCCCGTTGTGGGGTGACTCATAGCTCATTGACTCCTCTCGGGAGATCGTTGGAATGATCCGCCCTGGAATGAAGCTCTCGTTGTCCGCGTCCGGATTACGGAAAGGACACACAGACAATTATGGAATGCCACTGGGGATTCACACCGGACAGATGTGTAACACTTGCGGGCCGGAGGGTCAAGCAAATTGACTATGCGGATGAAAGTCCGTATAGCGGAAGGAGCGACGGGAGGACGCCCCGCGTCGGACGAAACACCTTGATCTCAGGAAGCATTAAGCCAGGAGTTTCTGGACGACCGTGCCGGCGATATCGGTCAGGCGGAACTCTCGCCCCATGTATTTGTAGGTGAGCCTGGTATGATCGAAACCCAGGCAATGCAGCAGAGTGGCTTGCAGGTCGTGAACGTGGATGGGATCTTCAGTGATGTTCAAACAGAAGTCATCGGTTTTCCCGATGACCTGGCCTCCCTTCAGCCCACCGCCGGCCATCCACATGCTATAGGCATTGGGATGATGATCGCGACCTGCGTTCTCGGCATCTTCAGGTTTGCGAATCTCAACCATGGGGGTCCGTCCGAATTCGCCTCCCCACACCAGGAGGGTCTCGTCCAGCAATCCCCGCTGCTTCAGGTCCTTGATGAGGGCCGCCGTGGGCTGGTCGATCTTGCGGCAACGCTTGGGCAGCCGCTTGTTGAGTTCGGTGTGATCGTCCCACGAAGCGTCCATCATGAGAATAAAGCGTACGCCCCGCTCGACCAGCCGTCGAGCCAAGAGGCAATTGGTGGCATACTGGCGGGTCTCCTCGTCTTCGCTCTTGACACCATACATCTCCAGAGTGGTCGGGGATTCCTTGGAGAAGTCCAACAACTCCGGGGCCCCCATTTGCATTCGGAATGCCAGTTCATATGAGGAGATCCGGGAAGCGATCTCCAGGTCACCTGTTTCGTAGAACCGCTGCTCATTCAAATCGCGGATGGCATCCAGAGAGGTGCGTTGCGATTCACGGCTGATTCCAGGCGGGCTGGAAAGGTAAAGGATGGGATCCCCGGAGTTGCGAAACACCGTGCCCTGGTAGTGCGAGGGCAGAAATCCGCTGGAGAAATTGCTGGCTCCGCCGCTGGTTCCGGCGCCCGAGGTCAGTACGACAAAGCCCGGCAAGTCCCGAGATTCACTGCCCAACCCGTAGACCGTCCAGGCGCCCATGGTGGGCCGACCGAACTGGGTGTGCCCGGTAAACAGCAGCAGTTGGCCCGGATGATGATTGAAAGCGTCCGTGTGCATGGAGCGGACCAGGCAGATGTCGTCGGCGCAGGAGCCGATGTGCGGCAGCAATTCCGACAACTGGGTTCCGCTCTGTCCTTGCGGGCTGAACCGGTAGCGACTGGCCATGACCGAGGCCGTGGGCTTGATGAAAGCGAGCTGAAGGTCCTTGGTGAGCGATTCAGGCAAGGATTGCCCGTCATACTTTTGCAGGGCCGGCTTGGGATCAAACAGCTCGTATTGGCTGGGGCCACCCTCCATAAACATGAAAATGACATGCTTGGCTTTGGGAGCGAAGTGAGGTTGCTTGGGCGCCAGTGGATTAACGCTCGGCAGCCGGTCGGCCGTTAGACCCTCGCGAGCCAGGAGGTCGGCCAGGGCGAAGATACCGATTCCGCCCGCGCATCTCTTGAAGAAATCGCGCCGGGTCTGGATGAGCTGGAATTGATCCCAATTCATAGTTTCACTCCCGAGTAATGAATTCGTCGAGGTTCATCAGGACGCGCGCCACACCTACCCAGGTCGCCGTTTCCACCGGGCTGAGCCCGGGCTGTGCGTTTGGAGCCACCAGCTCTGCCGATCCGGCTTCCTTTTCCAGGATACCTTTCTGGACTTCGAAATACTTCGCCAGCCGTTGTCGCTCGGCCGGACTGGGCCGGCGGCTGAAACACAGTTGAAACATTCGGTCCAGCCGGACCTCCTGGCTTTCCGGCGCCTCTCCCAAGACCCGCAAAGCCAAGGACTGAGCGGCTTCGGTAAAGACAGGGTCGTTGAGCAGGTTCAATGCTTGAAGAGGAGTGTTGGAACGAACACGGCGGCTGACCGAGATATTGGAATTGGGTTCATCAAAATTGACGAGTTGGGGGTAGGGCGATGTTCGCTGGTAGTGGATGTAGAGGCCGCGGCGGTACCGATCCTGGCCCTGACTTTCTTCCCATTTGGCGCCGCTGTAGGTGAGCTTGGAAACGCCTTCCGGCTGCGGGGGACGGACGCTTTCTCCGCCGACTGCCGGATAGAGCAGACCACTCACACTCAAGGCCGCATCCCGGATCAGCTCGGCAGAGAGACGCAGCCGGTTCTGACGGGCCAGCAAGGTGTTGGTGGGGTCACGGTCCTTCAGGTCGGCTCTGGCGTGAGCAGACTGCCGGTAGGTTGCCGACATCACGATCAACTTGTGCAGTCGTTTCATGCCCCACCCGCCATCCATGAACTCGGCCGCCAGCCAGTCCAGCAGCTCCGGATGGGAAGGCCGCTCTCCCTGAGTTCCGAAATCCTCGGAAGTCACCACCAATCCGCGGCCGAACAGCTCCTGCCACATCCGGTTCACCATTACTCGGGCCGTGAGAGGATTGTCTCGGCTCGCGAGCCACTCCGCCAGCTGAACGCGTGGCGGCATGTCGTTATCGGGCAGGCTGGGCAAAAAAGCCGGGGCCTCCGGTTGCACTTCGATGCCCGCCCTCCGATAGTCTCCGCGAACGGCGACATGCGTTTTAACGGGTTCCGGATTTTCCACAATGACGGCCGCCTGGCTCACGTTGGGGAAGGCATTGTCGAGCTCGCGCAGCTTGTTATTTAGCTCCTTAAACGCTTCGGAGAGTTTCGTGTCCTTCGCAATTTCGGGTCCCGGCCGGCTCACAAAGTAGTTGGTCAGGAGGTCCACCTCCCTCTGAGTGCGCTGTGGGGGGGCTTTGCGCAAGAGCCTGTCGGCGTTGTCGAGCATGGCCTGCACTTCCGTCCAGGCATAGTCCCAGTCCAGATTGCGGCCGGGATTGTCTCGGGCCGCCCGGATTTTCTGCTCCCACTCGGTTCTCAGCACCGGAATCTGTGCCTCCGCCAGGAGCTTTTCGCGCTGCTGGTAATACCCGGGCCTGGCCTGAAGGTAGGGTCCCAACTCGCCCGGCATCGGCGCATCTACCATCGTGTCGAGCGTGCTATTGAAGAAGGCGAACAGCTGGTAATAATCCCGCTGCGTGATGGGATCATATTTGTGATCGTGGCACTGGGCACATCCGACCGTAAGACCAAGCCAGGTTGTCCCGAAGGTATTGGTGCGGTCCACCATCTCCTCGAAACGGGCTTCCTTGCGATTGACGCCGGCCTCCTTGTTCTTCAAGCCGTTGCGTTGAAAGCCGGTTGCCACGATGGTTTCTGCCGGCCGTGAGGGCAACAAATCTCCCGCAATCTGCTCCAGGCTGAACTTGTCAAAAGGCATATCGGAGTTCAGAGCCTCAATGACCCACTGCCGCCACCGCCAGGCATAGCGGCGGGGCTGATCCTTTTCGTAGCCGTCGCTGTCCGCATAGCGGGCCAGGTCCAGCCAGGGCCGGGCCCACCTCTCCCCGTAGTGTTGGGAGGCCAGCAGCCGGTCCACCTGCCGTTCGTAGGCGTCAGACCGGCCATCCGCTAGAAAATCGGCAACCTCTTGGGGAGTGGGAGGTAACCCGATGAGATCGAAGCTCAGTCGGCGAAGTAACGTGACCTTATCGGCTTCGGGAGAAGGCTTAATCCCCTCGGATTCCAGCTTGGCCAGGACAAAGGCGTCGATGGGCTGCCGGATCCAGGCCTTGTCGCGGGTCTCGGGAACTTCGGGGCGCGTGATTTTCTGGAAAGACCAGTGCATCTCCCGCTCCTCTTGGCTTACAGGCTTCGATGCCCGGGCGGGCCAGTTTGCCCCCTGGTCAATCCAGGCACGCAGGACGCCGATTTCCTGGGGGGACAGACTGGGACCGGCGGGCGGCATCCGAAACCCGTCCTTGGAGCTGGCGACCCGTTCGATCAGCTTGCTGCCGGCGCTGTTGCCCGGAATGATGATCGGACCGGAGTACCCGCCCTTCAGCGCCGCGTCCTTTTGATCGAATCGGACCCCATTCATCTGCTGGGAGGGTCCGTGGCACAGAAAACACTTGGTGTGCAGAAGCGGTTCCACATCCCGCTCAAAATCGACCTGGCTCTGCACCGGTGGCGGCAGATCGGGGATTGCTTGGGCTAATGCTTGGAAGGAAACCGAGAGGAGTCCGAGACCAGCCAAGGCGACAGTACGAATTTTCATGGCAGTGCGAATTGTTCCTCCCTCCGACCGGATCTTTCGGCAAATTGTGATCCAAAACCGGTCCGGAGCGCAACCGGCATTAGCCACTCCTCACCCGCCCGGCGCGGGGCAACGGTCGTGCGGGATTGTCATCCCCGGAACTCGCGACCCTCAACGATTGAGCCTGATTCATCAACCCGCTTCGCGTCAGCTCAGGATTTGACTGATCGGTCCGAATCCGTGTTCGACAAGGCGGACAGGACGATTGTTGACGACCGTCATTAGATCTTCGTGATGCAGTCCCATTTGGTGGAGGATGGTGGCGTTGAGGTCGCTCACATAAACGCGATCCTCTATGGCGTTGAATCCGACATCGTCCGTGCTGCCGTGAACGGTGCCTTTCTTGATCCCGGCACCGGCCATCCAGCAGGTGAAACCACGCGGATTATGGTCGCGGCCCACGGTGTTTTGCGACCAAGGAGTCCGTCCAAACTCAGTGGCCCACACGACCAGGGTCGTATCCAGCATGCCGCGTTGCTGGAGGTCCTTCAAAAGACCGGCGATCGGCTTATCGGTCTGGCGACACAATGGAGCGTGCGACTTCATGTCCTCATGCGCATCCCATGCTCCGTTTCCTCCCCCTCCATGACACACCTGGATGAAACGCACGCCCTGCTCGGATAGCCGTCGGGCCAACAACAGCTGGCGTCCGAAACCGTCGGTGTCGACTTCCCCGATGCCATACTCTCGCTTCACATGCTCCGGCTCGGTTTCGAAGTCGACCAGGCTCGGCACGGAAAGTTGCATCCGAGCGGCTAGTTCGTAGCTTTTCAACCGGGCCGCAATCGCCATCTCCGTGGCGTAATGCTCCCGAAATTCAGCGTTGAGCTTGTGCAGTATCTCGAGGTCCCGGTTGCGCTCGGCGGTGGAGGTGCCGGCCGGCAACTTCAGGTTGTCCACGGGAACTTCTCCGGTCCCGAAGGGAGTTGCGGACTCCGTAGTGCCCAGGTATCCCCCCGTGAGCTGGACTGGAGTGGAAGGGCGTCCGATGTTGACGAAAGCCGGGAGATTCTGGTTGTTCGTTCCCAGGGCGTAGGAAACCCACGATCCCAGACAGGGATGGTTGAACTGACGGCCTCGATGTCCGGTGATCAACTCGATGGCCGCGGGGAAGTGATTGACTTCGGTGGTGTACATGGAGCGGATGAAAGCGATATCGTCCACGCACGTTCCCAGGTGAGGAAACCAGTCTGACACCGGAATCCCGGATTGACCATAGCGCGTGAAGGTCCGCAGTATGGGAATGACGGGACGCTGCATTTTGGCCTGATTGTCACCAAAGCCGACGGCGTCAATCATCTTTCCCGCAAAGGCGTTGTCTTTGGGGTCAAAGGTGTCGATATGGCTCACGCCGCCGCACATGAAGAGATAAATGACGGAGTTTGCGCGCACCGGCAACCGCCGTTCCATTCGGCCGGGCGCCACCGGCCTTGAGGCCCCTTCCACGCGCGTGGACGCAGCCAGTAAACCTTCCTGTGCCCACAGGTAACCAATTGCGGCGCCCAGGAAACCGCCGACACTCTCGAAGAAGTGCCTTCTGTGCAGTGTGCCGGCCGCGTAGTGGTCGATTAAGTGCTTGCAGTGAACGTTCATGCTTTGCCTCGATGCTTAGTCGGCCTACTTCACAAACAAGAACTCATCCAGATTGATCAGAAACCAAGCCAGCCGTTCTGCCGGCCGTCGAGTGGATGCATGGGCGTCGCCCAAGTAGGCCTCCAGGGCGCCTGTTTCCTCTGGAGTGGGATCGCGGCTGAGCGCCATCCGGAAACCACGCTGAATTGCCATCCCGAAATCTAGCTCCCACTCCTTCGCCAGACGCTCGCCGAAATCCGCGACGGCCCCTTCCACCAAGGGGCTGTTCATCAGAAAAAGCGCCTGCAAGGCGGTGATGCTCTGGGTGCGAACGGGATTGGGAACCAGTCCGTTGTCCACATCAAATATCTGGAGGAAGCTGGGCATCATTTCCACCGTAGAGTTGTATCCGCGAACCATGTACACCCCACGGCGGTAGCGGTCTCGACTCAGATTACCGATGACAACACGGGACCCGGGGAAATGGTAGTCGGGAAGCTCGGTAAAGGACTTTCCTCCCAGTGACAGGTCCAGTTTCCCCGAAAGCAGCAAAATGGAGTCCCGCGTTTCTTCCGCCGTCAAGCGACGGACAGGCATCCGCCACAGCATCGTGTTGTCGGGATCGAGACTTGCGCTGACGGGAACATGATGCGAGGAGAGCTGGTAGGTTCTGGACGTTGCGATCAGCCGATGCAAGGCCTTCATCCGGTAGCCGCTTTCGACGAAATAGGTTGCCAACCAGTCCAGCAACTCGGGATGGCTGGGCGGCTCGCTGAGTGCTCCAAAATCACTGGGGGTCTTGACCAGTCCAGTCCCAAAGTGCCACTGCCAGATACGGTTGACCACCACCCGAGCCGGCAACGGGTTCTTGCGATCCAGCATCCAGTCCACAAATTGCTGGCGTCCGCCCGTCGTGAAAGACTTCGCCGCACACGGCGAGCGTTGGACATCAAAGCCTTCCCCGCCGATGTGGAACATCGGGTTGACTTCCTCCTTCGGGCGATCCGGGTCTCCCGTATCGAGGACAAAACTCTTCTTTGCAGCCAATTCCTCGTCCTCACGAACGGACCAGAAGGTCTCCAGGTCGGCCGGCTTGGTGAGGGCCTCCAGCGGCGCCCTCAGTCCCTCATAGGTCCGGATCTGATCCGGCGTCATGATCTCCCGATACTTCGGAGGGTCGATGCGGAGGATGGGAGCGTAGTCGTCCGCCAGTTTTTTCTGTTCCTCAGTCCGTCTTTCCTCAGGGGTTCGAACCGCCTCCTGCACCACCGGCGGCAGATCCTTGATCCGATCCGCTTGCAGCTTCTCTCTAAAGGGTTCCAGAAACTCATTCAACGGCTTTTCCAGCTCTGTCTTGCGCTGCTGGTAGTGGGCCATGGCCACCTGATGAAGGGCTTGTTGAGTGGGATCTGCTAGGATCCGTTTGTCGGGCACGACCGGATCGAAGATGGCCTTTAAGCCATAGTAGTCCGCCTGCCGGATAGGATCGAACATGTGGTCGTGGCATTTGGCGCAAGCGACCGTGGCACCCAGAAAAGCAGCGCCGGCGGTCTCCACGGCTCCGAAAGCCAGCAGCCTCTTGGCATCCTTTTCGCTTTCGGCGCCTCGTGCCAGAAAGCCTGTCGCATAGATGGCACTGGGGTCTTCAAGAAGGTCTCCCACCAGCTGGGCCTTGACAAACTGGTCGTAGGGCAAGTCGCGATTGAGAGCGTGGATGAGCCATTCGCGCCAGCGATAGATGCCGCTGAAAGGCATGTGCTCGTCAACGTCCACATAGCGCAGCACGTCCATCCAATGGCGGGCATAGTTGACACCGTGCTGCTCGTCTCCCAGGAGGCGATCTACCACTTTCTCGTAAGCCTTGGGCGATTGATCAGCCAGAAAAAGGTCCAGTTCCTTGGCATTTGGCGGGAGTCCAATCAAGTCAAAACTGACTCGTCTCAACCGAGTGTTTCTGTCGGCAAGGGGCGCGGGCTCAAGTCCTCTCTTTTCCCAAGCCGCCACCACGAACGCATCGATGGGATTCCAAATCCAGTCACTGTGTCTCACCGTCGGTATTGCCGGTTTGACGATCGGGCTATAGGCCCAATGTGCCGTTGCCTTTCTCTCGGGCCAGACCGCTCCTTGAGCGATCCACTGCCGAATGAGTTCAGTGTCTTTTTCGCTCAGCGGCCCAGCCGGGGGCATGTTCAGATCCCCGGTTCGGAGCACTGCCTGAAACAAGCGGCTTTCCTCTGGCCGGCCCGGCACAACGGCGGGTCCCCGCGTGCCGCCCTTGATCAGGGATTGAGTGTCTTTCATGGAGAGCCCGCCCATTGGACGCTGAATCAAGGGGCCATGGCAGGTGAAGCAATTCCTGGATAAGACGTCAACGATGTCCTGCCCTCGAACGGGTGATGTCACGCCAAGGAACACCAACCCCACAAACGCGATGCGGCTGAATCTTCCCGCTCGCACAGGCCGACTCCACATTCTCTGTTGTCCGACGCGCCTCAGCATAGGGGCAGCCTCAAAACTCCCTGGACAGCCATTCGGCCGACTAACAGCCCTTCCCTTAGGTGAGGGATTCATCCTAAGCAGCGAGTGACAGACTGTCAAGTCTGAGGACGGATTATCAGACCGAATAGCGGACAGAGTGGCTCCAAAGTTCCTTCAAAAGCATATAAGAAACTCTTTCCTTCATACCCGTATTACGGACTAAGATCCGTAATATCTCATGGAGCCGCTCGGCCGCGCGAGTGGAAAAGGTGAGGCCGGAGTGCGGCTCTTTCCAGTGGGCGATTGCTCGCCTCGAAGTTAGACTTGGTAGTACGCGACCATCCTTTCAAACCATCTTCTGGACGGAAGAATGAAACAAACACGGAGACAATTTCTGAAAGTCACGGGATTGGCGGTGGCGGTGACCGACACGGCGCATCTTCCGGCGCTTGCGTCAGCTGCAGCTCCCGCCGATACTCCCGCGAAAGAGACCCCGAATGCCTCGGGCGTCACGCAGGGAAGCAGCGGTGCCCAGGGGAAGGGACCGCTTTTCTCGAGTGCCGCCAAATGGATCTGGGACGACAGTGATCGCCGGGCCTACTATCACTATGTGCAGGCTCGGTGTGTCTTCAGCGTGTCTCCCAGCGAGCTTGCGACTCTCCTGCATGGGGGGATTGCCACCTTGAGGATGACTGCCGACGCCAACTATCAGGCCTGGCTGAACCGAGGCATCGTTGGGGCGGGTCCTGCCAAATCCGCGGAGGGCAAACGCTCCGTCGATACTTGGCCTATCAAAGAGCGGTTGAACCCGGGCGAAAACGAGCTGCTGATCGTGGCTCTGAGTATGGGCACCGGCACCGAGACTTACTGTCCAGACGAGGCAGGCCTCATCTTTCAATTGAATTTGGGCGGGCGGGTGATTGCCAGCGACCGAACAACGCAGGTGCGCCCGGATCCAAGCCGGCGGAAGCGCACGGTCCGCCGCTGGATCCTCCCTTGCATCGAAGATGTGGATGCTGCAGAAGAGGGCACCGCCTGGAAAAACGCCACCGAGGTTTCCAAGACCGTGGCGCTGTACCCGCGCCGCGTCCCCCTGCCTACCCGTCAGGTCTTGTCTCCGCAGCGGTTGATTCTGGCAGATCGGGTCAGGATGCCGAATGTGTCGATCTCGTTGCGCCTGAGACCGTACTTGACCGATGGCGAGCAGAAGAGACGATGCAACAAGTTCAGCACTCCGGCGTATCTCGTCAGCGATGTTGTTTCTCCTACGGACCAGGCTCTGATATTCACACCCACCTTGGGTGAAGTGACTTGGTACTTCCAGGGGGAGGAACTCTTTGCCGGAAGGGGATGGAGGTGCTGGCAGCAAACCGATCCACCGGTCAGCATTCGACTCGAGAAGGGCGCCAATCGGCTGATCGGGGTCCATAATCGAAGCAACCACTTTGAGGACATCAGTCTGGCGGGATTCGCAGCTCAGCCGGTTGAGTTCCGCAACCCGTTTGGGCCTGGAGGATTCCAGGTGGTCCGGATGACCCGGAACGAGGACCTTGTAACAGGGCCGGACATGCAGCACATCGACTGGGGCAAACTTCGCCCCAGCATGTGTGAAATGGATCCGGCCGACACCATGAGCTTCGGGAACAGCTACGACCTTGTCTATGGTGCCGAACCTGTGGAGCCCATCACCGCGACCATTGCCGCGCTCATGGGCACTGATGCCTCGGAGCCCTTTGAACTTCCACCCGCTCTGCCGGGAGAGGCGGTTCGCCTGATTGTGGATCTGGGGGTGCTGCACAACGGCTGGCTATCGTTCGAGGCGGAGGGCCGCGAGGGATCCACGCTCATCTTGGCTATGTTTGAAGGATTAGAACCTGGGCCGCCCCTCCGCATTCAGTGGTTGAATGCCTGCCACAACTCGATAGCCTATCGTTTGCGTGAGGGGCAGCAATCCTTTGAGAGCTTCTTCCCCTACGGGGTGCGCTACATCGCCGTGCATCACACCGGCAGCCATCCTGTCTCGGTCAGGAATCTTCGAGTTCTGACGGCCAACTGCGGATCGCGTGTGCGCGGGTCCCTGTTGACGGATGACGAGTTGTTGAACTCCATCCATCGAATCTGTGCCCAGTCGGTTATTTCCGGGGTGGACGATACTTTTACCGACTGTCCCACCTACGAGCAGGTGAACTGGAACTGCGACAATTCCCTGGCTGCCCAAGGGGATGCGGTAACCTGTCTGAATTCTGCAGTAGCCGAGAACACGATTGAGCTGTTTGCCGAGGACCCACGCTATCCCGGGTTGGTGCGAAGCCAGTACCCCAGCAGCTGGGAAGATCAGATTCCCCTGTGGTCCTTTCACTGGATCATGTTTTGCCGCGACCACTATTGGCGCACCGGAAACCTGCAGTTTGCCCGTCGCCTCTTGCCTCGTGTTCAAGCCGGCATCGAGGACGCCTTAAACCGGATTGGTTCTCGTGGGCTAATGGAATGGCCTGGGGTGTGGCACTTCATCGAGTGGGGCAAGGGACGCGACGATAACCACGACATCATGAGTGCCGAACAAGCGGGCTTGCTGGGAGCACTCACGGCGGCGATCGAACTCGCCGAATCCGTGGACGGGAGCGGATCCCGACTGGTTCGGGCTTGGCAGAATGCCCGGAGAAACCTGATCCAAGCCGTCAACGCACACTTGTGGGACCCCATGCGGGGCGCTTACGTGGACAGCCTGCACCCTGACGGCAGGCCTTCACCCGTGTCAAGCCAGGCGACTAACGCCGCAATGGTCACCTATGGTGTTGTCCCAGAGGGGCGGGTGGCCGACCTGGCCACACGTATCCTTGAAGAACCTAGCCGATTCCTGGGATACGGGAGCCCCTATGGTCTTTACTACGTCCTGGAAATGCTGGATCGTGTGGGCGACGTCGAAAGCATTTTCCGAATTGTCCGTCGGCGCTGGGGAGCGATGGTGCTGGCCGGCGATACCTGCACCTGGGAGACGTTTCCCGAGTTTGGTTACGACGACTGGCCGACTCGCAGCCGCTGTCACCCTTTTGCGGCCTACGTGGCCAAGTACTTTGCGAAGTACCTGCTCGGCCTTCGGATCGTATCCCCTGGCTATGCTACCTTTCGCGTCGATCCCAAGCCACCGGCGGGACTGGTGCGCTGCCACGGGTCCATACCCACCCCCGAAGGATTGATCCGGATCGGCTGGGAAAGGAAGGCCGACCGGATCGATCTTCGGGTCGAACACCCGCGGGCCTTGAAACGAGTGTGACGTCTTCAAGGACGCTCGAAGGCTCCGATGTCAATCGAACCGTCATTCACTCGAGGGGCGCTGCTCTGGTGCTTGATATATTCGCGAACAAGGTCGTGAAGCGGCAGAACCGCAGGATTTAGCAGGGTGCCGGTGTTGATGTTGGCCGATCCGGCTGCCAGGTGGAAGTCTTGTCCTGCCTCGTCCACAAAGCCGACAGAGGCGCCTTCCACATTGCCGTTATTGATCACGGTTCCCTTGATGCGATTCACGGGGCCGTTTGTCCATCCCGGCTTGAACCAGTTCTGGGAGAGGGTGAGCACGCCTTTATCGTCGATCATCGAAAGGTTGCTGCCAGCGGAGGTTACGTAGACGATATTGTTGCGAGCGTCGCAGTTCTCGTCGTTGCTGGACAGACGAAACCATGTGGTCTTGTCCGTGCGATAAGAGACCATGGTATTGTTGTAGAAGTAGAGGGTTCCTTTTCTCCACTTGTTGGCCGGACCCGTGTCGCCTCCGTAGTGCGCGACCTGGCGGTTGCCGGCGGCATCCGGTTCGATCAAGATGTTTCCGTAGACAAAGGCCTCCCGATAGCTCGGGTCAGCCCGCAGGATCGAGCTGTCTTCTGCGTTGACCAGATCCAACTGGCGATTTCCGCCTTCGATCCAGTTGTAGCGGATGACCGTTCCCGCCGAGCGGTCCTTCAGGTTGTTTCCCGAGGCGCCCGACCGGAGCGGTCCCAGGTGGTTGTACTGGAAGACAATTCCCAGCGACTCCGTGTAGACATTGTGCTCGAAGAGGCTCCCGTCGTTCCCGTTGTCAAAAATGTAACAACCTTCCACCAGAACATCTTTGGATACCTTGGTGTCGCTGGAAAAGCTGAAGAATCCATTCGCGCAATCCCGTAGGATGCAGTTCCGCACGACGATATGTTCGCCGTACTCCAGATAGATGGCTGAAGCCGGAGTGGTGTAGCCGGCTGTCGAACCATCCGCCTTGGTGAAGGTATAAGGCGGACGGGCACTGCGAATTTCCAGGTTTTCAAGCACCAGCCACTGCGGAATCACCGAAATCCCATCCACGAAGGGGGTCGTCGCCCCTCCGATTTTGATCACACCCCGCTCCTGGCTGTAGTAGTTGAGTGCAGATCGGGTGGTGGCTCCGTTTCCATCCAGCACCGGCAGTTCGCCACCCGGGCCCGGCACACCACGAACCGTAATCGGCGCTGAAGGGGTGCCTACGCCCACAAACAGGAACTTTTCTTTGTATGGGGTTGGACGGTGGTAGACGAGGACCGTGTCACCGGCCACCAGGGACTCCCAGGGAACGTCGCCCACGTTGGCTAAGGGCTTGTCGGGCCCGACCTCATAAACCGCCGCCCTTGAAGGGGGAGTAACGGCCAGGGCGAGGAGCAACGCCATGCTTCCAAGGTTGAAACGACTTCGACTTGGGACCATTCTATTTCCTCCTTGTTGGAGACGATGGGTTGAGCCACGCCAGCCGGGTCACGTCAGGAAGCGATTCGGAGGACCGGCTGGGAGCGCAACCCCGTTTAGCGACATTGCTGTGCAAATTGATGCAGAGAGATTAGTGCAACCGGGTTGGTTTGTCAAGAGTCTAAACTTACTTCCGGCAGACTTCCGGGGCCGGCGCTTCGAGCTTGGGAAGAGGGAAGCGTCAGAGTCCCTCAGAGAACCTCTCAGAGAGGGTTGGGCAGGGAAAGCAATTCGTTGAGGATCAAAGTCAGAGCGCCCTTTAGGGTTGGACGGACCTCAAAGGTGGAACGCCGGATTTCGGTGGCGCGTGCCCTGCGATTCAGCTGGTTTCGTGCCTTGGCCTCTTCCAGGATGGGTTCGATCAGGTCCCACACCTTGGTGATGTGGCCCCCCACGACTACGATGTCCGGGTCAAGTCCGTTGATGAGACCGACGATGCCAATGCCCAGGTAATGAGCGGTCTCCCGCGCCGCCTGCATGGCGGCCGTGTCCCCGGCTTCGATGAGTTCAACCAGCCGGCGCATGGTGGGGGCGCGTCGGCCGGAGGAACCGCTGAGTTTTTGATAACGCTCCACTGTGGCGCGATCCGAAGCATAGAGATCCCAGCAACCCCGCAGGCCGCAGCGACAGGGCGGCCCGTTCAGGTCCAGGGAGATGTGACCAAACTGCCCGGCGCTGTCGTTATGTCCCCGATACAGGCTGCCATCGATGACCAAACCGCAGGCCAAACCGTAACTGACGCTGATGTACAGCAGACTGCGAACGTTGGCATAGCGGCTTTTGCCGTGCCAGATTTCAGCCAGGGACGCGCAACGTGCGGCACTGTCCACCACGACAGGCAGTCGAGCCGCGGACTCCAGCCAACTGGCCACGGGAGCATCCCGCCAGGGCAGCACCACCGAACTCAGGAATAATCCGTCGCGATGGTTCACCAGGCCCGGCAAGCTGACACCCAGCCCCGCGATTTCCTGGAATTCCGGATGCTTTTGGCGAAGTTTTCGAACCTCCCGGCCCAGCTGACGAAAGAAAGGCTGTGCCTCGCTCCGGGTCGGGAAACGCCTTTGATCCACGATGGCCATCGCGAAGTCGCTCAGTGCCAAAACCGTTTCATCCGCTCGGATATCGAGTGCTGCGATGCCAAAGCGACGCCGGTTGAACACCAGCGGGGTGGCCGGCTTGCCTCCCAGCTGACTCGGTTTCGTCAGCTCTCCTTCCAACAAATACTTCTCCCTCAGCAGGTCGCGAACGATGGATGAGACCGTCGCCCGCGTCAGGCCGCTCAGCCGTGACAGGTCTGCGCGGGACAATGAGGCATGAGCGTTGATCAGGTTCATGAGAAGGCGGGCGTTCAGAGAACGAAGCGATTCCGGCCCCGCGCTTTGAAGATGAGCGAGGTTGGGCTGGCGTTTCTGAGAACTGGATCGACTAACGGAAAGAAGCATGATATGTTTGTTTAGGATCCGAACAATCGTCCCTGATTATAGCCCGATGTGGAGTTCTTGACCATGGTCCAACTCACTGCAGCTAATCAGAAAGAGAAATCCGCGGCGGGGGGCCGTTTGCCGACACGCCCCGATCGCTACGACGGGATCATTCTGGGGGCCGGCCACAACAGTCTGATCCTGCAAGCGTATCTCGGGAAGGCTGGACTGAAGGTCCTGTGCCTGGAGCGGGCCGAGGCAGCGGGCGGAGGCCTCTGCACAGTCGAGAATCTCCGCCTTCCTGGCTTTCTGCACAATACGCACTCGTTTTTTCATCGAGCGCTGAACCAAATGCCCTGGTATCGGGATCTGGAGTTGGAGCGCCGCGGCGCCGTCTACCTGGAACCGGAACTGAACGTGGCTTTGCTGCTGAGGGACGGCCGGGCCTTGGAGTGGTGGACCGACTTCGAGAAGACGGTGGAGTCTTTTGCCTGTTTCAGCAGGCGGGACGCGGATTCGCTGAGGAAGTGGCGGGAGCGATTCTTGCCGGTGTTGGGTCACATCCTGGTTCCGGAGAGTCAGGGGCCGCCGCTTCCACCGGATCGACGGCGGGCGCTATTGGAAAGGAGTTCGGAAGGCCGGTTGTTGCTCGAGGTCAGTGCGCTGTCTCCTCTGGAATTTGTTCTGAGGGAGTTCGAGAACCCGGTCATCCAGGCTGGGTTGCTGTTTTTCAACGGGCTGCGAGAAGTGGATCTCCGTTGCCGGGGGTTTGGCCACCATGTGCCGGCCTTGCTTGCCAGCCCGGGGAAGGCTCAAATGTGCCGGGGTGGTTCGCAAAAGCTGGCCGAGGCCTTGGCTTCGGCGGTGCAGGACAGCGGCGGCGAGATTCGGCTGAGCACGGTACCCAAGCGGATTCTCGTAGAAGCGGGAAAAGTGGCAGGCGTGGAAACGCAAGGGGGAGAAGCGATCCGTGCCGATTTCGTGGTCTCCGGCTTGAACCCCCACCAGACCTTTCTGGATTTGTTTGATGAAGCCGACGTACCGAAGGAATGGAGAGACCGCGCGCAGGCTTTCCGCTATAACCTCATTGCTCCTCTGTTTGGACTGAATCTTTGCCTCAAAGCGCCGCCGGACTACCTGGCCTCACGTCGTCTCCCGCACCTGCAAAAGGCCTTCATGTTGATCCTGGGATTGGAGCATTTTCGACAGTATCCGGAGATCGTGGCCCACCACGAGAAAGGTAGCATCCCTCCCACGGTCATGTGGGGGTCTACGCCAACTGTCTTCGACGCCTCCCAGGCGCCGCCCGGCCAGCACACGGCCTTCATGTGGGAGAAGCTGCCCTACCATCTTTATGGAGATGCCCGAAACTGGGATCGACACAGAGACTCCCACGCCCGCCAGATGCTGGCCCTGTGGAAGGAGTACGCTCCCAATCTCGACGACGTCCTGTTGGACTGGTTTGCGCGCAGCGCGCTGGATACCGAGCGCAGTTTTCCCAACATGCGCGAGGGAGATCTGCTGGTTGGAGCTTTTACCAACGGACAGATGGGCTACCATCGGCCTTTTCCTGGAGCAGGGCAGTACCGCGGGCACGTACCGGGTCTGTATTTGTGCGGATCCTGTTGTCATCCTGGGGGCAACATTACTGGGCTCCCCGGTTACAACTGCGCTCAGGTACTGTTGGCGGACCTGGAACTGCCGGCCCCATGGGCTCCACCGCCCGTCGAGAAAGTGCTGTCAATGGGTTGACCGTGCGACCTAACTTCCATTACCTGACCGACATTCATTTTGGAGCGGGGGTGGTTTCGCGAGTGCCGGACATTCTTCGCGACCTTCAGGTCTCCAGGCCGTTGGTGGTTAGCGACCCCTCAATGGAGGAGTTGAATCTGCTGGACCGACTGGGGATCAGCAGTCCGGTTCGATTCTCTCAGGTTGAAACCAATCCCACTGAAGCCAGTGCTGGGGCAGGCCTGGAAGTTTTTCGCGAGGCCGGATGCGACGGCGTGGTGGCGATGGGTGGAGGCGCTTCTATCGACCTTGCCAAATGCATCTGTCTTTTGGCCGGACACGAACCCCCGCTCGAACAGTATGCCATTCGGGCGGACGGCACATCGAAGATCACCGGGCCGCTCCCTCCTCTGGTTGCGGTTCCCACCACTGCGGGAAGCGGAAGCGAGGTCGGTCGTGCAGCGCTGCTCACGCTCGATTCGGGGGACAAGGTTGGGTTTCTGAGCCCGCTCTTGCTGCCGAAAGCAGCCGTTTGCGACCCGGACCTGACTCTGAGTCTTCCCTCGTACTTAACGGCCGCTACCGGGATGGACGCCGTCTCTCATTGCGTGGAGGCTTTTTGCAGCCCGCGCTTCAACCCCGTTGCGGACGCGATCGCCCTGGATGGTCTGGAACGGGCTTATCGGAACATTTTGCACGCCACCCAGCAGGGCCAGGACCTTCGGGCGCGGGCCGAAATGATGATGGCTGCGTTGGAAGGGGGACTGGCCTTCCAAAAGGGGTTGGGCGCTGTGCATAGCCTGAGCCATCCGCTAGGCGCACTGGCCGGCCGGCGTCTTCACCATGGCACCCTTAACGCCATCTTTCTTCCCGCCGTCCTGCGCTTCAATTTTGAAAGCTGTCAGGAGCGCATGGCGATCCTGGCCAGAAGAATGGGGCTGCGCCAAGTCAGTCGGTTGCCGGCAGCCATTGAGAAGCTCAACGTCCAGCTTGGATTGCCGGGGCGCCTGCGCGACCTGGGCGTCACCCGCGAGGAGCTGGAACCTCTAGCCTCCAAGGCCGTGGCCGATCACTGCACGGCCACCAATCCCAGACCCTTCAACGACGACCACAGTCTCAGCTTGTATTTGGAGTGCTGGTAACGGGTCTTGAAGTAAGATATCGGTTTGGCTGGCTTTCTCAGCTAGCTTGTTTCGATTCTTGTCGGCTCTCTGCGCTTGGCCGGCGTGTTGTTTCTCGCTCATTCAGTTGAGGCAGGTCAACTTTCCCGCGCCCAGGAAAAGATCCACGAGGTTCCGAGGCCTGTGGTATCCTTCCTCACAACAACATCTTGGATCACGGAGAGGCTATGATAACCACCACGTTTCGAAACGCCGTGCAGAGTGCCGAGCGCCAGTTGAAGCAGCTGCGCCACGATCAGGTTCGCATTGAACGGCAGATTCAGGTTCTGGAGAGCTTCATCGAAAGCGGCAAGGCTCTGGCTGGAGCCCCTGCCCGACCGGGCCGACGACAGGCCTCCGTCCGGCCCAGAAGGCCCGCAAAGCGAGCCGGCAGGCGTTCCCGCAAGGGCGGTCCTTCGATTGCCGATCAGGTGGAGCAGATCCTGAAGACGGCCAAGAAGCCCCTACATTTGAAGGAAATCATGAGCCAGTTAGCCACCGTTCGAAAACTCCGCGGAAAGGCACCGGCTCTGAGCGTTGCCGGCACGCTGAACCGAAACACGAAGCGTTTTAAACGGGTCAAGCCCAATACCTTCGCTGCGGTCTAACACTCAGCCCAAGAAAGCCCCTATCTCCGTCATCCACCGAGTGGCGGATGCATGACGGGACGCGCGTGGGCCTTCCACAAACCATTGCCTGCAGGAAGGCCCCGACCCACCTTTACCCTCCATTCGCAGCCGCTGACCCGCAGCAAGTTTCCGCGCAACCGGTAAGGTCCTCTCGGTTTTGAGCAAAACACAAGGAAGTGCGAGCCGTCCTCGGAAGTGCGTTCGACTGGCATGGGCATCCCGATTCGTGCGAGCGCGGTTAGCATGCAAGAGAGCTGCTCTTTGTTTTTCCAGCTCAGAGAGCTGGGTAGCAGGGATGGGAAATCGCGGAAAGGCCTTGACGGCCCTGGGCTCTCGCGCCTTAGGGAACCGTCCGAACGCCCTCAGCCCCAGAAAGCCATCCGACCGGCACTGAGTGAAAAGCAGGGGCCTTTTCGCCTCTCGCCTCATTGTGTTGCGTCAGGTTCGCGCGAGCTCACTTGCGTGTTTCTGGATTTTTTGGATGGCCTCCAGAATCTGATTCATGTCCTGACGGGTTCCCAGGAGCATGGTTTGAAAGAGCCAGACCGCTTCTTCGCAGAGCCGATCGTTTTCCGGACAATGTCGGCTGCGCTCCTGGTACTGAGCCAACTCGGCGGCCGAGAAGAGTTGCTGGAATCCACGCGCCTCCGCAGCAGCCGCGATGAAGGGCTCCTTGTTCAAGGGACGGTACCCGCCGGAGCAGGGGATGCCCTCGGCTTGCAGGGCCTTCAGAAATGCGGCGCGCGGCAACTCGGCGAAGTGCTCCTTCTGATATCGAAAGAGGTAGAGGTGGTAGGCGTTCCGAGTACAACCCGGATAGCTGCGAGCTGGGATCACCCCCGCGATCTTCCGTAGTTCTTCATCCAGGTAACGCGCATTCTGTTCGCGCACGCGGGCCTGTTCTTCCAGGCGGGTCAGTTGTTCCAGCAGCAGAGTTGCCTGGAACTCCGTCATGCGATGGTTTGTCCCATTCCGAATGTATTCGAAGGCACCGTTGCTAGGCCCCCGCCCGTTGTTGTGGAAACTTCGACACCGTTCAATCAGTTCCTGGTTGTTGCTGACAATGCTGCCGCCTTCGCCCGAGTTCAGATTCTTGGAGCCTTGAAAGCTGAAGCAGCCCAAGTCCCCCAGGGTGCCGACCTTCCTGTTTCGCCACTCGGCCAGGTGGGACTGGCAGGCATCTTCCAGCACGGCCAGCCGGCGCCGCTTGGCGATTTCCAGGATCTTGTCCATGTCTGCGGACCCGCCGCCCAAGTGAACCGGAAGGATGGCCTTGGTGCGAGGAGTGATCGCCGCTTCAAGCTTGCCGGCATCGATCTGGAACGTCTCCCGGTCGGTGTCCACAAAAACGGGCAAGGCATACTGGAGGAAAACGACGTTAATGGTCGCCACAAAGGTGTAGGGGGGAACCAGTACCTCGTCCCCTGGACCGATATCGAGGGCATTGAGCGACGTGTGCAAGGCCGTGGTCCCGCTGCTGGTGACCAGGCAGTATCGGGCCTGCAGGGTCTCGGCCCATTTTTCCTCGAACCGTTTGGCATTCTGAGCGCCCAGCCGGCACCACAAACCGCGCTCCAGAACTTGCTCCCAAGCCCGGCGGTCGTTTTCTCCAATCTTCGGCCAGGAGGGGAAGGACTCGGTTCTCACCGGCGACCCACCCAGCACAGCAGGCTTGTGCTCTGGAGAGGAAGTGCTCTTTGCCCAGACAGAGCCAGGTCTCGCGGATTGCAGCACCTGGCCCGCAGTCAATACAGTTCCCAGAAATGAACGGCGAGTCGTAGTTTTGCTCATGCATTCTCCTCAAAGAAAAGGCCACCGGGCGGTCGAGCGCCGACAGACCTCCAACCCGGCTGTGGCGCCACCCTTCATAGCCCCTTTCCGAAAGGCCCTGTCCGGAGCACAAAGAAGGAAGCCAAAAGCGGTCGTGGCGAGGAAAAGCCAAATTACTCGAAGAATGGCACGCAGGTCAAGAGAGTCTCAAACGGCCAAGTCAGTCGTGTCCGACGTGAACTTCGTATCGCGTAGAGTTCCGAACTCTTTCACCAATCTGCTACGGAGCCGTCTTTGTGGAAATAGGCCATGGCCACTTCGGGCTTGAAGGGATGCTTGGCGGCCTCTTTTTCGTTCACTTCGATGCCCAAACCGGGACCGGTGGGAGCCTGAGCCACGCCATCGTTCACCTTCAAAGGCGTCACCACCACATCATCGCGCCAGGCGACATCCTTGCGCACGACTTCCTGGATCAGATAGTTCGGCGTGGCAAAGCCCACGTGAAGTGAGGCGACGGTGCTGACCGGTCCCTGGGGATTGTGACAAGCCACCGCAATCATGTAGGTTTCGGCCATAGCCGCGATGCGCCGCGTTTCGCTGATGCCGCCGCAATGGGACACATCCGGCTGAATGACGGAACAGGCCCTCCTTTCCAGGAGTTCCCGGAACTGGGGCCGAAGCACCAGCCGTTCACCGGTGGCGATGGGCATGGGAAGCGCCCGCGCGACCTCCACCAAGCCGTCTACGTGCTCCGGCCAGCAGGGTTCCTCATACCAGTAGAGGTTGTAGTCCAGCAGTAGCCGTCCGAATTGAATGGCCGCGGCGGGCGTTGTCCGCGCGTGCAGATCGATCATGAGGTCAACATCGTCTCCGGCCGCTGCGCGCATGGCCTCGACGCACTTCACCGTGTGCTTCAAGGTCTTGGCGCTTTCAATGGGCTCGGACACTGGAATCGGCATGGCTTTGACGGCCGTAAAGCCCTTGGACAAGCTTTCCTGCAGACGATCGGCAAACTGGGCCGGCTCAATGGTTTTGTACATGCCCTCCAGGCTGCCCCCGCCCAGATGATCGTAGAGACGAAGAGTATCCCGAACCGGCCCCCCCAGCAGTTCGCACACCGGTTTGCCGACTTCCTTGCCTTTGATGTCCCAGAGGGCCTGATCAATGCCGCTCATGGCACTGCAATTCACGATGCCGCCTCGCCAGAAGTACTGGCGGTGCATGATTTGCCACAAATGCTCCACTCGGCGCGGGTCCTGCCCGATCAGCAGCTCCGCAAGGTCCTCGATGGCCCCGACGACGGCTCGCGTTTTCCACTCCAACGTCGCTTCTCCCCACCCCCAAAGGCCGGGCTGGTCTGTTTCCACTTTGACGAAGATCCAGTTGCGCATGCGTGCGTTGACAACAGTGGAGGAAATCTTGGTAATCTTCACGAGATGTTCTCTCTCCTTATTGGACTTGAATTCTTGAGCTCTCATTGAAACGAACGACGCCGCTCCGCTTGATGCAGGCTGGCTTCCGACCTCGATCCGGCCACCGGCCAAAACGGGGCAGCTGTGTTGCGAGCTCAGGTTCCTTCTTTGAGTTCCTTCAGCATCGAAAGGGACTCGTCAACAACCATTTCCGCCGCGTCAGCTGAAAACGGCGAAATCTCCACCTCATAACCGCCCACGGCATAAGCCCTTCGAACCGGGAGGTACCCAAAACCGCCGTTGGAATACCCGGAGAACAGGGTTTGTTCAAAAGGGGATTGCTCCACGATTTGCTGATTGATCTGGATGAAGGGTTCCCCTGGAACCGAAACCAGCGCCACGCTCCCCAGCCTGATTCCCAGAAGTTCCCATTCCAGATGGGTCTTGCCTTCGTGAGTCTTGGCGATCTCGGCCCGCATGCCAGACTGTGTGGCCCGGGATCTGGCCATCCGTATTTCCTGGTCGCTCCCACTTTTGGCTAGGCGGTCGAACTCATATCGCGCTGCTTCTGCCTCGGCTTCCAGTTCCGACACCGGTCGAAAACGAGCCAACGGTAGCTGCAGCTTCTTGGAAAGCAAGCCCAGCACCGGTGCTTCCCCTTGAAGCGGCTCGCGCCCGTAGACGACGATGGATGCTCCCGATTGAATAATCTCAACCATCCGCTCGCCACGAGGCACGACCTCCATGGCCGTGGCCACCTTGGCAGCTTCCAAACCCAGGATCCTTCCTGACCTTCGGTAGACGCTGAGGTCCCCGGTGAAACCTTCTCTGGGACCGATGTCTCCCGTAGCCCCCTGTAGAAAGAGACACGTGCTTCCAGTCTGCTCCTCGACAACCTGCCTTGCCACACCCGGGTAGTCCGGCGTCGCCCACTGGCACTGCCAAGCCATCGTGGTCGGATGACACGCATAATGCATCAGGGTGGCCAGAGGATTGCCGTCCAACTGGTCCAGGCGGACGACCCGAACCGTGTGATCCACCGGCCCTTCCCAGTTGTTGCCGATGACCACTCGTCCGTCATCCAAGCGAAGACGCCGATTCACGTTAATCTCGCAACATCCCCCTCCCGCCGAGCAACGAACGGGTTTCAGGTTCTGCTGAGCTTGCCACACAGCCCCCGCAATGCGGCCGGGCAAACCGTCAAGGTAAGCCAGAATCAAGTCGAGTCCTTCGGTGATGGTACGCAAGCGAAAGGTGTTTGGTCCGGAATGGGTGTGGGTGCAGGAGAATCGGATATGTGTGCGGGGAATGCCCGTGTGTTGGGTGACCGCAGCAAGGATTCTTTCGGTCCACTCCCGATCAAAGCCGATGGCGTCTGCATCAATCACCGCCACTGAGATGTTGCCGTCAGAAAGTACCAAAGCTGTGGCGTACAGAGGCATGTCGGCGCCCAACCCCCGCTGATGGGTTTGAGCGCCCCAACCACCTTGGGGCGTGCCGGGAGCAGGAGTGATATCCGACCTTCCCACGCCAGCGAACAAAGAGCTCATGACTTCCTCCCTAACTCTTCCACAAAATCGGGCTGACCCCGGATCGTTCCTGCCTCGTCCATCAGTTTCGGATGGCACCCGGTCCCCAAAACTGAAACCAGATCACGTAGCCATAAAGCATGGCCATCAGGCCAACAAAGGCTCCCCACCAGAGAAACAGGTTCCGCAATCCTTGGTTCCTCGAGCGTTCGGTTTCGGGCAGGCGAGCGCTTCGCCATGACCAGGTCATCCCTTCCGTGATGCGACGGTCAGGGGCGGGCGTCAGGTAGGAAACCAAAATCATCAGGACCATACAGGTGGCCCAGACCAGGAACGTTCGGTTCAGCCAATTATCGAAAGGTATCAGCCAATCGACACGCTTGAAAAGCACCGACTCTACCAACCAGGTATAGGGAAAGCCGAGCAGCAGAATCCATGTTGCCGCCTGGGCTGTGGCGCGTTTCCAAAGGACGCCCAGCAGAAAGACGACAGAGATGGGGGCGGCAACCCAGGCTCCCACATTTTGCAGCAGCAGAAAGACCGTATGTTGCCCTCGAGTGAACCACAACGCCAGCAGGGTGGCGATCAGCAGAATCACGAATGCACTGACGCGCCCCACCCACACCAGCCTTTCATCGGATGCCTGCCGGCCGAAAATGGGCTGGTACAGGTCCATGGTGAATACGGTGCTGGAGGAGTTGAGGACGGAGCTCAAGTGAGACATCAGGGCGCTGGCCAATCCAGCCATCACCACACCGCCCAGTCCCGCCGGGATCAGCTCTTTGACCAGCCGAGGATACGCCTGGTCCGGATCGGTCATCCCGGGAAAGAGTTTGAAGGCCACAATGCCAGGGATGACCACCAGCAAAGGCAGCACGATCTTCATGTAGCCTGCGAAGACAACGCCCATGCGGCTGTCCCACTCGCTGCGTGCTCCCAGACAGCGCTGAACAATGAATTGATTGGTGCAGTTGTACCAAATCCCGATGGAGATAAAGAGCGTGTAGACTCCAAACCAGGGGTATTCCTTGTCCGTAATGGGATAGATGAACTTGAATTTTTCCGGTACCTCATGCATCAGGGCGGTCAGGCCGCCCACGCGGTCCAGCCCCACCACCGCCACAATCATGCCGCCGACCATCAGGACAATGAACTGGAGAAAGTCGGTCCAGGCGACTGCGATCAGACCACCGTAAATCGTGTAGCTGCCGGCCAGAACGGCCAGACCCAGAATCGTCAGAAACGGATCGAATCCGAACATGCCTTCAAGCGCCTTGGCCCCGGCCAGCATGACCACCGCCATTTGCGCAATGATCCAGAGCACTAAAGAGCAGACCGCAAACAGATATCGGCAGGCGCGATTGTAGCGTCTCTCCAGAAACTCCGGCATGGTGTAAACGCCACCCCGCAGGTAGTAGGGTAGAAAGACCCAGATCAGCGCCGAGAAAGTGAACCAGTTTCCCCATTCCCATTGGGCCAGCACAAAGCCTGAGGCATAAGCGGCTCCAACCATCCCGATGAAATGTTCGGTGCTGATGTTGGCCGCTATGATGGACCCGCCAATGGCGTACCAGGGCAGGCGGTCGCCTGCCAGGAAGTAGTCTCGCGCGTCGCTCATCTTGCGGCGCGAAACCCATAGCCCCAAGAAAATGTTGAAGCAGAGATAGAGCGCGAAAAAACCGAGATCGAGAGAACTGGTGAACACAAGTCACACCTGAGAAGTAGATTACCGCCAACGCCGCAGTCGTTCGTCAGGAGGTTTACCGGGCGTAGTGGTGCCAGTTAGTCAGACGGTAGGTTTCCACACCGGTTTGCTCAATCCAGCCGTCTGTGACCAGCTTTCCGAAGCGATCCTCCATTTTTGCCTGAGGCCAACGGAATTCGTTGAGTTGGCGATCCTTCTTGAACTGCCATTCGCCGCGCCGGGAACGCTGCATGTTTTGCAGCTTCTGCAGCAGTCGTTGCGCTTCCTGATCACGCAGCCAGCCTGGATCCGAGATCGAGAGCTTGAGTTCCTCTGCCAGTTGTCTGAGAAGCTGGTCCTGCATGCGCTGTTCAATCTGCCCGAACGTTCCCACCCAGGTGTCGTATTCCGGGATAGGCTTCCAGGCCGAGGCCGCCAGTCGCTCCAGATCTGACTTGGGTGCCCCCGCCTTCGCCCTGGCACGAATCTGATCGAGTTCGATTCTGAATTCGGCGAAAGCCAGAATTTGCCTCAGCTGTGGCAAGATCAATTCCACCAGCGTCTCTGGGGACACCGGCAGCGGAAACTTGGGCACGAACGTCCGGTCCGATTTGAAAGACTCCAGGTCCTGCAAGATGGAGCGCGCTCGCTCCGCATCCGAAACCGGGTCCTCGCTGCCCAACCTGTGCTCCGGCATGGTCCACCAGTAGGTCTTCCAACTGGGGCCGGAGCGCGTATCCTCGACCAGTTTCAAGGCTTGCAGGACGCGATTTCCCCGGTCGGGACCCCAGATTCCTTCAGTCACCTCCTCCAGCAGCTTGTCAGGGTCCAGATCCGGGTCCCAGAGAAGACGGCCGGCAACATACATCGAGGCGATGTTGTTGAGATGATGCGCTTCCATCTCGGACCAGTACTGGAGAGGATGGATCCGGGCCACTCCACCCCGGATCTGCTGAAAAAACTCTTTCAGCACTTTCCCATTGACGTAAAGGGCTGCCAGCTGGTCGGTCTCATACTCGGTCGTGTACCAGCCCCAGATGCCGAGCTTCAGTCCAAGCCGTCGGGCCTCTTCATGAAGCCGCTCGCGCTGACCGGGCTTGAACAGGTTTGGCATACTCATTTCAAGAAGCAGGTAGTGACTGAATCCATTGTCTGCAAGCTCCTGCAGGTAATTCGGGCCGGCTGCCCAGGAGTCGATGGCCATCTTGACGGCGGGATTCTTGTCTCTGAACTTCTTTTCGAGCAGGCGCATGTAGTCGAAGACATCCTGCTGGTTTTCGAGGTGCCCGGGATCGTAAAAGTGTCCGATCAGACGATCAACGTACGGAGCCAGCCGGGCATAGTGGTCGTAGTATTTTTCGAAGCCTCGTCGTACAGCAGGGTCCTCGAAAGCGGACTTCCCGGGCGAAGGTGTATAGGTGACGTCCGGGTCGATCCAGCCGTAGCCGTTGAATTCTGCAGCCCAAACCCACAGGCTGACTTCCTGTCCATTTTGTTTGGCAAGCTGGGCCAGGATTCGCTGTCGAGCCTGGAACGCCTCGGGCGAGCCGAAGACTGAATAGCTGTACGAGGTTTCCATCAGCTGAACCCCGCCATAGCCAAAGAAGTCGAACATCTCAACGTAGCGTGCCAGCTGTTGGTCGCCGTACAGCCAGATATTCATCCTATTGTCTGCATAGGGATTGACGAAGGCTCCCCGCACTTGCTGGGGGACCCAGGGGCACAAGGCATACTCTCGTTCCGGTATCCAGGGACTTTCCGACAGGGACAGGTCTGGAATCTCCAGACCCTCTGGCAGCTGCCGGCTCCTGAGGATCAACCTCTGGACCGCACGTTTCAGACCCTGGTCGGTGTTTCCAGATGCCACCACCAAAGAGCGCCCCATCGACTTTCCGGTTTGAAGCGCGAAGCTCTCAGCATGTCCGGAAGGGACAGTGACCTGCAGAGGGTTCGACTCTCCCTTGTGGGTCAGCACAATACACGGGATACCCTTCTCCACGTCGCCAACACTCGAAACAGTGCGGACACCCTGACCGAGGACCTTGTCCAGGTAAGTCGTCAACGTCGAATGGGTCCGCCGATCCAGTTCTGACTTCGGAGCAGCCACCACCTGGGCTGTCTGACCCTTCGGGAGAAGAACACCCGCAAAGCCCGGGAACGCCAGGACCGCCTGAATCAAAGCGACCTGCCAGATTCGAATAAAAGCAGAATGCACTGTCATCAATGTCCTCCCTAGTCGGTCCTGAGTCAGCCTTTGAGCGACGGCTCAGGTTGCCGCCACCCTCTTTACCGGGATCACGCCGTCGCATATCCCATTTCGTTCTTCGTAGCCTTTACAGAGAGCTTGATTCGGTTGCGCACACGACGCCTGCCACCAGGCATGTCGAGAACAATCTCACCTTGCCAAGGCTGGTGTGCGAAATACGCAACCGTGCATCCGGTGGAATCCGCATAGGCACAGGCCATCAATCGGTCTCTGGGAAACGACAGATCCTTGGTGCCTCGAAAGCCATGTGGATATCCGGGGGCTGACTTGTGCCGTATCTCCCTGCGAATGTGGACATAATCGCGCAGGGCCTCCAAGGCCTCCCCCTTCAAAATGCTCTCACCACCCATAAATTCGCGAACCATTACAGGGCAGCCGTAGACGAGGGCCCTGGCGATGCTGGTTCGAACGTCACGATGGTCTATCTCCGCTATGATCAGTTTGTCAGGATGTGTGAATCGCTGAGTTTCCACCGGAGTGGGAAATCCCCACAGCTCGACATGACGGGCTTGCACGTCGCTTCCCCCCTCACACAACAGAAAGGCATCAGGACCCGCGAGGTTCCGCCAGCTTTGATACAGCCGGCGCGCGCCCCTTATTTGAGCTGTCAGCACACCCAATGAGCTGCTCCCGTGAATGTGCTCGGGCCGTGTACAAATCATTTGATGGCCGAAGCCCTCGTCCCAGTACAACGACAGGACTCCCATTTGCACGAACTTCGGGAAGATCTCGTCGCGCCACAGAGTCTGCCATTCGTCAGAAGCCATGCAGGCGATTCCGCCCAAAGAGCTGTGAAAGTCAACGTGAGGATAGACCAACCCGGTCTCGGCACTGGGTGTGTAATGGGGGGATCGCTTATGCATGAAATAGGGATGAGCATAGAAGCAGAGCCCGCCGATTCCCATGGACTTGAGGTCCCGACACATCTGCTCGGCTTCGACTTGACCTCCAGCAAGCTCGGACATCGGAAAGTAGTTCGGTAGCCTGTACCATCCCCAGTCCGGACCGGTACCTAGAACAATCAAGATCGCGTTTTCGGGAGAGAGATCGAGAGCTTCTGTTGCTTTGTGAATGCGGTCCGGAAGGTCTGAAAAGCGGTTCACCAGATATCCGTGTTCAGGATCATAGACCTGGCCTTTTACCTGGGAGCGACTGGCCTGGACCACCGTGCTATCAAACACAATGTCGCATTGGCGCACCACTGGAGAAACCTTATCCCAGGTCAGGAAATCCCCTGCGAAGTGAACTTCATACCGCTTCCGATAAGCCTCCGCAGTCTGATGCCAGTCCTGGTCGTGAAGAACGATCAACCACTCGTCGGTCTGAAAATGCTCACCCGGAGCCAGCGGATAGATCTGCCGGGGCCCGTTGTAATCCCGCATGAACCCGTGAGTGCCTTCCAGCCGAAACAATCTCCAGCCGAGCGACAGGCCGGCAGGCTGGGCTTCCACGTGCCCCACCAAGTCCATTTCCTGCTTGTTGAGATAACAAAGCCCGATACCGCCGCGGCCATCACCGAAATCCATCCACCCCTCAAGCAGGCCAGCGGGCACCGAGGAAGGCACGCTGTAGGAGCGTTTCCCCTCAGGCAACTTCATCACCACACCAGGGGCTTCGGGCAGATGATGGCGGGGATCCGCAGCGGCTTCGTCTTTCCAATCTGCTACCACCAGCCGTTCTGCCGATCCGTCCTCGTTCACCACCAAGCCTTCCAGTCCGAGAAACAAGCCCGTTATCCAGAGCGGGCTTGAATTGATGACCTGGGCCCGAACCGAGAGGAAATCGTCACTTCCAGAAAGAGCGTAAGTGATCATGAGGTCGATGAGGCCCTGACCAGATGGCAAGTGGAATGAGGGCCAGTGAAAGCAAAGTCTCGTCCATTCGTCGAAGCTGGCGACTTGACACTCCGGTTCCTGCGGGAAAGCTCTGCAGATGGCCGCCTGCGACAAGTCTGGTTCACCAGGCCTGCCGAACCAGATCCGTAGTGGGGCAGCCGCTTGGCTTCCTATGGCTATTTTTCGTTGAACGATCTTGTTGTGGAGGGAAGTCATTGCCCCGCTGGCGGAATCAAACATGACCCCGATCGCGTCATTCTCCAGCAGGAATCCTTCCGTCGTTCGATGAACGCGCGATGCGGTTGCGGTCTTCGAGTCGGCAAGGTGTTGCTCCCTCTGGTCCATCAGAAGGGGCGTTCCACTCACCAGAGAAAGTTGCCTGATGAACGATCGTCGTTTCATATGTCCACTATCGAATATCCGGCCCCCGGGGACGACTCGCCGCCCTTCAAAGTCTCAGCTGGACTGGTTTAACCCGAATCCGCTCATCGTTCGATTCTTCCAGGCTCCCTTGGTAAAGTCCGGAATCTCCACAAGCGTGCTTCCCTGGTTGAGAGATTCCCCCGACAGAGGCAAAATCGCACTCCACGTGGCGGCATCGTACACGTCGATGGGCGGCTCACGATTCTCAGCCAAAGCGTTGAAGAATTCCCGTAACACGAAGTAGTCGCCCCCTCCGTGTCCGGCATTGTTGGCCAACTGACCCTCCTCTTTCCAGAAGGGGTGTTCGAACTCGACCTGGTACTTGGACAAAGGTTCCCAGCGGTGGCTGGGGCTTCTGCCCTCGAGATACACGACTTCGCCGCCGGGCGAATCGTCGTAGGAACCCTTCGTTCCCTGCAACTCCGCCCAGCCGCCGGCGGGTCGCGGTGAGCACATATCGTTTCTCAAAGCAATCACTCTTTCGCCAGCGGTTCGAATCAGGCTGACCGTTGTGTCGCGCATCCTGAAAAAGCCGGGTTTGGCTGCTCTGTGATCTTTGCCGAAGTTCTCCCGCACATAGGCTTGAGAACTCTTGGTCTCGTTGTCCATGCTGACCAGCGAGGTCAGACGGTCGCCGCGGTTGATGCCCATCCACAAGCTCATGGGGCCCAGACCGTGGGTGGGATAGAGGTCTCCACGCGTGTCCCGTACCAGCTCTCCTCGGAACAGCAAGCTCCCGTCGTTCCTGTATTTCCAAGGGCCGGCTTTCTCGGTATCGAAGTTCAGAAACCGAATGTCATGGATATAGCTGCACTCGCCGTAAGTGATCTCGCCGAAAGCACCCTGGTAGGCCATGTTCAGTACCGTCAGCCGAGAACGGGTGTAGGGGTAGTTTTCCAGGAGCATGTACCGTCTTCCGGTCTGTTCCTTGGTTTCAACCAACTCCCAACATTCTTCAATTGTCCAGGCGGGTGGAGTCTCGCTACCAACATGTTTTCCGGCCCGCATAGCCGCGACGGCCTGAGTGGCATGCTGATTCCAGGGCGTAAGGATCAATACGGCGTCAACGTCCTTCCTTTCAAGGAGGCGTCTGTAGTCCTCCGGGCCGCGGGTATAGACAGCCGGTTCGTATCCAGCAGCTGTCTTCACCATCTGCCGGGCTTGGTTGGCCCTTTCCGCCACGATATCGCAGACGGCTGTGATCTTGATGCCCGGGTGGAGCAGCGCCCGCTCGCATAGGTAGAGTCCCCTGACGCCCGTGCCGATCATGCCAAGACGGATCTCCGAAGATGAAGCGGAGCGTCCCGCAAGCGGCGGAAGTGTGGCGGCTCCCGCGGCGAGGCTCACGGTTTTCAGGATGGAGCGACGATGGATGCCCATGATGATGTTCCTCCTGTCGGCTGACAGAGCTGGGTTCTGGCGACTGGACCTTGACTCAAGACGCCACGGACAACCGCTGCTACGAAGCAGCCTTTCCGTAGTCTTTGATCTTCAACACTTCTCCACTGCGTAAGGCAGACTGGTGGGCCATGATGCCGGGCAGCGTGTAGGCGATGGCTTCGTAGACGTCCACGGCCGGCCTACGATCTTCAACGATGGAGCGAGTGAATTCGTGAGTCAGGAACGTGTGTGAGTTCCCGTGGCCCGTCTTGACTCGCATGGCTGCGGGCAGCCGCTCGAAGTAGTTTGGCAGCGCGTGGGGCTGAATGCTGACATCACCTTCGGGGTAGCCATTGGCATCGATGACGGTCTTGCCGTCCTTACTGATCTGAATCACCGTGTTGGGGGACTTTTCCGGTCTGGCCATGATATAGGACAGGCGATCACCATAGAACTGCGCCCGCTCCGTGCCTCCAGCGGCCACGTGCCAGAAGACCGATATCCGGCAGGAGTGGCCGCCGGAAGTTCTGAAGAAGCCGGTTGTATTCCAAAACGGATTCTCATACTCGTTGGTCTGCAGCACTTCATGTCCGTCTCCCCAGCCCACGGCCTGGACTTCCACCAGCCTCTCGCCTGTTACCGGAATGATCATGCCCGTGCAGTGTGTGGGGTAGTGCATCGGCGGGAAACCATGTCGCCAAGTGGGAAACCCCTTCTCGTCATACATCAGAGGGATGAGACCTTCATGATGATATTCGGCCTCCGAGTAAAAGATCGTTCCGAACTTCCCCTGCTGACGCCATTCCTGGCAAGTCATGATTTCGGCGTGATAGTAGCTGGTTTCGGCCATCATGTACTTGAGTCCGGATCTGGTGACCGATTCAAGCAACTGCTCGAGTTCTTCCACCGACATGCCGGCTGGAACGGCGCTGATGACGTGCTTCCCGACTTTCATGGCCTCAGTTGCCATCCAAACGTGGAGCGGTGCCGGAGTGAAGACAGCCACCGCGTCCATCGGCGAGTGCTTCAAAAAATCGCGGAAGCTCTTATAGGTTGGGGCCGGCCCGTAGGCGTCGGCCAAACGCTTCAGCCGGTCGTCCCGAAGATCGCAGTAGGCTACCACCTGGCATTCCGGGTCCAGGTGCCATTGAAAAGAGGCACCGAAACCGCCCCCGACAATACCGATGCGCACGGGCTTCACGGCGGGGCGGGGGCCCATTGCCCAGGCAGGTCCGTGGCTGAGCACGGTGCTGGTGGCGGCCAGGGCGGAGGCTCCCAGGCCTTCCAGGAAACGACGTCGGGTAAAGTGTTCCTGTTGATGATGACTCATGGATGCGGCTCCTTGGATTCGATTGACTTTACATGATGCGTTCGGCTTGGCGGGAAATCGGCCGTGCCTTTCGGAGATCGCCACAGCTGGTCGAGGCTTAAACATGATCAAGAGTCAGGCCATTGATATAAGGGAAGACCACTCAAGCCCGAACCTGAAGGCAATCGGGCTCAGGCGGTGGCGCCGTCGGAAGGCGGCTCCAACCAGACATTCAGAAGACTTCGACCTCTCCGCAACCAGGCCGTTGGCTGTCTACGGCGCTTTGGATCACGACTTTGATCCAGCGAGCCGGAACGGGGTTGTTGAGCCGGACTTCCCGGAAGTCGGCCGGATTGTCGGTGGGCTTCCATTCCTCGATGGATCCCATCAGTTCAAAGTCCGCGCGGGCAACAGAGGCTGCGCCCTCCCGAGGAACACCAGAGGCGTAGAGGATCTCAATTCCAGAGGGAGTCGCCGTCAGGTTGTTGTCCCACATTTCCCTCCGGTAGCCACGGTTGTAGATCCGGACCCGCTGAACCGGCCGGGTGGATCCCAGATCGATCTGAAGCCAGGCCGGACCGAAGTCCTCGGCGGCCCAGCCTTCCTCGTCGTACTCGCACAGGATTCCGTTCACGGCATTCTCCGGAGCGAAACGGGGATCGCGGTTCACCCAGCTTGAGGCCGTGACCGGCTTGCCGAAAGCCAGATTACCCGTGAAATTGCGGCTCTTCCAGTTGTCCACAAAGCGAGCCAGGATCTGGAAATAGGCTGTTTCCTCTCCAGCTCCATAGACACCCTGAAGCACGTCCGGGAGTGGCTCCAGCCCCCGCATCCTGGTCGCAGTCTCTTCGAGCCGTCCTTCACGGGCGGGTTGCAGGGCCTCGTGGTAGGCCTGGCGTATCGCGGCAAAGCGGGCCACATACTCCAGATGGGCACGGATGTAACCCAGCAACTCCTGGGGAGGGACGATCAACGGTAACTTGGGAACATAGTTCGGATCCAGCTTAACAGCCTTCAGCTCGTCCAGCGCGGCTTCACAGAGAGCCAGGTCGTTCTGTGGAGCGCGCGAGCCTCGTCCCAATCGGCACAAACGGCCTGTGGGCCACAGATCGTTGCGAAGCATGGGCTCACCCGGACCACACCGCACCGACTCAATGGCCTGCAGGGCTCGCCACACTTTGGGTCCTTCCTTCCCCCACACGGCCCCGCAAAAATCCCCAAGGGCCTCTGCGGCGGAGGTGCGGGGATTCCAGAGCATTCGAGCCCCAACATACAGACTCGGCAAGTTCAGAACATGATTGTTGTCTTCGAGGCTATACCAGTCGAGCAGGTGGGCTGCCTGAAGAGGAACCCGACTGAACTCCTCTTCCAGGATTCGACTGTGAACGTGCAGAGCCGGACTGGTCTCCAGGTCATTCAGGTACCAACCCCACACGCCCGCTTTCCGATGCTGAGAATTCACTTCTCGTGCGATGGTCTCATCGTAGGTGCGCATCAGACCGATACCGATGTCGGGTGCCAGGATCCCGGACTTAACGACCGAGTCCCAGTGGTCATATCCCCGCCAGGCCCCCCAGCGCAGGGCCCACAGGCTGAAGGTGACCTGGCTGGCAGGTCCCATGCCGGCTGCCAGGGCGGCAAACTCGTTGGTGACGGCCTGGGGGGTGTTGATGGTGCAATCACGAACCTTGCATCCTCCCGGGTCTCCCCAGTGAAGCACCCATCGGTCAACCAGGTCTCCGTGCGCGTCCAATAGTCGCTTCCAGTTGGCCTTCATGTCCGCATACTGCCCGGGGATGCGTGGGCAGTTGCGGGCTGACAAAGCATCCTGAATGCCCTGCTGCCCCCACAGGAAGAGTGAAGTGGCCATACCGTTCATCCGCGCGCGCCGATAAAGCGCCTGAACTTTGTGCGTCCCCTCTTCGGGCGAGATGAAGTCACCTGCGTACTGCCACAAGGGGCGTGAATCGTTCAGCATGATGGCGTTGTATCCCATGGCATCCACCATGTCGGCGTAGCCCTCCAGTCGGGACACCCCCCAGTTAGGCCAGTCGAATCTCTTTTGAAACTCTGCCAGCAACGGTTTCTCGCCGGGAGTCGGGTGCCATTCGATTTCAGCCACAAACAGCTCCCGAGTTTTGAGCCAGGGCGATTCCGCCACAGCCAGCGTCGGGATCCAAATCTCACGACCTTCCTGCCTCATCTCCCGAATCAGCCGATAGACCCCGTATTTGAGACCCTCCGGGCCTGAGGCAGTCACAGTGACCTCACGCGGGTTGCGGTTGCAGATCAACTGGTAGGCGTCCGGTCGAGCCGTTCTGTCGGGTTCCTCACGCAACACAATCCGCGTTCCACTGCGCGGGTTTTGCGAGGGATTCAAGATTGGAGGCCGGGAACCGGTCACCCGCTCGAGATAATCGGCCAACACCTCGACGGCGCGAAGCCCAACGGGGCTATCACCGGCTGGAACCACAATCGAGGCGGGACTCTTCGAGGAAATCACCGAAGGCTCCGGCAGGGCCTTGGAAGAGAGACTACAAGGGTAGGCCACCACGAGCAGCGCGCCCAGGAAAGAGAAAATCGTTTTGCCCATATCTCGATAATGAGGACCTCAGGGTCCCGCTCGGCGGCGTCACTCCAATGAGACGGGCCCATGAACACCAGAAGACTCTGGAATCGAATACCTATGTGGTTGAAATCACCCCATCAGTTTTGAACTTGGAACAAGGCCTTCCAGCCCTGGCTTCGTTTCGCCTGCTCAGCGGTCTTAAGTCTCTTGAAGTCGTCAATGGCTTTGGCATGTTTTTCCGTCATGTCGCCCTTGCGATAAGCGCGGGCCAGCTGAAAATGAGCTTCGCTGCTGTCGGGATTCAGGCGCGTTGCCGTTTCCAATTCAGCGATGGCCTCGGCTGTTCGGTCCAAGCCGATCAACACCTTTCCTAAAGCAATTCTGGGCTCAGGGTCATTCGGGTTGAGACGAACGGCTTGCTGAAGCAAGGGGCCTACCTCTTGGCGGTATCCCTCGTCGTCCTGGAGTGGGCCTAATCCAATCAGCGCCACCGCTTTGTAGAAGTAACCAGAAGAAGATCGCGAATTCATCCGGATGAGACGGTCCGCTGCTTCGTGTAATCGGCCCCAATCGGCCTGTTGGCGAAGCGCCACGCAAAGAAGCTTTAAGGCCGGCTCAAAAGTGGGTTGCAGCTTCAGGGCTGTTTCGACATGCTCCTCGAGCTTTCGCAGGTTCGAGTTTCGATCCAGACAGCTTACCGCCAATCCATAGTGCAGCAGCGCCGAGTTGGGAAGAACCTCCAGCCCGGCTTCAAAGAATGCTTGCGCCGCCTGATCGGAGTTGTGAAACAACATCAACTCGCCTATCTTGAGGTAGTAGCTTTCGTTGTGTGGATCCAGCTTCAGGGCCTGCTGCAACTGCAGCAGAGCCTTCTCGGGATCGCCAAGCTGGTAGTGGTTGTATCCTTGGAGTGCATTCCACTCGGCCAAAGATCCCAAGGCAGGTTCCACAGCGGCCAGGAGATCCCGGCTCAATTCATACTTCTCCTGCTGGGAAGCCTGCCGTGCCAGGGCTAAAACCTGAGCAGCCAGAGAGGGGGCCTTTTCAAGCGCATCCTGAACTCCTTGACGGCCCAGCGGCTCGTCCCCGAGTTCGAAAGCAATCATGGCCGCGGACAGCTTAAGGGGGGCAGGAGATCGCTCCTGAACAATGCTTGACACGAGGGGACTGGCCTCCTTCATTTGTCCTGAGGCCAAATAGGCTTGGGCCAAGGAGAGTCGAATCGAAACATCTTGCGGTGCCAGCTTGGAAGCCTGCAAGAGATGCGTCACGGCGTTATCCGCACGCTTTGCCAGGAGTTCGAGCTTGCCCAGGTTGAAAAGCGCGTTGAGGTTGGCCGGATCGAGCCGCAATACTTCTCGAAACTGCTGCATGCCTTCCTGGAGTTCTCCTCTTTGGGCCCGATTGACCGCCAGGTTGATACGGGCATCCACAAATTTATGGTTCAGTCGAATGCTCTTTCGAAAGTGCACCGCCGCAGAATCGAGGTTCCCTTTCTGGGTTTGACAGAGTCCGAGCAGATTGTGGACAGCGAAGTAGTCGGGATTCTCTGCGACGAGACTGGTTGCTGTGCCGCACGCTGTCGCGTAGTCTCCCGCCTGAAACTGCTGTATGGCCTGGTTGTAACGAGCCTCGAGAGGGAGTCCAGACTGCGCAAGAAGCCGAAAAGGTCCTCTGATCTCGCTGAAAGAGCCAGAAGATGCGAGGCAAAGGATCAGGAGCCGGCCTCTCCAACGCTTCAGGTGATTGCAGCTTGAGAAGCCGGCCCCCATCTTTCCCCTTTCCTGCCTCAGAATGTCAGACGTAAGGCGAATTGGATGACTCTGGGGTCCAACGTCTTGGTATTGATCTGCCCAAAACCCGGAGCGTTGGCCGTTGTTCCGGGCATGGCCAGATTGGGGTGATTCAAGACGTTGAACATTTCCGTTCGAAACTGCAACCTCACGGCTTCTTGTATGCGGAAGGTCTTGTAGATCCCGAAATCATAGGCAAAGCTGGAGGGGCCGAACAGAATTCCGGTTCCCGCGTTGCCGAATGTCCCGGGAGTAGGCGCGACGAATGCGGACGTGTCAAACCACTGCTGAGGCGTCGGATTGTCCAGCTTTGCGTTTGAAATGCGATTGGCTCGGACACTGAAGTTACCCGTGCCCGAAGCGTCCAGACCGGACCAGCCAATCGTAAACGGGGATCCGCCCTGATACAACGTTCCAATTCCGGACAGGGTCCACCCGCCCAAAACCGCATCCAGGACGCCACCCTGGTTCAAGTAAGCTCTGCCTTTTCCGAAGGGCAGGTCCAGCAGGAAGTTCAGCTTATCAAGGTGGGGAACATAGTCCACAGGGCCATAGAAGAGATCGCGGTTGAATGGATCCACCGCCGACCCGTAACGTCCCAGGTTCTTCGCGAATGTGTGAGACCACTGAAAGGTGTAGTGGGTCGAGGTCTTGCGCAGAACGAATTCCAACGCATTATAACGGCTGTGCCCCTCGTGGAAGTTGGCGGTAAAACTTGGGGCGAATTCGGGGAAAGGCCGGCGAGCCTGCAGCGGCCCGGATCCCCCAGCGGGAGGCTGGTTGGCATTCCAGAAGGACTCCAGCTTGCGTCCATGCTGATCCTGGAAGTTGACTTCTCCGACCACCCCCCACGGAAGTTCCCTTTGAACTCCGAAGGTGACCTGCTGCAAATACCCCTGGCGGCCATACGGATCACGGTAGAAGGCTCCGATCGGAGGGGGTGGCGCCGTTCCGCTGCCGAAAGGACTATTGATGGTGAACGAGGGCGCTGGCGTCGTGTTGGTTGTGGAGACCGAGCCCCCATACGGCGGAGCCAAGCCCGCATTGTTGAAGTCGATGTTGCCATCACCCAGGATGTAGAAGAATCCATAACCACCGCGAATAACGGTCTTGGTGTCGTTGAAGGGCCGCCAGGCGAATCCGAATCTTGGAGAAAGGTTGTTGTGATCTCCATAGGCCAGAGTCCGGTTCGGCAGGGATGTCTGACTGGCTGTCACCAAAAAGGGCTGGTAGGCTTCGAGCAAGGGTGGGAGGGCGAACTCCGTGATGATCCGGTCGCCGGCCAGAACCACTTTTCGAAGCTCCGGACTGAAGGTGGCCCACCGGTTGTTCTTTTCCAAAGGAAGCGTCGCAACTTCGTAGCGCAACCCGAGATTCAACGTCAAATTGGGCGTGACCTTCCAGTCGTCCTGAACGAAGCCTGCATAGTCTCCATAGCTCTGGGCTCTGTCTGTTGGAGGAAGGCTCTGACTGGCCGTAAAGGGCAGACCCAGTAAGAAATCAGCTGCTCCCAATCCGGTGTAAGTCCCCGTGAAGTTCAGGTTGATGGCCCGCTCGCCGAACTCTTTGCGGTTGGTGCCCTGCCGCCGCCCTGTGAATCCGGCTTTGATCAGGTGTTTACCTTTGAAGACGCTGACATTCTGAATAAGTTCGTATGCGTGCTGGGCCCCGTGGTACGGAAAGTTCCACTGGTAGAAGCCGTAGAAAGGAGCAATCGTAACCTGCGGGAGCCTTTCGGGCGGGGGTTGAAAGTTATCCGAACCGAAACCCCGAATTCGATTGGTTGGCAACTGAGGGGGCGGCTGATTGCCGAGAAGGAGCCTCTCCCCGTGGTAGCTCACTCGTGTTTCCGAGGTGATATTAGGACTCCAGGTGCGGTTCCAGCCCAGCGCTGTGTTGTAGAACTTCATGTCCTCGTTGCTGTTGATACTGGTTGCAGTCAATGGAGCATTGATTCCATTGCGCGGCTGGATGCTGAACCTGAAGAAGAAAGCGTCCTTTTCGGAGTGGCTGTAATCCACGCGACCGATGTACTGGTCCCAGTCTCGTCGGGTGGTGACAGCGTTCACATAGTTATTGAGAAGCCCACCTTGAGCGCCTGCCTGGTTGGGCCGTCCCATCATGGAATTCATGTAGTCGAGGGAAACCGCGTTCAGTCGTTCGGTGGGAATGACATTTCCAGGGAAGGGCTGACCGGTCAAGGGGTCAATGATCGGTGCCGTGAACTGGCTGAGGTCTCCTGTCCTCATCCGTTCGGTGAAGACCGTTCCCAACGGTTGGACGCTGGCTCGCTCGCGCTGGCTTTCCCAGTTGAAGAAGAAGAAGGCCTTGTTGCGAACGATAGGGCCACCCAGGTTGGCTCCGAACTGGTTTCGCTTGAGCGTGTCCTGTTGGTGGGTGACGTAGTTTCCGGCGTTCAGGGCGTTGTTCCGCAGGAATTCCCAAACGGCACCATGAAACTCGTTGCCGCCACTGCGGCTCACCAGTTGAATTTGAGCTCCGCCCCGTCCGTACTCGGCTGAGAACTGGTTGCGGTCGATCCGGAACTCTTGAATGGAATCAATGGAAGGGTTCATGGCCGGCCCGTTCCAGACGTTGAAGGTATTATCCGCCCCGTCCACAGTGTAGCCGTTCTTGCCGGCAGAGGTTCCGCCGACCTGCAGAGAGGTGGCAAACTGAGTGATCAGCGCACCTCCCGTGGTGCCGGTGGCCCGAACCCCAGGCATGAGAAGAGCCAGGCGGCTGAATTCACGGCCATTCAAGGGCATTTCCGTCACTTCCCGGCGAGAAACCAGCGAGCTGATCGTGGCGGTGTCGGTTTGCACAATGGCTCCACCACCGACCACCTCAACTGTCGTGGTCACCTCACCCAATTGCAGACTGATCTCGACGCGTTTCTTTTCTCCAGCCTGGACTTGAACATCCGGATAGATCCCTGTCTTGAAACCGGACTTCTCCACCCGAAGCCGGTACACACCGCTGTCCAGATAGATGAAGACGTACTGGCCGGCGTCGTTTGAGGACACCGTTTTCGTGATGCCGGTCGCCTGGTTTTCAAGCGTCACGGTGGCGCCGGGGATGACGGCACCGGACGAATCGACGATCGTTCCCAGGATCTGTCCCTGGGGTACTTGTCCCAACGCTCTCCCTGATGGGAAGAGCACCAGAACCAACAAAAAAAGAAAGTACGTTGGTGCCGTTCGGTAACGCATGTTGCCTCCGTTTAGAGTCAGGAATGAGCGGGTTAATAATTGGTCAGGCCATTTATATAGGTAGATTAAAGTATGTGTCAAGGGTTTTTTGGTCAGGCCAAAGTGACCCCTGGAGTTTGGATGGGCCGAACAGCCGAACTCGAGCGGGTAGCAGAGAGAGGCCCCCAACACAAAAGAGCCGCTAAACCGCGGCGATTTAATGCAGAGGGGTGAGTGAGGAACGCGATCCGGCGGGGTTCCGCTTTTCGCTTCTGAGGAGGTCCTTCTCGGTGAGCTTCATGACGGTCTGCATGGCCCGCTTGGCGCTGGCCGCGTCGCGCCGCTTGATGGCGAGGAACACTTGCCGATGGTTTTCGTCGGATTTCTCGGGATCTTCAGTGGAGTGATCGGTGGTCCAGAAAATCTCCAAAAGAGAATCCCAGATGATAGCCATCATTTGACCTAGCAAAGGATTGTTGGCAGCTTTGATGATGGCCCGATGAAACTGCTCGTCGAACTTGAGCTTGACCCGTGCGTCCTGAGTTCGACACATACCCTCGAGGGCGTTTTCGATGGCCTTCAAGTCCTCCTCGGTGGCCCGCACGGCCGCCAGCGCTGCGACGCTGGGCTCCACGATGCGGCGAGTCTCCAGCACCAAAAACAAGTTGGCCCGCGCGTCGATGATCCGGGCCTTCTGCGGATCGGCAATGATCTTGGCAAACGACCCGGTGACGTAGGTTCCGGATCCCTGGCGGGTCTTGATCACCCCCAAGATGTCCAGCACCTTCAGGGCCTCCCGCAAGGAAGGCCGGCTCACCGAAAGCATGGTGCAGAGGTCCCGCTCGGGTGGGAGCTTGGAGCCTGGGGCGAGTTTGCCGGAGTCCACCAGGGCTCGCATCTTTCCCAGGATCTCTTCGATGACCCGGGTTTTCTTGACCGGACTGAGGAACTCTTTGACGACCGATTCGGTTTTCACGGATCGCTCCTGGCAAGTGGTCAGGCCATTTATACGAACAAGGCTCCGGGTTGTCAAGGTCAAATCCAGGCCTGTCGATCCCGTGCCGCCCGCTCCAGCTCATCCCAACGGCCGTTGCGGAAATGATCAATGGATTGGCAGGATCCGCAATCTAAGGGACAATCAGCGAATGGGCCCTGAGTTTGGAGGCCGAAATCCGGAGAATCAGATCGACCGCATCGTCCGCACTGGGTGGTTGGCCAAACCCTGAAGCGCGGCGGACGGTGAGAGATTCAAGGAGGATCAGAGCCAGTGCCACCCCAGACCAAACAACTACGTTCAGGAATGACCCGAAAGGATTTTCTCGCTCTGGCCGGTGTCGGCCCCATCTTTGCCGCCAACTCCCAGGCCGTCGCCGCCGTGGGCCGTCCGTTGGGCCTGGACGATCCTGGTCCCAACTCCGCCGCCACGCTTCGCAACCGGGCTTTTGAGCTCAACCTCTCGTTGCACCCGGAGCTTCGCGTCACCCTGCGGCAGCTCTCAACCGGCTTGCTTTTGGCAGACGGTCCCTACAGCTACTCTTTCGGAACGCCGTCGTTCGGAGAGATCATTGTTTCACAGCGCGGCGCCCATCAGCGGGCTGTCTTGGAGGGTAGCATTGGCGAGAGGCTTCAGGTCCGGCACGAATTCACCGTCTCCACGGATTCTGACTGGCTAGAAGAACGGATTACCCTGGTCAATCGCACTTCGCAGGTGCTGGCACTACCGGGGGCCCGCAGCGGTTTCGTCCTTCCGGTCGAGATGGAAAATGGCTCCCCGAAGGGCGTGCTCGGGCGCCTGCAGCTGACAGCCTTGCCCTTCCGGCGCGAGCCCACCGGTAACCGCCGGCAGTACGCGGACTATTCCATCCTGGATGTCCTCACCAAACCCAGACACTCAACTCTGCGGGCTAAAGCCCCCGCCAGCCGCTTTGGGAACGTGGTCCTGGCCGATGTTCACGCCACCGGTTTCGTCCACACCGCCTACCCGCAGTACGCCTCCGAAGGATGGATTCTGACGGACGGACGGCAGGGGGTGGTGATCTCGAAGTACAGCCCTGTTGGCATGGAGTGGTCGGTTTTGGATAGTGTGTGGCTCGAGCGAGGCGGGCGCGGATTGAGATGGGGTGGCCTGGCCATCTTTGAAGGAGATCCGGAGCAGGGAGCCTATCTGCAAGACCGCCACGAGTTTGGAGTGACCCGCATCGCCGCCTACGAAGGTGGGCTGGAGGACGGTTTCTATTCCTACCGCAGGCAAATGGAAGAACGCGGACACGGTTGTCCAGCCGGTTTCGACCCTCCGGTCCATTGGAATGAACTCTACGACAACAAACTGTGGTGGCTCCCCAACAGCATGGGGACACAGGATGAGCCGGAGAATCGTGCCCGTTACTATCGTTTGAAGGATATGAAGGACGAAGCCGCCAAGGCGCGGGACATCGGCTGCGAGGCCTTGTACCTGGACCCGGGGTGGGATACGAATTTCGCTTCCAAGATCTGGGACGAGTCGCGGCTGGGCCGGATGGAGTCGTTCGTCCAGATGCTGAAAGATGAATTTGGATTGAAACTCTCTCTGCACACGCCGCTGTCCGGGTGGTGCAATCCTTCTTCGTACTCCAGGAGCATCGACCGGCTGGGCCCCGATGGCCGGCGCGTGGAGCGCTCGTTATGTGGAGCTTCCAGGCAGTACGTGGAAGAGACACACCGGCGCTTTGACCGATTGGCTCGAGCCGGCACCAGCTACTTCATGTTCGATGGAACCATGTTCAATGGAGCCTGCTGGGATCCGGAGCACGGTCATTCCGTTCCTTCCACCCGGGAGGAACACGTGCAAGCCACCAACCAGCTGGCCCGCCTGATCCACGCCAATCATCCCCACGTTCTGATTGAAATGCACGATCAAATGCTGGGCGGTACAACCCTCCGCTACGTGCCCCTCTACTACGGTCACGGTATGCCGCCCTCAGACCAGCTGGTACCTCAAGCCAGGGGATATGACTGCGTTTGGGCTTTCGAGCTGATGTGGGATCCCATGACCGACCTGGTGGGAGGCCACAGTATCGCTCTCTATTACTACAACCTGGCTTACTCGCTGCCCCTCTACATCCACATCGACCTCCGCAAAGACAACGAGGAAGCCCTCATGTTCTGGTGGAATGCGTCAACCTGCCGCTATCTCGGCATCGGTGGAACCCACGAGAGCGCGGAGGTGAGGAAAAAACACCGAGATGCCATGACGGTCTACCGCCGTCTAAAACCGTTCTTCACCAGCGGGACCTTCTACGGGCTGGACGAGTTGACCCATGTTCACCTCCACCCGAGCGAGCCCGCGGCGGTGATGAACTGTTTCAATCTGGACCCGCACGAAATCACGCGGTCCCTTCGATTCGAGCCTGCAAGATTCAACCTGCCACGCCAACGTGACTATCGCGTTGTGGGTGGCGACGGGCACCGGGAAGGGGACGCTGACCAGATCAGCGTGACCATTCCCGGTTACGGCCATACCCTTCTCGAGATTCAACCCTCCAGCTAAAAAGAGGCCGGCCAGGGCACAAGCCAGAGAGCCGTCATCCTTTTCCCGTGGCCTTCTGGCGGTCACGGTGCGGGGCTCCGAACATCTCTTTGAGCACCCGGTTCAGGTCTCGCAGAGCCTGCTCGCCGTCGCCGGCAAAGCTGGATCCATGCATGGTCGCCAGGGTCCGCGGTTTCAATTCCGCCAGACTTGCGAAAATATGGTCCGTCAGGGGGGTGTAGGGGACCGATCCCGCCAGGGGACCGTTTTCCAGATCCTCCAGCGCGGTCTTCGCCCGTCCCACAATGTCCTTCCGGGTCAGCGCTTCCACGTCGCCGGTGTGGAAGAAGAGATCCGAGCAGAAAAGCGTTCCCTGCGTTTCCTCGAAAAACACTCCCGCGTCCCATCCGTGGGGTAAGTGGGCCGTCGAACAAAAGCGGAAGCGGTACTTCCCGGTGGACAAGACTTCACCGGGGCTGAGACCTCTTGCCGGTCGGATGGCAAAGTCATTGACGCTGACCATCGCCCCGACGACGCTGCAGGCGGCTTCGGCGGCAGGAGCCTTTTCCAGCCAGTGATTCAAGGCTCCACATTCATCGGACTCGAAGTGGCTGAAGCCGACCCACCGGAGGCTTCCGGGATGGAGCAGCCGCCCGACCGCCTCCTGCACCTCTTGAAACATGCCTTTGTAACCGGCATGGAACAACAGCGGCTCGTTGTCCCGAATCAAAAAGTGGTTGAACTGAAGATTAAACTGCGGTGCCAGGACCGAGATGCGAAAGATGTCGGGAGCGATCTCATCTACTTTGGCCATGTTTTCTCCTTATCGATTCGTCAAGTTGGGTTAAAGACCGGGGGCCATCGGGAAGACTCCCCCCGGCCGTAGCGGCTGCCACAACGCATTCCGAGAGGGCCTGGTTCGGCTTCCTTCCCCTTGTTTTCATAGAACAATTATGTATACTGAATTGTGGTGTCTGTCAAGTTGAATATACATGACTGTTCAGTTAAATAATCAGGTAGCGAATGATGCCAGCCAGAATCAAGACGAAACGCAGATATCAGATGCAGCTTCGGGCCGAGCGACAGAACGAAACCCGGCAGCGCATTGTCGAAGCCACGGTCGAACTGCATGAAGCGATCGGATCCGCCAAAACCACCGTGAGCGCCATCGCCGAGCGAGCAGGCGTCGAGCGATTGACGGTGTACCGTCATTTCCCGGATGAACGGGCTTTGTTCACGGCCTGTACGTCCCACTACTTGGCCAAGAATCCCCCGCCGGACCCTGAGCCCTGGCAAGAGATCGCCGATCCTGAACAGCGTTTGCGGGTCGGCCTGACGGCCATCTACGCGTACCATCGAAGAACGGAGCGCATGTCCAAGCAAAACGCCCGCGAAATTGAGGAGCGCTTGTCGCTGCGCGAGGTTTTGAGGCCGTTTTTTTTGTACTGGGAGCGCGTGGTCGAGATACTGCGCTCCCCCTGGAAAGGTCGGGCCAGTCGACATGTCCAAATCCGAGCCCTGATTGGCCATGCCGTGGGCTTTCAGACGTGGTACTCGCTGGTGCGCGATCAGAAATTAAGCGAGGCCGAAGCTGTGGACCTGGTGGTGAGTGCGGTGCGCTGCCTGGATTCTCAACACTGAATGATACCGGCGGCCCGGCAGTCACCGTCTCGCTGCCCGCGCACCGCAGGTTTCCGCATTGTCCGACACGGCATTTCGCCCCAACCGATGTGCCTTGCAAGCGGGTACCGAGCCGCCGGAACTGTCCGTCCAAAACGAAGTCGGAAAGCGCCACGGAATGCGGAGATGAGCGACGGGCCAGACGATCCTGAGATCTCATCCCCTTCTCCTGCGATGGCGGTCTCCTCTAGAAACTGAAGTTAAAGCGCATGGCAGCTACCGCCTGGGTTCCCTTGGTGCGCCTTCCCCCGGAACCCATCACCAATTGGAAGTCAGGAGTCAGCGAGATGTTTCGGGTCCATTGCCAACGATAGTAGGTTTCCAAAACTCGCTCCGAAGCCAGCGGCTCGCCGGTCGGGATCCCAAAGGTCTGAGAAAATCCAAGAGACCAAGCCGAGATGCGGTCTTCACGATCGGCGAACCGCACTTGAACTCCGCCGCTGTAGGACTGGCGTGCTGGTCCAAACGACAGCGAGCCCAGTCCGGAACTGACGACTCCATAGCGGCCAAAGACGCCCACCTGGTCAGCCACCCAGTGGTCCACGCTGAGATGCAGGCCCTGCAACGAGCCTGTGTCAGCGCGATTTGCAGCCGAGGCCCCAATCCGCCAGTTCCCCTGACGTCCATGAAAACGAGTTTGTAATTCCAGTTCCCCTGACCACACGGGAGAAGTGAAGGCACGATCAATCCGCGACACCGCATAGCCGGCGCGAACAACCAGGGCTTCCAGCCATTCGTGATGGATTGGCCGGTGGTAGGCTGCCATGAATCCCGGTGCGCTGATTCCCGCTTTGTAGGCGGCGTTGTTCACGAAGGCGCTGTTGACGAACTGACGGGCTTCGTTATTGGCGAACAGGTTAGTATCGAAGTAATCGGTCAGATCGATGACCCCGACTCGCCCCACCAGGTAATCATTTCCCAGCTCGAGCCTCTGCTGATAGAACGCCCTGCCGATGTAGAGATTGCCCTGGGAAGTGGACTCGTTGAAGCGACTCCGATCGGTGGCAATGTCGTTTAGCGACGTGAAGGGCAGCGGCCCGCCGACAATCGAGCCATCGGGAGGTCCCCCGGCAGCGCGCAGTTGCACCAGAAAATACCCTTCCCCAAGATACCCCTTCCGGCTCTCGGGCAAAGCCCGGAGCACCAGGTTCAGACGAGCCCGTCCCACGGTAGAAGTCAGATCAGGCGTACCCTGAACGCTGGCTGCCTGCAGGACGGTAGCGATGTCCCCGGTCAGTACCAGCCGCTCGGTCAGGGGCAGTTGTGCTAATTGCTCCTGGGCCTGACGCAATCCTTCGTCGCCTTTGATCACATCCTCCGGCCCGGGCTGCCTTGGCTGTTGTTTTGACTCTCCCTCTACCCCCAAGGATTGGTGAGGACTGACGGATGTGATGGCCGGATTGGCTCGCTGATCATTGCCGGCCGGAACAGGCTCAAGCTCTCCAGATTGCAGCAAGGCCAGCATGGCGATGTCTTTGCTTGGCACGGCCGTGGCGCCTGATGATGCCAGAAGCAGTCCCACCTTGCGCAGCACCTGATCCAGTTGCTGGCGTCTGGGGACACTTTCCGCCGGAGCTGATCCCAGATACCTGACGTAAAGACCGCGCAGGACCGCTGCCTGCCAGTCCTCCTCCGTTTGTGCACCGAGCCAGGAGGGACTACATAGGCCTAAGATGCCGACGAGGACATGCATTCGAATCGCTGAGGCTAAGCACACAGGTTCCTCCCTCGGGACCACTCGGTCCCGTCTTGGTTTCTGAAGATGACTGGAGGGTAAGGATGGGCGTTCCGCCGGCACTCGATCGGGATTGGAGTGTGCCTGTCATGATTCCACTGCTCCAGACTGGTGACAGGACCTGGTCCGCAACCGGGTGAATCCCACTTTCGGTTCTCATCGAGCACGCTCCGGTTGCCGATCCGGAGGATCTCGAGGGGATGCGTCATTCCCGCGGAAGAGTGTCGGGCTGGACTGCCTCCCGCTGATCCAATTGCCGGCTCAGCTCACGAAACGTGGATTCGGAAAGCATTCCCTCCTGCATCAGTTCGCGGAGGCGACCCTTCTTGACGTCGGTCAGGTGGTGATGGATTCTCCGTCGTAATTGTTGTTCCAGAGCCCGGTCCGTGCTCTCCAGCCCGGCCATCCGTTCGCTCAGGGCCTCGTGAGCGGCGGAGACTTCCTTCCGAATGGATTCGTAGATCCGTTCTGTGAGACGTCCTTGAGCCCGCAAATTGTGAAGCTCGGCCAGCGCTGAGGACTCGGCCAGCAGTTGGCTTTGGAGAAGTTCGTACTCCTTGAGTTGAGTATCCAGCCGGGTGAGTTTGAGCCATCGAAGCAGTGGGGACATGGTCAATCCTTGGACCAGAAGGCTGAAGACGATTGAGCCAAAGATCATCGTTACCAGCAAGGAGCGGTCTGGAAGATCCTTGGGGAGACTCAAGACCAGCGCGATGGAAAGGGATCCACGCAACCCGCCCCAGAAGAGGATGTGTTGCCAGGGACCGGGAATGGGTGCGGCAAACCGGTTGGTAACCCAGGACAATCCGTAAACCGCCGCCAGGCGGGCGGCCAGCATCGCCAAAACCGCCAGACTTACGGACAGGTTGTTGGCCAGGAGGTCCGAAATTTGAACTTCGAGTCCGATCAACAGAAAAACCAGCGAGTTCACCACGAAGGCTGCGTATTCCCAAAAAGAGTTCACTGCCACCTGGGTGGTCGGCGACATTCCCACCTGCCGCCCGTAGTTGCCAATGATCAAACCCGTTGCCAGGACCGCCATCACCGGAGACACATGCAAGGCTTCGGCCAGCAGGAAGGAACCATAGGCTGCAATCGTCGTTAGAGTGATCTCCAGAAGGTGATCGTCGAAGTAGGAAGTCAGGGTGGAGGCCACCAATCCGATGATGGCGCCGACAGCCACTCCTCCAAAGACCACCAGGGCGAACTCTTTCAGAGAACTCAGAAGCAGGCTGCCGCTGGAATCGATGCTGCTGCCGGCTGCAATGGTCAGGATGATGCGGAAGACCACCACCGCCGTTCCATCGTTCAAGAGGCTCTCTCCTTCAACTATGGTCATGAGGCGGCTGGGCAGGTTGAGCTTGCGCAGCAGAGCCAGCACGGAAACCGGGTCGGTCGCGGAAATCATCGCTCCAAAGAGCAAAGCCGTGGGCCACGAGAGGTGCAGCCCTTTGACCAGCACCAGACCGATAATCGCCACGGAGAGGCCCACGCCCAGGGTGGCCAGCAGAAGGATCGGCAAGAGATTCTCCCGCAGGTGGTGCACCTTCAGGTTCCAAGCTGCCTCGAACAGGAGCGCCGGCAGGAAGATCAGCAGGATCAGCTCCGGCGAGATATGCACCTGCGGCAGGAAGTCGAAATGCACAAAGCTGAGGACGATCCCCACCATTACGAGCATCAGCGTGTAGGGGACGCGCACCCACTTGGCTGCCATGGCCACTCCGGAAGCCACCAGCAGCAGGATGATAAAAACCTCAATGGCGAAATGGGTTTCGTTCATGTTGGATCGACTCAGCCTCACGTTCGAGAAATTTGAACTGCCACTTCGACAGCTGGGGCTTGATCCGCCGTTCATCGGGACTCGCGAAGAGGACGCTCACCGTGCCCCAGCTGGAGATTTCTTGCTTCACTCTGTCCAGAAGTCGTAATAGCCGATCATGTCCCACGCTGCCTTATCCCGGTTTCCGCCGTACTTGGGATGGCTATAGGCGCCTTGCATGGTGTGGTCGCGCACCATCTGAAAGAACTCCCTGGCGTCCAACCGGCCCCAGCCTTCCTGGGGAAGGGTTCCCTTCTCCATTTGAACCAGCAAGGTCATCTGTTGTTCGAAACTGACCTGGCAGAAACCCAGTCCGTAGCGGGAACGGCTGGCGGCGTCGGTGGCGTTGAGTCCCATCCTGTAAATGGCAAGCCAGTCGGGATGAGCCTCACGCAAGGCGCGTTCGATAAAGTCGGGTACCCCAACTTCGCGGGCACCGGCGTAGTCGTCCTTGGGGTAGATCTGCTCGCAAAAGCAAGCCAGAAGCTCCTTCTGGGCGGGCGTGAACGAGAGTTCGTCGTCTTTGGATTGGCGTGGCAAAGCGCGGCTTAAGACCTCAGGGGGAGCCAGGGAAAGCGACAGGAGCGAGTACAAAAAGCTTCGTCGGGAGGAGTTCATGCTCGACCCCCTTTCGCTTGCCAGCCACCCCCTTTCCACTCGCGAATGATGTGGTCGGAAACCCAGTAAGCCAATGCTTGAATGGTCAAGGCGGGGTTGCGTCCGCCCGAGGTGACGAAGAGGCTCCCGTCGACGACGAAGACATTGTCGAGATCATGGAGCCGGCCGAAGCGGTCCACCACCGAGGTCTTGGGGTCGTTTCCCATCCGGCAGGTTCCGCACTGGTGCGCGTCCACGCCGCCTTGTCCGGCGGGTCGCGACACGACCTCGAAGGCTCCGGCTTCGCGCATCAGGTTCACCATCTTCTCGCGGAAGAAATCGTAAAGAGCATAATCGTTGGGATGGAGATGATGGGTCAGGCGGGCCACCGGAATACCCCAGGCATCTCGGACCGAAGGCGAGATCTCCACGCGGTTTTCAAACTGGGGCTGCATCTCTCCCGGCACCCAGAGGCGACAATAACGGCGGAAATACTTCCGCTGGAATTCCTTGTGTGCTTTTCCCCAACGAGGAGCCGTCTGAGGCCGGATATTTGCAAAGGCCATGGGAAGCGCTTCCGTGCGATTGTAAATCACTCCTCCTCCGGCAAATCCCGGGTTCTTTCCGTAAAAATCGTCGATGGCCACACCAGGGCCGGGCCCCAATCCCTCGTTCGTGGTTTCTTCAAAAAAGCCGACAACACTGGGTCCGATGTGGTCCATCAGGTTTCGACCGACCCAATCATTCCGGTTGCCCAATCCCTTCGGGAACCAGCGCGAGCGCGAATTAAGCAGGAGCCGTGGAGTCTCGGTTGCGGAAGCTGCCAGAATCACCAGGTGCGCGGGTTGACGCACCAACGTTTTGCCCTGGTCAAAGTAAGCGACTCCATCCGGTCGGCCCTTTCCGTCGAGAGTGACCTCCTTGACGACCGCCTCGGTCACGAGGCGACAGTTGCCGGTCGCCAGCGTGGCCGGTAGCAGGGCGCTCACAATAGTCGATTTGGCTCCGATCTCGCAAATGAAGAGGTTACAGCAGGGATGCCGGATGCAACCGTTGCGGCCTTTGTAGGGCTCAGTGGCGATCCCCAGAGGTACGGTAAAGGGATGATAGCCCAGCCTTCGCGCTGCCTTTTGGATCAGGAGATCTCCGGTTTGCATTTGAACCGGCGGGAGCGGAAAGGGACGCCTGCGTTTCCCGTCAAAAGGATTCACACCGGCTTCACCCGCCACTCCCAGATGCTGCTCGGCCAGATCATAGAACGGTTCAAGGTCCTCATAGGTCAAGGGCCAATCCGACAGCGTGGAACCGGATATGGGTCCATACTCACTTCCGGCGCGAAAATCGATCGGCAGGAACCGCCACATCAAACCGCCATAGAACAGTTGTCCTCCTCCGACGGCAGCGGCCAGCCCAGGATAAGAGTAGCTGTCGGGATAGATCAGCTGAAAGGCCTCTCCTTCCCGGTGCCGGAACTCTCGGGGATGACGTCGGTCCAATCCGTTAAAAGGCGGGTAGAGGTTGCCGCGGGTGAGCATTTCATCATGCAACTGGAAATTCTTGACGTCGAGACGGGATCCTCGCTCCAGCAGAACCACCCTAAGTCCGGCATGAGCCAGCTGATGAGCGACGACGCCGCCAGAGGCCCCCGCTCCGACAATGACCGCATCCACTTTGTCCGGTGTCATCGGGCTGAATCTCCTTTCTGAGGGAATACCGCTGAGGCCTGCCCCAACTTCGGGCTGCAATCGGATGGCGCTAAGCCGGAGCCGATCCTTAGTTACGTCCGGCAGCGAAAGCCCCGATTCGTCTCGCGGGGTGGCTTGAGAACAGTCGGCACGTTCGTCGTTGTTACCTGCGAGGGCAGGCCAAGTGTTCCGGATCCGCTCTCAGTCCAGGTGGACGAAGATCGGCAGCTTCTCCAGTGGGGCGGGAAACGCCTTCAGCGTGCGCGGTCCGGTTTGGATCTCTCCTGACCAAAAATCTTTCCACAAACCACTTGGGAGGTAGATGTCCCGATGACTGGCTCCTTTCGTTAACACGGGAGCCACCAGGAACCGGTCGCCCAGCAGGAATTGGTCCTTGATCAGGTAGGTGTGTTGGTCTTCCGGGTTGCGAAAAAACAGCGGTCTGACTATGGGGGTGCCGTCATCCCTGGAGCGCAAGGCCTGATCGTAGATGTAGTCCCCCAGAGCCTCGTGGAGCTTGGCATATTGCCGGCAGATCTGCAGCGATCGGGCATCCAGCCTCCAAGGGGCGAAAGAAAACTGCATCATCGGCATCAAAGCACTGGCCTGGGTCCAGCGCACAAACATCTCGGCATCCATGCCCTGGTAAGATTCTCCTTTGAAGCTCTCGTCCAACCCACCTCCGATAATATCCGGACAGAAGAAGGGGTAGCCCAAAATCGACTCCGCCAGGCCGTGCGGAACCAGCGAACCCAGCCCGGTGGATTCGGTCCAGTCTGAGCTTTTGTCGCGAAGCCGCTGCACGAGCCCCAGTTCCTGAACCAACCAGCTGACACGCAGCTCGTTGATTGCGAAACGGCTGCCCAGACTCGCATAGAGATCCGTGTAGCGATTGGGAGTGATGTGCCCGAAACTGGCGAAGCCGAAGGCAAAGTACTCGGCATCCCCGCCGTCAAGCTTGAAACCGTCGATGGCATATTCGCGCTGCAGGTGTCCTAGCTGCCCGGCAAACCAGTCATAGGCTGCTGGATTGGAGAAATCCACCAGGCCGGCGGTTCCGTTCCACCACTGGATCAGGGCCGGTTTCTGTCCCTCCGGGTCGCGGATCAAGTAACCGTTTTGCCGAGCCAGCTGGAAGTTCTCGGCCTTTTCTTCCACAAAGGGGATCGTCCACAGCCCGAACTTGAAACCCAGTTTGTGGAGGTCGCTGACCATTTGCTTGGGATCCGGAAATTTCTGGGGGTCGAAGCGATGATCTCCATAATGGCAGGCCCAGCCGTCATCCAATTCCAGGATGCCGGCAGGAAAGTCCAGTTCCCGGATTTTACGGGCATAAGCCGCCACATCGACCTGACTGACCCGTGTCAGGAACTCAATCCAGGTATTGAATACAGGTTGCGCGAAGTACTCGCGAGGAGGAACCGTTCGGGGCTTGCCCACTAGCTCCACGAAGGACCGGAAGGCCTCAACGATGTTGCGCCCCACCAAGATCTGATATTCCATGGGTGCTCCATCCTTGAAACTCAGATGAAACAGGCCGTTCCCTTTTCGGTTTAGAGCAAAGGCGAGAGGGCGGTAAGTGCGAGCAAGAAGGGCCGCGCCATTGGAGGTCAGCCACACCGGAGCGGTCTGGTTGCTGGTGGAGAGGAAGGGGTCTAATTCGATTTCGGCCGTTTCCAGAGGCCATTGATGAGCAGAAGTAACGTTGCCCCCGTACCAGTGCCCGCTGGTTTCTAACTGGAAGCGTTCTTCCACACGCGTCACCTGCGCCGCCGTTTCGAGATCCCACCTGACGTCGATGTGGTGGGGGTTGAAGTGAAGCGCCACCTGGACAACCATTTCCTGCGGCTGGCTGAGCACGCTGAGAAACAGGCTCCGGCCTTGATGTCGCCAGGAGGTGACCGTGCCCAATCCATACTTCCGACCAGCGATCTCGAAGTGACCACCGTGCCCAGCTTCGCTCGAGGCATGCGCCAGAATTCTTCGGGCCCCTTGCAGAACCGCCAGTCCGTAGGGAGATTTTTGAATTTCCATCGAATAGCTTGCCGTGATGGCGGTTAATCTGGAACGGTCTTCCTGCACCATCAGGCCGACAGGGGCCGACCGTATTTCTAAAACCCCGAAACCCAGCAGAAGCGCGGCCAACGATGTCAGCCCTGCGCTGAGATGGCGGCCGTTCCGTTTGGTCTTCTGGGCTCCTGTGTTGGCGGCAGTGTCAAAGAATCTCATCTTGCCTCGGTTCGCTCTGGGACAGATCGAGCCAGCTCCTCATAAACGTTGCGAGCACTGGCGAAGAATTCGAGCATGGCCGTTCGATGCTCAGGTTTCCGAAAACGCTCCTCGGTCCGATAAAAATTCATCTCCCGGTCAATCCAGTCCAAGAAGAAGCGGGCGTCGTCGGCCACGACGCCCTTGTCTTGGCCGACCTGAACATAAACCGGACTGGTATGAGCAAAGCGAATCGTGGTTCCAATCGGCTCGAAGCATCGAGCCGCCACCCATCCGCTCTCTTGGGCCGTCAGGCGGAGCCTGAGCTTGAGGCGCTTTCCGTCGTCGTGTGAACGGATGGATTTGACCACCTGACCTTTGAACAAGACTTCCAATCGATCCAGGGGAACATCCGAGAGCGCCTCGGCTTCAATCCTCAAAGTGGCTGCGCGGGGGAATCGAAGCGTGTCGCCCGGCTCTCTGGAGTTTACCTTGAGGAACAGCATCGGACCGTTGGTGGCAAAATTCCGCCCGGCTTTAAGGGCTGCAAACCAGTTGGCGTAGCTGAAGGACGTGTCGAGCTTGGCATAGACCCGGTTGTAGCCCAGGGGTGCGGCTTTGACTCCCGACGCGCTGCCAGCAGAGACCGGCAGACGGAAGCCGCAATTTAAGAATTTGTAGTACACGTCCATGGCCCACAGGGGCATTCCCGCTTTGGTATTGAATTCAGGCCGGTACTTGGGAATCATGCCCCAACCCTCGGTGTCGACTTCCACTCCATGCCGGTTGAAGTGATTGTGGACGATGCCGGCAAAATCAACGTGACCCAAGGCCACCAGCGCAGCCACGTCTCGCCAGAGAATCTTCTCGGCATCTACGTAGCCGCCCTGGTCGTGGGCCAACTGGCAAAAACGATCGCTGGGCGGAAAGAGCCAGTTCCCATCGAAGGGTATGGGCGTCTGGAGTGCCAGTAGGTCGACGGCGCCCGGGCCGTGGCGGAGGCGCTCAACTTCCTTGTCGAGCACGCTGTAGACGTGATGCGGGGTCACCTGGCGGACCGCCTCCTCCGTCTGCGGTGGGCGGGAAATGGCCTTTTCCTCCCAGATCCAGTCGGAAAGGGTCGGAGCCAGGTTCAGGTCCTCGGCCAGCAGCAGATCAGGCATCTCCTCGATCCTGCGGTGATTGTGGAGATCGGCCGACCACCAGCCCTGCCCATTCATGTCAATCCAACGTTCGAGCTCCACTCTTTGCAACTTGTGTTGGTGGGCCGCTAGTTCCACGGTGTTGGACCACATCCGATATTCGGGTCCGCGTTCTACTCGCAGCCGGTAGCGGCCCGGGGAAAGAGCCAGGCGAAAATGACCCCGCGTGACGAAATGGTGCTCCTGATACTTCTCGTAGGAGACAGCGCCTTCCGGAACTTGAAGCGTTCCCTGGTCATCGAGAAGGTAGACACGGCTGGGCGTCATGCGGTTGGTGGCCTTGTCATGGACCTCCACCTCCAGTTCGGCACTCGCAGCAGTCTGGGCCAGCAGAGACAGGTGTGCAGTTGACCAGGAGAGAAAGATCGAGACAATGAGCGCGTTTACGGTTTTCATCGTCGGCTCAGGTTTGAAGAGAGCCACAGGTCGGGCACGACACCACTGAACGGACCAAGGGAAGGGCTATGCCGGGCGCACCGCTCTTTGGAGGCCGAGGATGACGCGCCCCGTCACCGCCCCGCGCCAAAGACAATTTCGCCAAACATCGAGGGGACGTGAAAGTCGTCCTTGAGCGTTGGTGACCAGGCCAGCAGAATCTTTTTGGGCTTCTGGTCGATTCGGTAGAGATTGACTCTCCAGCGATCGCCCGCGCGCGGCGGCAAGTGGAGAGCCGTCACCACTTCCTCGTGAGGCAGGGCCATCTCACAAGTCCATTCCTGGTCTCCCGGGCGGCCATCCACCGTGCCTTTGACCTGGACATTCCATCTGAGCCTGGCGCTGTTCCAGGTGGCGTAGGGTATCGGTTTGCGAATATCCAACAGAAAAATGTCGATCATCGCGTTCAGGGGATTGACCTCCAGTTCAATGTAGCTGGAGTGAGCCGGGTCTCCCTGAACGAAAACCTCCACCACTTCCTCCATCCAAAGATGCTCGTCTCGCTGTTTCATCGTGGCCCAGATGTTCTCGTCCTTGCAGCGAAAGGCGAAGTAGAGGTACTGATCGTCATACAGCAGACGAGCCTCCGTGGGATACGGAGCGGGAGATCCATCCCGGTTCTGGACCAAGGTCACGGCGGGAGCCGTGCTCCAGGATACGTCGTCCAGGTTGCCGTCAATCTGAATGGCCGTGGTCGTCTTAGGCACCTGATACACCGGTTTCCTCGATTGACTCGCAGCCGGAAGGCCGAACAGCAAGGAGGCTGCAGCCGCGAAAAGGAGAGCCAAACGCAAAGATCGCAATTCGCACATGTGGGTTCCTCGTTGACAACAAGCGTAGGACTGGAGTCGGCGTCTACTTCGACGAGCTTTCGGTATCGACCACTTCAAAATCGGACCCTTTGACCCGCAGCAGACTTTCCAGACCTTTCAGCCGCCGGTCGGGAGCAACGGAGATCAGCCAGTCTTTACCGTTGTCCGCCACGAACATCCCGTACTGCTTCAGCCCTTTCAGAATGGCCTGGGCGTGGGGAGGAAAGGAGGACACCTCGAAGTCTGCGCGAAGTCGCAACCGCTCGCCCATTCGGGGCAGATCGGGATCGGTGTGACGGCTGGCGAAGTGCCTGGCTGGATAGACATAGGCCCGCCGCGATTTTCGGACCGTCACGCGCAGGGCATGAGTCACCATTCCGCGGGCACACTCGTCGTAACGCACCGTGGCGGGGAAGATGGGCAGTCCCGCGGCATCGGCCGAAGTCCAACCCTCCGGTCGCAGTTTATTGCTCTTGAGATCGAACACCGAGACCTGTGCCGCTTCCCAGCCGGTGTCGGTCTTGCGAGCTTGGTAGAGTTCATAGAGCATCCCGTTGATCGGGTCCACCACCAACCCATGGCGGTCGCCTGTACCATGCCGTTGAACGTCGTCCAGTGTGCCTCCTGATTTTGGCAGCGCAGCGAGGTCTTCGTTTCGCTGCAAAGGCCAATTCTCGATTGGCATGTTGTCCGGAATTGGGAAAGGACCGGGATCCGATTCCTCGGGATAAAGCTTGATCGTGACAGGCACCCGCTTCTGATCCGGTGGCACCAGCACAAAGTTCATGTCCAGGTTGTAGTCGAGAGACTTGTCGGAGCCGATGGACTTGATGATGTCGCTTGACCTGGGGTGAACCGGAAGCTTCGTGATGTCCTGGTTCCAGGGATTGTCCGCCGGAAAAACCTGAAGTGTCGAGAGGATTCGATCGGCCTCCGGAGTATCGAAAAGAATGGGATGCTTGAATCGCGGAACGGCCCTCGATGTGTTGCCAGGGCCGGATCGTTCCGCGCGCAGAGCGATAAAACCACAGGCTGTCAAGACGGCCAGAATCAGCGTGGCGATCTGAAGACTCCGGTGGCTCATAGGGACGTTCCTAACCATTCTTAACTCGGGAGATGAATTCTTCTCTTGTCTTCCTGGAGGTGCTGACGGAAGAAAACAGCGGTGTGGCCGATGAGGCCGACCACTTCGCTGTTGGATCGAACCGCCAATTCCTGCGAAAGGGCCTTGCGTTCCTCTTTGTGTCCGATAAACCTCAATTTGATCAGTTCATGGGCCTCCAGCGCCTGGTTGAGACTTTCGACCAGTGTCTCAGAAATGCCGTTCTTACCCACCATGACCTGAGGTTTAAGATGATGCGCCAGGCCGCGCAGAAATTTTCTTTCCGATCCAGTCAGGTTAGCCATAGTTTCCATCGAGATGAGCGAATTAAGTACCGAACCTCGGACCGACTTCCCAGCTGCTTAGGCCGCCACTGACCGATTGGCGCACACCAAACACTGTCTTCGGTTCGCTGGCGCGATTATACTCCCTCGGGATTACAGTTGGCGAACGATCGTGCCATTCAGAGAGAGAAGGAGTGTGACATGTTTCGACAGAGTTGTGGGTTCGCTTGGGGTCCCATGACGAGAATTCTGGCCGGTCTGTTGTTGTGTGGTCTGCTCGGCGCCCCGCAGTCTGCGGCGGGGGCTGGTCTCAAACCGCCTCGCTTTCTGAAAGAGGTCAACACGGTGAGAACCCCACAAGAGGACCAGTGGATTGTGATTCGAGGGGCCACGCTGATCGATGGACGTGGGGGGGCGCCGCTGCCGGACGCCTACGTTTCGATTCGAGGCAACCGTATCGAAAGAACGGGTCCCAGTGCCGCTCTCAAAGCGCCGGCTGGAGCGCAGATCGTCGAGGCCGGAGGCTTGACCCTGCTGCCCGGACTGATCGATTCTCATTTTCATCTGGGAGGGGAAGATTTGCCCGCTCTCTTCTTGTCTCACGGAGTTACCTCAGTGCGAGACCCGGGACAATGGATTGAGGCTTACGATGGAGTGCAACGTTCGGGGCGCGACATTCCGAGGCTGTTCCTGGCGGGTCCGCATCTGGACACGCCCCCGCCTGCCTATCCTGCGGACTCGGCTATCGTTCGGGACCCGGCTGAGGTGAGGCAGCTGGTCAATCGTCTGGCCGATCAGGGGGCGTCATCCATCAAAGTCTATTTTCGCCTGCCCCTGGGGTCCGTTCAGGCGGCGGTGGAAGCCGCTCACTCCAGAGGACTGGTTGTGACGGCACATCTGGAGATCGTCAGCGCCGTCGACGCCATCGAAGCCGGGGTCGATGGGATCGAGCACATCACATCGTTTGGAACGTCGCTGCTGCCCTGGCGTGAAGCGGAGAAGTATCGTCAATCCGTGCTGGCCGACAACAATGCCAGAAGCGAGGGCCGTTATCGGGTTTGGAGCGAACTGAATTTCGACACGCCCCAGGCCCGGAAGGTGATTGACTTGGTGGTTCGTCAGAAGACCTTTCTGTCGGCCACGCTGGCCGTTTTTGAGAGGCGGCCCGGCGACCGCGACGCCACCGACCTGCAGGTCCGAGGCTTTCGCAAAATGCTGGAGTTTGTGGGACGAGCCGGAAAGGCGGGGGCTCGGGTGGTGGTGGGGTCCCATTCGGCCGTACCCCACGCCGAGCGTGGCTGGGCCTATCAACGTGAGATGGAATTGCTGGTCGAAAGCGGTTTGAGTCCCATGCAGGCGATCGTTGCCGCCACGCTGGAGGGGGCTCGCTTCTTTCACGCCGAGGATCGGCTGGGAACCATCGAGGCCGGCAAGGTCGCGGATCTGGTCTTGATCGAGGGCGACCCCTTGTCCGACATCCGAACAATGCGACGGGTTAGACGTGTGATGTTGAACGGTCAATGGGTGGAGGCTCGTTGAACTGAACCCTCCGGCCACGGGCAACGCGTCGATAAGAGAACGTCAGTGAAGAGTCGGGCCTCCTTCGGAGGTCGAGTGCCCGCATCAGGAAGGCCTCCTTCCTCCCGGGATGGGAGGGAGGAGGCCGATTGGTGAAGGGCTCTCGCTACTTGAGAATTTCGATTCCGCTGGACTTGGGCCAGTTGCGACTACCCTTGGCGTATTGAATGACGATCCGACCCTCGGCGTTGGCCGGCACGGCGAACTGCTGCACAATGGCCTTGTTCTTGGCGCCGGCCGTGGCCAAAACATCGAAGTTGGAGAGAACCAACATCCCATTGATCCATACGTTGAACCGACGGTGGCCGGCCTTGTTGAAGTTGATCTCTGCAAAATGAAGCCGCACGAGATAAATCTCCCCGGGGCTAAGGCCTGGGATGGTATAGGTGAATTCCCCATATCGTTCGGTTTGATAGACGGCTTGCGGAACCTGCGATCCCACCGCACTCAGGTCGATAGAGCTTCCAGTCGCGCCGGTAGCTCCGCCCGTCACGTTCTGGTCGGCCTTGAACGTGGCCACATCGCTTCCGCCGGAGTTGATGGCGGAAACAAACTGGAGCGGTGCGACGGAGAGGCCGCTTACCGTCGGCACGTCTGCCGAGCCTGTTGAGAACTGGATACTCACCTTGCCCGCGCTGTCGGCCGGCGCCGTGAATGGTTTGACGAGCGCCTTCATCGCCCCACCCGCCTCGGCCAGAATGTCAAAGTTGCTCAAAGCCTGGCTTCCATTGATGGCCACATGGAACTTTCGGTTCCCTGGACTGCTCCAGAACGCTTCCGTGAAATGTAGCCGCACACTGTAGAGGTCCCCAGGGACCAGGTTTGGAAAGACGTAGCTGAAACTGCTGCCGGATCGGCCTGTCAAGTACAGCGAGGCCGGCGCAGCTCCGGCTACCCCTGACGTGTCGACCGTTCCCACCACCTCATGGGCAGTACCCCCGTTGTACAGCGCATCCGCACGGAATCCCGCTACCTCAGGCCCCCCTGCATTGATGTCGATGTTCGAAGGAAAACCTGCGCTGGCGGGCAGAATTTCGATCCCGCTGGACTTCGGCATGTCGGCGCTGCCTTGTGTGTACTGGATCACGATCCGGCCGCCGGGATCGGCCACCGCCGAAAACTCCCGGACCAAAGCCTTGTCTTGGCCGCCCGCGGCCGAGTAGATGTCGAACTGGGTCAGCACCGGGCTGCCGTTAATGGCTACGTTGAAGCGCCTTTGTCCGGGCCCGTTCCAGTAAATTTCAGCGAAGTGGAGTCGCACCAGATAAGGTGCTCCCGCCACCAGGTTGGGGATGGTGTAGCTGAAGCCGGGGCCCCATCGCTCCGTTTGATAAACTGCCTCGGGTGCCGGCTGGACGACCCCGCTTCGATCGATGCTGTCGGGGACAGAATAAGATTCGCCACTGCTGGCGTAACGGTCCGCGGCGAATCCCTCCACCGCCGGGCCGCCTGAGTTCAGCGAGAGGGTCGCTGAAGTGGTGAACGTGAAGTTTCCCGAGACGGCAACCGATCCCCCTTCGTCCACGGACACAACTCGAAAATGGTAGGTCGTGCCTGGCAACAACCCCCCCAGTTCCTGAGAGTGATTGGTGGCCAGGTTGGGATCCAACGGCGTCGTCATACCATAGGAAGAAGTGACTCCATACTCAACTCGGCTATCGGCCGGTTTGTTGGTCTGCCATGTGACTGTCGCGGAGGTCCCACTGACGGAAGCGACAGCTGCACTGGAAACCGCCAAAACGGGGGAAGACACCTCCTCCGAGGGCGTGCCAGCCAGACCGTTGCTATCGTAGGCGAGCACCCTCAAGTAGTAAGTCGCGCCTTCCTGCAGGCTCGGAATGGTCCACCTGGAGGCACTCCCCACGTCCACCGTCTGAGTGTAGCTTCCCGTGGACGTGCCATAACGGATCTTGTAGCCGCCCAGGTTGGGACTCGTCACGGGGTCCCAACTGACGGTCAACGAACCTGCTCGAGCCGGAAGCAAATGGGCCCAGAGTAGGGAAAAGAGAACCAAAAGTGAGATGAGTGCTGATTTCCATGGCCTTAGGTAGCTGGTCGACAATGTCATCGAATTTGCAATCCTTTCCTGCGCTAGTCGTCGCAAGAGAGGGTGCAATTCTTAGGCCATTATTACTATATTTTATCATATAATAGTAGAGAATGGCTAAAAAGTATTGATATGTGTGTAATTTAATATTACTGTTTGATGCCACGCACTAAGGCGGTGGGCTCGCCGGAAGCCGCGAGTCGGTTACAGAAATGGTCTCATCGCGAACGAAAATGCAGAGAAGAAGTGTTGACTCAGGCTTGGTGTTCAGGATGGGTGCATCCCGGGAATTCGTTCAGGTAGGAGAGTCCTTGATAGCCGAGCACCTCGATCAGACCCACCCGGGAAGTGTAGAAAGCCTCAACCGTGAGGTCCTTGGCCAACTTGAAAAACGAGTAGCCGGAGTGCGTTTGAGTGGGATCCCGCTCCGGCAGGCTCATCTCCAGCAGCAGTTGCTCGCGTTGCGTGGATGAGGCTTTCCTAAAGGGCATCTCAAACCGGGACTGGCTGAGCCGGTCGAGCTCCTTCAGCCCGGAAAGCCAATCCGACTGCAGGGAAGGCTGGAACTCGGCGGCCGAGTAAACCAGGAAATCGATGAAATGAGCGACTCGTGCTTCTCGAGCGCCGGGCTGGTCATCGGTGGGAATGATCGTTTCCGACAAGAACTCCACCGTTTCAAATTCATGGGGCTTGAAAAAACGCGGCCGATAGGGTTCCCGTGGCGAATCCTGGGCTGAGGAGACCGTATGGCCGTGCTGGGCGGCCAAGGGAGCAGATGGCAGCCAACATTCCAGAAACTGCCGGCCGGCCGAGGTAGCGGTCAGGGCGGCGGTATATTTGAGGAGCTGTCGTCTCGAGACGAGTGCATCGCTCACGGGCTCACCTCGCAAAACAGAGCTCTGACGGGACCATCGCTGTGCCGGATGAATTCACACGGCTCCTAAGCGGAATTGTTCGGCCAGGTGGTCGCTGGCCCGATAGGACAGGGTCATGATCGTGTGGGTCGTGGCTTTTTCCGGGTGCGACACGAAACAACTGGCGTCGACCACCAGCAAATTTGGAACGTCGTGACTGCGACACCACTTGTCCAGCACGGAGCTGCGCGGGTCGTCTCCCATTCGGCAGCCCCCGGCCTCGTGGGTGACACTGCCCATCGGATAGGGTGCCACCTTCTCGTATGGAAAAATCTCTGCTCCCGACGCTCTCAGGATCTCTTCCATCTGGCCGTACATTTCATCCCGAATGGCAAAAGCGTGGTCGTACTCGGCGCTGGTGTGAAATCGAACCTGCGGAATTCCGAAGCGGTCTCGCAGCCCGTCTGGATCGATTTCCACGAAGTTTGAAGCAAAGGCCAGTCCTTCGCCGTACCCGCTGATGCTGACGGCGGCAGGATAGAGCTCCTTGATTTTCTTCTTATAGGTTGTGCCGAAGCCCGGTAAGGCCGCGCCAGGTCCGGGGCCCATCCCGCAGCCGGTGTAAAAATTAAACCGGTAGCCGCGCAGGAACTTTTTCCGGTCTCGGTGCCCGTAGTTGTAACGGGGGATATACAAACAGGACTCCCCCGGTCCATCGTCGTTGGTGGAAGCTCTGCCGGCCAGCTGGGGAAAGAAGCCTTCGATACCGTTGAAGGCCACGTGTTCGGTGATGTATCGACCCAGCGTGCCACTGGAATTGGCCAGACCGTTGGGATGGTTTCGATTTCGCGAGTTGAACAGAATTCGGATGGACTCCACCATCGAGGCGCCCAGAACGACGGCTTTGCTGCGAACCTCATATTCCTGCTTGTTGCGGGCATCAATGTAGGTGACTCCGCGGGCTCTTCCCGTGTCGGGGTCGGTCAGGACGGTGTGAGCCACGGCGTTGGAGAGCAGTGTGAAGTTCTTGAGCTTTGTCAGACGCGGGATCAGCACCTCCAGCGTGCTGAAGCGAGAAACCGTGTCGCAGCCAAAATTACACGCCCCGCAGAAATGGCAAGGGGCCCGATCATCGTACGGTTGGCTCAGGACCGCCAGGGGATAGGGCAGGACTTTGATACCCAGGCGGGCGGCTCCCTTTTTGATGAGAAGCTCCCCGCACCGCGGCCGAAAGGGAGGTAACAGCTTCTTGCCACTGGGGGTGTTGTACACTTCCTCCGAACTGCCGGAGACCCCAATCAGAGCTTCCACCCGGTCGTAGTAAGGAGCCACGTCGTCGTAGCTGATGGGCCAGTCGTCGCCCCAGCCGTCCTGAAGACTTTTGGGCTTGAAATCCAGCGGTCCGAACCGGTCGCAATTGCGACCCCAGAGAAGGGTGCGACCTCCCACGGCCCGCAGTCGGGTCCAGGTGAACTTGCTTCCCGGGGCCAACGCGTAGGGATCCTCGGACGGAATTGTGTAGAGATGGTCGGTCCACTCCTTGATTTTCCAGCCCATGCCCTGCGGCAGCGGACCATATCGGCCCGGCGGACCATTTCCCCGATAGGGCCATTCAAAGGGAAACCGGTGAGTATGAAAGTCCTTGGCCGGATCGATCCTGCGGCCGGCTTCCAGGCACAGGACGTTCAGCCCCTGGTTGGCCAGCACGTGACAGGCGACGCCGCCGGCTGCCCCGGAACCCACCACGATCACATCGTAGGCCTTTTCAGCTGCCACCGCTCCTCCGTTCAACGTCTGCCAGAGATCGGTCCTCAGTGTAGTTTTTTCCGCGGGTGCTTCGTCAAGTCCCGAGGACGAGCCCGACCCCGTGACGGGATCGTGAATCGGCTGAAGCCATCAGATCGACAAAACGAGAAGGCCCAGTCCGATGCTCAGGATCGTCAGCGGCACGCCGGCTTTGAGATACTCCCAAAACGTGATGCGGACTTGATTGCGCGACCGCTCCACGACAATCAGGTTGGCGATGGAGCCGATCAACGTCAGATTGCCTGCCAGCGTCGAGGACATGGCCAAAGCCAGCCACGCCGTTTCGGCATCAGGCAAGGTGGCGACCAGGGGCCGGAAGACCAGGACAGCCGGAACGTTGCTGACCAGGTTGGAACCGATCAGGCTGAAGACGCTCAGGACGGCGGGGTGATCGAGCCGGTAGCGGGAGGCGATGTTCGCCAGTTCGCTGGCGAGCGGCGTCCGTTCCATTCCCTCAACCACGATAAACAGCCCCACAAAAAGAACCAGCAACGACCAATCGATTTCTCGATAGACCTTCTCTGGTTTCACTCGCCTGGTGATCAGCAGCAGGGCGCCCACTACGATGGCGACTTTGGGCACTGGCCAGCCCACGAAAAACAACACGATCATCGCGGCTGCGGCTGCCAGCGATTTCCACAGCAACACCCGGTTGACCCGAACCCGAATCCGCCCGACCTCCACCGGAGATTGATGCAGGAGTTCTTTTCGATAGAGGCAGAGCAAGACCAGCACGGTCAAGACCAGGCCCCCGAAGGCCACGGGGGCCAGCCGAGAGACAAAGACCCGATAGGGGATTCCGGAGAAAGTGCCAATCATCATGTTTTGTGGATTCCCGGTGATGGTCGCCACACTGCCGACATTGGCCGCCATGGCCACAGCCAGCAGGTAGGGGACGGGGTTTCTTTTCAACCGAAGCACCACTTCCAGCACCAGCGGCGTCAGCACCAGACAGATGGTATCGTTGACGAAGAACGCCGAGAGGAGACCTGACACCAAAACGATGGCACTCAGCAGGAGGGCCGGCCGATGAGCATGCTGCACCACCCAGGCGCTCACCAGATTGAAGAACCCGGACAGACGGAGGTTGGCGACCACGATCATCATTCCGAAAAGCAAGATGATCGTTTCGTAGTTGACGGCGTGAAAGGCATCCTCCAGAGTCAGCTCGCCAAAGGCGATCATCAGGCTGGCGCCGATGATGGCTGCTCCGGTGCGATCGACGCGGAACCCGGGAAGCGTGCCGAGGCCCAGTACCAGGTAGGTCCCCAGAAAAATTAGAACCGAGACTAACATAGAGAGCGGGGAGAGCGGAACGAGCCGGCCATTTCAGCCAGGCGATCCGGTCCAGGAGGGAGCTGACCGTTTCAGGCGTCCACCAAGCTCAGGACTTCAAGCTTGTTGTTTCGGGCCTTTAGCCGAGAAAAACAACGCCGGTCGGGCCGCCAGCGACAGCAAGGCCAGTAAGCCGCCGCAAGCAAAGGTCATGCTGTAACCAGCTGACTGGGTGAGAAAGCCCGACAAGACGGCTCCCGTCATGATACCGCCGATCATAAACGACTCGTGCAAGCCGATCCGCTGTCCGGCCTTGGCCGGATATTTCAGCGCCAGAAACTGGCTCAGCCCAAATACTACAGCGGAAACAATACCCAGCAGCGAGAACCCCACGAAAGAGAGCTGGACCGGCGCTGCCAGAAACGGAAGGACGGCCACAACCTGGATCAGCTTGGCCCCCGCCAGTGTCCAGCGGATGTCTGGCTGCACGATGAGGGGACGAAGGAAACCGAAGCCCAGCGTTCGAACAAACGGCAGAAATCCCATGGTGATGGCGACCAGCAGGGGAGAATAGCCCAAGTCGGTAGCAATCTTGGGGAACTGTGTATTGAAGGCCCCGGTGATGACATAAGCCACAAACAAAGACACCAGGGCCGCGTAGCGCTGGGCGCGCTCTCCAGGGGTTTCGTCGATGGCTGCAGCAGCTGAGCGGTCATTTTGTTGCCTTCGGCGTACCTGGCCTTCGCTCTGGGAAGTCACAGTCAAAACGCAAACGATAACCAGGGTCAGCAGTGCCGCGACGTGAAAAGGCAAGGAGTGTGAGACGCTGATGAAGATTCCTGCTCCTACCATTCCGGCCAGCGACCCCAGACTCCAGCAGACGTTGAACCACCGCGTCGAGTGGCCCAGGCCGCCACTCTTGACTTCATCGCTCAGCCATCCTTGCAGGGCCGGCCAGTAAAGACCCAAAGCGAGCCCGATTCCCGGCACCAACCAGAACAACGAGGCGATGGTTGAAGCCATCGCCAGGCCCAGGCACACCACCCCAAAACCGACCGCGCCCAGAAGGGCCAGCGCCTTGCGGCCTTTCTGGTCCGAGAGGTGACCCGTAACCGGGCAAACCAGCATGTACAGGACTCGCTGTAGCGCTCCCAACAGACCCAGTTGCAGGGGTGTGGCGCCCAAAGCCACGGCCGCCAACGGGACCGCCAGCGTGACCACGTCGAAGTTGAAGTCCATCTTCAACGCTGCCAGGAACAGCCCGGTCTGCGAGGAAAAGTGGAATGGTCCTGAGGCGGAGGTAGCGGGACCATCCGCCTGGACGGAAGGTTTCATTGTGAGGCGGGGGGGACGATCCGCCGGATACTCACCTTCACCACAATTTTCCGAATTTCTGCGGAATTCTCGATGTAACAGTTAGGCAAATGTCCATCTTCCGGAAAAAACACCGCAAATTGGCCAGGCTGCATGATCAGGCGCTGGTAGTCTGGCGGAACCACATAGAGCGCGGCATCCTTGGCGGGGTCGTAGGGTGTCTGGACCTCGAGGCCGGCCAGGGTTGATACCCCAATCATCTCCGTTCCCCAAGCCAGATACTGAACATCGACGTATTGACGGTGTGATTCGAAAAGGGCATCCGCCGGGGAACGAGTGGGCCCCTGCTGGACCAAAGCGAAGACCTCATCTCCCTCGATGACATGTTTGCCGACGGGGAGAGTCTCCGCCTCCTTGCTGGCCAGAAACTCGAAGGCGGGTTCCAATCCCTGAAGGCCTGGGGTGGCCCTCCAGTTGAGCAGCGATCCGGTAATCATCTTGTTTGGGCCTCATTTGATTGATGAATCGATTGTTGCATCCACGCCAACAATCCGCTGCCTATATTACCGAAACCCAGCCGGACACAACAGTAGATCGTGGCTGACCCCTCGGACCTGGCACGACCTGTGCCGAGCAGGGGGGAGCTGCGAACGGAGCCCTGCCATTGTGAACCGGAACCAAGCCATCACTACGACCCTCTCTTGCATCTCAGGAACTTCGGCCTGCGGGCAGGACGGATGCCTGACTGTCTCAGCCTCAGAACTTTTTTGAGCACTTCTGACACAAAAGTCCCCGTTCAGTTGCATACTAAGGCAGTCAGGTTTAGGCTCACCCGTTTGGGGGAGTCCTGAAGGGGGGCTGGGAGCAAGAAAAATGAAGTTGGGAACCGTTGGGCCGGATTGAAAAGAGGCAGAACATGGTAAATGGCAGCTACCTCGACTTGACCTTCTGGCTCGGCTGCTGTGTGGGGTCTTCTCTAACCTATTTTTGGTTTTGGAGAAAACTTCGCAAGGAGCACAGGGAGAAGTACCTGCAGCTCTCTCTGGCCGAGTCTCGAATCGAAACTCTTAAAAAGATGCTGGCGCTGCAGCAGTCGGGTGCGCACCTCGACCCTCCGCATGTCATTTCTCTCTATGAAGGACTAGACACCTCGCGCCCTCAGCAGGACGCATACCTGAGTTCTGTCTGACTCCGACCGCCGAGTTGCTGGAGTCCGTCAGCAAGCACGGGGAAAAGTGTCGGTATCCGGGTCTCTGAAACCGTACCCACGGAGCGCACGGACGGCGTTGGGTCCACATGACACCAACCAAACTGCGCTTGAAACGGCGGGCCGCAGTCTGAATTTAGCTTCTTCTCTGACGATCAAAGTCCAGTCGCGCAGGAGGTCGCGCCGAATGAAAGCCGGACGTTCTCGCTTACGTTCCCCGGGCGTCTTGGCCGGGATTGGGTTGCTGCTGTTTGGATTGATTCTTGTCACCCTGCTGGCCAAGGCCCACGTGGGAAAGATCCCGGAGGCGGGGCCCGGGCTTTCCGGGGGGCCGGCAGAGTCCGGATTTCAATCTCCTCCCGACCCATCTCCCGGCGCGAGGATCAATCCCAACTTCGGCAGGCTTCCCTTGATCTTCGAACCGAACCAGGGGCAGACCGACTCCCGAGTAAAGTTTCTGTGCCGCACGCCAGGAGCTACTGTCTTCCTGACCGCCAACGAGGCCGTGTTCACCTTCCCGTCGGGAGGCCCAGGCGAAAGCCCGGCGCGACGCGGAACGATCGCTGCGGATCGACGGAATTCAGGCCGCGGTGTGTTCCCAGGGGAAGGTGAGCGCCCTGTCGGTTTCGATCCGCTGCAGCGGTCGATGATCGGCTTAGGCCTGAGAGAACCATGGAAGGATCCGGCATCGTTGGAGAACTCTCCTGGCATGGCGCGTCCCTCACGCCGTCAACCAGCCTGGGCCCGCGGGCCCTCAGCGCTTCGAATGCAGCTGGTGGAGGCGAATGCTCAGGCTGAGATTGAAGGGTTGGAGCGGTTGTCGGGGGTGAGCAACTACTTTATTGGGAACGACCCGGGCAAGTGGCGCACCAAGGTTCCCCACTACGCCAAGGTGCGCTATCGGGACGTCTATCCCGGGATCGACCTGGTTTATTACGGGAACGAGCGGAACCTGGAGTATGACTTCGTCCTCAGACCCGGCGCCGATCCCAACCTCATCCGGTTGGCCTTTGAGGGAGCGGAACGCATCAGTCTCGAGGAGAATGGCGATCTGTTGATGCGAATCGGTTCGCGGCTGATCCGTCAAAGGAGGCCGCGGATCTATCAGGAGCTATCCGAGGTCGATCACACTCTGGTTCCGACAGCGCGACAGATCCCGGGCGGTTTTCAGGTCACGGAAGGGGGTGAGATTAGATTCAAGGTTTCAAACTACGACCGAGCCTCGGGCTTGGTCATCGACCCGGTTCTGGAATATTCCACCTATCTCGGAGGCGAGGGCGCAGAGGGAGGAAACGGAATCGCAGTCGATTCGTTGGGTCATGCGTTTGTTGTGGGCACGACAGTTCCCGCGGATTCCCTTGAGTCCGGCTCGCCCCCTTCAAACGCCTTCATTACGAAGATCAACTCCAAGGGAGATCAGACCCAATATGTCACGTACCTGGGGGGAAGCCACAACGACCAGGGAATTGCGATCGGCATTGATCGTAACGGGTACGCTTACATCGCGGGGAACACCTGCTCAGCGGATTTCCCCGTACTGGGGGCCGCGCAGGCCAGTTTCTCAGGGGGAGACTGTTCGACAGTTGCGGTGAGGGGGGATGTCTTTGCAGCCAAGCTCGGAGAAAGCGGCGAACTCCTCTACTCTACCTACTTGGGAGGCAACGAAGAGAATTGGTCACTCGCGCTGGCAGCAGACCCTGTTGGCAACACGTGGGTCAGTGGAGTGGCCTTTTCACGGTCCTCCTATGGAGGGTTTCTAACAAAACTCGATTCAGGCGGGAAAATCGAGTCATCACGCAATCTGGGTGGGATTGGTCAGGCTTTGGCCCTGGACGCAGACTCCAATCTCTTTGTCGCTGGGAAAATCGTTGAAGGGATTCCTCCGGTTAACCCTTTGTTCCAGGAAGGCCCCATCTTCCTGATGAAGCTCGACCCGACGGGCCTCAACATCCTCTTCGCGACACCGTTTGGAGCAACCCAGAACGGAGGCTGCGATACCGTAACCGATCTGGCGATTGATCCGTCAGGCAACCCCATCCTCACCGGATACACTGCGTCAAGTACTTTTCCGCTTCAGAATCCCCTGCTTTCCTTGGGTGGAGGTAGGTGTTCAGTCAGCGGCCCCAGCTTTTCTTTTTTTCTGTCGAAGTTCCGCTCTTCCGGGTCGGCATTGGTCTATTCGACCTACCTGGGCTTGCAGGGATTTTTCGACGCTGGAACTCGGTTGGCGGTCGCTCATTCCGGGGACACGTACTTGGCGGCAAGCCAGGGGAGACCGCATGGAGGCGGCGCTCAGGAACGTTTGCTCAGGATCTCTTCGCAAGGGGATCATCTCGTGTCTTCGCTTCAGCTGGGCGAAGACGGCAGCCTTCTCTTGCGCGACATCGCGTTGGATAGTCAAGACCATGTCTATCTCACTGGTGAGACGGCCAGTCCCTTCTTTCCACTGGAGAAGCCGCTGCACTCAAGTCTGGCTGGATCCAGTGATGCCTTCGCTACCAAGATTCGAGAGGGAACCGAGACCAGCGTTTCGCTTTTCGTTCCGATCCTCCTGGCGGCAGGCGGCTTGAACGATTCGTTTTTTCAATCGGAGTTGACCCTCACCAACCATGGTAGCCGGGATGCGTCTCTGGAATTGAACTACACTCCGGCATTCGGCGGCAACCCAGCGTCGGCGCGGACCAACCTGCCTGCCGGCCGACAGCGAATCTACGCTGACGCCTTGGCCTATTTGCGAGACCTGGGAATTCCAATCCCGCTAACGGGTGATCAAGGCGGGACTCTTGCCATTCAGGTCACCGGTATCGAAAGCCGATCTGACGTCTCGGCCACCGTTCGAACGACCACAGCTGTACCGGGCGGACGGGCCGGTCTGGCTTACAGTGCCATCCCGAAGTTCAGGGCATTCACCGATTCTGCGTATGTCTGCGGCCTGCGGCAGGACTCTCGAGATCGTTCGAACCTGGCCGTACAAAACGTGGGGGACGCAGGGGAAGGGGATATCGTTCTCAGAGTCACCGTTGTTTCAGGGGACCCTCTGAATCGCGCCTCGAAGGTGTTGCCGGACATCACACTTCCGCCCGGTGGTTTCTTTCAAATCAACGGAATCATGGCGGAGCTGGGTGTCCCACAAGGCTATGCCAAAGTCGAAAGGATAAGCGGCCTCGCCCCCTTTTATGCCTACGGGGTGATCAACGATCAGCAGACATCGGACGGGTCCTTTGTGCTTCCCACCACAGGATCCGGCGGGACAATCCCAGCAGTTGTCGAGAACTCGCGGTACGTAACCGAGGTCATCTTGACCAACCTGTCGAACCAGCCCAATCCGCTGGTTTTGAAGTATGCCTCTGCCAACCTGACCTCAAGCAGCGGAGAGGTGGAGATCAGCCTGACTCTGGCTCCCGGTGAGCAGCGGATTCTTTCAGAGTTCGTGCAGTTTCTGCGCGACCAGCAGGTGGCCGGCGTGGGACCGCCGGGACTCGATTTCGCCGGCCCACTGACAATCTCGTCTCGAGTTGGCTCCGTCTTTATCGGCGCCCGAACCACAACCGCTGCCGCAAATGGCCACTATGGCGTTTTCTATAACGGGATGACTTGGGTAGCAGGAGCTTCGGTGTGGGTCAATGGTCTACAACAGAACGATCAGACACGGGCCAATCTGGCTCTGGTGAATGCATATGGGCCGGCCGCCGGGATTCCAGGTCGATTCGCAATCGAAGTCTTTGACGGCGACACTGGATTGCCCGTTCGGACCATTGAGGAGGGTGTGTTGAATTGGGTACAGCTGAACCGGGTTTTGGCAACTTATGCACCCGGCGTGCGCCAAGGCTACGTGCGAATTACAGCCACCCCCCCAACGGTTCCTTTTGTGTGCTACGGAGTTCTAAATGACGGTTCGGCACCGGGACTGCGCTCTGGTGATGGATCGTTCCTGTCGCTGCAGTACCCCGACGTGGTGTTTCAGGAGTAAACCACCCGGTACAGCGAAGAGCTGTCTCTGAGACGGATCCGGTTGGGGTTGTATCGAAGCCGATTTGCGACCGTTACAACGAAATTACCGTTTGTCGAATGTTCACCAAGGATGCGAAATCATGATGGACTCGACGCGTTCGTCATTCCGATCTCCCACTGGGTTGGCGAGGACCGGGTTGCTGCTGTTTGGATTGATTCTTGTCACCCTGCTGGCCAAGGCCCACGTGGGAAAGATCCCGGAGGCGGGACCCGAACTTTCCGGGGGGCCGGCAGAGTCCGGATTTCAATCTCCTCCCGACCCATCTCCCGGCGCGAGGATCAATCCCAACTTCGGCAGGCTTCCCTTGATCTTCGAACCCAACCAGGGGCAGACCGACTCCCGGGTAAAGTTTCTGTGCCGCACGCCAGGAGCTACTGTCTTCCTGACCGCCAACGAGGCCGTGTTCACCTTCCCGTCGGGAGGCCCAGGCGAAAGCCCGGCGCGACGCGGAACGATCGCTGCGGATCGACGGAATTCAGGCCGCGGTGTGTTCCCAGGGGAAGGTGAGCGCCCTGTCGGTTTCGATCCGCTGCAGCGGTCGATGATCGGCTTAGGCCTGAGAGAACCATGGAAGGATCCGGCATCGTTGGAGAACTCTCCTGGCATGGCGCGTCCCTCACGCCGTCAACCAGCCTGGGCCCGCGGGCCCTCAGCGCTTCGAATGCAGCTGGTGGAGGCGAATGCTCAGGCTGAGATTGAAGGGTTGGAGCGGTTGTCGGGGGTGAGCAACTACTTTATTGGGAACGACCCGGGCAAGTGGCGCACCAAGGTTCCCCACTACGCCAAGGTGCGCTATCGGGACGTCTATCCCGGGATCGACCTGGTTTATTACGGGAACGAGCGGAACCTGGAGTATGACTTCGTCCTCAGACCCGGCGCCGATCCCAACCTCATCCGATTGGCCTTTGAGGGAACGGATGGAATCGAAGTGGACCAAAAGAGTGGAGATTTGTTAGTGAAAATGGACTCCATCATCCTTCGCCAATTCAGACCGCGAGTGTATCAGGTTGTGGGAAAAAGGCACTTGGAGAGGAAGGTCGCGTTTCTTGTGAAAGACCCTGCCACCGTGGCATTCAAAGTCGAATCTTTTGATCCCGGCACTGCTCTGGTGATTGATCCGGTGATTGGCTATTCCTCTTACCTCGGTGGAGTGGAACCTGACAGAGCACAGAGTGTGGCCGTGGACAAGGAGGGAAACGTTTATCTCGCCGGAATCACAGCGTCGGCAGATTTTCCAACCACCCCACTGGCGCCACAACCGAATCACTCCGGCACGACCTGTGGGGGAATCCCGCCTGGTCCCTGTGAGCAGGCTTTCGTAGCCAAGCTCAGTGCGACGGGAGACGCGATACTATACTCGACCTTCCTCGGTGGGACGGTTTCGGTTCCCGACTTTCCTGGCGGAGATCGTGCCTACGGACTTGCTGTGGACGCGATGGGCGCCGCATACGTCGGTGGCAGCACTCAGTCGGCAGATTTCCCCATGGTCAACGCCATTCAAGCGCAGAACCGGGGGGGCGAGGATGGGTTTGCGGTCAAACTGGACTCGACGGGCTCAGCATTACTTTATTCCACCTACCTGGGTGGCTCTGATTTTGACGGCGTGCTGGGAGTCGCGGCGAGCGACGATGGAGCCGCCGTTCTCACCGGATATCGTTCAACGGACTTTCCCCTGTCCTCAACCTCACACCGATCCTTTGGCGAAGGCAAAGGAGCTTTTGTTGTGAAGCTCGATCAGGCTGGTAGCCGGTTGACATACTCTGCTTTCATCGGCGCTTGCACGGGCTATGCGATCTCCATTGATGCTGATGGAAGTGCTTATGTCACCGGAGATGCAAGGCCCGGATTCCCGGTGACGAATGCGACTCAAGGGACCTTCGCCGGGGCAAACGATATCTACGGTGATGCCTTCCTTTTCAAGCTCGACCCGACCGGCAACGCGATGTTGTTCTCAACCTATCTCGGTGGCAGTGGTTCGGACTACGGGGTCGATCTCGCACTCGATCCCTCCGGCGATATCGCCGTGACCGGGCTCACTCGGTCAAAGGATTTTCCCACCACCGCGACGGCCTTTGAACGCACCTACGAAGGCTTTGGCAAACAGCCGGTCAATCATTTCGTGACCAAGTTCAACCCGGCAGGCGAGGTTGTCTATTCGACCTATTTGCTTTCACTAGGCAGGGATTGGAGCTTCCGGGCAGGCATTGCGATGGATTCTGGTGGTAACGCCTGGGTCGCGGGTTCCACCAGTTCACCCGATTTCCCTCTGTTTGATCCTCTGCAGTCCGTCTATGGAGGCAGTGTGGATCGAAACCTTGAGGCCGGCGGTGACCTCGAAGATTTTGACGCCTTCCTGGTCCAACTGGACCCCAGCGGTTCAAGGCTTCTCTTTTCAACTTTTCTGGGTGGGACTCGCGCCGACCATGCCCATGCGATCGCTATGGGCTCAAACGATTCAGTGTATGTGGCAGGCGCGACACGCTCTGACGACTTTCCGATACTGCAGGGGGTCCAAGCGAGCTATGGGGGCAACGATAGTCCTCCCTACGGGGGAAACCTGGGCGACGCATTCGTGCTGAAGCTAATGACTATTCCCCAGGTCACACTTTCTCAAAGCACCACAGCGTTCGCCACAGACGGGGGAGGTGGAGCCATTTCAGTATCTGCCCCGCCAGGTCTTTCGTGGAAGGCCACGAGCCAAGCCGATTGGATCACGGTGGACTCGGGACAGGCAGGCGTAGGAAACGGAACGGTGGTCTATTCGATCTCTCCAACCGCGCTGAACGCCCCCAAACGGCAAGGTACCATCGTCATCGCCGGGAGGGTGTTCACAGTTGTTCAGGAACCCGAAGATTTGTTCGTTCCTGTGATTCTCTCCGTCGCTGGCCTGAATGGAGCCTTCTTCACCTCGGAGTTGACCTTCACTAACCGCAGCCGTCATCAAGACGCGAGCCTCGAGATTACTTACACTGCCTCGCCCCAGTTTCCGGGTGGCGGCGGGACTGTTTCAGTCACGCTTCCCGCTGGGCGTCAGCGAGTGGTTGCGGACGGCATCGCCTTCCTGCGCGCTCTGGGTCTGCCCCTTTCTGAGGGAGGCCAACACCTGGGCACCCTGCGCATTCGGGTTTCCGGCACTCCCGTATCCGAGCTGGGCGTCACGGTTCGAACCACGACGCCGGTTCCGAACGGCCGGGCGGGTCTGTCCTACTCTGCGATCCGAACGTCTCAACTACTAACCGAAACCGCCTACTTGTGCGGGTTGCAGCAGACCGCAACGGATCGGTCCAATGTCGCCCTGCAGAATGCAGGGAGGGCAGAAGACGGGGACGTTGTTCTCCGACTGACCGTGTTTTCCGGTCACCCCGCTCTCCCGCTCGAGAAGGCGCTTGCCGAGCAGAGATTGAGTCCTGGAGAGTTCCGCCAGATTTCAGGGATTCTGCACGCTGAGGGCCTGGACCTGTCGAGTGGCTACGTTCGAGTGGAGCGGATTTCCGGCACCGCTCCCTTCTACGCCTACGCCGTTGTTAATGACCAGGGTACCTCCGACGGCTCCTTTGTGACGCCTCGCACTGAGGCGCCTACCGAGCTGGCCGTCAACGCTGGCGGATGGTGGCTTCCAGTCGTGGTCAAAACACGACTGTTCAGCAGTGAGGCGATCCTGACCAATTTCTCAAGTGAAAAGAAATTCGTTCAAGCACGCTACAGGGCCGAGGCGATTCAGAACGAATCCAAATCGATCAGTCACGAGTTGGAACTGGCAGCCGGCGAGCAGTTGATCATTCCTGACTTTGTCCAGTATCTGCGGGAAAAAGGCGTGGCAGTTTTGGAAGACTCCGACCGTGACTACGCTGGAGCCCTCTTTGTTTCCCCACGAGTGGCGAGTGGCCGGGTATTGCTTGAGGCTCCTGATCGTTTCTTTGCCGGCGCTCGGACTTCGACCCAAGGCGCGAACGGACGGTATGGGGTGTTCTACGCGGCAAGTGATTCTGTGTCGCAGGCTTCGGTCTGGCTTAGCGGACTACAACAGACCTCCGAAACAAGAACCAATCTCGCTCTGTTGCACCTCGGCGGTGCGGAAGAACAATCAGGCGTTTTCCGGATCGAACTCTACGACGGGGCCACGGGGCTTCGTGTCGGAAACGTGGACCGAGTGGCGCTGGCGCGTGGTCAATGGCTTCAGATCAACAGCGTTCTGGCGAACTACAGTTCGGGAGTGGAGCAAGCTTATGCCCGCGTGGTTCCCATTGATGGGAACGGTCCGTTCATCGCTTATGCCGTCGTGAACGATGGCGCGGTCCCCGGTCAGCGCAGCGGTGACGGAGCCTTTGTGATGAGTTCGCCGTAAGGCAGCTCCGCAAAGGGGTTTACGGTCCTGTGCACAATGCAGTCATTGTAAACGGGCGGAGAAGGCCAGGCGAACCATACCAGCGGCGATGCTTGTTTTGCCGACGAGTCGCGCGTGCTTAGGTTGGTGGTTGCGTTGGCAGGAACGCCCCGATTCTTGGCCTTGAACAGTGACCAGGCTTTGCCGGGTCCCCGCGAATGCCTGTCGATCTGTCACAGCTTGCGATCCCCATATGAAAGCAGGGCATCCTCTTTTCGTTCAGGAGACCACGGCTGACGGCCTTCGCCCCACACGCTGCCTCGTCGTTGGGCTTCCTCGCCTCCATTCTTCGAAACAGGCGTTCCGGTCGGCGTTTTCAGGGCGATACCCGCTGTGGCTCTTCCTGTTCATGGCCCTCATCTTCTGGAGACTGTTCCTCACCCCGGAATACTCCATGCTGACCTACCCCGACAGCTCCAAACAAACTTATCCCTGGTTCCAATACCTGGCGCATGCCTTGCACCAGGGCGCGATTCCTTTCTGGGATCCGTATTCCGATGGCGGGCGGTCGTTCATTGGCGAAGGTCAGGCCGGAGTCTTTTATCCCATCAACCTGTTGATGTCGGCTATGCCCTTAAATTCGAAGGGACATCTGCCGGTTTTGCTGCTAGAGGGATTTGTGGTTCTGCACTATTTCCTGGCTTCCTACCTGATGTACCGGCTGGCCCTGTTGTTCAATCTGCCGCCCTTCTGCGCTTTGCTGGCCGGTGTGGCCTACGCCTACTCCGGAACGGTGGGCGTCCAGGCCTTTGCCCAGATCAACATTTTCTACGGCATGGCCTGGGCCCCAGCGGTGTTTCTTTTCTTTCTGAAGGCCGTGCGCTCATTGCCTCTTCGGTGGCAGATTCTGCACGCCAACCTCTCGGGACTGAGTCTGGGCCTTTGTTTCCTGGCCGGCCACCACCAGCCTTTCTTCTACACAGGCGTGGCGCTCTTGTTGAGTGCAGGAGCCCTCTGGTTTCGGGCGTCCACAGGTACCCACGGGGAGGTTGGCTTCAGGATTCCTCGGAAGCGGACGCTGCTGGTCACCGGCCTGATTGCTGTTTTCACGTTCTGCTATATTGCACCGCAGGCTCTTCCTTCGTTGGAGTACTCCCGCCACGCCTACCGCTGGCTTTCGCAGGGCCCGGTTCCTGCGATGGAACGCATGCCCTACTCTTGGGTGAGTGGTGCGGGTTCACTGGGCGCCGGCGGATTCATCTCTCTTCTCTTTCCCTACCTGTACCCCTCTACCGCACCTTATCTTGGCATCTTGCCGTTGCTGCTGGCTGTGCTCTCCCTGCGAGACTTCAGACGACGGTCCCCGGTGAAGTGGGCGTGGGTTGTGGCCGCTGTTTTCCTGCTCCTCTCGATGGGACAGTGGTCTCCCCTGCATGGCCTGTTCTATTTGGTCGTGCCGGGATCGGACAAATGTCGTGAGGCTCAGCGTGCTCTGCAGATTTTCGGTTTAGCCATGAGCCTTTTGGTCGGATTTGGAGCGCGGACCTTCTTCGGTCCCATGCGTAAGGCGGACCGCAGGTGGTTCTGGCTTGGCATCCGCTACCTCCTGAGGCTTTCATTCGTCCTGACTCTGGTGGTGTTTGCCGGCTACTTTTACTCATCCAAAGTTCTATTTCGGCCGGTAGATTACGATGGGCTTTTCCTGGTGCTGGCGTTGCTCCTGGTCTGCACGGGGCTGTTGGCCTGCCGATACTATTCAATCCTGGGCCGCAAAGGACTCAGGACGGCGGTGCTGGTCATTCTGCTGTTCGACTTCACTTCTCTCCTGACTCCGCACATCAAACTCAAGAGCGATTTTGGCAAGGATGGCAACCTGGAACCCCTGCAGAGCTATCCCCACGACGACGTGGTGGAGTTCTTGCAGCACTGCCCCGCGCCATTCAGGGTCAGCATTGGTGATTCTCTCTACCCGGCCAATTCAGGGGAGGTCTATCGAATCGAAACCATCAACAGCTACGGTGCCACCCGAATGATCCGCACTCACGACTTCCTGTCAGCGGATGAGGGTGCAGGGGGACCCGTCGCGAGTCTGTTGAACGTGAAATACATCATCTCCAAGCGCGACCTATCGTTTCCCAGCGTCTTCGAGAGGAACGGGGTTCAGGTTTATGAGAACACCAACAGCTTGCCGCGAGCGTGGCTGGTCCAGGAAGTGGAGGGCGTTCCTTCCAACCGCGACATCCTCGCACAGATCCACCGGGACTCGTTTAATCCTCTTGAAAAAGCCTTCATTGAAGGGATGACGGAAACGGACTTCCGCGGACCGAAGTCGGAACGATCGCCACGCGGCACGGGCCAGGGATTAGGGAAGGCCGCGATCCGATACCGGCGCCTCGGTCCCAACCGTTTTGTAGTGGAAGTCAACCCCGATTCTCGCGCCTTCCTGGTAGTCAGTGAATGTTGGTACCCCGGTTGGAGGGCGACCATTTCAGGGAAAGGACGGGAACTCTACCGAACCAACGGCCTCCTCATGGGCCTGTGGGTGAATCCCGGCGATGGGGAGGTGGAGTTCTTGTATTGGCCCTCCCATTTCACTGCCGGGTTGGTGCTCCTGAATCTGGCTCTGAGTGGTCTCTTGTTGGCTTCGATCCGTTGTTTGTTGAAACAGCAGAGGTCAGTGAAGACGGACGGCCGGAAAAACGGGGGTTGATCTCATTGGTCCAGGCAGGGCCGGGGAGACTGCGGCTAACTGCCTGTTTCGAGGGCCCGGCAGGTTGGCAGCGAGGTCGCCGCATCCAAACTGCTGTGGCCGGTGATTTCGGAGAACCCTCGTTGGAGGTCCTGCCCTACTCGCTTTCCACCGGGTTTTCAAGCACGCCCAAGCCCTCGATTTCGACTCGCACCACGTCTCCGGGCTTCAGCCATCGCGGGGGCTTGCGCGCCGAGCCCACTCCGGAAGGCGTTCCCGTTGCGACAATGGTCCCAGGCTGGAGTGTCAGGAACTGGGAAAGGTCGGCGATGATGTCGGCCACGGAAAAAATCATGTCGCCGGTGCTGGAGTGCTGCAGAACTTCGCCGCCAATGCTGGTCTTGATGTCCAGTTTTTGCGGATCGGGGACCTCGTCCTTCAGCACCAGGTAAGGGCCGGCGGAGGCGAAGGTGTCGACGCTCTTACCCAGCACCCACTGGGAGCCCCGATGCTGAATGTCGCGAGCGCTGAGGTCGTTGAACGCCAGGTATCCCGCGACATAGTCGAGGGCTTTTTCTTTGGACACGTTGCGGGCCGGCTTGCCGATCACGAACGCCAGTTCGGCTTCGTAATCGGGCTTCTTGACGGCTGTCGGCACCCGCACCGCCTCGCCCGGGCCGATGGGCAGGCATTCCTTGGAAAAAACTTCGGGGGTGGCCGGAACCTTTTGACCCGATTCTTCGGCATGCTTTCGGTAATTGAGCCCGATGGCCAGAATGCGGGGCGGGCTGGGAAGGGGAGTCTTGAGTGTCACTCTGTCCAGGCTGCGGATGACACCGGCTGCGGCCAGACGGTCTACCTCCACGGTGTCGGCGAGGAGTTGGCGGGTGTAGTCCAGAGCCTTCTGAACTGCCGCCATCACAGGTTCGCCACCCTGCAACACTTCCAGCAGCTGGTCCGGAACCAGGTCGTCATCCGTCCGGGGGCCCGTCTTTTGACTGTTGAACAGATAAAACGAGTAGGCTCGTTTCAAGTCGATGCAATACGGCTCTACCACGGCTCCAGCTCGTGTCTCATTGGCAAAGCGGTAGGTCACCAGCTTGGTGGCCCGCAGCGCAGCCGGATTCAAGATGCAGGAAAGAAGCACCAGAACGATGGTTCGAAACGGAGTCATAGTCTGCCCTTGAGTTCGAAGTCCCTAGATTCTGTCGCGAACCCGGCTTGATCTCGGGCTCCACGCGACGCGAGGGGGTGGAACGCACGCGTGGGACCGCTGTCCCCCGTCGTGCGTTCAGGAAGCGTGCGCGGGAGCGCCCGCCTCACCCCGCGGTTTGCGACAGAAACTACCCCTAGAGATTTCGGCCTCCGTCGACGACGACGATCTGCCCGGTGACAAAACTCCAATCGCATGCCAGGGACAGCGTGACCTCGGCCACATCATCGGGAGTGCCGACGCGATGAAGCGGCGCGTTCTCTCGTTGGCGGGCGCGGACACCTTCCGGGTCGGGAGCGTCGTTCAGCCAACGTGTTTCGATCAATCCCGGAGCCACTGAGTTGACGAGGATTTCCGGCGCGAGGGCGCGAGCCAATGTCTTGGTCAGCGAGATGACGGCTGCCTTGGAAGCGCAGTACGCAATGGAGCTTCCGCCCGCGGTTAAACCGGCGACCGACGAAATATTGATGATTCGTCCCCATCCTTGGCGCTTCATGATCGGCGCCACCGCCCGCGAGCAAAAGAAGGTGCCTTTGACGTTCACGGCCAAAATACGGTCCCAGATCGCTTCGCTCAGGGTTTCCAGATCGGAATGAGTGATGAATCGCGTATAGCCGGCGTTATTCACCAGGATGTCCAGGCGGCCGTACTCCTGCTCCACTTTTGCGACCATGGTGCGCACCTGCTGATCGGAGGATACATCTGCCAGAATCGTGGAGGAGGGCGCGCCGAGCGTCTTCACGTCCGAAGAGGTCTTGGCCGCATCCATCTCCGATTTCGAATAGTTGATGACGACAGCCGCTCCCTCCCTCGCAAACTTCAGGGCAATGGCTCGACCCATGCCCGTGCCGCCGCCCGTGATTAAAGCCACTTTTCCAGTGAGTTTCATTGGGAGTGTCCTTGCATCAGAAAATCGATGTCGAAGGTTCTATCACAGGAAAACCAGCGGCGAAAGAAAAAAGGGGAGGCAAAACGGCGAGGGAAATCGCGTCGCCCCTTGCTGCCAGCTGTGGGGTGGTTCCTCACTCGGCTCTGGCTCGGAAGCCGCCCTGGAGTCCAGACCAGGGCGTGCCAAATTCAGGGGATAGAGACGGAGAAGTCGCTTCAAAACTAGGGCGGATTCCCCGTCGTCAGGTCTTCTTTTGAAACTTCAGCGAGGCGGAATTGATGCAGAAACGCAATCCGGTGGGTCTGGGACCATCCGGGAAGACATGGCCGAGGTGGGCATCGCATTGGCTGCAGAGGACCTCCACCCGTCGCATCCCGTGGCTCAGATCCTCTTCCGTTCGGACGTTGTCGGCATTCGCCGGCTTCCAGAAACTAGGCCAACCGGTGCCCGATTCGTACTTCTGGCTCGAGCTGAAGAGGCTGGCTCCACAGCAAACGCACCGATAGGTGCCCTCTTCGTGATGATCGTAATAAGCTCCCGTAAAGGCCGGCTCCGTTCCTTTTTGGCGGGTGACGTAGTATTGCTCGGGTGTGAGTTCGCGTTTCCAGTCTTCTTCCGACTTGTGCGCTTTGTCTGACATGGAACTCTTCTTCTCGATGAGATGGACTAGAGGATGACAGTCAGATGCGAGGAGGGGGCCGGACCGGTCATGGTCCGTTCCCCATCCTCTTTTCCTGCGTAAGCTTCCTACTCGTCGCCTGAAGCTTAGGCCTTGGCTTGGGCTGCCACGCCTTTCTCGACTGGAGCACCGACCAGGTTGCCCCATTCCGTCCAGGAACCATCATAGTTCCGGACGTTTTTGTAACCCAGCAGGTAGTTTAGTACGAACCAGGTGTGGCTGGACCGCTCCCCGATCCGGCAGTAGGCAATGATCGGTTTGGCTCCGTCGATGCCTTCGCCGGCATAGAGGGATTTCAGCTCTTCAGCCGATTTGAAGGTGCCGTCTTCGTTGCAGGCTTTTCCCCAAGGGATATTGCGGGCTCCCGGAATGTGCCCTCCACGCTGGCACGTTTCGGGCAGTCCCGGAGGAGCCAAGATTTCTCCCGTGAATTCCTGAGGGCTTCGAACATCAACCAGCTGAACCGCTCCTTGGCGGGTGGCGGCTTGGACGTCAGGAAGGAACGAACGGATGGAAAAATCCGGATCCGAGGCTCGGTAGCCGCTGCCGCTGAAACTGGGCTTATCTGTGGCAAGTTCGCGGCCTTCGGCAATCCATTTCTTGCGGCCGCCGTTCATCAGCCGAACATCCTTGTGCCCATAGATCTTCAGCTGCCACAGAGCCCAGGCGGCAAACCAGTTGTTGTTGTCGCCGTACAAGATCACTGTGGTGTCGTTGCCAATTCCTGAGCTATTCATCAGAGCTTCAAACTGGGCTCTGGGAATGATGTCGCGCTGGACGGTGTCGCACAGCTGTGTATTCCAGGACCATCCCAAAGCGCCGGGAACGTGGCCTTCGTCGTAGGCTTTGGTATCGACGTCAACCTCGACGACCCGCACCTTGGAGTTGGTTCGATTCTGTTCGACCCAGTCTGTGCTGACCAGGACTTCTGGACGTGCATATTCAGCCATAACAACCTCCTTGTTTGATTGGGATTGACCACCTGAATCAGTCTGACTCCCGATTCCCCATGGAGATAGCGCACCCCTGCGGGCACGCACCTCCTAAATCCAGTCTTGGTCGCAGCAATCTTCGACTCTTCCTGACTCCAGAGTCGCTCCAGCCGCTCTTGCTGAGGCCGGCGGCCTTGCCGCAGCCGGTGTCCTCACCAACTTCCGCGATTCTGGATCAGGCTTCCGTCGTTTGCATGCGACGCGTCCTGGAAAGGTACTCGCGTGCCTTGGCCAGAGCCTTTTCCTCAACTTCGACCTTGCTGCTGCCCTCCACACGGGTCAGGCAAGCGCCAGGCTCGACGTTGTCGGCTTTGCAGTAGTATTTTTCGCCTAAGCGGTAGGATGTCAAGCGAACCTTCCATCCGCCGACTTCCAACAGCTGCTCGGCGTAATCGCTGGGTTTCATCTGATCTGGTCTCCTAGCCACAGCATCGCCTAACAAAGGAAGTTGGCATTGCTCCCAAGCGGCGATACCGCCTATCAATTCGGACACCGGCCCGATCTGTTCCATCTGCAGCAGACTCGCCGCGATGGAGGATCGATAACCGGCTGCACAATGTACCACAAGCGGCCGATTCTTGGGTATCCGGGACAGGCTCTTTTTGAGACGGCCCAGCGGGATGTGAAGCGAGTCTTCGATCCTCTTTGCCTGGTGTTCCTTTTCATTTCGCACGTCCAAAACCACTGGAGGAGTGCGGGAGGATAGCTGCTCCGAGAGGGTCGCCGCTGTAACCCGATGTGTCTGACCAATCAGGTCGGGCCGGTGCTTGACGGCTTCCATCCCATCGCGGAGATAACCGGCTGCCTGGTCGAATCCGATTCGACCCAGCCGCACCATGGCCTCCCGCTCCTTGCCGGGCGAGGCAACGACCGCCACCGGCTGATTGGGCTCCAGAACCGATCCGGCCCAAAACGCAAACTGTCCCCCCAAGCCGATGTTCAGGCTGTTGCGGACATGGGCTCCGGCGAACTCGGCTGGATCCCGAACATCCAACAGCTGACAACCGGCCTGCACCTGTTCCAAAACCTCCTCCAAGGCTAGCGGCCTGAGCCTCTCCTCCAGGGTTGCCTCTAAGGCGGGGTGTTCGCGCGTGTTCAGCACCGCGTCGTAGGTGAAATAGGCAGGGGCCTCCGGTTGTTCCGCGGTGACGAGCTGGACAAAGTCTTCGCGACTCATGGGTTGAAGCGCATAGTTGTACTGCCGTTGAGCTCCGATGGTGGAATAGGGCTCCGTTCCCAAGCTCTTACCGCAGAGGGAGCCGGCCCCATGGGCGGGATAGACCAGGGTCTCATCCGGAAGTGGCATCAGCTTCCGATGGAGGGAATCGAACAGAAGACTGCCCAGCTGAGATGCCGAAAATCCCAGCGAGGCCCTCAAGTCGGGACGGCCCACGTCGCCCACAAACAACGTATCGCCGGTCAGGACTGCATAGGGATGAGACGGATCATTGGCCATGTCGAAGACGACAATCGAAATCGATTCGGGAGAGTGCCCAGGAGTTTCAAGCACTTCCAGACGGACACTGCCCATCTCGATGCACTCGCCGTCGCGAAGCGGCCGGAAGTCGTATTCAGCTACAGCCTGGGCTCCCAGGCAGATTGTGGCGCCGGTGCGGGCACGCAGCTCCAGGTGGCCGGCGACGAAATCGGCATGGAAGTGAGTCAGAAGCACATAGCGAATCTTTAGATTCCTGGCTTCGGCGTCAGCCAGATAATGATCGATATCCCGCTGCGGATCGACGACCGCGGCAGTTTGGGTTCCCGGATCGCCAATCATGTAGGAAGCATGGGCAAGGCAGCCCAGATAGTATCTCTGAAACCACATGCAAGACCCCCAGGAACGAGCGCTCGGCATCACGGTGGTTCATGGCCCGTCGTATTGCTGTCCTGTGTTGGTCGCGGGCCCGATTTCTTGGCCAAGGCCTGCCTCTTTCAGCGGCGTGGCAGCAGGGCATCAATTAAGCCGAGTCACTCAAGCTTTGATGGAGTACATAATCATATTCAAGTTCGTGGAATTGGACAAGGCTTAACCCCGCCCGGTAAGGATGGCGCTCGCCTCGAGTGCGTTATCGTGTTGGACTCGCAGGTTAGGTTGGCCACTCATCCGCCGGAGCGTCTTCTTTGCGGCGGGCGTATTCAATCCAGTCGCCCGAAGGGATGGGGTGTTCCAGGGCGAAGCGGTCGGCATTACACTCATAAATCCAACAATCCCGCCGGCTACCGCTTAGCTGAAGAACCTTGGTTTTCTTCCTGAGGAAATAGCTGGAAGCCGGATCAGAGGGATAGAAGCCTTCGATTTCATCCAGAGCCTTTAGCACCTCCCCACTGACGGCATAAACTTCACCCAAAACCGAAGCCCCGCCGGCTGTTAGCTCTAGCCCTGGATAAGCACCCAGATCGTGGAGTGTCCCCCAAACTTTCGCGAAGTCCAGGAAGACAGAGGAAGGGAACAGCCGAGCGATTTCCCGGGATCCTCCCATTCTCAAGGTTCCATAGACGAAGAGAGAGTCTGTCATGAGAGACCTCACCCAACCAGGGATCTCGACCTTAGAAATCGAAGGCGCCGGCAGCCTTGTGCTGGCCGCGGTATGGTGAATCAAGGCACACCAGATTGCGACACCCGGTCGCTTCCGTCAAGAGTTCAGCCGATTAGCGAGTTCCGGTGGGCCCGAGGTCCAACCCAAAGCTCCACTTTCGACATCCAGCCGGGGTGCTCGACCGCCGGCTCCCTGACTTCCCTGATCGCCAGACTGGCTGCAAACCCTGACGATTGCTGATCCCTACAAACAGGACATTCCTACTTTGGCAACCACCGCACATTTCTATTTTGGATGGACACTCGAGTTTCTCGACCTCAACGTTCTTGCCTCCGAGCCGGCTAAAACGCTAATCTGTTGGCCTCCTGTAGCGAAAATGCCCGCCTGCGGGCACATACTTTAAGGAACGAAACCGTTTCGGAATCGCGGCAACCACGTGCCGCAGACATGGCCATGAACGCGCTTCAAGCGTCAGCTGTGGTGACTTCTTTATTCGAAGGCTGGTACTCTATTCTGGTTCGCTACGTTCACAAACTGACCGGCAGCTTTGACTTAGCCGAAGACGTGGCTCAAGAAGCCATGATGCTGCTCTATCGCGAACTGCGCAGTGGCCGACCTGTAGAGAATCCGAAAGGATGGACCCTTTGCGTGGCTCGCCGTCAGATTCACAAGCAGATCCGAAACTATCAGAGTATGGATCCCCAGACACAATCTCTCGAAATGTTGGAATCGCGTGGGTCTTCCGGCACTCGATGGCAGGAGCCGGTATTCGACCGGCACGATTCCGCCCGGCTGTTCTCCGTGTTGACGACACGCGAACTGGAGGTGATCCTGCTTCGAATGGAGGCTATGAAGTACCGGGAGATCGCAAAGCAGTTGGGAATTAGTCCCAACTCGGTTAATACCCTGCTGGCCCGGGCCCTTCGAAAGCTGCAACGGGCGGCAGGAACGAAGGCGGGAGTATCGAAATTCGGTCGGCTCTTGGATGATGAAGAGTTACCCTCAAAGACATTGCACTGACGAACAGTTGCTCGCTCATGCGGACGGTGAACTCCGTCGACTGGCTGGCCTGTGGGTTGCCCGGCACCTGAAGTCTTGCTGGGAGTGCCGGCGTCGCCTGGGCGAGTTGGAGGCGGAAGTCGGGAAGGTGGCCAGCGACCTCCAAGTTTCCGGGGATTGGCGCGACCGCTCAGAGAAAGCCCGCCGAAGATTTCAGGCTTGGGTAACCGAGTACGAGCGTGAGCGGGAACGGCAGAGGGTTCCCTTGTTTCATTTGAATTCCGGAGGTGCGTTCTCGCGACGCGCTTTGGGGGCGGCCTCCTTGGGCCTGTTGCTGGCGTTGTTCGCGTGGTGGATCTGGAGGCAACCGGGAACAAGCCGGCCGGAACCTCGGCGAGTGCTTGAACAGGCCAGTCAATACGAAGTGATGGTGTACCGCCAATCTTTGCCGGTCCACCACAGTTATCGGGTTGAGATTGTTCAAACAGAGCCCCGCAAACGCCAGACTCGAAGCCGGCTGGAGGTTTGGTCGAATCCCAATGAAGGACGCTATGCCGTTCGCTGGCTCGACGAGCATGGGGAATTGCGGCGCGCGTTGTGGAGGCCGACCGACGAGGAGGAGTACACCTATGATGCGGAGCGGCGCGCCGCGGTCCAGTCTGCCTCCGGAACCCGATCCCAAAAGGTGTCCTGGATCGATCTGCCTCGCTTCGGTTTGGAAGCCGAACAGCTGGAATCCGGCTTCATGCACTGGATTGCATCGCAACGCTGGCAGCCCGTCTCCCTGGCGCGGGGCATGACCGCATTTTGCAGTGCTCAGGGGACTGTGATGGAGGCCGAACCGATCGGAGAGGAGGGCACAACCTTGCTCCGCCTCACTGCGTTCCGGCAGTCCGGTTCGGTGCGGATCGAAGTGGAAATGCATGTTGACGCGGACTCCTATCGGCCCAGGTTCCAGGCGATTCGCTGTGAAAGTCGTGGCCGGATGGTGGAAATCCGATTGTATCCAGTAAGCTCTGAGCCGACCCGGTTCTTAAAGGCCTCCCGATCTGTCTTCGAACCGGACGTCCCGATTGCACGTCACCTGGAACTGGCGCGAGAACTCGACCGACGTTCGGTCGAAGGCGCCAGGGTTCACCAGAAGCTGCACGAGGGGCCAAGTATTTCGGAGGAGTCTTGGGCTTTGGCAGAAGTTCGCGTCGAAAGGGCGCTGCACGAACGGAGGGCCTGCCTGGGCGATCCTCTCGAGATCAAGCGACAGTCGGGCGGAAACCTGCTGGTCCAGGGCACCGTGTCGTCTGAGTCCCGCAAAAAAGAACTTCTGGCTGTTCTGCAGCCTCTACCGGGTGTGAACTCGCAAATCATGACCATCGCTGAAGCGATCGCCCACCAATCTCCAGAAGGCGCTCCATCCGGGCTGAACCCTTCAGAGGACAGTGCCCAGGAAGTCAGGGCGGGACGGATTCCGATGCAGGAAGTGTTGGAGGAGTACTTCCGGAATCTGGATAGGAATACCGACGGCGGAGATGATCGGAAGGACATCTCTCGTGTGCACGCCAGGATTACCGCCTTGTCAAACCGGGCTATTTCGCTGGCCACTTCGACCCGTCAACAAGGCTTTGCGTTAAGGCACCTTGTGGAGCGCTTTCCGGAGAGCAAGCTGCGCTTGATGTCCGAGGAAGGGCAGGAGACTCTGATCAACCTGCTGCGGGAGCACTTGGCCGAACTCGAGTCCCTGGCTAAGGAATATCGTCTTTTGCTGGAACCTGTGCTATCTTCGAGTGCATATTCTGAGTTCAACCCAGAGATGATCGAAGGAAGGAGCGAGGCGCCGTTGCAGGGTAAGGACTTGCCTCAGTTGGTTCTTCAGCTGGCTTCGCTTTGCCAGGAAACCACGCGATTGACGTTTGCCCTTTTTGGCGGGGCGGGTCCCCGGCTCGAATCGCCCCGGGAGGCTCTGCATAGCCTGATTGGGAAACTGTGCTTGGTGCAGAGGGGAGCGGAAAGCCTCGAGAGTTCTGCTCCGCTGCGCGTTGTGAACCTGGCCCCCAGCCGGTAGTCATCCCGCCTGGTTGGATTCCGATCATCTCCTCGGCAGAACAGGCCGAACGAGACATTGTTCAGCAGAGACTCCATGAGAGCATTCCTACGGGGCAGCGCCACGGTGGTTGTGTTTTGGATGTTGTGGCGCCTTCCCATCCTCAGCGGCCAACCGGTCACAGGCACGCTGGTGGGGACCGTACGCGACGCATCGGGTGCTGTAATTGCAGGTTCCAGTGTGACCGTCACGAACCAGAACACCGGCATTGCCGTTCAGCTCACGACTGGCATCCAAGGCACTTACCTGGTCCCTTATCTTCCGCCCGGCAGCTATGACATCACCGCCGAGGCGAGAGGATTCCGTACAGCCGTCTCCGTCGGTCACAGCCTCACCGTGAACGCGATCAAGCGGGTGGACTTTACCCTGCAACCGGGGGAGATGGTCCTGACCCTCGAGGTGACGAGCGACGCGGTGCTGTTGAATTTTGAGACGGCCGAGAGGCAGGACGGCATCGCTCCACAGACGCTGCAGGAGCTGCCCTTGTTGGTGTCTGGCAATCCGCGATCATCCGGTAGCTTTGCCATCCTCATGCCGGGCGTCACCACGGGGGGGCAGGCAAACCCGTTCGATGCGCGGATCAACGGAGGAGTGCAGTCTGGAGATGAAGCCATACTAGATGGTGTCAGCCTTCAGCAAGGGTTGATGTCCCAAAGCGGACTGGTCTCCATTTTTCAGGATTTTCCCCTCTCCCCAGACATGGTTAGCGAAGTCAAGGTTCTGAGCTCGAACTACGAACCTCAGTACGGTTCCACCACCTCGGCTCAGATCATTGCCACCACCCGCTCGGGCACCAGTGACTGCCATGGTGGGGTTTATGAGTACCATCGCAACACCGTGCTCAATGCTCGCCAGTTCGGAGCTGACCAACGCCCGAAAGACATCGAGCATGATCTGGGTGGATTCTTCGGCGGGCCGGCCAAATTGGGTCCACTGTCGAGTCCTGAGAACCGTACCTACTTTTACGTAAATTTCGAGGCCTTCCGCAACGCAGGAGGGGTCAATCGTCCTACCCTTTCCATTCCCTCCCGACGGCAGCGACAGGGAGATTTTCGTGACTGGATGGATGCCGGCGGGACCCTGATTCCGATCTTCGATCCGGCCACGACGCGCCCCAACCCGGCATTCAAGATCAATGAACCGGTGGGACCCGCCAACCTGCCCTACCTGCGGGATCAGTTCATGGGTTGCGATGGAAGGACTCCAAACGTCATTTGCCCCACCCGAATTCGGGATTCGCTGGCCAACCGGTGGTTTCGCTTCCTTCCGGACCCCAGCTCGGACCAGCCGCTGAACAACTATCTTGTCCCGACTCCGCTGCCGGACGGCATTTTAGGAAGGACCAACTACTGGCTGGTCCGGATAGATCACTATCGGGGGCAAAAGGACTCTTTCCATTTCTCGATGTGGTACCAGGGCGGTGCGCCTCAGTACAACTCCGCTCTACCCAGGCCTCTGGCCAACGAACTTTTTTCGGCCCCCCAGTACTCGTTCGTCAATCGTTTTAACTGGACGCACACTTTCAGCTCTACCCTGCTGAACCACTTCAGTGCAGGCTACCTTAACCGCAACGAAGGATACGGATCCGTCAACGCAGCGTTCGTTGACCAATTCCCTCAGATCCAGGGAGTGGCAAGCCACCACGCTCCGCCGGTCATCACCTTTAGTGATGACTTCGCCGAATTCGGAAACGCTGCCGGGATCAACACAGGTAACGTGACGACGCGACCGAGTTACGTTGCCAACAACCTGCTGACTTGGGTGACCGGAAAGCACACGTTTAAGTTTGGAGGAGAGTATCGGAATCTTGGAATGAACATCCACTCCAACTGGAATGAGGCCGGCACCTTTCACTTCGATCGTCTCACCACCGGGCTGATCGGCTTGAACAGCGGGAGCCCAATCGCCAGTTTCCTGCTCGAGGCGGTCAGCTCAGCCAGTGTCACTTTCCGGGCTATCGGTTCGAGTTATCCCCGGGCCGATGCCTGGATTTCTCATTTTGGGGATACCTTCAGACTGGCACCCTGGTTGAGCGTCAACTATGGTGTCCGCTGGGACCTGTTTCGGCCTTCGACTGAGAAGTTCGATCGCCTCTCGTTTTTCGATCCTCTGGGAGTCAACCCCTCTGCTGGACATCGGCGAGGGCGCCTGGCTTTTGCAGGAACTAGCTGGGGTGAGGCGAGTTTTGGCGCACGCCATCCCGAGGAAACCTTCAAGAGGGGAGTGGCCCCACGACTGGGACTGGCTCTCAGCTTGGGCGCAAACAGTGTCCTGAGGACGGGTTACGGCATCTTCTTCAGTCAGGCTTTTTACCCCGGATGGAACGGTGGCATCGGCCAGGATGGATTCACTTCGAGCGTTTCCCTCTCCAGCAAGCTTGGCGGTATGGAGCCGGCGCTGCTTTTGAACCAGGGGCTCCCTCACGATATACCGCGACCTCCCATCATGGATGCCGGCTTTCGCAACGGTCAGTCCGTGTTCTACCGGCCATTCGATGCCAACCGCCTCGCCTACTCTCAGCAGTGGAACCTCACTCTCGAACACCAGTTCGGCAATAGCTGGATCGTCAGCACCGCCTACGTCGGAAACAAGGGGACCCGGCTGCCATCGACGTTGGCTCCACTCAATGCGCTGGACCCGAGGTTTCTCTCCCTGGGACCTCGGCTTTTCGACGAATTTCAGGCAGGAGACGTCGAACTTCATGGGGTGCCGGTTCCCTACACGGGCTGGCGTGAGCAGATGACCGGCTGCTCCCCATCGCTGGCCCAAGCCTTACTGCCTTTTCCGCAGTACTGCGGACCCATACAGGGGTTAAATGAAAACGCCGGCAACTCCACCTACCATTCTTTCCAGATGAAGGCCGAGCGCCGAGTGGCAGACGGGGCCTTCGTGCTGGCCTCCTACACGCTGAGCAAGTTGCTGACGACCTCCGACAACACCCAGCGCGAAGCTTTGACCTGGAGCGGTGCGCATGGAGTGATCTCTCCGTTTGAGCGTCATCGCAACAAGGCCCTCGCCGTTGACGACGTACCTCAAACCTTTTCGCTGGCGTTCGTATACGATCTGCCGGTAGGTTCAGGACAGCGCTGGACGGGACCAGGCGGGTTAGGCGGAAAACTCGTTAGGGGCTGGTCGGTCAGCAGCACCTTTCGTGCCTCTTCAGGAATCCCGTTTTTCTTTCGATCAGGCACCTGTACGGTTCCGGAACAGTTCCGCGCCGCTTGCATTCCCGCCATGGCGCCCGACCGTGAGGCCTTTGCTCAGCCTAAGGACCGCTTTGACCCGGCGCGTCCGCTTTTCAATCGCGAGGACTTTCAGCCTTTGGACAGCTTCAACTTCGACTATGGCAGCGGCCCCCGCATCAGCAACCTGCGTGGCTTTGCCTACCACAACCAGGATTTGGCAGTCTTCAAAGATACGGCCCTAACCGAGAGCGTGACCCTCCAGCTGCGGGCGGAGTTTTTCAATCTCTGGAACTGGCATATCTTCAACAGCTCTGGGGCTTGGGGCAGTTCCGCTTTTGACACCGACCTTGCCAGTCCGACCTTTGGCCTGTGGAACGGCACGGTCACCCGACCTCGAAACATTCAGGTTGGAGCGCGGATCACCTTCTGAGCCACCATCCTGAGAACGACCGCGTGCGATATCGGCCTCCCAGGAGGTTGAGTTGCCCCCGCGACCGAGCCCTCGCTCTGATTGCCCGGTGCGTTAGACCATCTCCCCCTAATCCTTAGCCCGACATTTGGAGAAATTTCTCTTCGCTGTCGCGAAAAGCTCCCGATTGTCACACATATGTCATAGCAGCCATTAAAAGCGGCATTCCCGGTGTCGTTGCGCGTCGCCCTTTCGATGTCCGGGGAATTGAGGAAGTAGCGTGTGGACACGTTAGGGGAGTGGTGTGTGAACAGAACGAGGGAGGGTTACATGTCAATCAGACGTCCAGGTAGTTGGATTGTTCTATTTGCGTTGGTGGCATGGTTGCCGGCAGCCGCCTGGTCACAGAGTTTGCGGGGCTCGCTGAGCGGGACGGTCAGTGACCCCAGTGGCGCACTGGTGCCGAATGTCACGCTGACTTTGAGGAACGTGGACACCGAGTTCACGTCGACGGTTGAAACAGGTTCGGACGGTCTGTACTCGTTTCCAAACCTGCAGGCGGGAAACTACGAGCTGAAGGCCTCAGCCTCCGGGTTTCGAGACTTCCATCAACGGGGCATCTCGGTCCTTGTGAACCAGTCTGCCAAGGTGGACGTCCGACTCGAGCTGGGAACTGAAACCCAGACCATTGAAGTCGTTGCCAACGCTTCCGCCTTAGACTTTGAGACGGGCACGAGGCAGGAGGGCATCGCTCCGGAAACGATTCAACAGCTCCCCTTGCTTCTGGGAGGAAAACCCCGTTCGGCAGCCAGTTTTGCAATTCTCATGCCCGGTGTTTCCACCGGCGGGCGCAACGATGCCTTCGATTCGCGCATCAACGGGGGACTGGCTTCGGGAGACGAGGCCATTGTGGACGGCGTGAGCATGCAACAAGGCATGATGAGTCAAACCGGCATGATCTCCATTCACGGTGACTTTCAATACACGCCGGACATGGTGAGCGAAGTCAAAGTGCTCACCTCCAACTATGAGCCACAGTACGGAGCGACCACCTCGGCGGTCATTATCGCCAACACCAAGTCGGGCACGAACGAGTTTCACGGCGGCGGATACTGGTTCCACCGCAACACCGTGCTCAATGCCCGGCAGTTCGGAGCTGACAAAAGGCCCATCAATCTGCAGAACAACCCCGGTGGCTACATCGGCGGCCCCATCACGGTCAATAACAAGCACATTCCGGGCATCTGGTCCGATAAGCGGAAGAGTTATTTCTACATCAACTTCGAAGCTTTCCGCATCGCCGGCGGCGCGACTCGCGAAACGATTTCGATTCCTTCCCTGAAAAACCGCGTTGGTGACTTCACCGACTGGCGCGATGCCGACGGCAACCTGATCAAGATTTTCGATCCGGCTACCACTCGTGTGGTTAATGGCGAAGTCGTACGAGATCAGTTCATGGGTTGTGACGGCAACACACCCAATGTGATTTGTCCGGCCAGAATTCAGAACTCTTTGGCTCAAGCTTGGTTGAAGCTCTTGCCAAATCCCACCGGCCCCGGTCCGGTCAACAACTACCTGATCCCGACTCCGATCCCCGATGTCCTGCTGGGGCGCACGAACAACTGGTTGATCAAAGCCGACCACTACGTAGGAGACAAGGACCACTTCAGCGGATCCTACTACTACCAGGGAGCCGCGCCGCAGTTCAACTGTCGGCTACCGGTGCAAATCTGCGAAGAGGTCTTCACGGCGCCTCAATACTCCTTCGTCAATCGCTTTAACTGGGACCATACCTTCAGCCCAACCCTGCTGAACCATTTCGCCGGAGGCTACCTTGACCGATTCGAGGGATATGGGTCGATCAACGCCGAGTACGCCAATAACTTTCCACAGATTGCGGGCGTGGCGAGTCACAACTACCCCCCCGTCATTACTTTCAGCGATGATTTCCAGCAGTTCGGCAATAGCGCCGGCATCAATACGAGGAACGTCACGAGCCGGCCCTCTTACATCGTCAACGACCTGGTCACCTGGGTGAAAGGACGGCATACGTTCAAGTTTGGGGGCGAGTACCGTAACCTGGGCGAGAACAACCGGACCAACGGCAACGAGTCGGGCACGTTCAGCTTTGGCCGAGGCGCCACGGGATTGCGCAACATCAACAGTGGCAGCCCCATCGCCAGTTTCCTGCTGGAAGCGGTCGACAACGCCAACGTCGATTTTCGGACGGTGAGTTCCTGGTATCCGCGTTCAGATGCCTGGATTGCTCACTTTGGAGACACCTGGAAGGTCACTCCCAACTTGACGATCAACTATGGCATTCGCTGGGATATGTTCCGGCCTTCGGTGGAGAAGTTCGACCGGACCTCCTTCTTTGACCCGATCGGGGCGAATCCCGCTGCTGGCGGCCGCCCGGGACGTTTGGCTTTCGCGGGAGACCAGTGGGGTGCAGCCAGCTTCGGGCGCCGGCACCCGGAGGAAACCTGGAAGAAGGGTTTTGCGCCACGCCTGGGTATTGCCTACAGCATGAGCAACAAGACCGTGATTCGGACTGGCTACGGTCTCTTCTACGCTCAGGCTTATTATCCGGGATGGGGTGGGGGCATTAACCGCGACGGCTTTGACACCAATGCCTCCTTCTCCAGTACGCTCGGCGGACTGCAGCCGGCTTTCATTCTGAGCCAGGGATTTCCTCAGAACTTTGCCAGACCCCCTTTCATCGATCCGGGTGCTCGCAACGGACAGGGCCTGAACTACCGTCCCTTCGATGCCAACCGCCTTCCCTATTCGCAGCAGTGGAACCTGTCGATCGAGCACGAACTCCCCAGCAAGACCGTCTTTAGCGTGGCCTATGTGGCCAATAAGGGTACCCGCGTTCCCTCCGGCATGGTGCCCCTGAATGTTCTGGACCCGAAGCTCCTGTCTTTGGGAGACCGGCTCTACGACGAGTTTGAGGAAGGCCAGACCAGTCTGCATGGTTTCTCGATTCCCTATGCCGGCTGGAGAGAGCAGCTGGGTTGTGCTCCATCACTGGCTCAAGCCCTCCTGCCCTTTCCTCAATACTGCGATCAGCTGCGAGGCCTCAACGAGAACGCCGGAAACTCCACTTATCACTCCTTCCAAGGCAAGGTGGAGAAGCGTTTTTCCGAAGGTGCTTTCCTGCTGGCTTCCTATACGCTGTCGAAACTCCTGACTACCTCGGATCAGACCAACCAGGGAGCGGGTGCTTTAGACTGGAGTGGTGCCTCCGGAGTGATCTCACCGTTCGAACGGCACCGGAATAAGGCATTGGCTGTCACCGACACACCTCACGTTTTCTCACTGGCCTTTGTGTACGACTTGCCGTTTGGAGCCGGCAAGCGATTCGCCAGCGGAGCCGGTGGAGTAGTAAACAAGGTGATTGGCGGCTGGCAGGTGAGTGGAATCTACCGCTACTCCTCCGGGCTGCCGTTCTACTTCAGATCCGGCCAATGCAACGTGCCGGAACAGTTCCGCGTGGGCTGCATTCCGGCGATCAAGAACGGTGCTAATGCTTTTGCCCAAAGTCTCGGCAGCTTCGACACAGAGCGGCCTCTGTTCAACAAAGAGGCTTTCGAATCCATCGACTCCTTCAACTTCTACTATGGGGTTGGGCCGCGAATTTCGAATCTGAGGGGTTTTGCCTATAAGAACTCGGACTTTGCCGTCTACAAGACCATTCCCATTCGGGAACAGTTGCGCTTCCAGTTCCGGGCCGAGTTCTTCAATGTTTTCAACTGGCACATCTTTAATCAAGCCGGAAGCTTTGGAGACCAGGCCTTCGTGACCGATCTCAACAATCCCGATTTCGGCAAATGGAATGGAGCGGTGTCACCGCCCAGGAACATTCAGTTCGGAATGCGAATCGAATTCTGATCGAACGGGAAGTGGACATTCGGAGGTTGAGGAGCGGAGATCAGGCCTGCCATTTGCGGCTGAAACCCGCCGTCATTGAGATTTCGCATGGCGTCATCCCTGGCCTCAGAGGTGACGCCATTTTTTTTGACAAGGACGCAGGTCAGGACGTTTGGCACAAAGCCCCTCTCCTGTCTCCCCAGCGTTTGTCATCCAGAACTCCATCGTGTCTAATAGAGAACGTCCGGAGCGGAGTCTGTCTAAGCCTCGGCCGACAAGTGGTGTCACTTGCCAATCTGGTAACCGATGCGGATACGCCCGACAATTCCTGAGAAAGGTAGGTTTCTGACCCGCACGATGAACAAGCGACTGTTTGTGTTGTTGTCCCTGTGTCTCAGTGTTTCCAGTGCGGCCCCTGTGATGGCCGCCGACGCCCGACCAGCCAAGATCGTTCTGGTGGCCGGGAAGGCCAGCCACGGGCCGGGAGAGCATGAATTTAACGCCGGTGTCCAACTGCTCCACCAGTGTCTTAAAGGTGTAAAGGGTGTCCGCTCGGAGTTCCATCTGAACGGTTGGCCTGCCGACCTAAAAGCCTTTGAGGATGCTGCCACGGTCCTCTTTTTCATGGATGGAGGCGATCGTCATCCTATGATTCAGGACGATCACCTGAAGAGAATCGGCGCCTTGATGAAGAAGGGTGTGGGTTTGGCCTGCGTCCACTTCGCTGTGGAGGTTCCCAAGGAGCAGGGCGGAAGGGAATTCCTGGACTGGATCGGCGGGTACTACGAGAGCGGATGGTCAACCAATCCGCATTGGGAAGCGGATGTCAAACGCTTGCCTGACCATCCGATCACGCGTGGCGTGAAACCCTTCAAGATCCGTGACGAGTGGTACTTCAACATGCGATTTCGACCCGAAATGCATGGAGTAGTCCCGATTCTTCAAGCCGCGCCTTCCGATGAGACCCGTCAGGGGAAGAGTGCCTATCCAAAGGGGCCTTATCCACATATTGTCGCGGCCAGCGGGCGCGACGAAATCCTGGCTTGGGCGGTTGAGCGACCAGATGGCGGGCGAGGCTTTGGGTTTACCGGTGCTCATTTTCACGAGAACTGGGGTGACGACAACTTTCGAAAGCTGATCTTGAACGCTCTGCTCTGGACGGCCAAGATGGAAGTCCCTGCCAACGGCGTGGAGTCGAGGGTCACACCGGAGGATCTGACACGGAATCTGGATCCCAAGCCTGCCAGGTAGGGCCCACTCTGTCCAGGCGCCATCCGTGAGGAGGCCACCATGACATTGCGGCATGTGAGTCTGCCTGTTCTTCTACTTCTGGGGGGGATGGCTGGTCTCTCCTCACTAAACGCTGCTGCCACTCTGCGGGCCCGGTTCCTGGATCATAACAACAAGCCACTGCCCAAGGTGGAAACTCGGCTTGTCAACATTGAGACGGCTGAGACGTCGTCACGGGAAGGCGACAAGAAGGGCGAGGCTCGCTTCGAGAATCTCGCTCCTGGCCGGTACCAACTCTACGGTCAGCGAGACGATTTCCTTCCGGCAAAGTCGGAGGTCTTCGTGATCTCGGACCAGGACCTGGAGAAGGGGCTCGTTCTTCCTCAGGAGAAGATGCTTAGGAAGCTCGAGTCGGAAGCTAATATCGCCTTCGAAAACCAGGAATATGACCGGGCCTTGTCCGGCTTTGAACGAGTTCTGGCCTTGGCCCCCTGGGATCCAACGGCGAGATCCAATGTCATGCTGGGATATATTCGACTTGGCCAGGGACAGAAGGCTCGCCAGGTTGCCCGCGAGTCCGCCGCATACGAACCAGCCGACTTCTCGGTCCGCGAGAAGGAGATCATGGGCTGGATCCAGCTGGAGGAAGGCAAACTTCTTTTGGAACGCCAGCAATTTTCCCAGGCCGAAACAGCCCTGAGAGCAGCTGTCGAGGCGATACCTGGGAATGCCGAGGCCAGCTATGCTTTGGCTTTGGCCCTGGGCCAGCAGGGGAAGTACTCAGAGGCTCTCAAACACATGGACCGAGCCATCCAGCTCAAACCGGAAGACACCCATTTCCCCAGTGTAAAAAAGATTCTGGAGAACAATGCCAGGGCGAAAGGACAGCTCTGAGGCGAGGATACCTATGAAGTTCACGAGGTCCATACGTCTGGCGGAAGAGCGAGGAATCACTCGCAGGAGATGGCTGTCGTTGGGAGCGGCCTGGGGAGCATCGCACCTGCTGGCTCCATTGGCACGCCCTCAAACTCGCCGCCCTCAGAAGGTGGTTGTGGCAGGAGCCGGTATCGGGGGATTGTGTTGCGCCTACGAACTGATGAAGCGGGGACACGACGTTACCGTGCTGGAGGCAGCCGGCCGGACCGGAGGTCACATTTTCACAGTCCGGGATCACCTGATGGACGGGCTGTACGCGGACGGTGGTGCGGAGCACTTCACCCAGCCGGGCTACGATTTGTACTGGCAATACGTTCACGAGTTCAATCTCCCCTATCTGCCTTACCCACGGCGACCTCGGATCATGCGTTTCATCAATGGCAAGATGTACAGTCCTGAGATGCTGGCAGACCGCAAGGTGCTTGCGGGATTCGGGCTGAGCCAGCGCGAGATCGACTTTTTGACCCGACATCAGTGGTGGGAACTCCCTCTTCTCTACTATCAGCCTTACTTGGACAGTTTCACAGACGAATACCGCCCCTTCAATGCCGGGCTGAACCATCTCGACGAGACGAGTTTTACCTCTCTCCTGCGAAAAGACGGAGCGTCACCGGCCGCCATTGGATTCATCGGAAGTGAAACGTCTGCTCTGCAAGTGCTCTGGTACGCGGCCATCCTGAAGCTGAGAGGCGTTCCGCTCTGGCCCCCTCAGGTATTCCGCCTCAGGGATGGCAACCAGAAGATGACGGATGCCTTCACCGAGCGTCTGGGAACTCGGGTTCAATTGGGGGCACCGATGACGGCCATAGAGCACGGCGAAGCGGGAGTCACCGTATCCTATCGTCAGTATGGCCAGGATCGAAAAATGAGCGCGGACTACCTGGTCAGCTCGATTTCGCTGGTCCAGCTCCGACAAGTTCCCGTCAAGCCGGATTGGCCCGAGGCCAAGAAACGAGCGATCCACGAAACACGCTACTACTCCTTGTCGCGTCCCATCTTTCAGTCTCGATCCAAATTCTGGCAGCGCGACGGAGTCGTTCCAAACCTGGATTTCGACGAGCCGGCCCTGTCGTCCGTATGGAGCATGGCGGAAGAAGTTCCCACGGAGCGAGGATTGCTGGTAGGATCAGCTTCAGGGAGCGCGGATCCCGAGCAGGCACTGGCCACCTTTCGCCGGCTGTATCCGGGAAAATCGGAAGACGTCGAGCAGGTGCGCATGGTTGACTGGCCCAACGACCCTTGGGCCTCGGCCTGCGAGCGCGTGTCGTTTCCGGGAGAGTTGCCGAAGTACTGGCCTGTCGTGATGGAGTCGGTGGGCCGCATCCACTTCGTGGGCGCCTATGCCGACAACCTGAATTGGGGAATGGAAGCGGCGACCCGCTCGGCTCATCGAGTTGTTGAGATCATTTCCCGTTCTTAAGGTCTCGTCTCCCGCAGCTGCGGCGCAAGAGCATCCGTGGTTGGCCCGGCATGCTGACCTGAGCACCTTGCGCTCAATGAACAGGCGAAGGAAGATCACTATGAAAACCATTTGGGATGAAGCTTTGTTTAGCCGGCGTGAATGGATTCGCTACGGAGCCCTGTTAGGAACAGTGGCCAGCGGGCTGGGTTCAGGCACAGCAGGATTATTGAGTGCGGGGCTGGCCGCTTCACCTCTGCAACGATCGACAAAGACCTATGCGATGAAGAAGTCCATCAACTTGTGGGCATTCCCCTACCCACAAAAGATGACGCTTAAGGAGTGTTTCGAACTGGCCAAGAGAGCCGGCTTTGACGCGGTGGAGGTGAACTACAATCTCGAAGGCGATCTCTCCCCGGCTGCGGGCGCCAAAGACTTCCAGGCCATCCGAAAAATGGCGGACCAGATCGGCATCGGCATCAGCGGGGTCTGCTCGTTCCTCTTCTGGCCTTTTCCACTCACAGCCAACAAGGAGGAAACCAGGAACCGGGCTCTGGAGCTGGCGGGCAGGATGACGGAGGCCGCCCATCACCTGGGGGTCGAGAATTTGCTGGTCGTACCCGGAGCCGTCTATATTCCCTGGCTGAAGGACTCTGAAGAGGTGCCCTACAAAGTTTGTGACGAAAGAGCCCGGGCGGCGATTCGAAAACTGCTGCCCCAGGCCGAGAAGCTGAAAGTTCACCTGAACATCGAGAACATCTTCTTCAATGCTTACCTCATGAGTCCCCCTGACATCATCGAGTTTGTGGACAGCTTTCAGAGTCCGAACGTCCAAATCCACTTCGACACCGGAAACATCATGCCCTTTCAGTTTCCCGAGCACTGGATTCCCATGCTGGGCAGGCGAATTCGGAATATCCATTTCAAGGAATACACCAAGAAAGGCACTGACTTCAGCCTGGAAAGTTTCCGTCCGTTGCTGGATGGAACCACCAACTGGCCGGCGGTGATGGAAGCGCTGGACCAGGTGGGCTATCGTGGCTATCTGACATTCGAGTACTTCCATCCCTTCCAGCACTATCCCGAAGCCCTTGTCTATCAGGCCTCCGATGCACTGGACCGCATGCTCGGCAGGGAAAGGGCAAGTTGAGGCCCCACCATAATCACCGAGGCCGCAGGGGGATCAGCCGTTCCGATGCATCACGCCGCAGCCGTTCTCAATCCGCCGTTCTATTTGAAAGAGCACCGTCTGAATCTCTTTGGTAAACTGGATCGGTGTAGTCCCTGCAGCGGCGTCAACGGATAGCCACCAAAAAACCATGATCGCCAGAAAGTCATTCCCGCTAGGACTCATTCCCTGTGCACTTCTCGCCCAGAGCCTGTTGGCGGGAACCATCAACGTGAAGATTACCGACCACCAGGAGCAACCAGTCGCTAACGCCGAAGTCCGCCTGGTAAAAGCTGACTCCGGGGAAGGGGTTGCCACCCTTTCCTCCGCAGAAGGATTGGCTGCACTCGAGGCGGCCACCCCGGGCGAGTACAAACTGATGGTCCGTAAGGCAGGCTACATGCCCCTGGTGATGGCCCACGTCCAGGTGGGCGATGCAGCGACGCAGGTCGAGCCCAAGCTGGTCACCCAGCCGGTCTTCGACAAGTGGTCGAGCGACGCTGAAGCCGCCGTGAAGAGAAAGAAATATAAGGAGGCGTTGGCACTGTACCAACAAATCCTGGCCTACTTTCCTCAGGACGCGGGGTTTTGGGCCAACTTGGCAACCACCTACCAGATGGATGGAGATCTGGAAGAGGCCATGGAGGCGGTGGAAAAGGCAGCTCACTACGACCCGCAGTATGATCGCCTGGAGAAAGAGATTGTCGGCATCGCCGCCCACGAGGTGGGCAAGAAGTATCTGGCTCAGCGCGAATTTCCCAAGGCAGTTCGCTATTTCACTCGATCCGTGACAGCAGATCCCACCTACGCTCCGGCCTTTTACGGTCTGGCCCTGTCCTACGCCAACCAGGGGATGTACCCTCAAGCCTTGGAGAACGTTCAAAAGGCTTTGGAGCTCAGCCCCAACGATTCACAGTACAAGAGCATTGAAGAGAGACTGAAAAACCTGGTGGGCCGGAAGCAGTAGAGCCTTTCAGCACTGGGCTGCAGAGCCGCTTTTCCGGATGGCTGTCTAGCGCACCACGCGAATCCAATGGTCCGCAAAGCTGAGATGGGGGGCCAACTGGACACGGGGCATGTGGCAGGAAATGCAGGCCGTCTTGGATTTGGGACAGTGGGAACGCTCGGTACGCGACTCGGCATGACAGCCCGAGCACTTGGCGTCAAATTCTTCGCCGGACGCCAGCTGGCCATGAGGGTCGTGACAAGCGGTGCAGCGGAGCTGCCCGTCCCCCTCCTGATAGCATCGGCTCAGGATCAGCCTGCGAGCGGGAAAGCGGATGCTGACCGGATCCTCCAGGATTTGGTTGATGGCCTCCGTGTCAAAGTCGGCAGGAGCCTGGCGATGACACTCCCCGCAAAAGCGGTACTGCTCGCGATCGCTTAGTCGTCCGGGGTGGCGGATGGCAAGATCTTTCGATCCTTGGGTTACGGCCCGGAAGTGATTGCCTCCTGGGCCGTGGCACCGCTCGCAGTGGACTCCGGCGTGTTCTCTTTTGATCTGTTCGGGGAGTTCCTCGGATTGTCGTGACACATGGCAGCGAAAGCACTCCTGACGCTCGCCGGCAGCGAACCACTGCGCCAGCGCATCGCTCACGTTGGCCTTCCCGGGCTTCAAGCCCGGCGTCAGATCCAAGGTGTTGGTGGCCGCGTACCAACTGACTCGCACCTGCCCATAGCGGCCCTCCCCACTGCGTCCGACAAAGGTGATTCCTTTTCGCCCCGCGCCAAAGGCCCACAGGAGCTGAATCCGCTCACCCAGCCCCCGGTTGCGCGCCACCATGTAGAACCGGTCTCCGATGGGTTTTTCGAAGGAGTATTGCACACCGTTGGCCGGGTCCACAAAGTGCAGGGGCAGGGCTTGGACGAAATCAGTCACCTCCTCCGGACGTCTCACCGAGAGAGCATGATCGCTTTGAGTTTGAACGACCCCAATGTCCGCATGACAGGTGAGACAGCGCTCCCCTCCGAGATATTCGTCTTCCTCCGGCGTGGCCCAGGTGGGTGATGCTGAAAGGCCCACCAGGCAGAAGAACGCCCGCATAGCCAACGATAATCGAGTCATTTGCACCTGCATCATGGACGCCCGAGAGGCCGTCACCGAACGGATTTCTCCGGCGACTCTGCCGCGTGCGAGGGAGGGGTGTGGGAGGGCTCCCCGGAATCGGCTCCTTTCCCTCGCTTCCGGGTCTTGAGCTTTTCGAATGCGGCAAATGCTTCTTTGGCCTTCTCGGACTCGCCACGGCGTCGATAAATTCGGCCTAGAGCATAGTGCGGTTCTGGGTAGGCGGGATCGATCCGAACCGACTGGTCTAGAGCTTCAATCGCCCGCACGAGTTGATTCTTTTTCTCGAACACAATTCCGAGCTGGTAATGGGTCTGAGAGAGCTGTCCGTTCTGGTGCACGGATTCCTGAAGAGAGGTTTCAGCTTCGTCTAGCCGGTTGAGTCGTGCCAGCAGCGTCCCGAGGTTGAGGGCCGGCCAGGGCGACGGGGCAGCCAGCCGGCGGTTCAGTTCGATCGCCTTCTGGTAGGACTGGATGGCTTCGTCGAATTGCCCCAGGCCCTCGTAGCAGAGTCCCAGATTGTCAAAAGCCTTCATGAACTGGGGATCGAGTTCAATGACGGATTGGAACTTGCGAATGGCTTCACTGAACTGTTGAGCGTCATAATCGAGGCGAGCCAGCCAGTACCAGTAGAGGGGATTGGAGGGGGCCTCTTCTCGTAGCTTTTCCAGTTCGGGTCGGGCCCAGTCCCGGCGCTCCAGCACAATATAAGACATGGCCAGCGTAAACCGCGAAGAAGGATCCAGGGGCTGCAGGGCCTCGGCCTTTTTGAAGGCGATGGCCGAATTCAGGTACTTCCGGTCAAGAAAGAACAGGTTCCCGGCGAACACCAGCAGCTCTCGGGCAGTTGGTTGGGACTCGATCTCGCCAACCAAGACCTTTTCGGCCGCTCCCAGATCCCTCATCCTCAGGGCCTCTTTTAATTGCCCACGTTTCTCTTCATTCAGAGGCAGCCGGTCCAGCGAGGGAAGCTCGGAAGAGACGGCTTGGCCCGGTTCCTGGCGGTCCGAGACAGGCGAGTCCTGCAACAGACTCAGAGCCAGCGCGAGAATCATGGCGGTCACAGGCACACCCATCACCGGTCCCCTATCACGTTCATTGGCAACTCCACCAAAAGCAAAACCCCGTCCGCCGGATTGATGTCTCCCAAAACGCCACCCCCATGACCCGCACTCCAGACAGCGGACTTTCGATTCAGGGAGAAGGACGAGCACTCTCGATCTTCTTTTTCAAGGTTAGGGCCGACAGGCTGTCCGGCAAGATGGCCAGCTCTTTGTCAATGGCTGCGCGAGCCTCGTTGAACTGTCCCTTCGCTAGATAGATCTCAGCGAGTGCGGCGTGCAGTTCAGGAAGCGTTGGATCGATGGCGACGGCTTGCTGCAGCGCTCGCAATGCAAGCTCATCGTGACCCTGAATGTGGTAATTGAGGGCCAGCGTCTGGTACAGACGGGGCGACTGCGGGTCGATCTCCCGGATTCTCTGAAAAGCCCACTCAGAGAGCCTCATATAGGCTCTACCCAATCCGTAAGCCATCTCTACGTCGCGGGGATGGCTCTCCACGAGCTTTTGATACTGGTTGACGCTCCGCAGCGGGTTCCCGGACTGCTCGTAGGCGCGCGCCAGTTGAAGCCGTCCGATCGCCTGGTTTGGATCGAGCCGAAGGGCTTGCTCAAACTCGCGGACGGCGTCCGCTGTTTGCCCCACCGCCAGCAGGCTGGCACCCAACAGGAACCGCGGTGCCGGATAGTCCGGCTGCAATCGGATGGCTTCTCGAAACTGGGGTATCGCCTCAGCATGGTTTCCCATTTGCTGATAAACCGCCCCAAGGTTGTTGTACACAAAGGCCACTTTCCCGCCACGCTGCAACACTTCCAGAAATTTCTGTCGGGCCTCCGTCAATCGATTTGCCTTTTGCGCTTCTACCCCCTGCTGAAACAAGAGCTCCAGAGAGGCCGGAAGAGTTTGGGCATAGGTTACCTGGCTCTCGCTCAATCCCGTAATCAGAATGATGCTGCCGGCCAACCAGCAGCGGACTCGGCTAACTCGATTGATCTTTCTCATGGGCCCTGGGAATCCTTCTGCGGAGACAGAGGCGGAATCATCGTCTCCTGTCCCTGTTTGAGAGTGTGACGTTTCTGCTGCAATTCCTCCTGCACTAGCGCCTGAGACTTCCGAAACGCTTCCTGGGCCTTTTCAGTCTGGCCCAGCTGCCGGTAGCTTCGTCCGAGGAGTGTGTAGGCTTGGCGCATTTTGGGCTCCAGCTGAGTCGCACGCTCCAGCTCCTTGACGGCAAGATCCGGTTTACCGAGTCGAAGAAAAGCATCGCCAAGCGCCAATCTGGCGGGAGCGGCGTCGGGGTTGACGGACAGCGCCCGCTGAAAGTGATCCACCGCCAGAGCAGGCTGCTGGAGATAGAGCTGGCTGGCGCCCAGTCCGTAGGCGCTTTCGTAGTCGCGAGGATTCAGCTTTGCAGCCCGTGAATAGTACGAGATGGCCTCCTCAAACTTGAACTGGTGTCTCTTGATTTCCCCCATGAGGTTCAGGACTTCGATTAGATTGGGGTCGGATTGCAGTGCCGCTTGATACTCTTCCTCAGCTTTGGGCAGGTTTTCCTGGGCTCGATACGCTTCGGCCATAATCTGGTGGACCCGCGCCGAGTCCGGGGCCATGGCGAACAGTCTCTGATATTCCATTTGCGACAGCAGGCTGGCCAGGTGGCCCAGAAAATAGAGAGCTTCAGTATGGTTGGGCTCAATCTGAAGAGCCCGCTGTAATTTGGTGAAAGCCTTCTGGGGGTTGCCCAGGGCTGCCTCGACACGCGCCAGCAACACCAGCGGGCCGGCTGCGGCCGGCCGAGATTCCGCCAGGCGGCCGGCCAGGGCACCGGCCTCCCGGTAATCGCCTCGATAGTAGGCCCGTATGGCCGCTTCGAACTCCTGGGTTGGGTCGGCTGCGGCTCCCCACGCCACGGGCTCAGCAGCGATTAACCCAACACTCAACGCCAGAATCCAAGCGCTGAACGGCCTCTTTCTTCTTTTCAAGCGCTTCATGCTGTTCAATAAGGACGCACCTCGATCGTTCGCAGAAGAGCCTGCTGCTCTTCGGAGCGCTTTTTCTTGATTTCTTCGAAGCGCTGAGTCTGCTCGGCCATCCTCGGATCTTTGGTACGCTGATACAAATTGAGGAGATTCATGTTCGCCAGGTAGCTTTCGGGATCCAGTTCAAGCGCCCTCCGCAGCGATTTTTCAGCCTCGGCATACTCCTTGTTTCGAATATGCATCAATCCCATTTCTGCGTGAGCTTCGGCGTAATCCGGATTAGCCGCCAGGCTGGAGCGGAGTCTGGCCGTGGCCTCATCGAGGTTACCGGCTTGCTTGGCCACACGCGCCAGGAAGTACTGCGCTGCTGCGGCGGTGCGAGGATCGGCCGCCACCGCCTCCAGCTGCTTGCGTGCCGGTTCGTACTGACTGCTGTAAAAGTAGGCGACGCCGAGGGAAAAGCGTCCCCTGATGTCATCTGGAAGGAGCTGGCAAAACCGCTCGAACTGGGGAATGGCAAGGCTGGGATCGCGGTCCTGCAGCAAGACGGCCCCCAAAGCGTAATGGTAATAGGGATTGCCGTCGTCCAACTTCACCGCTTGCTCGAGGGACTTGCGGGCTTCCAGTGGAAGATTTTGTTCAACGCAGACCATCCCGAAGAAGAAGTGGATACCGGGATCGCCAGGCTTGAGATCCCGGGCATGAGCCAGGTAGCCGAGTGCGCCCGTCAAGTCCCCTTGTTTGTGAGCCACTCGCGCCAAATCGAGCAGCAGAACGGCCAGACGGGGTGATCCCTGTGCCGCCCTCTCGAGGGCTTGCCGCGCCTCCTTCCATTGGTTTTCTGCCTCGTAGGCCAGCCCCAACTGATGCCAACTCAGCGGGCCAGCCAGTCCGCGCCGGGCCAACCCTTCCAGAAGCTGGACGCGAAGCGCCGGGTGGGAGTCCAGAAACGGTAGGACACTCAAGACATCAGGCTCCACCAGGTCTGGACTGGAAACCAGGCGCGCCGCCAGCTCATGGGACTGTCGCGTGTCATTCATCTTGACGCGGTTGGCCAGCTGAACGGCCAGAGCCTGCGCTCGATTCTGTTCGGCTGAGGGCAGCCGCGCCAGACGACTTTGCGATTTCGAAAACTGGCCGAGATGCTGAAGAAGCACAGCGGTTTGGTAAGCGGCCTCCACCTGGTCCGGCTGGAACTGCAGGAGTTGATCGTATACGGTCAAAGCTTTCTGTTGAGCGTCCGGAAATCGGGAAGCATTCTCCAGATAGAGCCGCCCAAGATTGAGATAAGGGCCGGCCATGCGCGGCCCATAGAGGATGGCCTCCTTGAAGCTGGCCTCGGCGGCCTCCATCTTGCCCTGCTGGGCTTGAATGACGCCCAGAAAACTATGAGCCACCGGCTCCTTCGGATATTTGCCGAGATAGGCGGTCAACTGGGTCTCAGCCCTGTCCAGTTTGTTTTCCTGGATGAGTTGTTGGACCTCCCGGAGAACGTCCAGCGAATCGCAGGTTGACGGAAAGGGGGGCCATGCGCTCCATAGCACTGCATGAACCGCACAGAGTAGAAAACGAAACCAACAGCGATGACGGCGATCCAGAGGTCGAACCATCTTCAACCCAACCTGACCAAAGAATGGACCTATTCTATCATTCGGAGCCTCACTTTTGGCACCGGCGGCCACCGGGTCCGATGGAGATCGAAAAGCCGTGATGAGAACATCTGAGGTATCCTCGGCGCGTGGTCGTGCTTAGGTGGCAGCCACGCGAAACCCTTGGCCAGGTGTGCTGGAATCAGTCAGTTCATCAGCCATCGCAGGGTCAATTTGTGCACACCTGATTGACAGGCCGGATTCTTTGGGCTAACTTCTAAATTACCGGAAAGGGGAATGACTTCGTTTGAATGGTTTGAATTGAAAAGTCAAACCATCCTCCCTAACGACTGGAAAAGAAACGCATCAACCTTTCAATGCTTTCCCTCAAACCCCTTTCCGGCTGTTCTTGCGCCGGGTTTCGCGTCACTCCAGCCGGGATGACGCCCTCTCAGCGGCGTCGAGAAGTCTGGCACTGATAGATGAAAGAGCCTTCCCACTGTGGTTTGCGGGGATAAAGCCAGGTATCGATCTCAGATCGATGGGTAAACCGTCGGACGTCTGATCGCACTCCAACCCGGGCCTTGCACCAGACAAAAACCTGTGACAATTCGCGTTGTGTTTCCTTGTCATCCGGTTCCCGTTTGTCTTCAGGAGAACACCCGATGAAAACCGAGGCCCTGTGTTCAACTTTTCCCTTTTTCGGTCGCTCTCTCAATCGTCGTCTGTTCTTGAAGCTGGCAGCGATCGGCGCTCCATTGTCCGGTGCCTCGTCCAGTTCAGGAAGAGTCCCCCAGGACAAGGGACCGCTGTTGCCGGAGATCCCAAGGCTGGAGGATCTTGCCAGCGACCGCATGGTCCACCACCATAGAGATTTGTTCAGCCCGCCGGCCGTTCACAATGAATGGGGCTATCTCCAATCCGTTCGGTCGGTTTCCGGGATAACAGCAATCTCATTCCCTCCCTTTTCTTGCTGCGGTATTCCGGAAATTCCTTTTAGTCCTGGAAACCTTGTCACCTGTGAACTCTTTCTCAACGGCCGCGTTCTGAACTCCTACCCTCCGCCGGCGGGGAGGGTGGCCTACACCTGGTATCCCCACCGGGTTGTACGCGAAACCAGCGTCCAGGGTTTTCGATTCAGGACTCAAACGTATATGCCGTCCAAACAGCGAGCGGTGGGGCAGCTGCTTGAGATCCGGAACGACAGCGGTCAGCAAAAATCGCTGCTGGTTGGTTACAACTTGCGGGCCGGTGTCAGCGTAAAACGAGACAAGCCATGGTTCGGCGCCGCTCCAGCCGAGGCCGACAACAAGCTGACCCCCAGCACGTCTCATGGCTGCGTGATCTTTGAAGCGCGGCAGAGCCGGGCAATTTCCATTCAGGGAGTCACTCCGCGGCCCAGTTATATCGAGCAGGGTCGCATGCTGGTCTATGAACTGACGCTGAATCCTGGCGAGACGCGCACCTTTCATTACCTAAATCTGATTGGCGAAGACAAAGACTCGTTACTGAAATCCTTCGATGAACAACAGGCCCGATTTGAGCAGCTCGTGCAGGCGAACGAAACACGCTTCGCGGACATTCTGCAGTCGGCTTTTACACCGGGGAATTCTGAATTTTCGGGATCCTTGCCGCGACTACTGACCCAGGACCGGGCACTTTGGAGACTCTATTACGGAGGGCTTACCAGTCTTCTCGTAACACGGCGGGATCCGCCGGAATGCCCATACGGTCCCACTTACGTCACGGTTCCACGCTTCGCGCCCACACTGAGTTTCATCTGGGACGCCATGCTGACTTCCCTCAGCCTGGCCCTTCTTGACCCCCAGGCGCTGCGCCGGCTGATTGAAAACTGGCTGGTGCAGGATATGCACCAGCACCTGGCTACCGACTTCCTGAGTGGGAAGGGTATGGGCTCCTGGTACGCGGTGAACGACATGGGAATTCTCAGGTGTTCCGAAAACTATCTGCGTGTGACCGGTGACCTGGCCTGGCTCGACAAACAGATTCAGGGTCAATCGGTCCTGGACCGTCTTGTAGGCCACGCCCTTTATTGGAAAGAGCTGGACAAGTTCGGCCGGGGGTTGGCCGACTACGGCAAACTCGACAACCTCCTTGAAGTCGTGAGCACCTGGATCCACGAAGTTCCGGCCATGAATTCCGGAAACGTCTACGGAATGAGGTTCGTGGCTTCTTTGTTGGACAAACGTGGTGATTCGCGGGCATCGGCGCTAAGGGCCGATGCCAATGATCTGGCGGCACGCATCAACCGAGTACTCTACGTCGACGGCAAAGGCTGGTGGAGGTGCGGTCAGCCGGACGGGACTTTCAATGAAGTTCGCCATGGTTACGACCTCCTTACGATTCTGGACACGATGTACACCGATCTCAGCGACAAGCAGAAGAGCGAAATGAGTCAGTTCTTTTGGAGTCAATTGCACACGCCGCTCTGGATGCACGCGCTTTCTCCTTACGATGTGGATGCCACCTGGAACCTGCGTGCCGACCACAGCTGGCTTGGGGCTTACGCGGGGTGGCCCTCGATGACCGCCAAAGGGCTCTACAAGATCGACCCACCAGCCAAGGTCTCGACTTGGGTCCGAGGCCTGGCTAAGGCCATGAGTCAGGGACCCATAGGCCAGGCTCATATTGTCGAAACCGTGTTCCCCCCGGAAAATGGGGGAGCCTTTAAATGCCCGATCGAGCAGCCGTATGGGAACGACTGGTGCATCGTCTCCGGCGGCAGCTTCACAGATCTGGTGATCGACTCGATTTTCGGCGTCGAGATGAGCTTATTTGAGGGAATCCGAACTCAATCCCGATTACAAGAGTTTGACTCCAATGCGAAGCTCATCAAGCTGCATTACCAAGGCAAGAACTACGCAGTCGGGGGCAATGGCGCTACGCCGGAATGACTTCAACAACTCGATCGAGGCACCGCTCCGCAACAGAGACCAGCGTACGCACTGCAAAGGACTCACTCGGACGGCCCACGTGCCGGAAGTGAACGTTGAATCAAGGGTCAGAGAGGCCAAGGCAAGGATGTGGTGCCCGTCGAATGATGGACACCGGACCGGGAAACCTGTTGTTCAGCCAATCGGACGGTCCCCGTTCGGTCGGTCGATCGGTCGACCAGGACAGCATTTACAAAACGCCTGTCAGCGTGCTAAGTTACGTGGCGTCACACCTCATCCCTTGTGGCACGCGCTTGCTTCAAGGTGAGGAAAGTCTGGAGTGGCGCAACCTGACCCTCCAAAAGCTCGAAGGGTGGAAAGACCGAGGATGATTCTCCGATCCGCTCGTGTTTCACAGGCACACTGAGCCGCGATCGAGAGAATTGGGTCCGAAGTCACTTCAAGAGTCACTACACGGAATGTGAATCAGCTGTAAGGTTATTGTGCGGAAGTGGCGGAATTGGCAGACGCACTAGATTCAGGTTCTAGCGGTCGCAAGGCCATGGGGGTTCAAGTCCCCCCTTCCGCACCAGCCACTCACGAGACATTCCGATTTCGGCGTTTCCCCACTTGAATGAAAATCGTAGTGAAATTATTCCGGGGTTGGATCTTCTCAAGGGCCTCGGTCAAGTGCTCACTCGATAGGTGGGCGGACCGGGCATTGTGGTGACGCCTCTTCGGGGCTTTGTTGACCAAACCGTCAAAGCACTGCCTCCTCACGCTGGGCGGCGATCGGAGGCTGTGCTATAGAACCTACCCCTTGCTCGGCAAACATTGACCGGACGAATGCGCGCGTTCACCACCTTGTCCGCGGAAGCCCACTCATTTGTGGCTCCGGCGAGTGATGAACCTAATCCCTGCCACACTGCTGTTGCGAATTCTGCTCCCCCAAAAGACCAGACAAGCCGCCGTCATTTCATTTCTGTGGCCTGATCCCTGGCTTCGCAGGCTGCGGGCTCCAATCTTGTCCCTGCTCACGCCTTGAGCGGGTCCATCCGGAAGGGCTAAACCCACTCCTGGCACACCAGGATGGTGCCGGCGGAGTACCCTTGAGTGGTGCCCACAGCGCTACTTCTTGTTGTGCGGTCTTCCTGTCCGTCGATCAGGGCACACCCATATGTTGTGCTGTTGATTTTTTCTACACAGGATCGCCTTCTGTGCTACGATTCACTCCTCAATCTCAGGGGTCCCGTTAGATCATTTCAGTTCATTCGAAAGCGCAACATTGTCTTCCCAGTGCGGCATGGATGCCGATCCGACCCAAGTCACCGATCGACGACTGGCAGAGGTCTGGGGCGACCGCCGGCACAGAACTGCCTTCCTCTGCGCCGCTCCGTGTCTGTGTGGATCGCTAGATTCCGCGAACTTGATGAGAGTGTGTGTCGCAGCGGCCCCTGAGATGGACATCTTTCGGCTGGATGTGGAACTGCAGCAACGATTCGCTTTTTCTATCAAGCCAAGAAGGAGCCGACGAGCGATGGAAACAGCAGAGAGCCATAGTCACGCCCCGCGGATCCAACCTCGCTTCTCGATCCAAACGCCGGTGACGGTGAGCGGAGTCGATGCAGACGGTCATTTCTTCAGTGAGTCAGCGGAAGTAGTCAACGGCAGTGCTGAAGGGCTGGCGTTCATGTTAGACCGAGACCTCCAACCGTTCACTGTGCTTGTGATTTCGATGCCGCGCGATGGGCGCCCCTTCGAAATCGAGAGCCAGGTCCGCCATGTCACGCCTTCGGATCGAGGCAGAGTCGTTGGGGTTCAGTTTCGGAAAACCACGTTGATCTGAGTTTCAGGGGATTGTCGGTTGTCGCGGGGTATGGGTCAGACCCCGCTGCACAAGGGGTAGGTGGAGCGACCCAGTGGCACCTGCTGTGAACCACTGGAGGCACCGGGCCCATTCTTGTCAGAAAGGAAGGAAATGTCGCTTTCTATCTTGATCGTTGATGACGAAGCTCAAGTTCGTAGGATCCTCAAACTCATTCTGGAGAGGGCAGGGCACACGGTGCGGGAAGTTGAGACTGGACAAGAGGCCTTGTCCGCGTGTCAAGCGACAGGGTTCGACCTGATCATCACGGACTTGGGGCTGCCGGATGTCAATGGAATAGAACTGATTCAGCGCCTGAAAGCGCAACGGCCGGAGCAGAAGATCCTGGCCGTTTCGGGGTCCATCGATCCGGCCTTCCTCGAACACGTTCAGTCCTTGGGCGTGCAGTCTATGCAGAAGCCGCTGCTCCCGCAGTCTGTCTTGGAGACTGTAGAAGGGCTCTGCAAGCCGGAGTGATAGAACGGTCATTCCCGGCCGGAAACGCCACAGCGAGTCTCTCAGTTAGGAATACCACCTTGGCTCGTCCTGACGTTCCATTGAATTAAACCTTGCGTCTTGGCGATGCTTCGCCGGCTTCCCGTCGAGTTGACCTGCTGCGTCAGGATTGATCTCTGTACTGGATTCGGTTCACTTGATGTTGTTTTTGTAGACATACCGATGTGAACCCATGTTAGCCTTGTTCTAAGTAGGCGGGAATCCGTTAGGAAGCGAGTTCCACGATTTCTCGACACAACAGATGGCACTCTCCATTCTCATTGCGGACGATCATTCCGAAGTCAGGTCTTTCGTCAAGAAAGCCCTCGAATCATCCGGCCATAGTGTTTCGGAAGCCGACAGCGGAAGAAGCGCGCTTGCTCTGGTTGAATCGATCCATTTTGATCTGATCGTCACAGACATCGTGATGCCCGACGTGGAAGGCCTGGAGTTGATCCAGAGACTGAAAAAGACCAAGCCGGAGATCAAGATCATCGCCATTTCCGGAGCGTTTGAAGGACGTTTCCTCAAGCTGGCCAAACTTCTCGGAGTCAAAGTCACCCTGGAAAAACCTTTTTCCGTTCAGGCTTTGCTGGACGCCGTAACGAAAGCCTGTGGGTGAGGAATCTTCCTGGGTGCGGGTCATACCATTGCGGAACGACGAGGGGCGGTGCCGAGGATTTGCCCGAAGAGTCGAAGACCAGGTACGGCTGTCTGACATCGCGAGTTGAACATCACTTAGCCGGCTTGCACTCGCTGAGCATCTTCAACGACTGAAGCATCTCCGAAAGCCCCCTTACCGAAGACCGAAGCTCCAGATAACGTTCCAAGTGACGGCGCGCGTCAGGACAGTTTTGGCGAGCCCACAGGATTTTGGCCAGAAGGAGATAGGGCCCTGGCGCTCTTCCCCGTACTAGCTGGGAAGCCGTCATGGCGGACTTTTGAGCCGCAACCAGGTCTCCCGTTCCTATCTGCGCTTCCCCCAGCATGGAATGGGCTGTCAGCCAGTTTGAGTCCATTGCCAGGGCGCGCTGGGCGACCACCATCAATTCTTTGTAGCGACGTGCCTCTAAATAGACCGAGCCGAGATGGGCGTAGGAGAACAGGTATTTCGGATCCAACTCGATCGCCCGTTCAAAGGCACCAAGCGCTTCGTTCTTCCTGTCGGTTCTCAGATAGAGCAGCCCGAGCCCATCCCAGACGTCGGCTTGGGCGCCCGCCGCGGTGGCTTGCTCATAGACTCGGATAGCCTCAAGAAATTCCTTTTTGGCGATCAGCTGAGTCCCTTCTTTGAGAAGTTTTTGGAGCTTACGGTCCGACTGGGTCATGAGGCGTTCCGCGGTGACCGTCCGAAAGGTGGTCGTTCCCGCCCACCGTTTGGGCAGCATTACTGCCGCAAAGTTTTTCCAGCCGTCGGCGATGACGATGGGTTCCTCTGTGATCACGAAGTCGCTGAATCGGGCCCTCAGGGTGTACTCTCCTTGCGGTACCTTCTCGAATCGGAAAGACCCGTCTGCGCGAGTGCTCTCGCGGTGCCGAGCCCGGCCTTCCCGCACCAACTCCACAGTCAGCGATCGCAACGGAGGTCCTCCGTCGGACTCCCGGAACAAATAGCCTTCCAGCGTCCGGAGCTCGGCGGCAATCAATATCAAGGATAGAAATAAAGGAACCATCTGCTTTCGTGAGCCAAGATTGCTGCGAAGAAGGAAGGTCGGAAGTAACACTGCCAGCAAAAATCCTGATTCTGCTGGTCACACGAATTATATCTCAGGGCCGGGTGCCGGGCGCTTTTTCAGGCCGCCCCGTTCAGAGGGACGCAACAACTCACCCCCTGACGCGCCGGAGCCTTAAGGTTGACCCTCATCCATTGTGGCTGTCAGCTGGCCGGCGGAGCGGACCCCTTTCGTCCCGACTGATTCAGGTACCCTGGAGCTGCAATGTGCCATGGCGAAATCGGTTGAATGCTTGAGGCCCGAAGGTATCATATCGCGTGCGGTGTGTGGTTTGATGGCGACGATCAGGTCGATGCTTCGTCAGCCTCTAACGCCACCTGGGAGGGTGATGGTGTTTTCAACGTCGTCTTTGCGTCGTGCTGCCTTGGCGGCTTGCATCGTTCTGGGGGCAATGGGGCTTTCTGGCGCTTCGCCAGCTCACCAGATCAGTCCAGCCGAAGCCGGAAAGGTTCACCAGTCGCTGTTGTTGATCGACACGCACAACGATGTCACCAGCTACACGGTGGATGGTCTCGACATTGGAAAACATTCGCCCCGAACTCACACGGACTTGGGCCGCCTGCGTGAAGGGAACGTGGGCGCCGTTTTTTTTGCTGCTTACGTCGACGCGGGCTACGTTCAGCGCAATGCGTCCGCCGTTCGGGCCCTTGAGATGATCGACACCATTCGAACCGACATCGTGGGCCGGTATCCGAAGGACTTCAAGCTGGCTCTCACCTCCGACGATATTCTTGCCGCCCATGCTCAGGGGAAGATTGCGGCGCTGATCGGGATCGAAGGAGGGCACGCCATTGAAGACAGCCTCAGGCTGCTGCGCACCTTCTATGCGCTGGGGGTTCGCTATATGACTCTCACCCACAGCAATACCAACCATTGGGCGGATTCGTCCGGCGACCTCCACAAGGAGGGAGTCCCTCATCACGGGGGCTTAACGGATTTCGGCCGCGAGGTGGTTCGAGAAATGAATCGACTGGGAATGATGGTCGATGTGTCGCATGTCTCGGACCAGACATTCTGGGATGTGCTCGAAGTAAGCGGGGCTCCGGTCATGGCCTCTCACTCCTCCTGCCGGGCTCTCTCCAACATCCCGCGCAACATGTCCGACGAGATGATCGTCGCCATGGCCCGGAAAGGTGGAGTGATTCAGATCAACTTCGGCAGCGATTTCCTGTCGCAGCGCTCGGCCAACCGCAGTGCTGAGATCAGACGTGAGGGAAAGCAGGACACCGAGAAAACGATTCCGGCTTCGATTGCGGACGTTGTGGCTCACATCGATCACGTCGTCCGTCTGGCCGGCTTGGAGGCGGTGGGCATCGGCAGTGACTTCGACGGTGTCTCCAGCGTTCCGACGGGGCTGGAGGACGTATCGAAGTTTCCAAATCTCACCCATGCCCTGCTGGAGAGAGGCTACCGGGTTGAGGACCTGAGGAAAATCTACGGCGGCAACCTGCTGCGCGTCATGCGGGCCAGCGAGCGGTATTCCCGACAGGTTCGGTAGCGACTAAGCGAATCGCACCGTTTCGCAGAACGACACCGCTCAATCGCCTCGCTAGTCCTGAGTTCCCAGGACGCGGTCGAGATTGACTGCCGCGCTGATCAACGACAAATGGGTGAAGGCTTGTGGGAAGTTTCCGAGAGCTTCTCCGCTGGGACCGGTTTCTTCGGCGTACAGGCCCAGGTGATTGGCGTATCCGAGCATTTTCTCGAACATCAACCGCGCCTGGTCGAGATAGGCGCGGTCCGATTTTCCGGCACGAGTCAGCGCCTCGACCAGCCAGAAGGTGCACATGTTGAAAGTTCCTTCCTCTCCTTCCAGTCCGTCGTCATAACGGTTCACGTTGTAACGATAGACCAGGCTGTCGGAAACCAATCCTCCCTGACTAGGTGACCGGTTGATCGCCTGAATGGTGCTGAGCATCCGAGGATCCGCGGCTGAAAGGAAAAGGACCAGTGGGATGATCAGGTTCGAAGCGTCCAGGGTCCGGCTGCCGTAATACTGAGAAAAGGCGTTCAGCTGGGGGTCCCAGCCGTTGCGCATGATGTCTTCGTAGATTTCGTCCCGCACCTTCAGCCAGCGATCGCGATCGGCTGGGAAGGAGCGCTTATCCGCCAGGCGAAGGCCCCGGTCGATGGCCACCCAGCACATCAGTTTGGAGTAGACGAAGTGCTGGCGGCCGCCTCGAACCTCCCAGATCCCTTCGTCCTTGTGGTGCCAGTGGTCACACACCCAATTGACCAGGACACGCAGCTTGCTCCAGAGGTCGTAGGAGATCGGGGAGCCATGTTTGTTGAAGAGGTAAATGGAATCCATCAGCTCGCCATAGATGTCCAACTGCAGCTGGTTGTAGGCCGCATTGCCGATTCGAACCGGCCGCGAGCCTTTGTAGCCTTCCAGATGATCGAGCTCTTCTTCAGTCAGATGAGGTCTTCCGTCGATGCCGTACATCACCTGCAACGGGTTCTCTGGGGGCAAATCCTGGCAGACGGCTTCCAGCCAATGCATAAAGCGCCCGGCCTCCTCGGTGAACCCGATTCTGAGCAAGGCGTACAGAGTAAACGCAGCGTCCCGGATCCACGTGTACCGATAATCCCAGTTTCGCTGACCTCCCATTTCTTCGGGCAGGCTGCAAGTCGGAGCGGCCACAATGGCTCCCGAGGGCTCGAAGGTTAACAGCTTCAGTGCCAGAGCCGAGCGGTAGACCATCTCCCTCCAGCGGCCGCGATAGGTGCACTTCGAAATCCAGTGACGCCAGAACTCCACGGTTCTTTTGAATTGCAGCTCGACCTCATCCTCCGTCAATAAGAGGTTGAACTCACTCGACGGATCGATCTCGCCAAAGATAAAGGTTCTGGTTTCTCCTTCCTCGAGGCTGAATTCGGCCCCGACGCCCGTGCCGCTGGCCTGCAAGGGGATACTGCTGCCCAATCCAAGACTAAGCCACGAAGTGTGAAACGCGGCTCCCTTCTCGGAAATGTCGGTTTGGTGCGCCTCCCTTCCGTAGTTAAACGCCGGGGTACACTGCATCTTCAGGACCATGGTTCCCCTGGCCATGTTGACGCGACGCACCAGGCGATGGGATCCCAAGGATCTGGCTTGCTGGCCAACGGGCATGTAATCGATAATCTCTGCCACGCCTTCGCGGGCGTAGAACCGCGTCACCAAAACGTTGGTGTCGGGCCAATAGACTTGTTTGGGAGTCACGCCCGAGTTCAACGGCGCGATCTGAAAGCGGCCGCCCTTTTCATGATCCAGAATGGCCGCGAACACACTGGGCGAGTCGAAGAACGGAAAGCAGAACCAATCGACGGATCCGTTCATGCCCACCAGCGCTGAAGTGTACATGTCTCCGATGATCCCGTAGTTTTGAATGGGTTGATAGTTCATATGGCAAGCCTCAGGAAAGATCTCGTGTCCCGATCAGGAAGAACAAGGGCTGAGTACCCGGCAGGCGGAAGCCTCTGCCCGTCCAGGAGAGAGCCAGGCTTTGCCCGTTCACCCATCCGCCCACGAACCGACAGTCGCCTCAGGCGAGCAGCCGGCCATCTACTCCGGAGGGCTCAACTTCCGATTTGAACCTGTTTGCCAAAATCCCTAATATTCTGGACCAGTATTCCGAATTATCGAATCGGAAAATGACAGCTATCCTCGGAATTTCTGCTTTCTACCATGACTCGGCCGCGGCTCTCCTGGTTGACGGCCAGATCGTGGCCGCGGCGCAGGAAGAGCGATTTACCCGCAAAAAGCATGATCATGACTTCCCGGTTCATGCCATCCAGTACTGCCTGAGCGAGGCCGGCATCCGGGCGGCGGATCTGGATTATGTCGGTTTCTACGATAAACCTTTGCTGAAGTTCGATCGATTGCTCGAGACCTATTTGTCGTATGCGCCGGCCGGATTTCGATCCTTCGCTCAGGCGATGCCGCTTTGGCTGAGGCAAAAGCTGCATTTGCCCCGAGAAATAAGAAAGGGGCTGGGCGGTGATTATCGCAAACGGTGCGTCTTCGCCGAGCACCACGAATCGCACGCCGCCAGTGCTTTCTTCCCGTCACCGTTCGAAGAGGCGGCCATTGTGACATTGGACGGTGTGGGCGAGTGGGCCACGGCCAGTTTCGGCACGGGGCAGGGAAATCGGATTCGCTTGACGCACGAGCTCCACTTCCCGCATTCGTTGGGCCTGCTTTATTCCGCCTTCACTTATTTCACCGGATTCAAGGTGAATTCCGGCGAGTACAAACTGATGGGCCTGGCGCCCTATGGCGAGCCGAAGTACGCGGACCTCATCCGGGAGCGGCTGATGGACTTGAAAGAGGACGGATCCTTTCGATTGGATATGTCCTATTTCAACTACTGCCAGGGGTTGACCATGACCTCGCCCAAGTTCGAGCGACTGTTTGGTGGACCGCCGCGGTCGCCGGAATCGCCACTGACCAAGCGCGAAATGGATTTGGCCGCTTCGATCCAGTTGGTGACGGAGGAGGTGATGCTCCGCTGCGCCCACCACGTCCATCGCCAGACAGGTCAGAAGAATCTGTGCCTGGCTGGGGGGGTGGCTTTAAATTGTGTGGGTAACGGACGGATCTTGCGGGAGGGCCCCTTCGAGAAAATCTGGATTCAACCGGCCGCGGGCGATGCCGGAGGTGCGTTAGGGGTGGCGTTTTTGATTTGGTACCAGTTATTGGGGAACCCTCGCAGGATACGAAGTAGCGACACCCAACTGGGTTCTCTGTTAGGTCCCAGCTATTCCGAGCGACAACTGCAGCAGTGGCTGGAAGGGACCGGCGCGGTTTACCGGCATTTCGATTCGGATGAAGCGCTGTGCGAAGCGGTTGCCGATCTGCTTGGGCGGGAAAAAGTCGTGGGCTGGTTTCAGGGACGCATGGAGTTCGGCCCCCGAGCCCTTGGCAGCCGCAGCATCCTGGGCGATGCCAGAAGTCCGCGAATGCAGTCTGAGATGAATCTGAAGATCAAGTTTCGGGAGTCCTTTCGCCCTTTCGCGCCCTCCGTGCTGGCCGATCGAGTTCAGGACTACTTCGACATCGATGCCCAGGTCGAGAGTCCCTATATGCTGCTGGTTGCTCCCGTGGCCGTCAAAAGACGCTCAACGGTGGAATCCGGCAGGGAGTTGCAGGGCATTGAAAAACTCAAGGTTTGCCGCTCGGAGATTCCAGCGGTGACCCACGTGGACTATTCCGCCCGGATTCAAACCGTGGACGCCCGGCGGCACGGTCGCTACTATCAATTGCTGCGTGAGTTTGAAAAGAAGACGGGTTGCCCGGTCATCATCAACACCAGTTTCAATGTCAGAGGGGAACCGATCGTGTGCACCCCGGAACAGGCGTATCGCTGTTTCATGGCCACTCACTTAGATGCTTTGGTTCTGGAGCGCTTCCTCCTGCTGAAAGAGGAACAAGCCGGGCGCCAGCCCGTGGCCACAGAAAGCTACCTGGCGGAGTTTCAGCTGGATTGAAACCGCTCAGTGGATTGTAGGCATGAATCCCGCGGGCTGGATGAGAACCGTGGATAGTGGAGGCAGTCAGCAGTGATTGAGATCAACCGGAATCCTTCCCTGAGCGAGCTGCGCCAATTCGGGTTGCTGTGGTTGCCCTTGTTCTTTATCGTGGCGGCCGGCTTGTTCTGGTTTCGTTGGCAAGCTCCGCTTCCGGCCCTCATCGCCAGTGGAGCGGCGGTTTTATCGTGGGCGGTGACTGCCGCGGCGCCTCAGCGAATGAGGCCTGTTTATGTCGGTTGGATGCGCGCGGCCTACCCGGTCGGCTGGCTGATTGCTCACCTTCTCCTGAGTGTCATCTACTTCGTCATTCTGACGCCGATCGGATTAGTGATGCGACTCAGCGGTCGGGATGCGCTCCAGCGCCGCTTCGATCGCGGCGCCGCTAGTTACTGGACGCCGCGACCCACGCAAGCTACGATGAAAAGTTATTTCAGACAATTCTGAGAAAGGCCAGAGCATGTCAGAAAGCCCTCGTTCCTCCGATCCGGAAAATTTCTCTACCTTGGCCGACCAAAAACCGGTGAGCCTCGTCCAGGAGTTTTGGGAGTTTCTCAAGCACAACAAAAAGTGGTGGCTGACGCCGATTATTCTGATGCTGCTCTTGTTGGGCCTGTTGATTATTCTGGGAGGCACTGCCGCCGCGCCGTTTATCTACACACTGTTTTAGAAACCTCTCCGGACAAGCCGGGTGAAAGAAGCCCGGAACGGCAAGATCCAGGGAACGGTCAGCCTGTTTGCGGAGGTTCAGCCGCGGAGATTCTTGAAAACGTGGTGGTTGTCAAAGGCTTGGAAGGCGGGCTGGACCCATCCGCCGTGGAAAGCGTTCGTCAATGGCGTTTTCAATCGACGGTTAAGGATGGTGCTCCTGTTCCGATCGGATTGAACGTAGAAGTGAACTTTGCACTCGACCACTAACCGAATCTACATCGAGAGACGGACTCCGGCCCCATATCCGAACAGTCGCTCTTGGGCTGAGGGCCGACGACAGCCTCACCTTGTTCCGATGATGTCAGGAGGACCCCGAGTTCAAACGATACACTCGCTGGGCGTTCTCGTAAAAGAGCTTGTGGCGGTTGCCGGCCTCGGCATGTTCTACCAGCTGCTGCAGCGCCTCCACCCAGCTCCGTAAGCTGGCTGCCAGAGTGCAAACCGGCCAATCGCTGCCGAACAGCACCCGGTCCCAACCGAAACATTCAATCACATGATCGACGCAGGGCCGCAAGTCCTCACTGGACCAGCGGACGGGGTCGGCATTGGTGACAATGCCTGAGACCTTGCAGACTACGTTCGGAAGTTCGGCGAGGGTCGCAAGGTCTTCCCGCCAAGCCCTCAGGTCCCCCGACTGAATCGGGGGATTGCCGCAGTGGTCCAGGATGAAATCTACCTCCGGACACTTCTCGATCCAGCTTCGAGCGATTGGCAGTTGACGCGCCAGGACGCAGACATCGAACGAGAGGCGGTAGTCCTTTAAGGCACCTATGTTTTCCAGAAACAGCCCGGTCTGGCTCAATTCGTCAGGCTGCGTATGCAGTATTCGGCGGATTCCCTTCAGCTTGGGATGACCAGCGATCTGATTCAGGTAGTTCCTGAAGCCGGTCTTTTCCGGTCGGCCACAGGCCACCACTCCTTCCAGAGGGGTGTCGTCGGCATCGGCTAACGAGAGGATGTGTCGGGTCTCCTCGAGCATGAAGGGTTCGTCTACGTCGGCTTCCAGGTGCACCGTTTTTTCGATGCCCAGACTCTTGGCGGCCTCGAGGTAGTCCGGCACTCGAAAGCTGCGGTTGAGCGCGGGAACGGTCTGACACCAGGAGTAGGAAAACTGATTCAGGTCCCAGAGATGTTGGTGTGTATCGATGATTTGCATAGAACGCGATGTTGAGCGCAGCAGTTCAGGCCTTTCGATTCTCCGGAGGTGAAGCCAGAATAGAGAGGGAAGAACGCGTCGGGAGTCGATCTATGGTAGACACCATTTTCATTTACCTGGGATCCGTCCTCACCGCGATCTGAGGTGCGGCTCACCTGGTCCCCACGAAATCTGTCGTTGCCGGGTTCGGTGACATCACGGCGGACAACAGGCACATCATCACGATGGAGCGGATCATGGAAGGGGTAGCGCTGATTTTCATCGGCCTGCTCGTCTTGACGGTGACGATCATAGACCCCATATCGACCGTCGCGGCGTCCGTGTACATCGCCTCTTCGCTGGTGCTTCTGATTTCAGCAGTCGTTTCGCTCTTCACCGGCTACAAGGTCTCCTTCTTGCCGTTCAAGCTCTGCCCCTTCATCTTCTTGGTCTCCGCTGCCCTTATCCTGGCGGGTGGCTTGCAGCAAGGTCGCGGCATTTAGCCACCGGGCGGAATCGGCTAGGAGGGCGACAACCGGCAATTTCAGGCAGCCATGACCCTATGAGAACCTTCTGAGCCGACGCACTCGTTCGAGGGTGACCAGCTCTGGATCCCCGGTGCGCCGGCGATAAGGGAGACAGACCCGAAGCGAATCGCCACGAAGTTTCCAGGATCTCTAATCTGTCACGCTCTCCTGGATGATCCGGTCATAGACGCTGCGGGCGTGCTCGTAGGCCTGAGCGGCGTCCTTGAGGTCGGCCTCTCGGATCTTCGGTTTCTTCATTTCCCAACAGCGGTCCACTCCGCGCCGACACCACTCGGCGCTGCGTTTGGAAGCCCGAATTGGCTTGCCGTCGACCAACACGAAGATGGGGTTAGTGTGCGAGCTTCCCAGGACCCGTAACGCCATCCAGCTGGAGCGTTCCACCGGGGCCTCGAAGGACAGAGGGTGCCAGCTGCCGTCGGCCTCAATTTCGACGTTGTGGACCGGCCGGCCATTCACAACCAACTGCACCGGCACCTTGCGCGACTTGCCGATTCTGGCCCTTTCGATATCCCAATAGGGAGGCTGATTCCAGTCCCGAGAAGCCATGACCGCTCCGGCATCCGACTGCTGTTCCGGCAGGTAGGCGGAGGCCCGAGCGGTGACCCGCACTGTCCGTGGACCTGCTAGTCGTAGCTCGCTGTTCTGGCTTCCCAACTCGCGATCATCCACCTTGAAATCGATCAAGTGCGATCGTCCTTCGGACACGTAACTCCGACCGGCCTGAATCATGTCCACGTACCGATCGAAGTTGAGCGGTCCTTCCAGCCGCGCATAACTGCGGGCTAAACCCACCCTATCGTCGAAAATGCACGGGAAGTCGGTTTCGCCGCTGATCCTGACACGAAATCCGCTGTTCAGCGTGTGATACCACATGTTCATTTCCCAGGGGAGGGGGGTGTCTCCCGCGGAATAGAAATCCACGGCATCATGGGTCACGGTCACAATGTACTCATTGGCTCCGATCCCATCGAACTTGGGCAGGACGTAATTCGGAAGATCCGTGGTCGGTTCGGTAGGTTCCAGTCCCCACCCCGAGTGAGCGTAACCGACCGCTCCGCCTTGGCTGCGAGCCCACTTCAAAATGGGCAGGGTCCAGCTCGGCCACTCTTCAATCAAGGTTGTTCCCGGGTAGTCGTCCTCTTCCAACCGAAGCAGGCAGATATGACCGGCGTGGGAAGAGGGGAATCCCGAGACCTCAACATCGTACCGCATGAGGTTGGAGTCCTGGGACAACGAGTGGGTCTTACCTTCAAAGAAGGTCTTCTGGTGATACCAGCTAGGTCCCCAGTTCAGCACACAAGCTATGTTCAGATCTTCTCCCAGGGACTGGCGCCACATATGTTCCGGGCGAACCCCTTCTTCGGGACTTTCATAGTGACTGCAGCCCGCAGCGTGCACGTGATGGTCGGCACTGTACCAACCCAGCTTGGCCATGTGGATCCACCGCTTCAGGCGAAAACTGGCCTGGTGGGTTTTGACGCCGCGAGGAACCACGAGTTCCTGGGTCTGAGGCACATATTCCGGCCCACGGCTGAAACGGACCTCGTAACGTCCCGGCGGGAGATAGACGTGTTCCCCATCGGCCCGATAGATTTGCGGATGGAAATAGAAATCGGGGTACTCGTCTTTCTCCGTGAGTCGGCGGGATGGCAGCGGATAGACTCCAATCAAGCGTTTGGGCTTGGGCACATCGACAGCCGGCCCACGCTTGGGATCCCGACCCTCGGCGTAGTTGGGCCGGTAGGCAAGAGAGAGACGGTAATCCGCAGGAAAAGGCTCCTTCTCAGGATCGTCCAGAAGCCTCTCGACTCCGTCTGTGATCACGAAGCCGGCGGTAGTGGGACGCCCGTCATCGTCGCGGACACGCAGGGTCACCTTTACGGACGGCTCACACTGAAAGAGCACATCGATGGCGTTTCGGAATCCGATATCCTGGGTCCCTTGTCCGATGTGGAAACCGATACGGGCTTCATGTTTCCCCGCCACCCGGCTGTATACCTGCAGCACGGCGTACTCGAGTTTGAGTCCCGACAAGTTGGTCTGCATCGGACGGTGCCGGTACATCTTGAGTTCCAGGTAGCGGTTGGCCAGCTGCCCCGCCGAAAGCACATTCTCCGGCTTGACGCGGGGCGAGCCGGTGGAGCGGTGAAAGAGCGGCTCGGCGTTGGGGCTCTCAGTCTCCAGCACCGCGTTCACAGAGGCATCGTTCTGCACTTTGACCAGAAAGCTCTTCCATCCCCCCTGAATCAATCCGGCGGGGGCAGGACCGCGAAGCACCTTGACCCGAGCTTCGGGATTGATCTGGACCATGGCCAGGCAGTAAGGATCGAGAATCTCCTGGATCCGTCGAGTGGTTTCGGCGCTGGGAGCGGCATCCCGTAAGGCCAGCAGGCGCTCCGAATCGCTCTTGCTGAGCTCGCTGCCCAGAAAACCGAGGGCTTCCTGCAGACGCAGGGCCTGAGCCACAACCGGCTGCGCTTCCACTCCCTCAACCACCGGCAGCGATTGCGACTGCATCGGCCGGATTCCGGCCCAAAGCAGGAAAACGACAAACAGGATTCCTCGCCTCATGTTCCCCCCTTTTATCGAAGCGCGAGTTCGTTGGGTGCCCGAAATAGTCGGCCGATCCTGCAAGATCAACCGCCTACACCGTGGCTTTTTTGATCTGGCGCTTCAGATGATGGATTTCCCTCCGGACGGATTTCAGCTGCGGATGATCGTGCGCCGTCAGGGCGGCTTCGCGCTGTTTCTTCAGCTCCCGAATCTTGGATTTGATGTCGCTCTTGTTGATCCCGACTACATTGTGATGCAGATGCATCTCGAGATTCAGCGCCGTGCAAATAGCCTTGACCAAATCGTCCTTGTGTAGCTGGGTGTACCCCTGAACCGCGTCATGCTCAATTCCTTTCGCGATTTCGCGCAGCTCAGCTACCGTTTTCTTCTTCAGTTCATCGAATGTGTGTTCCATTGACGGATCTTCTCCTGAAGGATTCTCCGGTGAGTTGTTTCCGGAAGGGCTATTATAGTGTTCTCGGGACCGTCTGAAGCAAGAAAAGCGGTTGGCGCACGGGCCCTTGGGAATGGAGCAGTGTTCAAATCCGATGCGAGTCAAAGTGGAGTGCTATTCCGGCTACAAGCCCGACGAACGGCCCGAGCGATTCTACCTGAACGACCGATGCCTGGAAGTCCAGGAGATTCTCGATCGCTGGTATGATCCGCACGCCGCCTACTTCCGGTTGCAAGCCAGCGACGGGAACCTCTACGTCCTGCGACACGACTGGAGCGAAGAACTTGACCGGTGGACGCTGGAGGCCTACAGGGACCCCAAGCGAACCGAGTGAGCGGTAAGAGCTGTGGGGTTACCTGTCCAAGGCGCTTCGAGACTGCTGGAGCGCCCGGCCAGTCTCCAGCGACTCCAATCTCAACCTGACTGTCGAGCAGCGCATTCTCTGTGGGTTCGGCGCAGGTCTTCCTGACACACCAAAGTTCGAGGGCAAGTTTCAGAAACGTAACCGCTTATCGGTCAGGGGAGAGGGCCGGGCGGGGCCGATTCTAGGGCAGTGAAACCTCGATCGTGAGCCATTCAGACGCAAAATCTCGCGTAGTGAAAGAGGGGTTGGGATCTTCACTCGATCCCGTGGGACGAAGAGGTCCGGAGACTTCCGTTGGCAACGCGAAAAGAAGGGACAGCATCGAATCCCGGCTGGTTGGAAGCCATTGCGGGAGTAACGGATCACCGGCTATTCTGTGGGGCGTTGATTCAAGATAGGGAAAGAGAAGAGGGGGGAGCTATGCATCGGTCAAGCGTCCGATTTGCGATGTGCGCAGCCGCAATACTTTGCAGCGTTTCCGTTCCGCTTCAGGCTCAGAATGAAGCGGTCCTGAAGGAGTTCTTCGAGGGAAGACCAGTCATTGTGAAGATGGATATGCCCGCCTCCAAGGTCGGGATCGATGTCTTCCCGGATGAACGTCCCGACGTCAACTTCAGCGACTATGGACGCCACTTGAAGCAATATGGGACGGCCGTGAAGAGGGGCGAATCCATCCTGGTCACCAAGATCAAGGTCAAAGAAAAGCACATTGAATTCCAGTTGGGAGGAGGGGGATTCGGCACGTTAGGCGACGACTCCTCTGCGATGGTGCCCGTCGAAACAGCGTCCAAGACGGAGCGAGAAAAACGGTTGGACAAAGAGCATAAGAAGGCCACTGACCCGGAGGCCAAGAAGAAGTTGAAAGAAGAACTGGATGGACTCAAGAAGGAACGCGAACGCGAAGACGCGCGACTGCGAGCCATCACGGCCCAAGCTGAAGAGCAGAAGAAAGCCAACATTCGAGAACAAGCCAGCACAGCCGGTTCGCGCTTCAATATCCGCTTCCGTTATCCTGTCGCACCGGAAAACCTGACCCCCGGCGCCGTCATGGAGGCGCTGGCGCGCTACGTGTCTTTCCCGCCGGAAGAATTTGACGGGTACGCGGGAACCGCCATCCCTCCCCAGGTATCCATGGAGCGGGCCAGTACAGCCGACTCTGAAGTGACGCTCCTGAAGAAGGGCATGAGCCGATCGCAGGTTGAATCGCTGCTGGGTCAGCCCCACGGATCCACCGAGAGAAAAGAAGGCGGTCTCCAGGTGGTCACTAGCGTTTTCCACAAAGGGGACACCAAGATCGACGCCGACTTTGTGGAAGGAATCCTGGTCCGTTACACCCTTTCTTCTCACTAGAGCTGAGCCGCCCAGTCTGGCCCGGGAGCCGCCCTTTGTTGTGGCCATTAGCCATCCCAGGCCGATGCCGGCAACCCCATCCGGCTCGTATCTCGGCTGGAGCAGCGATCCCAGCGGCTCCAGCTTTCTTCGTTTTCAGGTTGCTTTATGGAAAGCGGATCCAGGCGGAGCGGATCCGGTGGGCTGACGTGGGCAGGCTACTTTTCGGAAGGCTTCATGTGGTCCAGCAAGGAGGAGCGGACTAGAAGCAGGCAGCCTCCTTGGGTGGCGACGTTTCGGTGAACGGTTCCCGCCTCAGCCCGACAGTACCCGCCGCTGTGAAGCACTTTCGATCCGACTGTCAGGTCCCCTTCCAGCACAAAGACTTCCTCCACATCGGCATGCTGATGATCGGGGAACTGCGCGCCGGCTCGAACCCTGATGAGTTTGGTGCAATAGCGATTCGCGGTGTCGCGGAACAGTTCTTTCACCTGAAATGCGCCACCCGCCAGCTCCTGCCAGTCCATGGAGTTGGATTGCAGGGCCAGGATTCCCGGCTCCTGAAGCACGATGGCTTCTGCCGGTAGACCCCTGACCGAGGAAACCGGCGGCTCCTGGGCGATGAGGCGCATGAGCGCTTCCTTAACGCGTTCGGAGGGCGATTGGGAGGGACTGCTCAGCCCCAGGTGATTAGTCACTTTCCGGAACTGCCGAAGCTCATTCTGGCACAGGCTGCAGCCCTGCTGGAGATGGCTTTCAAAGGCCGACTGTTGCTCCTCCTCCAAGACGCCCAGGGCGTAAAGGAAGATGACGTCGAGTTCTTCGTCGGTCAGCAGATGGTGCTCTTTGAACATGGACGATTCAGTCGTTAAGACAGTCCTTCAACCTCAGCATGCCGGTCCTCATGCGAGTCTTGATCGTGCCAAGGGGCGCTCCCAGCCGCGAGGCGATTTCAGACTGACTCAGCCCGTAGAAATACGCCAGCTCGATCGACTGACGCTGCTCCGGCTCCAGTGAAGCCAACGCCAGGCGGACCCGCTGCCGCATTTCCGAGAGCTGCGACAGTTCCTCCGGGTTGGCTGAGAGATCATGGGAATCCTGCAAGGTGTCCAGGGGCTCGCGCCGGAGATTCTGGGCCATCGACCGCCGCCGATCGATGGCCCGACTGCGGGTGAGCGTCAAAAGCCAGGCCGCCACCTTGCCGCGGGCCGGATCAAAATCGCCGGCTCTCCGCCACACTTGATGGTACACCTCTAGCGTGGCTTCTTCGGCGCTGGCATGATCCGCGAGGATTCGAAGGGAAAGGCCGAAGACCAACCGGTTGGAGGCATGATAAAACGCCTCCAGGGCGCCCTGATCACCCTTCGCAATCCGGCGGATGAGGCCAACCCACTCCTCTTCCTGAGGCTTTGCCGCTACCAGTTCCGGGGAGTTCTCCGCCATGCCTCTGTCTCGAGAGCAACGAGACCCTCGCATGTCATGCCTGATCAAACTCTTGGGGGATTCTACTAGATCGTCGCTACTTTTCAAGAGCATTGACGGAACACCACGGATTCGTGTTTCATGGCCATTCAAAGCCACTCACAGGCCGGCTTTGCTGCTGTGGTAGCGGACCGGCGAAAGAGCTCTCTCCAGGTTCCACAGCGCTAACGCCAAGGCACAAAAGCCCCCGATTCCTGGTCTCCCCTCCCGAGGTGATTGGAGGGTTCCCCTTCAAAATGCCAACCCCGCGTGTCAGATGGATCCGAGGAGGTGCATCTCCCCCGTAGGCTGGGGAACGCCACCAGAGGGCTCCAGCGTCACGGCAAACTTCTGAGCCTGGGCCGTGCCGATCAGGTTGCTGAGTTGAAGCGAAGCCCTTCCGTCAGGATTCACATCGAAGATGCCCGCGCTGATCGGTCGATCCGTAATCAGCCAGAGTTGATAGGTCCTGTCAGCGGGGGCAACCGGCAGATGGCTCACAACGAAATAGGCCTCGGTTGCGTTGGCGCTCCACACGATGGTTGCGGCGGCTCCAGGGCTTTTCGGCGTGCCAGCCAGAGAGGTGATGCGGACGTCGGGTCTCTGCAGCAGCGCCATGACCTGGCGTTGCCGGCGCAATTCTTCCTGCAGTTGCTGAATCTGTTCCGCTTTCTGGTTGAGCTGTGCCTCTTGCTCCCTCAACTGTCGGTTCAAGTAGAAGGTGGCCGACACGGTGACCAGCAGAAGCGCAGCCGCAGCCAGAGCCCAAGGGAACCATCGAGTCGAGGGCCGGTCTGCCTGGCGGCGCAATGTCGAGGGAGCGATGTCACGATCCCCGGGTGCCTCCGAGTCTGCTTGAATCTGTTCCATCAACCTCTGCTTCAAAGAGGCCGGAAGCGAGGTGTCCGGCAAGGCTTCGGGAAGACGCGCCACGAGATTCGAGTAAAAGCGAATCTGCTCTTCACATTCGGGGCACCTGGACTCCAGGTGGGACACCAACTCCTTCAGGTCGTCCCCATCCAACGCCCCTAGCGCGTAAATTGGGCAGAGTTCCGAATACCTTTGGTGACTCATTTCGTTATTCCCCTGGCTGGGGAACCAAAATCTCTTTCAGCTTCATCAACCCATTACGAATTCGCGTCTTGACTGTTCCCAGAGGTTCCTTCAAGGCCTCCGCAATTTCAGATTGTGACATGCCTTCATAGTAGGCCAGGTCAATCACAACCCGCTGTTCAGAAGTCAACGCCATGATGGCCGCCGAGACTAACAGCCGGTTCTGGATGGACTCCTCTTGTTTCGCGACCACCGTTTGATCCCGGTTGCTGTTGTAGCCCTCATGAAGCGTGCGCTCAGGCTGGGTGCGGGAGCGGCGGGATCGCAGCTTGTCGATGGCCCGGCTGCGAGAAATCGTCACCAGCCAGCTGGCCACCGTTCCCCGATTGGGGTCATAGGAGGCAGCGTCGTTCCACACTTTAAGGAAGACCTCCTGCAGCGTGTCCTCCGCCTCCTGGCGCTCCTTCAGGATTCTCCAGGCGACATTCAGCACCAGTTGGCTGTAACGGTCATAGAGCTCACCAAAGGCGGTCTTGTCCCGTCGGCCAACTCTGTCAATCAATTCTGCTCCTGGGAGAGAGGCTGCTGGTGCACTCATCAAAATCTCAGCTTCTGCCCTTCATCGCGAGCGCTCGGGGAGTTCTTTGGTGACGGGTCTCACCCGCCAGTTTGACTCCAATGGGATGACCCCACACTCCCTACCGCAAACTTCGCCGGCCCAAGGTTCAGGTTTCTCCATCAACCCGGGAGTGTAGTGACACCCTTCTTATATACGAAGCCAGAGACTCGACTGGATTGTAGTGAAGCAGGATTATTTTGCAGCTGCATTCCTGCCTCGCATTCCCTGCGGCTGGACAACAGACCTTCCATTTTCTGGGATCGCCGCAATCCAAAAGACGGGGCTCCTCCGTATTGTCTGGTGTTACCGGGTAACCATGAAATCACCAACCAAGGAGCCGAATATGAACTCACGCAGGAAAGGTTCACTCAGAGCGGGAATGTCGGGTCTGATGATTTTGGTCCTGATCGCCGCCGGTGTGATACCCAATTCACCGATCACCCAAGCTGCCAACCACCGCGAGGCGCCCATCACTGCTTTGGACCACAAAGCGGACATCGCCGACTTCTTCGCTTTTGTCAGCTACGACAAGCCGGACAAGGTCACTCTGATTCTTACGGTTGACCCCTTGCTGGAACCGGCAAATGGACCCAACTATTTTCCCTTCGATCCCGACATTCGTTATGCGATCAAGATCGATAACAACAACGACGCGATCGAAGACGTCAGTTTCGAGTTTCAGTTTAAGACCGAAATCCGTTTGCCGGGTGTTTTCACCTCGTTCGTGGGAGCCGGAAACGGAATCTTGTCACCGGCCAACGCACCAAAGGACCTCAACGGAAACGTACCCCCGACTTCTTCCCTGGTAGTGCCCCCGGCCATCACGGCGTTGGACGGCACAGGGTCGGAGGGCTTGAACCTTCGCCAGACCTATTCCGTCACCATGGTGAAAGGACCGATGTCCAACCCCGCGCAACGCACCAGGCTGGGGAGTGGACAACAGCTGTTCGCAGTTCCCTCCAACGTCGGCCCTCGTACCATGCCGAACTATCCCGCTTTAGCCGACAAAGGAATCTTCGATCTCGATCAGGGAGTTCGGGTTTTTGCAGGAACAGTGGACGACCCCTTTTGGATCGATCTCGGAGCGACGTTTGATTCGTTGAATTTCCGGGCTACCAATGGCTTTGTTCTGCCTGGAGTGCTCTCCGACTCGCAAGACAGCAATGACAGCGTGAATTTTGCCGCCGACGACGTGTCGGGCTACAACGTCAATGCCATTGCCATCGAAGTTCCCATCTCAATGCTCACACGGACGGGGCAGTTGGAGCCCGCTTCCTCAACGGCCTCGACGATCGGTACTTGGGGAACCACTTCTCGACCTCGCGTTCGCGTGCTGCCCGGAGTGTCCGGCCACGACGCGGTTCGAGTAGGCCCCTACGTTCAGATTCAACGCATGGGCAATCCGTTATTCAATGAGTTGATCATTGGAACGGGTTTCAAGGACAAGTTCAGCATGAGCGAGCCCAAAGACGACGCTCAGTTTGCTGGTTTTGCCCTCGACCCTCTTCTCGCCAGATTGTTTAACGCCATTTACGGCATCAAGGTTCCGGACGCGCCCCGGACCGATCTGTTGCCCTTGGTGCAGTATATGCCGCCGATCGCCGCATCCGGAACCACACCTGGTCCTGTGGCCGATCTCTTGCGTTTGAACACAGGTGTACCGCCTACCCCTCAGGCCATGCGCAAGCGTCTGGCGGTATTGGCCGGCGATTTAGCAGGATTCCCCAATGGGAGGCGCGTCAGCGACGATGTCACCGACATCGCCGCACGGGCGGTGGCGGGAGTTCTGGCCGGCTCACCGTTCAACGGTTTCCCCTACAACCGCATTGGCGACGGAGTAAACGCCAACGACGAAGCCTACCGGGAGACGTTCCCCTATGTCGGATATGCCTGGGACGGGCGGAACAGCCGCCACATCGATCCAGGCGAACCAGGAGGCGGCCCGGTGGATTGAACTTCTCTTCCGGAGTCAGGAACAGAGGGTTCAGTTCATGTGGTCCGGTGACTGTCGGGACGTTCGGGGAGTGGCTCAGGGGCCGCTTCCCGCCGTCCGCAAGCGATCTTTTGTTGAACGCAATGGGCTCGAAAACGATGTGACTCGATCGATAGATCAATCCTATGGAGAATTCGATGAAAGCTTGGTTCGTTATTTTGACAGTCTGTCTTCTCAGTTTCGACGCGGTTGCTAAGGACCAGAATCTGTCCGGCAATCGCCTCGGGTTTGCCGCCAGTTCAGCGGTCGTCCCGGTGATGGCTAACCTGGAGGGATTGAACGGCGCTGTCTTTCAGACGCAAGTGTCGATCTTCAATCCAACCGCCTTCAACTACAGCGTTCAGGTGACACTCTACGGCCCGGACGGAATGGTGGGTAGCCGGACTCTGACGATGTCGCCCGGTCAGATTCGAAACTACAGCAACTTCCTGCAGGACGTGTTTGCATACGCCGGAGCGGGTGCCGTGCGATTCGATAGCCGGACTCCTGACGGCGGCAGCGCTGATTTTCAGTTTGTTCTCAACTCCGAGGTGTATTGGGACACGGCCAATGGTTCCTACGGCACTTCCGTACCGGCGCTTTTCCATGACGCCTCCAGCTTCGAGGCCTACAGCGTGGGCGTGAAGGTCAGCAGCGCAGCCAGAACCAACATAGGCTGCTTCAACGACTCCGACCAGGCCAACGCAGTTGAAGCCTCGGTCTTCGATGCGTCCGGCCAACTCGTGGACACCGTGTCCATGACCGTGGCACCCCACAGCTGGAAGCAGATGCGTCTGACAGCCAGTGTGAATGGTGGTCATATACGTTGGAGACTCAGTGCACCGGCCTATTGCTATGCGGTGGTGGTGGACAACCGTACAAACGACGGCAACTTCATTCCGGCAGCCGAGTTCGTCCCATGAAGCAGTCCCTACCTTTATCGATCACGATGCAACGGAGGTTTCCTATGGTTCGCTCCAGAAATCAGTACTGGTTAGGGGGAATCGTCCTCGGACTGTTGGTGGCGGGCGTTTGGTGGGGGATGGCTCACAACAGGGCGAAGCCCGCTCCATTGGATCCTTCTACTCCTCAGTCCAAGGAGGGTTCGCTCAGAGCCCGGATGGACCAGAAGATTCAGAGGGTCGAACACAACCTGCAGAAGAGCAAGACTCCCGCGCTCTACACGGCCTTGGCCGAAGCCTGCATGAGAAAAGCCCGGGTATTCCACGACGGCGCCAGCTACCTGCGTGCCGAGCGGGCTTGCCAGAAAGCGCTCGAGCTGGACACCAACAACTATGCTGCGATTCGCCTGATTCCCTGGGTTCAAAACGGCCAGCATCGTTTCGACGAAGCGGTGCCGGCGGCACGACGCGCTTGTGCCATGGAACCCAAGGATCCCTGGAATCTGGGAAATTTGGGAGATGCACTGCTGGAGATTGGCGAGTATGAGAGCGCTGCCGAAGTGATTCAGCAGATGGTCGATCTCAGGCCCGATTTTGCCTCCTACAGTCGTGCCTCCTATGTTCGGGAACTCTTCGGAGATCCGGCCGGGGCGATCGAGATCATGGGCATGGCCGTGCGGGCGGCCAACTCTCGGGATCCTGAGCAGAATGCCTGGAGTCGTGTCCAGCTGGGGAACCTTTACTTCAATAGCGGCCGTTACCGGGAAGCCCGACTTCAGTTCCAAGGTGCCGCGGAGATTCTTCCGGAGTACGCCTCGGCCTACGTCGGTCTAGCCAAGGTGCAGACGGCCGAGCAACAGTTTGGAGAGGCTGTTTCTTCTTACCGAAAGAGTCTCGCAATCGTTCCCACCTTCGATGCGGTAGTGGGTTTAGGAGACCTGTTGATCTACCAGGGGAAAGAGAGCGAGGCTCGCAAGGTCTTTGCGTTGCTTCCTGAAATCGAGCAGCACGATCGGTCCCATAACATTCAGCCCGAGTCGTTCCTGTCGCTGTTCCAGGCCGACCATGACCTAAACCTGCCGGAAGCGCTGAAGACCCTGGAAAGACGAGCGGCTCATCGCAAGGACATTCGCACAATGGATGCACTAGCCTGGGCGTACTACAAGTCAGGCCGCTACCAGGAGGCTCTGGCCGCCAGCAGAAAAGCGATGCGTCTGGGAACTCGTGATGCCTCCTTTTACTACCATTTCGGCATGATCCAGCGACAGCTCGGCAATCTGGCGCAGGCCAACGCCGCATTGCAGACGGCGCTGCGTATCAACCCGGCTTTTCACCCAATCCACGTGGAACGGGCCAGAAACGAACTGAGGGAATTGGCTGTCCTCAGCAGCAAGAGCAACGAAAAGACGCCTCGGGAAAGCTGAAGGGAGATTTCAGAAAAGAAGGCTCAAGCGGCTCTGCGGGTGAGATGCTTGAGCCACTTCAATACGTGGGAATGTCCGATAACAGGCACCGACGGGAGAGGCATTCATGAAATCGATTCTCTGGATTCTGGCAATCCTTCTGGCGATGCCGTTCAGTACGTCGGCGCATGACGTGGGCCTCAGCAGCCTCGTGCTCCGCCTCAACGAAGAGGATCTAGCCGTTCAGATCACGGTGGCTCGAAACGACCTGGAAGCCCGGATTCTGGTAGACGAGGACCTGGACGGGATTGTCAGCCGCGAGGAGATGGAGCTTGTCACACCTCGTTTGAAGCGGCTGGTTTCCGAGGCAATTCAGATCCAGTGGGATGGGCGGGCGGCAGATCCGGATCGCTTCTCCGTTCGAAGTCCTGATTCCTCAACCGTGGAGCTGACAGCGCGTTATTCTCGCGCTCGATCCTCACGCCTCACGCTCCTCTCGCGTTTCCCCGACCTGATGTCCTACGGGCATCGACAGAATGTCGCTGTGACGCGGGAGGATGGTGGCACCCTTTATGAAGGTGTTATCGCGGCCTCAGGCCAACCCATCGAGATTCACCTCAATGAAGCAACCATGCGTGGAGGTCTCCTTTTTCGGTTGCGGCAGTTCACCGGCCTCGGTGTCGAGCACATTTTGCAGGGATATGACCACCTCCTCTTTCTGGTGGCCCTGCTCTTGGCGGGAGGCGGTTTGCGCTCAGCCGTCAAAATCATCAGCTCCTTCACCGTGGCTCATTCCATCACCCTGGCCCTGGCTTCGCTGAATTACATTCATCTTCCCTCGCGGCTGGTTGAATTGCTGATTGCCCTGTCCATCGTCTATGTGGGGATCGAAAACCTGCTGTCTCGGGACTTCCAGCACCGCTGGAGGATCACGTTTCTCTTTGGGCTGGTGCACGGCTTGGGATTTGCTTCCGTCTTTCAGGACCTGGGGTTGGCGAACCAGGCCTATGGCGTCGTTGTTCCTCTCTTGTCCTTTAACGTTGGCGTTGAGATCGGACAGGTCGCCATAGCCCTGCTGGCTCTGCCGCTGCTGCGGTGGCTTGCAGGCCGTCCTAGGTTTGTCCTTCACTACGCACCCGCCTGCTCCGTTCTGATTAGCGTGATGGGCGGATACTGGTTTCTGCAGCGCACCTTCCTCTAGGGAACCTCGCAAGCGTGGGACGCAGAAAGATGTCTCGTGCTGTCGCTTGACGAAGACTGCTTCTTGCCTGGATTCCAAGTTTGGCGCAAGATGGTTGCTGTAGCCCACAACGGGAACCAGGAGAGGACGAATGGCAGAAGCCGGTCACAAGACGACTGCGACAGACGAGTTAGGAAGGCCTGCTGATCCATGCGTAATGGTGATTTTGGGAGCCGCGGGCGATCTGACCAAACGAAAACTGATCCCGGCTCTGTACAATCTGGCCAAGGAACGGTTGCTTTCGCCGCACTTCGCGATCATCGGTTTTGCACGGCGAGAGATGAACCACGAGCAGTTCCGAGACAAGATCACTGCTGATTTGCGCGAGCATGCCACCGGGGATTTGGAACCGGCATTGTGGGCCCAGCTGGTGGACCGGCTCTACTACCTGTGTGGCACTTTCGAAGAGGCTGATGCCTTTGATCGGCTCAAGAAACTGGTACAAGAAGTCGACCAGAAGCATGAGTGCAAGGGCAACATCTTCTACTATCTGGCTACGGCCCCGGATTACTTCTGTTCCATCATCCAAAAGCTCCAGGAATCGGGGCTGACCCGCGAAGAAGACGGACGCTGGAGGCGCGTCATCATTGAGAAGCCTTTCGGTAGTGACCTCGACTCCGCGCGCCAGCTGAACGGCAAGATCAACAAGGTGCTGCGCGAGAAGCAGATCTACCGCATCGACCACTACCTTGGCAAAGAAACGGTTCAGAACATCATGGTGTTTCGCTTTTCCAACGGCATCTTCGAGCCGATCTGGAATCGGCGCTACATCGATCACGTTCAAATCACCGTGGCGGAGGATCTGGGCATTGAGCAGCGCGGCGGGTACTACGATGAGGCCGGGGCGTTGCGCGACATGGTTCCCAACCACATTTTTCAGCTCATCACCCTTACGGCCATGGAGCCGCCCATCTCATTCGAGGCCGACGCCGTTCGGGATGAGCAGGCCAAGATCCTGAGAGCCATTCAGCCCATGGCTCCGGAGGAGGTCCTTACCCGCACAGTGCGCGGCCAGTATGGAGAAGGGACCGTCAAGGGATCCGCAGTCGGCGGCTATCGCGACGAACCCAAGGTTGCCCGCGGCTCCAACACCGAAACCTTTGTGGCCCTCAAGCTGCTGATCGACAACTGGAGGTGGTCTGACGTGCCGTTCTATTTGCGAACCGGCAAGTACCTCCCGCAGCGCGTCACGGAGATCGCGATCCAGTTCAAGCGGGCGCCGTTTGTGCTGTTCCGCAAGACGCCGGTCGATCGTCTGACCACGAACCGACTGGTGCTGCACCTTCAACCCAACGAAGGGATCTCGCTGCGCTTCGGCGCCAAGATCCCCGGACCTGTGGTGCGACTGGGGGCGGTGGAGATGGACTTTCAATACGCGGAGACGTTTGGCGGTACACCCAGCACCGGTTATGAGCGTCTGCTCTACGATTGCATGACGGGGGATGCCACCCTGTTCCAGAGAGCCGACATGGTGGAGGCGGCCTGGGGAGTGGTGCAGCCGATCCTGGACGTCTGGAAGGCGCTGCCCCCCCGCAACTTCCCCAACTACGCTGCGGGGACATGGGGACCCAAGGAGGCGGAGGAACTGATGCAGCGCGACGGACGGCAGTGGCGGGCGATCGAGGAGGATGGCCGGCCGGTCACAGCGCCCGCCGATACCCGTTGAGGGACGTGAACGATGGATCAGGTCTCCGCGCGGCGCTTCACAGTAGGGAACTCCTGCCTCGACATCGTTGAGGATGAAGGCGCTCTCGCGGTCCGGGCCAGAAGAGAATTCCTCGAGGCGGCTGAGTCTGCCGTGCAACGGCAGGGGCGCTGTGCGGTTGCGCTCGCCGGAGGTTCAACGCCCAAGCGGCTTTATGGGCTGCTCGCCGAAGAGCGGCGGACCAGCTTTTGGGGTCGCATCCACTTCTTCTGGGGCGACGAGAGGTGGGTGCCGCCCGGCCATCCCGACAGCAACTATCGAATGGCTTGGGAGATTCTTCTGTCCAAGATTCCCATCCCCGCCGCCAATATTCACCCCGTTCCCACGACACTGACTTCAGCCGCGCAGACGGCCGAGTCCTACGAGCAAACCCTCCGTGCTTTCTTTGCAGCAAAGTCCGGCGAGCCTCCCGTCTTCGATCTGATCTGGCTGGGGATGGGGGCCGATGGGCATACGGCATCGCTGTTCCCCGGCACGCAGGCCCTCTCCGAGCGGTCGCGCTGGGCGGTGGCCGTCCCACTGGAGAAACCTGGGGTTGATCGCATCAGTCTGACCCTGCCGGTTATCAATGCCGGCAAGCATGTGGTCTTTCTGGTGAGTGGCCCCGACAAGTCCGAGACCTTGCGAACCGTTCTGGAAGATCCTGGGAAGGCTCAAGCGTTGCCGGCCCATCATGTAAGGCCCACCAACGGAACGCTGCTGTGGCTGGTCGACAAGCCTGCGGCTTCGAAGCTCACCTTGGCAAGCCAACACGAGCCTTCCTCTTGAGCGGGCACTGCTAATCGTCTTACGAATCGAGCAAGCAGAAGTGGATGTTCAGCGTGGAGCACACCATCCGTAATTCCTCGACCCAATCGCCGTACACACCGTGGATGTGGTTGCAGTGAAAGTGGTCGATGAAGGCTTCGATGCTGCAGTCGAAACGGGCGAATGCGTGAGGCCAATTATCCTGGCAAATCGCGGCAATTTCGTCGTTGCGAGGGCCGAAGTCAACGAATTCACCCGGCACCACGACCATTTGGTATTGCCGGTCGTGCCGCGTCAGTCGAGCCAGGGTGACCCGTCCGGGAGCCGCAACGTGGTATACGGAGGCTCCTCCGGCGGGAAAATAGAAACCCTCCGGCCGGAATTCCGTCCTGGAAAGATTCACCTCGGGATTGAAGCTTTTGCCGGCGAAATAGGTGGCGTGCTCGCCGCTGTTGCACAGATCCCACACGCCCAGATCGGAATGAAAATGGCGGACGTCGGCGAACAGCACGGGCGTTGCCGCCAGGTGCTTGAAGATCTGCATGGTGAGGGCACCGTCGCTGTCCGCCTCCGTCGAGCAGACGATGGAAGGCTTCGGCGTACCGTCAGGATGATAGGGATCATTCAGAAAGGCTTCCGCCACGTCGGCGGTGGCAAAATGCTCCGTCAGCTCTCGTTGCCCCTTGATCCCACACAGGTCGTAGCGGAACTCCTCGATCAGGTCGAGGACGGCATAATACAGGGCCAGCTGCTTCTTGAGCAGATCCTCCGTCAGGCGAAACTTAGCCTGCGGCTCCGTCCAATGGATCTTCCGGAGCTTGCCTTTCAAATAGGCCAGAGCCGGCGCTACCCGCGTTCCGCGCTCCAGCTCCAGCTCCGCCCGCCGAACCGCTTCCATCTGGTCGATGTGGTCCACATCGATGCCAAACTGGCTCATCCACTGGGCGGGATCGATGACGGTGGTGTCGATCCCCAGAGAGCGCCCGCCTATCAAGGCATAGGTCAGGCCCTTGAGGCGCCGCGCGGCGGCGACGGCCGTAATGTGCGACTTCAGCCGGCGCTGGACCGCCGGATCGTCGATGACGCCGAAGCTCTTTGTGAAGCGGATTCCCGCCTGGTCCAACGAACCTGAGTTGGCCAGCATTCCCACCAGACCGGGATACCCGGGATTCACATTGGCAAACATGACGATAGGTTGGGGACAAAACTGCGCGGCGACGCGCGCGTACTGGGGCCAGGCCCAAACGGAGAAATTGAACAGCGCCACATCCACATCGGCCGCCGCCAAACGCTTTCCGTTCCGCACCGCGATGTGGTTCTGCCAAATCACCTCGTCGCCTTCCACTACTTCGAACTCCTGCTGCTCGAGGAACCGCCGGAGTTTCTCCCGGAACTCCCGGTTGACCGGCTCCAGCGGACTCTGCAGGAAGCTGCGACCATCGCCGAAATCGAGGAGACCAACCTTAATCTTGCGTGACTGAAGATGATCCAACATGCAGACGATCCTTTCGTAAGCACAATTGAGCGACCAGACTCCGCTGCGGAGAACCCGTTTCTACACGAGGGGCCACCCTGGCGAGCCGTCTCGACGAACAGCCGATTGGAGCCGGCCCCGACAGAGTACTCCACAACACCTGCGAATTGGTTGAGTGCCCAGGACCGGCTCGTCTGGCGAAACGAAAGCCGGCATCAGTGGCTTGGAACCGTCGGGCGACTTTTCCTACTTCAATGTCTGTTCGATCGCTTGCACGACCTTGTCACTTTCCGGCGCATCCTTGGATTCGAATCGCGCCACGATCTTTCCGTCCTTGCTCACCAGGAATTTGTTGAAGTTCCAGCTGATCTCACCGCCAAACTCGGGATTGGTGGCCTTATCGGTGAGGAACTGATAGAGGGGATGCTTATCCGACCCCTTCACCGAGATCTTGGAAAACATCGGAAATGTGACGTTGTAGCGGGTCGAACAAAAAGTCTTGATCTCCTGATCGGTGCCGGGCTCCTGGGCACCAAAGTTGTTGGCCGGGAAGCCAAGGACAACGAACCCCCGGTCCTTGTATTTGGCGTAGATCTGCTGGAGTCCCGTGTACTGTGGAGTGTAGCCGCACTGGCTGGCCACATTGACCAGCAGGAGAGCCTTCCCACGGTACTGGTCCAGCTTCACTTCTTTCCCATCGATACTCTTCATAACGAAGTTGTAGATCATTGGCTTTTCTTCCTTTTTGTTGGGACCAGCGGCGCTCGCGGCGGTCGCGACCGCGCACAAGCCGACTAAGCCCAGGACCGTATCTCTGCAGATGCGCTTTATCATGGAGATTCCTCCTTACCAGACGGATGAATGGTGGTTCGTTCTATTCACAACAGCGAAAGTTCGGGCGTCGGCGTGCGGTGATCGTCGGAAAAGGTTCCAGCATCACAGACCCCTCGAACTGTCCAGCACAAGGCCATTTCTACATCCCATGCTCAGCCTTGGGAAGCTCATGCAATTTCCCGCGCGCCTATTCTTCATCAATTTCATTCTGCGGAAAAGTCAAGAAATGAGGAGCACCTGCCGGCCCTGCCACCACCAAAAGCGACCCAAGTCGCCGCTCTGATCGCTGTCCTGAACAAGGATCATCATCTACCGCAGTCTTCCCTTGATCATGGTGTAGGAGTGGGGCGGGAACTGGTATTTCAATTGAGCCCCACTGGCGGCAATCTTCTTTCGGTTGGCCTGGACCTTCGTTGTCCCGAAGGTGTTTTCAGCCTTGATGTCCGGTCCGTTTACCTCGGCTACGTCGAACGAACCGTTAAAGCTTTTCTGCTGACAGAGGATTTCGACCTCAATCGGTTGGTCCCGGTGACGATTGACCACGTTTAAGACGAGCGTTCCGTTGTCATGGGCGGCGGAAACGTCCAGGAACGGCACGGCGTCGTACTTCTGCGTCCGATAGGTCGGGCTGTCAACGAAGACATCGAGAGCGGTCCCTTTGCTGTGGTTGGCGAAAATCTGCAGAGGGTAATAAATGGTCTGGAGGAAGAGAGATTTGTCGTCGGTAAAAATCGGGGCGATCACGTTCACCAGCTGAGCCATGTTGGCCATTTTCACGACGTGGGCGTTGTTGATGAAGGTATTGAGAAAGGTGGCTACCACCAGGGCGTCTTCCAGGTTGTACTTCTCCTCTAGAATGTGACGACCCCGTTGCTGGGGACCACGAGCCCGATACCACACGTTCCATTCGTCCCAGGCGACGTAGATCGACCGTTTTCTTGGGTTGTCGGCCAGAGCAGCCTGAATCAACCCTTCGGCGACCTTGGTTTTGTGACTGAGATCCAATGAGCTGGTCAGGAACTCGTAGTAGTCGTTGTTGCGATTGCCCACGTACAAGTGCAGGGCCAGGTAGTCAATGTGTTCTTTCAGATATTGGAGGACGGTGCGGTTCCAGCTTACCCAGTCGGCGCTGTAGTGGGACGAACCCGCCGCAATCAACTTGATTGTGGGATCCGTCCACTTCATCAGTTTGGCGGCTTCCAGGGCGAATTTGCTGTAGTCCTCGGCATTCTTGTGTCCCATCTGCCAGAACCCATCCATTTCATTACCCAAGCCCCAGTACGTCACACCCCAGGGCTTTTCCCGTCCGTTCTTCTTCCGCCACTCCGAATAATGTGTCCCGCCTGCCACGTTGCAGTACTCCACCCAAAACTTGGCCTCGTCCAGCGTCCCGGTTCCCAGGTTGACGCAGATGTAGGGTTGAGTTCCCAACATTTCGGCGTAGTCCAGGAACTCATGCGTACCGAATCGGTTGTTCTCGGTGGTTCCCCAAGCCAACTCGAGTCGCGCCGGGCGCCGATCGCGCGGGCCGATTCCGTCTTCCCAGTGGTAACCCGAAGCGAAGTTGCCTCCGGGCCAGCGAAGGATGCTCACATTCAGTTTCTTGACGGCGTCCAAGACGTCTCTGCGGTAGCCCTTCGAGTCCGAGAGAGGCGAATTCTCCTGAAAGACACCACCTTCAATGCAGCGCCCCAGGTGCTCGATGAAATTTCCATAGATGAGTGGGTCAATTTGACCGATGGTTCGATCCGTGTCGATCTTGATGCGACCAGAGAGCGGCGGCGACTGGCCGGCTGCTGCTTGGGGCAGAGGCCAAAACGCGGCGACCCCGATCCAAACAAGCCATCCTACAGACTTCATAGGCCCTCCTCGTGGTTATCCGGTGGTGAGAGTCATGCGACTCCGGGTGACCGGCGCCGCGGAGACTGGACTGCACGAAATTATTGCCGGCACCGTTGCCAAAGGGAAGACCTATGGTACCATCGTGAGCCGCATTGCACTTCACTTCTAACCGGATGGCCATGCGTACCAGCCACACACTGGTGGGCCACTTGCAGGCCGGGTGGGGTCGGTGCCACTCATTCAGTTTTCCATTCAGGCAGCGGATTCGAGGAGCGGCTGGCGCTGGTGCCCGCTAGGGCAGCAGGGTCTGTGTGCAGTTCCGGCTCTTTTTGGCGGGGAGATCGAGGACGCTCACTAACGGAGCCGCAAGCGCTCAGGTGCTTTGTGACTCCTCTGATCTCAAAATTCAACAAGCAGGCGAAGGGGATCCCATGGCAACTCTCGACTGGATCATTGTGGCGGTGTACTTTGTCGGACTGTTCGGGCTGGCCTGGTGGGTGATTGGAAAGGGTCGAGACACGGCCGACGACTACTTCCTGGCCGGACGCAACCTGGGCTGGTTCGTGGTGGGCGCGTCCATTTTTGCCTCCAACATCGGTTCCGAGCACCTGGTTGGCCTGGCGGGGTCCGGCGCGACCAGCGGGGTCGCGCTGGCGCATTACGAACTCCACGCCTGGTGCCTGCTGGTCTTGGGCTGGGTGATGGTGCCGTTTTACATGCGCTCGATGGTCTTCACCATGCCCGAGTTTCTGGAAAAACGCTTTTCTCCCTCGGCCCGCTGGGTGTTATCGATCATCTCTCTGGTGGCCTACGTGGTGACCAAGATAGCCGTGGGAATTTTTGCCGGGGGAGTGGTGTTTGGAACATTACTGCCGGAACTCCAGGTTCGCGTTGGCAGCCTCAATCTCAACAGCTTCTGGGTGGGTTCGGTGCTGGTGGTGGTGCTGACCGGACTGTACACGGTGCTGGGAGGGCTGCGAGCGGTAGCCTACACCGAGGCGCTTCAGACATTGATTCTGGTTATTGGATCCATGCTCCTGACTTTTTTCGGACTGAGCAAACTGGGCGGCTGGTCGGAACTGAGGGCTGTCCTGGATCCGGACATGTTCAACCTCTGGAAGCCTCTTGTCCCAGCCGGCATGGAGGGAACCTGGGCTCCCGTGAAAGAGTCGGGTCGCATTGCCTGGTATTTCAACGGAAACTATCCGTGGTTGGGGATGCTGTTGTGCGCTCCCGTCATCGGGTTGTGGTACTGGTGCACTGACCAATACATCGTGCAACGTGCACTGGGCGCTCCGAGCGAACGGGAAGCCCGCCGTGGAACCATCTTTGCCTCCTTTTTGAAGTTGCTGCCGGTGTTCATCTTCATTATCCCAGGGATGATCGGTCTGGCACTGGCCAAGAGCGGCAAAGTAACGGAGTTGGCTGTCATGGTGGATGGACAGGGTCACGCGGTTTCGGAAGTGGCTCAGGCTGCCTTTCCTCTGATGGTCAAACATGCCCTTCCGGTGGGGGTCAGGGGGTTGGTCGTGGCGGGGCTGTTGGCTGCTTTGATGAGTTCGCTGGCCGGCGTCTTCAATGCCTGCTCGACGTTGTTTACGATCGATTTCTACCAAAAAATGCGGCCGCGGGCCACCCAGCACCAACTGGTCTGGATCGGGCGGGCAGCCACTACAGTGATGGTCGGGATCGGGCTTTTGTGGATTCCCGTCATTCAGGGAGCCAAGGGACTTTATGACTACCTCCAGGGGGTTCAGGGATACCTGGCACCGCCCATCTTCACGGTGTTTTTCCTGGGCGTTTTCCTGAAGCGAATGAATCGATATGGGTGCCTGGCGGCCCTGTTGGTGGGCTTCGTTCTCGGTGTCTTCCGGCTCGTGGTGGACACTCCAGTCAGCTTGAGAATGGCGGGTTACGAACAGGGCTATCCTGAGGGAACCTTCCTGTGGATCATCAACAACATCTATTTTCAGTACTACAGCATGTTGATTTTTCTGGTTTCTGTGGCCGTCATGATCGTGGTCAGCTATCTGACGCCCCAGCCCTCGGAAACGAAGATCCAAGGGTTGACTTATGCCACGGTTACCGAAGAGCATCGACGCCAATCGCGGAGTAGCTGGAATCGGTGGGACGTTATCAATTCGATCCTGGTCATCCTGCTGATCGTTTGTGCCTACATCTATTTCAATGGTTAGCGCACGGCAGAACCTCTCGGCTTCAGGCGGTGGCGGTGAAGGAACGATCGCAAAGCGGTGAAAGGACGGAATGCGTTCGAATCATGAGAACTGAACAGTCATGAGCAAGAGATACTCGATCGGTCTGGATTTTGGCACCAACTCAGTACGGGCCTTGATTGTCGACGTGGCTAACGGGCGTGAAGTGGGCACCTCTGTTTGGAACTACGAGCACGGCGCCCAGGGGGTGATCCTCTCGCGGGATCCTAACCTGGCCCGGCAGCACCCCAGCGATTACGTCAAAGGAGCCGAGGTCACCCTGCGAAAGGCGCTGGCTCAGGCCCGCCGGACAGTGCGCGGTTTCAGGGCGGAGCAGGTGATCGGCATCGGCGTCGATACCACCGGCAGTACGCCGCTGCCGGTTGACCGCACTGGTCGACCTTTGGCCTTGACCGGCAAGTTTTCCAGGAACGTGGCGGCCATGGCTCGGCTCTGGAAGGATCATACGGCAGTCGCGGAAGCTGCCGAGATCACGGACCTGGCGCGCCAGATTCGGCCTCAGTATCTGGCTAAGTGCGGTGGGGCCTACTCCAGCGAATGGTTTTTCAGCAAGATTCTTCACTGCCTGCGCAACCATCCCGAGGTGGCTGAAGCCGCTCATCTCTGGGTGGAGATTGCCGACTGGATTCCAGCCTTCCTAACCGGTACGGAGAGCCCCGAGCGGTTAAGGGTCGGTGTGTGCGCAGCGGGACACAAGGCCATGTACCACGATGACTGGGGCGGCTATCCGGATGCTGAGTTTCTTTCGCAGCTCCATCCAGGACTCGGAGAACTGCGTTCCCGCCTGCGGTCACGTGCTCACGCCATCGACCAGGCAGTGGGCGGTCTGGCATCAGACTGGGCCAAGCGGACCGGCCTGCCGGCCGATATCCCGGTCGCCGCGGGTGCGCTGGATGCGCATCTCGGCGCGGTCGGCTCGGGAATCGGTCCAGGGACGCTGGTCAAGATCATCGGCACCAGCACGTGCGACATGATGGTGGCTCCCTTGGAAGGCGGACTGCCCGACATCCCCGGCTTGTGCGGCATCGTTCCGGGGAGCATTCTGCCCGGCTTTTATGGTCTGGAAGCCGGCCAGTCGGCGGTGGGTGACATTTTCAACTGGTTCGTCAGCTATGTTCAGCCGGGCGGGAAGACAGGATCCCATGAAGCGCTAAGCGCCGCAGCCGGCCGGCTCAAGCCGGGGGAATCTGGATTGCTGGGGCTTGACTGGAACAACGGCAACCGAACGGTCCTGGTCGATCAGCGTTTGACCGGACTCCTCCTGGGACAAACCCTTTATACCAACCCCGCTGAGATCTACCGGGCTCTTATCGAAGCGACGGCCTTCGGTGCTCTCACGATCATCAACCGTCTGGAGGAGTACGGAGTCAAGGTTTCGCAGGTCGTCAATTGCGGCGGGATCGCCGAGAGGAATCCGCTAGTCATGCAAATCTATGCGGATGTCACGGGACGACCGATGAGGATCAGCCGATCGGCTCAGACTTGTGCGCTGGGTGCCGCCATCGCGGGTGCTGTGGTGGGAGGCGCTTACCCCGACTGCCAGGCTGCCCAACGCCGGATGACCGGCCTCAAGCCCCGTGCCTTTCAACCAAACGGCGCGGCTCACTCCGTCTACCGGGACCTCTACGCCTTGTATCGAAAACTCCACGATGCCTTCGGCACCTTGGAATGGCAGGGGAATCTCTACGACGTAATGAAGAGGCTGCTGGAGATTCGAGGTCGCCTGAGGAAGTGAGTCCCAACTGAAGGTCTTGGGAAGACGGTGGTCTCGGTCGTCAGCGCCGAAGTCGACTCGGGCGGATCCTGGTGTCAGGCCGGCGTCCGCTTCTGGATCCGTGCCAGCTCGGCTTCCTGGGAGATGTTTGGCAGGGCCAGCCGCGTTTCACGCACCATCAGCATACACCCCGACACCAGCCCGCTAATGCCAAAGGTGCCGGTCGCCAGGCCAATCACGGCTGCAGTCTGAAACGCGATCTGCATTCCGTAGAAGGCCACCGCCGATCCGACCACCGAAATCAGTGCGGCGGCGGCAAAGGCTCCCAGCGAGGCGTACAAAATGCGCAACGCCTTGAAGAGCAGCTGCGCTCGAACCTCCAGTCGCACCAGCTGATCGTTCCAGATACGGTAGTCGGGATTCTCCGGTTGGAGACCGGCGATTTCAGCCGCGACGACGCGGGTCCTGTCCACCACACGGGCGATTCGGTTGCTGGTCCCCAAGCAAAGCACCGAACAGGCATTGGTCAGAACGGCGGGCGCGACAACAGCAGTCAGGACGGCAAAGGGATTCTCGGTTGGTGAAAGCACAATGGAACTCCGCAAGAACAGTCATCAGGTGGAAGGCAGGCTCGAACTCCGCCGCCCGAACTCGCGCGGCTATTGTACAATCCTCTCTTCGAATCGTGTGGGCTGAAAGAAAAAGAACCGGGAGAAAGAATGAACTATCGGACTCTGGGCGGATCAGGCATCAAGGTTTCGTCCCTTTGCCTGGGCACCATGACGTTTGGAAATCGGACGCCAGAAGACGAAGCGGCCCGCATCGTGGCGGCGGCACGGGATGCAGGGGTCAACTTTATCGACACAGCCGACAGCTATGCCCGCGGGGAATCCGAACGCCTCACGGGGCGGCTGATCGCTTCCGACCGCCGGCACTGGGTGCTGGCCACCAAAGTGGGAAATCCGATGAGCGAGGTCCTCAACGAAAGGGGCCTGTCCCGGCGCTGGATCATGACCTCCGTGGAGGACAGCCTGGCGCGGTTGGGAACCGACTGGATCGACATTTACTATCTCCACCTCGATGATCCCCAGACGCCGCTGGAGCAAACCGCTACGGCCATGGGCGATCTCATCCGATCCGGTAAGATCCGTTACTTTGGGATGTCGAATTATCCGGCCTGGCGCATCGCCCAGATGATTGAAATGTGCCGGCAACTCGCGATCCCGTCGCCCATCGTGTGTCAGCCCTATTACAATGCCATGAATCGTATGCCGGAGGTGGAGGTGCTGCCTTGTTGCGCCCACTATGGACTGGGGGTGGTTCCCTACAGCCCCCTGGCTCGGGGGGTGCTCACTGGGAAATACCGTCCGGGAGAGGCGCCTCCACCCGAGAGTCGGGCCGGGCGAAGCGACAAGCGGATGATGGAAACCGAGTTTCGTTCCGAGTCGATCGCCTTGGCCCAAACCATCAAAACCCACGCGGAAGGGCGGGGCATGACGGCAGGTCAGTTTGCTCTCAATTGGGTGCTCAACAACCGATTGGTCACCTCAGTCCTGGTGGGGCCGCGCACTTTGGAACACTGGCGCGAATACCTGGGAGCCCTGCAGCATTCGTTCACTGCGGAAGACGAAGCTCTCGTGAATTCCTTGGTGGCTCCTGGTCATCCATCTACGCCGGGCTACAGTGATCCCCGCTATCCCATCACCGGCCGGGTGACATGACGGCCGAGATCGAAGGACGACATGACTCTTTCACGCTCTAAGCAACACCTGAGGTGGTTCCGGAATGGAGGAAGCGTGGCTCTTGCCTTGCTGCTGGCTGGCTGCAGCGTGGGTCGGCAAGACTCGCCGACTCAGGCACCCCCACCACCCAACATCATTTTCGCGATTGCCGACGACTGGTCCTTCCTCCATGCCGGGGCCTACGGCGACAAGGTCGTGCGAACTCCAAACTTCGATCGCGTGGCCCGCCAGGGAGCCTTGTTCAACCAGGCTTTCTGTGCCGTTCCCTCTTGCACCCCCTCGCGGGGAGCCATTCTCACCGGACAGGCGCCGCACCGGCTGGGTGAGGCGGGCAACTTGTGGAGTCGCTTGGCGAAAGAGTATCCCACCTATCCTGAGCTGTTGCGGGCCAAGGGTTACTGGATCGGATTCACGGGTAAAGGATGGGGGCCGGGCAGCCTGGAAGGCAGCGGGCGGGAGGAGAACCCGGCCGGTCCCAGATTCGATACCTTTGCCGCGTTTCTGGAGGCCGCCCCAGCCGACAGGCCTTTTTATTTCTGGTTTGGCAGCCATGACCCGCACCGGCCTTATGAAGAAGGCTCGGGCCGGAAATCGGGGAAACGGCCGGAGGATGTTGTGGTCCCGCCTTACTGGCCCGATGCCCCGGAAGTGCGCTCCGATATTCTGGACTACTATGTCGAAGTCGAACGCTTCGACCGAGACTTGGGTGAGATCTTAAACGCTCTGGAGGCGGCCGGAAAGCTCAGCAATACGCTGGTCATCGTGACCAGCGACAATGGCATGCCCTTTCCCAGGGCGAAGGCCAATCTCTACGACGCGGGCACTCGGATGCCGCTGGCAGTAGCCTGGCCCGCCAGAGTGCCTGCGGGGCGTACCATCGAGGAATTGGTCGGGCTTGCGGACATCGCTCCGACCATGCTGGAAGCCGCGGGTCTCACTCCACCGCCCGAGATGACGGGAAGAAGTCTTCTGCCCTTGTTGCTGGGTGAGAAACAGGAGGGGCGTGAGCGGGTCTTCCTGGAGCGGGAACGGCACGCCAACGTGAGGCGCGGCAACCGCGGCTATCCTGCGCGGGCGGTCCGAACCCGCGAGTATCTCTTCGTTCGAAACTTTGCGGCGGAGCTTTGGCCGGCGGGGGATCCCGAGAAGTGGTTCTCGGTCGGGGAATTCGGAGATGTGGACGACAGCCCCACCAAACAGCTCATCCTGCGTCGCAGGAATGAAAGTGGCTTTGCCGGATACTTCCGGCTTTGCTTTGAGCGCCGGCCCTCCGAGGAACTCTACGATTTGCGCAACGATCCCCACCAGCTGAACAACGTTGCCCTTCGACCTGAGTACGCGGAAGTGAAGAAAGAACTGGGTCACGCCCTGTCGCAATGGATGAAAGAGACGGCCGATCCCAGGGCGGTGAACCCGGAGGATGACCGCTGGGATCACTATCCTTTCTACGGTGGCGCCGCTCGACCGCCCGGCAAACGGCCTTGAAGCTCGGATGGCCTTACAGCCGGTGCTAGTCGGGCGCGGTGACTTCAACGGGGTCGGCGCGGGTCGCCATCCCCTCACCGTTTGCGGCACGAGCTTCCGGCGCCCGCCACCTATCCGTGTTACCATGCCGTCCGTCCCTGTCCCGGGCCTTTCGGGACGCATTGAAGCACCCCTATCCCATTCTTAGGAGGATCGTTTGAAATTCATCAACTCACGTTCCGATTTCCCCTTCAGCGACGCCGTGATTCACTCCGGTCGGGTCTTGGAGACGGTTCTGACCGGCATCCCGCCCGGACAGAAGAAACCGATCGAAGGCGGCGTGCAGGCTGAGATGCGGGAGATCTTTCGACAGCTGGACGCCATTCTGGCCCAGGCCGGTGTGGATAAGACAGGCATCGTCTCCGGGCGCCTTTACCTGCAAGAAGTGAATCGGGACATTGCCGCCGTCAACCAGATCTGGGCTGAGTACTTCGGAAAACATCCGCCAAACCGTCGAGCCTACGGCGTGGATTTGCAGGTGGGGATGTTGGTGGAAGCTGCATTTGTGGCCGAACTCGGCGAAGGCTAAAACCAGCCTGATAAACGGTCCCCCTCCGGTGAGGGGGACCGTTTGCTGCGGCCGACGGCCGTGGCGACGGGCTTCCGGCCCGTGGAATGTCGCGTAGCGACCCTTGACTCTAGCCCGGCCTTTCAAGGTCGGGATGGCGCGACCGCGCGGATTCAGTCGCATCGCGACGGTTGAGTGCCGGTCCCATTTTCGCCCTGATAGAGCCGAGGCCGCTCCTGGCCGTGAAAGGTGGGGTGGCGGTCCAAAGCACGTCATGAATTCGCCAACCTCGTCGCTGAAGGGTGCACAAGTTCCCGTCCCCTCTCTCAACACCCGATAAACTCGAGGTTCGTGGCGGTGGTTTAGAAAGCCCGCCTAACATCGCCTGCGAGCCAATCGTAGCTAGGGACGATTTCAAAAACGAAGGACGAGCTCTTTGTCGGGATGGTCGATTGGCAATGTCAACCTGAAC
>JBFMEW010000012.1:100000-171713 GCA_040753175.1 Acidobacteriota bacterium | reverse complement strand
GCTTCTGAATCCGGCGGCTCTGGTAGTTGTAAGCAAACTCCAGCTCCAGTTTGGCAGCCACTGGAACCGTGGCCATCGCTTCCATCGCCATCAGCCGGTTTTCGGCATCCCAGGTGTAGGTCCAGCGACCGTCCGCCGTCAGGTTACCGTCGGCGTCGTGGGTGAAGACTTCAGGTGTCTTGGGGAGGTAGGTATTCCCCCTCTTCAGCACCACCGCATCTTCTCCTCCCGGACCGGCCTCATTCTTCACTCCCACGATATCTACCTGCGAATAGACCGGCGCGGCAGTGTTGTCCAACGCCAGGGCTTTGTGGAAATACTCTCCCTTCCGTTCCGTGGCCTGGTTGTTCACCGTCACCGTGGCGGCCGCATTGGCTGTTCCGACGACATCCACCGCTCCCGGCACCGTCCGTTGCGTGTACTGGTTCAGCGAATTTGCCGTGTACAGGGACTCACGCAGCCCAGTGCCCTGATTGTTTCCTCCTGATTTCGCGGAATTCCGGTTCCCCAAATTGTCGAACCCGTACTCGAATTGCATGCCCGCCACCGGAGAGTTGTCGACCGAATACTTCTTGCCGGAGATCAGTTCCCCGCGACCATTGTAGCCATAGGACCAGTACGAACCATCTTCCCGCGTCACCCGCGTGCGCTGGTGCAGGCTATTGTAAGTGTTGCGGTAGCTGATGGCCGGCGAGACCGGAGCCGTTGTCATGATGCTCGAAAAAGGCTGACAATTACTGGGCATCGTAGGGGAGGTTGGACACTTAGGCCGGCATGGAACCTAACGAGTGTCCTGGCTCTTGAATCGAGCGAGCTGCTCAGATCCGAGGTCTCGCGCCTCATGATTTGGGCTTTGTGAGCACTTTGCCAACGCCGGTACTAGCACGTTCTGATCAAAGAGATCTGTAGGAACCCTGTTAATGTTGAGCAGGGCTGCTATGACCGAAGGAATTGATTGATCAGCCAAAACGCGTGCCAACGCTTGGGTTGCTTGAGTGTTTTTGGGCTGAGACTTCAGAATAGCCAACGCGACAAGCGCCAGAGGTTCCCCGAACAACCTGTCTAGCCTCTTCTGCATTTCAGCGACGTATTCAGCCCCGAGCGGACTTAACTTGAACAGAGCCTCACTGGCAGGTCCTTGTATCGCGGCTTGGTCCACTTTTCCGTCTACTCCCCTGTAATCGAGGCTCTGAATCAATTCCGGGACGGCCGGAAGCGCTGGAGTGCCCAGGTTACCGAGCACCTCTGCCGCAAACAATCCTGAATCTGCAAACTTGTTGTTCCTTAACACTTCAATGAGTGCAGGCACCGCCGGAACTGCTTTGCTCCCGTAGTGACCAAGATGCACGACTGCATACCTTCGCACATAGGCGTCATCATCCGTTAGACGCGCTATGAGAAGCGGCACCACCTCATCCCCCAGGACGTCAAGATGTTTGGCGCCAGCGTTGCCCAGGGTTGAAACGGCCTGCGTGCGAAGCGTTCGATCCGAATGGTGCAGGTAGGCTTCGATTTCAGCCAGACTCTGCCTGTCAGTGGGGTTTGCTTCTAGCCGATCTCCCAAGCTATGGATATGCTCAATCTCTTCCCTCACCGTGCGACAACCGATTGCGAAACAGGCTACGAACAGTACAAAAGGGACAAGTACCAGACATGACATCGCTCTTGTCATCAATTCACCTGACGTCGTCGAGGAACGGATTTGGCATTGGCCTCGTGGGGGTAGGCTCTTGAATTCTGACTTTCTCCCCTGCTTCTCCTCCAAAACGATCTTTCACTTTGTTACTAATGTTCTTTAGGTAGATTTCCCAGATCGCCGTCTGATCTTTGCTGTATTCGCCGTGCCGACAATGTCAACTGCTCCTGGCCCCGTCCGTTGGGTATACTGGTTCTGTGAGTTTTCTGAATAGACGGATTCGCGCAAGCCGTTGCCGTGGTTGTTGCCTCCCGACTTGGCCGGGTTGCGGTTGCCCAGGTTGTCATTTGGACTTAGTGAGCAAACGTAGCGAAAGCACCGGCTATCAAGGCAGGTAGCGTCACGGAGAACAGGATCAAGAGCCACCCGGACCAACTCCCACTGCGACGTCTAGCCAACCTCTGTACCATTGGAGTGAAGCCGACCAGTACTGCCTGAACCATCATTTGAATCCACCCGTCGACACCAACGCCAGAAAGCCTCCAGTAGAGCCACCAGGAGAAAAGCAGAGACATCAATGGCAAGCCTAGCATTCCAGCGCATTTCCATGGATTGCTTGGTCTAGGTCCCAGCAAAAGCGAAGGAACAGCTGAAAGGCTGTAAGCCATTCCCAGGCAAAAGACCAGAACAGCGTAGAAAACCAAGGTTGCCATTAGTAGTCAATCTCCTTAGGCGGAACGGGCGAGCTGAGGACTAAGTCAGCGGGGGTACGAGTCGGGCCAGAGGGTGGATCAGCAACCAACTTGCGATTTGTGTCTAGATATAGCTCATGCCATGGGAAATGGTCGTGAGAACCCGAAAAGGTGAGCTTACTAGTGGTCTCATCAAACGCAAGGGCATAAGAATAGTCGATTGTTGGCGCTGTCGCCATGAGAGGATTTGACACTGAACCGACAATAGTTACGCGCGTAATACACGGAGTTCTCTTGTCTCTTTCTATCTTTGCCTTTTCCGGAGGCCCAGCCTGGCCCTTCTTGACTCGAAATATGATGCTGGCAGGATTAGTACGATATAAAACCACAGTCTTTCCTGCGCCCCGTTCGTTTGAAACCTCCGGCTCGGAATCGCTTCCGGTTTCGATTGTGACTTTGTGCCAGACTTTTGAACTCCCACCAACGACACCAAATGATCGGCCATTGCCGTTCCAGATCGCAAACGGATCGACAACCGGTGGAATTCCAGTTGCATAGGGAAAAACTACCAACGAGGGCTCGATGAATGCTGCAGCCCAGATGGTGACGCGTTTCAAGCCCAGTGGGTCAATCGATCCAGCCGCATCATTGTTGACATAGCTGTAAGGATGCAGGTCGCCGAGATCATCCGATGGATCACGACCGAGCCATCGTCCAGTGCTTGCCACGAAGTAACGGAGTCCATAGTAAAGCAGTCCTGTTTCGGTGTCATCGTACTTGCTGCTAAAGCGCATGTGACTCACTTGTGCAGGGCCCATGCTTTCGACCGTTTCACCAGAAGGGCCATATTCATACAGAGCATCTACCGCACCTGAGGCTGTGTTCAACAAAGCTGTGACATTCCCTTTCCCATCAGGCCTCGGAAGGTAGCTACTGCCGGCGTCTGAAATAAGCAGCAATCCGCCGATGCCGCCTGCTCCCTGGAGCGTGCCACTCAGGTCTTGGCCCCAGAGGTAGCTGCGGATGAGGTTGTCGCTGGCGTCGAGTTCCGCCACCGGGTTCCAACCGTCGTAAACGAACTTGGTGGTGGAGTGGAGTTGATATGCGTCGGAGCCAGCGTTCCAATTGTAGACCAGCTTCTGAACCCGTCTGCCGCGAAAGTCGTAAGCAAACTCGATCTTCTGTCTAGCGGCCGTGGGAACCGTGACCATCGCTTCCATCGCCATCAGCCGGTTTTCGGCATCCCAGGTGTAGATCCAGCAGCCCTCTGACGGCAAGTTGCCGTCCAGGTCGCGGGTAAACAGCTCAGGGGGCTTTGGTAGGTAGAGGTTAGCACCCCTAAGTCACTCTCTCCATTTCGTCTGATGATGCCCCATGCGTTGGGCCGTGGGCGTCAAAAAAGGCATTCCAGGCCGCGACACGACTCTTGTTCGCAGTTACCTGGCTATTCGATATGAGAATCCGAAGATGAGCCCGAACAACGCGCCAATGAGAACAGGAAACATGTAGGCTCCCGTTCGGAAAAACTCAGAAACGAGGATCCTCCCTTGGCCGTACGCAAGCACGACATTGATCAACAAATAAACCAGACTGCCCGCCATCCCAGAAACGACACACCATGCAAAGAGATTCATTTCCAGCTTTATCTTCATCTGGACAGGTAGAACGATTGCTACTGCCACAACATTGATCACGGCAAAAGCAAAAGGCCAAATAGAAACAAATATTCCAGACGTTGACCGAACCGTTGCATCCGTAACGAGCATCAGACCTGTTGTTACAAGAGCAGTACCAAACAGCGCCGATATCTGAGCCGCTATGAGAACTCGTTTTGCTTCTCTCCAGAAACCTACCATTCCCACTCCCTGTATACGTCGATCTCCAAGGGATCCTCCAGCCGGTCCACAGTAAGCTCGTTAAACAGGTACCTGCCGCCGCCAAACCTTTGGCATACTGCAGCATGCAGACTGGCAAGAAGGAGACAGCAAGCGACGGTCCTTCGGCTAGTGACTTACCCAATGTTCCTCAACAAACGCTTTCATCTCTTCGAAGCGCGACCGTGGCAGCAGAATGCGACCGTTCTCAAGAAAGACCAGTCGCTCTGGATTGCGATTGTGCTGGGAGATGGACAGGTCTGCCGCATCCGGCGTGGGACCGTCGTCGAAGGGGAGGAAGACATCGTCAAAAACCAGGTCCCCCCTTCTGGTCCAGATGTAGCAGCGGACCCTGGCACCTTCATCTTCGAGGAAGCATTGCTGCCAGAATTTGCCACGGACCATGACTGCGCCATCGTCGACAGCATGCGGTCTTCCGACCAACTCCCCCCGGTGAGCATCCAGGATCATCCACCCTACTGCAATTGCGGCAACGGCAGGTACGCCGATTGCCATGTACTTGACCTCGCTAGCCACCTTTCTTGCCACCAGATAGACTGCAAAGCCCCCAGCAACGCACCCCGCGGCTGCAATCCGGTTAACTTCTTGTGGACCGAAATAGATGGCAAAAATCGAACTAATGAAAGCACAGGTCGCAACTGGCAGCCAGGGTACAACGTTGGCCACCATACGTCGCTCATAGCGAAGTGCAAGCAGCCAAGCTCCGAAGGACAGCATCGCAATGCCTAACGACTGAATCAAGCCACTTTGTCTCCCGATAGATGTAATCAAGACGTCACCGAAAGCTGAAATCCATATAGCGGCCAAGATCGACAGCCACCCGAGGAAGGGTGGCAAGAGAACTTGACCCAGTACCCCAAGGACGGGGACCCTGGGCAGAAAAGAGCTGATTCGCAGGAAACCAGCGGCCGATGTCATACCGAAAGAGATCTCGATGGCATAAACGGCGTCAATTGAGTTGCCGGGCGTAGTCGCGTCTGGCCCAGTGCCTTCGACTGCGAACAGCGAAGCTACTGTTAAGAAGCCAAAACTGATTGCCAGCAATTCCGCAATGCCGCCCACGAGCTTCGTCATCTTGGTCAATTTGTGAATGCTTTGTCTACCGTCTGATCCTTGGGAGGAGCTAGCCGTTCGATTGAAATTTCTTCGAAGTCGTAAACGATCTTCTTCTGCATTCGGACTCGATATGAGGGATAACCATCGTGAGAGCCTGTAATGCGCCCCTGCTTTTTTTCGGTATCAAGTACAACCACGAAGTCATAGTCGATATCATCGCCCGCCCCAGCAGGGGAGCCTGGGACTCCCTTGAAGATCGTCCAAGCGCGTCCGACTACCTTAACGTGAATCGTGCATCGATTCTTCTTGTCACGAGTGACGTCTGTTCGCGGGGCTTCAAACCTGCCAGAGACTAGGTCGAATGTTCTGCCGGCGAGCTTCGGTTCTGCATAGATTTTCAGGGTGTCTGAATCGACAGTAAAAACGTGCTCACTCTTTATCCCAGGTGGTATGGGAGGGTACAACGAGCCTCGCCTGATCTCCGTCCTGAATTCGAAGCTGATTGCCTCAAGACCCAATGGATCGACTCGGTCAACAGGGTTGTTTCCCGCAATGAGGTAAGGCGGTCGAAGTGATTGATCGGATAAGAACCAGCGATTCGGCCTCCCTCATATTTCGGACGTATTCTTGGAAGAATGCAGTGTCGCCCAGAGGGTCTCTCGCTAGCCACCTACCTAAGGTGGGTGCGAAGTATCGGTACCCATGATAGAGAAAAGCCGTTTCGAGATCCTCATACTTTGAACTGAACTTGAATCGATCCATCACGGCGTCCTCTTTGGTTTCGACCAGCGTCTCCCTGAACGGACTGTATTCACACGAGGCAGCCGGCACACCGGAGCTGGATTTTACGAGCGCCACCACGTTTCCATTGCGATCGTAGCCTGGAAGGTAAGTCTCGCCCGAATCGCTTATCACAACCAATCCACCGATCCCGCCGGTGCCTTGCAGCCTGCCGCTCAGGTCTTGGCCCCAGAGGTAGCTGCGGATGAGGTTGCCGCTGGCGTCGAGTTCGGCGACGAGGTTCCAGCCGTCGTAGACGAACTTGATGGTCGATTGCAGTTGATAGGAGCTGCTGCCCGTATCCCATCCGTAACGCGCTTCTGAGTCCGGCGGCCCTCCTCCTTCTTAAGCACATCCTGAAAGACTTCGTCCGTGTCAAAAACCAGAGCTTCAATTGCCGTTGCTCATGAGTACTCCAGCTGTTTTGAAGGACACAGTCCGGTTTGGCGAGCTGGTGCCCGGGAACACAGGGGCAATGCGAAATCAAAGCAAGTCTACGCACCTTGAATTGGGAAGAGATTCCGGCTAACGCGACTTCATTTGTGACCCAGGCTTATACACGGCACTCCGAAAATCGGTGAGGGTGACCTTAGGTGCAACGATCCGGAAATTCGGTAACCATAAGATCTCTCAAACCCAGCAATTAGGGCTTTCGTTTCGAAAGGATAAAACAGTTTGTTTGCGTCTGTCCCACTATCAACAAGCTGCTTCCAAGTCTCGAGCCCGAATCGATCTGTCGCTTCGTGCCGCAGGTGATACGCCCATTTGGAAGCGTCTTGAATGATGCAGGTTGGCATTCAGTCTTTAGATAGAAGCTCAATTTTCCCTGAATCGTTCTTCCATTCGCCTCCAATACTCATCGAACAGAGGGACGGGAACATCCTTTCTCAGATAAATTCCTAACACAGTAAAGTCCCCATCTGCCTTGTAGAGTCTTTTCCACTCTTCGTCCCCAAACTCTCTTTGTGATCTCTCAGCATAAGACACGGATAACCTGCCATCCTCAAGGGGCTCCACTTCTTCTACTTCATTCAATTGAAACTGTGGTTCACCAAAATGAATGACTTCTGTCCAGGTCTTGTCAAACTCAAGAACTAGGTCTAGACGTAGCTCGTACCTTGAAAAAAGAGTCGCCTGCACGGTCAGACTCTGCTTAAGCGACGGAATTTGGTAATTCGAAAGCGTAGCTACTCTCATGGGTAGTAGTTCTGTAAACTCGCGCACAACCTGGGCATTTAGAGCTTGCGCCAGAGCTCTTCTGCGGTCTTCTTCGAATCGTTGCATTTTTTCCTGAGTCGGCAATTGGAAAGTACCTTGGGCACAACCCGCCAATATGCACATTAACACTTCGCACCACAGAAGCCGTATCGACATTTCAGGATCACCCTTATTTCACTCGAGACGCATCTTCAGGATGCGGCCTCCATAGATCCCGCAAGAGGCCTTGAGGGGTATGTTTTCTCAGCTCATTATTCACCCAAACCCGGTGACTTGGAAACGCACTTCCGCGCAACTCAACAGTAGTCTTGAGACTCTGGCCTTCAACCTTAATTTCTCCAGAGATGGTGTGCCAAATGTACACTGAGGATCGCGGATACACCGACTGAAACAAAGTCTCAGCCCATGGATGAGGCTTTCCTTTGCCAGACCATCCAAATTCAAAAACAGAGTCATCTCGTTTAGAGGCTTTCACTCCCCAAGTCACCATCGGTAGTGGTGTCAGGAATCCTTCAGGACCCACGTCAGTATTGACATGATCTTTGGGTCTGGGTGTCACCTCGATTAATTTGCCTTGATCAAAACATACTTTGAAGTGTCGCTCGGAATACAAACGATAACCTTGATCACGAGAATCACTCTGTGGGTTGCTCATACCGGTCATTCGGATGCTCGATAGGAGGACTGTCCAATAGCTCCAAGCTTGTTCCATCGGAACCGTCATGTTAGGCATTACCAGACGTGGAGACGTCATGATTTGCTCAGGTGGTTGTTCCCCCGAGGAACCAAAATCCAAAATGAAACTTTTCACGACCACTTTTACGTCTTCAACCTTCAACCCCCAAGGGTCAACTTGGTGGATTGGTTCGTTTTTGACGAAGGCATATAGATTGCTTCCTCCCGCTTCTTCCAGGGGATCTCTGCTCAACCATCGTCCAGCAAAGGGATTATGGAACCTCAGGCCGTAGTAGACGAAGTCCGTCTCAAAGTCAGTAAACTTGCTACTGAACTTGAAGGGGTTTCGCTCGCCATGCTCTCCCGACTGAATAATTGCCTCTCCGAATGGGCCGTAGTCGTAAGACCCCGCTAGCAAGCCCAAACTCGCGCTTATCAACAATACGACATTCCCGTTGCCGTCGTAACCGGGAACATAGCTCTCTCCTGAATCGCTGATCAGCAGTAATCCGCCGATCCCGCCGGTGCCTTGCAGTGTCCCGCTGAGATCTTGGCCCCAAATGTAGCTGCGGATGAGGTTGTTGTTGCCATCCAGCTCGGCCACAAGGTTCCAGCCGTCGTAGACGAACTTGGTGCTGGATTGGAGTTGATATGCGCCGGAGCCATCGTTCCAATTGTAGACCAGCTTCTGAATCCGGCGGCTCTGGTAGTTGTAAGCAAACTCCAGCTCCAGTTTGGCAGCCACTGGAACCGTGGCCATCGCTTCCATCGCCATCAGCCGGTTTTCGGCATCCCAGGTGTAGGTCCAGCGACCGTCCGCCGTCAGGTTACCGTCGGCGTCGTGGGTGAAGACTTCAGGTGTCTTGGGGAGGTAGGTATTCCCCCTCTTCAGCACCACCGCATCTTCTCCTCCCGGACCGGCCTCATTCTTCACTCCCACGATATCTACCTGCGAATAGACCGGCGCGGCAGTGTTGTCCAACGCCAGGGCTTTGTGGAAATACTCTCCCTTCCGTTCCGTGGCCTGGTTGTTCACCGTCACCGTGGCGGCCGCATTGGCTGTTCCGACGACATCCACCGCTCCCGGCACCGTCCGCCCATGCTCGCGTTGCCTCCAACTATGGCTTCCAACCTTCCAACAGCCTCTTCCGAGCCCCCTGTCGAATGAGCGAAGGGATAAGAACTTCGCTAACAAGTCAGAGCGGAATAGAACGTTACCCCAGGAACTCATTTCCATGGCTTATTCGGCCTCGAGAATGGAGCCGTAAATCGGAATAAGGCTTTCTCCGAGGGGCGGAGCAGGAAGCGGTCCTGAAGACTCACCGCTGGGAAGTTGCGTGTAATTCCACTGGCCATTCTGGTTGTTCACTTGCCAGCCATACCCTGAAAAAGACCAGCCGCTGCGTCCGTCAAGCTCCACGACGTTCAGAGGCGTGTTTCGAACGAATGAATAGCGGTTTGGCCCGTCACCTTCTTCAATCGGGTCTCGGCCGAGCCACCGTCCCGTGGCTGGACCAAAACGAGCCATCTTCCCGCGTCGCTCGCGTGTGCTGACGCAAGTTGTAGTACGTGTAGGTGCAGCTTATGGCCGGAGAACTTGGCGGAGTCGTGGTCATGCTCTTCAGCCGCCAGCGACCCTTGCAAGAATTTACACACTGATTGACAAGGACCTCCGCCTTTGTCTTGTGGGAGTCTACTCTTTCAGTAGGCCTACCTCTTGTTTCTTCCAGTACTCATCAAAGAGGGGTATCGGTTGATCCTTTCTTAACTGAATTCCCAATACTGAGAAATCTCCACTCGCTTCATAGAGTCTATCCCACTCGTGTTTGCCGAAGTTCTTTTGTGAGTCACCATTGAAGGAAACATAAAGCCTGCCATCTTCGAGTCGCTGTATTTCCTCTACCTCGGTTAGTTGAAAGGCTGGCTCCGCGAAATCGGTGACTCTTGTCCAATCATCATTGAACCTGATGTTGAGATCTAAACTAAGCACGTATCGTGAGTGTAGCGGCACTCTACCCAAGAGCTGCGACGTGACAGATCGGGCCCTGTAGTTGGAAAAGAAGAAGTTCTTTGTCGGAAATAGCTCTCGAAACTGGCGGACAACCGAGCTATCTTTCACGGCTTGCCCGAGCGCGGCATCATAATCCTTGCCGCTCTTCTTCAGTTCTTTGAGCAGTCGCTGCAACTCCTCCGTTGTTGGCACACGGGTCGGTACTTGCAGACAGGCTACTAAGGAGATCAGCAGTAGGAACTTCGGCAATTGCGTGGACATCGCTGCGTGGCCTCCTATCGGACTCGGGATCGGTCCTCTGGGTGGGGTGTCCATAAGTCCTTGAGGACTCCTTGAGCAATGCTCGCTCTTAAGACACCGCTTACCCATGCTCTATGGCTAGGGAAAACACTGCCGGTCAATTTCACAGAAGTTCGCAGGCTTGCGCCGCTGATGGTGATCTCCCCTGAAACCGCATGCCAAATATACACCGAGCTCCGTGGATAGACCGCCTGGAAAAGACCTTCTGCGAGCGGGTGCGGTCTACCTTTGCCCGACCAACCAAACTCAAAACGACTGTCGCTGATTTTTGAGGCTCTTAATCCCCATGTCCCCATCGATTCCGGCTGCAGAAATCCTTCACTGCCGACGTCTGAGTTGACTTTATCCTTTGGCACCGGTGTTACTTTGATCAGCTTGCCCCCTTCGTGACAAACTTTGAAGGTCCGTTCACTATACAAGCGATAGTCTCCCTTACGGGCATCGTCCTGCGGGTCGTGAGAGCCCGCTCGACGAATGACCTCGAGAAGCACAGTCCAAGCAGTCCAAGCTTGTTCTGTTGAAACGGTCACGATTGCGTGGACAAAGGGGGGCTGTTTCAAAAATCCGTCCGGAGGATCCCAGTTATTCAGACCCGCAGACAAGATAAAGCTTTTCACAACGACTCTCACGTCCTCTACTTTCAGTCCCAGAAAGTCCAGATTCCCAATGGCTTCATTGTTTAAGAAAAGATACAGGTTGATCCCACCTCGTTCCGCGAGAGGATCCCTACTCAACCAACGACCTGGAGTGGGACTGTAAAAGCGGTGTCCGTAGTAATAGAGACCTGTCTCCTTATCCTCGTATTTCGTGCTAAGCGAGAATCGGTTTTCCGCGGCGTATGCTCCAGTCTCTGCCAACGTCTTCCCGAACGGACTGAATTCATACGACGCAGCCAAAGAGCCATCTGTGCCTCGCGCCAAAGCGACAAGGTTTCCATTCCCGTCGTAGCCGGGAAGGTAGCTCTCGGTTGCATCACTGATCACAAGCAGCCCACCGATACCGCCAGCCCCATGCAACGTACCGCTCAGGTCCTGGCCCCAGACGTAGCTGCGGATGAGGTTGCCGCCGGCGTCGAGTTCCGCCACCGGGTTCCAACCGTCGTAAACGAACTTGGTGGTGGAGTGGAGTTGATATGCGTCGGAGCCAGCGTTCCAATTGTAGACCAGCTTCTGAATCCGGCGGCCCTGGTAGTTGTAGGCAAACTCCAGTCTCATCTTGGCGGCGGCTGGGACTGTGGCCATCGCTTCCATGGCGGTCAGCCGGTTCTCCGCATCCCAGGTGTAGCCCCAGCGGCCGTCGGAGGTCAGGTTGCCGTCTGCATCGTGAGTGAACAGCTGCGGTGTCTTCGGAAGGTAGGTGCTTCCGCTCTTCAGCACCACCGCATCTTCTCCTCCCGGACCGGCCTCATTCTTCACTCCCACGATATCTACCTGCGAATAGACCGGCGCGGCAGTGTTGTCCAACGCCAGGGCTTTGTGGAAATACTCTCCCTTCCGTTCCGTGGCCTGGTTGTTCACCGTCACCGTGGCGGCCGCATTGGCTGTTCCGACGACATCCACCGCTCCCGGCACCGTCCGTTGTGTGTACTGGTTCAGCGAATTTGCCGTGTACAGGGACTCACGCAGGCCAGTGCCCTGATTGTTTCCTCCTGATTTCGCAGAGTTCCGGTTCCCCAAGTTGTCGAACCCGTACTCGAACTGCATGCCCGCCACGGGAGAGTTGTCGACCCAATACTTCTTGCCGGAGATCAGCTCCCCGCGACCATTGTAGCCATAGGACCAGTACGAACCATCTTCCCGCGTCACCCGCGTGCGCTGGTGCAGATTGTTGTACGTGTAAGTGTAGCTGATGGCCGGCGAGGCTGACGGCGTTGTGGTAATGCTCTGGAGGCGTCCCAAACTGTCGTAAACGCGGCTGAGACTGGTTCCACTCGAGTAGCCAGTCGTCTCAAGCATCCCTCGCGTCGGATCGTATCCGTAGGTGATGGTCTGCCCGCCGCCCGTGATCGTTTCCAGCCGGGAACTGGTGTCGTAATCATAGGTCTGGCTCATCAGACCCATCGCGTTGCGCGAGGCCTGCAAGCTGTTGCGGCGCAAAAAGCCGTCGTAACCCACCGAAACACTCACGGTGTCCAGAATCCCTCCCACCACCTGGTCGCCCTGCAGCTCACCGTTGATATTGTAGCTGAGCGTGTGGCTTCCCGCGGCGTCGGAAAGCGTGGTGGGCCTGCCGGCCCGATCGTATGAGGTAAAGGCCACGTCGGGAGTCGTGTCGGAGTAGTCGATCAGAATGAGATCTCCGGTGGTCGAGTCGAAGGAATAGGTTGTCACCAGCGAGTTGCCTCCGCTCAGCCGTGCCCAAGTGCGCGTGCGTAGACGGCCCAGCGCGTCATAGGTATAGTTGGCTCCCTGGTTGGTGGCGTCCCGTTTCTGCTGCACCAGTCCGGTAGCTTCGTGATAGATCCAGCGGGTGACATCAGCTGTTCCCGTCGAGCCCACTGGCCAGGCCGGAAGTTCCCAACCGTTGCCGCCGCGAAACGTGTGCAGCTCTGTCCGTTGGCCATAGCTGTCGAACACGTGCTCCAGCGGGTAGGTCGTGTGGCCCCAGGTCTGGATCAATTCTCCCCGGCTGTTGTAGTTGAAATAAGTCTTCTTTCCAGCTGCGTTCGCCTGAGACTTCAGCCGACCGGCATTGGTGTGGGCTGGCGGATAGTACTCGTACGTGGTGCTGCCGGCGGTGTCGCTGGTGGAAACGAGCTGGCCCGTTGTTGTGTGGTAAGCACGGGATCTGGTCCCAGTGCGCGGGCTACTGGTCCCAATCAAGCGGCCCAGAGCGTCGTAGGCGTAGGTGGTGGCGGACTCGGGAGTGGCGGGCAGGGCTGACTGCAGGAGGCCATTAACCGAAATTCGTACCGCGTTGGTGGCCGAGTCCGGCGTATCGGTAGTGTCGATTATTTTCTTGGCCGTGCGGTCGACAGCCACGGTTGTCAGAGTGGAGTTGCCTGCCACATCGGTGTCGGTCACGTGGGAAACCGTTTGTTCGGTTCCGTTAACGGGAAAGTTGGTCAAGCGCTCCCGCCGGGTCTGGGTAGTGGCTGTGGCGCTGTTGTTGACGAGGTAACGCTTGGTCGTGGTGACGCGGAACCAGTCGCCTCCGGTCTTTTCATAGACCAGGTCGGTTTCGACCAACCTGTCGGTGGAGGCGGTCGTGAGCGTTCCGCTGGCATCCAGGTCCGCGCCGGTGCGAACCCGCTCGCTCAAGACGTCATATTCGTGCAACTGGTCTGCTTGCAGCTTCAGGGCTCCCTCAAACACGCTTTCTGAACTTAACTGGCCCTTGTTGTTGTAGCTAAATGTCTGAACTAGGTTGGCCCCTGTGAAGCTTGGCTTTTCTGTCTTGATGGTGCGGCCTAGCCAGTCTGCTGTGGTTTTTGTCCAACGAGGCGAGGTCAGACCGGCCGTGCCGGCATATTCCTGGGTGAACTGCGTGCCATCGGCATTGACGCCGTAGTCGAAGATGCGGGAGACGATGGCCGAACCGGTTTCACTCTTGACAGTTCCGTCAAGGTATCGATCGGTGACCTGTGTTGCTCCGCCAGGCCGAATGACGGTTTGAGTGCGGCCTCCGTTGGCGTAGCCAAACTGGGTGACTAATCCGGCTTCGTCGGTCTCGCGGGTGACACGCCCGGCCCTGTCGTAGGCCGTAGAGCGAAGCAGACTCAGGCCACCCGCGCTGACGGTTTCACTCAATTGCCGGCCCGCAGCGTCGTAGGTGTAGGTGGTCACGATGTCAGACTGGGCAGGGAAACCGCCCGCCGCGGTCAAACCCTTCTTGGTTTTCGTTTGAACCCGGCCCAGGGCATCGTAAAAATAGGTGGTTTCGATTCCCGATTCATCGATTTCAGAAGTCTTCTGATCGCCGGTCCAAACGGCCGTCGAGACCTGCCCGGTATGGCGTGTCGTCTTGGTAAGGTGTCCGCGGTCGTCGTACTCCTTCGCAGTCCATGCTGTGAGCTCATAACTTGAACCGTCATACACGTATGTATGCTGTTGGACTACATTCCCGAACTGATCCCGAACCGTGTGTTCTTTCGTGGTCCTGAAGGGGACGCCTTCCGGACTAGTGACTGTTCCATGAACAACGATCTCGCGCTCCGTACTTCCGTTTGCATTAGGAGTGAACTGGCTTAGTACAGGATCAGCGTTTGGCGTCCAAATACCCTTCTCATACGAATACGTACTCTTTCTGCCATCCGGATATTCGATTGAAGCAAGGCGATTGGCCAAGAAGGGAGTTACTGACCAATGATACCGGGTCGTTTTGGTAGTTTCAGTGACAGTCGGGGATGCGTAGTCAAGCCGAGCTTCGGTTACCGCCAGCTGACCATTGAGGGTTGTAGAGGTGCGAATGATCAAAGTGGCGCGCGTTGCCTTCCCCTCGATGTGTTCTTCGATCCCATCAAGAAAACGGGAAAAACTGCTTACAGTGACTCCGTCGTATCCAGAATAATGGTAGAAGGTCACGTGGCCATTGCTTGTCGTAGCGGAGGCCATGGTCAAGTCCTTCCATGGCCTGAGAACCATAGAGCGGTTCCAGGAAAAGTCATAGTCGTACTGTTCCCAGGAGCCATCGGGAAACGTTGTGGACTTTGGTTTGCGATACCGGTGCTCCTCCGTGAAGTCTTCGTAATAGGCGTAGGTCGTTGTTAGCGCGACACCATCCGGATCTTCAACTTCCTGCACGAGTTCCTCACCCCAGGGAAAGACCTGATACGTCCTGGAGGACTTGGAGACGACCTGTCCATTTGATTCTTTGACAGTCCTCGTCACCGTCCGGGCAGTCTGAGTCGGATAACTCACGGTGCTCGTATCAATCCGGGTGCCTCCACCGGTGGTTAGAGTCCAGGAATCGGAAATGGCGTCCCAATGGTATTCACCTGTATCGGTGATTCCGTTTTGAATTTTGGAAATCTGCAACCGATTCGTCGCGGGCGGGTTGGGGTTCTTGATCTTCCAAATGACAAAAGGCTGTCCAGAGACTGTGTAGAGACCGTTAACCTTGGCACCGACATCGACTGAACGGTAAAAGCGGATGTCGTATTCAGAGGAGCTGATCACAACGACGTCGGCAAGAGCTTGGTTTGTTTTCACCTGGCGAAGACTAGACGGTTGAACTACATCGACCTCGCTGGTGAGCCCTGGCGGTGAGTAGACCAGGGCTGCAGGTGTGTAGATTGAAGAAGTAAGTGCATCCTCATGTATGCTGATCTGTTCAGCGGACCGGCCGTCAGACAACCTTCCCATGCTCACTTCCCAATCGACGCTACCGTTCTTGCTCCCAAGTGACTCACCGGGCTTATCTGCACCGTCACAGCATTTTTTGCGAACGACGAGGTCCCAAGTGCCGTCTCCCGAGAAGATCACGCCGCCGGCTGTCTTAACGATGAAATCCTTTTCCACGCCATCCACAAAGAGCGAGTATCCTTCGGGAACATCGAAATTGATCTGCGTAATGCACAGCGCATATCCTGCCGTCAATTGATAGGTTTTTCCAACCCTCAGCTTGGCATATCCCTTCGCAGTGAAACTCGGAGCAATCTCGATATTGATGCACTGGGTACCGATGCCTGTCACGGTCACACCTGCTAGACTGACACTGAAGTTCTGCCAGGCGCACATTTTCCCTTTGAATCCGATCACTACCTCTTTTTCGCAGCTCTTACCTTCGTCGCCCCATCCCTGAGCCGGAAACAAGACCAGGGTAATGACGAGAACAAAGTGTCCGCAGGACCGGCTGATGTTCTGTGGCGTGAAGCTAATTCGTGGCAAGGAGGTTCTCGCAAGGTTTCGCATGCATGGCTCCCAGTCGTATGTGTTTGCCGTTATCAACACCTAGTCAAGCGGGGTGAACACTTTAAGATTGATAGCGTTATTGGTGTCGGGGACTTCAACCGCAGTTGGACTGCGGCCTTGGAGATACTCAATCAGGTTGGTCTGGCCATCACCATCAGGATCTCCACTCGCTGTTTGGCCGAGATTGCCAAAGAAGAACATCTCCCAGCTGTCTGCTAATCCATCAGCATCGGTGTCAGCCTCGCCAACAGTGAAAACCATCCCGTTGCTCGAGACTCCACTGAGTGTTACGACGACGGGCCCTGTCGTAGCTCCACTCGGCACTGCGGCGACAATGCTGGTCGGACTCCAACTAGTCGGACTGACCGGGACGCCTGCAAAAGTCAATGTGCCGGAGCCCTGGGAACTCCCAAAGTTGCTGCCGGCGATCGTTACAGCTGTGCCCGGCAGCCCTATTTGAGGAGTCAGGCTCGTGATCACGGGAGTAATACTGATTTCAACAGCCCACTTGACAGCCGCATCAAATAGGGCCCAGCCATTACTGTTCAGGCTAGACGCGGTTGTGTCGGACAAGAAAAGGCCTACTCGGCGGGAGGGCGCATTGAGGCCCGGCATGGGCACGGCACCATCGTACGCAAACAGAAGGCTTTTCATGGCATCTGCCGACAGCGCTGCTATCGTTGCGGCATGTCCGTTCGGCTTGGCCCAACTAAAAGAGCTGGAGGCGTTGACGACCGTGTTGAGGCCGGAGAGGCCCGCTGCCATCGGGTGGCTCGGCATGTTGATGTTAATCTGCGTCTGGCCGGTGGCTGTTCCGAAGTCAGTTCCTGCCGCCGTGCCGGTCATTCCCAGATCGTCAAAGACGTCGGCCTCCCAATTGATGACGGGAATAGGAACGTGACGAAACTTCGTGTTCACTAAGCCGGGTGACACCGAAGCTGAAATGAGGACGACGGTTTTCCCGTCCGCATTAGACGTTGCCGAGCTGTTGTCTCGCCTGTAGGTAACCGTGTAGCCCAATGCTTGCAACCGTGATTGAACTGCACTGTCGCTGCTGCTAGGAGAATTGCTACCACCAATTAGTAGCGCCGCCTTTGCAGACGTTGTCTCGATGAGGAGTTGAGGCCTGCCGCTGCCCGCTTCCCTAGAGCCAAAAGTGCAGCTCCCCACGGTTGCGCTCTTTAGCACCAGGCTTACTGTGTTTCTGCCGGCGGCCTTCTCCGTCTGGATGAAGCCGGTGATGTCGACCTCGTACCACGCCTGGGACGAGTTCCTGATTGTGGCCATGGCAAGGGCGACAGCGCTTGACAAGGGTCGGTTGTTCCAAGTGATGCCGGTCTCAGTCCAACCTGTACTTGATACGGAATAAACGTTGGTTGGAACGTCGCTCCCCGAAGTTGAGGTACCATTAACTCGAAGCCGTGCACGGGTGATACCGCTGACGGTGCTCAAGTCGAATTTCAAGTAGGCTTCCTTCGTTATGCTCGCTCCCGAAGAAGTCTGGACCTGGAGATCCACGGCGGTTCCAAAATTGGTCGAGGCAGAGGATCCATCAGCCACATAAGCATCAGCCGTCGGCGACAATCCGGCTTGCCGGACAATGTTGACAGTGACCGCTGCGGAAGTTGCTGTTCCGAGAGAGCTGTCTGTAGCCTTAGCGGTTAACGAGTGGACTCCCGCGGAGGCGTTTGGCCAAATGACACTGTATATGCCTGGCCCTGATGGACTGATTGCCGTTCCTATCAACGTGGAACCGTCGAAAAACTCCACCCTGCTGATGCTTCCGTCTAAATCGCTTGCAGTGGCCGTAAGAGCGACGCTGCTACCATCGGAGTATGTCGAACCAGTAATCGGAGACGTCAGGGTTGCAGTTGGTGGGACGTTCGGTGGAGCCACTGCAACTGCTACTGGTTGCGCGGCCATTGTCGATCCGCCGTCGTCGGAGGCCACTGCCGTTAAGGAATAAGAACCAAAGCTCACATTGGTCCAATTGAATGTGTAGCGGTTGCTGGTGCTACTATCCGGTTGCGTGTTGGTTCCGAGTAAAGTAGTTCCGGAGTAAAAGTCCACTTTCGTGATGCTGCCGTCGCTATCAGTAGCAGTCACGACGAGGGCGATCGATGCCGGAGCGACGTAACTCGTTCCGTTTGTGGGACTGGTTAGATTGATGGTTGGGCTCGCATTATTATCGTCGCTCGTGGTTATCACTAGCTGGGGCTTGTTGGTGAGCGCCTCCCTCGAGTTCAAAAGAATTGCCAAGGTGGACGAAGAGGGATTATGGAGCGCGATGCTTACGACATTTCGGCCGGCTGCTTTCTCACTTTTGACGTAACTGGTGACATCCAGAGAGTATGTTGAGTACGCTGAACCGCTCACGGTGACTGTCGCCCCGGAAATAGCCGTGCTGCCTCGAGCTGGCTTGTTATTCCAAGTGATCGCGCCAGTCCCGGATTCGATCCAGACTGTGTCCGAAACCGGATAGGCCGACGTCGCCAGACTATTCGATCCAGTGGTAGCCGCGTAGATGTTCAGCTTAGCTGAAGTGATCTTTCGCGTGATACTTGTGAGGTCAACCTTGAAGAACGTGTCGCGGTTTGGTCCCTGGTTCCTGGTTTGGATTTTCAGTGACTCGACTGCTCCAAAATTGGTGCTTGCTGAGGAACCGTCTTCTACATACGCATCTGCTGTCAGGTTGAGCGCGATGGTCGTGGAGGTACCAACCAGGGTAAAGTCGCCAGTTTGGTTCGCGGTTAGGTTGCTATAAGCACGGCTGGCTGGACTAAAGGTATAGGTCAGGGTATAGCCAGGTTTCACGGGTGTCACCGTGTAGTTGCCATTGGCGGGCAAGTTTAGGAATGAATAGTTTCCCGCTGTGTCAGTTACGCTCGTGGCCATCTGGAAACCGCTGAGATTCACATTGACGCCGCTCATCCCCACTCCACCCCCGTCTAAGACCCTCCCGCTAATTTGATAGACCAGGGTAAAGTCAACCGTTTGGTCGCTCCCCAGGTTATTGAACGTTTGGCTGGCCGGGTTGAACGTGTCGCTGCCCCTCGAAGGAGCTACTCTGTAAGTGCCGCCCGCCGGCAGCCCTGAGAAGGAGTAATTCCCACTCGAATCTGTTTGGATCGTGGACGATTGGGAACCGGACAGGGTCATCGTGATGCCACCCACACCTACGTCATTGGCATTCACAACACGACCACTGATCGTGACGTTGAATGAGGTGCCGACGAAGTCAAACGTCTGATCGTCTGCGAGGCTCGAGAAAGACTGGAAGGTCGGAGAGAAAGTATGGTACTGCTTGGAGGGAGTGATCGTAAAGTTGCCGGCAGGCGCCAGGTTGACGAATGAATAGTGCCCGGATGCATCGGTCTGCTCGCTCCCAATCTGGGAGCCGCTGAGAGCCACGGTAACCCCACTGATGGGGTTGCCCCCTGTATCGCTGATCCGGCCTGTTATATCGTAGCCATCGACCGATAGCACCTTGACTACAAAGGCATCGTATGGGATGAGCCAGCCACCTCCGAAATTTGGTTGGAATGAATTTGCTCTAATAAAGTCCGTTGAGGATGTCGCGCCCGAAATGTAAGCGGAGCCAGAAGAGTCGACTGCAAGTCCGTATGGAAAGTCGTGGCCGTTTCCGCCAAAACGGGTTGAGTAAGCGAGGGACGTTCCAGCAACTAGCTTGGCGATAAACCCGTCGGCATAGCTAATCGTCGGACTGCTTTGCAGCGGGTTGAGCTCGGGAAAATTCGCAGAGGTCGTAATTCCGGTAACATATACGTCTCCGGAAGGATCGATTGCCACCGCACTGGCGTTGTCATTATCGCTGCCCCCCAAATAGGTGGAGAAATCAAACGCATTGCCGGCTTCCACAATGGATGCAATGAAGGCATCTGCGTTTCCCCCCAGGACAGGCTGGACAGAATTTACAGTCGGAAAATTTGTTGAATAGGTTGATCCCGAGACATAGACCTTTCCCCAGCCGTCAACTGCGATACTGGCTACTGAATCGCTGTCGTTTCCGCCCAGATAGGTCGAGAAGACCACATCAGTCCCGGACGAGTTGAATTTCGTGACGAATCCATCCCCTCCTCCGGTGATACCAGCACCGCCATATGTCGGCTGCAGTGCGTTGACTGCGGGAAAGTCCGATGAGGTAGTATTTCCGGCGACGTAAGAGTTCCCTTGATTGTCCAGCGCAACGTCCACGCACCAGTCATCTTGAGTTCCACCGAGATAGCTAGAAAAAACAAATGCGGAACCTGCGGCGTTGATCTTCGCCAGAAAGCCGTCGCTAACGCCCCGCAAGGTTGTCTGCCAGGCGCTGAATACAGGGAGATTTGGGGACTTGGTGCTTCCGGTAATGTACACATTCCCTTCTATGTCAACGATGATGGCGTTTCCGAGATCATCATTGTTTCCGCCAAGATATGTGGAGTAGATCAGGGAGTTACCTGCTGGGCTCAGTTTGGTGACGAAAGCGTCGAGGTAGGGGCGACCGCTTCGCGGCGCACCACCCCCCCAAGAAGGCTGAATCGCGTTAGCCGTGGGGAAGTCGGTAGAGTAGGTGCTTCCGGTGATGTAAGCGTGGCCACCATCGTCTATAGCAATACCGGTCCCATGATCTTCCAGGGATCCGCCCAGGTATGTTGAATAGACGAGGCCGTCTCCAGCTGCGTTGAACTTCGTCACAAAGGCGTCATAGTAGCGCTCACCATCTTCATTGACTCCTCCTGGAGCGATCGACTGGAAAGGATTTAGTCGGGGAAAATTGACTGATGTTGTCCTGCCAACAACGTAAGCATTACCAATCGTGTCCACCACAATATCGTTGGCGTCGTCATTCCCTCCACCACCCAGGTAGGTGGCATAGCTGAGAACTGGGTCGATCACGAGTGAGTGGTTCGAATCATAGGCGTCTAATTCGAATCCTAGTTGCGCCGTACCCCGTGCGTGATACCGTCCATTCACGGAGTGGCGTTTCCCTTGTATGTCTTGGTACATCACTGGCTTTAAGAGCCGCATCTTTCCAAGATCGGTTTCCAGCCAAGCGTCCCCATTGGAGTCCAACTCCACTCCATTTACCCCCTCAAATTGCATCAGAATGGCGTATGGATCAGTGCCGGGAGCGACGATGAAGTCGAATTCGAGTTGCTCCTGCATTCCGTAGTACTTCAAGTCAACCCCTGAGTAGACATTGCGGTACGTGATCTCACCGAAAACAGGGATGTTGGTTTGCCAGTGCGAAGGATTATTTCCAATGAGGTAATTCGCTTTTGCTGGCAATGGCTTCCCAGCCACGATTCCCGCGTGGGTGGCCCCACCTATTAAGCTCATCCGAATAATGGCAGTCTGGATTTTTTCGGAAGACCTCCCTCGCGCGGAATCTTTTTCGGGGGATACATTAAGCGGTTTGGGCGAGTCCACCCGAGCCAGACCAAGGACTGCCTCATTTTCGGTCAGAAAGATCGTGCAACCTCCGCCTCGAGCTATGAACTTGATCCTTGGATCGGTTTGACCCTGGTTTACTTCGAAACTCAAAGGAGCCGCATGGTACGACTTCACCAAGGACTCCCTACCTCTGCCGTCCGTGGCTTGACGTGGCCGGTTGGCACTGCGTAGGGCTGTTCCTTGATACGGGGAAAGGCTCAGTTGGGCCGTCAACGGAAGAGCTGAGATTACTACCAGAAACGGTACCGCTTTTCTTGACAATCGCATGCTTTATCCCTCGATTGGAAACCTCAAGAGAGCATCGAGTGGTCCCGTGGGGAGTGCGGTCTGGACTGCGACTGTAGCCTGCCCAGATCCAGAGCTTCATCTCGGACCAGCAGGTGCTGACAAAGGCCCCTGGGCGTTCAACTTCGTCGCCTGCTGGAAACGGTTCAGATCCAGAGAAGGAGAGGTTCGCGGTGCAGGGAAGAATAGGGCGGAGCCGCTTGCGGTCCGTCGCTTGCCATATGTAGGGAACGAGAGAATTGGGACGTAAAGCGCGGGAAATCTACGCCCTTTTAAGCGCTGCTGTCAAGCACTTTTTTTCCATGGTGAGTATGCCACAGGGAACACATTTGAAAACTGGGGGTTCGCGGCAGTGTGCCGAAATAGGAATTCGTATCGTGTGCCTCTCAAGTGAGATGGTTTCTGGAACTCCACTCTGACGACCTGCGTGTTGTTGTTCCAGGCAGGCCGACCGGAAGGGCTCTGCCCCACGCTGCCGAGCCGTCTGGCACAATTCGTTCAATCCTTCAGCTTGGAGGTTGAATGTTTTGATCGGTAAACTCGCTGATGTCTGTCCTAGAATCGACTTAACCAGCTTTGAATGTGTGTGTTATGAGGAGTCTTGAGTTGGTGGGTGAATTGCCAAGAGGAAGGGGGTTGCCGGTGACTGGGGTCACACCCGCGGAAGACGTCCCGTCTTCCTATCCTCCTGAGACAGAAGGGGACTCGTTGGGAGTGGGTGGTTGCCGGTGACTGGCATCACCACCCCGGTGGACCGCCGGTCTTCCGAACTCGCCTGAGGCCGGAGCGGCTTTTGGTGGAGCCGGCATCGGGCGGGGGCCAGGGATGCCCATGGGCGCAACCGGCGGATTTGGGCCTTTACTCGGCGTCGTCAACTAATGTATCCTCTAGCGTTTACACCAGCCGGCCTGAAGCCGCTGTATTCCACCGAGCAAGGATGAAACATGGCAAAAGTCTATCACGAGGAAGATGCCGACCTAGCCCATCTCAAAGGTAAGAAAATCGCCATCATTGGTTATGGCAGCCAGGGACATGCCCACGCGTTGAACCTGAAGGATAGCGGTCTGGATGTGGTTGTGGGACTGTACAAGGGTAGCAAGAGCTGGGAAAAGGTCACGCAAGCGGGACTGAAGGTGGCTACCGTAGAGGACGCCAGCCAACAAGCCCAGGTGATCATGATCCTGGTTCCCGACCAGACCCAGCGTGCGGTCTACGAGCAGTCCATCAAGCCTCATCTGACCCAAGGCAAGACACTGATGTTCAGCCACGGCTTCAACATTCATTTCGGACAGGTCGTGCCACCGCCGGATGTGGATGTTTCCATGATCGCTCCCAAGGGACCGGGACATTTGGTGCGCGATGTGTTTGTGGAAGGGGCCGGCGTCCCGGCGCTGTTAGCCATCCACCAGGATTGTAGCGGGCATGCCAAGGATCTGGCGCTGGCTTATGCCCGAGGCATCGGCGCGGCCCGGGCCGGCGTCATCGAAACGACGTTCCGTGAGGAAACAGAGACCGATTTGTTCGGGGAGCAGGCCGTATTGTGCGGCGGCACCTCGGCGCTGGTCAAAGCCGGGTTCGAAACCCTGGTGAATGCCGGCTATCAGCCGGAGGTGGCCTATTTCGAATGCCTGCACGAGCTGAAACTGATCGTAGACCTGATGTACCAGGGCGGCTTGGCCTACATGCGGTACTCCATCAGCGACACGGCCGAGTATGGCGACTACACCCGCGGACCGAAGATCGTGAATGAGTCGGTGCGTGCCGCCATGCAGCAGATTCTGGAGGACGTCCGCAACGGCAGTTTCGCCAGGGAGTTCATTGTCGAGAATCAGTCTGGTCGAGCTTCCATGACGGCTTTCCGCCGGCGCGAGGCCGAGCTGCCCATTGAACAGGTGGGCAAGGGACTGCGCGACATGATGAGTTGGATGAAAAAGAAAGGGGCCGCGCATTAAAGCCGGCCGTCCCTGGAAAGCTTGACTTCACCTCGGTCGGTCCCGGGCGCGATTCGGCCGACCGAGCGGACGGCTTCCCGAGGAAGTCGTCGCCGTCGGCTAAAAGAGGTTTGAAAAGGCAGAAGGGAGACGACGTCGGATCCGAAAAACGGCACTTTGCCGGTCGGCGTGAAGGCGGTTGCCAGAAAGACAGACGATGAAAAAAATCCAAATCTACGACACGACGTTACGCGATGGGTCGCAGGGCGAGGCCATCTCTTTTTCCGTAGAGGACAAGCTGCACATCGCCAAGAAGCTCGACGAGATGGGCATCGACTACATCGAGGGCGGTTGGCCCGGGTCGAACTTCAAAGACATGGCCTTCTTCCGCCGCGTCCCCGAGCTGGAACTGAAACACGCACGGGTAGCGGCTTTCGGCAGCACTCGCCACCCCCGCAACACGGTAGAGAGCGACCGTAATCTGCAGGCCCTGCTGGAGGCCAACACGCCGACGGTCACCATTTTCGGCAAGAGCTGGGATCTGCACGTCAGGGTGGCTTTGGGAATTCAGCTGGAGGAAAACCTGAAGGTCATCCAGGAATCGGTGGCGTTTGTGAAGTCGCATGGCAAGGAAGTGATTTACGATGCCGAGCATTTTTTCGATGGTTTTCGGGCGGATCCCGAGTATGCCATCGCCACTGTGAAAGCTGCTGAAGAGGCCGGGGCCGATCTGATTGTGCTCTGCGATACCAACGGAGGGAGCCTTCCCAACGAGATCCGGGACTGGTTCCTGACCACCGCCGGGCGGGTGAAGTCGCCTTTAGGCATCCATACCCACAACGATTCCGAACTGGCCGTGGCGAACTCCCTCATTGCCATTCAGCACGGCGCCGTTCAGGTCCAAGGAACCATTAATGGATACGGCGAGCGCTGTGGCAATGCCAACCTCTGCTCCATCATTCCCAACATCGAGCTCAAACTCGGCATGCGGGCTATCGGTCAAGACAAGCTCAGGAACTTGACGGAAGTATCCCACTACGTCAGTGAACTGGCCAATCTGCATCACCGCCAGGACATGGCTTTTGTCGGTAAGAGCGCCTTTGCCCACAAAGGCGGCATCCATGTCAGCGCCGTGATGAAGGAGCCCGCCGCCTATGAGCATATCCCTCCGGACGTGGTGGGAAACGAGCGTCGAGTCCTGATTTCGGAGCTTTCCGGAAAAAGCAACTTGCTCTATAAGGCGGACCGTCTGGGACTGACCCTCGACAAGAGTTCTCCTAACGCGCAAGTTCTGGTGGACAAGCTCAAGGAGCTGGAGCATTACGGCTATCAGTTTGAAGGAGCGGAGGCTTCCTTCGAGCTGCTCTGCCAGAAACTGCTGAACAACTACCGCGACTTCTTTGATCTGGAGGGCTTTCGGCTCATCACCGAGAAGCGGGGCAACGCGGAATCCACCTCGGAAGCAGTGATCAAGCTGAAGGTGGACGGTGTGGAGGAGCACACTGCAGCTGAGGGCGTAGGCCCGGTGAGCGCTTTGGATCACGCGCTGCGCAAGTCGCTCACCACCTTCTTCCCCTGCATCAAAGAAGTGCGCCTGACCGATTACAAAGTGCGCGTCCTGAACGCCAAGAGCGGAACCGACGCCAAAGTCCGTGTGCTGGTGGAATCATCCGATGGCCACGAGACGTGGGGAACGGTCGGCGTCTCCGAAAATATCATCGAAGCCAGCTGGCAGGCTTTGGTCGACGCCATCAGCTACAAGTTGAAGAAGGAGTACGGCTATAAGCCTCAAGTCGACCAGGCCAAGGTAGCCCAGTAACGTAGAAGGGGTTGCGGCGCTCCGCACTGGGCAGGCCGTGCCGTTACAGGAACGCGAAAACGTCAAGAGACTATGCCTAAATTTCAGGAACCCATCGAAATCGAAGGACACCTGATCGATTCCGGCATCCTCAAATATGCCTTCGACAAGATCGTTGAACATGCGGGGCAGTTTGAGATTCTGGATTTTCGGATCGGCAAAACCAACCAGGAGACCTCGCGGGTCCGCATGATGGTCAAAGCCGACAGCCGGGAACAGCTGCAGGAGATCCTGGCTGGATTGGAGGATTTCGGCGCCATCGTCGATTGGGAGGACTGCGAGTTTGTGCCAGCGGCAGCCGACGGCATCCTCCCCGAGGACTTCTATTCCACCACCAACTTCGACACCTTCGTCAAGGTCAAGGGGGAGTGGTACCCGGTCACCAACCAGAAGATGGATTCGGTGATTGTGTGGGAAGAAGGCTGTGCCTCCACCCGAAAGATCAGTGGGGTGCGCAAAGGAGACCTGATCGCTACGGGCCGCAAGGGCATTCGTGTCAAGCCCCAGGAGCGCAGCCGCGAGTATTCCGTGTTCGACTTCATGTCGAACGATCTGACGGCTGAGGTCAACAAGAGCGTTCTCATCGCGGAGATTGCCAAAGAAATCATTCATGTTCGGGAAAGCGGAAAGCAGGTGGCCCTGGTTCCAGGACCGGCCATTATTCACTCCGGCGCGGACCGCTACCTCCAAGAGATCCTCGAGTTGGGCTATGTGGATGTGATTCTGACCGGCAATGCCTTTGCCGTTCACGACATCGAGAAGGCTTTGCTGGGCACCTCGTTGGGTGTCAGTCAAACCACCGGCAAGGCTGTGGAAGGCGGACATCGCAACCATATCTGGGCCATCAACGAGATCAACCGGGCCGGGGGCATTCACAAGGCGGTTGAAGCCGGCGTCCTGACATCGGGGTTGATGTACACCTGTGTGGTTAATAAGGTGAAGTACATCCTGGCCGGCTCGATTCGCGACGATGGTCCCTTGGTGGACGTGGTTACCGACTGTGTCGCGGCCCAAAAGAAATACATTGAAGCGCTCGAAGACGTCGCGGTGGTGATGATGCTGGCCTCCACGCTGCATAGCATCGCCGTCGGCAACCTGCTCAAGAGCAGCGTGAAGACGGTCTGCGTGGATATCAACGAGTCGACTCCGCTGAAATTGAGCAATCGCGGCAGCAAGCAGGCCATCGGCATTGTGACCGACGTTTCGTTCTTTTTGAACATTCTGGCATCGGAGTTGAAGCGGCATCGCCAGGAACTGGTATCGACGTCCGCTCGAGGACAGGTGCAGGCGTGACCCAGGGCAGGGTGCTTGCCTGAAGGGCGACTCGGCGCAAAGCCGGTGCCGAGCGAATGCAGAGGAAGGATCATTAGGGAGAAGAGATCGGTATCGGGTTTGCTTTCCGGTTCAGGAGATCGCAAACAGCGCGACCAAGGAGCAACAAAATGGAAGAAAGAGTCTACATCTTCGACACCACATTGAGAGACGGGGAGCAGTCGCCCGGAGCCAGTATGAACCTTGAGGAGAAACTCAAGATGGCCCGCCAGCTGGAAGCCCTGCAGGTGGACGTGATCGAGGCCGGCTTCCCGATTGCTTCAGACGGCGACTTCGAGGCAGTCAAGGCTGTGGCCCGGGAAGTGAGAACCGTGACCATAGCCGGGCTGGCCAGAGCCACGGAGCTGGATATCCGCCGCGCCTGGGAGGCCCTGGAGGTTGCCGCCAAGCCGCGCATCCACACCTTCATCGCGACCTCCGACATCCATCTTCAGTACAAGCTGAAGCGCACTCGCCAGCAAGTGCTGGAACAAGCCGCCCAGGCGGTGAAACTGGCGCGCTCGTTGTGCGACGAGGTGGAGTTCTCAGCCGAAGACGCAGGCCGCAGCGACCTGGATTATCTGTGCCAGGTGGTGGAAGCCGCCATTGGCGAAGGGGCCACCATCATCAACATCCCGGACACGGTGGGATACTGCGTCCCGGAGGAATTCGGCAACATCTTCAAGGTCCTCAGGGAAAAGGTGCCCAACATCCAGAAGGCCCGATTGAGTTCGCATTGCCACAATGACCTCGGGCTGGCTGTGGCCAACTCGCTGGCGGCCGTGCTGAACGGCGCCCGCCAGGTGGAGTGCACGATCAACGGAATCGGCGAGCGCGCCGGCAACGCGTCTCTGGAAGAGATCGTGATGGCCCTCAAGGTGCGCCGAGAGAAACTGGGATTCACCACCGGCGTGCTGACCGAAGAAATCTACAAGAGCAGTCATTTGCTCTCGAACCTGACTGGCCTCATGGTGCAAGCCAACAAAGCCGTTGTGGGCAAAAACGCGTTTGCTCATGAAGCCGGCATTCACCAGGACGGCGTTCTGAAGCAGGCTCTCACCTACGAGATCATGACGCCCCAGTCGGTCGGGATCCCCACCAACAACATTGTTCTCGGGAAACATTCCGGCCGGCACGCGCTGCTGAAGCGTTATTCGGCGCTGGGCTACGAGCTGGGCAAGGAGGAGCTGGATCGGGCTTACATGCTCTTCTGCAAGCTGGCCGACAAGAAAAAGAGCATTTACGACGAAGATCTCCTGGCGATTCTTCACGATGGTATCCGGATCATCCCGGAACGCTACCATCTCAAGTACGTGGTGGCTACGGGGGGAAATCAGGCCATTGCCACTTCGACGGTGAAGCTGGGAAAGGAAAACGAATTGTTGACCGATTGCGCCATTGGAGACGGGCCGGTCGAGGCCACCTATCGGGCCATCGATCGGATTACCGGGTTCCCCGGGCGCCTGATCGATTATTCCGTGCATGCCGTCACCAGGGGAAAAGACGCGGTAGCCGAGGTGTTTGTGCAGGCGGAGTTCGGCGGCAAGCACTTCAACGGGAAAGCCGCCAGCTCCGACACCATCGACGCCAGTGCCCGCGCCTATTTGAACGCCGTGAACAAGGCCATCTACGAAAAAGAGTTTCTGAGCGTGCAGCAGAGCGGACGGGGTGCAACCGAACCGGTCGCTCAGTCTTGAGCGGACCGGCGTCCGGCCCGCTGTGCATAGAATAGCTTGAAGACGGAGGCCACAGTGGTTTTGCCCGCTGTGGCCTTTTTTGTTATGGTGAGCGCGCTTCATCTGGTATTCAGCCTGTGGCACTTCACTATTCAGGAGAGAGACCGTGAAAAAGAAAGTCACTGTAATTCCGGGAGATGGCATCGGGCCGGAAGTCATCGGCCAGGCCCTGCTGGTGCTCAAGCGGATCGAGCAGGTGTATGGACACGAGTTCGAAACGCGGGAGGCGTTGGCCGGAGGGGCTGCGCTGGATGCGACGGGTGGACCTTTGCCGCCGGCCACCCTGGAGGCTTGCAGGAGCAGTGATGCGGTGTTGTTGGGGGCTCTCGGCGGACCCAAGTGGGACCAAAATCCTCCCGGCTTGAAGCCGGAAAACGGCCTGCTGGGATTGCGCTCCGGACTGGGACTGTTCGCCAACTTGCGTCCCGCCCGCATTTATTCGGCGCTGGTGAATGCCTCCAGCTTGAAACGAGAGGTGGTGGAAGGCGTGGATCTGTTGATTGTTCGGGAACTCACCGGCGGCATCTACTTCGGTCAACCGCGGGGCATCTCGCGCGAAAACGGCGAGGAGGTTGGAATCAACACGGAAGTGTATCGAACCTCTGAAATTCAGCGCATCGCTCGCGTCGCTTTCGAGGCGGCCCGGAAGCGTCGGGGCAGGTTGACCTCGGTGGACAAGTCCAACGTCCTGGAGTCGTCGCAGCTGTGGCGCCGCGTGGTGACGGAGGTAGCCCGCGAGTTCCCGGATGTGGAGCTGAGTCACCTGTACGTGGACAACTGTTCGATGCAACTCATCAGCAATCCCCGCCAGTTCGATGTCATCGTCACCTCCAACCTGTTTGGAGACATCCTCAGCGACGAGGCCGCCATGCTGACAGGGTCGATCGGCATGCTGCCTTCGGCCAGCCTGGGTGGAAGCATCGGAATGTATGAACCTGTGCACGGAAGTGCGCCGGATATCGTGGGGAAAGACCTCGCCAACCCCATAGCTACCGTCGCGTCGGCCGCCATGATGCTCAAATACTCATTCGGTCTGCAAAAAGAGGCCGAGGCCATTGATCAGGCGATTGTTTCCGTGCTGGAAGCCGGATTTCGGACCGCGGATTTGAAGGAGGAAGGGAAGCCGGTCGTGGGGACGCACCGGATGGGCGAACTCATCATCGAGCGCATTGGTTGACCCATAGGCCGTCACTGCGGTGCGGTTGAAGACTCGACTCGTCGCTCCCAGTCACCTGACAACCCCAGACGGGGCAGCTCGGGCGCCGGCAGCCTTCAAGCGACGGTGCCCAAGCGCAGCTTGCGGAAAATCGCTGAATCAACCGCTATGGCGGAAATTGATGACGTCGCCGTCCTGAACGACGTAGTTTTTTCCTTCCAGCCGCAGCAGAGCTTTATCGCGGGCAACGGCCAGGCTCTTGACTTCAAGCAGCTGATCCCAGCGAACCACTTCGGCCCGAATGAACCCCCGTTCGATATCGGAGTGAATGGCTCCCGCCGCTTTAACGGCGGGCGTCCCCTTCTTGATGGTCCAGGCTCGACACTCATCTTCCCCCACAGTCAGGAATGAAATGAGTCCCAACAAGTCGTAGGTGGCGCGGATGAGGCGATCCAAACCGGATTCCCTAAGTCCATAGTCCGCCAAGAACACGGCGGCGTCTTCGCCGGAGAGCTCCACCAGCTCGGCTTCAATCTTGCCGCAGACCGCCGTGACACCCACGTGAGGTTGTGCCGCCACCGATTCCAGTCGATAGGAAGCCACCACTTGGTCCACCTTGGCGGCGTCCGCATCCGCCAGGTTCAAAACGTGCAGGAGCGGCTTTTCGGAAAGGAACATGAACCCGCGCAGGATCTTGCGGGATTCTTCATCGAGTTCCAAACCGCGCAGCGGTTGTTCCTGCTCCAGGCTGGCCTTGCAGCGGCGGAGCAGCTCCAGCTCCTTCTCCAACAGGGGATTCTTCATCTTGCGCACATCTTTTTCCAAGCGCTCGATCCGCTTTTCCGCGATAGCCAGGTCGGACAGCAGCAGTTCCAGGTCCAGATTGGCAATATCCCTTTGGGGGTTAAGGCTGCCCTCGGGGTGCGGGATGGCATCATCCTCGAAGGCCCGCACCACGTGAACTAAAGCATCCACGTTCTTGACATTGCCGAGGTGACTGGCCTCCTTCGACTCGCCTTTGACCAGTCCTGCCACGTCCACGTATTCCACCGTGGCGAAGGTGGTTTTCTTGGGCTGAAAAAGTTCCGCTAGCTGTTCCAGCCTTTTGTCGGGAACAGTGGCCACACCGATGTGTTCTTCCTGCCGTCCTCCCGCGAACTTCAAAGTATCGATGTGGGCTTTCGTGAGAATCTTAAACAGTGTCGTTTTTCCAACGGAAGAGAATCCGATAATTCCAGCTTTCAAGTTTGTCTCCCTGTTCGATGGACGGCGTCCGAGTCTCTCCGGCGGCTCGACGACCATCGAGCCTGACTATAGCACAGCTCGCCTCTTCGGATCCGGCGCTATGATTTGATACGGCAACGGAACGAATCGGTAAACTGCCTTATCGGTTCAGGAGTTTGGAGCGATTGAGCCGCTCGCCCTGGTAGAACACGACCGAGATCCGCTCTGTGGCTGAGATGTCTCGAGTCGGGTCGCCATCCACCAGCAAGAGATCCGCATCCAGTCCTTTTTGAATGGAACCGATACGCTTCTCGGCGCGGAGCAAACGGGCGGCATTGTAGGTAGCGCCCTGGAGAGCCACGTAGGGGGGGATACCTGCCTCCACCCAGAGTTGAAGCTCGCGGTGGAGGGAAGGACCGTGCATGACCAGAAGGTTTCCAGCGTCGCTGCCGGCCACCAGCGACACGCCCGCCTCGTAAGCCCGTCGCAGATTGGCTTGAGCCATTTCCAATCGTGCTGCCGCGGACGGGACAGATCCCTTGGCGAACTTTCCGGAAACGACGCTATCGCGGGTTTCGTCGATGATTGCACTAGATTCCACCTGTTGCACCAGCGAGCCATCCAACAGGTCGGCGCGGCCTTCTTCCAGCTGACGCAGGGCCTCCAGGACCGTCAGGGTGGGGTCGTAAAACGCACCAGCCGCAACCATCTTTTTCAGCAAAGCCTCCGGCAGTTCATCCCGGGAAGAACCGTGCTCAATACCGGCCGCGCCAACAGACAGCGCATCGGCCACGTCCTGTCTGCTGCCGGTGTGGATCACTAGAGGCAGACGCTGCGCGCCCGCTTCCTCCGCCACGCCCAGCAACACTCTCAGGTCCATTCGGTCAAAAAGGCGCGTAGCGGATCCCCCCTCGAGGATTGCCTTGATACCGTCAACGCCCTGTTCCTTCAGTTCGCGGACCTGTTCTTTAGCCTGTTCGGGACTGCCTGGAGTGCGGACCCACTGGCGCAAAGCCAGCTCCCGGACCACGCCGGGCAGGCTGTCGAAGTACTCCGTACCGTGACCTTTCTGAGCGGTAAACATGGGACCACAGGCATAAAGCGTGGCTCCCAGCAGCTCCGCGGCCTGAATCCTGGAGCGAAGCTTGAGCGAATCCTCCAGGGAATCACCCACGCTCTTGACTGTCGTGACGCCGCAGTACAGGTAAGCCGTTAAGGCCCGGGTCATCATGGGCGCCGGAGCATATTGCATGTCGCTGGGAAGAACACCGGCTGGTGCACCCAGGTGGACGTGGACATCAATGAGACCCGGCAACAGCGTCTTGCCCGAGGCTTCCACGGCTTCGGCGTTCAGGGTCTTCGGATCGGGGATCTGCCCGTCATACACCTCCTGGATTTTTCCGTTCTTCACCAACACCGCTCCGGCCTCGATCACGGGCCCATTACCCACAAAGATTCGGGCTCCGCGGATAAGATAGGACTGACTCCTCTGCATGTCGCGGTACAGAATTTCAGCCTGCCGGATTTGGTCCTGGCGGTAGGCTTGGTAGGTCCCCAGGATGAGAAACGGCAACATCACCGCCACCACCCAGAGCTTGGCTGAGGCCTTGATTTTCTCTTCCTTCTCCCAGCGGAATATCTGAACCGAGATGAATAGTCCGATGATAATGGTGGCCAGCAATGCCAGAACCGACTGCCAGTTTTGCCAAAAAGTCTGCTCCCGGAAGAAAACACCCTGGAAGCCTGTGACCAGGTAGGAAGCGGGCAGATACTGGGAGAAAATACGCGCCCAGGAAGGAAGCATGGTAATGGGGAAAGTGGCCCCGCTGAGAAAGAGCATGGGCATGTAAATCAACTGAATGAGCAGCTGGCTTTCCTGCATGGTATTGACCACGGCTGCCAGGATGAGACCCAGTGCCCGAAAGGCCAGACTACCCAGCATGATGAGGCCCAATAGAGAGAACATGCGATCAGGGATGGGCATCCCGTACATGAAGTGGGCCAAGCCCAGAACAATGAAAATTACCGGCAGAAAGACCAGCAGGCCGGTCGTGAGCGAGGCCACCAACAAGGGCGCCGGGGAGATCGGTGTCACTTTGTAGCGCCGCAGGATGTTCAACTCCCGCTCCTGGACAGCCCGTACTCCGGCGCCAAACAAGCCGTTGCCCAGGATGCCCAGCACCAGAACCATGGACACCACGTAGGTGATCGCTCCCCCTTTTTCGGCGTCCATCATTTCGGCGAACACAAAAAAGAAGAGCAGGGGAAACAGGTAGTTGAAAAAGATGACTCCCTTGTTGCGGAGAGCTAGTTTGAGGTCGATCTTGGCCAGGGCCCAGTAGGCTTTCATTCGCGCAGGCTCTTTCCGGTGAGTTCGATGAAGACATCCTCCAGCGAGGGCCGCTTCAGGTGGATGTCTTCCAGGTCCACGCCCAACTGGTCGATCCATTTCACAATTTCGACCAACGTTCGAGCCGGACGTTGCGAGGTCAGGGAGAGATAGCGGCGGTCGTCGCTGATTTGGGGACTGCCGGTTTCCGGCCAGTCCGGCAGATTTCCGGCCGGCAACGGTTGCACGCAGTGGATCTCGATTCGCGACTGGCTGGCAGCCCGCGACTGGATTTCGCGAGGCGAGCCCAGGGCGATGATCTTGCCTTCATCCACAATCGCCACCCGGTCACAAAGCTTCTCGGCCTCTTCGATGTAATGAGTGGTCAGGAGAATCGTGCGCTGTTCCTTTCGCAGGCTTTGCACCAGTTCGTGGATTTCATGGCGGGCCTGCGGGTCCAATCCTGCCGAGGGCTCATCCAGAAAAAGGACCTGGGGATCATTAAGCAGGGCCAGAGCCAGTGCCAGTCGTTGCTTCTGGCCGCCCGAGAGGGATTCGTAATATTGGGTGCGCCTATCCCACAGCTGCAGCCGCTTCAGCAAGGCCTCCCCGTCGATGGTCTTGGAGTAGAGGCTGCTGAACAGGTCCACGGCCTCGTAAATCTTGATCTTGGGCGACAGATTAGTGGCCTGCAGGCAGACACCGATGCGGTCCTTGAGCTCCAGGCTTTGCGTTTCGGGATCGAGACCGAGAACGGTCACCTCACCGCTGTTGCGCGAGCGAAGACCTTCGAGAATCTCGACTGTGGTGGTCTTGCCGGCGCCGTTGGGACCCAGCAGACCGAAGACTTCTCCGGAGTGGATCTCGAAGTCAATGCCCTTGACTGCCTGGAACGATCCGTAGCTCTTCGTCAGACCCCGAACCCGGATCGGAGCTTCCATTGAACGGGTTGCTAAGGTGGAGGTTGTTGAGGGGATCGACTCGGGCATAAGGCGAAGATTCGTTTGACGCCGCCACCAGTTTTGCGGCGCCTGGACGGCGGACGGAATGCAAGGCTAGCATGATGACTTGGAATCTCAAATTTGAAAGTTAAAACAGTCTGCAGAACGGCAGTTCCAAAGCGACGAGCCAGGAGCAAAAGAGATCAGTGACCATCGTCCTTGGAGAATTAGGTTGAGGACAAGACAATGGCGGGCAGTTGGCGCATGTTGTCGATGATGTAGTCCGGCCGGCTGTCGGACAATGTCTTACTGGCCAATCCGTAGGTAACGGCACACGTTGCAACTCCGGCGTTTCTGCCGGTCTCGATGTCAATCCGGGAATCGCCCACCAGAAGGCATCGCTCTTTGACGACGCCGGTGTCGTCCAGGATCTGATAGACACCCACCGGATCCGGCTTCTTTTGCTCGAAGCTGTTGCCTCCATAGACCGAGGCGAAGCGATCCAGCACCGCCAGACCCTCCAGAATGGTTCGGGTTGGATTGATGGGCTTGTTGGTCAGCACGGCCAGAGTCAAGTGACCGAGCTGAGCGAGAGTTTCGCGAACGCCCGGGTACAGGACGGTGTTGTCGAGGAGATGAAGCTTGTAGTGCTCCAGAAAGATTCCCAGGGCGGTTTCCACCCGCGCCGGTTCAGGATTCGATCCGAGGGACCTCTGGATGAGCATGGAAGCCCCGTCTCCCACATAACTGTAAATGATCTCGTTTTCCAGTGGAGGCATGCCCATTCGGACGCGGGCGTGATTCACACTGTTAGCCAAATCCAGGCAGGAATCGATCAGGGTTCCATCCAGGTCGAAGATGATGAGGTCATAGCGGCTATGGGTAGGGCTGAGTGTCATAAACTCCTCTCCGTTTTGATTCCGTCACGAGGATTATGCCCGATTCCGCAGCTCCCAACCACCCAAGGCTGCTGCGGGCCGCGGCATTGCGGACGCGAGGTCGGAACGATCCCCTCGCCGCCCGCCCCAACAACGATTGGAACTGCGAGGTGGCCTTTGCGGGGCGTCCCGACGATGCCTTGTGGGACGCTCAACCTCGGCAGCCTTGACGCTATCAGCGCTGTTTCCTCCCGGCAAGCTTCGAACACCCCGCAGCAGAGGCGGCAAAATCGAAAACACATCTCGCTCCGTTGTGCTATAGTCCAAGCCTTGCCCAATGGCGGGCTCTGAGGGCCTGTGTGACTGGAATCCGAGGAACGATGTTCAAGACTCTGGAATGGACAGACGAAGGCGTTGTGATGATTGACCAGCGGAGGCTTCCTGCTGAGGAACTCTACCCGGTCTTTCGCACCTACCAAGAGGTGGCTCAAGCCATCAAGGATATGGTCGTCCGCGGCGCGCCGGCCATCGGAGTGGCCGCGGCCATGGGAGTGGCTTTGGGCGCCAGGCGCATCGCGTCGGCTGACTCGGCGGCTGTCGAGCGCGAATTCCTTTCAGTGTGCGACACGCTGGCTGCAACGCGACCTACTGCGGTGAATCTCTTTTGGGCCATCGAGCGGATGAAGCGAGTGTTTCGCCGTCAGTTTGGCAGGTCCGACTGGCCCGCGGTGGTCAACGCTTTGGAAGCGGAAGCCGTGCGAATGCATCAGGAGGACATTGAGCTGAACCGCCAAATGGGCGCTCACGGCGCCGCTTTGATCCAGAGCGAAGCGCGAGTGCTCACACACTGTAATGCGGGGGCCCTGGCCACGGCCGGTTATGGAACGGCCCTGGGCGTCATTCGCGCCGCCGTCGACCAAGGCAAAAAGATCCAGGTCTTTGCTGACGAGACCCGTCCTTTTCTTCAGGGTGCGCGCCTCACGGCCTGGGAACTTCAGAAGGATGGTATCCCCGTCACGCTGATTACCGACAACATGGCCGGCCATTTCATGAAGTCCGGCTCCATCGACTGTGTCATCGTGGGCGCCGATCGTATCGCGGCCAACGGAGATGTGGCCAATAAGATTGGAACTTACACGGTGGCAGTCTTGGCTAAGGAAAACAACATCCCATTCTACGTTGCAGCCCCGACCTCCACGCTGGATCTAACGCTTCCAACGGGGGCGCAGATTCCGATCGAGCAGCGCCCCGAGAGCGAGGTGACACACGTTCAGGGAAATGCCATTGCTCCCAGCAATGTCCGGGTTGCGAACCCGGCCTTCGACGTGACTCCCAACCGCTACGTCTCTGCCATTATCACCGAACGTGGCGTCGCCAGGTCGCCCTACACTCAGAGCCTGGCTCAACTGAAAGCCGGAGACGGCAGCTCCGACTGACATTCTTCGCATCCACCTTCAGGGAGTCCGGGCCGGAACGAGCTTCGGCGTTCCCGGACAGGGCTCCAGCCAGACCGACTGCCAGTGCCCATTTTGGCGGACCATGAGGACTCCGCGCAGCTGCTTGGTGGAGGGTGGCGAAAACAAGGGACCGGTTTCTTGGGCAGTTTGTAAGACCAGTCCAAGGTCGTTAGTGATAGCAATCCACCGTTCGGCTTCGATTCCGGGTGGAGGTTCCTGATGACCGAACAGGAAGGAATTGACGCTGAGGCCGGCAAGAACGACGATGACACCCAGGAACACGATTCTTTCTTTCATTGGATTCCCCCCTATTTCTCAAATGGTAACTAATACGGAGGTGTCGCATGTCGCAACATCATGAGGAAGAACTGCAGAAGGAGATCGAGCGCCTGAAAGCGGAGAATGAAGCTTTGAAGCGCCCTAAAAAAGGCAATCTCTCGCTCAGGATCAGCGAAAAAGGCGGACTATCGGTTTATGGCTTGGGGCGTTTCCCGGTTACCCTTTACAAGGAACAATGGCTCAAGCTGTTGGAGATCAGCGATGACATCAAAAAATTCATCGAAATCAACGACGCCGATTTGAAGGGCAAGGACTGAGTCTGCCCGGAGCTGGGATACGCCGCGGGACTAAGGCCCCCGCGGCAGGAGGTTCGTGGCCCTCCTTACCAACTCGACAAACTCAGCCCGATAACCTTAGGGATCGACTCCTCTAGCCTCTAGCTTCTTCCGCCAACACGGAACGAGGCGGCTGCGCTCCCCCTGGACCTGTTATTCCGGGCGGGCTTCGATCAGCAGGTGGCTCTTGAATCGCACATCCAGAACGGCCCTTGGTCCATAAACGGTTCCCAGATCGTGGTTGTTGGTGTAATCCAACACGCGATAGCACCGTGGTCCCAGGCCTCTCAGTTCGATTTGACCGTTCCAGTCCGCGGCGTAGAAGGCATAGTAGAGGCTTTGGCCCTTGCGAATGGCATGAGCTTCCGGTCGATCAAAACCCAGGTCGTAGAGGGTTCCGAGGTATTCGCCGTGGGGGAGCATCTTGGATCGATAGACCTTGATCCAGTGGGCCCAACGCTTCTGTTTTTCGGGAGTCAGATCCAGTTTTCGGTCTGGGGCAGAACCCGGTGGCCAGGTAAAATTAGTCCCGACCACACCACCAACGCCTACCGTGGACGCAAAGTCCTCCCCTCCATCACTCATGTCCACGTGGTCGCCGAAGTAGGCGACTCCATTTCCCATCAATGCCTTGAGCGTTTTTCCCTTCAGACGGATCTGCCAGGAACTCTCCGGATCTGAAGCCACCGACATGTTCATGTAGGGCATGGTGAAGAAGGAATAGGCGGTCCCGCAGGGGCAGATTTCAATCAAGGCGTTGGGTCGAAGGCTGAGGGCTGTCTCGTAGATCGCTTGGAAGAATCCCGGCACTTCTTCGAACGCATCCTCGGGGCGGCCGTGCTGGTGCACTGGGTTATAGCACGGCGGCGCCGCGTTGAGGTGTTGGCCATCAATCTTGAGGCCATCGAATCCCCAGTCCCGCATCGCGCGCGTGACCAGACGCCGCGCCCCCTCTCGCACTTGAGGCAAAGCCGGGCACAAGTAAAAGGAATCCCACCAACTGATCTTCCGGCGTGACCCGTCGGCATTGAGCAGCAAGTAGTCGGGATGATCTTGAATGAGCTTCGTTTCCGGATCGACTGCCAAGGGTGCCCACCAGAGCTGGGCCTTGAAACCTTCGGCATGGAGACGATTCACCAGGGCTTTCATATCTGAATCGCCATTCGGGAACTTGGTTCTGTCCAAATCCCAATCGCCTTCCGCAGTCTGCCATCCGTCGTCCAGGGTGACCCATTTAAGGCCCAGTTCCTTCACAACAGGCAAAGCTCCGTAAACCTGGTTCATCGTCACGTTACGGCCATACCCCCATGCACACCAGATGGGTTCGAATGCGTCGGCAGGAGCAGCTTTGAACGACAGTCCCTGCTGAATCATCAGGCGACGGTAATTGACCAGGGATTGGAAATAGTCGCCCTGGTGTACCGCTAGAAACGTCCTCAGAGTCTTCAGTGTCTGGCCGGGCTTACAGGAGGTGTTGACCGCCGCTTGAATGGCGAGCGTTGCCTGATGGGAATCCGGCATGGCGACCGGCAGAGAGACCTGTTTCGGGGTCAACTCGAGATGACCAACGGCAATACCGCCGTCGCGCCTCCAGAGATCGGAAATTGGTGTGCCGCCGCCGTAATCGGTGGCATTCATTCCCTGAAAGTTGTCCTGCTTAAATCCCGGCTTAAGAGGAACGACCCAGTCGGGCCGGTTCTGATAGGATCCGGCCTGGTAGCTCCAAACCGGTGGGTCGCTGGATGAAGAGGTATTGATTTGGTACCGGTGGTTTGTCCACCTCTCGACCTGCAAGGGAGATTTGCCGACGTTGGTGTACTGCACTTCGAATACTGCTACGTCGGGGAAATCGTCATACAAGGTGAGAGACAGCTCTTTCACGAGCGAACTGCTGGAACCCTGCAGCTGGTACCGGGTTCCACTTCCGAGTCGATCTCGGACGGGCTGGTGTGACTCGTTCGTCAACGAGAAGTCGGCGATTTCACGACCCGACACGGTGACCGTCTCTGAAGGAGAAAATTCGCCGAAGCGAGTCTCCTGGCCTCCCGACTTCAAAACCACCCGGCTATGCATCCGATCATTGAACTCAATCCGTAACGACGGATTCTCGATGCGCACCAGCGATATCGGAGTGGTCCTGCAGGCAGCCGGCAACACGAGGAACAGGCCAGACAGGAGGATCAAGGTGACCTTGTTCCCATTCATCGCACGCTCCTATCCTCCCGGGCTCAGATCAGCCTCGATGTCGCCGGGGTGATGGAATTTCCAGTGAGATGCACGCTTAGAGAATTGTAGAAGAATGCAGATTGAAAGCAAGGCGGTTGAGCATGGGAGGGGCTGGACGCGGCCGATAATCCGAGCCAGAGCCGGCAGGGCGGTTGACAGCGCTCCACCGCTTTGGCTATAAGGGCTGACAGGCGGACTCGAGGCCCGATCCCGATACAATGAATTCTCAGTTTAGAGCGAGGCAACACAATGTTTGACCAGGAGCGTTTCGGACTGCTGTGGACAGAAGGAGGGAGGCGATGATCCAGACCAAGGAATGCCGCGCCGGAGGCTCTGCCGTTCGTGGGCTGGTCACGATGGCGGTGAGCTGGGCACTGGCCGCTCCTCTGTGGGGTCAGAGCCTTCCAGGGCGGTACTTTGAATTGATGGAGGCGGGATCGCAACGCGTCGAGGAGAGACTGAACGCCGAACCAGGAGCCACGCTCAAGTCATTGGAAGAAGGAAAACCTGCCGGAGCCTTCAACCCCTGGAAGGGAGACTGGAGGCACTTCCCTTACGCTATCCTCCCGCCCGCAGTCCTCTACGCCAAAAAGCATCCCTCCAACCCCCGCTACCACGATCCGAAGATGTTGGCTTTGGCGATCCGGATCGGGGACCTTTTGGCCAGTGAACACGAAAAGGGCGCCTATGAGCCTCGCCTGGACAGCGATTGGGATACCGGCCTGTGGTTGGAGGCATACCGGCTGCTCGAGTCTGAGCTGGGAGAGCCAAGGCGCTCCCGCTGGCAAAAGGCGATCGAAGAAAACGTTCGCCTGCTGATTGAGGATACGCGAGAGCGGCTCGATTTTCCCTGGTATCATTCGCCGTTCATCGGTACTTCTCCCAATCACTACGCCTGGTGGGCGGCGCTGCTTTATACTTCGGGCAATGTCTTTAATCGCCAGGAATGGATGGATCTGGGTGCCCGGGTGCTGCGCCGCTACGCCGAGATCGAGCAGATGCCGGATGGCTACTGGGGTGAACACAACCGATCCGGGCCCACCACCGGCTACAACCATCTGACCTTCACCGCGCTGGCCCTGTATCAGGAGTACAGCCAAGATCCTTCCGTCCTTCCGGCCTTGCGCCGAGCCACGGATTTTCACATGAACTATACCTACCCGGATGGAAACCCGGTGGAGGTGATTAATGACCGCAACCGCCATTGGAGCGTCAACGCCTGGGGGCACTTTGGGTTCTCCCATTTCCCGGATGGCCGGCGCTTCGCGGAATTTTTGACGAGCTTCTTCACCCCGGAAAGCCTGGGGATGAGCGCTTTGGGGAGGTTGGCGCAGGACGCCCTTCACTATCATGAAGGCCCACTGGAGCCGATTCCCCAGGATCGTGAGCGTTTTGCACACCAGATGCAGATTCCGGCGGGCATCCGAAAGACAGGGTCATGGGTAACGTGCCTGTCCGGGATCCTCAGCACCCAGGCGGTGAACAGTCAATTCTATCTGGACCGGCAGGGCAATCTGAGCATCTTCCACAAGAAGAAGGGGCTGATCATCACCGGGGCCGGCTCCAAGCGCCAGCCGGAGCTGGCAACGTTCTCGGAGAAGATGCTCGGCCAGATCTTCCACCTCCCGATCAGCAGCCGCCTGCAGATGGCGGAGCGGCAGGACCGTTTGTCTTTGGCTTACAATACGTTCTTTGCTGATTTGTATGTCCCGGTGCCGGATGAAAACGCCCTCGACGTGCGCTTCGTCATCAGTGGGAAAGGGCGTCCCGCCGAGGAAACTCGACTGACCCTGCAGCTATGTTTGAAATCCGGCGAGTGGCTGGAAACCGGTGGCGGAAAGCGAATGCAGCTGGGTTGGGAGAGGCTTGAACTGGGCCCGCAGGAACTGGCAGGATCGATTCGTCATCAGGGATGGTCGCTGACAACGGATCCCGAGGCGAGCCTGGTCTGGCCTGTTTTTCCCCACAATCCCTACAGCAACGGTCCCGAGACCAACATCAAGCATGCTGTGGGCGCGTTGTCTGTGCCGGTAGTCCTGGAAGTCAAGCCTGGAAAATATGTTCGTCCGGCCGAGCGGTCCATTGCTTTTCGCCTGACCGTTGAGTAGGGATCTGGAAGCGACCTTGAGATCTTTCTCCGATGGCGTTGGATGGATTGAGGTGAAGTATGACCCAAACCGAAGCGAGACATGCGTGGCATCGAAGAGAGTTTGCGCGAACCTTTGCCCTCGGAGGGTCGGCCGCGCTGTTTGCACGCCAGGGGTTTGCCTGGCCTAAGACGACCGATCTGCCTCCCACCCCGGCTTCACCCGATGAGAAGTTCTGGGGCGCCGTTCGCGAGCAGTTTGTGATGCCTCGGGAACTCGGTGTGTTGAACGCCGCCAACTTGTGTCCCTCTCCTCTGCCGGTGTTGGAAACCCTGTCCGACTTCACCAAAGACATGGACCGGGACCCGTCTTTCCCCAACCGGGAAAAGATGACCAAGGGAAAGGAGACAACCCGAAGACTCCTGGCGGAGTTTCTGGGGGTGACACCCGAGGAGATCGTCATTACCCGCAACACGAGCGAAGGCAACAACCTGGTATCCAGCGGGTTGGACTTGAAGGCGGGCGACGAAGTGCTTTTGTTTTCGGACAACCATCCGAGCAACAAGGCCGCCTGGGAACTCAAGTCGAGGCGATATGGATTCAGTTTGAAAGTCGTGAATCAAGTCAATCCACATCCGGGCGCGGAATACTATATCGATGCTTTTCGCAAAGAAATCACCTCCCGCACCAGGGTCTTGGCATTCACACACCTCACCAGCACCGTCGGCGATCTTTTCCCCGCCACCGAACTGTGCCGGCTGGCTCGCGAGCGAGAAGTCCTGACTCTGGTCGACGGCGCCCAAACTTTTGGTCTCATGAACGTCGATTTGGGTGAGATGCAGCCCGATTTCTACACAGGAAGTGCTCACAAGTGGCCCTGCGGACCAAAGGAGGTGGGCGTCCTGTATGTCAACCGCAGAGCGCACGGAAGGATCTGGGCCAGTGTGGTGAGCGCCTATCCGGGAGAGGTTGGGATTTCCGAGACGTTCGAAGGCTTCGGGCAGAGGGACGAACCGTCCATCATGGCTTTCGGCAAGGCTCTTGAGTTTCAGGCCCGCATTGGAAGAGATACGATTCAGGCACGGGCCCAAGAACTGACCCAACGATTGATCGGCGAGTTAAAGCGCATGGATGGAATCAAAGTCTGGACCAGTTCCGATCCCTCTCGCTCTGTGGCGGTTGTTTCCTTCCTGCCGGCAGGACTGGATGTCAGGAAGCTCTCTGCAGCGCTCTATGAACGGGATCGAATCGGGTGTGCAACTCGCGAAGGACCTGACCGGGGCGGCATTCGGTTCTCACCGCATTTTTACAACCTCCACTCGGAAGTCGATCGGGCCATTGCGGCGATCAAGGGCTACCTCAAGACCGGGCTCTGAGCTGTTGCCGGGCGATTCCCGGCGGGCTATACCGAAGTGCTTTGATCCCGTCAGTTGGAGTCGGGCAGGGCCTTCAGGCGGATGTCTTTGTACTGGACTTTCATCGGTTCCGCGATAACCGGCATGGCCAGAACTCCCGAGGATCGGGCCTTGCCTTGTTCATAGTCGTCCAGTCCTGCCGTGATTTTGCCGTTGATGCGCAGGATGATTCGAGGTCCCTTGGCTGTGATGTGGTACTCGTTCCACTCTTCGAGGTTGATGTCCTTCTGTAAATCCGCAGTTTCGGCGAAACGATTGAGCTTCTTGCTTCCGTCCCGACCGATGATAGCCTGCTGACCGCACGCGGCCAGCGACCCTCGCTCACCATATTCGTCCCAGATTCCACCCACATATTTCTGGGCAATATCGGCCTGATACCCGTGCACCAGGCCGCGGTCCTTAACTTCACTGCGGAATTGCATTCCGGAGTTGGCTTTCGCTCCGAAAATACGGAACTTGAACTTGAGTTCAAAGTTCCTGACTTCTCCGCCTTGCCACACGATGAAGACATTCTCGGGGGGTAAGCGATCGGCTGTGACGGTTCCCGTAATGGCATCATCCTCAACACTCCAGTAACCCATGTCCGGCGCCTTCCAAGCCTCCAGCGTTTGGCCATCGAACAGAGTCTTCCAGCCCGGTTCGCTTGCGAGTCCTGGGCCGCATGGTGCAGCCACCGACACGAGAAGGAACCAGAACAATACGATATTGCGGCGCATACCGTCTTTTCCTCCGGTAGATAGCAGGGTTTTCGAACTATTCGATTCTCAGAAACACGAAGTGCTAAGAGCGTTGTGTGGCACCGAGCAGTTCAAGAGTATTGGGTAATCGCAGCGCACTGTCAACAACGCGGCCCTTCTACGACACGCGATTTCACCTGCGATCCAGGAGAGATGAAAGAAAAACGTTCGGACTTGGCGTGCTGACGTGGCAAACTATGCGGGAATCCCACGTCAGGACTCCCACTCCCGACTCAACCACTCATCGATGAGGCGACCTCGAGGCGAGGAACCGATCGGTCCTCCGACGTTCGAGGATCGTGGTTCGGGGATGATGAGCGAGTGCGCGGGCTTCCCAGACTAGAGAAAAGGATCTGACGTGCAGTTATGAAACGACGGAATCTCCTCATCCCGATTTTGGCAATGTTGTGGGTGTTTGCCGCTGATCTGAACGCGGCGGAGTCATCCCGGCCCAATATCCTATTCATCATGTCCGATGATCATGCGGCGCATGCCATCAGCGCCTATGGCAGCCGCATCAACAAGACCCCGCACCTGGATCGCCTGGCTTCCGAAGGAATGCGTTTCGAGCGGAGCTTTGCCGTGAACTCGATCTGTACGCCCAGCCGGGCCACGATCCTCACCGGAAAATACAGCCACAAGAACGGCGTTCCTGTGTTCAATGCTTTCGATGGTTCGCAGCCACATGTTGCCAGGCAGCTGCAGGCCGCCGGTTACTACACCGGGATCATCGGGAAGTGGCATCTGGGTACCGATCCCACCGGCTTCAGCCACTGGGAAATCCTGCCGGGGCAGGGACGTTACTTCGATCCGATTCTCTATGATCGGGACGGTGCGCGAGTGTATCCCGGGTATGTCACCGAGGTACTGACCGACCTGGCTTTGAGTTTTCTGGAAAAGCGACCGGCCGATCAGCCCTTTTTCCTCATGTTGCACCACAAGGCGCCTCACCGGGAATGGTCTCCCAATTTGAAATATCGGGAGGAATTTTCCAAGCGGAAGATTCCGGAGGCCCACACGCTCTACGACACGTGCGCCACGCGAACCGAGGCGTTGCGTGAGCAACAGCAGTCCGTCTTCTACGACTTGACTCGACGCGACCTGAAGCTGGTGCCGCCATCGGAGCTGAAGGGGGCGGAATTGCAGCAATGGCTTTCGGTCAAGCCGACCGAAGTTACGATTCAGAAGGACGGGAAGAGCCAGACGTTAACGGGTGAAGCGCTCAACAAATGGAAGTACCAGCGTTACCTGCAAGACTACCTGGCCTGCGTGCAGAGCGTCGATGACAGCGTTGGCCGCGTCGTAGCGTGGCTGGATGAACACGGCTTGCGTGAGAACACCGTAGTGATCTATACCAGCGACCAGGGTTTCTTTCTTGGCGACCATGGACTCTACGACAAGCGCTTCATGTATGAGGAGTCCATCCGCATGCCGCTTTTAGTTCGCTGGCCGGCCGGAATCAAGCCTCGCCTCGTGAACCGGGAGCTGGTGATCAATTGCGATTTTGCCCCGACTCTTGTCGAACTGGCAGGTGCCCGGCCGCTTGCCGGTGTACAGGGGCGGAGTTTGCTGCCTCTCTTCCGAGAGCAGCGCCCTGCCGATTGGCGTCAGAGCTTTTACTATCGCTACTACCACGATCCGGGTCACCACAATACCCGAGCTCACTATGGCATTCGCACCGGAAGGCACAAACTGATCTACTACTGGAAGAAGGACCAGTGGGAATTTTTTGACCTCGATCAGGATCCCGAGGAACTGAGGAACCTCTATTACGACGCCCGAACCGAGACGGTGGTGGCAGAGCTGAAAAGGGAACTCAACCGGCTACGGGCTGAGTTGGAAGATGATGACGCTTTTTCAGAAGCCCTGCCTTCGTATGGAGTGGATGGGCCACCGCTCAAGTGGAAGCCTGGGCACGGACCTGAATGACAATTCCCCACCGGTCCGTGGCGGGAGTCTAGACCTGTCCGGCTTCGAGCCGTTCCATTCGGTGCGTGGCTGGGATTGGAACGAACCCACCAGGCAGGTCAGGGGGCAGCGTCTGTCTTCATCGTCCGAATCCGGGCGATCTCTCCTTGTTTCTGAATGGTATAGTCGGCCGGGATCTCAAAGAGCGATTGGGGCTGATCTTTGCGGGTGATGTTGGTCAGTCGGTAAGTGGTTTCGCCAAACCGCGGATCCGTGTGCTTGCTCCGGATAACTAGCTGCAGTTCCTGTGAGAACCAGCTTTCCGAGACGACTTGGATCGGCAGATCATTGCCGATCTGTCCGGCGGGGATGGTCAGTGTAGACCGCGATCCTTCCACCTCTAACCCGTCAATAGTCTCTTTTCCCAGTGACTCGACCACCGGCTTGGCAAAGCTTCTGACTCGCTCGAAGTGCATGATGCGGGCTCCGGCGATCGGTGGCGGCCCTGCAGGACCTTCGGCTCTTTGCACGAACACTTGAAAATCCCGCGTTTCAGCCGCTGCGCCTGCCTCGGCTTTTGGGGCTTCTCCCTCGGAATACCATTCAAAAGAAACCAGCTTGTGGGCGGTTCGTTCCTTGGGATTCAGCACGTACTGCACCTTCTGGATCGGATCGTTAATGAAGATCGTCGACAGGCTTTCTTCACCTTGCCTTCCAGATGGAGAAAATGATTGTTCCTTCCGAGTCCGCCCCAGACGGTCTCGGTACAGCAAGGTAGAACTCTTTCGATAGATGCGGTTCCCGTCGCCTAGAATCTGGGTGTGTTCCGAGACGGCTTCGGCCGAGTAAGGTGCCCCGGGAACGGCCTTGTTTTCCAAGGGCGCTGCCATGAAGCTGGGTCCGATTGGAAACGGGCCCGGCATTGTCACGTCGTGGAGAGGTTCAACCGGCATGCCTGGGGCCACGTGGATCCGTTGAGCCAAGACATCTTTTTTCTTGGGATGGTCAGTCTCCTGCCCCTCAAGCCTGAGGGAACCTTGGCAAATGACAAGCAGGCCGGCTAGCAATAAGAGCCTAAGGCGCCTTCCACACATTGTTGTTTTCCTCCGATCGCTTAAGTTTTCGTTTCAGTCATGGACAGCATGACCAGGCTGCTCTCGACCTAATGTGAGTAGGCTACCCGAAAATTGCACGTTCGGGGTTAAGGTTGGGAAAAGATACTGTTAAGGATGTAAAAATAGCCTATTTGAAGGACCTCCCACGATTTCGAGTCCTTGAAAAACGCGTCGGGATTGCCGTTACCGTTTCATGATACGATGCTGGCATGTTCTGGCGCCTTGTTTTGTGCGTTACTCTTCTATGTTTTTCGAGCTTTAGCGGCGTGCTGATGGCCTGGGGTCTGGAGGTACACCGCCTGATCACAGCTCGGGCCATCGACCTGCTTCCCCCGGACATGCAGCCCTTCTACCAGAAGCATCGAATGACCATTGTAGAGCATTCGATCGACCCGGACCTGTGGCGAAATGCGGGTTTTAGCGACGAGCCTCCCCGACATTTCCTGGACCTCGATGCCTTTGGGGCCTATCCCTTTTCCTCGCTGCCCAGAGATTACCACGCGGCAGTGCGTAAATTCGGGGTCCGGAGACTACAGAAGGAAGGCCTTCTGCCTTGGCGCACGGCGGAGATCTATGAGAAGTTGCTGCAGGCATTCCAGCGGCAGAAGGAAGGGCGCAGCCCTTACTCGCTTGACGACATTAAGTTCTTCTCGTCGGTGATTTCCCACTATGTGAGCGACGCCCATGTCCCCTTCCATGCCACCTCCAACTACGATGGACAGCTCACCCAGCAGGATGGCATTCACTTTCGTTTCGAGACCGAGCTGGTGCTTCGAAACTGGGATCGTATCAACCTCCAGCCCCAGCCGCTCTACAGCGTCGTCTCAGCGAGGGACACGTCTTTTGAAAATCTGTTGCAGAGCTTCCAGGCGGTCAGGCCGATCCTGGAGGCGGATCGCAAGGCCATTCAGGGACGATCCGAGTATGACGACGCCTACTACGAGTCGCTTTTTGAGCAAACGCACGTCTTGCTCGAAAAGCAACTGAACCAGGCCGCTGCTTCCGTCGCCTCCCATCTTGTCTCGGCTTGGGAAGCTGCCGGCAAGCCGAGTCTCCCCACCGATCCACCGGCCCGCGTCCATAGGGTTCTTCGCCCCAAGAAGTAACAGGAGCTCAGCTCGTCCGACGAAGTCGCAGGCGGGCGGGCGGGTTTGTCTTGGATCGAGGGGGTCGGCTTGTCCAGAAAATATCGCGATTTTCGGTCGGTACTCTGGAAATGACTTAAACTTCTCTCAAAAACTTTCCGAAATTCGAGGCATGCTTCGCGATGGCTATCAAACTTGACAAGAGAATAGGCTGCTGTGAGTGACTATTCTTGAGATGGCCATCATGTTTCTATGATTTTGGTAATTTTTTGTTTCCATTAGTCCGTCCCTTCGGTTAGGATGGGCCAATCTTGTTGGTCGACGCCCTTCGATGGAGGAGCGAGTTCAATGATTGTAAAGACGATGGAAGGGGCCCAGGCATTGGTCAAGTGCCTGGAAGATGAAGGCGTTGAGTACATTTTTGGTCTTTCCGGCGGGGCTGCCATCCCGATCTTCGACGCTTTGGTCACCACGCGAACCAAGATCAAGCTCATACTGGTCCGCCACGAGCAGGGAGCTGCGCACATGGCGGATGGGTATGCCCGAGCCACTGGAAAGCCGGGGGTGGTATTAGTCACCAGTGGGCCTGGGGCCACCAACACTCTGACCGGCATCATGACGGCCCACATGGACTCGGTTCCCATGGTCGTTCTAACAGGACAAACCATCACGAGCATGTTGGGCAAGGATGCTTTCCAAGAGGCGGACGTTTTCGGCATTGCAATGCCGGTGGTTAAGCACAGCTACCTGGTCAAGAACACCAACGATATTCCCAGAATCGTCCGCGAGGCTTTCTACATCACCAACACTGGACGACCAGGTCCGGTGTTGATTGACCTGCCCAAGGACATTACCCAGGGTCCGTTCTCTGGAGCACTTTCGGCTGAAATGGACCTTCCTGGGTATGTTGTCAACAATGCTTTAGATCGGGAGAAGATCCTGGACGTAGCGGAAGCCATTAGCCGGTCGCGGCAACCGGTCATTCTGGCGGGTCACGGCGCGATCATCTCCGGTGCCAGTGAGTCTTTGCGCTTGCTGGCTGAGAAACTCAAGGCTCCCGTGACCACCACTCTGCTGGGGAAAGGCAGTTTCCCGGAGAGCCATCCTCTCTCCCTCGGAATGCTGGGAATGCACGGAACCGCCTATGCCAACAAGGCAATGATCGAGTGCGACCTGGTCATGTCGGTTGGATCGAGATTCGACGACCGGATTGTTGGACAAGCACCCCGCTTCTGTAAGGACGCTACTCGCATCCACATTGACATTGATGCGGCCGAAATGGGCAAGATGATCAAGTGTCATCACTCGATCGTCGGCGATGCCAAGTTGGTTCTTGACGAGTTGACCAAGCACGTCAGTCCCCTGGATACCGATGATTGGTTGAAGCGTTTGGATGGGTATCGCCGGAAGTACCCGCTCAAGTACAAAAAACAGGGCGGTCTCAAGATGCAGCACGTCATCGACGAGCTGTACAAGCTGACCGGTGGAAAGGCCATCGTCTCAACGGATGTGGGCCAGCACCAGATGTGGGCGGCACAGTTCTACAAGACAGACTACCCCTATCAGTGGCTGAGTTCCGGGGGGGCGGGCACCATGGGGTACGGCTTCCCGGCGGCCATTGGAGCGCAGTTCGGGAAGCCGAATGAGCTGGTCCTGGCGATCGTGGGAGATGGTGGATTCCAGATGACCCTCTACGAACTGTCCACGGCCTGCGTTCACAAACTGCCCATCAAGGTGATCGTGCTCAACAACCATTATCTGGGCATGGTTCGCCAATGGCAGGAGTTGTTCTATGACGATCGCAAGAGCGGCGTGGACTTAGAGGGGAATCCGGACTTCGCGAAGCTGGCGGAAGCTTACCCCGGGGCAAAGGGTTTGACACTGAAGCGCGCGGCCGACGTCCGAAAGATTCTGACGCGTGCGCTCGACTATGCTGACGGCCCCGTGGTCGTGAATGCGGAGTGCGAGAAGACAGACAATGTCTATCCCATGATTCCTGCGGGAAGGGCACTGGAGGACATGTTAGTGGAGCCACCCAAGGCCAGGCTCGAGAAGCCCACCGGTTCCACCTAAAACGCAGAGGAAAGAGGACACTTTCATGCAAGCAACGCCCGCAACCCTGGTGAACGAACTCCTCATCAAGGGCAGCGACGATACTCACACACTCAGTGTGTACGTGGCGAACAAGCCGGGAGTCCTGGCTCGCATTGCCCAGGTATTTGCGCGCCGGGGGTACAACATCGATTCGTTGGTCGTATCCCCGTCCCGGGACGGCAAGTATTCGCGGATGACGATCACGGCCAAGGGAGACCCCGAGGGACTCGACCAGATCATTGCTCAGGTCAACAAGTTGGTGGATGTCATCCGGTGTGTCGATCACACCGGAGAAAATGCCGTCGAGAAGGAGCTGGCATTGATCAAGGTTGGAGTGAGCTTCGAGGGTCGAGGCGAGGTGCTCCAGTTTGCCGAGCACTTCAAGTGCAAGGCCGTGGACCTCACAGAAAGCTCGATCATCCTGATGGCCACCGGCGACACGGACAAAATCGATTCGCTGGTAAAGCTTTTGGCCAAGTACAAGATCATCGAAATGGTGCGGACCGGAAAAGTGGTTATGGCCAGGGGCCATCAAGCCACTTGAAATGCCTCCCCGCCCGATTTCCGATTACAGACCAATAGGGAGTCCCGTTTTACGAGGGGACAGCCGCCGCCGCTATCTGACCGGCAAGCGAACTCTCCGGAACCGGACGCTCTCCGACGGGAACCAGGAAAACCGGGCATTGCGTGGCTTGCACCACCCGTGCGGCCACGCTTCCCACGCTTAGATCCCTCCCGATCCCTCCGCGGCCGCGTGTCGCCATTAAGATCAAATCCATTCCATCACTCTCGCTGACAGCCAGGATGGTTCGGGCCGGACCTGAGCCGGTGACCACCGCCTGAGCCTTAAAACCGCGCTCGTGCAGGGCTGCTGCCACGTTGTCGAGGTAGTTCTGCAGGCGTTCCACCTCGACTTCGTTCTCTGGAACCGAAAGCAGGACGATCTCGCTGCCAAAACGTTTGGCGAGGGCTCGCGCGTAGCGCAAGGCGCTCTCCGACTCCTGTGAGCCATCCAGGCTCACCAGGAATCTTTTGAAGCGGGACCCACGGCTCTTCCATTCGTCGGTGGGGCGGATCAACAGGATGGGGATGTTCGCGAGCCCGACCAGTCTGCTGGCGACGCTGCCTAAGAACCAACGTTCCACTCCGGACCTTCCGTGAGTGCACATCACGATCAGATCGGAATCCAGGTCGTGGGCGAGCGTGCTGATCTTTTCGGCCACGGGACCCGAGGTCAAATCGGACTCTGCCTTCAGCCCTTTCTTTTCCAGCTGCCAGACCATCCCTTCGAGGTAAGTAGCCAGATCGCGTTGCTCGCGGGGCAGGTGAGACTCGGATTTCGAGTTCAGAACCACTCGCTGGTTTGGTCCTATTACCGAAACCAGGGTCAATTGGGAGCTGAAACTATGGCTCAGCAGCTCCGCCATGGGCAGAGCTTGCTCGGCAAAGCTGGAGCCGTCGAGTGGGACCAGGATCTTGTCAAAAAGCACCTCGTCCTCCGGGCGAGCCTCGCGCTGGTAGGGAAGTAAGTACTGGCCCACAAAGAAGCGACCCAAGTGGTCTTCCAGTGTTGTGGGAGCCCCGAGTCGAGAGCGATAGTAGCTCAGGGCGGCGTAAAGCAATGGGATGAAGAGAAGATAGGTCCACGCTCCTTCGAAGAACCGCTCCACGAAAATGATGACGGTCGCCACTGAAGTCAACAGGGCCGCCACGATCGTGCCTGCCAGGGCGGCCATTCCTCCGACTGAAACCTTGGACCTCATTTCTCGGATCAGTCGTTTGGCTGCGGCCCAGCCGGTCATGCTCAAGAGGATGAAAACGCCCGCTGCGTAGAGGGCCAGATAGGTTTCTTCGTGGGTGCCGAAGACCAGATAGCATACCGACACGAGTCCCACCTCGAGCCACACCGGCTTGTCCGCCACGTCGAATCGGTTTCGCTGGCCCATTACAGCCGGAACGTAGTGGCGATATCGCAATCCCAGTGCTAAGTTTTGCAGTCCCTGGGCACTGGCCGCGGAAGCGGAACCGAGAACGATGATTCCGACAATCGTCCCAAGGTAGGGCAGGGGCTTCGGCAGCAGGGAGTCCATGGTCTGAGTGAACACCGAGACGTGGGTGTCGGCCGGATTCGACAGCTCAAGGATTCCGGGACCCACGATCAGCATGGTGATGGAAGTGGTCCCCATGATGATCAAAAGACTGCCGAAGGCTTTGCGGCTCTTCTGGGCCGCCGTGCCCGAGTAAGCGGCCACTAGGTTGGCAAAGATCTCGATTCCTGTCATGAGAGCCAGGATGCGGGCGTATCCCCCAAACGTGAAATGCAGGTATTCGGGGGTGAAAGCCCTGAAGTCGAGACTCGGCAGCCGAAAACCCAACTTCCAGACCGTGGCCACGATCATCGCCCAAAGCAGGATCAGAACCGCGAGGGTGGCCGGCCCAAAGGCGCGGGCGGCGGTCTTGGGGCCCCGATTGACGACCCAGCCGGTCGCCAGACTGAGGATGATGGCCAGGTAGGTACGGTGTTGAAGACCAAGGAGGGTGTCGTTCAAAGCGGGGTAGCGGTCGGCGATGAAGGTTACCAACGCCGCCATGCTGACCAGGAAAGTCAGCGTATATTCCACGAAGGTGATGCCGGCGTTAACCTTGACCGCCCAGCCCCCGAACTCCTCTTCGCTGAGCCCACTTCCGCCGCTGCCGTCTGTCACCCACGTCATCACGAAGCGGTACATGGCCGAGACCATGGCCACGGTCAAGACCACCAGCCAAATGCCGGCACCAAACGTCACCGGCGCTACACCCGCCAGGACAATGAGCTTCAGGAACGGACCAAAGACATAGAGGGGTGAGGTGGCCGGGTCACCACCGCCGGCCAGCGCTCCTTCGAATGAGCTGCTGAGCTTATGCGAGACGTGAGCCATCGATTGCTCCCCGGAGGTTGGACGGGAAAGGACAAGGCACAGATTATAGCCTTACCCATCAAAAAAAGGGATGCTGCAGAATCGAGGGCATTCAAAGAGGAAGAAGGAGGCCGGGGGCCCAGAACTCGGTGGGAGTGTGTTGGGTGTTACTGCGAACGGTTTGGCCTCTGAGCGCGACGGAAAACCCTGGCCAAATCGAAGGAAAAAGCCTCGGGCCGGTCAGTTGACCGGCCCGGCGCAGGTGGTCATTTACTTCCGAAACGGTAGACGAAGCCGATGCTCAGTCGCATGTTGTGGAAGGACTCGGTGTCCACCCGGTTCAAGATGTAATCCGCTTGAAACACGCGAAACGCCGCCGAGCCGGTGATTTTGACATCCACCCCACCACCAAAAGCTGCGGCAAAAACATTACGAGAAGCCGAACCGCGATCGCTTCCGGTGTTGACTACAAATGTTCCACGGGTGATACCGGCCAGCGCGTGGAAGAATGGCGTTACCGCCTCGCTCTTGCGGTAGGAGAACTGAGGTCCCAGCAGAAAATTGTGAAGCCAGTTCTCCGTGCGTCCCAACGGACTGGACTTGCTGGTATAGTGGCCACTGATGTCGGCCTTGACCCCCACCCAGTTGTTTGCGTTCTGAGCGATCGACGCGTGCCACCCGTTATAGTTGTCTCCTTCCAGCCGGTAGTAAGAGTAACCACCGAAGAGCTCCCCCAAAGGAGTATCCTGGGCGAACGCGGTTCCACATCCCAGCATCAGAGCGATCAGCATCCACACGACCTTTTGCATCGAATTCATCCTCCATCAAGATCATCGATAACGAGTCACTTTTGTCCGCCCCTCAACGGGGAGATATCGGATCACTTTCAAACGAACAACCGAGTGCAATTCAAACATTGAAGCTCGTCCAGGCAGCTTGCGGCGGGATGCCAAGAGGGCATTCCGACCTATTGAGGCAACAGGGTTCTCGGATCGTTCGAAACATTGTCGATTTCTGCCGCGTACGCGGTGAAGGCCCCTCCACTCACGAGTGTGGTCAGCACCAGACGGGCATTCACGAGATTGTCACCCACTCCGAGGTCTCGAACCACACGGTTTACCTGAGTCATACCCAGAGGAGGCAGCGCGTAGCGTTTTGTTGCCAACACAAGCCCTTCGCCCGAGACGAGCGTTACATCAACCTCGATGGCGACCTCTGTGGCGTTGGCCAGCACCAGGTTGGTTCGGAAGGCCGTGTCCTCCCGGATGCCTGCTATCGAGCGAGCGAGGCCCGGGATGATCCAGTTCGCAGCATCGGTTCCCGGAACGCTCTGGCCGTAAGTTCCTCCCGTTGGGCTACCGATGGAGGTTTGTCCCAGCATGGTTAGCGGCAGAGAGGAAGTCAGGCGAAGCGCCCCAAATCCGGATTGCAGGCCGAAGAGAGAACCCAAAACGTCGTTGTAGTTAACCGATTGGCCTGCTCCTATCGTGCCGTTCACCTCGGGCCCACTCCGCCCGTCCCCGTTGTTCCCTAGAAATTTCAGGGTAAAGGTCGCAACCGAGTTCGACGGATTAGAGATCGCCAGATCGGTAGTGAAGAGTCCTCCGGTCAGACTGGCGACCCGGGCGCTGGACGGAAGAATCATTGTCAAACCTGAACCGGGAGAGAGAGTCCGAGGATCGTTGGTTCGATTGTCGATCAGGGCGGCGTAGGCTGCAAAGCGGCCCCCGGCGGTTGCCGTGGAAAGTTCCAGGCGAGCGCCCTGCAGGCTACTGCTGACCCCCATGGTCCGTACCACGCGAGTGATTTGCGTCATTCCGAGAGGCTGAAGGGTGAAACTCCTGGTCCCCAAGATGCTTCCACCCTCGGACAAAAGAACCGCGTCGACTACCAAAGCGGCCTCTGTCCCGTTGGCCAAGATCAAATTGGTGCGGAATGCGTCGTCCTCTCTAATGGCGTTGATCGAAAACGGCAACCCATCCGGTATCAGAGCCGCCTCGGGTAGGGCCAAGACGCTCTGTCCGTAACTCCCGCTGGTTGCCGTGACCGACGTCTGTCCCTGCACCGCCAGGGTTGGTGAAGCCGAGGTCAGACGAAGAGCACCAAAGGCGGAATCCAGGCCAAACAGCGTTTTCAGGACGTCGGAATAGGTCACGGTCTTTTGTGCCGCGAGGAAAAGCGGTACTTCGGGTCCAAAACGACCGTCCGTGTTGTTTCCGAGGAACTTCAAGGTAAACTGGGCATCCTCTAAGCCGGTGTTGGAAATGGTGAGGTCCGTCTGGAAGATTCCCCCAACCGCACTGGCCGCCCGTGCGCTCGAGGGCAGCAGCCAGCTATAAAGGGCTCCTGAGGGATTACTGACGGTAAAAGTCACCTGGGCCTCTGCGGTTTGACCGGCTGTGTCCGTCACCTTGGCCCGAAACACGTGTGTGAAGTTGGAGTAACCCGTCGTATCCAACTCCAGCGAGTAGGGCGCCGCTGCAAACTCGGCCAGCTTGAGCCCGTCGAAGAAGAATTCGACCCGGGCAATTCCCTTGTCGTCGCTGGGGGCGGCCGCCAGCGTGGTTGGTCCGGCCACGACACTTCCGTTCGAGGGCGATGTTACCGAGATCGAGGGCGGAAAGTCAGCCAGGGTGGTTGTTGCAAAGACCTGTCGGCTGACCTCACTGACCACAATGTTCTGGTTGTTTCGGTGGGTCTCGGTAAAGCTCTGGATCACGAAGTAGTAGGTCGTTGATGTCTTCAGCCCCGTGACGACCATGGAACCGGTGGTCTTGTCGGCGGTGTTGGCAAAGAGGCTGTACGGACCCAAGTGAGTGGTGCTGTACAGAACGCGATAGCCGCCGCCGTCTCCGGTGTAGGCAATCGGCGTCCAGCTGAGTTGAATAGAAGTTCCGGAGATTGTCTGCGCCGAAACCTCACTGGGAGCGATCGTTTGGGTACCAACCCAATCGCCGCCCACTTGTTTGGAGGCGAGGGCGCCAGTCAGTGCGGAGTCTGTCGAATACAGCGCGTTCCATCGGATATCCAAGTACGAAATGATGGGGCCGGTCTTGTTGATGAAAGCACGAAACGTATCTGGATCCGGAATCTCTCCGCTGAGCTGGTTGGACTGCAACTCCAGAGACTCGAGCATCCGCAGCTTTGTAAGGCTTTCCGGCAAAGGCCCCGAGAGCTGATTAGAGGCCAGCGCCAGAAACCGGAGAGCCACCAGATTGCCCAGATCGTCGGGGATGTTGCCCGTGAGGTTATTGACAGAAAGGTATAGTCGAACCAGCTTCGAGAGGTTCCCCAACTGCGGTGGGATGACGCCGCTCAGGTGGTTCGAGTTCAGTTCCAGCCGTTCCAGCTTAGCCAGGTTGCCCAAGGATGAAGGGATGGTTCCGCTCAAGTCATTGTTGGACAGCTGCAGACTGGTGAGGTTGACCAGATTGCCAAACTGCTCAGGGATGGTCCCACTGAGATCGTTATTGGACAGGTGGAGATTAACCAATTTGGCCAAACTGCCGAGCTGCACGGGAATGGCACCATTCAGCTCGTTATCGTTTAACTGAAGAACCAACAGCTCGGAAAGCTTGCCCAAGTCCGAAGGCACACTGCTGTTCAGACGATTGGCGTACAGTTCCAGGACCTGCAGTCGCACCAGGTTGCCAAGTGAAAAGGGAATGGGCCCGATGAGCTGGTTGCTGTGAAGTCGCAAGGTCTTCAGATTAACGAGATTTCCCAGCTGAGTGGGGATGCCGCCGTTTAATTGGTTCGAGGACAAATCGAGTTGATCGAGTCTTACGAGGTTTCCGATTTGTTCCGGAATGGGACCGTCCAGATTGTTTTGGTCCAACTCAAGGATCCTCAGCTGGAGAAGGTTGCCAATACCCGTTGGAATCCCTCCCACTAATCCATTTCGCGAAAGCTGCAGGCCGGTGAGCTGGGCAAGGTTGCCTACTTCAGCCGGGATGCTGCCGCTCAACCGGTTGCCCGCCAGCTGAAGCGACGAAAGATTGGCCAGGTTACCGATTTGCGCGGAGATAGAACCGCTCATCTGGTTGTTGGAGAGATTCAGGGTCCTCAGTTCGCTGAGACTCCCCAACTGAGCGGGGATGCTGCCGAAAAGGAAATTCCCTGACAGGGACAGCACTTGCAGGTGAGTCAGGTTGGCCAACGAGGCGGGAAGGGTCCCCGACAGATTGTTGCCATCCAGTCGAATCTCCGAAATATGGCCGTTTCCGGGTGAGCAGCTCACTCCATACCAGCTGCACTCAGTGCCGGGTTCGGAGAGCCATCGATTCTTGTTGATCCAGCCGGTCCCGAAGGTACTGGAATACAGATCCACCAGCGCGTTTCGCTCGGCACCCGGCAGCGATCCTTGATTCAAGACTTTCACCTGGATCTGAACTTCGCCGGTTTGGCCCAGTGTGTCGAATGCCACAGCCCGCAGAGTGTGGGTGTCGTTGACCAGGTTCAACGTATTCCAACTGTAGCTCACGGACAGCGATTGAGTGTCCGAGACCTTCTGTCCATCAATGTAGAGCTCAAGACGGCTAATGCCAAAGTCGTCTGTGGCGTCGGCCTGAACCAACACGGTTCCCGACAGGGTTTGGCCAGCTGTGGGCGATACAAAACTGACCGACGGCGGATTGTCGATAACGGTAACCTCCACCTTATCCAGCCAGCCTCGGTCTTGGCCCCGGCTGGTGCTGCCGTCCTTGGAGTATGTCCAGCGCAAGGAATGCGTGCCCGAAGAGAGGGAGTAAGTCTTCTCTTGCCAATCCACTTCGCCGCTAATCGGGTCCGCCTGGTCCACTCCGTCAATCGAAAACTTGAGGATGTCATGGAAGTTCTCCGAGGAGACCTTCCAGACAAAGCGAACGGTACCGGGTCCCACCGCGGAGGTCTGGATGAAAGAACTTTGACTGTTTCCGACATTCCCGCTGGAAGCGGCTGCAGTTCCGAAAAACACGACGCTTGTCTGGCCGAACCAGCTGGCGTTTCCTCCCGTAGTCCACGAAAGGGAGCAGTTATCGACGGCCTCACATAGACTGAGTGTTTGTGCCAGGGTCGGAGAGGCCGCTACGAGGAGGAGAAGATGGCAGCCCAGAAGAATAGAGAGCCCTTTCCTGCGAACTGACATAAGGTTGACCTCGGACTTTCGAGTATCGACGACCCACCCGATCTCCCCAATTACAGAATCGTTCAAGGCTTCCTCGGGCGAGTCTACCACACTGATCAGGTTTGATTTATCGGTTAATCAAGCCGACGACTTGAGATTTTTTTGACCTGGCGCGCCGATCGGTCGGTCGGGCGTCCCACGCCGTTCCAATGACAGAATTGAATTTCGGTCACGGATAGAGGTAGAGGAATTCTTCAGGAGAACGGTGGCCAGGTGAACCGGACTTCCTGTGGTGGGTAAACTACCAGGGCATTTCGGAGGTGTGGGAACGATGATTGAGGCAGCGGGCGAGAACGAAGAGGAAATCAGACAACCGGTTGAGGTAAACGAGCAATTGGGGAGGGACCTGTTCCGTATGACTCAGCCTTACGGCAGACCTTTCGGCGCGCCGGCAAACGGTCCGAGCCAGATGAATGAAGGCCGCTGACTGAACCCCTCCCGGCAAGATGAACCGGTGCAGGGGAGGTAGCTCGGCTTCCCATCGGTCGATGCACTGCTCCAGCCAAGCGATCTGAGCATCCCCGACTTCGACTTTGTCCGGGCCCTGGCCGCCGGGATCAGCCAGTTGTGAGCCAAGACTGAACAGATCGCGTTGGACTCGGAGTAGCTGGCTCACGAGTTCGGTATCCGACAGGAAGGCGATGGCCAGGCCCACTGTCGCGTTCAACTCGTCGACCTGCCCGTAGGCTTCCACCCGGAGATGGTCTTTGGGCACTCTCGTTCCGCGACGCAATCCGGTTTCGCCTCGATCTCCGGCTTTCGTATAGATCTTCATGCCAGGGTCTGCGGATCCCTTACGGTAAGCCCTCAAACTGCTTGATCTTGCTTCGCATCTCGTTGGGAATCGGGACGGAGCGCTTCTCCTGTTTGTCGAAGCAAGCCTGTACCGACAGCCCGTCGGCGATAAGTCTTCCGGTCTCCTGGTCGGTAACTTCATACTCGAACACGAAGCTGGAATTTTTCAATTCTCGGACTGCAGCGGCGATCCGGAGGGTTTCCCCGAACATAGCCGGCGACCGGAAGTTGCACTCAATGCGCACGACCAGGAAGTTGAAGTCTTCATAGGAGCGAAGATCGAAGAGATGACGCCAATAGTGGGTACGCACAACCTCGAAGTAGGTCAGGTAAACCGCGTTGTTGACGTGACCCAACGCATCCAGGTCGCGAAACCGAACTTCCATCGGAATGGAAAAGTTAAACGATGCCATTTTCTTCCAGACTCCTTGAAAGTGTCATTGGGCCTGTCCTGCCGCCTGAGGGCCGGTGTAGGCACTCATCCCTCCAGACAGATTGAAGAGTCGGGTGAACCCCTTCTCAGCCAGGAAGTGGCAGGCATTGTAACTTCGGATTCCGTGTTCACAAACGACGACGTACGTTTGGCCGGGATCCAGCTCCGCGTAGCGCTGGTACAGGATCGGTAACGGCAGTAACTTTGCGCCGGGGATGTGGCGGCGTTCATACTCATGCTCAAACCGAACGTCGAGAACCTGAGCTCCTTCCGAGACTTGCTGCGCCACCTCGTCCGAGGAAAGATCCCGAAATGGGCAATCCGTCCGCTCGACGGGCAGGAATCTTGCAGGCTCCACTGTTTCGGCAGCAGGATTGCCGGCCGGTGCGGTTCGCGCCTTGCGAGCCAGGAGTCGGGACCAGATACCCATGCCGAATTCCCCCTTTTTTTCAGAGCGCTTTGGTGAAAAAAGCCGCCACGCAGTCTTGTCCAGTATGCGAACCTGAGGTCAACACGAGACCAGCGGCAGTTGGACGACCTCAGCATCGATTCTGTCGTCCTGATGCCGGAGTTCCAGCCGAGTTCCCATCTCTTCATGTTCGCGACGCACATAGCCCATCGCAACCGAACGGTTGAGTCTGGGGGAAAAAACGCTGCTGGTGACCCAGCCCGCCTCTTTGTCCTCCCAGAAGAGCTTGTCTCCTTGGGAGGCAACCGTTCCCCCCGACAGCAGCAAGCCCTTGAGCTTCCAGTTGACGTGTCCACGGTGGGTGGCTCGTGCTACGATCTCTTGTCCGATATAGCAGCCCTTGTCAAAACTAAGAGCCTCCTGGAGGCCGGCCTCAACCGCTAACGAGGTTTCGTCCATGTCGATGCCGTACCATGGAATGCCCGCCTCCACCCGTTGAATTTGGAGTGCGCTCAGCCCGGCAGGGCGAACTCCGAGTTCGCGTCCCGAGTCCACAAGATGGTTCCAGACTTCGTCCAGCTTATCTCCTTGCAGGATCAGGTCAAATCCGCCGGAAGTCGTCCGCCGGACACTGCAGATCCTGACGCTCACATCACGAATGCTGTGTGCGCCGTGAGAGAACGGAAGCGTGGGCAGAGCCGAAAAAGCCGCAGCCTTTTCAAGGAGCTTGGCGGCCTTGGGACCTTGAACCGAAATGACTGCAAAGGTATCCGAGGTATCGTTGAGTGTGACGCGGTCAGCGATGATGTACTTTTTGAGAAGGGGCGGAAGCTTTTGGCACAGCCCCCAGTCCGCCGAGATTAACAGCGAATCCGGGAGGCAGTAGATCCGCATGTCCGCCAGCAAGCGCCCCTGTGGAGTGAGCATGGCCGCATAGCATCCCGCCCCGGGGGGCAGGGACTTGATGTCATTGCTCACCATGCCGTGCAGGAAGCGCACCCGATCGGGACCGGTCAGCTCAATCAACCCTGAGGCTGGGAGGTCGATCAAGCCGGCATCTTCCTGCAGCGCGCGGTATTCTTCGTCGACCGAGCTGAAACACGCCGGAAAAGTCCAACGGCCGTGCTGACAGAAGGCCGCTCCTGCGTCAGCGTGTCGTTCGTGAAGTCGGGATCGATTCAGTGGTTCGTCCATCGGCAAAGGAACTTGCAGGATTCAAGGCCGGCAACGCGGTCCGGCTGCGGCATGAGCTTCAGTGAAGCTTTTTCGAGTGGTTCGACGGTGATGCTGAGAGATTCGTGATTACGTCGATCCTCTCCAGGAGGTGGCTGGCCAATTCGTTAAAGTGGTCCATCTGACAGATGGTGTCAATTTCGTTGATGATCTTATCGAGGGCGGACTCGATCTCCTGGAACGCGTGATCGGAATAGAACTCCCTTTGGACCTGTAGCCGGTTCTTATGCTTCAAGAACTCTTCTTTGTAGAACTCGATGATGTGGTCCTGGGAGAGAAAATTGGGTTCGTGGCCGCGGGTTCTCATGAGTCTAGAAGGTTCTTGAGAAGTTCGTTAACCAGTTGCGGATTGGCTTGGCCGCGAGTGGCTTTCATCACCTGTCCCACAAAGAATCCAAACACCGTTTTCTTACCCTGGCGGTACTGGTCCGCGCTCTTTTGGTTGGCGGCGATGACCTCGCGGATCACTCGTTCGATTTCTCCGCTATCGGTAATCTGCTTGAGGCCTTTCTCCTGAATAACCTGTTGGGGAGGCTTGGCCTCGCGAAACATGGCCTCAAACACGTCCTTGGCCATTTTACCCGAGATCTCTCCCTGATCGATCAGCATAACCAGCTCTGCAAGTTGACCTGGCTTCACGGGAGAACCGGTGATGGGAGTGTTGAACTCCTTGAGGTCCCTCAGTAGATCTCCCATGATCCAGTTGGAGGCCGCCTTGGCATTCTGGCAGAGCTTCACCGTTTCCTCGAAGAAATCAGCCAGCGCTCGAGTGGTGGTCAGCACACCTGCATCGTATTCCGGGATCTGGTACTGCTGAACGAAACGCTGCTTCTTGGCCTCCGGCAATTCAGGCATCTCAGCACGAATCTCGGCGAGCCATGCCTCCTCAACGGCTAAAGGCGGCAAGTCCGGTTCCGGGAAGTACCGGTAATCGTGAGCCTCCTCCTTGCTGCGCATCGAAAACGTGCGTTGCTCGACAGTGTTCCAGAGACGGGTTTCCTGCTTCACCTGCCCCCCGCCGCTCAAAATCTGAACTTGGCGGTCGATTTCGTATTCCAGTGCTTTTTGTAGAAAACGAAAACTGTTCAGGTTCTTCAGCTCGGTCTTGGTCCCCAACTGAGTCTCCCCAACCGGACGAACCGAAACGTTGGCGTCACAGCGGAGGCTTCCTTCTTCCATATTCCCATCGCAGACTTCCAGATACTCCAGGATGGTCTTTAGCCGCGTCAGGTATTCATGGGCCTCAGCTGGAGAGGCAATATCGGGTTCACTGACGATTTCGATGAGGGGCGTGCCGCTCCGGTTGAGATCGATGTAGCTGTATTGGCTCGAATCGACAAAACTATCGTGAATCGACTTCCCGGCATCCTCCTCCAGATGCACTCGTTTGATCCGCACTTTCTTGGAGTGGCCATTGATAGGAATTTCGATGTGTCCGTGCTCGGCCAACGGTTTGTCATACTGGGAGATCTGGTACCCCTTCGGCAGATCAGGGTAGAAGTAGTTCTTTCTGGCAAAAATGGAGCGTGGATTCACCTGGCACTCAAGGCCAAGGGCCGCTTTGACAGCCATCACCACGGCTGCCCGATTTAGGACAGGAAGAGCACCCGGGAACCCAAGGCAGACGGGACAGGTATTGGTGTTGGGAGGGGCCCCAAACGCCGTGGAGCAGGAGCAAAAGATCTTGGTTCGTGTAAGCAGTTGGGCGTGAACTTCCAGCCCGATGACAGGTTCGTATGGCATGTGGTGATTGGTTTTGGCAGACCTAACGGAGCCAGCCGGGCAGAGCTCCGGCTTTGCGTGCTTCCTCTTCGAGAGCCGACATCTCACCCAACAATCGCTGCTTCTCTTTCTCCAAGCGTTTCAAATCGCTTTCGAAGGTGGCGATGGTATAGGTGTTGTAGGTGTCAAACCCAATTTGGATGCCATCGCTTTTGCCGCTCTTCATCTTTTCGTCAAGCTTCTTGATCTCACTTTCAACGTCCACCAACTGTTGCCGCAATCGAGCGGCCCGCTGCCTCCAGTAAGCCTCGCCCTTCGCGGGGTCCGCACCTTTGCGAGGCGCATTCTTGGCTGGTGCGGAATCCTTTTGAATGCCGGGAGGCAGACCGGATTTAGAAGAGGGCTCGTTGGAGCTCGGAAGGTCCTCGTTCGAGAGCCGCCCCTTTCGTTCGGATGGGGGTTGATGAAGATTGGCCCTCTCCGTGGCGGAAACGTCGATTTCACTGATCGGAATCACTTGAAATCTGCCGTCCACTCCCGTGAACCGATAATTGCCCTCCATCGAGACAGGCCTCGATTTGGCCACGAGAGTTTTTCCGTTTTTCAACACAACCTGATACTCAGCCCAGACCGGGGCTGCACACAACAAGCAGCTCGACACAAGGATCAACTGCCGATAAAAGCCCCAGCAGCGCTCGGTTCCGGGTACTGACATCGTCCTGACCTCGCTTCACGAGAGTCTAAATCAGGGTATTTGAGAACTCAAATGATTTTTGGATTAAGGGACTCCACTGACTGTGAGTCGCTCAAATCACGGTGCACATGAGGATGGCGGCAAGCTTTACTCCCAAAGTCCAGTCGGGATAGCATTAGAAGCGAGTACGACAAGGAGGAATGCTGGGACTACCTATGCCGCCTTCAAATCGGGAGCAGGATTTCGCGGGAGTGTCATTCTTTCTAACCGAGGCCTTGCAAGTCCGGAGCAAGAGTCAGCTGGAAGAATTTCTGTCAAAGCCGAATGCCGCCCGACTCCTCGCTTCGACGCCTTATCAGGACATCTTTCTCACGATCAAGACGGTTGGATTAGCAGACTGCCTGGACCTGCTTCCCATGGCGACTCGAACCCAGCGTCGCGGATTCGTGGATCTCGACTGCTGGCGAAAGGATGCGTTCCATCGAAAGACCTTCACCGAGTGGTTGGCCGCCTTCATTCAGACCGGCCCCGAAGAGACGGTCCGGATGGCCCGTGCCGTGGATCCCGAACTTCTGGCCCTCTTCCTTAAGCACGATATTCGAATCCATCCGATTGATCCGGAGGAGCCTTCACCCGACTTGGCCCTGACGTTAACCCCTGACGGCCGCTTCGGGATCGAGGTCATCAGCGAAGAAGAGAGCACGACAACGTCCCGCCTCTTGTTGGACGCGCTGTTTCGGTTCGATCCAGCGCTAGCCTACGACGTCATTGACCGGGTGTACTGGGACAACTCCGTTTCGCTCGAGGAGACCGCGTATCAGAATAAGCGCCGTCGGCTGGAGGAAATCGGTTTTGTGGACTATTTTGAAGCCTTGGAAATCTATTCGCCGACAGACACCGTGGCGCCGCCCACCGTGAGACGTAATACCACCGAGAAAGAGGCCGAAAGCTTGCGCCCTTCAACAACGTTGCCGGCTCTCCTCACCGCCTCCCTCGTCCCCGGGCAATACCTCTTTGACGCCCTGCAATCTATTCAGGATCCAGATAGGGCTGACAACCTCCGGGAAGAGATGTCGGCGCTGGCCAATCGGCTGCTCTCCGTTCACGCGGTGACACCAGGGGATCTCGAAAAAGTGCGCCCGGCGCTGGAGGAAATGCGCGACACGCTCAATCTCGGGTTGGAATTCCTGGCTCAATCGCAGAGGCACCTGGCCGTTGGGGCACTGCAGCAGTACAGGGTGGCCACGCTCTTCAAGACGGGTTTTGAGCTTCTGGCGGAGCTTAGACACAAGGCAGATCAGATCCTTCGGCAAGGGACCCTGCGATTGGGGGAATCCAATATTTTGCTCCTGGAAACCCCTGAAGCAGAATTCTTTGCGGGATTGAGAAGGCTGAGGCCTTTGTTTTTTGAGGGAGTGGTTGAATCGGACAAGTCTAACTACCGGAGTTTTCAAAGCCTCGACGACGTTCACCAGTCCGAGTTAGCTCTCGGCCGAATCGAATCCTTGGGCCGGAGCTTTTGGAGGCTCTTTGGTGCTTCGCAGTCAGGTCCCCTCGTTCAAGGCTTCTCCCCAACCAACGTGCCACCGGAGGAGTTGCGGTTCGGCCCAATCTTTCTAACGGCTCTTTTTCATTTCCTGCACGACTCCCATTTTGTGTTTGCTCCGTTGGCAATCGAAGACCTGCAGGCCGTCCTTCGCGATTCCGGCGCGTGGGGGCAGGATGACCATGCGCTTGAGGTGTGGATACTGGGGAAATGCGAGGATTGCATTGCAGACTTGGTCAACGACGAGCAAGTACGCTCCGCCTTACGCCCCTGGCTTCAGCGCTGGTCGCGAATCGCTGCAGAGGAACTGGATCCGCTGAGCCGGGAGCGCAGCCTTGAGGCACGCTTGCTGAAAAGCGTCTGCTTGTTTGTGCGATAGGAGCTTTTCTGTTCGTGACTGAATCTCCTCCCCAGTTTGAACGGCGCTCCGAGGGTCTGAGCCTTAAGAAGAAAGCCTCTGTCTTGCGGAACCTCGTTCGCCGCACGGTGGACGAGAACCAGATGTTCTGCCACCGGGACCGGGTCCTGGTGGCTGTTTCTGGTGGGGCGGATTCTGTAGCCTTGCTGCACCTTCTGGTTCAGTTTCGAGAGACGCACGACTTGAGCTTGTCGGTGGCCCATTTCAACCATCGGATGCGGGGTGCCGAGTCGGACTCCGACGCTGATTTTGTACAATCGCTGGCTGAACGTTTTGGTTTGCCTTGCTACATAGGGGCGGCAGGCCGCTCTTCACCCCGAGATCTGAGTTCTGCTCGATCCGAGCAGGAAGCAAGGGAACTGCGCTTCCGTTTCTTTTTGGACTTGGTTAAGTCTCACGGATTTCAGAAGGTTGCCCTGGGTCATACGCTGGACGACCAGGCCGAAACGGTCCTGATCAGGCTGCTCCGTGGGAGTGGGACACTGGGGCTGGCCGGGATTCCAGCCACGCGCCAGGGGCTGTATGTGCGGCCTCTGCTTCGTGCCCGCAGAAGGGACCTGCTGGATTACCTGAGGGCGGCGGACCTGAAGTGGCGAGAAGATTCGTCGAACCGCACACCGGCCTATTTGCGCAACCGAATTCGATTGGAATTGATCCCGTTTCTGGAGCGGGAATTCAACCCCGCCATCGTCGAAACGTTGTCCCAGACAGCCCGCCTTCTTCGGGAAGACGAGCAGTTCCTGAGCCAACTGGCGGAGGCGGAATTCGCCCGCCTGGCCCGCGTGGAGGGAGGCGAAATCGTGCTGGACGCCCGGGCCACGGTCCGCCTGCATCCCTCACTTCAGGCTCAAGTTCTGCGCTGGACCTATCTCAAGGTGAGCCCCGGATTTGAGATGCCGTCAGCCCACCATCTGTCCGATTTTCTGTCGCTGCTGAACCCTGGAAAAAGCGGGCGCCAGGTCTACGATGGTCGCGTCCGCGTTTATCGGGAATTCGATCAGCTCAGGTTCAAGCTTCAAGCCACGTCGCCGCTTCCCGAGTCCTACGACTACTGGCTGGGTGTGCCGGGGGTTGTCGAAGTAGTGGAAGCTGGTGTGGTCTATGAAGCAGCGCTCCTTCAGGATTCTGATCCCAAAAGCGGTCCGAACCGGTGGGCGTTGTGGCTCTCCGCGGAGGAGTGCCGAGAGGGTCTCAAAGTTCGAAATTGGAGACCGGGCGACCGCTACCGTCCGCAGGGCAGTTCCGGTGTGAAAAAGGTTAAGGAACTCTTCGGCCCCCACAAAGTACCTCTCAGCCTGAGAAGGACGTGGCCCGTCATATGTCTTGGTGCTAGAATAATTTTGGTGAAAGCGTTCCCGAGATCGGCCGATATGATTCGTCGAGAGGAAAGCGGAAAATTCATCGGCGTGTGCGTGGAAGAGAGGCCCCTCTGATGACAGTCAAGGTCCTGCACAGTCAAGAGCAAATCGAGCGAAGGGTAACCGAGCTGGCCCAAAACGTCACACGGGACCTCGGCACAGAAAATCTGGCTGTCATTGGATTACTCGAAGATTCCTTTGTCTTTATGGCAGATTTGATTCGGAAAATCGAAGGTGAAATGGTATGTTACTTCATGAAGGCTGATGTGGAGGAGGAGGAGCAAAGGGTTTCCCGAGTGAAGCGCATTTTCTACTCCCCTGAGCTCGATATTCACGACAAGAACGTGCTGCTGATAGGTGGGGTTTTGGACACCGGTGTCACTCTGGACTACCTCACCAAACACTTGCTGCAGGGTGGTCCAAAGCAACTCAAAACGTGCTATCTCATCGACAAGCCGTATTCCCGCCGGATCTCCGCAAACGCCGATTACGCCGGATTCGTGGTTGACTCAAGTGAGTCCCGCTTCATCGTTGGCTACGGGCTGGCCCACAGCAACCGGTTCCGGAATTTGCCTTTTCTGGCGACCCTCACGGTTGCTTAAGTTCTGTCTTTCGTTTTGGAGGTTTAGTTGAGTTCAACCGTAAAGACATTGCTTTTCTGGGTGGTTTTGATCGTTACCGCCGTTTTGCTGTGGCAGGTTGTGCAGCGGAACCAGGCTCAAAACGAACAGGCCTTCGCCTTCTCCCGCTTCATGGACGAAGTGGATAAGGCCAACGTTGAAAGCGTAGAGATGATGGGCAACGAGGTGAAGGGAAAGCTCAAGGACGGAACGACCTTCAAGACGATCAAGCCCGACTACCCCGAATTAGTGAAAGTACTCAGAGATAGATCTGTCCTCATCAAGGTAAAAGAACCCTCACAGAGTCCCTGGTTAGCCGCGCTGATTTCGTGGGCTCCCTTTGTTCTGCTGATTGGATTTTGGATCTTTTTCATGCGACAGATGCAGAGCGGGGGAAACAAAGCCCTCTCCTTTGGAAAGAGCCGCGCCAAGTTGTTGTCCTCCCAGCAGCGAAAAGTCACCTTCAAGGATGTCGCGGGAGCCGAGGAGGCGAAAGAGGAGCTGCAGGAAATCATCGAATTCCTCAGAGAGCCACAGAAATTTCAAAAGCTCGGCGGGCGAATTCCAAAAGGAGTCCTGCTGGTGGGGCCTCCGGGTACGGGAAAGACGCTCTTAGCGCGTGCCATTGCGGGAGAGGCCGGGGTGCCTTTCTTTTCCATCAGTGGATCGGATTTTGTGGAGATGTTTGTGGGCGTGGGCGCCTCCCGGGTGCGCGACTTGTTCGAGCAAGGGAAGAAGAACGCGCCATGCATCATCTTTATCGATGAGATCGACGCCGTCGGCAGACATCGGGGAGCCGGGTTGGGTGGCGGCCATGACGAGAGAGAGCAAACCCTGAATCAATTGCTGGTCGAGATGGATGGCTTTGAATCAAACGAAGGGGTAATCTTGATCGCCGCCACCAACCGACCGGATGTCCTCGATCCTGCGCTTCTCCGGCCAGGCCGCTTCGATCGCCGTGTCATCGTGGGTCGGCCGGACGTTAAAGGTCGAGAGGGTATCTTGCAAGTCCACACCAAGAAGATTCCACTGGCCGAGGATGTTGACATTAGCGTGCTGGCTCGTGGGACGCCAGGTTTTTCGGGAGCTGACTTGGCAAACTTGGTCAATGAGGCAGCCCTCAACGCCGCCCGCTACAATCAGAAATCGGTTTCCATGGCCGATTTTGAAGGAGCAAAAGACAAAGTCCTCATGGGCGTGGAGCGCAAATCACTGATCATCAGTGATGCGGAGAAGCGAAACACGGCTTACCACGAGGCGGGTCATGCCTTGGTGGCGGCCATGTTGCCTAATGCCGATCCTCTCCACAAGGTCACCATCATCCCCCGTGGAATGGCGCTGGGGGTGACCATGCAGCTGCCGGTGGACGACAAACACACCTACACGAGAGACTACCTGGAGAGTCAGATCGCGATCATGATGGGTGGTCGAGTCGCGGAGGAGCTCTTCCTGGGTCACATGACCACCGGGGCAGGAAACGACATCGAGCAAGCCACCGAGCTGTCCCGACGAATGGTTTGTGACTACGGAATGTCGGCCTTGGGCCCGCTTACTTTCGGCAAGCGCGAAGAGCAGATTTTCCTCGGACGAGAGATCGCGCAACATCGCGACTACAGCGAGGACACTGCCATTAAGATCGACCAGGAAATCAAACGCTTCGTCAACGAAGGCTATCAGAAAGCCAAGAAGATCCTGGAAGAAAATCGGGATGTCCTGTGCCGAATTGCCGAGAGGCTTCTGGAGAGGGAGGTTCTGGATGCCAATGAAGTGAAGAAAATCATCCAGAACGTGCCGCTGGAAGAGAGCGGAACGGACGCTGCTTCGAGTGAGGACTCTGTGGAACAGCCCAATGCCCAGGTAGTTCAGTCCTTGTCGCCTCCTGTTCCTTCTCTGGTTGACAAACAGCGGGAGAAACCTGCCCCTGCTTGAGACAACTCAGGGCGCGCCGCTAAGTTTCATGGGTGGCCTCTTCTGTCCCTCTCCGTCCCTGCCCGGACCGCAGATCACCGAATCACGGCCATAGAGATGTACCTCTAGCCTATTGGGCTGGTTGCCGGCTCAACGTAGTGATGAAACCAAGAGCTGTTCTGCACGTCAGCTTGCCGTCGCGGGAGCTTGAAGTTGGTCGGAGAACCCTGATCATGGGGATACTGAACGTGACGCCCGACTCTTTCTTCGATGGAGGTCGCTATTTCTCTCCACAGAAAGCCGTCCGTCGGGGACTGCAAATGGTGGAGGAGGGTGCCGATATCCTGGACGTCGGAGGAGAATCGACGCGCCCCATGCGCTCGAACGCTCCCTCTGCCGAGGAAGAATGGCGCCGGATTGGCCCCGTCATCAGGGGCCTAAAAAAGAGTGTGGCGGTTCCCATCTCGGTGGACACCTATCGAGCCAGCGTCGCTCGGCAAGCCATCGACGAGGGGGCCGAAATTGTCAATGACATTGGGGGATTGAGGCTGGACCCGGGCATGACCCGCCTGGTGGCGGAATCCAGGGTGGGCGTCGTGCTCATGCATTCGCGGGGGGCGGCCTCCTCGTTGCACAGCCAGTTGCCTTTGAAGTTCCCAGTGAACGCGGTCGTGTCTGCTTTAAGCCGGGCCGTGAGGCGGGCGGTGAAGTCCGGCATTAGACAGCGTCAAATCATCGTCGATCCGGGTCTGGGCTTTGGGAAGCGAGGCGCGGAGAACCTGGCGTTACTTCGTGAATTGGAGCGACTCGCGGGTTTGGATTGTCCCGTCTTGATTGGCGCCTCCAGAAAATCGTTCCTCGGGACCCTGCTCAACCAATCGCTTGACGGCAGATTGGCGGGAAGTCTGGCTGCCGCAGCCGCCGCTATTTTCCGCGGCGCGCACATCCTGCGTGTTCACGACGTAAAAGAGAGCTGGCAAGTAGCTCGTGTTTGCGATGCCCTGATCGAGTAGATCATACGGTCATGTCACCCCTGGACTTCTTCAGTCGATTCAGCTGGACGGCAATCGTCGACATCTTCATCGTCGCGGCCTTGATCTATCAGATCCTACTGCTGATCCGAGGCACTCGTGCCGTCCAGATGGCTTTGGGATTAGGCTTCCTGGTTTTGTTTTTCTATGTGACTCGCTGGCTGCAGTTGGAGACGGTGCAGTGGATTCTGACCAATATCCTTCCCTATTTTGTCTTCGGCATCATCGTCCTTTTTGCAGCGGAAATCAGACGGGCGCTGGCCAACATCGGAAAGAACCCTCTCATTCGACGTTTCTCGAGGAATCCTCTGGTTGAAGTGTATGACGAGATCGTACTGGCTGCGGCGAGTCTGGCCTCCCAACGCATCGGGGGGCTCATCGTCATCGAGCGAGACATTGGTCTCAAAAACTACATCGAGAGCGGTATTCGCATTGACTCGGCCTTGTCCTGCGATTTGCTGGTGACCATCTTCTCCCCCGGGGCCCCTCTCCACGACGGAGCCGTGATTGTCCAGAAAGATCGGATCACGGCGGCGGCCTGCTTCCTTCCGCTCACGGTCAATCCCAGACTCAGCAAGGAACTTGGGACTCGTCACCGGGCCGCCATCGGAGTGACCGAGGAGTCCGACGCCGTGGTAGTCGTGGTGTCCGAGGAAACCGGGATCATTTCCCTCGTCCACAGTGGCAATATTGAGAGAAATCTCGACTCCGATGCCTTGCAGCGGCGACTGGAGGTCATCTTCGAGGGCAAGGCCTTGCGAGATCAGATTTCTGAGTGGTCCGCAGTCATGGAGAAGAAGTGAATCAGTTACTCCAGCTTGCACGAAACCTGCTGCTGCGCAATTTCCATTTGAAGCTGATCTCTTTGCTGGTGGCACTGCTGTTGTGGGTCACGGTCAACGGAGAGCAGGTTGAGGTGGGTTTTCGTGTCCCTCTCGAGTTCCGGAACCGCCCTACGGGCATCGAGATATTGGGTGACACCATCAACGCGTTGGAGGTGCGGGTAAGCGCCTCAGCCGGCATGATTCGTCGGCTCGATACCAGCGACATGACCGCCTTCATCGACTTGTCCGATTGGACGCTGGGCGAAAAAACTTACTCCATCTCCCAGGCCAATCTTAGGGTCCCGCTTGGGGTGAACATCACTCAAATCAGCCCGAATAAGCTCCAGCTTCGATTTGAAGAAACTCAGCGTAAGTCCGTGGAAATCCGCCCACGGCTGATCGGAAAACTGGCTAAAGGTTATGAGAAACGAGTCCTGTGCACGCCCGCTGCCACCGAGATTGAAGGACCTGCGGCTCACTTGCGCGGCATTCAGTTCGTCACCACCGACAGTATCGACATCAGTGGACGAACCGATGGGTTGACGCGGAGGGTCAGTCTCTATGTTGACGATCCTTTGGTGAGGCTGTCCACCGAGGAAGCCGTCGTTGAGATCGATGTGTTCTCCTCATCCGAGTCCAAGCCCGAGTCCATCAATACCAGTCGATAACTCAAGGAGATCTATGAGGCGACTTTTTGGA
>JBFMEW010000012.1:0-95000 GCA_040753175.1 Acidobacteriota bacterium | reverse complement strand
AGCGAACGTTATCACGATGGGGTGACGCAGGAGGATAGGCCAGACGGCTGATGGACGTGCCGTTTCAAGCTGGTAGGAGGATCGGATTGGAAAATCCGTCCGGTCGCTAACTCCGAAAAGCGAGTACGAGCCCGCAAGGGCTAATCAAAGTGGCTGACTCCCAACTGCCAAGAAAAACCTCTAAGGAGTTCGTTGGGTAACCGTACCGCAAACCGACACAGGTAGACGAGGAGAGTATCCTAAGGCGCTTGAGAGAACACTCGTTCAGGAACTCGGCAAAATAGCTCCGTAACTTCGGAAGAAGGAGTGCCCCGGTAGGGTTTATAGCCCGAGGGGGTTTCAGCGAAACGGCCCAAGCGACTGTTTAACAAAAACACAGGTCTCTGCAAAGTCGAAAACGACGTATAGGGGCTGACGCCTGCCCGGTGCCGGAAGGTTAAAAGGAGAGGTTAGCCGCAAGGCGAAGCTTTGAATTGAAGCCCCGGTGAACGGCGGCCGTAACTATAACGGTCCTAAGGTAGCGAAATTCCTTGTCGGGTAAGTTCCGACCTGCACGAATGGCGTAACGATTTGGGCGCTGTCTTAACGAGTGACTCAGCGAACTTGTAGCACCGGTGAAGATGCCGGTTTCCCGCATCTAGACGGAAAGACCCCGTGCACCTTTACTATACCTTAGCAATGAGTTATGGTGCGGTATGCGCAGGATAGGTGGGAGGCTTTGAACCATGCCCTTTGGGGTGTGGGGAGCCAACGGTGAGATACCACCCTTATTGTTCTGTGATTCTAACCTATCACCGTAATCCGGTGAAGGGACATTGCTAGGCGGGTAGTTTGACTGGGGCGGTCGCCTCCTAAACGGTAACGGAGGCGCTCGAAGGTGTCCTCAGGCTGTTTGGAAATCAGCCATAGAGTGTAAAGGCATAAGGACGCTTGACTGCGAGACAGACAAGTCGAGCAGGTGCGAAAGCAGGACTTAGTGATCCGGTGGTTCTGTATGGAAGGGCCATCGCTCAACGGATAAAAGGTACGCCGGGGATAACAGGCTGATCTTGCCCAAGAGTTCATATCGACGGCAAGGTTTGGCACCTCGATGTCGGCTCATCGCATCCTGGAGCTGTAGAAGGTTCCAAGGGTTAGGCTGTTCGCCTATTAAAGCGGTACGTGAGCTGGGTTCAGAACGTCGCGAGACAGTTCGGTCCCTATCTGATGTGGGCGCAGGAGATTTGAGAAGGGCTGTCCTTAGTACGAGAGGACCGGGATGGACGAACCTCTAGTGTACCAGTTATCCCGCCAGGGGTAGTTGCTGGGTAGCTAAGTTCGGTCGGGATAAACGCTGAATGCATATAAGCGTGAAACCCACTTCAAGATGAGATCTCCCAACCGCAAGGTCTGAAGGCCCGTAGGAGACGACTACGTTGATAGGCTGGGTGTGTAAGGTCAGTAATGGCTTCAGCTAACCAGTACTAATCGGCCGTTCGGCTTGACCATTCTTCACTCATCTCTACTTCTATCGAACCTTGACACGCTATTCGATCTAATTCCAATTTGCTCTCGGTGATTCTAGCGAGGGGGTCACACCCGTTCCCATCCCGAACACGGAAGTTAAGCCCCTCAGCGCCGATGGTACTGCTCGGGAAACCGAGTGGGAGAGTAGGCCATTGCCGGGAACTCAATTAAGCCTCGAATTCGTTCGAGGCTTTTTTGTTTTGATGGGCTCGTTGCCAAGCCAGGAAAAACCTGACCACGTTCCGCTCCTCTGAGCCTCGCTGTGCAGTCCCAAGACATCTCGAGGCTTGAACTGAGACTCTAAAAGCAATATTGTGGAAGAAACCGCAACAAGGAGGTATCCAGTCCAATGAGGTTCGCTAAGTATTGGGTTGGCTCAATTCTGGTTCTGGCCACAATGGCCGGCCACGCCGACACCAATTCCTCTGCTCTCAGAAAAGAGGACCCTCCGCTTCCTGTTCAGGCCATTATCGAGAAGTTCGCTGCCAAGGAATCGGAATTTCAGGGGGCCAGGGAGCGCTATATCTATCGTCAAACGGCCAAAGTTGAAGTCTTAACACTCGACGGCCGCCGCACGGGAGAGGAGTGGCTTCAGGTGACGGATGTCCTCTTCGACGACAAGGGAAAGAGGATCGAGAAGGTTGTGCGAGCCCCCGTACCGACCCTTCAGTCCATTCAGATGACTCCGGAAGACGTCTACGATTTGCAGAATCTGTATCCATTCGTGCTGACCACAGCAGATATCGAAAAATACAACCTGGCCTATCGGGGCAAAGAGAAGATCGACGAGATCGATACCTATGTGTTCGACGTCATTCCCAAGACCATCGAAAAGGGCCAGCGATACTTTGAAGGCCGGATCTGGGTGGACGACCGAGATCACCAGATCGTCAAGACCTTTGGCAAGCCGGTCTACGAGGTGACCAAGAAGAACCGCGGTTACCGGTTCCCGAAATTTGAAACCTATCGGGAGAACATCGACGGCCAGTATTGGTTTCCCACCTATTCCCGAGCCGACGAGGTCCTCCAGTTCGAGACCGGAAACGTGCGGATTCGTGAGGTGGTGAAGTACGAAAACTATCGGCGCTTCGAGGCGGATGTCAAGTTTTCCGATGTGCAGGAGGTCTCGGATCAGAAAAACTAGAAGTCTCGTTCAACTCCCGGCCTGAGGGAAGTAGTCGGTAAAGCGCTCGCACAGGTCGACGAAGGTCTTGACGCCGAAACCTGTCGCTCCCTCTTTGTAATACTTCCAGCTACGGTCCAAGAGGAAGGGGCCGGCGATGTCGAGGTGAGCCCAGGCTGTATCCTCCGGGATGAACTCTTTCAAGAACAGACCTGCTGTGATGGCTCCTGCCTTCGGCCCTCCCACGTTGTTGATGTCGGCATAGGGCGTTTTCAGCATCTCGCGATATTCGTCCGGCAAGGGCAGTTGCCAGAAAACCTCGCCGTGGTTTTGACCGGACTCGATAACTCTCTGGATCAGCTCCTGGTCATTGCCCATGATCCCGGCCATCCCTTGACCCAAGGCTCGCACCACGGCTCCGGTCAAGGTGGCGATATCGACGATGTGGGTGGCTCCCATTTCCTCAGCCAGGGCAAATCCGTCCAGGAGCACGAGGCGTCCCTCCGCGTCGGTATTGTCCACCTGCACCGACTTTCCGTTCTTTGCGATCAGGATGTCGCCCGGCCGCTGCGCATTGGCGTCTGGAAAATTCTCAGCCGCCGGAATGATTCCGGTGACGTCGATATCCGGCTTGAGCAGAGCCACCGCCTTCATCGCGAAAAGGACGGCCGCTCCGCCGGCCATATCCCCCTTCATCTCCAACATGCGCTCGGAAGGCTTGATCGAGATCCCCCCCGTGTCGAAGGTGATTCCTTTTCCCACCAACGCCAGTTGAACCGGCGACTTGCCGCGAGCCTTGTACTGAAGGCCAATCAGACGCGGCGGATGGATGCTTCCTTTCCCGACCGAGACCAAACCATAGAGCCCCTTTTTCTGGAGTTCCTTTTCTCCCAGAATGGTCACTTTGAGACCATGTTTTTTTCCCAACTGCCGGGCCATGTCGGCCAAGACTTCCGGATAAACCGCCGAGCCTGGCTCGTTGACAATCTCGCGGCACTCGTTGACGGCTTCCGAAACCAACTGGTAGCGCTTCACCTTCGCCTTGCAGAGGGGCAGCACCTGCGGGTCGCAGAGCAACGAGAGCCTCAAACCGTCCGAGAATTGTGACTTCTCCTTCTTGTACTTCTCGAAGCTGTAACTGCCCAGCACCGCCCCTTCCACGACTTTGCCGATGAACTGAGGGCCGTCGGCCCCGTTCAACAGAAACGCGATACGGTCCAGACCAAAATCTTTGGCATAGCCCAGTGCGCGCGCCGCAAAAATCTTGCTTCTTTCCCATACGTTGTAGTTCTTTTCCAGCGAACCGTGAAAGACCAGCAAATGCTGATTCGAGTCGGATCGAAACACGAAGAGCTCCCGCTTGATCCGCTGCTGTTCGAAATCCGCCTCCACCCTTTCCAGCAGGCTCCGCAGATCACTGTCGATGGGCTCGAAGAAACGATGCTCTTTTTCCAGTATCACCACCATGAGTCCGGCCTTGCGAACCAGGTCGGATTCCGACGTGACGACGCATTTCATCTCCACCACTCCTTTTCTCTCCGCATGAGTAAGATCTGTTTAAACCCGGCGCGCTTTGGCTGCCGCAAACTCGTTCTGCAGTCGTTCTGTCATTTCAGTCCGCCGGTCAAACAGCCGACGCATCGTGCGAGCCGGGCGTTTGGACATGGCGTAGGCCGCAATCAGGGGAACCGCGATGGTGGAATCGCAGTAACAGACGACGGTTCCAGGCAACTGCTCGGGGTCCACCTTGCCCCAACTGACTGCCTCGCTGGGCGTGGCGCCTGAGAGCCCGCCCGTGTCGGGCCTGGCATCGGTGATCTGCAGGAAATAGTCATGGCCTTTGTCCGAAATCCCGAGTACTTCCTGCAGCTGCGGTTCGGTTTGCAGAATGAAGTTCTTGGGCGAGCCGCCACCACAGATGAAAACCGCGCTCTTTCCCCCCGAACGCTTGGCTTCCAGGACGATCGCAGCCGTCTCGTTGACGTCGGCCGCAACGTCGATCTTCAATCGATTTCCTTCCAGGCTCTTTGCCGCCACATTCATTCCAATCGAACTGTCTCCCGGCGAGGAGGTGTACACCGGCACTCCGCAGCGAAAAGCGGCCGCCAGCAGCGACTTCCGGCGAAGGCCCAGGATCTTCTCCCGTTCGGCGACATACTTGCCCAACAAATAATGGAATTCCGCGCTGCTCATCTCGCGTTGAAACTCGGCCGAGCTGATCACCTCGCGAAAAAAAACGTCCGTGGAAAGCAACACCTCGTAGTCGAAAAAGATGTCGTAGATCCGCACGACCCCTTCCTCACGCAGAACCACGTCATCAACCTGCGGCGAGCCCCGGTGCAAGCTGAGTCCGATGCCGAAATGGGCGTCATGATAGAGATTGGCTCCGGTGGTCACAACCCAGTCCACAAACCCCCTCTCCAAAAGAGGGATAAAAGTGGAGATACCCATTCCCGCCGGGACGAGAGCACCCGACAGAGTCATCCCCACCGTGACGTCCGGCTCCAGCATTCGATGCGTGAAGAGCTGACAAGCCTCTCGCAACCGGGCCGCATTGTAAGCTGAAAACACCTCGTCGATGAGGTCCGTCAATCCGATGCCGGGCGTTAGCGCCGCGGGATCGATTTTCTTGCCGGTTAGCCAGCGGTTCACCTTGGTCATGAGAGCCCTTTCATTCCCGTTTGGGTTCACTCCGCGCGGCTGCTCGAACTTCACACGGCCGCAGCGGCAGGTATTGTAACCTGAATCCGTCAAGTCGCAGCGTCGCAGGCTCGCAGAGAATTCACAAATGGCTAAGTGCGGCCGGGCAGGCGGCTTCTCGATTCGGGAGGCCGCGCCTGATCGAGCGACATGTCTCTCAACTCCGGCTCGCTTCACGGGCCGGGACAGAATCCTCCAAATTGAGAAGCCGGAGGGCGAGTGGACAGGCACGGTCCAATTACCGGCCGCCCGCCAATGGCGCCCGTCCGACCTGACACAGGCGGGACGAGAGAAGGAGATCACAATGGAAGACGGCCCTCAATGCTTGGTCGAACCTCGCGAAACGGATTGGGCGATGACCCTCAGCAAGGGGCAGCGTCTCGGCTCTTCTCCGCCTCCTTCTCGCCGGACGGGAGGCTGAGAGGCGCGCGGCGTCTGACGATCGGAATGAAACCAAGTTGACAACGACTCGAGGCTATCGTAACATCCCGTTCGATAAGGAGTTCGCTTCAGCGTCCTGCCTTCCGGTAGTTCCTTTGGGGCTGTAGCTCAGTTTGGGAGAGCGCGTGACTGGCAGTCACGAGGTCGTGGGTTCGATCCCCATCAGCTCCACCAGAAAACCAAAACCGACTAGCAACTCAGAGTAGAACGCCAAACCAGTGAACCATTCGAGACGGTCTGGGGTGCGAACAGCTTGCAGAGGCCCTGCCCAGTGCAGAACCTGACTAGAGCAATTGCTCGCAAGAGCCGTGGGTTCTGGTTGGTCGAGGCACCCGTGGGCCGAGGCTGGTGACGGCCCTTCAGGCCTTGTTGAGTTCGGGATTGACATAACCCAGTCCGCTGGGCTGGGCTGTGGAATGACGGCCCGTTGGGCCTCAGACTGGCCTTCTCATACCACCTACCGCTCATCCGACACATGCAGATCAATGCTTACGGGGGGTGTGGAGCATGCGGCAGTGGTGACGGACCGCATCCGCTCGGTCCGCATGCGCACGAACTTCGGAACCGCCAGATCGGACATCATTCTGCAGAGTGCACGGCTCTAGCTCTTTGGTGAAAAGCCGAGCCCGACCACGGCCAACGACCGGGATAAGTTCGCCACCTACTACCGCGACAACTCTACAGAGGGATCTCTGCAATTGACTTTGGTGTCGGCGGCGAGCTTCCCACCCCAGGGGACGAACGCCTGCCGGCACGCAGCGGGGAGAGGGGGGCCGCCGTGCGGACCGGTTGAGGGGTGGCTCCGTCAGACCAGCCCCTCATCCACCGGCCTGACGGCCGGTCCCCCTTCTCCCCGCCGGGCGAAGAGAAGGCAGGGAAGACTCGATTCTATCCTGGCCCCACGGTAGCGAAGAGAAGGCAAGGAACACCCAATAACTGCCGCCACACCGCCCCACCAGAAAACCAATCGCGACAACTGTTCGAAAACGCGCGCAAACATCTGTGGCACCTGAAGAGGTTGTGCATCCCTCTTGTTGCCGCAGGGCTTCTCTCGGGATCCGCGGGGCTCGCGGACTCTCTCCGAAAGGGGCGATCGCACCACACCGTTATCCGAGTCCGCACATTTTGAGCTGGAGTTCTCTCAAGATAGCTATTTCGACTTTCCTTCCTTCGTGCTAATCTCTGCGCTGTTCAAAGGGTCCGTTCGAAGCACCGCGAGGCTCCGTATGGGACGATCCCGGCGAAGGGAATCAGAAGAGCAGTTGTGATCTCCGCCGGAGTTGTCGAATCCGGAGCTGCAACGGTTCTGCAGGCATAAAGAAATCGGTTGGGCGGCAGAAGTCGCCGACCGTTCTGCGTCTCGTTCCAATACAGAGGGGTTGCCGGAATGTAAAGGCGAGGGAATCTCTTGCTATCTGGCGGGCCAGGTTCAGCACCCCAGCCGTCGATTGGGTCTTTTGGACACACCGAGGAATGTGAACCGCAGGGTCTCGGAAGTGCTGTCATCGGGCCCTGAAACCTTTTACCAGGCAGACCTCTTAAAGGACCAAACGAAGCAGAGAAGATGACGCTCCTGCCCCTACTTCCCCTGGCGCGCTACCAGCTGCGATTCGAATGCTCGGGTGCGGGCAGACTACCCGAATACCTCGGCTCGGCCTGGCGCGGCATCCTGGGACGGGCATTGAAGAACACCGTTTGCGTCACGCGTCTGCCATCCTGCCCGCCCTGCCTGCTCTATCGTTCTTGTCCTTATCCCTACATCTTCGAAACTCCTCCGCCCTTCACCGCACAAAAGATGCGCAAGTACACGGCGGCGCCGCATCCGTTTCTACTGGACTTGACGCGGGCCCCGGAAAACGGCGTGCATCAGTTGGGACTGACCCTGATCGGGCGTGGGAATGCATATTTGCCTTATCTCATCCATGCCTTCCAGCGAGGAGGTGAAGCCGGACTGGGCAAGAGTCGCCTTCCCATGAAGCTGATGGAAGTGCGGCAGGCCGATCCGCCCGAGGCAGACCTGTGGAAGACCATCTATGAAGCCGGCGGGCTTCTCAGCCCCAGTCCCCCCGTTGTTCCACACAGTCCTCCGGCCCCACCTGCAGTGCGGTTAAGACTTCAGACGCCAATACGGCTGCAGCGCGGCGAACGATTGGTGACGCCCGAAGCGTTCCGCTTCAGCGACCTGTTCGGGCCGTTGCTTCGCCGAGTTTCCATGCTGACGTACTTTCACACCGAGGCACCGCTGGAGACAGACTTCTCCGGGCTCATGGAGCAGTCTCGACAGATTGAACCCGTGACGAGGCGGCTGGCCTGGAAAGATTGGACTCGTTACTCCTCGCGCCAGAAAACAACCATGCAGATGGGCGGACTGGTGGGTGACATGGTCCTCGCACTGCCCGAGGGATCACCGCTCTGGCCGTACCTTTGGCTGGGACAATGGCTGCACGCCGGCAAGGGAACCTCCATGGGGCTGGGACAGTACACGATCTCATCGGCAAGCTTGCCGAATGAAATGTTGCCGGAGGCTTAGTTCATACTCACGGGCATGAAAGCGAAACGCAACCCACTCAATTCAAGCAAGGACCGCGCGCCCGCCCCGGTGGAAGGCAAGCACACAAGCATGTCCCGACAGCCGGCAGCCCGGTCCCGTGGCTCCTCACACGTCGGAACGCGGGCGTCGCACACCTTTCCGCGACGCGTGCTGTTGGCTGTCACCGGCCTCTCGCCGCAGGTCGTGACCGAAACCGTCTATGCTCTGACGCAAACGCTGAAGCCGGCGTTTGTTCCGACGGAAGTTCACCTGCTAACCACGGCAGAGGGCGCCGAGCGCGCCCGCCTGACGCTGCTTTCTGAAGAACCGGGCTGGTTCCGCCGGCTCCAGCGGGATTATGGCCTGCCCGAAATGCGTTTCGGCGAGCAGACCATTCACGTGCTCAAGGCTGCCAATGGGTCTCCCATCAGTGACATTCGGAGCCGGGAAGAGAACGAGCGCCTGGCGGATACCGTCACCGAAACGATCCGCGACCTGACGGCCGACCCAGAGTGCGCTCTGCACGTTTCCATTGCCGGCGGCCGCAAGACCATGGGCTTCTATGCCGGATATGCTCTTTCGCTTTTTGGGCGGCCTCAGGACCGGCTTTCGCATGTGCTGGTCGGAGCGCCTTATGAGTCCAATCCCAAGTTCTACTACCCCACCCCTTACACCAAGGTCATCGAAACGCCGGACCACCGGCCGGCCGACGCCAGCAAGGCCCAAATTGGAATGGCCGAAATTCCGTTCGTGCGCCTGCGCGAGGGCCTCGACAGACGGCTGTTGAAGGCAGGCGTTACCTTCAGCAAGGTCGTGGCGGCCGCTCAGCGAGCGCTGGAATCTCCGGCCCTGGAGATTGATCTGGATCGGAAATGCATTCATGCCGGCGGCGACGATGTACCCCTGCCGCCTGTGCAGTTGGCGTTTTTGAGCTGGCTGGCCCGTCGCGCCAAGAACCAGAGGTCCGCCGTAAAATGCCCGGAGAAGAAGGGGCCGAAGGCGCTGAACCTGGAGTATGCCCGCGAATACCTGACCGAATATGCGCATCTTCGTGACGAAGCGAACAGCTCAACGGCCCTGCGGTTGCGGGATGGCATGGACAAACTCTTCTTCGAAGAGACCAAATCGAAGCTTCTGGGCAAACTGCAGGATGCTTTGGGACCCGAGGGAGCACGGTGTTACGGCATTGTGGGAGACGGGCGTCGGCCGCAGTCTTACCGCATCGCCGTGCCCGTGGAGAACATTCGATGGCTGGGCGGAGCTTGAGACCCGGCAAGCCGGGGGGTATGTTCTGCCAGGCACTCAGCGGCTCGGATTCGATGTCTGGCGGTGGCCTTGTTCGACGAGCGGGGCGTGGGGCCCGCATGAAACTGTGGGCGATGAGCATGTTCTACCGAATGACGACGAGCCCGGAGTCAAACGGCAAGCCGGCAGGCTAGCCAGGTTCTAGCCGGTGGTGAAGCGCAGCGCCACCACCGGTGGGCACGGCCAACACGATCCGCGCCCCGGAGGGGTGCCACCCGAGGTTTCAGCGGCCAAAATGGCAAGCTTGCCAGATCCGATGATCGGCCAGGAAAACCCGATAATCCACGACATGAACGCAACTTTGATCACTTGCCCCAAATGTCATCACCGCTTCGGCGTCTCCGAAGCGTTAGCCACTCAGGTTCGGGCCGACCTCGAAGCACGCCTGCAGGCTGAATATGACCAACGGCTCAACCAGGCCGTGCGTCAAGCCGAGGCGCGCAGTCGCGAGGCCCTGGCTCTGGAGATCCAAGACTTGCAGAGCCAGCTCATCGAACGGCAGCACCAGCTTCAACAGGCCGAAGAGCAGGAACTCGCATTCCGTAAAAAGACCCGCGAGCTGGAGGAGAAACAACAGAAACTCGATCTCGAAATCGAGCGCCGGCTGGAGCTCGAGCGCAGAGACATCGAACGGCGGCTGCGCGAGCAGATCGACCAGGTACAGGCTCTAAAGATCAAGGAGAAGGAACAGCAAATCGAAGACCTGCGCCGGGCGCTGGAAGAGGCCACCCGCAAAACCCAAACCGGTTCCCAGGAGCGCCAGGGTGAAGTCCTGGAACTCGACATTGAAGCGGCGCTGAACGAGCATTTCCCGCAGGACGACATCCGTCCCGTGCCGAAGGGCATGCGGGGAGCCGATCTCATTCAGGAAGTCCGCAACCGCTCCGGACAGTCCTGCGGCACCATTCTGTGGGAGACCAAGAACACCCGGCATTTCCAGCCTTCCTGGATCGACAAGCTCAAGCAGGACCAGAGGGCTGCCGGCGCCGCTCTGGCGGTCATCGTCTCCGCTGTGCTGCCAGAAGGCCTCCGCGAGTTCGGGCGCATCGACGGCGTGTGGATTGCGAGCTTGGCCGCCTGGCCGGTCCTGGCCACGGCCTTGCGTGAGCAGCTCATCCAGGTCGCCTTCGCCCGGGCGGCCTCCGAAGGCAAACGCGGGAAGATGGAGCTGCTCTATGCCTACCTTTCGGGCGACGAATTTCGACACCGGGTGGAGGCCATTGTCGAAGCCTTCAGCGCCATGCAGGGTCAGCTCCACAAGGAACGCCGCGCCATGGAACGGCTGTGGCACGAGCGCGAGAAACAGCTGGAACGCATCATCACCAACACCGCCGGCATGTACGGCGACCTGCGCGGCCTGATCGGCGGCAGCCTGCCGGACATCCAGTCGCTGTCGCTGGAAGCCGCTGGGAGCGCGGACGTCCTCGTCCGCACTGCGCCCACAACAATGGAGGAACAAATCCAACCATGAGCCTGCAGAGACTTGAGTACGAAGTACGATTCCTTACCCCGGCCTTCCTCGGCAACGCCGACCAGGCCGGTCAGTGGCGCACGCCACCCTTACTTGCGTTGATTCTTACAAGAGGCTGACACATGGACGACAGAAAACTCACGGATGCCTCCTGCCGCATGGCTCTTGCGGCTTTGATGCACGATCTGGGGAAGTTTGCAGAGCGTGCCCGGATCGAGGAGGCTGAGGAAAAGGATGCGAAGGGGATTACTCGACGCGATATCAATGCCCAGCTCTATTGTCCCCACTTTGACGGGAGGCCCACTCACATCCATGCGGCCTATACCGGCATAGCGCTCGACCTGCTGGAACGTCACTGCCCGGAGCTGGTTGGACACGATATGGCCCCCTTTGCCCCGTGGAAAGACAAGGACGCAGACGATTCGCTGATCAACGCCGCAGCCAAACACCACAAGCCTGAAACCTTTCTACAATGGGTGATTGCTACAGCAGACCGCGTGGCGTCAGGATTCGAGCGAGAGGAGTTTGAGAAATATAACGCTTCGGTGGACGAAACACCGCAAAAGACGAACCACTATTCGGCCCGCCAGATTACGTTGTTCGAACAAATTCGATTGAACGGCAATGTCGGCGATATCCCGCTTGCATGGAGATATCCCCTCAATCCCCTATGCCCTGCAAGCATCTTTCCCGTGAGGGCGGAGGATTGCGAGGTCAACGAAAAAGCGGCTGCACAACGTGAATATCGGGGACTCTGGCTGCAGTTCCTCGCGGCGCTTGACGATATTCCGCAGTCGCATCGTGCCCATCTTGCTTTGTGGCTCGACCACTTTGAGAGCTTGTGGCAGTGCTTCACACAGGCCATTCCGGCCGCAACGGCCTTCAACGTCAAGCCCGAGGTCTCGCTCTACGACCATTCAAAGACCACTGCAGCGCTGGCCGTCGCGCTTTGGCGATATCATTACGACCAAGCGCACAACGCCGAGGAGGTCCGTAAAAAGATGGAGGAGCGGGCCGATTGGAGCGAGTCGAAGTTGCTCCTCGTTCAGGGGGATTTTTCGGGCATCCAGGATTTCATCTTTGCGAGCGGCGGCGAGACCCAACGCAGGGCGGCCAAGTTGCTGCGCGGCCGTTCGTTCTATGTCTCACTGCTGACCGAGTGTGCCGCACTCAGGGTTTTGGATGAACTGTCCTTGCCACCGACAAGCCAGGTGGTGAACGCAGCAGGCAAATTTCTGATTGTTGCGCCCAATACTGATCGGGCACGCGCTGCGCTCACCCGTGTCCAGGCAGAGTTGGACCGTTGGTTTCTGGCTCACACCTGTGGACAGTCCGGCATCGGCCTCGCCTGGTTGCCGGCCTCCTGCGATGATTTCTTGCACGGTCAGGGGGGCGAGAGTCCCTTTCGCAAGCTCATGAAGCGGCTTTTCGAGCAGCTGGAGGAAGTCAAGCTAAAGCGCTTCGGACTGTGCAATGAATCGGCACCAAATCTGTTCGCCAATTTTCTGGATGCCTTCGACAGCGCAAAAGGCGAATGCAAAATCGACGGACGGTCGCCTGCGACAGAAGCCCTTGACGAGAAGCGTGAGATTTGGGTGAGCGCCCTTGCACGCGATCAAATTAGGACCGGCGAGTGGCTGGCTCAGCATGAGCGCATTCTGGTGACACGTAACAGTCTGGATCACAATTCCCTAAAACTATCGCTGTTCGGCTACTGGGTGAATTTCACAGGAGATGAGGATATTAGCGGAAAGTTCGGCCGAGAAGTTGCATCGGGCAATTTGCAGCGCGTGTGGGACTTTTCCCTGCCGGAAAGTGCGGACCGACCGCTGTGGAGCGGATACGCACGCCGGAACATCAATGCCTATGTGCCACGATTTGAGGAGGCGAACGCTTGGGACGCCGAGAAGTACCGTGACGTCGACGATATTGAGGAATCCGAACGGCGACCTAATGCAATAAAAACCCTCAACCACCTGGCCGTGGATGACCGACGCCTGGTAACGGCAGCCGACGGCATTGAGCGCTGGGTTGGCGTCAAGGCCCTCATGACTCTCAAAGGTGACGTGGACAACCTGGGTCTCATCTTCCAGAAGGGCATGGAGCGGCCAACCTTTGCGAAGATGGCAGCCTTGTCTCGTCAAATGAATGCTTTCTTTGCAATCTGGTTGCCCTGGCTGTGCCGGACGGAGTTTAAGAATACTTACACCGTATTTGCCGGTGGCGACGACTTCTTCCTCATCGGGCCCTGGCACTCAACGATCAGGCTTGCTAGACGGATGAAAGAGCACTTTGGCCACTACGTCGCCCATAACTGCGAGATCCACTTTTCCGCCGGCTTGTCGATGACCAAGCCGGGACTACCGATCCGCCATTTGGGAAGGCTGGCCGAAGAGGCCTTGGACTACGCCAAGACCTGTAACCCGGAGCGTTTGAAACCGCCGCCGAAGAATTCCGTCACCTGCTACGACATATCAGTAACGTGGAAGAAGTTCGAGGAGTTGATGGAGCGTCAGGCCGCTCTCGAACAGCTGGCGGGGGAACTCCAAATGTCTACGGGCTATCTGTACGCCCTCCTCTCCTACACCGACATGGCAGGTAAAGAAAAGAAGCGGCCGGAAAACGCGCTTTGGCACTCTCACTTTGCCTACCGCACTCGGCGCATGCTGGAGGCCAGAATCAAAGGTGGCGATGATCCCAAGTCTGTTCAAGAGAGGCGACTACGTCTTCAAGCAGCCCTTGCGGACGAGATCGCTCATAAAGGTATTGGGAGATTTGGCGAATCCTACAAGATTGCCTTGTTTAACTACTTGTACCAACAACGTGACTGAAGGAGACCAACATGCCTGAAGAACTCTTTACTTTTAGCACCACCTCTCGGGAATGTAGATGTGACTCATCTGTGTTTCCCCTTGCGAAGCCGGACGCACGGTTATTCGATGAAACAGCCAGGCGTCTGGCTAGAGACCTCGCGAAGCCGCAAGTCCTAAAGGAGGAGGGACGAGGCAGGGATAGGAGGTGGGTGGTGAAGGATAATGACAAAGCGAACCGCCCCACACAGGTACGAAAGTTCTACGACGAGCTCCGGATGTGGGAGCAGAAATCGACTAATGCGGAGGTCTTCCAGAAGTTTCTCCCTTACATCAAAATGATGAACGCAAAGGTGGCGTACGCCAAGGGACGAGAATTTGTGGATGATAAATTCGAGGCGTGGTTTGCTTCCTGTCTGGGACAAATTAGGCAAGAGGATGAGAGTAGCTTACTCGTCTTCAAGAACTTCTGCACACTGTTCGAGGCGTTCCTTGGCTTTTACAAGGTCGAGCGTCCGAAAGACTGAAACAGGAGAGATACAATGATACTCACTTCTATTCACAAGCTTACCGGCCAGATCGAGCTGATGACGGGCCTCCATATCGGCTCAGGTAACAATGAGATGCATATCGGCGGGACCGACAACCCTGTAATCCGGCATCCTGTCACGCAGGAGCCATACATTCCCGGTTCCTCTATCAAAGGAAAGATCCGTAGTCTGCTCGAGTGGCGATTGGGTGTTGTTGGCAAGACCGACGGCCATCCCTTGGGCTTCAAACATGTCAACCAGTTGTCCCAGAGAGAGCAGTCCCGTGCCAAGGATCTCCTGAGGCTCTTTGGAGGAGCACCGGAAGGTGCTGGTGCCAGTGCGTCCCTGGTGGAAGAGATCGGGCCCACGCGGCTTGCCTTCTGGGACTGTTCCCTTGACCGTGAGTGGGTTACGGAAATGAATCAGCGCAACCTGCTGCTGACTGAGACCAAGATGGAGAATATGATCGACCGCATTCGGGGTGTGGCGGAGCATCCACGCAATACTGAGCGGGTGCCCGCGGGGGCCCGCTTCGAATTCGGGCTGACGATCCGCGTCCACGATCGTGAGGACCTGATGGCGACCGTGTACGAAGGACTCAAACTGCTGGAACTTACCGGTCTCGGGGGGTCCGGCTCGCGCGGATACGGCAAGGTGAAGTTTACGAAACTCGACTTGGAAGGCCAGGATGTGCTTCCTGAGCTTGCCAGGATCAACCTTTCGGATGTGGCCTAGGGGAGCACCATGTTGACCCTAAAAGCGACCATCGTGCCACTCTCCGCATTCGGAACCCTTCCGAAGGGCGACACGCTCTTCGGACAGCTTTGCTGGGCAGTGCGCAACCACTTCACTGAGGACAGGTTGCGCCAGCTGTTAAAGGGCTACACTGCAGGAAATCCTTTTGCTGTGGTTTCTGACGCTCTACCAGCCGGACACCTTCCGCGTCCCGTGTTGCCGGGTCATTGGTTCGCACCGGTTGCTGGTGGTGACCGAAAAGTGGTGAAGAAACTAGTATGGTTACCCGAGGAACGCTTTGCAGAGCCGCTCGAAACCTGGTTACACCATTGTCGGCAGGAAGGCAATGTGCCGGGTGATCCACCCCGGCCGAGACTCGCGCCACAGCCCCATAACGCCATCAACCGGCGCACCGGAACCACTGGAGAGGGCTTTGCGCCCTATGCCATGACTCAGTACTGGTACGACCAGTGGGACAGTGAGCGTGAACGAGGGAGTCGGGCTCGACTGGATATCTATGTGGCTCTGGACGAGGAGCGCCTCGATCAGCCGCGGCTAGGGCACCTGCTCTCAACCATTGGCGAGGTTGGCTTCGGGCGCGACGCCAGCATCGGGCTTGGCAAGTTCCAGGTGGAGACGCTTACGCAGGTTTCGCTGCCGACCCAACCAGAGGCCAATGCTTGGTTGACGCTTGCCCCCTGCGCGCCGCTGGGGCCCGAGCTGGATTCTCACCGCAGCTTCTACCAGGTCTTCACCCGGTTTGGCCGTCACGGGGACATCGCTGTTCAAACCGGCAAGCCCTTCAAGACCCCGGTTCTGCTGGCCCAGACGGCTGCCGCACTCGTGCCCAAGCAATATCAGCGAAGAGTCTTTGTTGGCCAGGGTTTGGGTGGAGGCGGTTCTCTATCAAAGGCCATACCGGAGACGGTTCACCAGGGCTACGCGCCGGTAGTGGGTATCCGTCTTCCGGTCCAAAAGGAAGCCATGTCATGAAAACGTTCGACAGCTACGAATTGCTTATTACTCCGCTGTCTCCTGTACACATCGGCACCGGAGACAGCTATGACCCGACGAACTATGTGATTGAAGGCGACGCCCTCTACGAGTTCGATTCCGGCGAAGTCGTCGAAGTCCTCTCCAAGCCCGAAAGAGAAGAGTTGCTCCGAGTTGTCGATCGACGTCCCAGCGAAGAGATGATCAAAGCAGTGCAGCGCTTTTTCTACGGACGTCGCTCGCTGCTGATCCATCATGCCCGAAACAGGCTCCGCGTGCTGGAAGGGGTGGCAACACTCTATCGTGAGCGAGTCGGTCAAACCGCACAGCATGAACAAGGCGGCCGCCAAGTCATCAACCGACTCGAAATCGATCGCACGGCGTTTAACCTCATGACCCGTCTTCCCTTGCTGTTTGGCTCCTCGCTCAAGGGAGCGATTCGTACGGCGCTGCTCGACAAACGCAATAACGGTCAGCCTCGGAGAACTCATACCGACCGTCCACGCACGGAGGGCAACGCCGATCTTCAGCACCGGCTCTTTGCCTATCGACCCGGCAAGTTCGAACTCGATCCGCTGCGTTTGGTGCAGATCAGCGATGCTGCCTGGCAGGGAGACGCAGACGTGCCGCCATCAGAAGTGCACTTTGCCGTCAACCGAAAGAAGGTACCGGTCCGCGATGAACGTGGCAGGCTTCGTGCCTCTCAGGCAGAGCAAAAGAATCTCTATCAGATTCTGGAGTGCGTCGCTGCGTTGCGCCATCGGGCTTTTAGGGCGCAGCTCAACATTCAGAAGGTCGATGGTGTTGACAAGCCAGGAGAGTTGCCGAGTGACGATCTACGTTTCACCATCCAAGACATCGCACGCGCATGCAATGACTTTTACAGGGCAATCTTGAGCGAAGAAAGCCGGTTGCTCGCAGAGCGCGGATTCCTCAGCCAGTCATGGTACGACGACCTCCGGGAATTGATGACTGGGGAACTCGGCCAGCTGCTGGATAGCAACCAGGCATTTCTCCTGCGTGCCGGACGCCATTCAGGTGCCGAATCAGTAACGCTGCGCGGGGTGCGCGAGATCAGGATCATGACGGGCAGAGGGCAATCTGAATTAGCTTCGGGCGCAAAAACCGTTTGGCTGGCGGCCAGGGAGCCAGGTAACCAGCAAGAGCTGCTCCCGTTTGGTTGGCTCCTGGTGGAAGTGGCCGCTGGAGCCGATCGCTACCCAGAAACATGCTCAGCCCTCAAGAAGGTCTGCGAAAGCCATCTGCGTCCGGCCCGGGATTGGGCGGCTCGCCAGGCCCAGCTCGCTGAGGAAAGAGCGCAACAGCAAGCCGAGAGCGAGGCTCGGCGACGTCAGGAAGAGCAGCAAGCTCGACTCCGTGTTGAACAGGAGCAGCGAGCGGCAAGGTTGGACGCCGAGCGGCAAGCGAGGCTCGCCGCGATGTCGCCGGAAGAGCGGGCCATCGAGGATCTGCGCGTGCTCTATGACGGAGAGAAAGCCGCTAACCGCAAGGAGCCGCAGGGCGAGCTTGCTCAGCGGCGCGCTGAATTGTTGAAGCAAGCCAAGAGCTGGAGTGCTGCCGAGATGCGGCGAAAAGCTGCGGAACTGATCGAAGAGACGACCCGCTGGGTGCCGTGGCCCAAAAAAAAGCAAACCGAGCGACAGAAGGAACTGGACGAGCTGCGGAACCCCTAGGTCAAGCGTCGGGTTCCGGGAAGACGGAAGGCAACAGAGCTGTCGCCCGCCGGTCTTCCCCGGAGACTCAGGGGAGTGGTGGCTCGACCCAAATCGCTAGCTGAGGCCACGGTCAAGTCTTCCCCGTCAAGGGGCGATCGGACGGATACGGCGTCGGCTGCACGCGTCAGACAGGGGCTTCACTTCCAACCTTGATTCGATTCGTTAAACTTGTATCGGATACCCATGCAACGCACACTCATTACTTTCCTGGGCACAGGCCGTTATGACGAGACCCTTTACCGCTGGCAGGGCATTGGCGAACACCGGACCCCGCATGTTGCGGCAGCCCTGAGCACGCTGTGGAACGCCGCGCGCATCGTCGTCCTGGCGACTGAAGCCGCGCAAGCCGTCAACGGCGAGAGACTTCGAAAGAGCCTGGCCGCTGCAAACCAGCCTCAGCCTGTGTTCAAGCGCCTCTCCGACGGCCGCAGCGAGAGCGAGCTGTGGCTGCAGTTCCCGGTGATCCGGGAGGCGGTCGAGGAAGCAGCGAGCGAAGAGATGCTTTTTGATGTGACTCACGGCTTTCGCGCCCAGCCGTTCTTTGCCGGAGCCGTGCTGAGCGTTCTGCGGGCGAGCGGTCTGAAGCCCAATAACCTGGCGCTGGTATATGGCGAATACCGGTCCCAGGAACCTGTTTCGCCGATCTGGGATTTAACCCTTTTCATCGAACTGGTGGACTGGGCCCAGGCCCTGGCCTTGTTCTTAAAGACCGGAGTGGCGGATCCAGTCGTCGAACTCAGTCGCGAGGTGCAGCGGCGAGAGGCGAAGAAGGCCATTGCTGCGGGCTCTCGCAACATTCCCAGCTTCGGCCGGCTGGTGGGGGCGATCGAGCGATTCGCGGACGACCTCGCCACGCTCCGCGTGGCATCGATCATCACCGGTTACGAACAGATGGATTCCAGGAAAGCCAATGCCCGCGGCAGCGGAGCGATCTTGCTGGATGCCATCCGGCAGTGCCGGGAGGAAGTGCTGGCCAAGGTTCCTCCCCTGGCCCTGATTCTGGAGCAGCTGGCTGAAAGCGTCGTTGCCTTGAGCGCCGCCCGACTGCACAGTCCCGAGGGCCAGCGGGCCCAATTCGCCCTGGCGCGTCACTACCTGAAATTGACTCGCTACCCGGAGGCCGCGGTGGTGGTGCGGGAGGCGCGGGTCAACACCCACGCCCCAGGGGAGTCGGCAGTCGAAGTGAACTCACCCGACTTCGACGACGAGCAGCGCCGCCTCGCCGATGCCCAATTCGCCGCGCAAGACCCTCACTCTCGTGAGATTGCCGACATTCGCAACGATATCGAGCACGCTGGTTTTCGCCAACAACCGCTGTCTGCAAAAGCTTTGCAGACCCGGATTGACCGGCTCGTCCACCGCTTTGCGACGGCCGACCACGTCGATTCAAATGGCTCCAGCCAGGAGCCATTGCCCTCCCCGCGTGGAAGTACCCTCTTCGTCACCCGGCATGCCGGGGCCAGGGAATGGGCGGCCCGGCAAGGGATTGCCGTTGACCGCATCGTTGAGCACCTCGATCCGGCCGAGATTCAGGCCGGCGACCTGGTCATCGGCACGCTTCCCGTTCACCTGGCGGCCGAGGTTTGTTCGCGGGGAGCCCGCTATTGGCACCTCGTGCTGGAGCTTCCTGCCGAACGCAGAGGCCTGGAGCTGACTGCCCAGGACATGCAGCGCTTCAGCGCGCGCGTGGCGGAATACCGGGTGGAACGGATCCCATGAAGATCCACGTGGCCATCGTGTCGGAACAGACCCTGGCCAACCTCATTCCCATCCTCATGGAACGTCCGGACAAAGTCTATCTGGTCTGCTCGGACGAGATGAGGCAGCGCGGGCTGGATGGCCGGATCAAGAACGTGCTGGCCAAGGAAGCCATCGGGGTGGACACCAAGTGTGGGGTCCCCAGCGCCGGACTCCAGTCCATCTACCACTATGCCCGTTCGTTGGCCGCGGAGATTGGCCGGGACCATCCCGGCGCCGACATCGTGCTGAATGCCACGGGAGGCACCAAGCTCATGTCGCTGGGATTCGTCGAGGTCTTTCGAGCCTCCGCCCAGCGAATCCTTTACACCGATACCTCTCATCGTCGAATCGAAATTCTCCCGGATGGTGCGGGGACCGCATTTGCGCCCATCCAGATGCGCGATGTCCTGGATATACCCGGCTATCTGGCGGCCCAGGGCTTTCACTATCAGGGGGCCCGCTCTGACCAAGCCGCGTGGCGCGCGCGAGTGGCCTCCCGCCAGGGCGTCTGCCACTACCTCGGAAGTCAGGTGGGGATGTCGGAGATTCAGCGTTTCATCGGCACCCTGAACTGGCTGGCCAAGGAGGCGCTGGGAGAGCAAAGCCGCGAAAACGACGACGCGTTGCCGCAGCCGAAACAGTACTTCCCCGATCCGCCACGAGGAGAAAGGGCCACCGCCATGACCCGCATGGCCGGGGCCGGTCTCGTCGGTTGGAGCAAGGGCGACCGCCAGATCCGGTTCACCAGTGCGGACGCGGCTCGATTCCTGTGCGGCGGATGGCTGGAAGAATACGCCTGGCAGGCTGCCCAGCAGGAAAGCGCCTGGGACGCGCGCTGCAGCATCACCGTCACCGCCGAAGACGCGCCCGATACCCGCAACGAATTCGACGTGCTGGCCTGCCACAGCAACGAGATGCTGGTGCTGGAGTGCAAAACGCTCCGTTACCAGGAAGGTAACGACAGCAAGACCGCCTACAAAATCGACAGCCTTGGGCAGCAACTGCGCGGGCTGTTTGGCGAAACCTGGCTCTTGTCGGCCCGACCGCCGACGGATGCCTTGCTGCAACGGGCCCGGCTGGCCCGCATCCGGATCATCGGTCCGGCCGAACTGCCACAACTCCGGTCCGCCATCCGGCAGTGGATGAAGCCCTCTCTCGATCCGGAGCCCGCTTCATCGACCTGATCCCGAGCTTTTCTGGATCGCCGAGCAATCCTGTCGCCCCCTTTTTTCCGGCCCCTCTCAGCTTGGGGGTGGAGAGATCGGGATCCGGCCCTGGGCCATGCTGAACTCCGGCACCACTTCCGGGACGGGCCGCTTCCGGTCCCCGGCCCCCTTCGCAAGCTTGCCAAAATCGCTGATGGACTCGGCTGCTCCTATGATGGCCCTGTCTGGCCGTCAGACGGAGTCATGCTATGAGCCATCGGGACCTGTACATTGCAGCCTACGACATTTCCAGCGCGCAGCGGCTGCGCGCGGCCCTCAAGCTGGTGAAAGGACACGCCACCGGCGGGCAGAAGTCGGCCTACGAGTGCTTTCTGACGCCGGCCGAGCGAAGCCATCTGCTGGCGGAGCTGCGCGGGGTGATCGATCCCGATGAAGATCGGGTTTTGCTCATGCGGCTCGATCCCCGCTCGCGGGTGCACACCCTGGGGCTGGGCGAGGCTCCTCAGGATCCTCCTTTCTTCTATTGTGGCTGACCATGACGACACTCTATCTCGATCGCAAAGGATTGGAACTTCGGTTGGACGGTGCGGCGCTGGCCTTGTACGAAGGGGGCAGCCGCCGGCGCAGCGTGCCGCTGGCGCTGCTCCAACGGCTGGTCATCCGGGCTCACACGGCGCTGGATTCCGGCGTGCTCGGGGCGCTGGCCGAGAGCGGCTGTGCCGTCGTGATCTTGAGCGGGCGGTACGGCCGGCGTCTGGCTGTGGTCCAGGGGCGGCGCCACAACGATGCCACCTTGCGCCTGGCCCAGTACGCGCAAACTCAGGAACCCTCCTGGCGTCTGGCCTGGGCCCGGCGCTTCGTGCGCGCCAAGGTGGCCCGCCAGGAGCGATTGCTGCAGCGGGTCCGGGCGGCTCGCGCCGAGCTCGGCAAGCCCATTTCCGACGCGCTCCAATCGCTGCGCCCCCTGCGGGACCGCATGGCCGGCGAGGCGTTGAACCTGGAGAGCCTGCGGGGAATGGAAGGGGCGGCCCAAGCGGCCTATTTTCGGGCCTACACCGCGCTGTTCGCCCCCTCCCTGGGCTTTCGCAACCGGAACCGCCGCCCCCCGCGAGACCCGGTCAATGCCTGCCTCTCGCTGGCCTACACGCTGGTGCATTTCGAGGCTGCGCGTGCCGCTTACGCGGCCGGCCTGGACCCGTTTCTGGGCTTCTTTCACGAGATCGCCTTCGGCCGCGAGTCGCTGGCTTGCGATCTGATGGAGCCGGTCAGGCCCCTGGTCGATGCCTGGACGTGGGAAATGTTCCGTTCCCGCGCCTTGCGCCCGGAGCACTTCCGGTTCGATAAAGGCGCCTGCCTGCTGGAGAAAACCGGCCGGGCCCGGTTCTACGCCTACTTTGAAGAGTTTCTTCGCCCCACCGCCAACCGCCTGAGGGGCTATTGCCGCTTGCTGGCCAGAGAGCTGCGCTCGCAGGCTCCCGTTTTGCTCAGCGTCGTGGAGGAGGAGGAACCGTGAAGGCACTCTACCTGGAAGGCGGCGACGGACTGGAGGTGCGGCTGGACGGTCCGGCTCTGCGCGTGCGCCGGCCGGCCCGGGCCGACGGTCACTACCCGCTGGCCCGGGTCGCGCGCGTGATCGCAGTCGGGGCGGTCCGCTGGCAGCCGGAGGCCCTGGTGGCCTGCCTCCGCGAACACAAGCCCGTGGCCGTGCTCGACCGCCGGGGGCGGTTTGTGCGCGTGCTCTTCCGCACGCCCGGCTCGCTCGGCCTGGCCCGTCACTTGGGAGAGCTGCTGGCCGTTCCGCGCTTTCGAATGCGGTACACCAGGTGGCGCCGCGAGACCGAGCGCTGTGAAATGCAGGCAGCCGTCCGCCATCTCGGCATCTGCTGTGTGGAACGGCGGCAGGAGAACGTCTGGCAGCAGATCTGCCGGGAACAGTGCCGGCGCTGGGGCATCCGTCCCGGCGGCTCCTACCGCTACCTGCTGGGACTGGCCGCAGCCCAGATCGCCGCGGCGCTGGCCTCGATCGGCATGCCCCGCCATCCGGAAACCTGGCAGCGCCAGGAATACCGGTTGTTTAGCCACCTCCTGCGCCTCGAGCGCTGGTGGCAGGCCCGCTTGCTGGAAGACGTGTTGGCTCGCCGCGCCGGAGTGCCGAGCCGCCGGGAACTGACGGCTGCCTTCGAAGGCGGGTCCGACCAGCGCGAACGCCGCCTGACCGAGTGGCGCCGGCAAGCCTTGCTGGCCGTCATGGGCCTGAGCCCTCGGCAAACGGAGGTGGGCCCTTTGCAGCCTGATGGCCAGACTGAGCCGTTGGCATTTCCCGCAACCGTAGCGCGGCTCTGTGCCGCGGCGGGCCAGCCAACCGGCAATCGCTGGCGGGTTCCCTTGGGGGCGCGGGGCTCGCTGCGCACCAGCGTTCGCATCGTGCGCGCCTACCTGGAGTACGATCGGAGGACCTGTGAGTCATACCGAATCCCGTAACTGGCTGATCGCCTACGACATTTCCGATCCCCGCCGCCTGGTTCGCGTGCATCGCTACCTGAAGCGCCACGCCATTCCGGTGCAGTACTCCGTGTTTGTCCTGCACGGCAACCAGCTGCGGCTTGAAGGCGTGCTCGACGGCCTCGCCGATATCATCGCACCCGATGCCGACGACGTCAGGGCCTACCACCTGCCCGATCGATGCGAAGTAACCATGCTCGGAAGGCAGTCCTTGCCGGAGGGAGTCATGGTCGGGGCCTCCGGGCTGGACCGACTCCTTCGGGAGTTGACTGTGAGCGAGACTGGCATTATCGTGGACCCGGACGAGGAAGAAGAAGATGATTTTGGGAGTTAACTTGCCGACACGCAAAAATCTTGGCAACGGCCCCGCCAGCCCATTGAAGGGAGGGAGGATACGGCGGCGAGCGGTTTGAATCGCAGACCTGATGAAGAAGGGATTAAGACGTCGTGCCAAGCCGAAAAGTCATACTTACCCGAGGTTTGAATCGCAGACCTGATGAAGAAGGGATTAAGACAGAAAAGAAAATTGGAATCCTTCCTCAAGTCTTTGAGTTTGAATCGCAGACCTGATGAAGAAGGGATTAAGACGCATGGGTTCGACATCCTCAGACATCGATCCAGTTTGAATCGCAGACCTGATGAAGAAGGGATTAAGACGCTGTCAAGGTATACTGCCTTCATCTTCTGCCGTTTGAATCGCAGACCTGATGAAGAAGGGATTAAGACGCTGTCAAGGTATACTGCCTTCATCTTCTGCCGTTTGAATCGCAGACCTGATGAAGAAGGGATTAAGACACCAGCGTTTCGGTGCCATAAGTCATTTTCGTTGTTGTTTGAATCGCAGACCTGATGAAGAAGGGATTAAGACTTGGCGGATCTTCGTGGTTTCTGCAACCACGATCGTTTGAATCGCAGACCTGATGAAGAAGGGATTAAGACTGGTGTGCCTGGTTAAATCCGTTTATTGCCACTGTTTGAATCGCAGACCTGATGAAGAAGGGATTAAGACGTGGCTGGCCTCGCAGGCGTCCTGTGGGTGGACTGTTTGAATCGCAGACCTGATGAAGAAGGGATTAAGACGCCATCCTCCACAAAGCTCTAATTGGGGTGTTTCGTTTGAATCGCAGACCTGATGAAGAAGGGATTAAGACTTGGCGTCGGCCGATACCAACCATGGCCAGAGTTTGAATCGCAGACCTGATGAAGAAGGGATTAAGACAACTCTTGTCGGTTGTCGGCTTTACTTCCACCGACTGTTTGAATCGCAGACCTGATGAAGAAGGGATTAAGACTCCCAGTCTCCCGGTCGATATTGCTTTGTCCTAATGTTTGAATCGCAGACCTGATGAAGAAGGGATTAAGACCTGCGGCTCCTTGTCTAGATAGATTCCAGTCCCCCGTTTGAATCGCAGACCTGATGAAGAAGGGATTAAGACGCTCGGCCAGCACAGGCACGGAAGCGGAATGGTTTGAATCGCAGACCTGATGAAGAAGGGATTAAGACCTTCCTCAGATGGTCTTCGAATCGGCGGCGGGTTGTTTGAATCGCAGACCTGATGAAGAAGGGATTAAGACGTGGGCAGGATGTCCGTACATACGCATTGCCTTGTCCGTTTGAATCGCAGACCTGATGAAGAAGGGATTAAGACTGTTTTTTTCTCCGGTTGTTCTCTCTCAAGGTGTTTGAATCGCAGACCTGATGAAGAAGGGATTAAGACGTTAGTAGGGCTTAGCTCGAACGCCCTACGTGGTTTGAATCGCAGACCTGATGAAGAAGGGATTAAGACTTAGATGGGGCAGTTTCCCCATCTGCCCAGCTGTTTGAATCGCAGACCTGATGAAGAAGGGATTAAGACGGGCAACGGACTGAGACTTGCACTTGGTAAGGTTTGAATCGCAGACCTGATGAAGAAGGGATTAAGACCGAAAGGGGTTTCACCATCGTCTGTCCTTATGATGTTTGAATCGCAGACCTGATGAAGAAGGGATTAAGACGGACCAGGCTTGTGCATTACACCCGGATTACCGGGGTTTGAATCGCAGACCTGATGAAGAAGGGATTAAGACTATATATATATAACTACTGGGGACGCTGCGCTTCCTGTTTGAATCGCAGACCTGATGAAGAAGGGATTAAGACAAGCGACCCGAGGAGGGGCTTACCTTAATTCAAGAGTTTGAATCGCAGACCTGATGAAGAAGGGATTAAGACTCCTCGATCTTCTCAAGAATCCAGTATCTGTTTGAATCGCAGACCTGATGAAGAAGGGATTGGGAGTGCTCAGTGATGAGTTGGCAGTGAGGCTGGCGACCTTCAGCGGAAGAAACAGGTTCAAGAAACAAGCTAACCTGGAGGCAGAGCTTTTCGACGCGGTGTCGCTCAAGAATTGGCGCCTCAGCTACCTTTCCTCCGGGGGTGGCGCGCGGAGCGCCGCCCCTGGCTAATGGCGGACAAGCCTTCGGCTCGTCCGTGTCAAGATCGGGTGGGGACTCGCCGGAATCTTGGGTGAGCCCGCAGTCCATGCCTGGCACTGGGTTTGATCGGCGAAATACCGGACGAGCTCGCAGTCGATGTCTGGCGTTGTTCGACGACCGTGGAGTGGGGCTCGGGAGAAACCGAGCGCGGTGAGTGTGTTCTACCGAATGACGACGAACCTGGAGTCAAACGGCAAGCCGGCCGGCTTGCCAGGGTTTAGCCGGTGGTGAAGCGCAGCGCCACCACCGGTTGGCAAGGCCAACACGACTCGCACCCCGGAGGGGTGCCAGTGTGTGATGCGTTATGGGTTCTACCTATCTCAGCCTCCACTACCATCTGGTGTTCAGCACCAAGGAACGCGCTTTCCTGATTGAGGCATCCTGGCGGGCGCGTTTGCACGAATACCTGCGTGGAACGGTTGGGGGCTTGGGAGGGTTCCCGGAGGCAATCGGGGGTGTTGCCGACCACGTGCATCTGCTGGTGGGGCTGAGGGCCACCCATTGTCTGGCAGATTTCATGAGGGAACTGAAGAAAGCCTCCTCGGCGTGGGTGCACGATGAGATCGGCCTAGGCCGGTTTGCCTGGCAGGAGGGTTATGCGGCGTTTACGGTGAGCGCCAGGGCCTGCGAGCAGGTGAAAGGCTACATTGCGAATCAGGAAAGGCATCATCCTAAAAGCACGTTTCGTGAGGAGCTGTTGGGATTGCTGGGCAAGGCCGGCGTGGCTTTTGACACTCGATATCTGGATTGAACGGCGTCCTGCCGACCGTCTGCGCGGCAACGGCAACGTGAATCGCACCTCGGAGGGGTACCGGCGGCCGTGGAATTTCATGAAGCGTCGTGGCGAACGGTCTGCGACCCCAATGGGGTCGTGGGGATTGGGTGAGGGGCTCGTGCTCCAGGGGTGGCGCGGAGCGCCGCCCCTGGCTAATGGCTGACAAGCCCTCGGCTTGTCCGTGAATTTTGGCTCCTCTGAATCCAGCGACAGATAGGGATTTGCAGACGCTCTGAAAATGGAGCCCTGCACATACCCGTCAGTAACAAGGGTTTTCGCAAGAAGGGTCTTTGCACGCAATTGACAGAAGCTCGCCTGCAGCATTCAGACCTGATGAAGAAGGGATCAAGACAACAGCAATGAGCCCGCTGTCTGTCCAGGACCAGGAGGCCCAGGTGAACGCTGCGTCCAGCTGGGTTATCAGGAGACATTCCTACCCGAGCACTACCTGCCATCCCGAGCTGAAGAGCCTTCACATTCTTTAACCTCTCTCCAGCCGCCTCATGGATGATCGCGCTCAGCCCGGTCCTGCCGGGTCCGGGCTTCTGAGTGGCCGTGGCCCGCCAGAGAATCGAGGCCAGCGAATGCAAATGCCTTCATGATGGGGGTAGAATACTGGGAGGCTCCTGAGAGTCCGCTTCTCCTCTCTCGCATCCATCTTCGTTTCGAGGTTTCGTCCAGATTGGCGGGAGGCAGCCTGAATTCGTTCTGTGCTGATTGGTTTCAAGGACGTCAGGTTTGGCTTGGATGACTCTACCTAATCGTCCGAGCGGTGACGTGAGCCGCACGTTGGGGGGGCATCATGATCGGCAGGACCATATCCCATTACCGGATTCTGGAGAAACTCGGCGGGGGTGGTATGGGTGTGGTGTACAGGGCCGAAGACATTCGTCTCGGAAGGCAGGTTGCCCTCAAATTCCTTTCTGACGAGCTTTCCCGCGATTCGCACGCCTTGGAAAGACTCGAGGGCGAGGCTCGTGCTGCATCGGCCTTGAACCATCCCAACATCTGTACCATCCACGACATCGATGAAGCGGAAGCCCAGCGCTTCATCGTGATGGAATTGCTGGAAGGGCAGACGCTCAAACAGCACATCGCAGGCAGGCCGTTCCGTCTGGAGGTGCTTTTGGATCTGGCCATTCAGATCGCCGACGCCCTGGACGCAGCCCACTCGAAAGGCATTCTCCATCGGGATATCAAGCCGGCCAATCTTTTCGTGACCAGACGGGGTCAGGCCAAGATCCTGGATTTCGGCCTGGCCAAGTTGTCACAGTTGTCCCGTCTCAGCCCGCAAGGCACCGGCACCAGTGCTCAGCCGACCACAACGACCGCCGACGAACATTTGACGAGTCCCGGGTCGGCGCTGGGGACGATCGCCTATATGTCACCGGAACAAGCCCTGGGTGAAGAACTCGACCAGCGCACGGACCTTTTCAGTTTTGGTGTGGTGCTATACGAAATGGTCACCGGGCACCTTCCCTTCTCCGGTGCGACATCGGCTGCCATCTTCGATGCTGTTCTGCACAAGACGCCCACTGCCCCGGTCCGCCTGAACCCCGAATGCCCACTTGAGTTGGAGCACGTCATCAACAAGGCTCTCGAGAAGGACCGCACCTTGCGTTACCAGACTGCGGCGGATCTGCGGTCGGACTTGCACCGCCTGAAGCGCGACACCGATTCCAGCCGGTCGGCTGTGGCGGCGGTTCCTGAAACGGCAAGCAAACCCTCGGGGCAACGGTTCCTGAAGAGGCGGTGGGCGCTGGGTCTCGTTGGAGCCGCCATCATTCTGTGGCTCGTTTGGTTGGCAGGCCGAAAGTTGCCGGGTTTTCGGGGAACCTGGCTCACTCATGGCGAGCCCAGGACGGTGGCCGTGGTTGAAATCGAAAACCTGTCGCAAGACCCCTCGATCGAATGGTTGAACCGTGGTGTGGCCGAATTGCTGACCACTAACCTGGCCCAGGCACAAGACCTGGACGTCATATCCACTGAAAGGATTCGTGGTCTCATTCGCCGGCGAAGCGCGGAAGGGGGGAGGTTGCCTGCCGGTGAAGCTCAAGAGGTGGCCCGAGAGGCACGAGCCGACTTGTTCGTGAGTGGTGCGCTCTTAAAGGTGGGGTCGCGCCTTCGCCTGGATCTTCGTGTTCAAGAAACCCATTCCGGCAAGGTCCTCATTGCTGAAAAAGTCGAGGGTGCCAACGCACAGGCTGTCTTCGGGATGGTCGATCAGACAACGATCGATATTTTAGGACGACTGATGCCCGGCGAAGAGCTGACCAAGCCCAATGTTGCCGCCAGTCTCACGGCCAACTTGGAGGCACTTCGTGCCTACGAGGAGGGCTTGGGCTACTCCGACCGGTTCCTCGCCGAGGAAGCCATCCGCGCCTTCCGACGGGCTACTGAACTCGATCCTCAGTTTGCCATGGCCTATTACCGGCTCGCGCGAGCAACGAGCCTCACCGAAGACCTCTTATTGGCGCGGCAAACCAAGCTGCGAGCGGCGGAACTGGCGGAACGCTTGCCGCTGCCTCGGCTGCAGAAATTGTTGATTCAAGCCGAGGTCTCGCTTTCCGAAGGATATTCCGACGAAGCCGAGCGCATCGCAGAGACCGCTGTGCAGGAATTCCCTTTGGAAATTGAGCCTCGCCTTCTTCTAGGTACGATCCGCATCAGCGAATTCAGATATGCTGAAGCCCGGACCGTGTACGAGGCTCTGTTACGTCTCGATGACCAGCGAGCCATGGCTTACAACTTACTGGCGTACTGCCAGGCGTTCCAAGGAGACCTGGCCCAGGCTTTGACCTCCCTGGATCGCTATGCCGCGCTGCTTCCGCCGAACGATCCGAATCCAATGGACAGCCGGGGAGACGTGTTGTCCATGAACGGCAAATTTGAGGAGGCCATCGCGGCCTATACCAGGAACCTGGAGTCGAAGCGAGCCGTGTTTGCGCTCACACCCTGCAAGATCGCCATCGCCCGCCTGCATCAGGGCAAGTACGCGCTGGCCGAGGCGACTCTTCAGTCAGCCTCTGAGCAGGAAGCCAGTACCGTCTCAGTCAGCGTTTTGGGCGACGTCATGGTAGGTCGGGGACAACTGGACCTTGCCGCGGCCCGGTACAGGGAAGCCGCACAAATCTACATCGAGAAGAATTCTGTGCTGGCCATCGGTCCCATGGCGAAGCTCAGCCAAGTTTTGTTTGAGCAGTACCGCCCTCAGAAAGTGTTGGCGATCGCGCAACGCATGGCTTCACCTTGGGCGGCGGGGTTGAGGGCCACCGCGCACCTCCTCATGGAGAATGACGCCGCGGCCGAGAAGGAGTTCGCCATCCTGCGGGCGTGTCTGATGCCGTTTGTGGGTGACTATTTGGCCGAACAGTTGGTTCAGCTGCATCGCTTCCAGGCAGCTGCCCATGCGGACAATTGGCCGGACGTGATTTCGAGATGGGCCCAGTTAGGCGATCGCTTTGCCGATTGGTCGGCCCTGGCGGTGGGTCGCGGCTATCTGGAGATGGGGATGTTCGATGAAGCCGAACGTTACCTCCGATTTGCGCAGTTGGCCCAAAGGTGCTGGGGAACTGCACACTCTCTCCAGTCGCGGAGCTTCCTGACCTACATTCTGGCAAAGTATTATCTCGGGAGAGTTCTGGAACGGCAGGGCAAGAAGAACGACGCGATCAACTCGTACCAGGACTTTCTAAGCCACTTCGAAGCCTCCAACGCCAGCCTGCCACAGATAACGCTGGCCCGCACCGCCCTGAAACGTCTGATATAGCGGGGCGGCCGAGTGGTCGCGGTCGTCGCGGGCCGATCATCCCGTGCCGGAGCCAGCGTTAAACAAACCGGTCAGCTTGCCGAGTGGAGAGGTTCGCGTCACTTCTCCCGCGTCCCTGCCTTCGGGTCCTCTTCCCCCGAGGGCTTGGCCTTTCGGCCGCCGGGTGGTATGCTCTTGCCTATCTGGAATCCTCCTTTCACTCTTGTTTTGACGCCTGCTCCGGACCAGTCACCACTCAGCCACGCTTCTTGAACGGCAGGCGGATGAGAGGGCAAAACCGAAGTCGGAATACCGAATCCCGCATTGGGTGTCTCAAGTTCGCTGTGGCCCGGCGTTTCGATTTCGGAGCAAGGCTTCTGCGGCCCATTCCCCTTGCCGGACCGCCGCAGACAGGGGCAGCCAAGATGGACAGCCCGCGCGAGACACCGCCGAAGTGGCCTGAGCCACAGCATTTCTCACACCGCCGCACCAAGACCTATCGAACCTTGACCGGTGAAAAATGGCTGCCGGCCAAAGCCAAGCGCCGTTTGAAAGGTTTGGGCGATCTTTCCGGCGAGCCCGAAGCCCGCGTCTTCGACGAACTCTATTCCGACTTCAGCGAGGAAGATGAAGAGAGGTTGTATGCCCTCATCTACCTCTGCCAAAAGGGGGCCGATCCCCGAAAGTTGCTGCAGCGGTTGAAGGTGCTGGGAAAGGCTCGCCTGCTCTCTGCAAAGCCGGTGATCGAGGAATCGCTCCGGGAACTGGCCAACTATGTTCGCCAGAGCACCGGTCGCTGGCACGACAAGAAACTGGCGGTCCTGCTGAGGGGCGACTATCCGGAAGACTTGCTCCGCATGCGCCGCATCCGCAATCGGCAACGGCGCCACAGACTCAATTCCATCGGCTTCGAACTGGCCCGCAAGACCAAACAGGAAAGAGGGCGTCGGCCGGCCGGCCAGAATCCTGCCTGAGACATCCCTGCCGGTTTTTCAGGGACCGGTGCCGTGGGCCCTCACCGACGCTTCAGTCGAAAAGAACCCTCACCCGTCCTGTGGGCACGCAGCTCGAGACAGGCCCCCTCACCCGCCCTTGGGACAGCAGGGCCAGGGAAGGGAAGGCAGAGGGCCCCCCCCGGCCGTTCCTGGCGCCGCTTTCAATGGCCTCAATTCCGGTTGGAACCGAGTGACTGTTCCACAGGCTCCGCCACAATCCGGTGAACCCGCTCGATCAAGGCCTCCAGCTGGCTTTTAGGCAGGTCTTGGGTCTCGATGGTGTCGTGAAGGTGAACGGTGATCTTGGAAGGACGAAGCATCCAGCTTCCTTTCCGATTGAATTGAAAAGAGCCGCAGATGCTCATGGGCACAATCGGCGCGCCGAGATGATGGGCCATGACGAAACCGCCCTTCTGAAACGGACCGACCCGGCCATCCAGCGTGCGAGTGCCTTCGGCGAAAACGATGACGCTGATCCCGTTTTTCAGGTGCGAGCCAACCTGTTCGAGCGTTTTCTTGAATTGCGAGGCGCCCCCGCCGCGGCTGACCGGGATGTTGCCGAAGCGTTTCATCATCCAGCCGTAGGCGGGAATCTTGAAGTGTGACTCCAGCTCCAGGCCGCGAACGAATTGGGGAATGGCCGAGTAAATCACAAACGCGTCGAAAAGGTTCACGTGATTACAGATGAAGATACTGGTGCGCTCGCGATCGAATCCGGGAGCGTGCTTCACTTCGAATCCCACTCCCGCCAGCCTCAGGATGTTGCGGAAGAACCAGCGCTGCGGCCAGTCGTTCCAGCGGGGGTCGAAGAAGATCCCCAAGATCACCAGGAACGTGCAGACCGTGAAGAAGTGCAGGGCGCTGATGAGCCAGAGAAACGCGCTGCGAACGACCAGATAAGCCTCTTTCAATGATGAGTTGTGAGAGGAAGCCGGTACGGCGGAGTTCATAGGGAAATCCAGGAATATGGTCTGGCGAGGTGCTCTCCGGACCGCCATCACAACGTTTAGACCACCACCTCGAGTGCTCCCGGCAGCACCTCAATTCGCTCCGGATGGCAGCGAAGCACTTCGCCGTCGATCATGATGTCGATGGGCTCAGGCAGGCGAAACTCCACGGTTCGGGCCGCCGTGCCTGAGATCACCGGGTGTTGCATGTGACTTCCGCTAAAGATCCGCGGAAACGTCCGCAGAAAGTCGAAACGGCCGATGGGCCCCACTCGCGTCACTTCCACCAGGCCATCGCAGGTATCGGCGTTGGGAGCGATCATGAGTTTTCCGCCGGTGTATCGACTGTTGGAAAACGTCAGATAGGTGCAGGGGCGAGTGTCCCAATCGGATTGCTCATCCAGGCGAAACGGGAAGACCGGAAAATGGAGCCGAACCCAACAGGTCAGGGTGGCCAGCAGGTATCCTGCCTCTCCCAGGCGCTTGAAGCGCCGGTTGGTGAGCAGTCCGGCTTCGGCCGTGAATCCGAAGCTGAGCAGGTTGATATAGTGGAATTCTCCTTCGCGATGCACCAGGCGCACCACGTCGCAGGGGCGTCGCCGTCCCGCCCGGATGGCAGACAGGGAAAATTCCAAACCCTGGTTGGAAAAGTCCTTCAGAAAGGAATTGCCGGTGCCCAAAGGAAGGAAGCCCAGGGTCGGCGAGCCGGCATTGCCATCCCGCGGAAACAGGCCGTTGACGATCTCAAAGCTGGTGCCATCTCCGCCCACCGCCAGGAAGCGGCGGTACCCGCTCGAATAGGCCTCGCGTGCCAAACGCGTGGCTTCGCCGGCGCCCGAGGTGCGAACCGTCTGGATCGGCACTCCCTGGGCCTGCAGCCCCTGGATGGTGGCTTCGGCCAGGCGGCCGCAGCGACCGCCTCCGGCAGCCGGATTGACGATGGCCAGATAAGAATCCATGGAGATGAATTGCTCGCCGGAGCCGAAGCTCAAAAATCAAAAAGACCGGGCCGAAGCGGATCGACGGCTCGACAAGGGGTTTCTAAAGCTCTTTCAGGTCGCGAGCTTGATCCAGCCGCGAAGCGACCTGCTCGGCCAAAACGCCGCGCTTGACCTTCATCGATGCCGTTCTGGGGAAGTCCTGGTCCCAGACCGCGTAGCGGCTCACCCGCTTGAAGTCCGCCAATTGCCGGTTACGGCGCTGCAGCTCGTCGATGACGTCGGGTCCCACTTCCCGTCCTGCCTCGGCGTGCAGGACAATCATGAGCTGCTCGCCCGTCATGCTGCGGGCCTTCCAAACGTAATTCAAGGCGAAGACCGCATATTCTTTGACGGGCAGGCCGTCGAAGGATGCTTCGATATCTTCCGGGTAGATATTCTTCCCGCCTTCCGTGACGATCATGTTCTTCAGTCGGCCCACCAACTGCAAGTGCCCGCTGGAATCGATCCGTCCCAGGTCTCCCGTCATCAACCAGCCATCCACCAGGGTTTCCGCCGTGAGATCGGGATCCTTGAAGTATCCGGCCATGACCATGCGGCTGCGTGTGGCCACCTGCCCCACGCCGTCGCGGCCGGGGGCGACGATCCGGATCTCCACGCCGGGCAGAGGCTTGCCCACGGTGTCGGCTCGGAAGGGCCGCAGGTCGTTGACGGTAATGGCCGTGCCTGCCTCGGTCAGGCCGTATCCGTTGGCGACGGGGAGGCCGAGATCGTAGAAGAACTGCAGGACTGCAGGCTCCACGAAAGCCCCGCCGGTGATGATGGCCAGCAACTCTCCTCCAAAGGCGCGATGAATCTGAGGAAGCAGAAGCCGGCTGAGGGCCAGGTTTGGGCGGTTGCGGGTCAGGGCCCGGTTGACCGCGGTCAGGACCCGCAACAGCCGGCGGCGGTAGCCCGGCAGTTCCGCGAATCGGTTCTGCAAACCGGCCTGCAGGGCTTTGAGAACCATCGGCACGACGCTGACATAAGTGACCTTGAACCGCGGAAACGCCTCCTTCAGGTACTCCGGTCGCAGCGTGCGCAGGTGAACCACCGTGGCTCCACAAACGAAAGGCCCAATGAAGCCCACCATGAAATCAATCGCGTGATTGGTGGGCAGGATGCTGAGGTAGCGGACTCCCGGCCAGAAAGGGTACCACTCCATCAGCGCCTGGCACTGCTCCAGGTAATTGTCGTGCGTCAACATGCAGCCCTTGGGCCGTCCCCCGGTGCCGGAAGAGTAAACGATGCAGGCCAGGTCCTGGCGCCTTCGTGGAACGAAGGAAGGCTCAACGGAGCTGCGGCAGTCCTCCCACCGCTCAGCCCCAGCCAGATCGGCGTTGGGAGGGGCTTCGGTGACCAAGACAGTCGGAATGGAGAGCGAGGAAAACTCGCTGTGCCGCGTGAGGTTTCGCCAGAGAGGGTATTCGACGATGAGGGCGCTCACTTCGGCGTGCCGCAACAAGGGCAGATGCTCCGCTGCGGTCAGCTTGAAGTCCAAGGGCACCAACACGCCTCCGGCATGGAAGATGGCGTAGGCGCTGATGAGCCACTTGGACTGATTGGACATGATCATGGCGGCATGTTGGCCTTCCCGAAATCCCGCCGACTGGAGGGCGTGGGCCACCGGCAGCGCCAGCCGGTTGAAGTCCCGGTAGGACAGGCGGCAGTTCTCCCTCTCGCGGTCCGCTTCAATCAAGGCCGTGTGAGCGTCCCATTTCGCCAGGGAGGCGCGCAGCGCTTCGCCCAGCGACTGGTAGGGGGACAGATCGGGCGCGCGGCGCTTCATCACAGGCGGGAGTGGATGCGCTCAGCCAGAGTCCGGAAATCGGACACGCCCTGGAGTTCGTAGTCCGGCAACTCCACGTTGAAATGCGACTCCAGGCGCGTCAGTAAGGCCAGAGCCTGCAGGCTGTTGATTTGGAGCGTCTTGAAGAAGTCATCATCCGGCTTCAACCGGTCGGCGGGAACCTTGAAATGCAGGGAAGCCAGGTTAATCAATTGTTCGAGTGTTTGTTCCAGTGTGGGCATGATGATTTTTCTTTTATCCCGATCCGGCCTTAAGGCAGGTAGGGTTGAACGTCCGTGCTTTCGACAAACTTGCGCAGGGCCGCTTCCACCTCCGGGCGGTTGAAGAGGTCGCAAAAGATCTCGATTTCGCGGTGCAGCTCCTCGCGCGGCACCGGCTTGATGAAGGTTTTGGCTGCCCGCGTGGCGGGGGCATCCACTTTCCCGACTTGGTTGGCCACCGTTCTGGCCACCCGCAAGGCCTCACCTGGAGCCACCAATTGACTGACCAGCCCTACCGCGGCGGCCTTGCTGGAGTTGACGCTGCGTCCGGTCAGCAGGATATCTCGGATGAGACTATTGCCGATATCGCGCTTCAGTCGCGGGATGCCGCCGAAGCCGGGAATCAAGCCCAGCCTCAACTCCGGAAAGCAGAAGCGGGCAGTGCGATCGGCCACGATCATATCGCAGGTGAGGGCCAGTTCGAAACCGCCGCCAAACACCACACCGTGTACGGCCGCAATGGTGACCAGCGGGCAAGCATCCAGCCTGTCGAACACCTCGTGAATGCGTTCGATGAAGGTGCGCACTCCCCGGGCGCGTTCGGCTCGGTCCAAAGCCTGAATGCGCGTAAACAGCTCTCGCAGATCCGCTCCGGCACTGAATCCGGAGGCGAGGCTGCTGTATATGATCAGAGCCCGGGCAGGGAGGTCCGCGCTCTCCACCAGCCGGCTCAAGCGGTCCAACTCGTCCAAGGTCACCGAGCCAATCTCATTGCAAGGGGGGTGGTGCAAAGCGACTTCCAGAGTCGATCCCTGCAACTCCCAGGAAAGTGTTTGGCCCTTGAACGAGTCGATCATTGAACCTGGTTGTCCTCCCGGTTGGCCGGCGAAGGCCGCTTCAGTAAAGAAATGGAATCAGCTTTCGAGTGCGCGCCCGGTAGGTCGCGTAAGCCTCACCGAACTCTTCGGCCAGCAACCGCTCCTCGTCTCGAATGCGGTCTTCCATCCACAGCCAAACGCCGACGGTGACCATGATACCAACCCCGACCGCCCCAAACACCAGCGAAAAACCCAGCACCGCTCCGATGAACCCGGCATAGGCGGGGTGACGGATCCATTGGTAGGGACCGCTGACTGCCAGCCGGTGTCCCGGCTGAATGGTGACGGCCACGCTGAACTGGCTTCCTTGAGCCCGAATGGCGGCGAGCCGTAAGAACAATCCGCCGCCAAACAGCATCAGCCCCATCCAGCGCACGGCGGCATTGACGGCGCCTTCGGAGCGCGCCGCGTCGGAGAAAGGCAGCCACACGTACCACAAAGCCATCACGGGCAGCAGCCACCAGATCAGCATCCGATGGCGGCGCAGCTCCTTCCGTCCGGACGCCGCGCTGGAACGGGTTTTCCAGGCTACCCCGCCAATCATCACCGCCAGCCAGAGCGGCATCACCAGGGCCCGCGCGGGTTCGCGCCAATAGCGGTCCAGCTGGTGCCACCCCCAGGCGGTGGCCTGAATCAAGGCCAGCAACGTCCAAACTCCCACCGCCCTCGTCAGCTCCCCAGCGGTTCCAGGCCGTCCAGTCCGGGCTTCGGGCTTGTTTGTCATGACCGCGAAGGAGACGCCGCGCCGGCGCGATCCTCCGCCTCCCGGTAGAGTTCGTCGAGTTCCCGGCGATAGCGGGCTTCGATGGCCGCCCGCTTCAGTTTGCGATTGGCAGTGAGCAATCCGTTCTCCGGCGTAAAGGGCTCCTGACACAGCAGGAATCTCCGGATTTGGCGGTAATGCGGCAGCTGTCGGTTGAGCTCCTCGACAGCCTTGTGCACGTCCGCCTCAGCGTGTTTGCCGGTGACCAGGGCGCAAAGGAATTTTCGGTTGTTGCCCACAACCATGACGTGTTCCGCCTGGGGCAGCGCGCTCTGCAGCCTCTGCTCAAGCGGTTCCGGACTGACGTTGTGCCCTCCGCTGGTGATGAGAAGATTCTTGATTCGACCTACGATCTTCCAGTTTCCCTTTTCGTCGACCTCGCCCTGGTCGCCGGTATGCAGCCAACCGTCGCGGATCATCTCAGCGGTCGCCTCCGGGCGCCGCCAATAGCCGGGGAAGATATTGGGACCCCGCACCAGAATCTCCTGGTCCCGGCCCAACTTCATCTCGATGCCGGGAATGGCGGGGCCCACGCGCCCCACGGTGACGTCGTGAACGTCGTCCAGGGTGCAGATCGCGGTCGTCTCGGTCAGGCCGTAGACTTGCAGGACGGGGATACCAATCATCTGGAAGAAGAGCTGGGCGTCTTCGGCGAGCGGGGCAGATCCGCAGATCAACGCCCGCAAATTGGGCCCGATCTTGGCTCGAATCTTCGAAAAGACCAGTTTGGAAGCCAGGAAGAGCCACAACCAATCGATCGCCCGGGCGCCACCTTGTTGTTTTCTCAGCCAGGCGGACTGCCCGTTACGAAACAGGGTCAAGCCGATTCCTCCCTTTTCTTTCAGCTGAGTCTGAACCCCATTTCGAATACGCTCCAGCAAGGCGGGAACATTCAGAAAGTAGTGCGGTGCCGCCACCTTCAGTTCGTCGGCCAGCCGGTTGAGATCCGTCGAGATCATCAAGGGCGTTTTTCGGTGCAGGCAGGTGAGCAGGAGGATCCAGGAGCCGGCGAAGCAAAAGGGAAGGTAGTGAAACACCCGATCGTCGCCCGTCTTGGTGACATCGGCCATCAGCTCGTCCAGCCTGCGGCAGGTGGGATTGAGCATGAAGCTGATATTGGAGAGGGTGAGCATCACGCCCTTGGCATCGCCGGAGGTTCCCGAGGTGTAGATGATGGTGACCACGTCGCTGCCGGGGCGGGCAGCCGGCAGGTCCGGCAGACCCTCGTCGCCGGACCCAGCCAACATCTCGGGGAGTAAAAGACAGGGGAGTTCCTCTGGACATCGGCTGAGCACCGCCTCACGCAGCTCGGCACTGCCGCAGCACACCAGGGCCGGCTCACAGTCGAGGATCATCGCAGCCAGCTCTTCCGGGGCCTGTCTGGAGTAAAGGGGCACGACAATCCCGCCTTCGGCCATGATGGCCAGATCCAGGGCCACCCATTGGATGCTGTTTGGGGCCAGCAGCACACAGCGATCGCCGGCCTGAATGCCATGCCGGCGCAACGTCTTGCGAGCGGCCGCAATCAGCGCGCTCAATTCTCGAGCGGTGGTCGGAACCATCCGCCCTTCGCGGACTTCGTAGAGAACCGGCTTGTCAGACAGCTCGGCGAGGTTCTGGAAAATCGTCTCCAGGAAGTTCATAGGTTCTCGGGACAAATCAGGAAACAGAGGGCTTCCGAAACCCTACGGGAGTCAGGGACCCTCTGCCACCTCTTTCTTTGCGCCAGACTTTCCTTCAGGTCGCCGTCATCACCCGCGGCGACGGTTCGTACTGCTCTATAAGAGCGGCAAGCTCCGGACCGAGCGGAGGCAGGTAGTCGGTCCAGCTCAAGAGATCCTCGCGCATCGGGAAATCGGGGTAGCGTTGCTGCAGGTGTTCCTGAAAGTACACTCCCATCTTGGCCATCAGCTTGAGGTTTCGGACCACGCTGCGACCGATGCCCGACTGGATCCGCTCCCGGTCCCGCAACAAGGTTCTCAGCAACTCCTGGACCCTGGCTTCGAGATCGGGATCGTCGACTTCCAGAAACAGCTCCGGGTGTCCCCGCTCCCGCATCAGATTGCGGATTCGCTCGTCCATGGTGATGCCGGCCGAGGGCACCAAGGCCGGCATGCAGGTGACGATACCGTGGTAGCGGGAGGAGACCAGAAGGTGACAGCAGCGCAGAATGCTGACCAGTTGGTACATGTCGTACTGGTCCGAGATGAAAAGCGGAACGCCGCCTAGGAATTCCGCCATGTGCTCGCAGGCTCGTCGGTCCAGGGCTTCCATTCCAATCAGTACTGGAAACACGCGCTGCTCGCGGCGGAACGCAGTCACCCCTTTGGCAAATTCTCGCAGGTACCGCTCAAAACGGATCCGGACGTCCGGCCCGTCATGATGAAAGTACAGAGAACGATAGTGGCTGTCGCGATAGGCATCAAAGGCTTTCCGCAAGGTCAGCTTCGCCAGGGAGGGTCTCACCGGCCACCAGAACGGATTGATGGGGCAAAGCCCCAGCACGGGTGTGGCTCCATCCCAGCCGGCCCGGCGCAGCTGTTGCTGGCCGTATTCCGACGGCAAGGACGTGAAAGTCCAAGCCGTGTCGGTGCCGAGCTCGGTCGGCACGCTGAGCTTGCCCAGGACGGCCTGGGATTCTTCGTTGCGGGTAATCACCAGAGAATCGCCGCAGTAGCGCCGGCACATGCGCCGCAAAAAGGCGTCCATTTGGCCGGCCTCGGCTCCGTATCCGATGGAAAGCCGGTTTTGGGCTGCCGCCACGCCCAGTGAACCGATCATCATTACGGTCAGCGCGTTGGCGAACTTGCTCTTGAACATGGAGCCTTCACAGGCCACGATCCCGTGATATCGGCTCACTTCGGAGAACAAAAAGGGTGGGAACACGTCGGGCAGTTTCACCTGACGGGCACCGTCGAAATAGCCTTGAGACAGACTCAGGTTGTGCGAAAGCACGCTAAGGTCCAGCCGCTCGGGCCCCAGAATGTGCCGGATCTGCCGAATCATCTCCTCGACCCGCACGTCCGCACCGGTATTGCGATTGCCGTTGTAACCGGCGAACAGGAGCTTCAGCGGCGTGCCTGGTGACCAAGGCTCCCCCTGACCGAGCATCCAACGGATCTTGGTCAGCTCCACGGCAGCGCTCACCCAGCCTCCCAGCACCAAATCCATCATCGGGCGACCCTCTCCTCACTCGACGGCCATTCCTGGTAGGGATAGCTGAAGCGATTTTGCACCGAGAATTCGTAGAGCGGATAGCAATAATCCGTAAAGCGGGCCGGAGCCTGGTGCGTCTCGTTCACCACGCGGCTATTGTCGAACACGGTGTTCCATACCAGGTAAGGCAGGAACACTTTGAGCAATGAGGCCAGATGGCCGACCGTGGTGCCGCGACGATTGGAAAGCCAGTTGACGGCAGCGTTAAACGGGGTGAGCAGGACCGGCACGAACAGGGGGCCGCGCTTGCCGGTTGAGGAGGTCAGGGCTCGAGTAATCTCCCGGCAGGTTTGGGAGGCTTCCCCCGAAGACAAGTGATAGGTGTCGTGAAGCGGTCGTTCTTTGCAATGCAGAGTGGCGATGGATTCGGCGACGAAGTTCACCGGAACAATGTCGAGGCGATCATTGGGCCGCAAAGGGAGCACAGCCCGTTTGGCCAGGAAGACAAAAGCTTCCACCATGTCGAACTGAGTCGTCTGAGGGTAGCGACTGTCGCCCAGAACAATACTGGGGCGGAAAATGGTCAGCGGCACGTTGGGAAGAAGATCCCGGAGCATGTGTTCGCAGAACTTCTTGGTGCGGGCATAGGGATCGTAGTCCGAGCGGTTCCAGTCGATGGCCTGGTCTTCGCGCACCACCTCATCCTGACGGACGCCGGCCACGGCCACGGTGCTCACGTGGCTGAACCGTCTCAGGCCGTGGTCCGCGTGGGCCTTGGACGCAAACTTGATCACTTCCAGCGTGCCTCGCAGGTTGACGTTCAGGCAGGTCTTCTCCGACTTGCGGTTCAACGAGGCGGCGCAGTGCACGACCGAATCCGTGGTTTGAATGAGACGCGAATAGCTGGAGGAATCCAACCCAAAGTGCGGCAGCGTGATGTCTCCCAGAAAAATCTCCAGGCGGTCGTTCAGCACATTTTGGAACTGTTCGAAGTCGAGGTGCAGTTGCAGGGCCTTCCACAAGCGGAGCTTCGCCGCTGCGCGGTCCGGAGCACGCACCAGCAGGTTCAGACGTTCGCCGTGAACCGTCGACAAAAGGAAAGCAACATGAGCACCCAAATACCCTGTGGAACCGGTGATAAAGCTGGTCATGGAAGGTCAGGATCCTCCCGGCACAACGTGCTGGAGGTTGTTGCGCAGAGGTTCCGAATCGGAAACGGGGGAAAGATTCGATGCGAGCTCGGACCGGACGGGCAACTTGAAATTGCGCGGCAGCAGGCCCGTTTCGGGACGCCGTCCCTCGATGAGAGGGTAGGTCCAGCGTCGCAGAGCCGGGACATGCAGGTTGATCCAATAATCGTACCAGTCGATCGATTCCGAGTCGTAGCCGAACCGGTCCCGTTCGTCCTCGACCAGGGCCCGGTCCAGAAGCTTGATGTGATCCGCGGCGAAGTAATACTCATTGTCCAGAATGAAGGGCTCGTAGAGTTCGATGACTTTTTGCACCTTCTCCAGGGCGCGCTGTTTCCGCTGCAGAGACTCGCGATTCAAGGCCAGTGCCGAGAGCACTCGGTCCGTCCAGCCCAGAACCCTTTGAAAGCGGGGGAGCGACACATTTCGGTACCGCTGCTTGGAGACCGGAATGGTGTCGAAGCGGCTTCGCAGCCAGTGCTCGAGGCCCTCTAAAGAGCGGTAATGCTTACGATGAGCCAGGCAGGTGAGTTCGATCGCCCGCCTCATGTCCGACGGGTTAGTGGCGGACGTAGCCAGTTGGTAGACCTTTTCGTACCGCCGGAGCACCACCGCTGCCGCAACGAGCGTGATTCCCCGGCAAACCAGATCTACGGGAATCACGTCCAGCCTCTTGCGTTTGTTCGAAGGTAACTGCCGGAAATAGGTGCCCAGCAGATACGACAGCGGAGCGGTGGTATTGACTCCTTCATTCCATCCCCGGAACGGCTGGGTGAGGGAGGACTCCACGATTGACGGCCTGACGATGGCGATGGGCAATCCTTCTCCGTTCAAGGCCAGCAGGGACTCCCCAAGACTTTTGGTATAGGTATAGATGTTCGGCCAGCCCCACTGGGCGGCGCGCTCGATGCCGATCTCGATCAGCCGATCTCGAACCCACCGGCCCCGGATCTTGCGCGCCAGCTGTTCAAGGGCGCGCAGGTCGCGAGCCCCTTCGCTATGGCGGGTGGAGCGCGCCAATGCCTCGGCATGGAAGGACTTGCTCAGTTCCTCCCCCTCCGCTTCGCGCTCCAGCCTGGCAATGGTCTCGTGCAGGAGCTGCCACTCCTGACGGGCGTCGAAGTTCTTACTCCCTTTCGGGGTGTAGTTGGGTTGGATCTCCTCGGCCACGCGTCCTTCCGTACGGCCGTTGACGAAGCAGGTGGAGACATGAATCAATCCGGCCTTGCTGCAGCTCCGCAGGAAGTCAACCAGGTGCACGGCACAGTCCACGTTGGTGGCCATGGCCAGTCGCAGGTCGGGATTGAAGTCGGTGAGCCCCGACGAGTTGATGATCAGATCCAGCCGGTCGCGGAGGCGATTGACGGTGGCGGCATCGAGGCCCAGCTGGGGTTCGGCCACGTCTCCTTCCAGCACCTCAATGCGCTCCGCCAGAAAATCCCCCAGGCCTTCGCCGTACTTTTCGTGGAGGGCCTTGAAGACAGGAGATTCGGCTACAAACTTTTCGAAGCGCTGCAAGGCCGTGCGGCTCCCCTGACGCCGGATCAGGAGGATGATTCTTCCCGCGGTGGGCAGTTCCTCCAGCAGGATCGAGAGCAGAACTTTCCCGATAAAGCCGGTCGTGCCGATGATGAGAAGGCTCTTTCCGGAGAGTGCCTGACGAACGGAGAGCGCCTCCAGCCGCCCCTGCGCGCTGCCGAACGAGACGGCCGGCAGCTTCCTGGATCGCACCCATCGTTCGGTCGGGACTAGAAAGGGGCTTTCGCCGTCGATCTGCAGCTCCTGTCTGAGGTCGCTGTCACTCAGCCGCCAATTTCCCGATCCCGGCGCTTCAATCTCGGCCCTGAAGTCCGGCAGAGGCACCACGGGGTTCAATAACCGACCGGTGGCCAGATCGTCTCGGAATTCCAGGCGGTTGCAAACGATGTGGCGGAGACCTAAATGTTCGGCCAAGGGACGGGCCACGTGCTCCAGTTCGAAGGTAATCGGGACGACCTGGTGTCCTTCCTTCTGAAGATTCTCAACGAGTTTCAGACCTTCACTCCTCAGGCGGGGGCGGAGCACATACTGAAAGTACTCCTCTCCCAGCAGATCCAGTCTGTCCCGACTCATTCCGCGCAGAGCCCAGGGATAGACGCGAGCTGCATCCTTGCGGGATCCAAAGGATACGGCGGGCCTCAGCAATCGCAGCAGGCTGACCCCGACCAGTCGATAGGCGCGTTCCGAGAAGGCCTGGGAGTTCCAGGCGAAGTGGGCCGCTAAGCGGAACGATCGACGGCCGGTCAAAGCCTCTTCCATGCGGACAAACACCAAGCCTCCGTTCGCGCACGACTTCTGAGCCAGGAAATCCGGGCCGTTCAAGATCGCTTCACCTGAAGGATGATCGGACGTTACTCGAGATTGGAGGAGGCCCAATGACTGGAACTCCGGTGTTGGAATATTCGTGAGCCTCGGAACGCCTCACCCACTCTAGAGTTCTACTCTAAAGTCAAGGGCAGAAGAAGGATACGAAAGGGGATAGGCTTTTTCAAGTCAAAACCAGACAGCGCCCTGGCCCATCGGAGGAGCCGGCGGCACCGAGTTGGGGTCTCGACCCGCAGGGGCTGAATCTGCACGGCTTAGTCGCTTGTGGGGGGGCGTTTCTGGAGAATGCGTGGTAGCAGATCCAGGAAGGCCTGGCGGTCTCTGGGGTCAAGGTTCCGCCAGAAAGGGCTCCTGGCCAGTTCCTCCTCCCGTCTGTCGGGGGGCAGTTGCTGGAGCGCCCTGAACCGGTGCAACAGCCGTCGCCGGCGTTGCGGCGGCATCCTCCTGAGTCGCTCGGCCAACCTTTCGAACCGGCGCCTCTGTTCAGGACTCAACTGTTGGAGCGCCTCGTGGCGTCTTTTGAGTCGTCGCTGCTGATCTTCGGGAAGGTTGCGGAACTCTTCAAGGCGCCGCCTGAGATGCTCCTGCTGTTCAGGCGGCAAGTCCTTGAAGCGCCGGTACCGATCCTGCAGCTCGCGCCTCTCTTCGGGACTGAGGTTGCGGCGGGGATTGGGACGGGTGTCCGCGGGAGGCTTGCGCGCCTCTTCGCGCTCCGATTCCGCCGCGGCCAAACGCACCCCTACGCTTCCGAGGAGGAACGGCCCCGCGCACATCCAGAGAAAGTGACGACGATCCAGGAGTTTCATTAGTTCCTTCTTGAATCCAGCATCTCGGCGCTGGCCGCGTCAGCTTCGAACTGCTTGATGAGGTCGTAGTTTTCCAGAAAATCCAGGTTCTCCACGACAGCCAGGTCAGATTCCGGGATAAATGCTTCCGGGTTCGAGGGACTTGGCCTGCTCTGCACAGGACCGTTCTCGGCCAACTGTTTGGGCAGCACGTCTTTCTCTGGGGCAGGGGTTTTGCCCTGGTACTTTTCCAGAGACCGGTTCTGCATCTCCACTACCTCGTCCAGCGAATTCATCCGCTGCTCCTGCTGGGAGCGGAAGAAGAGCCAGGTACCCAGCGTGACCACCAGCAGCACGGCGAAGGTGACAACCGATCTCTGGGTTAGAAAGCCGATGATCCTTTCCCAACCCCGTAGCGGTTCGAGTAGCTCCGAAAGTCGCGCATTAACCCTCTGGTCGAAGTAAGAGGATGGCTCGATGGACGGTAGCCGGTCGAGTTCTGCGTCGACTTGTTCCAGAGCCTGGAAGTGTTCCGAGCACGACGAACAGGAGCGCAAGTGCGCCGTTATTTGTTCCCGCTCCCTGGCCGCTAAGCTTTGCGAGCGATGCTCCCAAAACAGCAGTCTGACTTGATCGCAATTCATGGCAATACCTCAATTTCCAGGTCTTTCGAGCTCCCCTCCGTTATAGGATGCCGGTCTCAACGGTCGAGACCAGTCTGTGCCGCAGCGTCGTGTAGGCTCGGAAGAGCAAAGACTTGACCGCCGTTTCGGAGCACTTGAGAATCTGTCCGGCTTCCTTCAGCGAGAGTTCCTGATACTTGGTTAAGATCACGGCCAACCGCTGGTTTTCCGGAAGCTCTGAGATCGCCCTGCGAATCAGGGCAACCCTCTCTCGCCCAATCAAGCTTTCTTCTGCCAGCGGCGTCGCATCCGTCCATTGCCTCCGGGCCTGGAACTCCTCGTCGCACTCGGCGTCGAGCGAACTGATCTTCTGCGGCCTCCGGTTGCGGAGATCGTTCAAGGCCACGTTCGTGGCAATGCGATACAGCCAGGTTGTGAACTTGGCTCGTGGCTCGTATTTTCCGGCGGCCTGATAGACTTTCAAAAATACCTCCTGAGCCAGATCCTCCGACTCGCCGCGGCTACCGGTAAACCGGTAGAGGAAATTGATGAGTGGCATGCGGTGGCGCTGCAGCAGAACGTTGAAGGCCGCCCGGTTGCCCTCCTTGACTTGCAGCATCAGTTCAACGTCCGCAGTCTGATCCGCCATGGCCACGTTAGATCTAACACCGCCAAACTCAAAAAGTTGCGGGTCATCGCCTCCGACCCTGTCCGGCCGGCATGAAAACCGCCAAGTCAGTCGTCGCCCGGACCTAAAACCTCAGTTTGAAGCCCGCGTGCAGCATTCGCGGAGCGCCAATGCCTTCAACCGGGCTGCGGGAAACAGCGAATTGCCGGTCCAGTAAGTTTTCGGCAGCAAAGTAAAGTTGCATGGTCGGATTTAGCTGCCGCGAGACGAAAAAGTCGAGGAGCGTGAAGTTGCCCAGCGGAAGCAGGTTCTGGTCGTCATCAAACTGAAGGCCGACAAAACGCGAGGACAGAAAGAGGTCGAAGTGACGGGAGCCGGAGTAAGCCAGGGCCGCTGTCATTCGGTGGCGAGGGACCTGGGGGAACCGCTTGGACTCCAGCGAACGATCGAACGGGAAGTCGATGATGGTGGACTCACTCAGGAGATAGGATCCGCGGATCTCCAAGTGATTCAATAATCTCAACTTGAGGTCATTCTCGAAGCCGCGGGCACGGGTTTCGCCGACGTTCTGGCGGATGCGGGTGATGAGGGAAGGCGTCACGCTCTGGGTGATGTTGGAGACGGAGTCGGTCAGGCCGTTCCAGAACCCGGTGATGCGCCCGCTCAGACGCGAGCCCGCCTGCCAGTCCAGTCCGCCCTCAAACCCTCTCAACTTCTCGGCACCCAGCTGGTCGTTTGCCAGGGTGACGATGTTGCCGACTCGAAAGCCCCGGTAAAGTTCGTTCAAGGTGGGGGCTCGGAAGCTGTGGTAATAGGCGCCGCGAAGCGTACCCCAGTCCGCGAGTCGGAAGGAAACACCGAGGCGGGGATTGAGAGTCCCTTTCTTTTGGGCTGCAAATGGCGTCGTCGATTGTTCCCCGCCGCTCACCGTCGTCTGGTGGCGGCTGGCATGGTAGTTGGTCCAGCCGTCCACCCGAGCCCCCAATTGAATGGTCCAGCGCTTGGAGAGCGACCAGAAATCCTGGAGGTAGATGCCCCCGAGCTGTTGCGAGCCGGAACTGACCTGAAAGCGAGAGGGTACCCCGAGGGTGAATCCCCATTCCTCGCTATCGCCTCGGATCCACTGCCAGTCCACGCCGGCGGTCAGGAGGTGACCCGCGCCCACCGCTTGGGTCCATTGTGCCGACCCCCCGGCACTGCGGGCCGGCACCACCTGATCGAGAGTCAGCGTTTCGCGGGTCCGATTTTGCGAGATCGCCGTGAAATTGCTCTTGAAGGACTCGACCAGGCCATAGCAGGCAAGTTCCCAGATCCGACCTCGGGCATCTTCGGTCCGGTAGCGGGCTCTGAGCGTAGAAATATCCGTCTGATTCTTCTGGAGAATCGTGCCGTTATCTCGGTCTTCTGCAAAATGACTGAGGTGGAGCGACAACCGACCGCTGGAAGAAAACCGTTTGAATGCAGACGATCTCACGGCGTAGTGGAGCGACCCTGCCCGATCGTCGACCGCTCCACGATCCTGTGGCGCCACGACGAAGTAGCCATCCGTTTGCAGGAAAGAAGCCGAGAGGTTCGCGTTCCAGGTCCCCAGGCCAAAAGCCGCCAGCATATCTCCTCCGGCGCTGCCCCGGTTGCCCCCCCGGACGTCCAGCTCCAAAGTAGGACTCTCCGGCATTCGAGAGAAGACTTGAATTACCCCGCCCAAGGCCGAGCTGCCGTAGAGGCTGGAGCTGCCGCCGGGCACCAGTTCAACCCGTTCCACGATGTTCTTATCCAGCTGGCTCCAATAGACCCAGCCGCCGAAAGGATCGTTCAGAGGCGTTCCATCCCAGAGGACCAGGGAGCGACTCACGCCGCTGGGCCCGATGCCCCGCAGGGAAACCCCTTGGGTCGTGGGTTGAGCCACCAGACTACTGGTTCGGCGAAAGAGGCTGAAGGCTGGAATTTGTCGGAGGGTGTCATCCAAAGTGAGGGACGGCGACTTCCGCAGGTCTGCTTCCTGCAGGACGGTGACGGGACTGCTAAGCGTATCGAGCGATTGGGGGGTCCGCGTGGCGGTGATGGTCAGATGCTCCAGAACGGGTTCCGGTTCAAGCAGGAAGAACAGTGTGGTTGCGGATTCTCCCAGTCTGCGCCGCACTTCCTGGAATCCGGGGTAATGCACCACGATTTGGCAGGAGGGCGGAAGCGATTGCGGGATCACAAAGCCACCGCTCGCATCGCTTCGAAGCTCAAGCAAGAGAGCTCCGTCCGGAGTGAAGACGCTGACGCGCGCGCCCTCCAGCGGCGCTTTGTTTCCATCGACGACCCGACCTTCCAGCTGATCGTTTCCGGTTTGGGCGTGAATCGGCATGGGGCCCCTCTGTGGAGTCGACAAACCAGGCAAACGATGGGGTTGCCAGCCGGTCACGATGCACAGGCAAGCCACCGTGATGGATTTCCAATTGAGAGCAGTCTCAAGTCCGGAGCGGAGGCGTTGAGCACGGAACAAATGCGAAGTTCCTCTCAGTGAATCTTCAGCTGGTTTAGGAAGGACACCCGAAGCCATCGATCCTGTTCAATCACCCAGGCAAATTCCGAGACCCCGGGCCGTCGTGATCAGGTTGGAGTCCAGCTGCACATGATTGTACTGGGTAATGGCGTCTTTGATGGGGAGCGCGATGATGTCGGGATGGCGGTAGGCGACCATATGCCCAAATCTCCTCTCGTTGATCAGTTCGACGGCGGCCACGCCGAACTGGCTGGCAAGAATCCGATCGAAAGCACAGGGAGAGCCTCCTCTCTGCAGGTGTCCTAGAACGGTGACGCGGGTCTCGGTGTCCGGAAACATCTCCCGGACCTTGCCGCTCAGGTAACGTCCGATGCCGCCCAGCTTGGGATGGTGCGTTCCTACCTCGTGACTCTGCGTGGTGATCGCCTCCTGGCCGGCGACACGGCTGCCTTCAGCCACCACGATGATCACGAAGCCCCGTCCTGATGCCGTTCGTTCCTTGATCTTTTGCGCCATGCTCGACATCTGGACCGGAATCTCCGGGATGAGGACGATGTCAGCTCCGCCTGCAATGCCCGCGGCCAGCGCAATCCAGCCGGCGTCCCGACCCATCACTTCCAGGATCATGATGCGATTGTGGCTTTCCGCCGTGGTCACCAGCTTGTCCACCGCATCCGTGGCCACTTCCACGGCCGTCTGGTAGCCAAAGGTAAAATCGGTGGCGGACAGATCGTTGTCGATCGTTTTGGGGACCCCGATGATGTTCAGGCCCTTTTCGAAGAGCTTTTGGGAGATGCGTTGCGAGCCGTCGCCACCAATGTTGATGACGGCCTCAACCCGCTGATACTCGAGCTTTCGGATGAGTTCGTCGGAGCGGTCCTCGAAGCGCCAGGTCCCATCGGCGTTCTGAATCGGCCATTGGAACGGACCGCCGCGGTTGGTGGTTCCCAGGATCGTTCCGCCTCGGACGTGGATGCCGGAAACGGCAGCCCGATCGAGAATCTTGAGTTCCATGGGCTCGTACAGAATGCCGTTGAAGGCGTCGATGCTTCCCAGGACTTCCCAGTTGTAATCTCGCGTCGCCTTGCGAACGACGGCACGAATGACGGCGTTCAGGCCCGGGCAGTCACCGCCGCCGGTGGCGATCAGTATCCGTTTGCGTCGAGTCATGACGGTTGAAGTTCTCTCCCTCAAAAAGCAGCGGACGGAAGTGAATCGGGCTTATGCCAAGGTTGAACATCGATCCTCCTCAAGATAGAGATTAGGACCTGAAAAGGCAAGGCGTGATTTGTGGTTTCAGGGAGATCCGTCCTCGGCGATTTCCAGAGCCGTTATAATGGGAGGGACACGAGCACCGGCATCAGGCCATTGGAAAAAGGAGCAAACATGTCATCCGAACTGGCAAAGCGCCAATGTGTTCCCTGCAGAGGCGGCGTTCCGCCGTTGGGTAAGGAGCCGATTCAGACCCTTCTCAAAGAGCTTAACGCCTGGTCTGTGGAGAAGGACCACCACCTGGTCAAGACCTTCAAGTTCCCGGATTTCAAGGAAGCTCTGAACTTCGTGAACCGGGTCGGGGCCGTGGCCGAACGCGAAGATCACCACCCCGACATCTACCTGGCGTGGGGCAAAGTCAGGGTTGAAATCTGGACTCACAAGATCGATGGACTGACTGAAAGCGACTTCGTGTTGGCCGCCAAGATCGACGTCGTCGCCGAGCAACCCTCGGATGCAGAGGTTTGACGTTTCCCTCCAACGACCGCAATCAAGCGGCTGAAAGGAGAGCGCTGACATGGATTGGGCGTCGGGATTACTGGCCGCGGGTACCGCTTCGGCTTCCGGGCTGAATCTCTATGCGACGGTCTTGACGCTGGGACTTTGCCAACGCCAGGGATGGATCGAACTCCCCTCGCAGTGGCAGGTGTTGGGAGAATTCTGGGTTTTGGCTGTTGCCGGCGTTCTTTTCTTGGTGGAGTTCGTCGTCGACAAGATTCCCTACGCGGACAACCTCTGGGATGCCGTCCACACCTTCATTCGGGTGCCCGCTGGTGCGGTGCTGATGGCCACGGCGTTCGCGGAAGTGGATCCTTCCTTGCGGGTTGTGGCCGGGCTGTTAGGTGGTGGGTTGGCTTTGACCACTCATGGAGCCAAGTCGTCGGCGCGGCTGGCGGTTAATACCTCACCCGAACCGTTTTCGAACATCCTTCTGAGCTTGGCGGAAGATGGGATTACTATCGCCCTGCTGGCTTTGGCCGCTAGTCACCCCTGGATGGCAGCAGCTGTTTTGGGGATGGTGCTGGCGGTTTCCCTGCTGTTGCTTTACCTCTTTTTCCGTTTCACCAGGGCTCTCTTCTCGCGATTGCGAAGCTGGGTAGGGCGCTCGGGCCGAAAGTCGGTACCGGCGGCCTGATCAGGTTCCACCGGCCAATCGAGCCAACTCCTGGTCGATGGCGGCCAGACTTTCCCTCAAATAGGCCCGGTAGCGTTCGTTGGAAGTGTTCTCGATGTCTTTGACCACCCGCGTTCGGGCGAGCAGGAGTTGCTCCCGCTTTTTGGGTTCGATCGTGCGGTGCCTGGACGATGCCTTGCGGGAGCTCTCGCGCCGGCTCTCAGCCAGACTCATCTGCTCTTCAACGGCCTTACTCTCCCAACCTTTGGCCATATCGCGTTCCTGCGGGGAGCGAGTTCAACGGAACCGCGCCGGCTCAGCCAGCTCACCTGCCCACAGCGGTCCAGCCACGATTTCGTGCAGCTCCGGGAAACGGGCTTTCAACTCCGCCGGTTTGAGACGCTCGGCCAGCGCCACACCTGAGTTGGTCATCACTGAGTAGAGGGCCTTCTCTCCGGAGCCATGAATCTTGACCCGGTAATTCCGTGTTTCAAGAATCACGATGACCGGCTTGGCATCAGGCTGCCCGGGGGCGGCATGCAAGGGGGCCGGGACGTCAACGGCCATCTTTATCGGAACAATACCTGGGTTGGATTCGGAGGCAGCCCTCTGTTTGACTCGCTCTACCGCGACTCCGGAGGCTGCGACGAGTAGGAGCGGAAGAGTAAGAAGGGTCTTTCCCAAACCGTTCATGACTTCCTCCGTCTAGCGACACACAGCGAACTTGTCCGTCAAGCTCAAACTGCGACCATTATACACCGGCGGCCCTTCTATTTTGTGTTAATGTTTGGAGCCCGGTCGGCCCGGGAAGTGTGGAACGAGTCGAAGGCAACGAGTTGCTCCAGGTGACTGATCCGGGTCGCGCGGTTGTCCTCGTATGTTCGGAAAGGAAAGTCATGCGGAGTTATCTCGATGTGGGCGTTGAAGCAGCGAGATTAGCGGGAGAAGTCCTTAAGGAGTCTTACGGTCGCGGAAAAACCATCGAATACAAAGGCGAAAACAATCTCGTCACGCATGTGGATAAACGTTCGGAGAGCCTTGTTACCGAGTTCTTGACCTCGCGGTTTCCCAAGCATGCCGTTCTCGGGGAAGAAGGAACCAACACTCGGCCCGAAAGCGAGTATCGTTGGGTTATCGACCCCTTGGATGGCACCACCAACTATGCCCACGATTATCCTTTCTTCTGCGTTTCGATCGGATTGGAATACCAAGGCGAATTGATTGTTGGAGTGGTGTATCACCCGATCTTTGAGGAGCTGTTTGTTGCCGAAAAAGGTGGAGGCGCTTACCTCAATGGGAAGCGCATCCAGGTTTCGAAGGTGGACAAGTTGAGGCAAGCCCTCCTGGCCACGGGCTTCCCTTATGACGTTGACCAGAATCCGGGCGCCGCGTTCGATTACTTTCAGGAGTTTGTCAAGGCCGCTCAGGCCGTTCGCCGGGACGGCTCCGCCGCTCTCGATCTGTGTTATCTGGCGATGGGTCGATTTGACGGGTTCTGGGAAGTCCGCCTCAATCCTTGGGATACGGCTGCCGGGGTTCTGATCCTGCGGGAGGCAGGGGGGCGCGTCACGGACTTCGATGGGAACGAGTACGTGGTATCCAACGATCCCGTGTTGGCGAGCAACAGCTTGATTCACTCCGAAATGCAGGTGGTCATCAACCGATACCGATAGGTTTTGCGACCACATTGTTGACTCGTGCCCACATCAACTGGTTTTTCCCATTGTCTATGAGCCGGTTGATTCGTCATGACAAGATGTGGGTTGCCCCATTTGCGCGGGACCCTTCCCAGTCCCTGAAAAGGAAACGGGCCTGTAAGGGCTTGCCGGCTCTCCGTTCGCTCTGGCTGGTTTGGATCGTCCACTCCCTGCTGATGGCAGGGACGCCTCTCCTGGCTCACACCACCGGCATCAGTAGTTCTCAGGTCGAGGTCCTTGAAGACCAGGTGACGCTAAGAATCCGGATCAATCTTCGGGAGATCAACTTCATCTCCCAGTTCGACTCGGATCGGGATCTGGTACTGAACGCGGATGAACTGACGGCGGCCCGCCCTCTGGTGGCTTCCGCGTTCTCCAAAGTCATTGAGCTGGCCTCCCCGCGGGAGCAGGGAAAGGGGAACCTGGAATCGCTCGAGTTTGCGCCGGACAACGGCGAACTCCGCGCGACGATGAGGTTCGCGTTCCATCACTCCTTGGAGCAGATCGCCTTTCATATTCATTTGCACGACATCACCGATTCCGGACACTGGCACCTTGCCCAGATCCGATACGACGGAATCGTGGAGGAGCGCTTCTTCAACCTCGAAAGTCCGAATGTTCAAATCGATCTTGTCCGAGGATGGGCGGGCAAGAGTCGCATGATCCGGTCAGGACTTGTTCGTGGCTGGAGCCTTGTCGTCAAGGATGCAAACTACCTGGCGTTGGTCTTGCTGGTGTTGTTATCGAGTGCCCGGTTCAGTTCGGTGCTGAGGACCTCGCTGGTTCTCGTTCTCGCGCACCTGCTGGGATTCCTGACCAGATCCTTCGACTGGATGACCTTGCCGGACCGGTTCATCGAACTATCGCTCCTGCTCGCGGTTTTTTACACGGGTTTGGAGAACCTGCTGGTTGCGAAGCTGGATGATCGCTGGCTTGTTTCGCTGGTGTTTGGTTTCTTGTTTGGGTTTGCCTTCCTCAATGGAATCCAGAATTGGGACATTCCCCGGAACGGACTGGTGCTGGCCCATGCCTCCTTCGATGGGGGCTTGCTGCTGGGGGTACTGACGGTGCTATGCGGCAGCTACCTCTTTGGCCGAGGCCTGAGAACGCTGGCCATCAACGCAATGCTGGCGCAATCGATCTCGCTGATTGTGATGGTCGCAGCGGCGCTGAAACTGATGCAGAAACTGGTATAAAAGGCACCTCAACGTCGACGCCTGCCGGGGGTAAGGACCGATCAGGCATGAGACTATTTTTGATTTGGCCTATGGTTTTGAATCGGTTATCTTGAAACCTAGCCTGTCAGGACAGCCAAGGATTGGTGAGTCTGTGCCCTACTCTTCCTTAACAGCGGAAGCTCCTGCCTCCCCTGCGAACCCAATCGGAACCCGGTTCCTGATGAGAGTGACGCGAACGCATCCCTGTTGTCGGTTTTCCGGCAAAAGAAAGATGACCGGATGCCTGCTCCTGTTGTTGTGTGGCAGGGGAGTTATCGAGGCCCAAAGTCCGGAGCCGCAGGATCCTCAAACATCCAGTGGCTCGGTCTCCGGTTCCGGACAGACATCGTTCAAAGCCCAGGCCGGCGGACTGCTGCGAGAGGATCTGATCGACAAGCGTGTCTACGCGGCCACCTTCCTGGCCGCCGCATTCCGCGAAGGGGTGTTCCGAAGGCACGATCATGAATTGGTGGAGAAAGCGGAGGACTCGGCAGAGCGCTTCGGGATCAACGTTGCGAATCATTTCACCGAGAACTTCTACGATAACGTCCTTTTTCCTACCCTGTTTCGCGAAAGACGATCAAGTCTTGCACCGCCCTACCCGCCCCCCAAGGGCTACAAAGAGCGGATTAATCTCGCTCTTCGGCGAACTCTTTCGAAATCGAATCTCGCCGGAAATCTGGCCTCCAGCGCGACCATCAATCTGTGGGATAACCGGGGTTGGACGGGTATGGCCGCGAGGATGGGGACCATGACGGCGGTGGATCTTGGGCTGGATTTGATGCGGCAGTTGGGACCCGACCTGTTAAGGTCGCGATTTTCCAGCTCACCGCAAACCCAGTCGTCGCCCCAATACCGGGATGGAGCCTTGGGGCATAACCTCTGGACGGCTACCCGAAAACGACTCCTGGGCCCGAAACCCTATTTGAAAGCCGCAGGATGGTCTGTAGGCCGTGAACTATGGAAGCAGGATCAGGTCTCGACCGCTGACCGTTTCGAGAGAGCGTCTCAAAGGTTTGGAAGATCCTTGCTCAACGGGTACAGCGAATCGATCTATGACAAGGCTGTATTCCCATGGCTGTTTAGAGAGTCGGTGGAGCGGCAACCGCTGGGCGGAGGGCACAGTTTCAGGTCCCGATTGGTTGAGGCAGCCGTTTCCAAGACGTTCTCCAAGTCCAATTTGGCAGGAAACCTGGCCGCAGCCTACACAGCGAGGCTCTATCGGGGTCTCGGAGGCGAGCCCAGCACCTTCAGGCGATTTGGCTGGATGACGGGCACTGACGCCTTGGGGAATGTGCTGCAGGAATTCAAGCCCGAGATTCTTTCCTTTGTTCGACGTGCCTTCCGCTAGGGGGAAGGGCGCCTCACTCTCTTTTTGAACCCTGAAAAAGCTCATCGGACAGATGTTTCAGACGGTGAGCTTTGCGCCATCTGAATAGAATCCGGAGTTGCGATGAACAGACGTCTTCTCTTGATCGTGGCAATCAGTAGCGTATTCGGCTCCTGCGTCACGCCGGGTGCTGAGTCGGCCGATGGAAAGAACCAGCTAAGGGCAAAGCCCCAACCGGTAGCACTGCAAGTCAAAGACAAACAAGTTGAGGTCAACATCGGCGGAAGGCCGTTCACCAGCTACTACTTTGCCGGCTACGCGAAACCGGTCTTTTTCCCCCTGCGTTCGGCCTCGGGCCGAATTGTGACCAGGGGCTACCCCATCATTCCTGATGTTCCCGGAGAACCCAAAGATCACCCCCATCAAAAGGGACTCTGGTTGACCCACGGTGACGTCAACGGAGTCGACTTCTGGGGTGAGGAACCCGGGCACGGCACAATCGTCCACAGGAGCTTTGAAGTGACGAAGGGGGGGCCGCAGTCAGGCGTACTCACCTCGCACAACCAGTGGATGGCCCCCTCCGGCAAGGCAGTACTGGACGAATTTCGGGAAGTCATCATTCGAGGATCGGCTGGGGAACGTTCGCTTGATTTTGATATCCAGCTGGTTGCGCTCGACGATACCGTGAAGTTCGGAGACACCAAGGAAGGAACTTTTGGCATCCGCCTGGCGCAGCAGTTCTCAGACAAGGCCGGGGGCCGGATGCTGAATTCAAGAGGAGCCCAGGGCGAGAAGGAAGTCTGGGGAAAGCCGGCTGAATGGGTTTTCTACTCCACACGCATTGACGGGGAAGCGATTGGAGTGGCGATTTTCGACCATCCGAGCAGCTTCCGGCACCCGACTCACTGGCATGCTCGCGGATACACTCTTTTTGCCGTCAACCCTTTCGGACTTCATGACTTTTATGGGGACGCCACGAAGGACGGAAGCCACACGTTGCGGAAAGGAGAGAGCATTCGGCTCCGCCATCGGGTCTACATTGTCGAGAGTGACATCGACTCGGCGGCCATGGCCGAGCAATACTGGGCTTATTCGAACCTGAAACTAAAAGAGTAGGTTCCCAGGCTTTCCCCAATGGGTCGCGACCCCAGGAGCCTCAGACAGGAAATCCCTTGACCAGCACGCCCATCAGAAACAGCAGCGTGATGGTGGCGTTGTAAGATAGGTGAATGAGAAAGCTCGGGGTGAGGGATCCCGTCAGCGCCCTGGCCGTTGAAAGGACCGTTCCGACCAACAGGATGAGGGCCACCGCGCTCCAACTCCCCCAGAGTTGCCCCACGTGCACGGAGGTAAAGAGACCAGCCGTAATCACGATTCCCCCCACCTTCCCCAGAATTTTTTCGATCACTGGAAAGATGAAGCCGCGAAAGATGACTTCCTCGACGAAGGGGGCCACTAGAACACCCATGGCCGCAAACAGAAAGGCTGTTTCCTTATGTCTCAGGAGCTGCTCAATCGGGGGTTTGGCGGGCGTCGGTAAGACCGCCGAAAGCCCCAGGATGGTCAGGGCCAACACGAACCCCAGCGAGAGATAGAAGCGGGCGGGCCGTGCGGGAACCGACGTCCACCTCAGGGACGGCAGAAACGGGGCTCCGTACTTCAACGTTATCGTGAAGTAGACGTAGAGCAGCAGCACGGCGTCGAGCAGGATTTGAAGTAGCAGCGCCGCCAGGCCCTCTCTGGCCGGATGGCGCCACAGTGCCCAATCAGGGAACTTCAGCTTGACCAGGTGACTGACAGAGAGTGCCAGGGTTCCGACAAAGAGCAGGGCAAAGCCTGCGAAGAACAACAACAGCAAGATGTCCCAGGCTGTCCAGACGGGGAATCCCCTTGTGGGGGGCTGGATCTGCGCTTCGTTCTCATTGCCGGGCTGGAGAGGTTGGTCGTCGCTCATGATTCCTCGTTGTGGCCATCGGATTCCAGGATGGCCGCGGCCAGAAGAGGAATCATGATCTCATGGTGGCCGTTCAGCCCAATGCCCCTTCCGCTTTTCTGAGTCGGACGGCGAAGGACATTTTGAACGGGTCGATAGTGCTGGAAGAAGTCCAGGTTGGCAGTGGTGAATCCCTCCAAGGGATGCTTCAGGTTCCGGTTCATACTCACGGCCTTGAGGAAAACCTCCGGGAGGACCACAGCCGATCCGCAGTTTACATAGACCCCCCCGTCGTGCAGATCCCCCACCAGAGAAGTCAGCAGGCGGAAATCCTGCAGGCTGGTCTGGCCCAGCGCCTTGCCATCGGCGCTGGGATGATTGTGGATGGTGTCGGTCCCAAGCGCAATGTGAACGGTGACCGGAATGCGCATTGAATACGCCGTGGCCAAAAGGCTTGCCGCCCGATGGGGAAAGCGGCTGGGGTATCGATGGATGTACTCACCCAGCGCCTCACCATACCCCAGTCCCGACATAGCACCCTCGGCCGCGGCCTCATTCATCCAGACACAGGTCTCTTCGCTACTCCCGAATTCGCCCCCCTCCAACTCCTGTTCCACATCCTCCGACGTGGAACCGCAGAGAGCGATCTCAAAGTCGTGAATGGCACCGGCACCGTTTAGACAGATCGCTGTAACGTATTGCTCTCTCATCAAACCGATGAGGACCGGACTGAGCCCACACTTGATGACATGTCCTCCCAGTCCCCAGATCAACGCCCGCCGGCGGGCTTTTGCGGCAACGACGGCCCGAACCAGGGCGCGGAATTCAGTGCCCGCCAGGATGTTGGGGAAAGCACCTAATAAGCCCTGCACTCCTGCTCCCCGCTGGTAGGGCTGCGAAAAATCTCTCAACTGCACCTTGGTCTTACGGTTGCTGATGGAACGGGTCTGCATTTGGGAGACGTCGGCGGGCCTATGGGTATAGCTTGACATGAGCCGCATTATGGGCGTGGGGCTTTGCCCTTTGCAACCCGAAAATCCGGCCACAACGCCGGTTTCCGGAGGGTGGCTTAGAGTTTTCGATCGGTTCCGGCGGGGACTGCTGCTCGATGCTGCGTCGGGGTTGACCGTGGCTCGTTCAGCGCCGGGTGTTCCAAGCCCACGGCGAGACTTGACAAAGTTGCGGTTGCCTCTATCATGAGGGGTCGTTGGAGTCGGAGAAGCGAGATCGACTTTGATAAAGGAGCCACCAATGCGCGTTAAGACAATTGTTAGAGCGATCACGGTCTGCGTTTTTGCCCTGGGTTGTTTCTCCGCACAAGGTTTCGGCGACGCCAAGAAGGTGACGTTGTCCGGTCAGGTCATCGATCAGATGTGCGGAGGGGGGATGAAGGACGCCGCCAAGGCGAAAGGACACACCAAAGCCTGTTCGCTCATGGATCACTGCGCGAACACGGGGTTTGGAGTATTTGCAGACGGCAAATACGTCAAGTTCGATGCCGCCGGCAGCGAGAAGGCCAAGGCCATCGTTGAGAAATCGGCTAAGGACAAGGACATTCAGGTCACGGTAGAGGGTGTGCTCGAGGGAGACACGTTGAAGGTCTCCAGCATCCAGGAGAAGTAATCTTAGCGCGGACCGCTGTCTGGGCCGAATCATAGAAGGCCCGCCCGTGACGGGTTTTGGCAGGTCGGTTCCGAAGGCCTTCTTTAGACGGCAACCGCAGAGCGCCTGACTTGATGGCAGGCAGGATTCCATTTGGGGAGCGGCTGGGAACAATCATGAAACCACGAACCATGTTCGAAAAGATCTGGGATTCGCATGTGGTCAGCGAGGAGGCCGGGAAACCGACTCTGCTCTATATTGACCGGCACCTGGTTCACGAGGTCACCTCCCCGCAGGCGTTCGAAGGATTGCGCCTGGCGGGACGGCGAGTCCGCCGACCTGATCTCACTTTCGCCACGATGGATCACAACGTGCCGACCACCTCACGGTCGTTGCCGATCGCCGACCGTATTTCTGCTCAACAGATCGAAGCTCTCAGGCGAAACTGCCAGGAATTTGAGGTAACGCTTTTCGACCTGGACAGTCCCGACCAGGGGATCGTTCATGTGATCGGACCGGAGCTGGGTCTGACCCAACCCGGCCTCACCATTGTCTGCGGCGACAGTCACACCTCGACCCATGGCGCCTTCGGCGCTCTGGCCTTTGGGATTGGAACCAGTGAAGTGGAACATGTCTTGGCGACACAGTGCCTCATCCAGGAGAAACCAAAAACGTTTCGGATCCAAATCAACGGCAAGCGGGCCTACGGGGTGGAAGCCAAGGACCTTATTCTGGGGATCATTGGGAAGATTGGAACGTCGGGCGGTGCCGGCTTCGTCATTGAGTATACGGGGGAGGCCATCTCCGAATTGTCAATGGAAGAACGCATGACCGTTTGCAATATGTCCATCGAAGGCGGCGCCCGCGCCGGCATGATCGCGCCGGACGAGAAGACTTATGAATACCTCAAAGGGAAGCGCTATTGTCCGCGGGATTATGAGGCCGCCGTGGAGGCCTGGAAGAAGCTTCCTAGTGAGGAAGGCGCCGCCTTTGACCGAAATCTTGAGTTCGCAGCGGATTCTCTGAGCCCGCAAGTGACCTGGGGCACCAATCCGGGGCAAGTGGTTTCCGTGGATGCCAAAGTGCCCAGTCCTGCCGATTTCCCCGATCCGGTCGCCAGAAAGTCAGCCGAGAGGGCTTTGGACTACATGGGCTTGAAACCGGGAACGCCGGTGGTCGATATCCCCATCGAACGGGTTTTTATCGGCTCCTGCACGAACTCCAGAATTGAAGACCTTCGCCGAGTGGCCGAGTTTGTCAAAGGGAAACGGATTTCCTCGAAAGTGTACGCCATGATTGTTCCGGGATCCCAATCGGTCAAGGACCTGGCCCAAAAAGAAGGTTTGGATCGCATCTTCAGGGAAGCCGGCTTCGATTGGCGGGAATCGGGTTGCTCCATGTGTCTCGGGATGAATCCGGATATCCTGCAGCCGGGCGAGCGCTGCGCTTCCACTTCCAATCGCAATTTCGAGGGACGCCAAGGCAAGGGAGGGCGCACACACCTTGTCAGCCCGCTCATGGCTGCGGCTGCGGCCATGGAGGGACATTTTGTGGATGTGCGAGAGTATCGGCTGAACTGAGCCGCGGAGGTCGATTCGAGCGACGTCGATTCACCTGGCCAACCGCTGCAGCAAGGCGTGACCAGGTTACTTGAGGACCACTGATGCAGCCTTTTAAAAAACTCACTGGGATTGCAGCGTTGTTGGATTTGCCCAACGTTGATACCGACCAAATCATTCCCAAACAGTTTCTGAAGCGGATCGAGCGGACTGGATTCGGCCAGTACCTGTTCTACGACTGGCGTTTCCTGGATGGGAGCCGGCTCAATCCCGACTTCGAACTCAACCAGGATCGCTATCAGGGCGCCAAGATCCTGTTGACACGGGACAATTTCGGCTGTGGATCGTCTCGGGAGCACGCTCCCTGGGCACTGGAAGATTATGGTTTTCGGTGCATCATCGCTCCCTCATTCGCCGACATCTTCTTTAACAACTGCTTCAAGAACGGCATGCTGCCTGTCCAGTTGACGGCCGGACAGGTGGAGACCTTGTTTCAGCAGGTTCGTTCCCATGAGGGCTACCAGCTCACGGTAGATCTTGAAGCCAAGCGGGTGACATCGAGTCAGGGAATCGATTTTCCTTTTGCCGTGGATGATTTCCGCCGCTACTGCCTCCTGAATGGACTCGATGACATCGGCTTGACCCTTCAGCAGGCGGACAAGATCGCAGAGTTCGAGAGCACACACCCCCGCAACTTCTGAGCCAAGCCGGCGCAAAGCCTTCCACGCAGGATCCTTTTTATCCCGGCCGCCAGCTGCCACAAGTTAACAGGTGGACTGCAAGCGAGGAGCCTCGCGAGTCATCGCCAAGAGGTTAGCGTCTGCGTTGACGTTGATAGGTTGGAAAAGGGAAACGGGGGATGAGGTGGTGCCCAGGGACGGAATCGAACCGCCGACGCCAGCCTTTTCAGGGCTGCGCTCTACCGACTGAGCTACCTGGGCAGCAGTCAGAAAAGCGCAGGCAGTATAGACAAAGGGCATAGGTTGTTCAAGGCTTTTTTGGACAGGCTTCGTTCGAAATGGCCCTCCAGAGCGGCTTCACAGGCGGGATTCGATGGTTTGCGGTGGGCTGGTTTGTCTTCTGTATGTCGAGCTCGGTCGAAAGCATTCCCGTCCAGGAGGGTTGCCAGAGAAAGTGGCCGCCCCTTAGGCGAGCCAGCCCGCCGGCGAGGTTGTGAACAGGGCTCCCGCATGGAGGCGGTTCGCGTCGAATGGCGGATGGGGAATAAGTTGACAGAGATCAGTTTCGGTCCTTATAATGCCCCGTTTTGATTTGAGGAGGGGTTTTTTATGCAGGCGATCATCCGGTCCGGAGGCAAGCAATACAGCGTTGTACCCGGCGACATCATCCGTGTAGATAGGCTGAATCACGAAGTCGGAGCCAAAGTGGAGTTTAAGGAAGTCCTGTCGTTTCGGGACGGAGACACATTCACGTTGGGGGCTCCAGTGATTGAAAGTGCGAAGGTCGTTGGGACCGTGATTGAAAACGATCGGTCCAAAAAAATCCTGGTGTTCAAATATAAGAGAAAGAAACAGTACAAAGTGACACGCGGGCACCGCCAGGATTTCACGGCTGTCAAGATCGATGAAATCGTAGTGTAAGTCCAGGGTTCGAGGTTCTCATGGCACACAAAAAAGGAGTTGGCAGTTCCCGTAATGGCCGAGATTCCAACGCCCAGCGCTTGGGTGTGAAACGGTTTGACGGTCAGCTGGTGACGGGAGGATCGATTTTGGTCCGACAGCGCGGGACACGAATCAAACCAGGTCATAACGTGGGCATCGGCAGCGACGACACGCTGTTTGCCAAAGTCGAAGGTCTGGTGAAGTTTGAAAACAGGGGTTCACGGGGCAGATTTGTGAGCGTTTACCCAGCCGTCAGCGAGGCCTAATATCACCCTTTGAAATCGAAGAATGGCGCAAACCTCCTGCCTATGGAAGAAACCGTGGTGCAGGGGGTTTTTTGTTTTATGATGGGTTGGAGTCGCCAGCCACTTCGCGTGGCTTTTTGGCCCAGGGGCATGAATGTTCTTGGATGAGGCCAGGATATTCGTTCAAGCCGGCGCGGGAGGCAACGGTTGTCTGGCTTTTCGTCGGGAAAAATTCGTGCCAAGGGGGGGGCCGAGTGGAGGCGATGGCGGCAACGGAGGAGGAGTCTACCTCCAGGCCAATCCTCACTACAATACGCTGGTTCAGTTTCGCTACAAGCGCATCTTCAAGGCTCAGCGGGGCAGACACGGCGAGGGCAGCAACCGACACGGTCGCGACGGACAGGATCTGGTGATCGAGCTCCCGGTCGGCACGGTGGTTTACGAAGAAGAGACGAACGATCAGTTGCACGACTTCACCACGCCCTATGAGAGGATTCTCATCTGCCGGGGAGGCAGGGGAGGACGAGGGAATGCGCAGTTTGCCACCTCGACGAACCGGGCTCCGCGACACATCGAACCGGGAGCCGAGGGAGAGAGTCGTCGCCTTCGTCTGGAATTGAAGCTGCTGGCCGATGTGGGGTTGGTGGGTTTCCCGAATGTTGGCAAATCCACCTTGATCTCACGCATTTCATCGGCGAAGCCGAAAATAGGTAATTATCCCTTTACCACGGTTGTCCCCAATCTCGGCGTCGTGGAGTTAGACAACTACCAGAGCTTTGTTGTGGCCGACATTCCGGGATTGATCGAAGGGGCCCACGAGGGGCACGGCCTCGGAACGCAGTTCCTGCGGCATATTGAGCGAACGCGCGTGTTGCTGCATCTGATCGATCTGTCGGAGTTCCCGGGACGGGATCCCGTGGAGGACTACGAAACGATTAACCGCGAACTGGCTCTTTTCAATCCGGCGATCTTGAAGAAGCCTACGCTACTGGTGGGCGCCAAGCTCGACGCGATGAACGACGAGAGTCGGTTGACGAAGCTGCGGGAGCTGGCGAAAACAGAAGGGTTGCAATTGCAGCCTATTTCTTCGGCCACTGGAGTGGGTATTCAGGAGTTGAAACGAAAGGTTGCCGGCATGCTGGGAGTCACAGCAGGATGACTCAAAGGCCTGTGGGTCTTTTGGGCGGGACGTTTGATCCGATTCATTTCGGCCACCTGGAAATGGCCGAGGCCGCAATGCGTGTGGCTCGCCTGGAGAAAGTGTATTTCGTCACTTCGGTTCACCCGCCGCACAAAATGGCCAGGACACACGCCACTTCGCTCGATCGGCACGCCATGGTGGCCCTGGCTCTGCTCGACAAGCCCGGCTTCGTTCCCTCGAGCGTCGAGTGTGAACGGGCAGGACAGTCGTATTCGATCGACACGGTCCGACATCTCAAGCGCACCTTGGGGCCGGCCACTCCGATTTTTTTCCTGATCGGAATGGATGCTTTTTGGGATTTCGCCACCTGGAAGGACTACGAACTGTTGCCTCAACTGTGCAGCTTTCTGATTTTTGCCCGCCCAGGATTTTCTTCGGAAGAGTTGTCGGGTCGCCTGCCGGCAAGCATTTATGGAAGGCTCAAGGTCCTCAACCCGAACGAGCCACTCGGGGCCTGCGCTGAGAACGGAATTTATCTGTATCCCGATTTCGCCAACGACATCTCTTCGACCGTCATTCGACAGCACATTCAGGCCGGCCAAAACGTGGATCGCTGGGTGCCGGCCCCAGTCCGGGAGTACATTCAGAAAGCCGAACTGTATTTGAATTGAGGAAGAAAATTTGAGAGTGACAGATCCCTACTTGCTTAGCGCCATCGAAGCAGCCCAAAACAAAAAAGCGCTCGACTTGATGGTTCTCGATCTGCGGGGCATTGTGTCTTTTACCGACCACTTCCTGATTTGTAGCGGCACCTCTGCGCCACAGAATCAAGCCATCTCGAGTGAGATCGAAAAAGTTCTGAAGAAGCAAGGTCGCAGCCCGGCGCACATTGAGGGGTTTCAGCAAGCCGAGTGGATTCTGATGGATTACTCTGATTTTGTCGTGCATATTTTCTCACCCAAGACTCGCGCGTTCTACAACCTCGAACGCCTGTGGAGAAATGCACCGCGGACAGAAGTTTCTGAAAACCTGCAACTCAAAGGAAAATCCCATTAGCGTTCAGAATGGCCCGCTGAACCTTCATTGGATTGCTGTAGATCCCGCCTCCCGAGGCATCCTTCAGACCTGTCTCAAGGTCAAAGACACCAGTGCCACGCTTTTGATTCAGGGCGAAAGCGGTACCGGCAAGGACTTGTTGGCCGGCATCCTTCACCATTCCAGCTCGAGGCGGGATGAGCCGTTTCTGAAGATCGATGCCTCGAGCCTCCCAGCCGAACTGATGGAAAGCGAGCTCTTCGGTTACGAGAAGGGAGCCTTCACCGGTGCCTATCGCAGGAAAGAAGGCAAGCTGGAATTTGCCGGACAAGGAACGCTGGTCCTCGATGGTCTGGCTGAGCTGCCGCTCGATACGCAAGCAAAACTGCTGCGTGTCATCGAGGAGAAGTCCTTCGAGCGGCTTGGCGGAAGGGAGACCGTTCAACTCAAAGCTCGCATCGTCGCCCTGGCTGCCGAGGATTTGAAAGAGGCCGTGCGCGTGCGCCGATTTCGGGAAGACCTCTACTTTCGTCTCAGTGTGGTTCCCCTCGTGATTCCGCCCCTTCGGGACCGGCGCGCCGACATCCAGCCGTTGGTGGAGCACTTCATCCAATCCAAGCGGACCGCCGCCGGTCAGCCGTTGAAGCTCTCCGAAGACGCCTTACGTCGACTCATGGCCTACCATTACCCGGGGAATGTGAGGGAACTGAAGAACCTGATAGATCGGGCGGCGGCGCTGGCCGAAACCGATTTTCTGGAAGCGCGTCACTTCCCGGCTGCCCTCTTGTCCGGCGATCCAAGCGAGTTGTTTGCAGGGAATCCCTCTCTTGAAGAAATTGAACGCCGATACATCGCGCTGATTCTGGAGTCGACTCACGGAAGGAAGGGCAAGGCTGCAGCCATCTTGGGAATCAGTCGCAAGACCCTCCTTGAAAAGCGCAAGCGATATGGGTTGATGGGTTGAAGATCACAGTGCTGTGGGTAGGAAGAGCAAGAGATCCGAGCTTTCTGGCGCTTCAGGAAGAATATGCCCGGCGCATCCGCGGATACTGCGACCTTAAGCTGGTCGCAGTGAAGTCCAGCGGAAGACCGGAAGCCGCTCTGGCCATGGAAGCTGAAGCCGTTCAGCTGATGAGCCAGGTTCAGTCGGCCGACACGGTGGTGGCGCTGGATGCGGCCGGAACATTGCACTCGTCTGAAGGTTTTGCCCGATTTTTGTCCACGCAGATGGAACGGCCCGTGAAGAACTTGCTATTCCTGATCGGCGGCAGCTTTGGGTTGTCAAGTAAAGTCAAGACTCGTGCCGACTACATCCTCTCCCTCTCGCGACTGACCTTCAGCCATGAGCTGGCACGGGTGCTTCTTCTGGAGCAGGTGTACCGCGCATTCACCTTGCTGCATCACCATCCCTACCACAAATAGAGGTTTGATTTTCGCTTCTTTTTCATTATAATCACTAGCTTCTTTGCGAGTGGTTCTTCTCTTCTGTATCAACAACTGTCTGCCACTGGTTAAGAATTCGATGAGGGGGTTGGGACTCGGAAGCATGGACGCCAAGAAACTGGAATACTTCAGGAAGAAACTGCTGGAGAAGAAGCAGGAGCTGTTTGAAACAGTTTCGAAGACGGAACAGTATGGCCGGGAAGCTGACGAAGAAAGCACCCAGGACATCGCGGACAAGGCCGCCAACTCATACACGAAAGAGTTCTTGTTCAGCCAGAGCAGCAACGAACGATTCATTCTGCAGTTGGTGAACGAGGCGCTTGGCCGTGTTGAGCAGGGGAACTTCGGGTTGTGCGTCTCCTGCGAGAATGAAATCATTCAGAAGAGACTGGAGGCGGTGCCTTGGACACGGCACTGCATCGCCTGCCAGGAAATGCAGGAGCAAGGGCTCCTGGAGAGCGAATAACAATCCCAGACAGGTTTCTTCTCACTCCGACTTCTCGGGAAGTGACCTTCCTTGAAATGGCCACGTCAGATTCTCGGGACCTCCACTGACGCACTTCTCTCGGTTCTTTTTCCCGCGACCTGCCTTCTGTGCCGCATGCCTGTTGAGTCTTTCAGGCTGGGGCTGGTGTGTGGCCCATGCTGGTCTCGCGTTACGCCCTTCAATGGCCAGCTCTGTGAGCGTTGCGGCTACCTTTTCGCCGCCAGCCACCCCGAGCTTGAGCGGGCGCTTTGTGGCGCGTGTCGGAGGAATCTCTACCCTTTTGACACGGCGCGCAGCTACGGGTCGTTCGAGGATCCTCTGCGGGAAATCATCCATCAGTTCAAGTACCACTCGCATTGGGGTCTTGCCCGGCCGCTGGCACGGCTGCTGGCCCAGGCCTACGAGACTCACCGCCGGGTGTTGCATTCAGACCTGGCCGTGCCCGTGCCCCTCCATCGGGCGCGCCGACGAGAACGCGGCTTCAATCAAGCCTTGGAATTAGCCTCCCTGCTGGGCAAGTTCTGTTGCCTTCCTGTCAGTTCAACGACATTGATACGCCACCGGCCGACGAGGGTCCAGGCTGGATTATCCAGGCGGGAACGCCGCCTGAATCTAAAAGGGGCATTCTCGCTCACTGATCCTCTGGCGATCCGCGATCGTGTGGTGTTGCTGGTCGACGACGTTTTCACCACCGGAGCCACCGTCAGCGAGTGTGCTAGGATATTGAAGGGAGCCGGTGCCAGCCGCGTGAACGTGCTCACGATCGCCCGGGTGGTTCCGTAATCCCGAGAGTGTTCGCCCGTCCCAACCCATGAAAGCGCCGTTTGGTTCGCAAGCATTCGCGAATTGTCTCGCCGGAGCATTGCTCGGTTTGGCATTGTTCGCGCTCGTCGGCTCAGCTCAGACCGAGACCAAGTCAGACGATTCCTTTGACTCCACTGAAATCCTCTTACCTCCTGACTACCTCCCTCTCCGGTTGGGGAATCGCTGGTTCTATTCCAAGACCGACAGCCGATTCAAGAAGTCCGACGACGTCAAGATTGAAATCATCAGTCGGCCCATCATCAAGTGGAAGACCTGGTATGTGTTCAATCAGTTGCCTTTTGTGCCGGGTCTCGAAGGGGCCAACAATGTGCTGGTGCGCTACGACGATGAGACGCGCCGATTCGTTCGATTGACACAAGAAGGGGAGGTTGTCCTGTTCCCCGTCGGCTTTGAGAAGGACTCTGAGTTTGCCGCCTCCGTGGACGAGAAGCAGCAAGTGGTGCCGAATCGCTTCAGCTACCTGACGTGCTTGAGTTGCGCCGACAGCGGAACGGAAGTCGTATTTGATCGTGGCGTCGGGGTTGTAGCGGCCGCATTCATACATCCCTGGGGAACCGAGAGCTTTGAGCTGACCGCTGCCGACGTGGATGGACGCCATTTCGGAGAGCCCATCAAGCAGGAGAAGCCCTCGGCCAAAACCAGGCGGCAAGGGCCGGTCATCAGTCGGGCCGACCCCCGCCTTTCCCTCACTGTGGAGAAGACCGACCTGGAAGCCAGGTTGTCCCTCAAAGTCCGCAATCCCACCGACAGTTTCCTGAGTCTTTTCTTCGACACCAGTCAAACCTACGACTTCGTCATACGTGAAAAGGAAACGGGTCTGGAAATCTGGCGATGGTCCAAAGGTAGTTTCTTCTCACGGGTTCGACGCAACGTAGCTCTCAGGCCTGAAGAGGTCTGGTCCTACACCGAAGTTTGGAACTTTAAGGACAACGAGCGCAACGACATCAAACAGGGTGTCTACGAAGTTACCGGTGTTCTGGCCACACGCGAGCCAATTTTCTCGGAGCCAATCGACGTGGCGGCTCCCTGATCCTGACGAGACCGGAAGGGGCTGGCCTTTGCAACGCGATGCCGTTCTTGGATACCACAACCCCGTCGTCAGTCGGACCGAAGTGGCCCCCACCGTCTGACCCGCTGCAGACTTTCAAGCAACAGGATCAGGTAAAAGGGCAAATACTGAAGCCAGAGGAAGAGGGGGTTTTGTCGCCAAACTCCTGCAATCCACCACTCAATCACCACGTAGTAAGACAGGGGTGAGACTAGCGTCAGGAACAGCCAGGCCGGACTTGGAAAAAAGCACAGGAAGGGCAATATCCAGACGAGGTACCACGGAAACAGGGTAGGCGACACGAGAAGAACCGCTCCCGTGAGCCAGTAAACGTCGCGGAGCAGGGACTCCTTTCTGAACAGACAGATCAGCAAAACGGAAAAGAAGATCGTTACACCGATTGTTTCGGCGACCTTGTCTGATCCGAACTGATTCGACAAAACGTGAAAAAGAAAGCCGTTGAATCGCCACTTCTCGCGGTAGGACATAAGCGAGGCAAAGACTCGATCTCCCGCCGAGCGATAGGGTAGGTATCCGGCGATCAGCAGTCCGGGCAGCCACAACCACGGCCAGAGGGAGCGAACCCGCTTGAGAAACAGGGGAATCATGACTGCCGGGTAGGCTTTCGAAAGCACCGAGCACCCCAAGCTCAACAAAGCTCCGCTCGTCTTGGTTGTTGCCATGAGAACGATCGCCCAAAGCAGGAGCGCGACCGCCACGGGATCGTTGTGGCCATTCCCTGCGATCTCCACGACCACCAGAGGATTCCAGGCGTAAACAATGAGCCTGGCCGGATCCATCGACTGTTTCCGTAACAGTCTGTGGATGGCTAGCATGGCCAGGGCTTCAAAGAAGAGCCCCATCGCTTTGAAACCCCAAAGTGAACCCGACAGGACGTATGTTCCCGCGTTCAGCATCTGCATGAACGGAGGGTAAATGGCCGCCTGGTCCTTATTGTTCACAAATTGCCAGACTTCGTTCCGAAGCGGCATTAGTTCAGGTGCTTGGGGAGCAAATTCGTAAGGATTGATTCCCTTCGTATGAAGAAATCCTTCCCAGAGATAGCGGTAGATGTCGTCCGACAGGGAGGGCACACCAGGGTACCAAAGAATTCGAAAGAGGATGGCAAAGCCTAGAATTACCTTGAGGTTAGCAGGCCCGAATCGAAGCGCAACCCAGCAGGCCGCGAGATAGACGACCGCGCAACTCAGCAGGAGTGCGACGAATTCTGGAACACTCTGGCGAAGGGGCTCCAGGGATCGGATGGAAAGGTGGACCAAAGTACTGACAGAGCCAAGGATAACCAGCACCCCAGGGTGTTTCGCATACGGACAAAGCCGTTGAATTTTTTCCTGAGGATCGGTATAGTCGCCCGTAGCTTGGGCGGGATCTGACGCCATCGCCTTGATCAGCTTGCTGGAATCGAGTGGTTCTAATGACAGCCGTATTGAGCCTGCAACTCCTGGGTCAAAGTTTTTGGCAGGAATTCAAGAACACCTTCTTGCCTCAAGGACCTTACAAGTACTTCCTGGATCACACCCGAGCTTCCTACGTTCTTGACACCTTCGATATTCTGATCCTGGTTCCCTACTTTATCATCCTGGTGACCTTGGCGATTTATGGGATTCACCGATACCAGCTTGTGTATTGGTATCTGAAGAACAAGAAAAAGCCGGTGCCATCAGGGCTGTTCGAGACGTTGCCCCAAGTTACCGTTCAGCTGCCGATTTTCAACGAAATGTACGTCGTAGAGCGATTGATTGATTCGGTGGCTCGGCTCAATTATCCACGGGAAAGATTGGAAATCCAGGTCTTGGACGACTCTGTAGATGAGACTCGTTTTGTGGCGCAGAACTGCGTGGAACGCTACCGCAGGGAAGGGCTCGACATTCACTACCTGCATCGCTCTGACCGTACGGGTTTCAAGGCCGGAGCGTTGGAAGCTGGACTGGCTGTCGCAAAAGGGGAGTTCATCGCCATTTTCGACGCGGATTTCGTGCCCGATCCAGAGTTTCTCATTCGCACGATCCACTTTTTCACGAACCCGAAAACGGCGATGGTTCAGACCCGATGGGGTCACATCAATCGAGACTTCAACCATCTGACCCAAGTGGAAGCCATGATCCTGGATGGGCACTTCGTCATGGAGCATGGCGGTCGGTCAGGTTCCGGCAGATTTTTTAATTTCAACGGGACCGCGGGTATCTGGCGGCGGGAGGCCATTGAAAAGTCCGGTGGGTGGCAACACGATACTCTGACAGAGGACACCGATCTCAGCTACCGGGCCCAAATGCAAGGTTGGGAGTTCGTTTATCTTCCTGACGTCGTCTGCCCTGCGGAACTGCCGGTTGAGGTGAATGCCTTCAAGAGCCAACAGTTTCGCTGGGCCAAAGGACTGGTCCAGACCGGCATCAAGCTGCTTCCCCGGATCTTTCGCAGCGATCTGCCCTGGAAAGTCAAAACTGAGGCCTTCTTTCATCTGACGGCAAACATTTCCTACCCTTTGATGGTGTTGTTCTCATTCATCTTTCTGCCGGCGATGATTGTGCGCTTCTATCAGGGCTGGTTTCAGATGCTGTACATTGACTTGCCCTTATTCATCGCGGCCACGATGTCCGTCTCGACCTTTTACATGATTTCGCAGAGAGAACTCTACCCGCGAGACTGGAAGAAGAGCTACAAGTACCTGCCATTCATGATGTCGGTGGGCATTGGGCTCTCGGTTAGTAACTCACGGGCTGTTCTAGAGGCTCTCTTCGGAATCAAGACTTCTTTCAAGAGAACACCAAAGTACTGCATTGAGTCTGCGGGGGACCGGGTTGATCGTCAGGCGAAATACCGAGGAAGGAGTGGGTATACTCCCTACCTGGAGCTGACTCTGGGGGGCTATTTTGCCTTTACGGTCATGTACGCTTTCTCCAACGAGAACTACGCCACCTTACCGTTCCTGCTATTGTTTGTTGTGGGCTTCATTTACACCGGTCTGATGTCGCTTTTGCAGAATCACCTCCCGCGTTTCTTAACTACCAAAGATACTTCCTTCAGACCCAACTAAGGGTGAGTAGGTCCTGTTCGTGAGTCCCCGAAAGGTGCCTTTGTGGTCTCAAGCGGGAAACGCCGATCGACGCTGCTGATTGACTGCCTCTGACGAACGCCCCTGAACGAAGAAACACTCCCGGTGCTTGCAAGAAAGATCCATTTTGCCATTCTCTTGTCTATTCTGACGGTTTCCGTTCAGGTGCGGGTGAGTGGATGTCCCTCGCTGCAGGAGTACCAGAACCGGCGTCAACAGTATGCGCAACAGGTCACGCGAGGCATCACGGTTCTCTTTAACACCCCCGAGTCTGACCTGACTGAGGTCGTTCCCGACAAGGACTTCTACTACTTCACTGGAATCACCGAGCCGGATGCGGTGCTTGTCTTGGCTCCCAGGAATTCTCGTCATCGCGAGACTCTTTTCGTTCGGTCGCGGAATCCGGAAAAGGAGCGATACACGGGCCCTCGCCTGGAGGCGGGGGAAGCCAGCGCACAAAGGTTGGGTATCGAGCGTGTGATGGAGCTTCCGCATTTGTCTGCCGAGTTGCGGCGTCTGGCTGAGGGAGAAGATGAGGTTTACACTCACTTGCCCGCTGGGGACGCCCTTCAGTTCGCCTGGCTCTCTGTTCAGGTGGAACGATTGAAGTCGGTCTTGCCTTTTGCCCGGATTCGGGAAATGCAATCCTACAGCGCACGCCTGCGCATGCGGAAGTCTCCGGCGGAGTTGGATTGTCTGCGAAAGGCGATCGCGATCACGCAGGCCGCTCAGCGCGAAGCCGCCAAGGCGATAGCACCCGGCAAGTTTGAATACGAGATCGAAGCTGTCCTCGAGTTCGAGTTCCGAAAAAGAGGTGCAACGCGTCCAGGCTTCCCCTCCATCGTGGGCTCCGGTCCCAATTCCACCATCCTCCATTACGATAAAAACTCCCGCCGCATGCAAAGTGGGGATGTGGTTATCGTCGACATCGGAGCGGAGTTTTCCGGTTACACGGCCGACGTGACCCGTACCTTCCCGGTCAACGGAAAGTTCTCCGAACGCCAGCGGGCGATCTATGAAATTGTGCTTGGGGCACAGGAAGCCGCTCTGAAAGCGGTACGCCCGGGGGCGCTGATCTCCAAGTCAGGCTCGATCCATCGGACGGCATTCGACTACATCGACCGTCACGGGAAAGACTCCAAGGGCGGCTCGCTCAGCCGCTTCTTCATCCATGGGACATCCCACCATTTAGGTCTGGACGTTCATGACACGGTTGACGATAATAACACCCCGCTTGAGCCTGGAATGGTAATCACCGTTGAACCGGGCATCTACATCCCGGAAGAACAACTAGGGATTCGCATTGAGGATGTCGTGCTGGTAACGGAGACGGGATATGAGTTGCTTTCCCGCAGCCTGCCACGCCGACCCGAGGAAATAGAGGCATTGATGACAGATCGAAGTCAGGATTGAGTCGCGAGAGCGAGGTTCAACCTAAAGGACTGGGGAGGCGTTCCAAACGATGGTTCCGGCAACACAATTGAGAAGGGGAATGGTGATTAAGAAGGACGGAGAGTTGTTTTCGGTCTTCAGTGCTCAGCACAAAACACCAGGGAACTTGCGGGGATTCGTTCAGGCCAAGCTGAGGAATCTACGTTCTGGTGCGATGATCGACCATCGGTACCGGTCGGTCGATACGGTGGAAAAGGTCTCGCTCGATGAGCAGGAAATGGAGTACTTGTACAAGGACAGTTCCGATTATTACTTCATGAATACGGAGACTTACGAACAGATTCACCTTAACGAGTCCCTCTTGGGAGATAGTGTGCTCTACCTGACTCCCAACATTCGGATTAAAGTCGAGTTCTACGAGGGTAGTCCCATCGGCATCGAGTTGCCGCCCACTGTTGACATGGAGGTCATCGAAACCGAGCCCGGGCTCAAGAGCGCCACGGCATCCAACGTGAACAAGCCCGCCAAGATGGAAACTGGGTTAGTAGTGCAGGTGCCGCCGTTCATTGATGCTGGGGAAAAAATACGAATCGATACCAACGAGGGGCAGTATCTTGAGCGGGTTCGCTAGAGGGCGTACCCTTGGGGGCTCGCAAGAGGTCATCGCTTCTGACTTGGTTTCTCCACCTCCGCCGAACCGCTGCCCACAGTCTTCAAGCTTTCAACTACCAGCGTATCTTCCTGCGGAAGCACCGTCCGCAAATCAATGAGCACCTGGTCCCGCTCGATACGCGCGATCACTGGAGTCGGGGCCTTCCTCAGTTGAGCTTCAATGTTTTGAACTTCGAATTCTCTCGAGGTAATGGAGATGAGGACCGTTGGAAGCCCCTGGTCCGGCGTTGAACCGCCCCCCACCCTCGACTGGCCCGTTACGACCTTCAATTGAAGGGCAAAAGATGAGGCCTGCTCAACGATCTTTTGAGCCCGCATCATCAGCTCCTCTTTGGGCAAAGAAATCAACGAGAGCGCCGGTATCTCCGACCATTCCCGTCCCTCAAGGTAAGACAGCAGTGTTCCTTCCAACGCAGCTAGAGTAAGCTTGTCCACTCGCATGGTTCGGAAGAGGGGGTTCTCTCGTATTCGTTGCACCAGTTCGCCGCTGCCGGCAATGATGCCGCACTGGGGTCCTCCCAGCAGTTTGTCTCCGCTGAAGCAGACGAGAGACACGCCTGCCGCGAGACTTGCTGAGGGTTGCGGCTCTTCCGTGAGACCCCACGAGGACAGGTCATCCAGCGCTCCGCTACCCAGATCCTCAACCAGAGGAATTCCTGCGGACGCTGAAAGCCCGGTGAGTTCGGGCAGACTGGGTCGGCAGCTGAATCCCACGACGCGAAAGTTGCTGGGGTGGACTCTCAAAATCAGTCGGGTTTGTTCAGTGATAGCGGACTGGTAGTCTTTCAGATAGGTTCGGTTTGTGGTCCCCACCTCTCGCAACGACGCCCCACTTTTACGCAGAATGTCAGGAATCCGAAAGGAATCACCGATCTCGATCAGCTCGCCGCGGGAGATCAACACCTCTCCGTCTGCTGCCAGTGTATTCAGAATGAGAAAGACGGCAGCGGCGTTGTTATTCACGACTACAGCTCGATCGCATCCCAGTAAGTGTTTTAGAGGGATTTCCGGAAAGACATCTCTCTTCCCTCGAGTGCCTCGCTTCAGGTCGTATTCGATGTTCGAGTAACCCCCCGCTATCTCTGCCACGCGTTGCCGGGCGAAGTCGCTTAGCGGTGCTCTTCCCAGGTTGGTATGCAGGATGACACCTGTGGCATTGATCACGCGCTTCAAGCGCGGCTGCGTCAGTTCCTTGAGATCCTTGGCGAGTTCGGAAAGGATCCAGGCCTCCAGGTCGGCGCGCGTCATCGGTTTTTCTATCGTGCTGGTCAGGATCTGCCGAATATGACTCAATGTAAGCCTAAGTCGGGCCACAACCAGGGAACGGCTGGTCTGACTGATGAGTTTCGCTACCTCAGGATGCTCCAGCAACTGGTCGACTGAGGGAATGAGGCGAATTGAGTTCGAAAGCGTCGGGTTCATGTTTTGACCAGCGTCGGCGGAACGCTCCGGTCTTCGACCGATCCTAAGCTTAAGAATCTGAAAGAGTAATGGAACGGATCTCTCACTACGGTAGAATAGCATCGGGGCTACGACAACTGGTGGATTTTTTTGAGTCGTGTCACCCGCCAAGTTTGGCTAATATTCAGCTCAAGAGCGACCTTAGCGTAGGATCCGAACGCGGTGTGATGGCGATATGGATGTAGACCAGGAGCTAACGAACCTGGAGGATGGCATCCGACGGCTGAAGATCGAGTACGAGATCTTCTTCAACGGCGGATCGCCGAAACTTCCCTATGATTTGCGTTGGCGCGTGGAGGCGCTGATCAAGAAGTACAGCGACTTCGGAAAGATGACCTTCGCCCAGCGCTTCCGCTATAACACCCTCGTGGCCAAGTACCATTCCTATGCCGACCTTTGGAGGAGGATGGTCAAGAGCAAAGAAGAAGGTCGCACTCAGTTTGGATCCGTCGCTGTGACCCCGCAGGCGGGTAACTCCGCCGACAACGAGCCGATGTCACCTTCCGGGGACCGGCTCATTTGTCAGCTGATTTGCAGCGATCTCGATGAGGACAGTTTCAAGATCCAGAATTTGTTCAAGAGTCTGGTAGAAGCCAAGCGCGAGTGCGGAGAGAAGCCTGAGAGCATGCAGTTTGATTCCTTCAAGAGATTCTTGTCCGAAAAGACGGTCAAACTCAAAGAACAGTTCAAATGCGAGAGTGTTTGCTACACGGTTTCGATTGAAGCCGGACGCGTCAAGTTTTCTGCCAAGGGAAAAGTCTGATCCTTTCTTTGCCTGGGGCTTTCTTGCTCATTTCCCGCCGAAACGTTATCCCCCTTTTGGTGCCTGCCGTCACCCTGAGAGGTTGGCTCCGGGCCACCCCTCTCCGGAAGCCGACTGCGGGTTCGGTCGAAGACACCGCAGCGGGTCTCGTTGCTGAGCTGGCCAGCCAGTTTGTTCCGGAATCACTCAAGCGGGTTCTATCTCGCCATCGCACTGAACTGCGAGTGGGTGCCACGCTATCGCTCGACGATAGCGGCTGGTTTCAGACGAGACGAAGCGTTGAAGGCGCTCTTGTGGCCGAGTTTGAAACGCTGGGACAGATCCTGGAATCTAAACCGCGGTTCGGACCTGCAACGGAAAAGATGGGAGGTCTGGCGGCCTTGTCTCTCTGTCTCAACCTGCCGGAAGGGAACTACGCCAGGTCCGACTTCGAACTGTTGCTGCGCTACGTCAGGTACAAGGCCGGACTCTTTCGGATCGTGATCTATGATAAAGTGCCGGATGCAGCCAGCGATCGTTCCGGTCTCGACGCCATGATCGCCGAGATTCGTGAGCGACGCCGCGACCTCTCAAGGAAATGTCGTGAGGCCTACCCAGGTGCCTGGTCCCATCTGAGCTTTGAACAGATCGACTCTCGGTCGATGTTGCACGGTGTTGCCTCACTGGTGTTTTCCCACAGTGTCGTCGACGTTGTCCGAATCTGGACGTTAGCCTGGAAGTCTGCTGGAGGAGACATTTCAGGAATGCCGGAAAGGCTTAACAATCTGACAGACTGATGGGGCCGCATTGTCAGGATGCAGCCATTGAATAGGAGCAGAAACCATTGAGCGAAGGGCGGACAGCGTTAATCAGCGTTTCGGACAAAAGAAGTTTGGTGGATTTGGCCAGGGGATTGGATGAGCTTCGGTTCAAAATCATTTCGACCGGTGGGTCGGCACGCACCATTCGCGAGGCCGGAATTCGCGTGACGGATGTCCCGGACTTCACGGGCTCCCCCGAGATCCTTGGGGGACGGGTTAAGACTCTGCATCCCAAAGTTCACGGCGGTATCCTGGCCATCCGTGAAAATCCGGACCATCAGGAACAGATGCGGTCGAATGGAATCGTCGGAATTGATGTGGTGGTTGTCAATCTTTATCCGTTTGAGGCCACGGCCGCGACACCGGGAGCGTCCTTTGAAACGATTATCGAAAACATCGACATTGGCGGTCCGGCCATGCTGCGATCGGCCGCGAAGAACTTCCGGGATGTGTGCGTGGTCGCTGACCCCGACGACTACGCCTGGGTGTTGACCGAACTCCGCAAAGGACACGGTACTCTCTCGCTGGCTCAGCGGTTCCAACTGGCCCAGAAGGCCTTTCAGATAACAGCCCGTTATGATGGCGCCATTGCCGGCTACTTGTCGCGCGTCCTCGAACGCCAGGGAAGTTTTCAGCTGGAGGATTCACCCTTCCCCAAACATCTCCACCTTGCGTTTGAAAAGGTAACGGATCTTCGATACGGTGAGAACCCCCATCAAAAGGCTGCGTTCTATCGGCACCTCAGCGACTTCGATGCCGTCCTGCCGGATGCAGAGCAGCTTCAGGGAAAGGAACTGTCCTTTAACAACCTGATTGATTTGAACGCGGCCTATCTCCTCGCCACTGAGTTTGAAGAACCCTGTGCGGCAATCATTAAACACACCAATCCGTGTGGCGCAGCGATCGCCAGTCACTCGCAAGCTGAGGCTTACGTTAAAGCTCGAGCTTGCGATCCAACATCGGCGTTTGGCTCGGTGCTGGGTTTCAATCGCGCCGTCGAGAAAGAAACAGCAAAAGAGATTGTTCTGACGTTTGTTGAGGCGATCATTGCTCCAGGCTTTGAGGCAGAGGCCCTCAATCTGCTCTCTTCCAAGAAGAATCTGCGCCTTATCCAGGTAAAGAAGGAATCCGCCGGAACCCACCCCTGGGACCTCAAACGCGTCGAAGGAGGTCTGCTTGTTCAAGAATCGGACCGTCGGGACGACCCAAGCCGTGAGTGGAACTGCGTGACGACAAGAGCCCCGGAAACGGAGGAAAGGGAGGCCCTCAAGTTTGCCTGGAAAGTGGTCAAGCACGTCAAATCCAATGCCATTGTGTATGCCAACAAGACCCAAACGGTGGGAATCGGGGCGGGTCAGATGAGCCGTGTGGATTCGGCCCGAACCGGCATCTCCAAGGCGCTCTTGCCCATCAAAGGGTGTGTGATGGCTTCTGATGCGTTTTTCCCGTTCCGCGATGGGATCGACGTGGCCGCGGAGGCGGGGGTGCGAGCCGTCATTCAACCGGGTGGATCCATGAGAGATGAGGAAGTGATTCAGGCGGCCAACGAACACGGTATGGCCATGGTGTTTACAGGGCGCCGTCATTTCCGGCACTAAGCACCAGATGAGGTCCCAGGAGGAAGCCGGCACGAGAGCAACGGTTATTGGATTTGACTTGATTTTTCCGGGCATGGGATAATTTCATATCTGATGAAAACTGGATGTTGACATGAAGCTTACTGATCGCCACCGAGTTAATAAGGCTCTGACAAACAGCATTGCTCTCCTGTTGCTGTATCCAGGCCTGTACGTTGCCAAGGAAGGGAGTGCCTCTGTCACTCCTGTCGCCGAGGACGTCAAGGTGAGCCCCTTGGCAGACGCTTACTACCATTTCAGCCTGGGAAGGACGCTGGAGGAGAGTGGTGCGTTTATCAAGGCGGTGGACGAATACAGGAAAGCCATCGAGAAAGACCCCAACGCTCCGGACCTCTATTTGGAACTGGCAAGCGCCTACCTGAGACACCGTCGGGTCCAAGCCGCAGTGCAGGAAGTGGAGAACGCATTGAAGCTGGATCCGAACTATGTGGATGCCCACGAGTTACTTGGAAACATTTATCTCCGGGTTCTTGGAAACGAAGATGGTAGTGGGGTTCCGGCTTCCGGTGAGTATCTCAAGAAGGCCATACAGGAATTTGAAACGTTGGCACGTCTTGAACCGACTGAGGCTGGACACTATTACACGTTGGCCCGACTCTACCGGTACGACGGACAGACTCAAAAGGCCATCGACGCCTTGAAAAAGCATCTGGAACTTATCCCCTCCTCGGAGATGGGGCTGGTCAGTCTGGCCCAGCTGTACTCTGACAAGGGAGAATTGAAAGAGGCGATCCAGTACTACAAGAAGGCCTTGGAGGTAAATCCCGTCTCAGCTCGTATCCTAACTGAGCTGGCTTTTGTCTACGAGCAGTCCAAGGACTACAAGAGCGCTGTCGAGTCTTACAAAAAGGCCATGGAGTACGATGAGGATAGCCTTGATTTGAGAAAGGGCCTAGCTCAGGTACTTCTGGATGATGGACAGGACCAGGAGGCAGAGCGGGAGTACTTGAAGATCCTCGAAGCCGACCCCGACGAAGGACATGCTTACCTCCGGCTAGGGCAGATCTATAAGAACCGAAACGAGTTCGACAAGGCCTTGGAGTACTTCAATCGGGCCGGAGCCATCCTGGTGACCAGCCAGGAAGTGTCCTTTCATATTGGCGTCCTGTACAAGGATCTCGGGAAGTATGAGAAGGCGGAAGAGCGCTTCCAGCAGTTGTTGAAGATGACCTATAAGCCCAGCAAGAATTACTCCCCTCCGGAGATGCAGAACCGTGGGCTGTTCCTGACCTACGCCGGGTATATCGCTCAGCAGTTGGAGAAATACCCGAAGGCCGTCGAGTACTTTACGGAACTCAAAGACCTGAGCAGTGATTTCAAGACCCGAGCAGACAGCTACATCATCGATACCTACCGTTCTTCCAAGCAGATTGACAAGGCTCTGGCGGCCTGTGAAGCGGTCCTCAAGGAAGCCACGAAGGAGCAGAAAAGAGATTTTCAGATTCTTTACGCGGAGCTGGTTGCGGAGAATGGCAAGCCTGAGCAAGCGATCAAGATGCTCGAGCAACTATTGACCGGGTCGGAAGAAGATCTGCGGGTTTACGGCTCGCTGTTGCAGGTGTACCAGCGCGAAAAGCGGTTCAAGGACGCCGAACGAACGCTCAAGGCTGCGGAGAAATACTACAAGAAACCCGAAGAATACCTCTTCACCTTGGGAGCCCTGTACGAGCGGCAAAAGGAGTACGATCGTGCAGAGGGAACGTTTAAGAAAGTCCTGGAGTTGGATGATAAGCACCACGCGGCACTCAACTATCTCGGGTATATGTTTGCCGACCGGGGAGTCCGCCTGGCCGAATCATTGGAATTGATCCAGAAGGCGGTGAACCTGGACCCCAACAACGGGGCCTATCTCGACAGCCTGGGATGGGTTTACTTCCAGATGAACCGGTTGCAGGAGGCTGAGGTCTACCTGAAGAAGGCGCAGGACCGAGTTCGCAAGGATCCTACCATCCATGAGCATCTGGGTGATCTGTATTACAAGAAGGGCGTGTACGATGAAGCTAGGAAAGCGTGGGAGTTGTCCATTTCCTACAGCTCGGACGAGGACGAGATCCGCAAGATTCAGAAAAAGGTTGATGATCTGAAAATGAAGCTGGCCTCTGCCCAGAAAAAATAGCGACACCCGCTGGATCAGAAATGACCGAAAGAAGCTCAATCACCTGGATTGAGCTTTTTTTATGCCTTCAATCGAACCTAGGCCTGGTGTGACCCACGAGCAGATAAGACTCCGCAGTTTCGCCAAAATCAACCTCGGTTTGGAGGTCCTTGGCAAACGGTCGGATGGCTACCACGAGATTCGGACGGTTTTTCAGTCGGTCAGCTTGTCCGATCTCGTGACCCTCCGACTGAAACGAAAACGGGGAGTTGAATTCCAATGCAACTGCCCCGGCATCGACGCTGGGAATAACCTCGTGGTGAGGGCGGCCGAACAGACGCTGAAGCGCTTGCGGTGCCCGCTCGGAATCGTGGCCCATCTTGAGAAGAGGATCCCGATTGGAGCGGGGCTGGGTGGAGGCAGCAGCAATGCCGCGGCAACCATCATCGGGATTAGCAGGCTGCTCGATGCAGACGGTGGGCGAATGTGGATGGAGCTGGGCGCGGACCTCGGGTCGGATGTCCCCTACTTCTTTGTCGGCGGCAAAGCGCTAGGTGTGGGTACGGGAGCGGAGGTGTATGCCCTCGAGGACGACGCGCCGGTTCGAGTCCTGATCGTTGTTCCGCAGTTTCAGGTGGCCACTGCCAAGGCTTACGCAGGCCTGAGTTTGAAGTTGACAAGGGATAGCAGGGAAAGTAAGATTCCAGTTTTCTGTTGGGGCTACCTGAACAGCCTTAAGTCTATGAACCTGCTGACGAACGACTTCGAGAAACTCATCTTCAAACGGTACCCCAGATTGAAGAAAATCAAGCAGGAATTGCTGGATTCGGGAGCTTATGGAGCGGGATTGACAGGAAGTGGGGCGGCAGTATTTGGCTTATTTCGGAGTGGCGTGCTTAGACGGCGGGCTCTCGCATCCCTTGGAAGGATCCCAGATATTCGAGTGGTTGAGGCAACCACCGTCAACCGCAAGCGGTACTGGGAGACTCTGGTTGAAATGGCGAAGTGACAACCTTTGGGGCGTCGTCAAGCGGTAAGACACAGGTCTTTGGAACCTGCATTCGGAGGTTCGAATCCTCCCGCCCCAGCCATTCCTCCTCTGATTGACACCCCCTTGCTTTCTCCATACAGGATTGTTGTTCTTGAAGTGATGGAATGCGGGAATCTGCGGTAGGAGTGAGGTCTCTTGGCCGACGATATCAAGATCTTTACGGGTAATGCGAACCGTCCGCTCGCTGAAGAAATCTGTAAATCGCTGAACCTGCCGCTGGGCTATTCGTCGGTAACACGTTTCAGCGATGGAGAGGTGTACTTTCAGATTCTGGAAAACGTCAGGGGGACCGATGTATTCGTGATTCAGCCCACCTGTCCGCCGGTGGACACCTCCCTGGTAGAGCTTCTGCTCATGATTGACGCTTTCAGCCGCGCTTCGGCCCGCAGGATCACGGCGGTTTTGCCCTATTTTGGTTATGCGCGTCAGGATCGAAAAGACAAGCCTCGAGTTCCGATTTCGGCCAAGCTGGTTGCGAACCTGCTTTCTAAAGCCGGCGCCAGCCGAGTCTTGACGATGGATTTGCACGTGCCGCAAATCCAGGGATTCTTCGACATCCCTGTGGATCATTTGTTTGCTGCTCCGGTTTTGATCGAAGACTTCTTGAAGATGCAGCTGCCCAACCTGACCGTTGTCTCACCCGACGCCGGCGGAACGGAGCGAGCCCGGGCCTACGCAAAGAAGTTGGGGGCCAGTCTGGCCATCATCGACAAACGCCGCGTGGACGCCAATGTCGCGGAGGTGGTGAACATTGTGGGCGATGTGGAAGGGCGAAGCGCGCTCATTGTCGACGACATTATCGATACCGCCGGGACTCTGGTGAAGTCGAGCGAAGCGTTGATGAAAAAGGGGGCCAGCAAGGTTTATGCCTGCTGTACCCATCCCGTCTTGTCCGGTCCTGCCGTGCAGCGAATCAAGGAGTCCTGCCTGGATGAAGTGGTGGTCACGAACTCGATCCCGTTGAGTCAGGAAGCCATGAAGTCGGGGCGGATTAAAGTGCTTAGCGTGGCGGAACTGCTTGGCAAGGCTATTCGCTCCATCCACGAAGAAAGTTCCGTCAGCTCTCTGTTTATATGAAGTCCTGGGATCCACAAAATCATGATGATAGGTGCCGCCGAAAGTTTCGGCGGGCACTGACAGTAATGAGGTGAATTGATTATGAGTCCATCAAGTGTTTCAGCAAAAATCAGAGAATCGCGCGGCAAGAATGCGGCTCGTCGATTGAGGGTGGCTGGGGAGGTCCCGGCTGTCTTGTATGGAAACAAACAAGCACCGCTTTCCGTGAGCATCAATCCAAAAGAGGTCTCATCCATCCTGCATTCCGCGGCCGGACACAACACCATTTTCACTCTGGAGATTGAAAGTCGGAGCCCTGAGTCGGTCATGCTCAAGGATTGGCAGTTGGACCCGATTACAGGAAAGTTGCTGCATGCCGACTTGGTCCGGATTGCGATGGACCAGACGCTGGAAGTTGAAGTGCCCATCCACGCGGTGGGAGAGGCGACAGGCGTCAAGCTGGGCGGAGGGATCCTCGAGTTTGTTGTTCGGGAGATCGAGGTTGAGTGTCTGCCGAACGATATTCCTGAGAGGATCACGATCGATATCAGCCATTTGGACATCGGTGGAACCTATCGCGTGGCAGACCTGCCTCTCGATCCGAAACTGAAGATCTTGTCGGAACCGGGCCTGGTCATTGCGCACGTCATCGCGCCGAAGGAGGAGAAGGCTCCAGAGCCGACGGCTGAAGTGGTAGCTACCGCTGAGCCCGAGGTGATTAAGAAGGGGAAAGTGACGGCTGAGGGAGAATCCGCCGAAGGGAAACCGGAGGAAAAGAAGGAGAAAGAGAAAAAGTAATTTCGCGATCCCACAGTCCTTCTCGCTGAGATGCCAGTTGCTAAGATCGTCGTGGGTCTTGGGAATCCAGGCTCCGAGTACGCTTCCAGCGCACACAACCTGGGGTTTTGGGTTGTGGATGCCATTGCGTCACGGCATCGAGTCGAATGGACTCCATCGAGCTGCCGGGCGCTGACGGCTCGCCTGTCGTTGCCGGGCTTGGAGGTGTGCTTGGCCAAGCCTCAGACCTTCATGAACCGCAGCGGAGAGTCGGTGGGTTGCTTGTTGAGGGAGCTGGAGCTGACGCCATCGGACATGATCGTGGTCAGTGACGACCTGGCCTTGCCGCTAGGTCGGATTCGAGTGAGAAGCCGGGGGAGCTCAGGGGGGCATAACGGACTGAAGTCGATCATCGAGTGCCTTGGGACGGAGGAATTCGCAAGGGTTCGATTGGGGATCGAGGTAGCCGGGAGAACCGCTGAGGCTGCAGAGTATGTGCTGATGCCGCTGTCGGCGAGCCGAAAGGAATCAGCTTTGAAGATGACAGAGTCGGCAGTCAGTGCCGTGCTGGTGGCCGTAACGGCAGGACTAGAGATGGCCATGCAGCGATACAACGCGCCGAGAGAAGAGATTCAAACTGGAGAAGAGGAAAGTCCATGAGAAAGTATGAAATCATGTTTGTTACGGCTCCGAATCTGCCCGAGGACGAGCTAGACAAGATCGTCTCTCAGATTGAGGGAACCGTGGTTGCCATGCAGGGCGAAGTCGTCAGCGTTGAAAAACTGGGACGGAAAAAGCTGGCTTATCCAGTCCGCAAGTTCGAAGAGGGGCAGTACGTACTGTTCGTGATCAACGGGGGAGGAGAGACGGTCAAGGAGTTGGAGCGACGGCTAAAGGTCACTGATTCCGTGATGCGGTTTGTAACGGTGCGGACTGACGACGCTGAAAAAAGAGTTGAAAAGATCAAGACCGCGCGAACCAAGAAGGCGCAGCGCCGCGCGTCGAAAAGACCTCAGGAGAGCGAAGCCGCTCAGCCTGCCATTTAGAATTCAAACCAACCTGGAGAGAAATACGTGGCATTCACAAGAAGACCAAGTTCAAGACCTTCTGGGGGCGGACCGCGAAGACAGTTTCCACGTCGGAAGAAGGTCTGCAAGTTTTGTCAGGACAAGATCGACTACATCGACTACAAGGATACGAAGCTGTTGTCCGGTTTCGTGCCTGAGCGGGCCAAGATCCTGCCCCGGCGAATTTCTGGAGTTTGTGCGCCACACCAGCGCAAATTGATGGAGGCAATCAAGATTGCCCGAAATATTGCTCTGTTGCCTTTCACGTCAGATTGACGCTTTGAGGGCCGGTGTGGTTGGCCCGCAGACGTGATTGACCCATCATGCGATAGGGGAGCGAACGGCGTTATTTATCCGGCCGAGCTTGCTGACCGGACGAAGGGGGAGTTCATATGGAGATCATCTTAAGAGAAAAAATTGAGAAGCTGGGAGCGAGGGGCGACATCGTGAGCGTGAGCGACGGTTACGCTCGAAACTATCTATTGCCCAAGAAACTTGCTTTGCCGGCTACACAGGCCAACGTACGTCAGGTCGAGCAGCAAAAAGCAGCCGCCGTGAGGCGCGAGGCGCTCGAAAAGCAGGAAGCGGAGGCTCTGGCTCGACAGCTGGCGCAAGCCGTAGTCCGTCTCAGTCGAAAGGCGGGCGAGCAAGAGGTTCTTTATGGTTCGGTGACTTCCATGGATATTGCCGACGCCCTGGAAGCTCAGGGCTTCACCGTGGATAAACGTAAGATCAGCCTCGAAGAACCCATCAAGAGCCTCGGTGAGTTCGAAGTCCCAATTAAACTGCACCGTGAAGTAACGGTACCTATCCGGGTCGAAGTCAAGCGCGAGGACCAGGAGTAGCTCCGCCTTTATACCCGTCCGCATGGGTGCTGTGTTTACCGGCGCTCCTTTCTGGAGAGTTCCTCTCAAGGTTGCGGAGCGCTAACCCTCCCATTGTTTCAGGGGCCAGCGGCTGCTGGCCCCTTTCCAGTTCCGGTCGCCGTCAACCCTATCCCTTACGAAGAACGGTCGCCATGGCAGTCGACATCACGCTGGAAAAGGGGCTCCCTCAAAACGCCGAAGCCGAGCGATGTGTGCTTGGAGCGGTGATGATCGACAACGATCTCATCCACCAGGCGATAGAAATCCTGGGGGCGGACGACTTCTATCTCGAATCGCATCGCGTCATTTATCAAACCATGTTGGGAATGTTCGAAAGGTCGAAAGCCATCGACTTCCTGACGTTAACCAGCGAGCTCCGCGATCAGGGGTACCTGGAACGCGTTGGCGGTGCCGCACAAATCTCGTCGCTGGTTGACAATGTCCCGCGATTGACGAACATCGAGTACTACGCCCGAATCGTCCAGGAAAAGGCCACCCTCCGTCGCCTGATCAAGAAGGCCAACGAAATCGTTCAATCCTGTTTCGAGCAGCAGGAGGACGTAGATGTCATTCTTGATTCTGCGGAGAAGGGCATTTTCGATATTTCCGAGTCCAAGATCCGGACCGGCTTCGAAAGGATCAGTGAGATTGCCAAACGCAGTCTCAAGAAGATTGAGACAGCAGCCTCCCGCCGTGAGATGGTCACCGGCGTGCCGACAGGTTACACGGACTTCGACAACCTCACCTCAGGACTTCAACCCTCCGACTTGATCATCGTTGCCGCGCGACCCTCCATGGGCAAGACGGCTTTCAGCCTGAACCTGGCTACTCATGCAGCCATCGGTGCGGAGCGGAAGGTGGGGATCTTCAGTCTCGAAATGTCAAGCGATCAGTTATTGCTCCGTATGTTGTGCTCCGAGGCTCGCGTCGATGCTCACAAGCTGAGAACGGGGTTCCTCAACAAGGAGGAGTGGGGAAAGATCGCCCGCACTTTGGGTCAGCTGTCTCAGACCCGGATTTTCATCGACGACAGTCCGGCGATGACTTTGCTCGAGATGCGGGCCAAGGCCAGGAGGCTCAAAGCCGACGCGGGCTTGGATCTGTTGATCATTGACTACCTGCAACTGATGTCCGGCGGCAAAGCGCGTTTCGAAAGCCGTCAGCAGGAAATTTCCTCCATTTCACGGGGATTAAAAGGTTTGGCCAAGGAACTGGATATCCCTGTCATTGCCCTATCCCAGTTGAGCCGGGCCCCGGAGCAACGAACGGGAGAGCACCTGGGGCGTCCTCAACTCTCCGACCTTCGCGAGTCCGGCTCGATTGAACAAGATGCCGACGTGGTGCTGTTCATATTTCGGGAGGAAGTCTACAAGCCCTCGGAGGAGAACAAGGGCATTGCGGAAATCATCATCGGCAAGCAGCGCAACGGACCAATCGGTTCCGTCAAGTTGGCCTTCCTTCGGGAGTACACGCGGTTCGAAAACCTCTGGCAGGAGTAGCTTCCAACAGGCTGCGTGGGGGCACATCCTAAGGTCTCAATCTCCTGAATCCGATTCAATGGTTGGCCGCACCTCCTCAGGGGGCTCAATGCGGATGGCCCGTTGGGTGCCCGATAGCTTTCGAGCGCGGCACTCTGCCGTTCTTCCTGAATTCGTGGACCATGGCGGCAATTGGAACGAAAAGGATGAATGCGAGATTTCTATCCAGGCTGACGGCTTTGGTCATGGCCACTGGATTTCTTCTCCCCGCATGGGGTGCCCCGCAGATCGGAGATTGCCCCATCTTTCCCCAAGACCACATCTGGAATGTGCGAGTCGATGACTTGCCGCTGGATGCCCAGTCAGCGGCTTACGTCCAGACGATAGGTCCAACCAAGTCTCTGAAAGCAGACTTCGGCTCGGGTTTGTATGCGGGCGCGCCAATCGGAATTCCATTTGTTGTGGTAGACCAGAATGAAACTCGGCGACCTGTGACTTTTCTCTATCAAGAGGAGAGTGACCCCGGCCCCTATCCGGTGCCGCTCGATAGTCCCGTGGAAGGAGGCAGTCAAAGCAACGGCGATCGCCACGTCCTTGTTCTCGACCGGAGCGAGTGCATTCTGTACGAGCTTTACCGGGCGTTTCCCCAGGCGGATGGAAGCTGGCGCGCGGATTCCGGAGCGCGGTTTGATTTGAGGTCTTACTCCTTACGAACCGCGGGCTGGACCTCGGCCGACGCTGCCGGATTGCCGATTTTGCCAGGCCTTGTTCGCTTTGACGAAGTCCAGGCCGGTGAGATTCAGCACGCGATACGATTCACGGCGCCGCAAACACGAAGAGCCTACGTCTGGCCCGCGCGCCACTTTGCCTCCTCGCTGACCGGTGCCCAGTTCCCGCCCATGGGCCAGCGCTTCCGACTGAGGAGTGATTTCGATGCCTCCGGCTTCTGCGGCCAGGCAAGAATTGTGCTTGCCGCGTTGAAGAAATATGGGATGATCCTCTCCGACAACGGCTCTGCCTGGTACGTCACGGGTGCGCCGGATGAGCGTTGGGATAATGATTGTCTGGCCACATTGAGTCAAGTGAAGGGGGCCGATTTCGAGGCGGTCGACGCCACTCCCCTTATCGTGAGTGTCGATTCCGGCCAGGCGCGCCGGGGAGCAACGAACCCTTCCCGTCCCGTACTCGACTCTCGCTCCGCTAAGAGCGACCTCGAGGCCCGGCGCCGCCGCTTTGCCGACAGCCTCGCCGGGTTGCAGACCCTTGAACAGGAAGGCCACCTGAACCTGACCCTTCCAATTTGGAATCAGGATGGAGAACAGAACTCTCCCAGCAATCCCGCGGCACCTGGATCAATCGTCGCGCTCCGCGGCGAGGGTGATTCTGGGCTCCTCTCCTTGGGGAGCCTTGCGGCGTTGGGGAACTGTCATTTGAATGAGAGGGAGGTCACCGTTCGAATCGGGGGGATTGAAACCTGTATCGCCCAGGCCGAATTGGATCCGAATTCAACGAGTCGCTCCTTCCGATTGCGCGTTCTGGTCCCGCTGACGGCCGTACCGGGCCGAGTGCCCGTGATTCTTCGACTGGGTCGGTTCGTCAGTCCCCCTGTTTGGATGTACGTGAATTGAATCAAGTGAACGGAGGCTCCTGAGCGCTGTGTCTGACCCCCTCTTGATCGAGCTTCGAGTTCTTCATACGGCGGCCGACTCGGGATTGACATCCATAACCTCGGGGGGCTGGGGCATTGCGTCCGACTTGGGCTGAGGTTGATCTGCGAGCATTGAGGCTGAACCTTGCGTTTCTGCGAGGAGTGGTGAGTGCCGGCACCAGGGTCATTGCCGTTGTCAAAGCCAACGCCTATGGCCACGGTGCCGTAGCTGTGGCTCGCGAGCTGGAACGGGCGGGCGTAGATGGATTGGCCGTTGCGATCGCCGAAGAGGGGGCGGAGCTTAGAGCCGCTGGAATCCGATCCCCCATTCTCCTGCTCAATGGCTTTTGGCCGGGGCAGGAAGATGAGGTGATCCGAAGTAGGCTGACGGCGACCGTCTACGCGGCGGACATGGTGTCGGCTTTGGCGCGGACAGGCCGCAAGTTAGGACAGAAGGCCCGCTACCAGATCAAGGTGGACACCGGATTAGGCCGCTTGGGGGTGGACTGGGAAGACAGTTCGCCTTTTGTGGCGAGCTGTCAGCGAGGCTCAGGATGGGCGGTCTGCGAGGGCATCTACACTCACCTCAGCGCGGCTGAGATCGTCGAGAACCAGCTAAACCGGAGACAGTTGCGGAGATTTCGGGGAGTCCTGGCATCCCTGGGAACCTGGGGATCCGGTCTGAACTGGATCCATGCAGCGAACAGCGCCGCCCTGCTCAATTTCCCGGATTCCAGGTTTAATGCGGTCCGGCCCGGCCTGGCCGTCTACGGGGTTAATCCCTTGGGCGAAAACCACCCATTGGCTTTGGAGGCTGCTCTCAGTTTCAAGACCCGGATCATGCAGCTTAAACGCGTGAAGAAGGGAGCCTTTATCGGGTATGGGGGCGATCATACCGTGTCACGAAGGAGTGTCATCGCCACCCTGCCGGTTGGCTACGCGGATGGGTTGAACCGACTGATGTCGAACTGCGGGTGCGTACTCATCCGTGGGCAGCGCGCTCCGATCATTGGGCGTATCAGCATGGACCTGACCCTGGTAGATGTCACCGATCTCGAAGCGGCTCGCGTCGGAGACGAAGTGGTGTTGATCGGCAATCAGAACGGAGCCTGGCTCTCCGTTCAGGAAGTTGCACAAGTGTGTCACACCATACCTTACGAGATCCTCTGTGGGATTGGGCCGCGAGTGCCTCGTGTATATCTGAACCCAGCCAACGCCAGCGATGAGTAAAGCCAAACCCGTCTTCATTTGCCAGGTGTGCGGCCATGCGGCTCCCAAGTGGATGGGCAAATGTCCCGCTTGCGGCGAGTGGAATTCCCTGGTGGAGGAGATGGTTAGTGATTCGGGGCGAGAGGGGCGCTTGGCTTCCGCAAGCCGTGGGCCGATTCGATTCGACGAGATAGCCTGTCAGGACTATGAGCGATGGCCGTCAGGCCTGGAGGAGTTTGACCGGGTTCTGGGAGGCGGGATTGTCCCCGGATCCCTGGTCTTGATCGGCGGAGATCCGGGTATCGGCAAGTCAACGCTTCTCCTCCAAATCGCGGCTCTGATTCAACGCAGCAGAGGAGTGGTCCTCTACGTCTCGGGCGAGGAGTCGGAGAGACAGATCAAAATGCGGGGAGATCGTCTTGGGATCCAGTGCCAAGAGCTTTATCTGCTGGCCGAAACCTGTTTGGAAAGAATCTTCGAACATATCGCCCGTTTGACCCCACAGGCGATTATCCTGGATTCGGTTCAGACTGCCTACTCCGAGAAACTCAGCTCAGCGCCGGGGTCAATCGGTCAGGTCCGCGAAACGGCCAATCAATTCCTGGCCTTGAGTAAAACCCAATCGATTCCGGTATTCTTGATCGGCCACATCACCAAGGATGGTACGCTGGCCGGTCCCAAGGCGCTTGAGCATGTTGTTGACGCAGTGCTATACTTCGAGGGCGAACGGTATCAGAGTCATCGCATCATCCGGACGGTCAAGAACCGATTTGGGGCAGCAAACGAACTGGGTGTGTTCGAGATGAGCAGCGAAGGTTTGGTGCCGGTCGAGAATCCCTCACAGCTTTTCCTGGCTCAAAGACCCGTCGGAGCGGCAGGATCCGTGGTGATCTGCTGCGTGGAAGGATCAAGACCTATCCTGGTCGAGCTGCAAGCGCTCGTGAGCAGTTCGAATTACGCGAGCGCGCGTCGCATGGCGGCCGGCGTGGATCCGAATCGGGTGTCCCTGATGCTGGCGATGCTGGAAAAGCGCCTGGGAATGCAGCTGGTAGGCAGCGACGTGTACGTCAACGTCGCCGGTGGGCTTCAGGTGGACGAACCAGCGACCGATCTGGGAGTGGTTACGGCGGTTGTCTCAAGCTACCGAAACCGACCGCTTGATCCTGACACAGTGGTGCTTGGCGAAGTCGGCTTGGCAGGGGAAGTCCGCAGCATTCATCATGCCTCGCTACGCCTCCGCGAGTGTGCAAAGCTTGGGTTCCGAAAGTGCGTGATGCCGAGAAGTAGCTTGCCTGAAGCCCGGGATGATCTGGATCTTGAGGTCCTGCCTGTTGATTCAGTTCAGGAGTCGTTCGAAATCTTGTTTCAGTAGCGATGACCGGCCGGCGAGGTTCGGTCACCATCCTCTCAGAAAGGGGTGAACATGCTTGCTTGAAATCACACTTGTTCGGCTGGTTTTCGGGGCGGTCCTCATAGTTGCGGCCTACTACTTTCAGCCTTTTGGTTTGTCTGGTGAAACCTCTCTTGTGACCGGCCTGTTATGTGCCGTGGCGATCGTATTCTTCGAGACCCGACTGCGGCAAGCCTCGCTCAAACGATTGATCGGCGCAGCCGTCGGATCGATCTTGGGAATCGTTGGAGCGGCAATGATCAGCAGCATGCTGGCTAAGACCACGATCGAGCCGCAAAGCTTGTCGTTCCTGCAGGTGTTGGTATTTCTTCTGATGGCTTATGTAGGACTCATCTCAGGAGCAAACAAAGGAGACTTGTTGAATCTGGCTGCCCTCGGTGGAATTTTTGGAGGCGAACGGCCAGCCCGGAAGAGTTACAAGATTCTGGACACGAGCGTCATCATTGACGGTCGCATTGCTGATATTTGTGAGACAGGATTCATTGACGGAGTGCTGATGATTCCTCAATTCGTGCTGAGAGAACTCCAGCAGGTGGCGGACTCAGCGGATTCCATGAAAAGAAACCGGGGCAGGAGAGGTTTGGACATCCTCCAGCGAATTCAGAAGATGGCAGGGCTCACGGTCCAGATTGTGGAAACCGATTATCCACATATCCGTGAAGTGGATCTCAAACTCATCGAACTGGCCAAAGAGAACGAAGCCAAGATCGTCACAAACGACTTCAATCTGAACAAGGTGGCTCAGCTCCAAGGGGTGGCCGTCCTGAACATCAACGAACTGGCCAACTCCCTGAAGCCGGTTGTGTTGCCCGGCGAAATGATGAAAGTCTTCATTCTAAAAGAAGGCAAAGAGTACAACCAGGGGGTTGCCTACCTGGACGACGGGACCATGGTTGTGGTCGATAACGCTCGAAAAATGATCGGCAAGACCATCGACACGTCGGTGACCAGCGTCCTGCAAACCACCGCCGGCAAGATGATCTTCGGGCGTTACGACGACCGGGCAAACAAGGTGGAAGCGGTGAACCAATGAGAGCGGCGGCGATCATTCCGGCAGCTGGAATCGGCACGAGAATGAGGACCTCGCGCCCCAAGCAGTTCCTGATGCTGGAAGAGAAGCCGATCATCATCCATACCCTTCGAAAGTTTTGTGCTCATGGCCAGATTCAGCGAGTTATCGTGCCAATTCGAGAAGCGGATTCGGCCGGGCTGGTAGTCTGGCTGGAGAGAGAGAAGCTTGATGGCCGAGTGACCCTGGTGATGGGTGGAGAGCATCGCCAGGACTCGGTGTATAACGGTTTCAAGGAAGTGCCTGTGGAAACGCAGGTCGTCATCGTGCACGATGCCGTACGGCCATTTGTGGATCACGCTTCAATTCAGGCAGTGATGGAGGAAGCGGCAAAGAGCGGATGTGCCATCCTGGCGGTGCCGTGCGTCGACACACTAAAGCAGATCGAAATGAACCAGGTGGTGGCCACGCTTCCTCGAGAACGCATTGTCCTGGTTCAGACGCCGCAGGCCTTTCAATACGCTCTGCTCAAGGAAGGATTTGAAAGGGCTTTGGCAGACGGCTTTTACGGTACCGATGAATCGATTTTGGTTGAGCGCCTGGGACATCCGGTGAAGGTGTTGCGAGGACAAGAACACAATATCAAGATCACCAAGCCCACTGATCTTCCTTTAGCGGAGTTCTATGCCGGACAAGGCAAGATGTAGCTGACCGATTCCTGAAGCGACGCCAGTCTGCCAACGGCCCTTCCCCAGAATCCATCACGTCTTCAGCCAACACTCATGCTGAGTTCCGAACCCAATTCAAATTGATCGTTCCTTAGAAAGAATTCCTCATGGCTGTCCGAGTTCGTTTTGCTCCCAGTCCAACCGGGCATTTGCACGTCGGTAACGCACGCACTGCTTTGTTTAACTGGCTGTTCGCAAAACAGCACCACGGTCAGTTCATCCTGCGAATCGAGGACACGGATGTCAGCCGGTCCGAGGGACGTTTTGAGCAGGTGATCTATGATGGCTTGCGCTGGATGGGGTTGCTGTGGGACGAGGGTCCGGATGTTCCGGGTCCGTGCGGTCCCTACCGGCAGAGCGAAAGGATTGGCCTCTATCGTGAAAAGGCCGATACGCTGGTGCGCGACGGCAAGGCATATTTCTGTTTCTGCAGCGAGGCTGAGCTGGCGGAACAGGCCGAAAAAGCGAAACGAGCGGGTGAGGTCTGGAAGTATCCTGGGACGTGCCAGAGGCTGAGCTCCAGCTCAGTTCGCGAGCGACTGGACAGGGGTGATTCTGCCGTGATCCGGCTGAAGATCGGACCCGGTGCAGTGCGTTTTCGTGATGTCGTTCATGGTCACATGGAGTTTTCGAACGACGTCATCAGTGACCTGATATTGATCCGGTCAAATGGGCTTCCGACCTACAACTATGCCGTGGTGGTGGACGATGCGCTCATGGGGATCACTCACGTGATCCGAGGAGACGATCATCTGTCAAATACTCCAAAACAGGTCCTGATCTATGAGGCTTTCGGCTGGGAACTTCCGGAGTTTGCCCACCTTTCCACGATTTTGGGGACTGATCACTCCCGATTGAGCAAGCGTCACGGCGCCACCTCGATCCAAAATTTCCAGGAGATGGGCATTCTCCCTGAAGCCCTGGTGAATTACCTAGCCTTGTTGGGATGGGCGCCTGGCGAGGGAGAAAGCGAGATTATTCCCACCCGGGACCTGATTTCCAGATTTCGGTTGGATCGTGTTTCCAAGAGCGCGGCTGTCTTCGACACTCAAAAGCTGCAGTGGCTAAACAGGCACTATCTGAAGGAGTGTCGCAGGGAAAGGCTGATCGAATTGGTCGAGCCTCATCTCCGCCAGGCGGGTTTGATCGATGTTTTTGACAATCAGGTTAGAGAGTGGGTGGGGCAGCTTCTCGAGATATTGTTACCAGGATTGGACCAACTAGACCAGATTGCGTCCAAAGCGCGGGCGATCTGGCTATTCGATGTTGCTGGAGCATTAGAGTCTCCCGAGGTTCAGGAAGTTTTGGCCCAGGATGGGGCTGGTGACGTCATCCGCCAGCTGCACGCCCAGCTCTCGGCGGTGTCTGGAGACGTCGTTCCGCAGTGGAAGAATGTAGTGGGGGCGGTCAAGGCAGCCACAGGCCAAAAAGGAAAGAACTTGTTTCATCCGATTCGAGTGGCATTGACGGGAAGCACGGCCGGGCCCGAGTTGGATCGGCTTTTGCCGCTCTATGAGGTGGGCAGCCGCCTGCCATTGGGTACGCCCCTCAAGGGTCCTGTTGCACGAGTGGGAGCCTTTGTCTCTGCCCTGGACAAAGACTGACGAGAATAACCAGCGTGGAGCTTGTTTTTGGAATACATGCGGTCCTCGAATGCCTTCGTTCGGGCTCGCGCCCGGTGGAAAAGATCCATATCGCTCGCGGTGCCTCGGGGCGAGGCATTGAAGAGGTGTTACGCTTAGCTCGGAAGGCGGGCGTGTCGCTTCGGTTCGAGCATCGAGCCTGGCTGGATCAGAGGGCAGGTGGTGCTCATCAGGGGGTTGTTGCCGTCTGCGGTGTCTGTCCCACGGTTGATTTGGAGCAACTCCTGAAGGGCTTGCCCGCTCAGCCACTCCTGGTGCTTCTTGATTCCATTGAGGATCCCCGGAATTTAGGGGCGATCCTTCGGAATTGCGCGGCCGCTGGGGCAGATGGTGTCGTTCTTCCCAAGGACCGCAGCGTGGGGCTCACGCCCACAGTCTCCAAAACTGCGGCAGGGGCTCTGGAATATGTTCCAGTGGTTAGGGTTACAAACCTGGTTACGGCCATCCAGCGCATCAGAGACCAAGGTTTGTGGGTGGTGGGTGTGGAGACCGGAAAGGACCTGGCTTGGTACGACGTGGATTACACGGTCCCGGTGGCTTTGGTCTTTGGCAACGAAAATAAAGGACTTAGACGCCTTGTGCAGCTCAGCTGTGACCGCCTTGTGTCGATTCCAACCCCTGGTCCTATCCAGTCGCTTAATGTTTCGGTAGCCTCTGGGATCGCACTCTTCGAGGTTTGTCGGCAGCGGAGCGGGTAACGCTGAGAAACGGCGACTGTCTCAAAGATTGGTTGTTGCAGAATCATCAGGCTTTATGCTAGATTGCCAGTTTTGCCAGCATGCTGGCGTAGCTCAGTTGGTAGAGCAGCTGATTTGTAATCAGCGGGTCGGGGGTTCAAGTCCCTTCGCCAGCTCCAGAGATGGTTTGAAAGACGGTTGCGGTCGGGGGTAATTTCGGAGAGATGGCCGAGTGGTTAATGGCAGCAGACTGTAAATCTGCCGCTCCTTGCGAGCTACGGAGGTTCGAATCCTCCTCTCTCCACCACTTGAAGCGCAGGCAACAGGAGTTTTTTGTGCGGCGGCGCGGCATTCATTTGATATGATTCCGTTTGCTGATGGTTGGCGCCTTCGGTTGCCTGCGAATTCCGACACGCCGGTGAGGGTTGAGCGGGAGTAACTCAGTGGTAGAGTCACAGCCTTCCAAGCTGTTGGTCGCGGGTTCGATCCCCGTCTCCCGCTCCATGAACGGGCCCACGTAGCTCAGTTGGTACGAGCGCGTCCTTGGTAAGGACGAGGTCACCAGTTCAATCCTGGTCGTGGGCTCCATACTTGAGACTTCGAGTGTCCTGCACCTGCATTCTCATCATTTCTGAAGCCCACTCAAGGAAAACCAAATCCATCCGGACTTTGAGGCTGGCAGTTCTTAAGGAGAAATAGAGCGATGGCGAAGGAGAAATTTGACAGGAGTAAGCCGCACGTAAATGTGGGGACGATTGGGCATATTGATCATGGGAAGACGACGTTGACGGCGGCGATCACGAAGGTGTTGGCGCGGAACAATC
>JBFMEW010000011.1:0-186547 GCA_040753175.1 Acidobacteriota bacterium | reverse complement strand
TCCAGCGTTGCCCTATCCCCCCACTCCGGTGACTTGATCTTACCTCGGGAGTTGCCTTGATGTATCCTGTTGTTCAACTCGGGACTTCTAACATTTCCACTGGTACATATCTTGGGGGCAGGTCAGCCGCAAGAAGCTCGGCGTTTCGCCCGAACCAAACAAAGCCTGTCCGGCTGATTGCGTGTGATTGTGCCCTACCTTCACTTGACAATGATGGAAGCATTGCGTCTGAAACTATGTATCTTGGCTCCAATTCTGGCTCGCAGCCATAGCGGATGTTCGGGTTCCATTGCCGTGAGGGCCTTTACTCGCAATGTCAACTTTAGTTCTGGGACTTCAATTGAAGGGACCAGGACCCAGCTATCATTTCCTCCCGGACTGTCATGGTTCAACTTCGTGGTTGAGAGCGATACGTCGGTTGAGATCTGAGCAGTGAAGAACTGGTTCACATCAATCGCCAAGTTGAAATCGAGGCGCGTGTAAACCAGCGTGACCTCCACTGGCTGGCCTGCCGGAAGATTCTTGTGAGTTTCTGTCGGACCGGATTCGGAAATGTCTTTGACGGTAATTGTGACTGTATCTCCAACCTGAATTTTGTTTGTTGAATCGCCGCGGTTTGCTGGGGTGATGTGCACACCATTCTTGGTCCAAAAAACCTGAAACGGATCAGACCGGAATTCCACCGGGCTTCCAGACGAATTGTCCTTGTTGAACATTAAGATTCTTGAGGGTGAGACGATCGGTCGCAACCGATTGTCGTTGAAATCGGAAATGGTGTCTCCTTTTGCATTCTCATGGCAGACAACCACCCAGGCCCCCGCGAGTTTTGCTTTCGTCGCCGGCGCCGTCAGTGATCCTTCCCATGCCCTTAGAAACGTTTCTCCGGACTCCAAGCGGTTGATGAAACTCGCGAAGAGCCTGGCTGAGTCTTCCGCGAAGGGACACAAGGCCTGAAACCCTATGACACCTCTTAGCGGGTTCCGCCCACTCATCAGCTTGAGCCAATCGTTATGTGTGTCTGGGTGCAGGGAGTTGCAGTTCGACAACAACAGCCACTTCGGTCCAGCAAACTCGCTGTTGTTGTCGCGAGCACTCCCCATATCAAAAACAAGACCCTTGCGTTCCCCCAACATGTAGCCGCTTTGCGAGCCGTGAGAGCTGATGTAAACCACATCGGCTGTAATTCCAGATCCCGTATCATTCAACGAAGAGGTCTTCGGGTTGACGCCGGGACTCAGAATGAAGGTCTGCATGAACTTCATTGCCTGCTCCATATTGAACGCAGCATCACTGGGAGTCCACAGCTTATCAACTCCTTTGGCATCTCGACCTTGTGGGAGGAGGCAAGTATCAGCGAAAACGGCCCCGTCCAGTCGTTCCTGTAAATGGAGGATTGGGAGCTTGCGATGGGCGCTGTCAATCCTTCTCTGACTCTCACCAGGGTCCGGCTGAAGTGACCACAGTAAGTTGCTCCACCCGAACCGTTGATTCCAGAGATTGCCCCAGACAACTGCATCGATCGATTGTGTCACATCGATGGCAACATAATGGTGCGGCGGCTGGCCCGGCCGGATCTTTATCGCCATGCTCGCATCGTCCTCACGATTTCAGGATCCCTTCTTCGACCAGGTGGTCGTCACTGATAGGCTTCTCTTCAATCTCAAGGCGGGGAATAACATCCGAGTTCTCATTGTGCACTCTTTCAAGTTTCGCTCGCGTTGCCTCATCGACTTCTCCGGTTGCGTTCAGTCCGTGGTTGCCCTGGAAGAGCTTGATTGCTTGCACGAGGTCGCTGTCCTGTAAATATCCAAGATTGTGCAAACGACGGCGAATGCCTTGTTCGGTGTTAATCGGTTTCAGATCGACGAAGAAGATTTTGAAGAAGATGTCGCCCGGCTTGTCGCTGATCGCGAATCGAACTCTGGCAAACTCGGTTCTTTGATTGGCGGTGACAACGAACCTGCCTCGGTCGTCCGTCTTGGTCTTTTTGACGCTTCCATCTTCGAACGTGACTTCTACCTCGACATTTCTCCTAACTCGGCCCAGCTCGTCGTGGACAATAGCGGCAAGCGGGTTCAGCAGGGCTTCGCATGGTGAACTGAATGCAACGCGCTCATAGAAACGGCAGGCAAAAGTGCTTTTCTTGCTCGGACCTTTCAGAGACTCTTCAAACTTCCGTCGCTCGGCCTGGGGGTTGCGCCGTTGGTCTCCGTCCGAGAAGAAGCGAGCTCTGCAACCCGAGATTCCTTCCTTCGCATTCGGACACGGCCACCGGTCGGGGTCCACCTCCGTCCCGGCCCGAAACAACAACACCATCACCCGCCGGTTCGGGCGGTTCTCCGAATTTCGCTGCCATTTGTTCTCTTCCTTCTTAAATAGTGCCTCTTCCTCCTTCGAGAATACGATCACTGGGTTAAACTCGCTGCATCCCTGGAAGTTCCCTTTTCCTCCCTGACGCTCTCCCGCCTCCCCGGCCAGAAAATCTGCCGGTTTGAGACGAAAGTCATTGCCGTCGTCGTCCGTGCAGATTTGGTTCATGTATAAGTCCGTTAGCATGCGGAACGTCGCAGCGGTGACCTCCTTCCTTGGATTGAATCCAGCTGGGGGTAGCTTGTGTTTGGCTTCAAATGCAGCCAAGGCGTCGCGGGTGCGCTGATCCAACTCACCGTCGGCTCGGTCGGCCTTCATCGGCCCTGCGAAGTTCAGCATGATCTGAATGGCTCGGACCCCCCAGGTGTCACGGCCCTGCATATCGCCCGGCGTGTCGTGATCAAAGTAAAGCTCTTGCCAGAGATCCACCTTACGGATGAGTAAGCCGTAAATCGCTTGTGCCCGCCGGCCACTCAGTACTTTGTTGTAATGGTCGTTGCCGGTGGGGTCGGCATGACCGAAGATCGAGAGATTTGAGCCCGGATGTTTGTCCAGCAGGTTCTTCAGGGGACCAGCATTGAATGTGACGGGATTGACGAATGACGAGTCGAATTCAAAGCTGTTATCCTCCAGCCGGAAGCAGCCTTTGGGAACAAGGAACGATCGGACCTGGTTGAACTCCTTGCCGGTCGCTGGCCCCACGAGCAGCGGCATCTCTTCGAGTCCAGAATAGCTGGCTGAGACGCTTGCCTCTGACATGTCATGAATCAGGTTGTTGGGCGACTCTGTCATTAAGATGGACGGTAGCCGGACGCCGAATGGAGGGATGTTTCGGAAGTTTAGAACAGAAGCGTACACCGGTCTCCGCTAGGCGTTGTAATCGCTAGCAGCCATGGACTTCCTTCAGCTTAGCTTGGGTTACCGGTCCGCATTTGCCGTCGACTGGCAGTTTGTGTTCACATTGAAATTCCTCGACCGCGATCAGAAAGAGTCGCTCATCTACCGGATCGAAAGGCCCCGAGTAGTATCCCAAGTTGACCAGCCGGGCTACTTGTCCCGACTTGTTGTCCACTGGATCGAGGTCGCCGATGCGAAGCTTCAGAGCTTTTTGGTTAAGCGGAGAGGTGGCATCCCTCAGTGACAACTCGGCATTCCGGACGGACGGTGGAATCTCCAGTTCGATCCTACCCTTGGCATCGGTTGTGAGGTGATGAACCATCTGGTCGAATGCCAATTCACATTTCGTATTGGCTATGGGCTTGTGATACGTGTCTTCCAGTAAGAGACGAAGCGTGATCTTTTTCCGCACGAGCCCGAAACGGTGGCGCTTCTCCGTGGAGCCTGAGATTTCCTTTGACTCTTTGGTGGGTATAAAGACCACATCGCCCGGAAAAAGAACATTTGGATTCTGGCGATTCTTCCTGAGCTCTGCGTTGCTGGGGTGATCCCACACTGTCAGGAAGTTGGAGAATCCATACTTGGCTGCAATCCCGCTCAGATGTTCCCCCTGTGTCACTGTATGCAATAAGGACACGTGCTGCCCTCCTTGGAGTCTTGAGCTTGACTCGGACGATACCGCGTGAGATCCGATCTGTCACCACCTGAACAGGTAGCAACCTGGCACACGCGTTTCTCCGGCCAGCGACGGGCGGGCTTCCCCGCTTGAAAGCGATGTAGGCAGTCCTATCGCGATCCGGCAAGCTGTTGCTTCGCCGAGTGATTCTTTCGTGCACTCCCGATTCTCCCAGCACTTTACCCTCTTGGGAGGGCTGGAGTGTTCGAACCAACGCCCTTTTAACACCACAACTGGGCGGCCCCTTCTCAGCCCGCATCCCAAACTCCCTGTATCATTCAAACAGCGATTGCCACCTGTGTAGGTGGTGACAACAACCTCCTTCCATCCTAATCTGGAGCACCTTTGGAAGAAGTGGACGAGAACGAATTCCTGTCGAGTGCCCCCTTTGATGCCTGGCGCTGGTGAGAATATTCCTGTCTCGCTTTGACAAAGCGGCACTGCTCTCGATGCAGCAGCCACAGGATCTTACCCAGCCGTTTGAACTGGACCAAGACTATGGACCCAGTCTTTCCTGAGGAGCGCGTGCACGGTTGTAACCCCGTTGGTGATGGAGACCACGTGGTTCGCCAAGGGGAGTGCATTTCTTCGCTTGCGGCGCAGACAGGCCTGCGGCGCTCTGACATTTGGAATCATCCGGCAAATGCCAGGCTGCGCGAGATCCGTGGCAATCCAAATGTCCTGCTGCCCCGCGATCGGGTAGCCATTCGTCGGATCGAGCCCAAGGAGCAGCAGGGTTCCACCGAACAGACGCACCGATTCGAACTGGCCAGCGAGCCCGTCTTTCTACGAGTCCAAGTTCTAAAGCGCGATGAGCCCTTGGCAGGGAAGCCTTTCACCCTCACGGTTGAGAAACTTGTGATTGAGGATGTGACTGGACCGGACGGAACCATCGAGGTGGAAGTTCCACCCACGGCTACCACGGCTTTCTTGAAGATCGGTGCGGGGGAGGACCTCTTCCAGATGAGGCTCAAGCTGGGAGGGTTGCATCCGGTGGAAACAGCAACGGGTGCACAACAGAGATTGCAAAACCTCGGCTTCGATTGTGGTCCCATCGACGGTCTGATCGGTCCACGAACACGCGGCGCCATCCGAAATTTCCAAGCCAAATTTGGCCTCAAATTGGACGGAAAGCTGACGCCGGAAACACGGGATCAGCTCAGGCATCAACACGGCTGCTGACTCAGACTAGGAGAGACCATGGCAATCGATCGGGAGTCACGGGCCGCGCAACTGACCAACTTTGCCGCCGGCGATCTACTCGTACCGAGGGTGCCCAAGCCGGTCAGCAAACCCCTGGATGTGCACGTGGCGCGCGCGGCCGCCGACAACCTCAATCTCAATGTGGTCAATCTCAACTATGAAATCCGCAAAATCGTCGTGGCACAAGGCATTCAATTTCACAACGCCGACACTGAGAACGAGATCACAAGCTTTGTGCCGATCGATCCCACCGTCGTAAGATTCCACGATCAACTGACCATTCCGAAGAGTTTGCAGAACGATTTCCCAAGTATTGTGCTTCAGGGTGACAACCAAGCCGTGTTTATCAGCGACCCGCAGCGGGTCGAGTTCCATATTGAAGTGGTCAACACCAAGGATGCTTTTAAAGAAGCGCTCCTGACCCCAGGAATTCATGTCGTCTATTCCGGCCATGCGCGGTTCGGCCGAGGGCCTTGCTTCGGCCCCGATCTGAGGGTTCTCAGCGCGCCTCGGACTCCTCCGGGCGGCAAGCCTACATTTCAGGATAGGACCGGGGACGACTGGGAGAATGGCTCGGACCCCGTGAAGTTTGGGCTATTTCGAATGGGACATCCCTTTGTCGGGGTGCCATTTTCAGAGCTGGATGAGCACAAGTATCACATGCATCCGGTACCTACCACTCAGAAGGTGAACCCCGCTGATGTTGATCCGTTAACCAGTGCGTTCAGCCTTAAGCCCATTCGCCTCAAGGGCACTCCTTTCGAAGCGTTCGTTCTCGATAACCCGATGGCCGACACGTACTGGGGCTGTACCACCGTTGACGGAGACGGTTTGCTTCTGTTCGCCGGCTTTACCGACACGAAAAGCAAGCCACTGGACTTGGGGGCAACCGATCTCCGCTGCCGCTGTTTGTCGCTTCTCGCCTGCGATACTTTCAAGCACTTTCATCCTATCTTGCGCAAGCGGAAAGGCTTCACGCGGACCGTGACCGAAGGATTCGCATACTTTACAACCGCTCCTAGCGGCATTCAGGTGGACCGCTTTTATCTAGGCTCGCTATTCGAATTTCCGGAGCGGAATGACTTTCAGTCGTGGTATCCCAGCCTGGAGTTTGCAGTGAAACAAACCAATGAAAAACTGGCAGCAATCAGGGAGACCTATCGACTGGTCTAATCGAAAGCCCTTTTGACATGAAGACAGAAGCGATCCAAACACGTCTCCTGGGGATGCGAGAAATGGATTTTGGTGGGGCCGAAAAGCTGGCGCGGGACATCGTTCGGGACGCCCGCAGGCCTCTGCTTGCCTTCCACCGGGCGCTGGCGTGGCCCCACAATCCGGACTGGAACAAGGCCGAGTTCGTTTTGAAGAGGCTTGAGGAACTTTCGATCCTGCCGTGGCTGGCTGTGGCTCGGCAAGTGTCAGGGAAGCAACGGATCCAGGCGCTCTTTGAGGCCTGTGAAGTCTATCAGCGGCTGGAGCAGCGGGTCGTTCAGCAATTGCGGAGGATGCTGGAGGACCGGACACTGCTCCCACCGCCCCCTTTCCCAGGCGCGGTAGAGACGAGGGTCCTGGTGCCCCGTGAATGCGACAAAGCCTATCTGTTGCTCCGTCGTCTCTGCCGACCCGACGAGCCGGAAGGGGAGTACCGCGTCAACGAGTCCGAATTTCTGCGAATGAAGGAGCAGAAACGGGATGGGTGGATTCAGCGCTACCAACAGACAGGTGAATGGGAGTTGTTCAATCCTCCTGCATCTGAGGGAGAAACTCGGTGACCGAACATGAAATCTACTTCCGCTTGCACGACCTATTGCCATCAGACGCGGCGGGACTGACCCGGCTCGCCTCGGATGTAGCCCAGGAGTGCCGCGAACCTTCTCGGACGGTTCTGGAAGTATGGAAGGATGCACCGGATCGCGGCATCGTTTGCGCCTTCACCTGCGCCCACTTGGAAGAGCTTGCCTTCGAAGAGGCGCTAAGCAACGCCGATTCAGTTTCGCCTGTGCTGAGGGCCCAGTTCATGGAAACAGTTGTCAACCAGCAGCTCACATTTCGGGAGCTGTTACTCACCGTGCTGGAACCGCTGCTGAAAGACCAGGACCTTGCTGAGTGGCCTACCCCCGCCGGCTCGACGCGAACCAGCGAGGCCGCCTATTTCCTGGTGCGAAGAATCGTCATGCCAGGGCCCGATGAGGCCAGCCATTTCTCAACAGAGGAGGATTTCTTGCGGCTCGACGCACGAGGACGAGCAGCGGAGATCAAGCGGTGGTTGTGTTCTCAAACCTGGAAACGGATCTTTCCGGAACCATGACCGGCTGTGAACTAACAGCCATCTAAGAGACGAGCCAGTGAGTTCGCATGGATCGGATGTTTCTGGCTTATCCCGGTCGGAGGTGGTAAACCATGCTTCTCAAATCGACCATTCTGTCGGGTAATGACCGGCTCGAACGAGCTGCAGCCGGAGGGCCTTCTGTCAAGCCTGCCCCTCCGGCTGAAGATCCAGAGGCTGTTCGACGTATCCAAAAGGCACTGGTGTTTCTGCTCGGGGTCCCGATGAGATCATCCTTTCCGACCGGGCCCGAGGGAGAACCCGATGGAAGGTATGGCAACGAGACCTGTGACTTCGTGATTGCATTTCAGAAGAAGGTTTTTCCAAAGGATCCGGCACAGTGGGATGGTCGCGTTGGCAAGAAAACTCTCGAGAAGATGGACGAACTCCTGCCAAAAGGTTCGTCAGCCCCCGTCACTAAGACACTGCAGGTCATTCCATTTCATGAATCAGGCCCGTTCCTGATCTCCAACAAGGATGACTCCCGTACCAAGGGTGACCTCTCCAGCACGCCCAAGCTGTCCATCAAGCACCTGCCTCTGCTCGTCCAGGGTCATATTTCGCTGGCGCGCCGCAAGTCGACGGCAGATCTCGAGCGGGACGTGGCGAATGAGCTGGTGTCAGGCTCGCTGATCATCGGGAGCAGTCTCATTGGCAAACAGATGCTGGATGACTTCACGGGTAATTCTGCCGCGCTTCGAGTCATTACCCATGGCGTAGGGTCGCCTTTATCCAAGCGGATCCAAAGGTCGAAGGAATTCAAGGACGAGCACGAGCAACTCAAGAGCTACGTGACCGAAGTCCTGAAAAGATCCGCCGCCACAGGAATCCTGGACTACCGAGAACTGGCAGAGTCGAAGAAAAGAATTCCAGCGCCAGACATTAGCTTCGATGGAGTTTCCGACCTCCATATTCTGATTGGAAGTATCCAGGGGGTTAGCGTTTTCCTCACGGACTTCTCGGCTTCAGAGGTCACCAGGCGATACCAAGCGACGTTGAGCTACGAGCTATTCGATCATTTCGGCGTCGACGACAGCGATACCATTCCTGACACCAAGGGACATGGCTCCCCGGGACAGGTGGCCCTTTGGGTTCTCCAGCGAGAGAGACGGCCCGGTCACATGCCCTACATTCCCAGGATCGTGATTGAAGAGAGAATCGAGGACGACTTCTGACGCCTCCCTGGGTTTCGGCCTGCTCTAAACGTCAGGATCCAAGCTGTGCTGAGACCGCGATCGAGCCCTTTAAAACCAGGCATCCGGATTCGAATTCAGGCTGTTGAACCACGACCTCCGATGGCGAACAACCCAGATCCAAACGTCGGACAAGAACTCATCGCACCTCCGGCGGGCTTTAGCGAGGCAGAGTCTGCCGCGGCTCTTCGGCAAGAGCGGGGTGCTTTCTTTCGTCTGCCTTTACTTCAGCCGGCCTTTGTCTCAAGACTGGCCTTTGAACTCGACAACAAACCGCACAAGCTGGATATCGTTGGTGATGGGGAACTGCCGGTCAATCGTCTGGTGACCCATATCCCGAACCCCATGGTTCGGCCGTTCGTGCGAATCCTCCAGCAGTGGGTGGCTCCCTGGGGACCCACTTTCATGCGACCTGAAGGTCAGCGCAACATATCAAGTCGAGTTACGGGTGAAGACAGCTGGGCCGGCAACGGCTGCTGGCCTACCTGCCAGGCGATGGTACTGAGGTGGTGGGACGAGGACAACCCCGACACCAAAGGTAAACTCAACTGGCCTGGATCGGTGACGCAAAAGAGTCTCGACCCGCCTGAACTTTGCCGCCGACTCTTTAAGGGTAATAAGGGTTTTGTGCCATGCGCCAAGTCCTCTGCACCAGCCGGCCCACGAGCGGAAGATCTGAATAGCTCGGATGAAACCATCAGGATGAAGGCTGAAAGGGCGGCAAAGGCGCGCGAAGAATTCATCGAAAAGAGAAGAAAGAAGGGTTATGACGACCCAACTTCAGAGTTTGTCGTCAGCGATTCGTTGAGGTTCGCCATTAGAAACGTGACCCGCAGCGATGTAAACGGTACGGACAACAAACCCTTACCTCTTGATCACGGCAGAATTCAGCTTGGACCTCCACCCGCTCCGGGCACGCCGGAGGATCTGAAGAAGCTTGAAGTGCTGCGCCGGGCCGCTGAGATCAAATTTTTTCTTCATTGGGGACCCGTTATTGCACTGATCAATATCCCTGGGCACTGGGTGGTGATCGACGGGTACCGAGGTCACACGATCTATGTCTGCGACCCCGGAAACATCATGGTGAACTCGAGTCATTGGAAAACGCATCCGAGACGGCGCGTTGCTCCCACCGAGCGCCCCGAACCACTTCCTCCTTTCGCGGCTAAGTCTCCGGGACAGCCGGCGCCGGACGATGGGTACTTCGCCTTGAACGACCTTGATAAGTTCGAGTCGGCAGATGGGAAGTTTAATGACTTCTGGCTCCTTCAGGTCAGCTGCATTGATGTAACCCGTTCCGAACTTTTGGATTTTCACAGCGAGTGGAGTGATCCAGGTGTTGAGCCCTTTCCAACATAGCGAACTCACTCGCCGACCCATCATGTCTCATTTCTTTCCGGACTAGATCCGGGTTCAGTGGACTCGCGCCATGGGTTTCTATTACACGGTGGAACCGGGTGACTGCCTTTCCAGCCTTGCCAGACAGTTTGGCTTGTACTCGTGGCGTACCATTTACGACGCTCCAGAGAACTCAGGTCTGAGGAAGCTTCGTCCCAATCCCAACATCCTGTTTCCGGGGGACGAAGTCTTCATCCCTGCCTCGCAAGAAAAGACTGTTGATGGGGAAACGCAGAAGCGTCACAAGTTCGTAGCGAAGAAACCTCGCACGATGATACGACTCTTGATCAGCGACGTCATGCAGCGCCCCTTGGCCGGGAAAAAGTTCACTCTCGTTGTGGAGTCCAGTAGAGTTGAAGACACGATTCCGGGGAATGGGATTGTTGAGGTGGAGATTGACCCACAGGCGCGGACGGGCCTTCTCATCATTCACCCGGAGATTGCTTCCAAAGACGACCCGCCATGGGTACGGCAGCTCGAGCTGGGTCACTTAGACCCGGTAAGTACCATGACCGGCATTCAGGCACGACTCAACAATGTCGGGTTCAACTCCGGCAAGGTAGATGGAATCCTCGGTCCGATTACCCGAAGCGCTGTTAAGGCCTTTCAAAAACGATACGGTCTGAAAGTCGACGGCATTCCCGGACCTAAGACGCAGGCAGAACTCAGGAGAGTTCACGGCTGCTGAGCCTTTGCCGGCTTGGGTGTGGGCTGTTCTTCCTTAGAAGTTCACGCTGTAAGGTGTTGAGGTTCCGATGATGTTGCTCAGCGTCACCGAAACGGAACCAATGGCGTTGGCATCGCCTTGAACGGTGAAAGGCACTCGCAGGCGGAACTGGCTTCCAAACGCTCTGCTTTCCTCTTCCTGGTACCAAGTTGTGAATAAGCTTTCGACGTTCAGGTTCACAGCTCCCCCCTGCACATTACTTCCCGGCCGCGCTGCGAACTGAAAACCGGCTCGAGTCAGGGACCGTGTCGTTGCGTAGCCGGTCACAACAATCTCGAAACCCGAAGCAGTACGGGAACTCACACTCACATTGGCGATCGTCGGAGCGCGCCGCTCGACCACAGCCGTGCGAGAAGGGTCCGGATTGGGAGTGACTGTGTCCAGACCGTTACGCAAGGCCACGCTGATCTGGATGTTCCCGGCCACGGTGCCCGTCGAGAAACCAATGTCGAATGCCTCGCCGAATTGCGCCCGGGTGTCGTTGGCCGGGATGGTGAAGTCGACTGCACGCCCGCCTGATGAAAACTGCACGGCTGGATCGTCGCTTGGGTTGTCCGAGGTAGGAGTGAAAGTGAGCAGCAATTGACCGGTCAGAGGCATGGCGTAGGGACTGGAGAGCGACACGGCGGCTCTGGGTTGTTCAGCCGGAGGGGTCATGTCCTGAACGCCGCTCAGGGTGATCCCGGAAACCAGTCCGATCCCAGACAGGACGAAGCTTTGGCTGCCCACCACCAGTGATGCCGTAGCTCTGCCAGGCAACACCGGTTGGAATTGGATGGTAAACGTCATGTTGCCGCCGGCAGGTACCGTTGTGGGAAAAGAAGGAAGGCCCGTTAGCGCAAAGAGAGTGCTGCTGGAGCTGATGCTGTTGATCGATGCGGGAATCGTGCCCGGGTTTTCGATCTCAAATAGAGCGCTGCTGGTGCTTCCGGTTCCAACGGAGGGGAGAGGAATCGTGGCGCCGGAGGACACGCCTACCGGAGGCTGGCCTGACACAGCATAACGGTACGTCAGAGGGGCGAGCACGCCAGTGCCGGTCAATAGGAAGGGCTGGTTGTTGACCGATAACAGGCCACTGACTGTACCCGCCACGGTCGGTCTAAAGCCGATCATAAACGTCAGGCTGCCGTTCGCGGACAGGGTGGCCGGCAACGACGGCAGGTTGCTGAGAGTGAAAACTGCACTGTTCGAGGCGATGGTGTTGATGATGGCCGAGGTCCCGCGCGCCTGAACCTCGAAGAGGGCCGAGGCCGTTTCACCGATGTCGGTCGCTGGAAACAGCACCGAATCGCCCGGAGTGAGGGTCACGGGCGATTGTGCCGGGAGGCTGTACCTGTAAGTCAGCAGCGAGGCCACACCCAGACCATCCAGCGACACGAGCGTTTCTCCGCCTGCGCTGGTCAACAAAGAGGCCACAGCGCCATAACGGCGGGCTGCAGGTGGGTCGAAGGAAATGGCCAGCGTAGCGGATCCGCTCGGCGGGAGGGTGATGGTAGCTGGAGAAGCCGTGAACGGTGAACCGGCGGTAGTGGATGCAAAAACCTGCAAGCTGGTGTTCTCAAGGTTCGAGATGGTTAATATGCGGCTCAGCGACGAGCCAACCAGCACCTCTCCGAAATCCAGCGTGCTCGGAGTGACGCTAAAGCGCGGTACCGAGATGGTTACCGAGGCAGGCGCCGAGGCGCCGCCGCCGGGAGGTGAGTTGACCACGGTCACACTGGCGGTTCCGCTGCGGCCGACGTCCGTCGCTGGGATGACGGCCTGGAGCTGGTTGGGGCTGATGAAGGTGGTGGCCCGGTCAGATCCATTCCAACGAACGACCGAGCCTGCCACGAAGCCTGAACCGTTCACCGTCAACGTGAGGTCAGCGCTTCCTGCCGCCACCGAGCCCGGACTCAAACCGCTGATGGCCGGCACTGGATTGTTGACCGTAAAGGTCGCGGGAGCCGACACCAACTGGTCGGGTTGGTTCAACACGATGACGGCTGCCGTTCCAGCGGTAGCCACCAGCGCAGTCGGCACGACTGCAGTGGATTGGGTGGTGTTGATCCAGGTCGTGACCAGGGGAGAACCGTTCCACTGAACAACATCACTGTCACCGAATCCGGCTCCGATTAGGACGAGTGTGAAGGACGGACTGCCGGCCAGAACAGATGGAGGGTTCAAGCTGGAAATCACAGGGTAAACCTGGAAGTAAACAACGTTGGAAGCACCCGAGGGAGTGGTGACCCACACTACGTTGACAGTGGACGTCTGTAAATCTGCCGCTAGAACCGAGGCCGTCAGTTGGGTACTGCTCACAAACGTCGTGGCCCGTGGAGTGCCATTCCATTGAACCGTGGCGCCGGTGGCCACATCTCCAAAACCGGAGCCGTTGACCGTCAGCGTCAAAGCCGGCCCCCCCGCCAGGGTTGAACCGGGGGACAGGCTGGTGATGACAGGGGCCTGCGCCAAAGCGGCGAAGCTGCCTCCCAGCAGAAAGACAACGGCGACCAAAAGCCGGAGGAGTTGCCTGTTCGCGGCCTGAGAGCCGCCCTGAGCTTTCATCGGACTACCCTTCTCGGAACAGTGAAGGCACCTCTCTCCAGGCGTTGCGATACCCTGGTCCGGGAACTCCTTTGCCTGAAGTCAGTGGGCACAAAGAGAATTCGGTTTTCCGAGAGAGCGCCGTCAACGATCCAGAGAGGTGTGTCTGAGAGATCTGTCAACCGGAAGATCGAATCTCCATCCAAAGGTTGAAGTACTGTTGGGGTGCATCGGCAGGGAGTCGTCACCGGAGCACCACCCTCGAAATCCAACATGGTAACGGCGCCGCTGGCGGCGTTCGCCACGAAGACACGCCGATTGTCCCGAGACAATCCCAGGCTGACGGGTTGAGAGATGCCTTCGCTCGGACCGGCGAGAGGAATGGGTTGAGCCGTGCCGGTGAAGTCTCGTAGGAGATAGACCTCGTCCCTGGCAGCGTCAGCTACGACCCCGTCGTGATTGCTGTCGAGAATGAGAAGGGAAGTGACCTTGCCAAGCAGGGCAATGGGACGGCTGCCGGCTTCCCCGCCGACTGCATACAGACGGCTGGCTGCGCCCTCCGTTGCCGCCAGCAGAAGCGTTGTTCCATCGTTGCTCAGGGCCGCTGCCTGCAACTCACTTGCAGGAAACGGGAGTTCTGCTTCGAGGACGATCCGTATCGAGCCAGGGAGGCCGATCAAGACCTCTAGGGCGTCACGATCTGAGCGAAACACAGCCACGGCGGTTCCCTGGGAACTGTAAACAATCCGAGGGGCCGCTGAGTCAACCTCCTCGATCTCCCTGATGCGAGCCAGAGCCGGACCGTTGCGAAGGTCAATCGCCAGCAGGCTCGACTTGCCGACTGCCAGGCCCAAGCCGTACTCGTGGTTAGGTGACACTTGAAGGCTATCCAGGCGGACGCCGACCTCGACCAGCTCGCCCAGGTGGGCCGCTCCGGGGATTCCCCAGATGGGTCGAAGACCCTGCTGCACTGGATCGAACACGTATCCGAGCACCGGACCGCGAATCTGAGCGGTCACGTTGGTCGAGAAAAAGATGAGGCCGGTCATCACAGCAGCGGCGGCAATCCGAAAGCCAGAGGGCGACAAACAAGGCATCATCGTTGAAGTCCTCCACTCAGTCCCCTTCCTGCACAATCCATCTCGATCGCAGGAGTCACTCCGCACTCAATTGGGTCCGCCGACACTGGGGTTGCCGGCTGAGATGGTGGCTGTCGGTGTCGGCGGCGATGGGGCAGGAGTATTTCCACCACCGCGTGCCGCCACCGCGCCGGCAGCAGCAGCACCCCCGGCAATGGCCAGAATGGCGATGAGTTTCGCTGAAATGCCGCCGGCCGCGACCGCGGCTGCGAGCACATTCGATTGATGAATGACGGCGGTGGCCTTCAACCCATTTGCCGTGGCCACCACGGCGATCTGATAGGGTCCGGCTGTGCCGTTAGGTTTGAGGCCCTGGGCCTTTGCTTGTCCCTTCTCGTCGGTGTAGGCGATCAGGGTCTTGGCTCCATTCGGAAACACGGCGCCGGCTCCGCTATCCGGCAAGGTAAACAAGACCATGGCGGCAGCCACCGGCTTGCGATTTTCATCCTCCACCTGGACCACCGGCTCGCGAGCCGTCCGCTGACGGATGTTGTTGATGGCTCCCTCGCCTTCCAGTATGAGGATTCTCAATCCTGGTGATGCCTCCGGCGCTGTGCCCAACTGCTGCGGGAACGCCGGTTGCGGAAGAATGTGCACACTCAGCAAGAGGGTCAGAAGCAGGCGCAGAATCGAATTGAAACAAGAATGGATCCCGTTCATAGACATTCCCCCAAAGGCAACACCTCAGGCCCCGATTTTTCCCTCGTGCGGTGCGATGAAGATCCGCCCTGTCGCAGATCGCCCGACCTGTTGTCGGAGCAGGGTGAGACAGAGGAGCGAGGCTTCGGTGCTCATGGCCGCTGCGTGAATGTGGCTGGACAGACGCTCATTTCTCAGCCGAACGCCGCGTCCAGTCACCATCATCACTCGATGGGCTTGTCGCTAACGATAAGGCGGTGCTTTCAAGTTGTCACCACCTGAACAGGTAGCAATTTGATGACTTGCTACTGTAGCTGGCGGTTTCGGGGGTTCCGGAAGGACGGAGTGTCAAGCGGACGGCGGGTTCTGCGAATGCCTGTCGTTCAAGATCGCGGTGATCAAGCAGCGCTCTAGGCTTTGATTCAGCAGAGCCGAAGCTCAAGGAGTTACTGGGGAAGGGAGGTCGTGAGCGGGAAGGTCATTTTGGGGCGAGCTCGTGCTCCCGTCGTCAGCGCTGTTCTGACACTGCAGCTCGAAGAGCTGGTTCATGAAGTTGCTGAGCGATGAGGTCCCGCTTCTCTGGGACCAAGGATCGCGACAATCCGGCTTCGCTCCGGACTTGGGAGCTTTCTGGTAGTAGAGAGCCGGGGAGTCCTTCGTCTCGACTTCTGGGACAACGATGTAATCTTGAGATTGGAATGAAAGTGAGTTGCCCAGGTAGATCATCCCGGGCCCGTAGAATGGCCGGTACGGATGTGGTCCCCTGTTCGGTCTCCCAAAACCAAAGCCTGAGAATCCCCGGTTGGGATGGCCGTGACGAATAGCGCCTGGCACATGCCCGGCGCCGAAAGCTCCCGGCCCGCAGGGCAGAGACAGGGCCGATGCGCTGGAACCAAAATAGCCCCTTCCCCGTCCTTCCAGGGAGGGTGTGACACTGAGTCCAAACACTAGAAACGCTAGAAGGATATCGCGCCGCATAGACGCCTCCTCGGAGGGCCACTGCCTAACATTCTAAAACATTGCGGCCCAATAGGCAGTCCAAAAGGTTTCCCTTCCGTTTCGATCAGTTCAGCCGCCGGAGGGCGGTCGAAGTCTACGATTGCTGAGGACTGTCTTTCTGACGATCTCAGGGCCGCTCGGTCGGCGAGTGGTTGCCCGGTCCGGGCAATCTCGACTTCTTTCCTCCTGCGGATTCCCCTTCCAGAAGCGACTCCAGGTCTGGGTAGGCATAAATCGTTGGGGCCTGGTTTTGCATGAGTCCGCCCGTGTCGGCGGTGGGACCGTAGGTGCTGTACACCTCGCGGCCCAACACGCGGAGCATGGCCGTCAGTTGGCCACGATGATGGGCCGAGTGAGCGATGCGACGGGTCATCACCCAGGCGCGAGATCGTTTCACACCAAAAAAGTCCACGGCTTCCTGCCACCAGCTTTCAGACTGGTCGCGAAGCCGCCGGAGACGGTTGCCCGAGTCCTGGGCATATCGGCGCAGGAACTCCAATCGCTGCTCCACCTCAGGCAGCGGCGGACCTCCCACATCGATGCCGAGCATTCGGCGAAACCAGAACTCCTCGCTGAGGCTCTGGTGAACCATCTGCTCGTGGGGGGTGCGCCCCCGAGGATCGTCTGCCCTGGGCCGAAAGGCAAGGTCTTCGTCCCGGAAACTGCTCCACACCGTGAGCGTCTTCAGTCTCTCGGTTTCGTAGGTCTCAATCAGAAAGTCGAAGTTCACCGCAGCAGCCCTCCCTCAGTTGATTGCGGGAGTCTCCCCCACGCTCTGGCCGCGGACCTCTCTTAGCTGGAGGCCGACGCGCCCGTCGTCGTCACCATCGTTTTGGCTCTCTTGGCAAGCGATTTCAACCTGCCGCCGATAGCCGTCTGGATTCGTCAGACTCTTCCTCTGAAGGTGGCATTGGACCCTGTTGTGACCCTTGAAGCCACGACTGCTTTACGCGGTCGAGTCGGGTCCACCCCTAAGCTGGGGACAAGCACCGAAGATGGCACGCTCCTTTGATCGGTTGCGACGTCGTGGCCACCTTGTCCCCAGGTCCTGACTTCGGGTCATGCCACCGGTCTTCGGAGCATTGGGACAAGGGGCGGAGAGGTTCCGACCTGAATCGTGCCAAGAGCCTCGAAGCCGTGACGCCGGTACAAGGAGATGTTTCTCGGATTGGTCGACTCGAGGTAGGCCGGCAAGTGATCACGGTCACATTGCTTGAGGGCGTGGGCCATCAGTGCAGTGCCGTAACCTCGACATTGATGAGCCGGATCCACACCGATGAGCGGCAGGTACCAGTGCGATTCGTTGGGATGGTAGCGGGCCATCTCGTCGAAAACCCGGTAGAGGTCGTCGCGGATCGGCTCAGAAACGGTCTCTTCCAGGACCTGGCCCAGCGCTTGCTCCTCGGGGTGGACGCCGGGAGGGAGCCAGAGGGCGATGCCCGCGTAGTTGCTGGTGCGATAGGCCGCGTGGTGTACAAAAGCCCCTCCGCCAAATGCCCGCGTGAAGGGCGGCATGCCTGTGAGGTATTGATGAGAGTCAGGCCAGCACCAGCGTGCCACGGGGTCGGCGGCAAAGGCCAGGACCACTGTGTCGATGGCAGAAGCCTCTTCAGCGGAAGTGGCAGCGGTAACCGTCGGGATCTTCACTTCGAACCTCCTCATGACCACAGCACTCCGCGGCGAACGATTCTTGCGCGGAGGTGACGCCCAATCCAGGCTACCCCACTCGAACCAGGCGTCACCCCGAGCACGCGTCTCGCAGGCGCTCAATTTTTGGTATGCGAACCACCTTGCCGTTGACTTCAATGAGTCCTTCCGCCTCGAGTCGGCTGAAGGTTCGCGTGACCACTTCTCGCACTGTTCCAATCCGGGTTCCGATATCGCTGTGGGAGAGCTTGATCTCCAACTCCACGGTATCCCCCCGGCGAACCCCGTGTTCCTCCGCCCGTTCCAACAGCCACCAGGCCAGCCGGTGTCCCACATCCTTCAGGGCGATTTCCTCGAGGAGACGGGTCAGTTTGCGCAGCCGCTTGCCGATCACCCGAATGACCGAAAGACCGATGCTGGGATGAGCCAGGCAAAGCTCGTCGAAAGCCCTTTTGTCGATGAACAGCAACGTAGAGTCTTCCAGTGCCGCGGCCGAAGCAGGATAAGGACCGCCATCGAAGAGAGGCAGTTCGGCAATGGAGTCTCCTGCCCGTTCAACGTGCAGCACCTGTTCCCGGCCGGAGCCGGATAGTTTGAATATTTTGACGGAGCCTTGTTCGACCAGGTAGAGACCATGGGCTTTGTCGCCTTCGCAAAAGAGCATCTCGCCTTTGGAGAGCTGTTTCCGTACCGCTCGACCAGCCAAAAGGTCGAGTTCAGCCGACCCCAAATCCTGGAACAAGGGGACCTGTTTGAGAAGCGCTTCCTTAGTCATAAGATCCCTGATTATTAACCCGACCGCCCCGGTTGGCAACAAATTCAGAGCAGATCACACATTGACAGGGCACTCGATCCGTTTGATGTGCAATCCATCAAGCGCCTGACAGGCCTCTCGACCAGGAATCGGCACCACGTCGTATGGACTAACGAGTTTCTGTCGCAAGACGCTCCCGGTGGAGCGGGCACTCCACCGCACGCTTGTTGAACGCGCGCAGGAGCGCGCGTTTCACCGGGCCTTTCATCTCGCGCCGCGCGTGGAGTAAGAACTAAAGCCGGTTTCCCGACAGAAACGAACTAAGGATTGAGTAGCTCTTCGCAAGCCGGATGGACCGAGTTACTTGGCGGGCCTGAGGAGGAACAGGGAGGTTATTCCAGCGCAGTGAACTTGGGCAGGACTTTGCGACCGCCCAGCCACTGCCCGGTAGCCAGAGTGGGCGGTCGCAGCCGGTTGTTTCAGCGAGTCGTCGTCAGTTGGGGTACTGGTTCAGCTGGAGCGGTCACTCGCGGTCGGCCAATGGTTGCGACAAAGTAGACGAGCGCGAGTTCTCCCAGCGCAAAAATAGAGTCACCCGGCACTCTCAGCCAACGCAGTGTCTGCATTACCGGCGAACCGAGGAACTCGGTGCTGCGCGAGTACCAGTAGCCGCGGTCCACCGAAGCCCAGGTTTGGAGTAGCCCCACCGGCAGCAGACTTCCCACACACATGGCCAACAGTCCGATGTTCATGGCCCAGAAGGCGAACCTGAGGTAGGACTCTTTCCACTGGAACTCCGGAGCCAGCGCGCGCAGACAGACCAGCATAAGGCCGATGCCCAGCATCCCATAGACGCCGAAGAGGGCGGCGTGGCCGTGTACGGGCGTGGTGTTCAGGCCCTGCATGAAGTACAGCGCGATGGGCGGATTGATCATGAATCCGAACAGGCCGGCTCCCACCATGTTCCAGAACGCCACGGCCACGAAGAAGTAGATGGGCCACTTGTAGCGCTGGGCCCAGGGGGTAAGTTGGCCGCGCCGCAGATCGTCCAACGCCGAGTAGGCCACCAACGTCAACGGCACCACCTCCAAGGCGCTGAAGACCGAACCCCAGGCCAACGCCACGGTCGGCGTTCCCGAGAAATAAAGGTGGTGGCAGGTGCCGATGATCCCGCCGGAAAGATAGATGGTCGCCGACAGCAGGGCCGATTTGGCCGCCAGACCCGGCTGAATCAGCCCCAGCCTCGCAAAGAAGAAGGCGATCACGCTGGTGGCAAAGACTTCGAAGAACCCTTCTACCCAAAGGTGCACCACCCACCAACGCCAGTATTCCACCATCGAGAGATGGGTGTGCTGACCCCAGGTCAACCCTGCCCCGTAAAAAAGGCCGATGGCGCCCGCTGAGACCAGGAACAACCAGAGCAGCTGGCGGTGCTCGCCCCGCGTCTTGAAAGCCGGCCGGATGGACCGGATGACCAGGAAGAGCCAGATAAAAAGGCCCGCAAACAGTAACCACTGCCAGCCGCGCCCCAGATCCACGTACTCATAGCCTTGATGTCCCCAGTAAAAGGCTGCTTGATCCGAAAGCTTGTTCTGGATGCTGAGCCACTGCCCGCCCAGTGAGCCGGCCACGATGACCAGCAGAGCTGCGAACAGGACGTTGACCCCGAGTCGTTGCCCCTTAGGTTCGACCCCGCTGACCAGCGGTCCGATGAAAAGTCCGGCCGCCAGCCAAGCTGTGGCAATCCAGAAGACTCCCAGTTGCACGTGCCAGGTGCGGGTCACACTGTAGGGCAGCCACTTGGCCAGCGGAATGCCATAAAAACCGCCCCCCTCCACGCCGTAGTGGGCAGTAATGACTCCCACCAACATCTGCACCAGAATAAGGGCCGTCACCACCCAGAAATACTTCAACGTTGCATGCTGGGAAGGGGTGGCTTGCCACCTGCCGAGCGGGTCCTCGGCGGGAGGTGGAACGGTTTCCTCCTCCTGTCTTCGGGCGGTGTACCACCAAACCATTCCACCGATACCGGCCAGCAGCAGGATGATACTGACTCCGGTCCACATGACCGTTTCGCCCGTGGCCCGGTTGCCGACCAGCGGTTCGTGCGGCCAATTGTGGGTATAGGTGATGTCATCACCTGGGCGATTGGTTGCGGCCGCCCAGGCGGTCCAAAAGATGAATGCGGCCAACTGCCGCATCCGCTCCGCGCTGCGCACGGTTCCGGCCGGGATAGAATAGGCGTCGCTGCCGTCCATGAACACGCTTCCGTAGTGAGCCAGGTTGGCGTCGAAGGCTTGCGCCCGGATCTCGGAGACCCGGATCGTATTGGTATGGGGATCGTAGGTGTTAGTCCGATACTGCTCCACCAGCCGGCCACGCAGCTTGGCCTGGTCCTCCGCCGCTAACTGATCAAAGCTTTTCGCATATTCCGCCACTGCCCACTGCGAGAGCACGAACTCCGCTTCCCGGTGGAGCCAGTCTGCGGTCCAATCCGGCGCAACGTAACTGCCGTGGCCCCAAATGGAGCCCACTTGCATGCCGCCGAGCGATTGCCACACATTCTGGCCTCGTGTGATTTCACCTTCACCGATGACCTCCTTACCCTGTTCCGTGATCACTCTCGATGGAATCGGCGGCATCTCTTGATAAATGCGAGTGCCGATCCAACCCAGTATGACGAACGAAACGACCACCACGATCGTAAACCCGATCCAGAGCCGCCTCATAGTTGAGCTTCTCCTTTCATAAAGATTCTGCGAGGGAATGTAGTGCCGAAATTACTACAGCACAGTGACCTTTGTCACCGGCTGGGCTTCGATACGCGAGGTTTTCGTCTGAAGCATGCCCTCTTTCGGAGGAGGTGTGACTTGCGTCACTGCTTGGGAAGAACAACGCCGGTAGGATCTTGTTCATGAACTTTGACCAGAGCCCATTTCTGGTGATTTGGGAAGTGACTGAGGCTTGCGACCTGGCTTGCCTGCACTGTCGGGCCTCCGCTCTTCCGCGCCGGCACCCCCTGGAATTGTCTACGCAAGAAGGCTTCGACCTGTTGGCCCAGATTCGTGGAATGGGCGATCCGCTGGTGGTTTTCACGGGGGGCGATCCGCTGAAGCGACCGGACCTTTTCGAACTGCTGAGACAAAGCGTGGGCTTGGGCCTACGAACCACTGTGACTCCCAGCGCAACACCCCTGCTGACCTCCGAGGCCATTCGTCGCTTCAAGGAGAGCGGGGTGGCTCGAATGGCCGTCAGTTTGGACGGACCGGACGAGATCCTCCACGATTCTTTTCGCCAGGTGCAGGGTTCTTTCCGCCGAACGTTGATGGCACTGCACGAGGCTCACAAGATTGGGTTGCAGACCCAGGTCAACACCACTGTCACCCGCCACAACCGCTGGCGGCTGGAGGAGGTAGCCGGCATCGTCGAGGCCGTCGGGGCCAAACTCTGGAGTGTCTTCTTCCTGGTTGTCACGGGTCGGGCTACGGAGACTCAGGATCTGACTGCTGAGGAATATGAGGACGTTTTCGGCCTGCTCTATCGGCTCTCCAAGCGAGTGCCCTTCGACATCAAGACGACCGAGGCCCAGCACTATCGGCGCTTCGTGGCCCAGATGAGGAAAGCCGAATCGGGCCTCAGATCCCAATCCGCCGGCAGTGACGGCATCCGCCGCCAGGCGGGGATCAACGATGGCAAGGGCTTCCTCTTCGTCTCCCATACGGGCGAAATCTATCCCAGCGGGTTCCTGCCCATCGCGGCCGGAAACGTCCGGCGAGACTCGCTGGCAGAGGTGTACCGACGCTCCAAGCTCTTCCTGAAACTGAGGGACACCGATCAACTGGAGGGCAAGTGCGGCGAGTGTGAATATCGCAAATTGTGCGGTGGCTCCCGCTCCCGAGCTTTTGCGCTGACGGGAAACTACATGGCCTCCGATCCACGATGTGTTTACCAACCTCTGCCGGTGCGTGAATCCACCGCGGCACTTTGACCAACGAGAACCCTATTCCCGTCTAATCGCTCACCTGTCCCGAACGCTCAACGCCGCCAGGGAGGGTGCGAGCACGGTGTTGCCCGCTCGATACCAAAGCTGACTTCCACCCGGGTGTGATTTCGTGAGAGGCAAAGCTAGGGATGACCGAATTCCTGGGCGCGGGGAATGAGTTGGCGGTTCAGTTCATCGGGGATGGGACTTTCCCAGTGGCCGGCCCACTTGGCGTAAATCACGATCGCCAGAAAGACCGCGGCAATCCCTGCCGCCACCCAGCGGGGGGCAAGCGCTTTCCGCCGGCTTCCGCCAAAGTGCAAGGCTCCCTGTGCCGGGCAAACCGCCACACATTCCAGACAACTCGTGCACTCCAGCGAGCGGATGACGGCTCGATTGTCCACAGGGAGCAGGGCCGGACAGGCTTTGGCACACTTCGCGCAATCGATGCAAACCTCGGCATTGCGACGGATCTTGGCGGGGCTGAAGACCGCAGCCAGACCCATGAGCGCTCCATATGGACAGAGGTAACGGCACCAGAAGTTCTGAATGAAGATCGACAACACCACCAGCGCGACGATCACCACGGCGGCTGTCTGGCTGAGGTAGCGAAAGAAGTTCAACATCTTGACGTCGGCTACCAGTCCGTATGGGCCCTGCATGAAAGCCGCGATCGCCGCCGGCGGCATGCTGCCAACGGCATACAGAAACAACGCCAGCAAGAGGTACTTCAAACTGCGAAGAGGCAGGTCGAGCCAGCGCGGCAGCCGCCAATTACGCTTGAAGAGCTTCCGGCCTGCTTTCCACAGGGCCTCCGAGAGAGTGCCTACCGGACAAAGCCAGCTGCAAAATGACTTGCTCCAGGCCAGAGACACCAACAGAAACGCCACCAACAGATACATGGCAGGGGCATGAATCTTGGGAACCACTCCGGTCAGCAGAAAGTATTTGAGGTTCATGAGCCCGGCAATGGGCAACCATCCTGCGATTCCTCCCGGCCGGCTGGGATACGGCCCAGTCCCTCCCAACTCGTAGTGACGAACGAACAGGTAGAACTCGACGCCAATCCATAGATTCAGGAGCAGAAAGGCAACCTGAAAAGCCCGACGTAAGGCTTGGGAACGGTCGGCTTGCCTTCGGCGGATCAACTTCTTTTTTGGACGAGAGCCGGCGACGGACGGCGCAGGGTGGACTGGAGTGGCAGGGACTTCCTCGGGGAGGTCCAGCACGGCAGCGCCACGGGAAGATGCCTCCAACCGCAAAGCTGGGTTTTGACTCGATTTGGCTTCCACCATGGCGCTGCCTCCCCGGGCCTCTGGAACTGCGATGGGCCTCATGCTGCTATTAGAATCGGCGTTTCTGCCTCAGCGTGCAGTGACTTCAGTCACTCGGCTTTCGAGAGTTCCCACGCTGATCGACGTCAAAACAGGTCGGGAGCGCCAGTCGGAAAGTTTATACTGCTGGTGGCGTACATCCCGGCGGTGCGGACCGAAGATGTTCGAGGATTTGCCCTAGGCAGCTGAGAGAAACAGCGGCAGGCACGATCGCTGAGAGTCAATCCTTGATCGTGGTTACGTGGCTTGCGAACCATGAGCATCATGAATGGAGGGGCAGGCGCAGGGTTTTCTGGGCCAGTCGTTTCAGGAAGTATCGGTCATGGCTGACGAACAGAATCGTTCCCGGAAACTGCTCCAGCGTTTCCTCCACGGCTTCGTGGGCTTCGATGTCGAGGTGGTTGGTGGGCTCGTCAAGCAGCAGCACGTTGGCCCCACTCAGCAGCAACCGGGCTAACGCCACTTTGCATCGCTCACCCAGGCTCATGGCACCGACCGGCTGTTCCGCGCGCTCGCCCCTCAGTCGCAGGCAGCCCAAGATGGTGCGAACCCAAGTTTCATCTTCGTGCACATCTCGGCAAACGGCGACGGCGGACCGGTCCAGGTCGAGATTCTCACCTTGCTGGGCAAGGTAGCCCAGTTTCACCTTGGCGCCGAGGCGGATACTGCCTTCATCCGGAGTTTCCAAGCCCAGTAGCAGCCGCAACAGGGTGGTCTTGCCGCAACCGTTTGGTCCGGTGACGGCCCACCGCTCGCCGCGGCCAACGGTGAAAGAGAGCTTATGGAACAGCCGCTTGGTGTCGTAAGCCTTGGACAGGCCTTCCACGCAGAGCACGACGTCGCCCGCGCGGCCAACGTTTGGAAAAGTGAGAGTGCGAATGGGATCCTCGACCCAGGGCTTGCGAACCTTGGGTTCCCGCTCGGCCCGTTCCCGCAGAATTCGAGCGGTTCGCGCTACCCGGGCTGCTTTCCCCCCGTAGAAATCCTTGCCGTGCCGGGCGCCGGCCGGGGCGTGACTCACCTTGCGGGCCAGGCTCATTCGGCGACGGGAGGATTGCCGGGCCGCCTGCAGCCGCCTTTGCTGGCCTTCGTAACGCTCCCAGCGCTGGCGGTCGAGCACGGCTCGCTGCTCCCGATAAGCATCGTAATTCCCTTCGAAAGCCGTGAAACCCTCGACTCCAATCTCAAAGATCCGTGTGGTGACTTGATTTAACAGGAAACGATCGTGCGAAACCATCAGGTAAGCGGCATCGATGCGCACCAGATAGCCTTCCAGCCACTCGCGGGCTGCGAGGTCCAGATGATTGGTCGGTTCGTCGATGAGCAACAGGTCACTGGGAGTGAGCAGCAATCGGGCCAATTCCGCCCGGGCGCGCTGGCCGCTGGAAAGGAGTCCCACCGCCAGTCCGCGCTCTCGCGCATCGAATCCGAGACCTTCAAGGACTTTGGAGGTGTCAGACTCGGCCTGGAACCCTCCTCGAGCCTCATAGTCGGCTAGAAGATTGGCGTAGTGGGTGGCTTGCTGTGCTGTCTCCAGGCTGGTTTCCAACTGCCGACACTGGGACCGCGTAAGACTCAGTTCCGCAAAGGCCCCGAAAACGTAATCCTCAACGGACTCTTCGGAATTCGCCTGACTCTCCTGGGGAACGTAGCTGATGAGTAGGCCCCGCTGGCGGGCAATGGAGCCTGCAGTGGGCTGGAGTTCACCGGCCAAAAGGCGGAGTAGACTGGTCTTGCCCGATCCGTTCGGACCGACCAAGCCGATACGATCGCCGGGATTGATTTCAAAGGTGACGGCTTGGAAAAGAAAACCGGCCTGTGAGGGGTAGTGAAAGGAGAGGCTTGAAGCGTTCAGCAAGGACATTTTTCCTCCAGTCGAACCTCCGGGAAACAGGTCATAGCCCGTTCCGGATCAGGATGTTTCGGAAATGTCCTTACTGTCTCACCCGGGCCTCCTAGTGCAGGGAATCCGCTGTCGCTAGCTTAGCAACCCGGCGAAAAAATTGCAAAAAAGCCAAATGAGAGGGCCGATCCCCAAGCTGCTCCGGAAACTGGGTTCTTGACAACTGGGCTGTGCCAAAGTTAAGGTTTGCACAGATGCGCAAATGCATGAGCCTGCGCCATGACCAGATCAGACTCCCAGATGAGGCAACAGTTGAGCAACTTCAAGGCCGAGTTCTTCAAGGCGCTGGCTCATCCCCTGCGCATTTCGATCCTGGATGCCTTGCGGGAAGGAGAACTGACCGTCAACGAAATCAGCCAGAAGTTCTCGGTGGAACCCCCCAATGCCTCCCAGCAGCTGGCCGTGCTGCGCAACAAGAACGTCATTGCAGCACGCAAGGAGGGAGCAAACGTCTATTATTCGGTCAGCGATCCCACCCTGTTCAAGCTACTGGACGTGGCTCGCGAGATCTTCAACAATCACTTGATTGGAGTACGGGGTATTTTGGAAGCGATCAAGTCGGAACGGCCGGCCAGGACGGGGCGTCGCTAGCGGAGCGGTTGTCCCGGGTCCTGGCTTTTTTTCGATCTTTGACATGCAAACTTTTGCAGATTTGCAAACTGCGGGTTTCGGTTCGGTCCAGTCGGCTGATGGTCGTGGCCGGGGGACGTCGGCGGTTGATTTTTCAGTGGGGGAGGAGTTAGCAGATGCCGGACTACATTCTGGAGGATCACTTCCTGCGGAGGCTTAAGATTTCGCCTCTTGAGTTGAAAGGATTCGAACAAAAGGGAGTGATCCGGGGCGTGGAAAAAAACGGTCTCACCTTTTACTCATCGCGCGAGTTTTACAGACTGAAAGGAGTCCTGCATTACATGCGCAGCCAGGGACTTAGCCTGGAGGAAGCCCGCGCCAAGGTCGAACTGGCAACCGCGCGTTAGCTCTAGCTAGTTTCTGTCGCAAGACGGTCCAGGTGGAGCGGGCGCTTCTGCGCACGCTTCTTCAACGCGGTGCGGAGCGCGCGTCCCACCTCAGATCGCGCTGCGTAGTGGATCAAGAGATAAAGCCGGCTTCGTGACAGAAACTAGTGGACTGTAACAGATGAGCTGGTACTACATACCAGGCCGTAGACTGCGGCAGTCGGCGGTGCCGGCTGTCTGATTTGGTAACAATCTCTCTGTTACAGTCCACTAGCCAGCATCGCACGAGTGCTGGTGGAAATAATCGACCGGAGACAGCCGGTCGTCAGGCACGATTGTTTGGATTCTATGGATACCACCGGGGACGGAGAAGTCGCACATCCGTCCGTCAGCCTGAAAAGGCGTAAGGTCTCCGGCGTCAGTCGTATGGAGACACCACAAAACTGGGCTCAACCCACTGTCGCGGCATGGGCCGGAATCAGAGGCCCTGCGGTGACCGCTCCTTGCCAGCCCGCCAGTCTCTTCAGGATAACCGTCCGCCGCTGCGGATTGGCTGGACCGCATTCGGGTCAGAGGAGTGCCTGCCTTCGATGATCCAGGAGTCTGTTGCGGTTCACTTACTTCGAGCCAGCCTGGGGAGCTATGCCTTGGGGGCCGCAGGCGCTTTGCTCTTCGCGCGCTTCTCCAAAGTGAGCGCGGGCGTGGGTTTTGTTGCGGCCCAGATCGGAAGCCTGGCCGGTTGCCTGGCCTCGCTGGCCGCCCTCACGCTAAAGACCTTCCCAAGCTTAGTACTCCTTCCACAAAGCACGACTCTGCTCAGCTTTTCGGTTCATTTCGACTCATTGGCTGCGTTCTTCACTCTGGTGATTTCAGTGCTGGGGTTGGCCATCTCCATTTATTCGAGCGGCTACGTGATCCGGTATCACAGCATTGGAAAGGTGGGGATTCTGGCCGGTTTCTTCAACCTGTTGCTGCTGGTCACGACACTGATTTTTTCGGCGGACAATGCGGTATTTTTCCTCATCGCTTGGGAACTCATGGCCCTTTGCGCCTTTGTCCTGGTCGTATTCGATCATGAGCTGGCCGAGACGCGGCGTGCCGGTGTCTTGTTTTTCGTGATGTCGCATATTGGGGCCGGTTGCCTGATCCTGGGCTTCCTGCTCCTGTTCCAGGTGAGCGGCAGCTTCCGCTTCGAAGACTTACGTGGCATCGGAACTCAGCTGTCGTTGTTGCAGCGGACGGCCGTCTTTGCTCTTTTTTTTCTCGGGTTTGGGATCAAAGCCGGGGTCATTCCTTTGCACGTCTGGCTGCCGGCCGCTCATCCGGTGGCACCCAGCAACATTTCGGCCTTCCTGTCAGGCGTGCTTATCAAGACGGGCATCTACGGAATGGTTCGGGTGTTCTTTGGCTTCCTCGATCCGCCTCCCCTCTCCTGGGGTCTCCTGATTCTGGTTGTGGGCTCCGTGTCGGCCGTTCTGGGAGTGCTGTATGCCTTAGTGGAGCATGATCTGAAGCGCCTGCTGGCATTTCACAGCATCGAAAATATCGGAATCATTCTCGTGGGATTGGGAGCCTCGCTGCTGTTTCTCTCCTTCCATCAACCGGCGCTGGCAGCCTTGGGTTTGGTCGCAGGTCTGTACCACACCCTGAACCATGCCTGCTTCAAAGGGCTGTTGTTTCTGGGGGCCGGAGCGGTGCTTCAGGCCACAGGGACCCGCAACATGGAGGAATTGGGTGGCTTGATTCGCCGTCTTCCCTGGACAACGTTCTTTTTCCTGCTGGGGGCGGTGGCCATCTCAGGCCTTCCTCCCCTGAACGGCTTTGTGAGCGAGTGGCTCACTTACCAGACGCTCCTGCAAGGCTTTGGCGTCACTCCGGGAGCCGTCCGCCTGATCTTCCCGGTCGGAGGGGCGCTGCTGGCGCTCACGGGCGCTCTGGCGGCCGCTTGTTTCGTCAAGGCTGTGGGGATCGCTTTTCTTTCTCTGCCACGCAGTCCACAGGCGGAAGCCGCACAAGAGGTGCCGCGTTCCATGCTTTTGGGGATGGCCACGCTCGGGGTCGCTTGCGTTGCACTGGGTGTGCTGCCCATGTTTCTCGTGTCGCTCTTGGATTCCGTGACCATGGAGTTGTTAGGGCAAAGCGTGACGGCTGGCCTGATCGCCCCAGACGGGTGGGTCCTGACGCCTTTGGGAATGGGGCGAGGGGCCATCTCGACCGCAGGAATGGCGGCTCTGTTCGTGGCTCTACTTCCCATGCCTCTGGGCCTTTGGCTGGTGTTTTCCCGGCGCACCCCACATCGTGTGGACGAAACCTGGGACTGTGGCCTGGACCGGCTGACCCCTCAAATGGAGTACACGGCCACCGCTTACTCCAAGCCGTTGCGCATGATCTTCCAGGCGATCTACCGGCCGCGACGCCGAATTCAGGCCGACTTTGCCGTGTCGCACTACTTCACACGGGCGATTCACTTTGAGAGTCATATCGAACCGACATTCGAACAGTTGATCTATCGGCCCGTGAACCGTGCTGTTTTGCGCTTCTCCCGTCGTGTGCGCATGATCCAGACGGGAAGCCTCACCACCTACCTGATCTACATCTTTCTGACCTTAATCGCCCTGCTCGTCTGGGAGAAGGTTCAGTACGGGACCATTGACTTCGGGGAGGTGTTTCGGTGGTTCTGATCGACGCTTCCAGAATTCTCATACTCTCTCGTTCGCAAGGAGAAATCCGCCCGCATGGTTTCTGAGCCGGTTGTTGTGCTGCTCTTTCGCTGTTGTGTGTTGGCCTACCTCCTGGGGGCCGCTCTGGGGCTGGTCTGGATGCGACGGCAGAAGGTGGCGGTTGTACTCGGGTTTCTGAGTTCCTGCCTGGGCGGCCTGGCCGGGTTAGCTACCTCCGGCTTGTGCTTGCATCAAAAAATCTCGCCGACACTGGACCTGCTGCCTTTGACCACTTCGTTGTTCCCCCTGAGAGTGTATCTGGACCCGCTCAGTGCCTTTTTCGTTCTGGTGATCTCACTGGCTGCCCTGGCTGTCTCTCTTTACTCCATCGGCTACTGTGCACATTACAGGCGCAACAAGAACATCGGCTCGCTGGTGGGCTTTTTGAACCTGCTGCTGTTGGCCAACACACTTGTGTTTTGTGCCAGCCACACCGTCTTCTTTCTGGTGGCCTGGGAAGCCATGGCCCTCACCGCCTTCGCGTTGGTCAGTTTCGAGCATCAGGAGCCCAAGACGCGTCAAGCCGGCGCACTGTTTTTCGTGATGTCGCACATCGGCACAGGCTGTCTGGTCCTCGGCTATCTCCTGCTTTACCGGGTGGCCGGCACCTTCCGGTTTGAGGACCTTCACCTGGTGGGACAAGGACTTTCCGAGCCCGAGCGGTCAGCGGCATTCTTCCTGTTTCTGGTGGGATTTGGGGTCAAAGCCGGCTTGATTCCGTTACATGTCTGGCTTCCGGAAGCCCACCCGGTTGCGCCCTCCAACGTTTCAGCGTTGATGTCTGGGGTCTTGCTGAAAAGCGGCATCTACGGCCTGCTCCGGGTTCTCCTGGACTTTTTGGGGGCCCCTCCCCCCTGGTGGGGGATCACGCTCCTGGTGCTGGGTTCGGCTTCTGCTCTGCTGGGTGTCCTCTACGCTCTGGTTCAGAAGGAGCTCAAACGTCTGCTGGCTTTTAGCAGCCTGGAAAACATCGGAATCATTTTGATAGGAATCGGCGCCGCATTGATGCTCAGCTCCTTCGGCAAGCCGGTTCTGGCTGCCATGGCGCTGGTGGCTGCGCTTTATCACACCCTCAATCACGCCTGCTTCAAAGGGTTGTTGTTTTTGGGGGCCGGGGCGGTGCTGAGCAACACCGGCACCCAGGACCTGGAAAAACTGGGTGGCCTGATCCGTCCGATGCCCAAGACGGCCCTCCTGTTTCTCCTGGGGTCTCTGGCGTTGTGTGGTTTCCCGCCGCTGAACGGATTTGTGAGCGAGTGGCTCACCTATCAGGTCTTGCTGTCTGGATTTGGAGCCACCGAACGGCTGGTCCGACTGAACTTTCCAATTGCCGGCGCTTTGTTGGCGTTAACGGGAGCCCTGGCGGCGGTCTGTTTCGTTAAAGCGCTTGGAATCGCCTTTCTGGCTCTACCAAGGACCGCTCAAGCCGCGCAAGCAGAAGAAGCCTCGACCCCGATGTTGCTCGGCATGAGCGTCTTGGGTGGGGCCTGTATTGTTCTGGGTCTCTTTCCACAGTCGGTGCTTCGGCTCATGGATCCGATCGTTGAGCAGCTGCTGGGAACCGAGATCAGCCCACATCTGATCGCGGGACACGGTTGGATTCTGACCGCGTCTGAGGTCTCACGAGGGTCCATTTCGACAGTGAGCGTGCTGCTGCTATTTCTGGGGCTTCTGCCGGTGCCCGCGATCTTGTGGCGGCTCTCCTCAAGGAAAGCGAAGTCCGTCGTCGACGAAACCTGGGATTGCGGTTTGGATCGCCTGACACCCCAAATGCAATATACGGGCACAGCGTACTCTAAGCCGCTGCAAATGATTTTCAGGGCGATCTACCGGCCTCGCCGCCAGGTGCAGGCCGACTTCACGGTCTCGCGGTACTTCACCCAGTCGATTCGTTTTGAGAGCCAGATCGAACCGACCTTTGAGAGGTGGCTTTACCAGCCTCTGAATCGGATGGTTCTGCGCTTTGCCAGGCAGGTGCGCAGGCTGCAGATGGGCAGCCTTTCGGCCTACCTGTCTTACATCTTCTTCACGTTGTTAGTGCTGTTGTTATGGGAGAGGACCCGATGACGTTCTGGCAGATCCTCCTTCAGATGGTGCTGGCGCTGGCGTTGGCGCCGCTCCTGACCGGATTCATCCGAAAGTGTAAAGCCCTGCTGCAGAACCGCCGTGGCCCCGGGCTCCTGCAGCCTTACTACGACCTGATAAAGCTCCTGCGCAAAGGCACGGTGGTGTCGCAGCACGCCTCCTGGATTTTCCGGGTGACCCCCTACATCTTGTTTGTGACCGCCTTGATGGTGGCGCTGATGATACCCATGATCACCACGGTGGTTCCGCTGAGCCTTTTTGGGGGCGTCATTGCCGTGATCTACCTGCTCGCCCTGGGACGGTTTTTCTTGGCGTTGGCGGCGCTGGACACGCTTTTGGAGGCATGGGCAGCAGCCGGGAGATGACGGTGGCGGCCATCGCCGAGCCGGCCTTGATGCTGTCGATCTTTAGCGTAGCGATCACAGCCGGCTCGACCAACTTGAGCCAGGTGGTGGGGGCGACTCTTCAGCGTGAGGAGCAGATCCTGAGCCCGGCCCACATCTTGGCTTTTGCGGCCATGTTTATCGTGCTGATTGCTGAAACAGGCCGCATTCCCGTGGACAATCCGGCCACCCACCTGGAATTAACCATGATTCACGAGGCCATGATCCTGGAATACTCCGGTCATTATCTGGCGCTAATCGAGTGGGGAGTGGCGCTCAAGCAACTGGTTCTGATGGCTCTGCTGGTCAACATCTTCTTTCCGATCGGAGTGGCGACCGGGTTCGCGGTAGGGTCACTGGCCACGGGCCTGGCGGCCTTTCTGGCAAAGCTGTTCGCGCTGGCGTTGGCCGTCGTTTTGGTGGAGACCTCGAACGCCAAGTTGCGGCTGTTTCGTGTTCCAGAGCTGCTCAGTGTGGCCTTCATTCTGGCGCTGCTGGCGTTGGCCTCTCCCTTCCTTTTCTGAGAAAGGCGTTCCGCATGACTTATGACTCCGTCGAACTCGGACATCGGCTGATCACATTGATGGCTGCGGCCATGCTTGTGGTGCAGATGTTGTTGGCCGGGCAGCGGCTCCTGCCCACGGTGATTGCTTTGTTCAGCCTGCAGTCTTTCTTTCTGGCCTGTCTGGCCGCGGCGGTAGCCTACGTCAACCAGGCTCATCACGTCTTCATCGCCGCTGGTCTGACTCTGCTGCTCAAAGTGATTGTGATGCCGCTGCTGCTGCAGCGCATCATCCGCCAGACGGGGACCCAGGTTGAAGTGGAGAGTTACCTCAACACACCGGCTTCCATTCTGATCTGCGGGGGGCTGAGTCTTCTCGGTTACATGGTGGCTCATCCGTTCAGCCAGCCCGAGGAACACGGCCACGGTTCCCTGGCAGTGGCTACCGCCCTGTTCCTGATTGGCTTCTTCCTGATGATGAACCGGCGCAAGGCTATCTCCCAGGTGGTGGCGCTGTTGACCGCTGAAAATGGGCTGTTCCTGGCGGCCATTGCGCTGACGTACGGAATGCCGCTGATTGTGGAGATCGGGATCTTTTTCGATGTGCTGGTGGGCGTGATGATTTTTGGAATCTTGTCTTACCGCATTGCGGAGACCTTTGAATCGATGGACACCAGCAAACTTAGACGATTGCGAGGTTGAAGGGAATGACTCTTATTTTGCTCCTGCTTGCGCCGTTGGCCGAGGCTGCTGTCTGTTCCCTCTTGCGCTCGCGTCTCTGGATGGAACGAGTCAGTGTGGTGTCGGCAGCCATCAATCTGGTTCTGGCCGGGGTATTGGTCCGCAACGTGGCGCGATTCGAATCGGTCAGTGCCTTTGGCGGATTCCTGTACTCCGATGCTCTCAGCGCCCTGGTGGTCATGCTGACGGCGTTGGTGTGCTTTGTGTGCGCAATCTATGCGGTGGGCTACTTCCGCACCGACCTTGAGAATCAAAGCATCACGTTGAAACGTTTGAAAGAATACTACATTCTGACTCCGCTCTTCGTATTTGCACTCTTTTTGGTGGCTCTGGCCAACAACCTGGGAATCATGTGGGTGGCTATTGAGGGAAGCACGTTGGCTTCGGTTCTCCTCATCGCTTTCTACAACGAGAAGACGTCGCTGGAAGCGGCCTGGAAGTACATCATCATCGGGAGCATCGGGATCTCGATGGCTCTGTTTGGGACGCTGTTGACATACTATGCGGCTACTCACGTGGTAGGGACTGAGTCCATCGAGGGCCTCAACTGGACGCGTCTGATGGCAGCGGCTCCCTCGCTCAATCCCAAGGCGCTACGGTTGGGTTTTATCTTCATCTTGATGGGATATGGGACCAAGGCAGGCATCGCACCCATGCACACCTGGAAGCCGGACTCGTACAGCCAAGCGCCTGTACCCTCTGCGGCGATTCTGGCGGCAGCGGTCCTCAATTGCGCGCTTTACGGGATTCTTCGCTTTCACATCCTGACCTCCAAGTGCTTGGGACCAGGGTTCTCCGGCAATTTGCTGCTGTGGTTCGGTCTGGGCTCGTTGCTGATCGCCACGCCTTTCATCCTGGTCCAAACCAACTTTCGCCGGTTGCTGGCCTATTCCAGCATCGATCACACGGGGATCATGTTGGTCGGCTTCGGAGTTGGAGGGAGTTTGGGGCCTTTCGGGGCGCTGCTGCACATGTTTTATCACGCCCTCGCCAAGCCGCTGCTCTTCTTCTGTGCCGGCAACGTCCAACAGCAATTCGGGACAGCCGTTCTGCGTAAGGTGGGTGGGGGCGTCATTCATCTGATGCCGGTAACCGGCGTGTTATTCTTGGCTGGAACCCTGGCTGTCACTGGGGTTCCTCCCGCCGGGTTGTTTCAGAGTGAGTTGACGGTACTCAGTGCTTCGGTGCAGGGGCGCAGTCTTTGGGTGGCCGGCCTCTTGGTGGGCTGTGTGGTCACCATTTTCTCCGGGTTCCTCTATCACATCGGGCAACTGGTGTTGGGTGCACCAAGAACGGTTGCCTCCCCAACGACAGAATCCTGGTGGCGCCTGTCGCCCATGCTGTTGATTGCTGTTCTGACCCTCCTGCTCGGCTTCTGGTTGCCGGCTCCCTTGCTCCAACTAATCCAGGGGGCGGGCCGGATTGTGACGGCCTCTCCATGAAAACATTGCTCCCGCGTCCCGCAACGAAGCCCTTGGTGTGGGGGAGGTGCTATGAATGAGCCAAATGGATTGAAATCGATTGTGGCCGACCTGGAGCGGACGTTTGGCCCGAAGATCCGCCGGCTTTCGGACAGAGTCCGTGCCGAGGTTTATCTCGAAACCGACCGCGAGTCCATTGCCGACATTGCGTCCCATCTTTATCGGCTCCGCCGGATCCGGCTGGCCATGGTGTTTGGGATCGATGACCGGGAAGAGCAGGGGATCTTCCATCTCCAATACACCTTCGCCTGCGATCGAGCAGGTGGGTTTATTCTGATTCGGGTTCCGGTTCCAGCCTCAGCCCCGGAGTTTCCCTCGCTGACTCCGCTGATTCCTGCCGTCAACTGGCAGGAAAGGGAGATTCAGGATTGGTTTGGCTTGAAGCCTGTGGGGCATCCCAACCCACGCCGGGTGGCGTTGCACGATGATTTCCCCGACGCGCTTCACCCGTTGCGCAAGGACTTCGATCTCTTTTCCCAGCCCCAAAACCTGCCTAGGGACCGGCATGTCTTCCGGCCGGTGGAAGGGGAAGGAGTTTTTCAGGTGCCCGTGGGACCGATCCATGCGGGCATCATCGAGCCCGGCCACTTCCGATTCAGTGTGGCGGGGGAGCCTGTGCTGTATCTGCAGATTCGTTTGTTCTATACCCACAAGGCTACAGAGAAGCTATTCGAACAGATGCCCATCTCTCAAGCGGTCTTTCTGGCGGAGAGCATCTCGGGGGACTCCAGTTTCAGCCACTCCACCGCCTTCTGCCAGGCCGTCGAACGCCTTGTCGAATTCGAGGTGCCGCGCCGGGCCCGGCTGATGCGGACCGTCCTACTGGAGCTCGAGAGGCTGTACAATCACATTGCCGACATAGGGGCGATTGCCACGGATGTGGGCTTCATGGTGGCGAGTGCCCACGCCATGCGCCTGAAGGAACAACTGCTCTGTTTGAACGCTCTGTTGACAGGCAGTCGCCTTTTGAGGGGCATGAACGTTTGCGGAGGCGTCAGGCGCGACTGGGGTTCCGAAGAGATTCAAGAGGCGAAAACGGCGCTCCGCTCCGTGAAAGAGGAGTTGACCTTGCTGGTGGACTTGATTCTGTCCTCGGCCTCCACGCGAGACCGGCTGGAGACAACGGGAGTGTTGTCGCACAAGACGGCAGTAGATCTCGGTGTCGTGGGGGTCGCCGCGAGAGCTTCGGGAGTGGATATCGACGTTCGCCGAGACTTTCCCTACGCGGCCTACGACGAGATTCCTCCGAAACCGGTCTTGTGTCGTAACGGTGACGTCCTGGATCGCATGCAGGTACGTATGGGGGAGGCCGACGACTCGATTCGCATCGCGTTGGAGGCGCTTGCGCTGTTGCCTGCAGGGGCCGTCAAGAAGGAGCTTCCGCCGCTCCCGCCCAACCGCTGCGCCCTGGGTTACGTAGAGGGATGGCGCGGTGAGATTCTGCACTGGGTTCTGACGGGACGGAACGGGACTCTGACCCGCTGCAAGATCAAGGACCCATCCCTGAACAACTGGCCGGCATTGCCTGAGGCGGTTCAGGGCAACATCATCCCGGATTTTCCGGTGATCAACAAAAGTTTCAACCTGTCTTATTCCGGCACTGACCGATGAGGAGTCGAACGCAGCGATGGAGCCTTGGTCCGGACAAGACATTCGGTTCAGGAGCGATTTGAAAGCATTGGACGCCGATCCCCAATTGAAGCCGCCCGTGCCCTCGGGGCGAGAGTACCTGTTCGAGGCCCGGCGAACGTTCGAGCGTTTGCGATTGGGCTCTCAAGTATGGAACAACCAGTTCGACCGAATGCTTCCTGCGGCATGGCGTCGACTTTCACTTTTGCATTGGACACCGGTATCGGTGGCTCGTCGGGCTGCCCAGCTGTTGGTGCGCGGGCCGGCAACCCGCGTTCTGGACGTAGGCTCCGGCCCCGGGAAGTTCTGTCTGGTTGGGGCTTTGGCCACGGAAGGACATTTCACCGGAGTGGAACAGCGGTTACACCTTGTCGAATTCTCGAAGGCATTGGTTCGACTCTACGACATCCCTCGGGTCCGCTTTGTCTGCGCCAACGCGGAGGACCTGGATTGGAGTGAGTTCGACGCCTTTTACTTCTACAACCCGTTTTACGAAAACGTCGATCCGGACAAGAAGATTGACGAGGGTGTGAGGCTGAGCCCCACCCTTTACGGCCGATATGTCACGATGGTGCAGGAGCGTCTGGCCGCCGCGCCGCCGGGCACACGCGTGGTGACCTACCACGGAATGGGAGGAGATCTTCCCAGGGGGTACCAACGTATTCTGCAGGAGCTGCATGAATCCGGGTTGTTGGAACTGTGGGTCAGAAATCCGGAGCTGAAGCGCACACGCTTTACGAAATCTCATCGCCGCTGGAAAGCGCGCCGGTAACAGGGAGCCGGCATTCAACCGCCGGAGTTGTTGGAGGCAGCAACGATCATGTTCAAGATCCTGAATCGAGCTCTTTCGGTCGGTATCGTCACGACCGCGTACCCTGCTCGTCCAATGGAGCCGCCTGCCAACCTACGGGGCAGACCGGTCATCGATTTCGAGAAAGCCACAGACTGTCTTCCTGCCTCCCAGGCCTGCCCGACAGGAGCCCTCAGCGTCGCCGATCAGCCTGGAGAGCGAAAGGTCGTGCTCGACTATGGGCGCTGCATTTTCTGCGGCCTGTGTGCGGAAGCGTCGGCAGACGGCTCGATTCGCAACACGGCTGAGATTGAACTGGCGGCGCGCCGGCGCGGCAGCCTGGTTGTCACCGCCCACTACCAGCTGGATGCAGCCGGGAAACAGCAATTTCTGAAGATGGAGTCCTCGGTCGACCATCCAGTTTCCAGTGAAAACAGTTTGGCGGTGCAGCTACGAGACCGCATTCGTCGCGTACTCGGTCGCTCCCTGCAGATTCGCGAGGTCGATGCGGGATCGTGCAATGGCTGCGAGGTGGAAATCACGGGCCTGAACAGTCCTGTCTATGACGTGGAACGCATGGGAATCCGTTTCGTGGCTTCGCCCCGCCATGCGGACATGCTGTTGGTGACGGGGCCGGTGACCCGCAACATGGAGCTTCCGCTCAAGAAGGCCTATAACGCGACACCAGAACCACGCCTGGTGGTGGCAGTGGGAGCCTGTGGTTGCAGTGGCGGCATTTTCGGCCGCAACTACGCCTCACTGGGTGGGGTAGACCAAGTCCTTCCCGTCGACGTCTACATTCCAGGCTGTCCCCCGCCGCCGCAGGCGTTGCTCCACGGAATTCTTCTGGCCGTGGGGCGGTTGGAAGAAAAACTCGGAGGTCGCTTGGATGAGCCTGACACTTGAGCGGTTGAGGTGGTGAGAGAAGCCCGACCATCCGACCGGAACCGTGGCCGCTCCGAACTTTCTCCGTAGCCGTCGCTTACTTCAGGAAGTGTTCCAGGAAGGCGTAGACTTGTGCGTTCGATTCTGGCGTGGGTGTGTGGCCCTCGCGCATGGTCATCGCGACACGACCGCCGTAGCCTAGGAACGCATTCACCCCGATCGTATGATTTAACGCTGGCCAGTGGTTTGGACGGTCCTGGGCTCCCCCTGAGACCAGGAATGGGCGCGGCGCCATCAAAGCGTGCAGTTCGTGCAGATCGTGGCCTCCCTCTACCAGCCGTCTGTAAGCTCCGGTGCGAGGCCGATCCTCTCCAGGGACGCCGGGCTCTCTTTGCCTGTCGGGAGGCTGCGCAAAGTCGTAGCCCAAGTACCACTTCTCCCAATAGTTGGCATTGGGGTCCTTTTCGTTCCAGACAATGCCGGGGTCAACCCAAACCGCGCAGGCAAACCGTTCATGAAGGCAGGAAGCGAACATGGCCCACTTCCCACCGAAGGAGTGTCCCACCACGCCGATTCGATCGGCGTCAACCTCCGTCATGTGTGACAGCGCATGGGAGCAGTTGGCGGCTGTGTAAGCCAGGTAAGATAACGGCTGAATTCCGACTTGTCCGTCGGGATGGCGCGCATCCTCACCGTTGATCCCGCCGATGCAAAGCACCACGAAGCCCCGCTTGGCCAGCTGGTATCCAAAATCCACGGTACCGCGTGCCTTCACCGTCAGACCCGCACTATCTGCGGAGTTGTACCAGGTCACCAAGACCGCTGGAAACGGGCCCTTGCCGTCGGGTACCAGCAGATATTGAGGACCGGTCACGCTACCGGGAGCGACCTCGACCTCCACCCTGTGTCGCTGAAAATTCTCCACCTGCTCTCTGTGTTGGTAACTGATCCGAGGATTGGCGATGAGCGGCGGCCAGGAGCCCATCTCGCGATGCCAGTATCGGAGGATCTCCCGACGCCGTAGCGACCAGTCCGTCGCCGTTCGGACCGGAGTTCCGTCATCGAACTTCATGATCGAACGATAGTCTCCGAATCGGTCCCGGTATTCTTCCGGTGGCGTGAAGAACGTCTGCATCACTGGCCAGGGGACGGAGTCCGCCCGTTCCTGGGCGATGGACGGCATAGCCAGTCCGGCTGATGCCAGACCCGCGATCCGAAGGAAATCTCGCCGGCCGATTGCTTTGGGATGCATCCTGTCGTTTCCCGTCGTGTTTGCAGAAGATCGTGCTCTCAATGATCAGGTTCCTTGTTTATGCTGCAGATAGCGAGGCTTTGCGAGCCAACGTTTGCGATGTGCGATACGGTTCTGGCGCCCCCCCCCGGAAAAGGCAAGCGCATTTTCAGTCCTACGGTCGGTCAATTCCGGCTGCGTTTGAGAGTTCTTCTTTCAAGCACTTCCTTTGGAGCAGGCTCCGTCTCGAGCTGAAGTCTCGCCGGCTTGATTGTCCAAGTCTGAAGTCTTGCTAAGTGCATCAAGTTATGCGCTTGAAAGCCGTCTGGGAAAATGGGCCATGACCACAGCTCTTGCGAGTCTTGAGCGGCATACGCTGCCGCCGTAAATTTTCCGACCTGCCAGACGAGTTTGGAAGGAAGAGAGCCCTGTTCGAGCAGGCACTGAATCACTTTCCCCAAGTTTGCCAGGAAATCTTCGGGCGACGTGCTTTGATTCCCCATGCGGACGGCCGCTGGAATCTGGCCTCGTTCTCCCAGGAAGCGCGCAGCATAGAGGACTCCGCTCTGAAACTGATGCCAGGAGACGCTTCTTTCGACGTGCTTTGTGTAGACAACCTGCGTCGGCCCCAGAATTATCCGGTCGGCCTGTTGAGAGGGTTTAAAAGGAAGGTCCAGATGCAAGACGAGCCAATTGACGAGGACTTCAAACACCTCAGCAGCCGACAAGTTGAAATCTCCAACCTGTTGGAAGTTAATCTCGTTCTGGACGTTTCGTGCCAACCGCAGGACCAGCGGCAGCGGCCATTCCCGGGGCAAGGTCGATTCTGAATAGAGGGGCGGGATCTGGCTGGCGCCAACGAAGCACACGTCCTCAAAGGACTGCATGAAGCGCAGCATCTCTTGATAGTGCTGATATCCCATCCGGATTTCGACAGCCGATCGATGTCCTTCTGTCCGCCAGAGCCCGACCGGAGGGTTGGCGCCTCTGCCGAAATTGACTACGTCCTGAAAACTCCGGTAGATAAACTCCTGGGGATGATAGTAAAGGCTGATCAGGCCGCCTCCAACCTGGGCCAGCCGAAAATAGGCTGCCTCAAACAAATCGCAAGTGCGCTGAAAATCGGAGTCGGATCCAAACTCCATCTTAATGGCGTTCCGGCGAAGGTTAAAAGCATGGAGCATGCCCTGGAACCAGAACGGTTGCTCACTGGGGAGTCCTACGTGAGGCGCTTCGTCCAGGTAAAGCGGTATGTTCCATTTGCGGAGAGCCGGATAAATTTGGGGAGCCCACGAAGATCCGGGTTGACCGAAACAGACGGCCGTTCGGCCCATGATTCGCTCCACATCCTGCAGCCCCTGCCACTCTCGCCGCTCGAATTCGTTGGCACCATCCTCCCAGCCCAGGTCAGCAAGGTATGAGGCGATAGTCGGGGGCCGACTATGCCAATCGCTGTGGAATCCGATGTCGTGGCAGGCCAAAGAACGGATCACGTCCACTCGGCCGTTGCGTTCCAGCGCCCGAGCCTTTTCACCAACCACTTTCACCGTGACCGGCACTCCTGCTTGGGAGGCCAGGTCTGCAGCCTGCTTGTCGGCGTCATCGCTCTCAGGAGAGAAATAGTCTTCAACATCGAACCAGATCGATACATATATCATAGAAGGAATGACTACCTCCTTGGGGAGGGTGTGGGGCCGCTTGGAAGACCGATTCATCAGACTTGAATCAGGTGTCAGATGCTCGTTTCGCCGTCACCACCTCAGCTCCACTAGTTTGCGCCTGAAGGCGCGCGTCAGATAGATGAGATATAAAAGGCCCGCCAGCATCCAGGCTGCGCCCAGCTTGAGGGATTGGCCCGACAAGTTCAGCCAAATGTAAAAACAAAAACCACACCCCAAAGTCGGCAGCACCAGGTTAAGAACCAGTCCGGCTACACCTCGTTTGCCAAGACGGAAGAAGTGGTGCCGGATAGCTGAGAGATTCACCAGCATGAAGCCAATGAACGCCCCGAAGTTCACCAGTTCAGCTGCTTCACCGAACTTGAGAAGCATTGCACCCACCAGCTGGATACCACCCATGAGCAGGACACTGTAAACAGGCGTTCCAAGCTTGGGATGGATGTACCCGAAGATGCGATGCGGCAGCAACCGGTCGCGACCGAGGCCGTAGAGAAGTCGAGAAGCGCTGGCCTGACCGGTGATAGCGCTGGAAACACCAGCCACCACCAGGACGAACGAGATAAAGTAGAAAAGCGCTTCGCCCCCGACCAGCCTGCTAATGTCCATGAAGGCCGTTTCGATCGGTGCAAAGGTTCGGTAGTCGGGCCAGGCCATCTGAGCCAGATAACTTTGGATGATGAACAACCCTCCGCATACAAAGCACACCAGCACGGTGGCGCGACCGATATCCTGTTTTGGATTCTTGGCGTCTTCCGACAGGGTCGTGACACCGTCGAAGCCGATGAACGAAAACACGGCAATCGAGGTAGCGCCCATGACTGCGGGGAATGAAAAGGTCTCCGGGTTGAGGAACGGTTTGAGGGAAAGCAAGGTGCCTTGGCCCACCCCTCCCATCAAGGCTCGAGTGGCCATCAGGATGAACCACACCAGAGAAAGCCCCATGAAGAAGTTCATCAACGAGCTGGCCTTGGCAGTCATTTCGATTCCGCGGAGGTTGACCGCAGTGATGGCCACGGCGCTGAGAACGGCCCATACAGAATAAGGAACCTGTGGCACCAGCTTGTTGGCTGTTAGACCCAGGAAAATAATGCTCAACATTGGGATGAGAATGTAGTCCAAGATCATTCCCCATCCGGCAAAGTATCCGATGATGGGATTTAGCGACTTGGAGGCGTAGGAATAGGTCGACCCGGCCTCCGGGAAGGCGGCGGCCATCTTCCCATAGCTAACGGCTGTCAGGCTCATGGCAGCCATGGCGATCAGGTAAACGAGAGGGAGGTGTCCGTTCGACTTGACCGTGGCTACTCCAAACATGGCATAAGGCGCCGTGGGGGTCACAAAGGCCACGCCGAAGATCACTAGATCCCAGAGGGACAAAACCCGCTTGAACTTTCCCTCCGTGGGCTGCGAGGACTCTGACACGGCAGGCAAGATACTTCCGGCTGAGCCATTAAGCGATGACATGGCGCACTCTCCTGTCAGGTATGACTTCTTGAGTCCAATGACTCGTCCGCCCAACAGGGCGATGGACCGACTCAGGCTCTCGTGCCGGATGGTCAGCCTGTACATCTGAGGAAACCATGGACTGATCACCCAGACTTCGCTCAGGCTCTGCCGCTGGGCTCAGGAGACTCGGCCATGGCGCAGCGGGGCTGATTACCAACCTAAGAGTCAATCGTTGCTCTAATACTCGTTGTTCCCATCTCTTGCGGTGTATCAGCACGTCTTGTACGAAGTCTTCTAATCCCGAGTTGTCAGCCGGATAATCTGTGTTTCCTGGGGTTTCAGCAGCAGATTTTTGCACTGAACTCCTCGGCGCGTGCGAAGTTCGGTGGCTTGGGCCGGCGCCTTGAGAGTCTTGAGCTGCAGCAGCTGGGAATCAGCCGTATGGTTGACGACATACACCAGGCGCCCCTCAGTGAAAGGGACGCTCCGGCTTTCGACGCCCCACACTGGATTGCCTGTCTGATTCAAAACCCTCACTGCCCTCTCGATCTGAGCTTGATCGAAGAGGCGGTCCAGGAGTGCGGCGTAGCTGCGAGGTTCCAGCGGAGTGGCCAACACGTAAACGCTGCCCTTGCCCCGGTCATGCCGAATAACGGCAGGAAATCCGTCCTGGAAACGGGCCAGAACGGAAGCTTCTGTCCCGACCTGCAGCTGATGCACCGCACCGTTGCCAATCAGGTCCAGACCCTCAAGACCTCCTGCAATTCCATTGATCTTGGATCTGGTCGCGATGGTTTCAAGTCCTTGACGAAAAGTCTGGTCATACTGCTGAACCAGCTCTCCCAGTCGGCTCTCGGTGGCGGCCTTCGGCTCCCGGATGACCACCCGAATGTTGTCCATGAAATCGAGGGGCTCGAGATATTCGTTCGCCGACAACGACTCCGGCGAGATAACCAAGCGTCCTCCCCCTTTGACATAGTCCAATAGCCGGGCGGCCACCTCGGTGGGAACATACTTTGTCGCGGGAATGAAAATCAGTTTGTAGCGTGCGGCCCAATTGTCTCGGATCTGTGCTTCGGTGATGAAGGTTATGCGGGCGTCCAGATAACGGCACCCCTCATACGCATGATTTAACTCGCTCAAATACGGCGTCGAACTGGATCGCATCCATTCCGGAGGAATCTGAATCACGGAGGTCTTGGAATAAAAAATCGCCACCTCCGCTTGTTGAGAGCTGAAAGCTGCGATCTCCTGGTTCAAGCGTCGAACATCCAACGCAGTCCGCATCAGTTCCTCCACCTCACTCAACGAAATCGTCCAGCTGTGGGCATAAGACGATGAGATCAGGTGAGGATACTCAGCCGGTGGTTGGGCCGGCCAATGCCAGAGCTGCAGTACCGATTTCCCATGGAGCAGGTGAGGCCAGAGGTCCTTGACTTCGATGGATAGTTCCGGGTCACAAAGAGGTTTCTTTTGACGCGACAGTGCCAGCTGGAGATCCATTCCCAGTGTGGAACCGCCTCCTTCGTGCAGGATGACGTCATCCACACGTTCGATGATCAGTTCCTCGTCGATCCCAGAAGTGCCGTTGCTCCCAACCAGCATACTGTAGCTGCCACCCGCCGCAATGGGAGTGTGGGGGTCCACCTGCTTGACCAATCCCTTGACCCAGGCCAGATGCTGCGTGAAGCGTTCCTGGTTGAAAACGGCCCAGTCGAACCACTGAGCCCGGTTTGTGTCCGGCAGCGGCATGGAGGACTTCACCGGCGGAGGCTGGATCTCCCCAAAACTTGCGAAGTTGGTTTTCCAATGCCGGTTGAGGACTTCCATGGTGCCATGTCGGTTCTCCAGCCATTCCCGAAACATCTGTTGGCTCCGTTTGCAGTAGCAGATGTAGGAAAGTTCGTAGGCCAGAATGTTGTAAAGGAGATTGGGATTCCGCATCCACTTGGGTGCTTCAGCTCGCACGTACTGTTCGATTGCCGCTCGGATGTGGGGACTCTCGAGACAGATCACCACTTCCTCCTTCTTCCCACCCATGGAATGCCGATCCCGAATCAAGTGACCACACCACCCGTCCCATCCTACCCTCTTGGCATCGGGAGATTGCTGAAAAGCCTGGTACACTGGCGATTCATCGATGGTCCAGCGCGAGCCACCACCGGCCGTGTAACTCTCGACATGTTGGTAAGGCGTGGCGAAAAAGCGGGTCAGTTTAAGGCTGGGAGAATGCAGGGAAAGCACGTACAGAGGACGGCCCTGGGAGTTCACAAAGAATCCGTCCCTGGTGCCGAGCCCTTTCAGGAGCGGAAGATCCGGCACAGCCGGCTCAGGTACCTGGGTGTCATCGTTGTCGGGGAGGCGATCGCGGCCGGTAATGCGGTTCTGCAAGGCCAGCCGGGCCCGTACGCAGGATTGTGCGACCTCCCGGAATAGTTCTGCCTTTCTTTGATCATTGTTAAACCATGCCAGGAGTGGACGGATTCCCAGGCCAAGTTCCGCGATGACGACAGGAATCTCCTCGTAGATCGTTTCCAGCCCTTGGGTTCGGGCAGATTCGAGGTCGTCGCGTAAAGCCTCCAACTCGGCTACCGCCCTTCTTCGAAGTTCCTGGACCGATTGACTCTCGGGGATGAGCTCGCGAGGCCCAATCTGACCGATGTCGACGAAACGATTGCGGATTGTGACGACGGTATCTTCAGGTTTTGGAGCACCCGACAACTCATGCTGGGGATCGCCGCGAATCAATCGAAAGTTATCGACATACACCACCAGCTGCGCGTCCGAGTGTTCGTTAGAGAGGACCACTCGCCGCACCTTGTCCATGGCCATTGCTCGAGTGTCGCTTGAGGTACGCATTCCCTGGAGTAGCACCCGAATGTGGTTGGTTCCAGAATTCAGAAACACCTTTTGAGTTGCCAGAAAAGCATCGCTCCAGACGTTAGCGTGCTCATCATCGGCAAGTTCGTCATAAATTCTGAGACTCAGCATGACGGGCACTTTCTCAGGACTGAAGATTTCCATGGCCAGCCAGTCGTACCCGCTCCAGTCCTTGGCCAGTTTCTCCGAGCTGAGTCCCTTCTGCATGCCGCGCGGCAGCGTCACTCTTAGAGCCTGTTGTCCCTGGCTGGCGTGCTCCCGCGAGAAGCCGAAGGTGCCGGTCCAGTGGAACGTTGAAGCTGCCGATTCGAAATCAGCCAAGACCTTGATCTGAGCAATGGCATCACTGTCTGCTTTGACAGAGGGCAAACATGACCAGCAGACCAAGCACCACATGGGAACAAGGAACAACGTCCACTTCGTTGGCAACTGAGACCCCCAAAATAGAGATGCTTTGTTAAGCTCCAGAACTCTTTTCACTCACGGAAAGGATCGTCCGATCACTTCCCGCGATGCCAACTCCCTCCACGGTTTGTGAGACTTGCAGGGCAGCCCAGCTCGATGTTCTCTCGATCAGTGCTCCATGTCATGACAGAGACCGCACTCGACGGACGCCTGGCGGGATTTGTGGCAACTGACACAGGCTTCCATCGAAATCTCTTTCTCCTGCCATAACACATCGCGACTGCCCGCCGGACCGTGACACGTCGCACACTCGATACCGTCATTCGCGTGCTTTTGGTGGCTGAAGAACACGAAACCGGGAAGTCTGTACAACCGAACCCAAGGAACAGGCTGCTTCGACTGATGGAAGCGTGCCAGCCTCCTGACGGAGGCACTCTCGGTCCTGATCGTTGCATGACAACTCATACACTCGGTAGTTCCCGGAATCGTCAGAATCTCTCCAGATTCATTGCCTGGATGACAGGAGCGGCATTCCAGGCCCAGCAGGTCATGTTGGAGATGACTGAAGGAAACCGGCTGCGCCCTCGGCTTAACTTGCTTCAGGTCTCTCGGCTCCCGTCCTGGACCTTCGGAGATGACTCTCACCTCCCTTCGTCCACGGACCCTCGCCGCGCGACTCTGACCTTCAGGGAACAAGGCGAAAGCTACGAGCGCATCGTTGTGGGTCTTGTTATACCGACTCCCACCGCCTGCGGCGATGACCACATACTGCTTGCCTGTTCTGGCTCCCATGAAAGTCATAGGAGTGGCGTGGGCACTGGCTTCCAAGGTTGTGACCCAAAGCTCTTTCCCGGTGTCCTTGTCGAAGGCGCGAAAGCGCCGGTCGTTGGTTGCTCCAATAAAAACCAAACCTCCCGCAGTGACGATTGACCCTCCCACATTAGAGGTTCCGGTGGGAGGGATGCCTTTCGCAACCAGTTCTTCGACGATGCCCAACGGCACTTGCCAATGAAAGCTGCCCTTGCTCAAATCAATGGCCGTCAAGGTACCCCAGGGCGGCTTCTGACAGGGGTAATTTCTGGAATCCCAGAACCGCCCATAGCCGCTGCCGCGAGGCACAAAGGGGACTTCGCTCCCTTCTCTCGCCCTCGTCATCTGGATCAGCTGGGCGGTATCTTGAGAATTGACGAAGAGCAAGTTGGAGATGGGGTCGTAGGCCGCTCCGCCCCAGTTAGCGCCGCCCATAGTTCCTGGGAAAATGATCGTGGGTCTGAGACCGGGAGGCTGGTAAGCTTTCCCAAGCACAGCGTCTTTTAGAATCTGCGAACATTCGGCACGAGATTCCGGAGTGACGTCGGTGAGGTCCTCCGGTGTCATGCTCAACCGAGCTAAAGGGGGAGGTTTAACTGGGAACGGCTGGGTGGGCCACGCCACCTCGCCGGGGACCTCGCTAGGAGGGACAGCTCTTTCCTCGATGTCGAACAGCGGTTTCCCGGTCAGACGGTTAAAAATGAACGTGAGACCCATCTTGGTGACTTGGGCCACCGCCGGGACTGATACACCGTTCCGCTGCAACGTGATCAGATTGGGTTGGGCGGGCAGGTCGAAGTCCCACAGATCATGGTGCACGATCTGATAGTGCCAAATCCGTTTACCGGTTTTGGCGTTCAGAGCCACCAAAGAATCAGCGAACAGATTGCTCCCCTTGCGGTCACCGCCGTATCGGTCGGGAGAGGCAGAGGTGAGGGGAAGATAGACAATGCCCCTTCTTTCGTCACAGCTCAGGGGAGCCCACACGTTGGTCCCTCCACGGTCCCGCCAGGCGCCACTCTCCCACGTGTCGTGTCCAAATTCGCCGGGATGGGGCACCGAATGAAAGCGCCAAATCATCTGTCCGGTGCGGGCATCGAAAGCCCGCACATCGCCGCTGGGCCCCTGAGGTAAGCTGTCCGGAACGATCGAGCCGGTCATCACCAGATCCTGGTAAACCAGGGGGGGCGACGTTACGCCGTAGGAACGCTCGGAACCGGCCGGAACCATTCCGGTCTTCAGGTCGATCCAGCCCTTGTTTCCAAATCGACTCACCGGGGTGCCGTTGTGAGCATCGAGGGCAAATAACCGACCGTCCGACGTCGCCAGAAAGATCCGCCTTTCCGTTTTGTCTTGCCAGAATGCGACCCCGCGATTGACGAATCCATAAGAGCCATCAAGCTTGGGATCGAACGTCCAGAGCATCTTGCCCGTCTCCGCTTCCAGGGCAATCACCTTGGAGAATGGCGTGGAGAGATACATCACTCCCTCCACCACCAACGGCGTACACTCGAACGTGGCGTTCATGGTGTCAGCAGGAAGGTCGCCGGTGTGAAAGATCCAGGCAACCTTCAACTCGGTCACGTTGGTGCGGTTAATCTGTGTGAGCGGAGAGTACCTGCTTCCCCCTGAGTCGCCGCCATAATGCCGCCACTCAGGACCCGCTCCTTCTTGCGACCTGCCGGAAGCCGCTCCCAAAAGAATCCAAGCGAACAGCGTGACGACCATCACTAACCTGTGCCGGTCTTTCACATTAAAGTTCCGCATAGATCCGCTCAGCCTGCTTGGCCAGCCTCAGTGCCTCTTCTTTTTCCTGAACCGTTGCAAAGCGCGCGCCGGTTTCGAGCCAATGGATCGTTCCTTTGACATACCTCTGAAGGTACCGGATGGATGAAGCTTCCCGAACCCTCGCCCCGTCCTGCAGGTAGTACAAAGGGTTGGTATGCGCAAAAACAGTGAGGCCCCGGGGCAGGATGCGCTCTTTGATATCGGGATCTTCCGCGACGCGTGCGGCAATCCAGCTGCTTCGTTCTAGATGGAGGGTGGTCGTCACCTCCAGCTGATAGAGACCTCCGACCTGCTGGCCGCGGAGATTCGATCCGGTTTGGATGGCGGCGGTTTCTCCGTTGACCACAATTTCCAGACTGGCGAAAGGTAGAATCGATCGAGCAGTGGCGCGGGCATGTATTTTTCGGTTGGCTGTAAATTCAACTACGTCGCCTGAAGTGTGCCCGTCCACTTCCAGGGTCAGGATGGGGCCGTTGGTGACGAAGCCGTTGCCGGCTTTCAGACCCGCCAGCCAGTCGTCATAGTCAGCAGCGTCCTTGATCCGCGCATAGAGGCGATTGCTGCCAACCGGAATGTTCTCACCCATCTTGTCGGTCCCCGCAGCAATAGGCAATCGAAAGCCGGAATTCAGGTACTGGTAGTAGAGATCCATGGCCCGCATTACCGTAAATTCGGCCTGGGACATGCCGGAATTCTTCCAGGGCCCCCAATGGCTGGGCAGTTGAGTGGGATCGTCGTAGGTGATGAGGTCCACCGCATCGATCAGCCCCAATGCAATATCGATCGGAGACTCGGCTCCGGGCAGGTTACAGAAATGAGCCCAGGTCGCAACGCCGCCCTGGCGGTGCGTCTCCTTTAACGCTCGGGCCAGCACGACGTTGCGTTCGCTTCGTTCCAGGAACGTGCCGCCAAATGGTTCGAAGGGCTGCACGATCTGTTTGATGCGCATCAAGACGACATGACCCTGTTGCCAGTCTCTGGCCTCTTGCCCCACGTACACGGAGTGCTTCGGCGTGGACACGGGATCAAGCTTCCCGGTGAACTTCTCGATGTCATGTGTGAAGTCGCTGACGAGAAGGTTCAGGACATTCAAGTCTTCGGCTCTCATCTGGAAGTGAGACTCGGCCTGAGTCAGTAAATGAACATGAGTATCACCGCTCAAATAGCCCAGGTTGCTCATGTCAATCCATCGCTGGAGTCGCAAGGTCAGCGGTCGAGGCTGGGCGTGGCTGAGATCCACTTCGGTCCTGAGGGGCAGGGTCTCGAGGCCGCGGCGCAACTCGACGACCAGTTTCTCAGGGCGAGATGACATTGAGAAAACGCCGTCTACATAGCACCGGCGTTTTCCCAAATATTCCACGTGCGGATGTTCCCCCTCGACTTCGAGAGGCTTCCCCTCTCCGTCCGTGAGCGAAACGGTAGCCGCCAGGGGCTGGCCGGTTTTGTCGTCGACAACACGTACTTCGAAGCGATCGAACGCAGCGACTCGATAGAGGAGCAGCAACAACGAAAGTATGGTACATCCGGGGACAAGCCGCCAAAGCGTTTGACCAGCCATGTGAGGTATCCTATGTAAGTCGCGCCATGAGAGTGGCAGCGCGGCTAATCGACTTGTAATCCACGCCAGTAGGCGGTACCGGCGACCTTGCCATCGACCAGCACCCGCTGGAGCAGGCGAATGTGAACAACTCGTTGCCTGAAGTCCGTCAGATCAACTTCAACTGTTGTCCACTGCCGCTCCGTCGTGTCCGGTGCAGCATCGATTATCCGATTCGCGGCCAGCTTGTTATCGAGGTAGATCTGCAGGTTCCAAGCCCGCCCCGGGTCCACCCCAGCCTGCAGTTTCAACCTGGACTTCTCACCCGGCGTGATGGCGCGGCGAATGACCAAAGCCCGAATCTCATCGCGCGGGTAGGTTGCCAGAGTATCTCCATCGAGGTACGTCAGACCGCGAATTCCAGGCATGCCGCCGTCGCCGCCCCCGAAACCTGCCCGCTCCAGAGTCCAGTCCCTGTTCCAATACTGCATCAAGTCTGCGAGCCGGAATCGTTGAGCAGTGAGAGGGCTCTTCGTGGGGCGCCAGGGAACCGTGATGGTGTCGTCCCCCACCTTGCCACCGTGCTTCGAAAGAAGGCGTTCGCCGACCAGGGCTGTGCGGCGGGCCAGATCTGAGATCCTCTCATCCACAGCCGGAGTCAATCTCTCCCCTCCCAGGCTCTCACCCACAATTCGATCATCAAGCTGGCGAAGGAGGTCGGCTGGCAGAGCCTGGGTGCCATGCATCGCACCTACCACGGCACAGGCCGTGGCAGCGATGTTGTCGGTGTCGACGAAGTCAGCAGCGGACGCGGCCAGGTTAACCGACTTGGCAAACTTCCCCTCGCCAAACCATACGCAGGCGGCCAGGATCGCAGCGTTGGCAACTCCGTTGTTCGTGGCCGGGTACTCGATGTGCCAACGGTCTTCGATGGCATCGCAGATTTCCCGGAAACTCTTCCCCCCATCGGCCATTCCGACAACCAGGTTCACTGCCTGCCGAAGGGGTGAATCCGCATGAATCAGCCTGGCAGCCTGACGAACCACTTCCTGCGAATCTTTTTCCCGGAAGGCCACGCTGACTAGGCCGGCGGAGAGCACCCCGCCGTCCAAACCTTCGCCATAACCGTTGATGCGGCCCAGATCCCGAGCCAGACTGGCCGCTAGGTTCGGCGCACCCGCAGCGAGGATGCCATACAGTTCGCAAGTGAACATCGGACCGATGGTCCACCATAAGCGGTTGTTTTTCGGGTGCCCGGCGAGGGACGGCTTCACGCCGGCTCTCATGGCTCTCAAGGCGTATTTGCTTGACCCCCATGTTCCACAATTGTGTTTCAGCCACAGCGCCCCCAGCTGATCGACCGAAAGCTCGGGACCGTGCTGCTCAAATCCGCGCAAAGCCACCATTTCGTAATACCAGTCATCGTCCACGATGGCGGAGGCATATGGTTTCGGAAATCTGTCGACGGGCAAGACCGAGGAAACCTTGTGCTCGTAGGGCAAGGTCAGGAGTACTCCAAGGATTTGACCCAACCAGGCTGCGTGTACGCGGTCTTCGTAGTCGGAGCGCTTGAGGACGAGTGCTGTGTGTTCCGCATGTCCGACAAGAGGAATGCACAAAATCAAAACGAGGCCAGCTGTTCGCAAAAAGTGCATTCGTCGTTCCTTCTTCACAGACCATCTAACCGTCAATGGTTTCTCTTCTGATCAAGATTCCGGTGCATCCGTCTTAGCTTGCCGCCCTTCTGACCCACTGCGCCTCCCAACTAGGGTGCCTCACAGCTCTTAGACCCTCCCCCCGCCTGTCCCGTCTGCATCGTTGCTCAATGCTTCAGGCCCATCTGGTGCATGCGCTGGTGCAACCGATCTCGTGCCTCAGTGAATACGCCCAGGATCTTGGTCAACTGGTCGGGCGCTGGCCGAGTGGCCAGGTTCTTCACCCAGCTCTCTGCACCTTCGATCAAAGTCAACAGGTAGGCCCCCGCATCAGGGGAGAACAGATCCTGATCCGGAATTCGGAGATACACGGGGGAGGTGTGGGCTGCGATTCGCAGTGAGCCGGTGAGATCCAAACGAGAGGCGCATCGGGCCGCTACCCAGCCAGGACCGGACACCTGAATCCGATCAGTCATTCTGAGTGTCTTTGTGCCCGAAGATTCCTCGCGCGAGCTGACCACCCGACCATTCAGCACCACGTCAAGTCGATGAATCGGAACAGTGCTTGTCACCTCCGCCCGGACTTCGATGGTAGCTCCACCGGTTCTGACAGTGATCTCGTTGCCGGGAGGCAGGCCTTCGGCTTGAAAGAAGATCAAGGGGCCCGAGGTGACGAAGGTATTACCCCCGCGAACTGCCCTGGCCCAATTGGCAAAACTAAACTCGTTTTGACCGAGGTAGGCATAAGCGCGATTGGCACCTGCCGGGATCCAGGCGCCCATTTTGTCGGTGCCTCCCACAACCGGGAGCCGGTATCCGCAGTTCAGATAGCGATACCAGTCGAGAAAACGGAGGTTATTGAAGTGTTCGCTCATGTTCATGGGCCACAATTCCACTGCGTCGATTTTGCCGAGGACGATGTCTGCGGCGAGTTCTGCTGTCGGGTAAGGAAAGTGGACGGCAACCACCAAGCCTTCCCGACGGCGGCAAGCATCGGCCCACTCTGCAAGCGTAGTCGAAACGGGATCCCCGATGGCGCTCTCCTCAGGTCCGCCGCTCGACATTGGATAGGCCGGTCGGCCGTGCCCTCCCAAGAGTCCCAAGTGTCCGAGGATATGCTGCCGGTTCTCCGTGCCAACCCAAACCATCGTCTCTCCGTCCCGGGAGGTCAGAGGACCATGTGAGATGTCCCCTACATTAGTGAAGAGTTCACCCCATTGTGCCGCCAGGAGATTGATCAGGTTCAGTCCCTCAGCCTGTCCTTCCAAAATGGCTGTCGTTGGAGAAAGAAAGTGAACATGCGTGTCGGCGCTCACCCAACCTTGAGATCGCAAATCGACCAGCCGGGAGATTTCCAGGTCCAGCCGTTGCTGCCCAGGATCGATGTGCAGCTGACGGCGGACCCCTTCGTACTCGAATCCCTTGGTCATCTCCAGGAAAACCTCGCCCACAGGCAGTTCGATTTGAAAGGTCCCATCCACATAGGCGAAAGAGCTGTCCATCAACTTGATGTCGGCTCCGTAGTCTTGAAACCAGGCGTTGTTGACATCTCGCCGATGACCGTAGGGGGGTATGTAGCGCCCCTCCTTCGAGTAGAAGGCCAGGCGGACGGGGGTGGGACGACGACTGGAAGCGTCGAGGACCTGTCCCTGCAGGAAGGTCTTTTGGGGCTCGAGAATTTCAATCGAAACCGTCTGGTTCTGCGCCTGTAAATCCTTGCCTGGTTCCACCGCGGCGAGATGGAATCGGTACTGCCTCCCAGTCTTGGTATCGCGCAGTGACAGCGTGGCTTCGCCACTAGCTGTCAGCTCAACATTCAGATACTTCGATGGCTCCGCTTTGTTGCGACGTTCCCCAAGCCCTGCCCGCGGCGTCGAAAGCCATTCCTCCAGCTTAAATGGGAGGCTCGGATAAGTCCGGGTGACGACCCCCAGGTCGATAGTGACGTCCCAACGACCGCTTTCCTGAGCCGAAGCCTCCGGCAGCTTGATTCGATACAAAGCGATAGGCTCATAGCGAAGGGGGTTTTCTTTGCCGTGAAACAACGTGACGGCGCAAAGGATAAGAGGATCCTGGCTGGTAGCCCGGAATCGCAAAGTCTTCACAGATTTCTCTGGACAAGGATTGGGGAGGGCGCACAGCCATAGTGTTTCGTGCGAGAGCAAGTCGGGGTTGCTGGGATAAGAACTATCCCAGATGCCGATCTGCAAGTCTCCCCAGCCCAAGGCATTTTTCAGGGCGTCGTCCAACCTTCGGACGCCATCCTGCCGGTGCGGCACAGCCGCAAAGCTCAAATGACCCCAGGATACGGAAGGCGAATTGACCTCAAACCGGCGCCGCAGCGGCAAGGAAACCTCCTGGCCGTCTTGATACACCAGGACCGCTTCACCCAGTTGCTGCCCGACCCGCTCAATCACATCTTCATTCGGGGGCGGGTTCTCGTGGGGGTCCCAATCGCAGAATAGGGCCATACAAATGAACCCTGCTTTCTTCTGAACAGAGATCTCACAGCTGGTTACCGAGTCGAGACTTTTGGCCTGACTCAAAACGATCCACGACTTGGCTTGAGTTTCACCGGGCCCCAAGAGAAAGGGTATACCCCGCAGGATCTGTTTTCCCGATGGCATTCGAATCAAACCGTCCTTGGCCGACTGAGAGCTTAGGCCCCTAGCCTCGTCGCGGGGTCCAAAACTGAAGGGGGAGGCGGTAAAAAGCGACCGCAGGTCCAGAGGTGTAAACTTGTCCCGGCCGCCGGGGGCAGCGTCATCAGCGGCAGTTCCTCTCTGACCGATGAAGGTCAAGGTCGGCAGAGTTCCGCTGACTGTCTGGAGAAAGGTTCGGCGCGTGACGGCCATCTGGATCCCTCTACTTCATCTCTGCCATGATCTCGCTGAGCGGCCTCTCGGAAAAAACCAAGATCCCGCTGGCCTCAGCCGATTCGCCCGGACCCAGCGTCCCCAAATAGGGATCAGCGTGGGCGCAAGGTATGGCCGCATTGGATAGAACGCTTTTCCCGGGAGTAAAAGAGATGACGACCTTGCGAGCCCCAGTCTTGTCGGTTACGGCAATCAAGGCCTGGTCCACATCTTCCTTGATCAGACCGCCCCGTCTCAAAGCAAAAGCGTCACAATCGTGCTGGCTGCAACCTCGCACGTACGTAACCTTAGCGGTCGCCTCTGGATTGTCGGTAGGGATTCCACGTAGGTTCAGCAGTCGTCCCGCCTGGACGACATAGGTGTTCTGGAAGTTGTCAGACAGTTTGTCTGGAAAGCCGTTCAGTTTCGCGTACCAGAAACACAAGAGCGGCTTGATTCGCTCCAAACGGGTCAAGCCTCCATTGAAGATTCTGAAGGTAAAACGGGCCCGATTGTGCTGGGCCACGGCCGAAGCCTGCACCATCACACCAGGCAATTCCAGGCTCTCAACTTCGTAACTGGCGGAGTGCCCATCCGGAGCAAGCTTCCACGGGTTGGAGCGCTTATCGGAATAGCGAAGAATGCCATGCCCGGCTTCGCCGTACTCGAAGTGTTCCGGAAAATTCACATGCAGGGTGCCGCCATCCTTCCAGGGCGGGAGAATAGTGAGGCCGTAATTCATTTGATCTTCGGCGTTGGGCACAAAGCGTACGCCGTCGATGTCGGCTGATCCTGCAGCAATCTCCAATGGCATTCGATAGGGAAGCGAGTGTTGCCATTCTTCCTCCGACTTAAGCCAACGTTCCCGGACGGACTCCATGCCTTGCATCAAATAGAGCCGTCCGCGAACAGAGACCTCGTCGTGATGTGGCCCCAACCCAGCCAGCCCGCTGGCAGGTTGGCCCGGCTGGCTGTGCTCCCAAAACAGAGCCGCGCTCCCGGTGTCGGACGGATTTTGCCACAGAAGGGCGGGAACACCTTCGGGACTGGCAGCCGGTTGCCAACCTTTCCCGACCAGAGCCGCTTTGACTGCGGTCGATTGCAGTCCCTGGGCCAGGCTGACCCAAAAATCCAACACGTCATCGTGTGGCCAGGCCCACATCTGCCAGGAACTCCCACGGCGCACCAAGCCGCCCCAGGGTGAAACCTCCCATTCCACCGAACGGCTTCCTGACTGGTCCGCGAGACCGAGCGCAAGGTCGATGGCAGGAAGGTTTCGCGAGGGGGCTTGCACCCTTAATTGGCCCCCGTCGGTGGGTGAGGCTTTAATCTCACTTCTCTCATTCGAAAAATCGCGATGAAACGCCTCCAGCAGTCTGACTTTATCGTTAGGCATCACGTACAAAGCGCTGCGATGCCGGAGCTTTGCATCGTTGCGGTCAAAATATTTCTGCATGTCCGGCACGTGATGAATGCAGTCGTGCCAACCCTGTCCCAATGTTCGGGTATAAGCGCAGCCGATGGCTGCCAACCACCGTCCGTCTTCGGACTCGACGGCGACGATCCCCTCGACCGGGCGATCTCCTGAGGCGCCGAATGCCCAGATATCGCCCGGATGGAATCGCTCAATCGGCACATACCATTGGGTATAGGACGGGTTGTTCTCCGGGGCATCGGCTTTGAAACTCTTCATGGGGCCTCGGGCCGTGTCCAGCAGCCCCACGGGACCGCGCACCGTGTAGAGGAAGCAACGTCGGATGAATTCAACCAGACTTCCTTGCCGTTTGAAATTCTCCGAGTGCCAGAACTGCATGCAGGGTCCCATGAATTTTACTTCTTTCAACGCCTGCTCAGGACCCTCGACCAGAATATCCATCCAGATTCGCCCATCAACAGCGGGGGTGAAGGTGGTCGTCGCCGTCATTTTTCCGGAGGTGTGCAAAAAAACAACGCTTCCATCCTCGCGTTTGGATGCGATTCCGTAGTAAAACGGCCCACCTTCATAGCACATCAGTTCACAAACAGGTCCCAGCTCACGGTGACGTACGAGCAGTTTGAGTTGCTTTCCATCGTCAACAATATCCAGCTGGAGAGTTGAAGTTCTGTTCGTCACCGGGCCTTGGGCATTTTTCTGTTGATTCCAAACCAGGATGGCTGCGAGAAGGCAAAGCCCTGACCCCAGCCAGGGCCTGTGCCTGGCGCTGGTGAAGCCGGACCTTTCCGAGAATCCTTGCATGAGTCAACCTCAGTTTGAGATCGTGCTCGCTTTCGTTTGAGCTGGCTCGGCTGATTGAACGGCTGCAGACGCGATGGGCAACAGACTGGCGGGGTGAGCCAGTCTGAAGATCAGAGTCTCGCCTGACGGTACGACAAGGCGGGAGCCATCCAGCTTCACCCGTTTGCGCAGTTCCAACAGTTCTTCCGCCGGCTGGCCTTGTACTTCAACTTTCGCAACGATAGCCTCATCGTTGAGATTGGCGATGTAGAGCAAGCTGCCGGCACTGTCCGATGCGACGCGGGCTTCCAGGTTACCGAGGGGTTGACCATCTTCTGACCGCACCCGGACAGGACGATTGACTCCGGCGGCCTCAAAGACCTGATCCAGCAGAATGCTCAGACTCGCACGCGGGAAACTGGTGGCTGCGTAATAAACGTGGCCCAAGCCCCGCTTGATTGAGACCAGCGCCGTTGAACCTTCCGGGAAGGTGGCCAGTATTTGATGGGACCCTGATAAGGTAACGTCCTGTCGGGTTCCCAGAGCTTCGAGCGCTGGCGCACCTTTGACAAATATCCCGACCGATCTCGTCTTGAGGCCAACAGGCTCCTGGGAGCGATAGACCACCCGCTCATGAAAGCTCTGGTCGTAGGCTTGTGACACCTCGTCTGTGTGATCGCTTGCTGGTTGCTCGATCCGGCGGACCTGGACCCCGATCTGGGACAGGTAATCAGTCGGGCGGTTGTACTCATCACTGAGCAGAGAGGCAGGAAGTATCACCAGCGCTCCACCGCGCTCAACGAAACGATAGACGGCACTTGCCACCTCACGTCGCAGGTGAGAAGCTGCAGGAACGATCAAGACCCGGAATCTCGCCAGGTCTCCCCGCAAGGTTTGGTTCTCCGAAATGAAAGTCGTGCGGGTATCCAGAAAACGACTGGCTTCATAGCTGTTTTCCAGTTCTCTCAGGTAAGGTGTGGTGCGCCAGGTCACCATTTCCGGCGGAATCTGAATCATGGAGGTTCTGGAATAGAGGATGGCCACCTCGGCGAGGACAGACGAAAATGCAGCAATCTCCTTCGAAAGCCGGCGGCTGTCCAAGACGGTCCGAAACAACGCAGACAGATCTGCCAGCGAAAACTTCCACCCGTGAGCCAGCGATTGATTGATGAAATGGGGATGTTCGGCGGGCGGCTGGTCCGGCCAGTGCCAAAGTTGGATGACAGATTTTCCGTGCAGCATGTGGGGTAAAAGATAGCGAACCTCGTCCAGGTTCATTTCGGGGTCACAAAGTGGCTTTGGCTTCTCGGAAAGCGCCAACTGGAGGTCCACACCCAGCGTGGAACCGCTGCCTTCGTGAATGATGACATCGCCCACTTGATTGATGATTTGTTCTTCATCAATGCCTGAGGTTCCGTTGCTTCCCACCAGCATGCTGTAGCTGCCCCCAGCAGCCAGGGGCGTGGCCGGGTCGAAGCGGCGAATGACGCCCTTCACCCATACCAGATAAGCGGTGAATCGGTCCTGGTTGAAGCGGGCCCAGTCATACCACTGGGCCCGATTGGTCCCCGGTAAGGGACGCGCCCGTTTTGTAGGAGGGGCGGCAATTTCGCTGAACGTGCCGTAGCGGGTTCCCCAGGCCGTGTTGAGACGTTCTATGGTTCTGTGCTCGCGCTGCAGCCAATCGCGAAACATCTGCTGCGAGCGGTCACAATAGCAGATGTACTGCAGCTCGTAGGCCATGATGTTGTAAAGCAGTTCGGGATTCTTCTGCCATTTCGGGAACTCCCGCTGGATATAGCGTTCCACCGCCTCTTGAGTGTGGGGGCTCTCCAGGCAAATGACGACATCTTCCTTCGCGCCGCCCCAGGCGTTGAAATCGCGAATCAGATGGCCGCACCAACCGTCCCAACCGACGCGATGAGTGTCGGGAAACTTCTGAAAGGCCTCATAAATCGGAGAAGAGCGAACTGTCCAGCGCGATCCGCCACCCACGGAGTAGCTTTCGATGTGCTGGAGCGGCGTGGCAAAGAACCGAAGTAATCCGGTGCTGGGGCCATGCACAGAGGTGATAAACAACGGCCGTCCGTCCTGATCCACAAAGAACCCGTCCCGAACTGGAAGGTTTCGCAAGGAAGGATAGGCTGGAACCAGCGGTGGAGCGATCTGGGTGTCGTCACGTTCGGGCAGGCGGACTTCGCCTCGAAGAAGCTTCGCCAGGAGTTCTCGTTCTCGCCGACAGCTGTCGGCGACGTACCGGAACATCCGCTCTTTTTCACGGTCGTTGTTGAACCAGGCCAACATCGGGCGAAAGTACAGACCCAACTCAGCGACGGTCAATTCTGCCTGAGGGTAGATCGTATCCAGACCTATCTGCTCGGCGGTTTCGATTGCCCGCTTGAGCGCCCGATGCTCCTGCTCGGCTTCAGCGCGCAGACGTCGAACGGTATCACTCTCCGGAATCTGATCCAGAGGCCCGGTTTGAAGAATCGTTACCCAACGGCCATCCAGGCGGGTCGTAAGATCTTGAGGCGCAGCAGAGGACATCGTCTCCCTTCCCTCGACACCTTCAACCAGTCGAAGATTGTCAAGGAAGAGGGTCAAGGGCTGATGCCCAGTACCAGCAGTCACGCTCAGTCGTCGTATTCGATCCAGGGCGATGGAACGCAGTTCGGAACTCGTCAAGAGATTCTTGATACCCACTTCGACGTGAGTCCATTGAGAACCCAGAAAGAGCTTGCGGTCTGCCCGATAGAAGTCATGCGGCGCCACATCAGGGCCATCTCCGCCGACAGCATCATAAAGACTGAATGAAAGAACGACGGGCGTGTTTGCGGGGTTGTAGACATCAAACAGCAAGCGTTCGAAGCCACTCCAGTTGCCGGTCCTGGGGAAGTATGAGAGAAGTGAAGAAGTGGAACCAAATTGGACCTCCAGGCCACTTTTTCCATGAGAGGGATGCGCGCCGGACAGACGGATATCGCCTTGCCAACCGGCTAGACTCGCTTTTCCTTCGAAGTCGTCGATGACTTCAACGCGACCGGATCCTTGTGATGCGGCTGGACCGGAGAGCAGACAGGTTGCAGCGGATAATATTCCCGCCAGAATCAATGCACTCGCGACACGGGGCAGTTTAAGCAACCAAGTCATGATTCCTCCATTCCCTGCTATCCCGGCAAACGGCCGATCAGGCACAGCTTCGAAATCCTATGAGGTGTCGGGTTCCTGCGCCGAGCGAGCGGGGAGCGCATTAACTCCGCTGCTCGAGCAGAGCAACGGCACGCTCATAAACCGACAGGACTCGCTCCCGTTCTTCCTTGGTTGCGAACACAGCTTGGGCGGCAATCGCCCGTCTGGCTTGTCGGATTTGTTCGCGTAGGTAGGCCACCTCCTGATCCATTCGAATCGACCTTCCCTCAACCGTGATATAGACCGGCGAGGTATGACCAAACAAAGGTCGACCGTACTCATTGGTTGCTTGCGTGGAGATGCGCAACGCCAACCAAGCCGGCTCCTGGATCCGCACCCGCTGCTGCAGCTGAGCCTGGAATGTACCTTCGTGAGGTTGTGTGTTGGCCTGGGCAATGACTCTTCCGTTCTTTACGAGTTCAAGCTTTTCAAAATTTGACCGCCCGGTGCCCTCAGCCTGCACCAAGACCTCTTGGGGTTGTTTCAACTCGACAGTCGCTCCAATCTCCCTGCCCTGCACAGTCAGCTTGAGGATCGGGCCATTGGTGATGAAGGATCGGCCCGCCACCAGAGCATCCAACCAGGGCTTGATTCCCAGGCTTCCACGGACTCCCACATACACTCTGGCGAGGTCGTAAATGAACCAGTCGGTCCCAGTGGAAAAGGGAACGCGGATGCCGGCATTGAGATAGTGGTAAAAGCCGTCTTCGTAACTTCCATGGGCACCGCCGTCAAAAATGTTCTGGGCGTCAAGCTTTCCACTCACAAAGTTAGGCACGTCCTCCAGACCCCAGCTGTTGTGGCACCAGATGGCCACGCCGCCCTGACGATGGGCGTCATCAATTCCCATTTGCAGGGTGGTTCCATCCGTACCGCTCCGGCTGATCCCCTGTCCTATGCTGACCGGCTGAATCAATCGCTTGATATTCAGCAGCATCACGTGGCCGAATCCCTCGCCTTGATCACCAAAATTGTGACGATGCTCCTCGCCGTTGTTAACCAGAACACCCGTGGACCAGAATTCCGTGAGATCACCAATTGGATAACGATTGGTGATGTAGTCCTTGTCGACCAGCGCACGTTCCAGGTAGGAAATGAATAGGACCTCAAGCCGGTCGGCTCTCGGAATCTCTTTCAAGTAGCGGTCTGCCTGGTCCTGATTCAAATTGGAAAGATGCAGATGAGTATTCCCGGCATACCAGCCGTCTTTGGAAATCCGGCTGAATGTGCGGATAGGGATTGTCAGGGATATCCGATCTTGTCCGGTCAGATCGATCAACGCTGTAGCAAGTTCAGTTTCAAGTCCAGCCAAAGCTTCCAATCGGAGCTGCTGGCGAGGAAGCAATATCTCTTCGGCCTGGCTGATGACGTACCAATCCTGAATGGCATCATTGCCCTTCAGTCCTTGTCCACGGCTGAGCGATCCCGCCAGCGGAATCGCCGGACCGCCGCTTTGGGCAAAGCATCGAACGACGCCGGGAATCGTTTCTTTGCTCTCTGCATCAACCAGAGTGAGGGTGAGGCGACAGAGTTGGGCTTGAGTCTTCGTTTGGTGGTAAAGCGCGGCGAGGCAGATAAGGAGCACCCCGAAAAGAACGGATCGACGAATCAAGTTGCCCTCCAGGGGGTGTGCAAAACGGTCAGTCTGCAACAGGTCCATCACTTCTGGGCGCCTTCGATTCCCGGCAGCCAGCGGATGGCGTTGTCCCGATAGAACTTTCGCAAAACCGGTTTTGGCAGGGCTAGACCCGAAACCTTGCGGCCTCCGTACTCCAGCGTCTCAGTCGTTGCGAAGAACTTCCAGTCGCGAGTATAAACGGCTTCCCACTCCTTCACAGCCTCTTCCGGATTTTGTGATGGCCTCATGCTGAGGTCGGTGCCGTAGAGAACCCTGTCCTGGTACCGAATGAGAAAAGACCGCACCTTGTCTCGCGGTTGAATCATCAGGTCGGGCACGCGAGCCGCGGTCTCAACAGCAAAGTTTGGATATCGATCCAGGCGCTTGGCGATCTGGCCGACATCATCTTCCATGCTTCCGAGGTGGGCGCCGACCACGCGCAGCTTCGGATGCCGTTCCAAGAGGTGGTCCCGTGCGGCCAGAATTGTCTCCTTGGCGGGGCGCTCGGGGTGCAAATACATGTGCCAGTCCGGATTGTTTTTGTAATACCCGTAGTGAATACTGACCGGATTCAGGGGCTGCCAGGCAGACGAGGGTTCCGCAAGATGCGTGTAGAGTGTCTTGTTGCGAGCTTGGATGGCTTCAAAGATCGGCACGAAAACCGGATCGTCAGGCATCAGGTACTTTCCGTCTCTGGATTTGAGTTCCATGCCGATGATTTTGTAGATCTTGACTGCGATAGCACCTTCATCAAAGGTCTTGTTCAGATGGGCGACGACGCGTGCGGCGAATCCGGGGCTCTCCCAGGAATCCGGGTCAAAGCTGGAACACCAGGCAACCCGCCCCCGACCGGCACGAAAAGTCTCGATGGCCGCAACCTCCTGATCCTCCAGGCTCTGGTAAACGGGGTTATGTTTGTCCAGAACACAAATATTCAAAACATGCAGGTTAAGCCGGTCAAGGAGTTCATAGAATGCGGGATTGGGGCTGAAGACGTGAGTGTGGACGTCGATGCGCACCAGTCCATCCGTTAAGGACTGGAACCCCTGGGCGGGGCGCGAGACAAGGCTGCAGGATACCATCAGGAGGAGAGCGGTAATACGAGTGCATGTCTTCATGGCAGGATAAGAGCCGAGGTGAAGAGAAGTGCTGCTGGGTTTAGGTAACGCTGAGGAATCGCTTCTGGCTTTGCAGACTATCGATGCAGCCAGAGACTTCCAATCAAGAAGAGCAACCCCTCACCCGGGTTGGAGAGAACGCGGGTGAGGAGTCTCGAAATGCGTGACCCAGCTTTCAGACCGCTAGTAGTCGAGTCTCAGGGCAAACAGCATCTTCCGCATGTTTCCCGCGTAAGTGACCAACCCAAAGTCCCCGCCACTGATGTTAGTGCTGGGAAACGCACCAAAATTTGCCCGGTTGAACGCATTAAACAGTTCCCAGCGGAACTGAAGCTTGGCCCGTTCTTTCAACGGAAAGTTCTTGGCTACGACAATATTCCACGTTTGGGCGCCGGGTCCGGTCAGGATATTACGTGCAGAGTTACCGTAGGACCCTCGCCCACCGGTGGGCGCGACGAAAGCGCTGGTATCGAAGATGGGCAAGCCAGCCTTGATTCGGTCGCGCATGTCTCCAGAATCCAGGTTGCCGTTTCCGACGCGATCCGGGCGTCCACCGAACTGATTGGTGTTGGCCGGATCGACACCGGAGAAAGATGGACTCAATCGACGTCCCGTGGACAGGATGGTGATGCCGTTCAGCTGCCAGCCGCCCAGGATGGTGTTGGCCACCGCGGGCAAGTCGCCCAGAAACTTCTTGCTCTTTCCAAACGGCAGTTCGTAAACGTAGCTGAATCGAAGTTGATGCCGCCGAACCCAGTCGTCGTCCGCCCGTTCCAGGTAACGGGCGTACTGGTTCTGATCAAAAAAGGCGGGATAACTGGTCAGACCGACATCCGTCAGGGCTTTGGCCCAAGTGTAATTGACGTTGAACGATAGACCTGCCGAGATCCTTCGATCAGCCTGAACGTTCATGCCGTGGTATATGGAAGATCCCCCTGACTGTGTGAAGGACACCGAATTGAACCGCTGATAAGGGCGCCGAGCCGAATTGTAGGGTTCAGGACTGGGCCGCAAGAGGTTCAAATCCTGAACGAAAGGAATGTTCTGAGCCTTGGTGCCCACGTAGCTCACGTCCACAGCCGTGTTCCAGATCTGGCGTCCAAGCGAGAAGTTCCACTGCTGCGTGCGCTCGTTAGGAAACTTGGCACTCAGCCCGGCTATGCTCTGCAGGCCGGAGAATTCAGAGGTTGCAGCGAACGGATTTGGGAAACGGATGCTGGGTTGGTTGCCCTCGATAAAGAAGGACTCCGTGGACTGCCAGGGGCCGCCCGTTGCATTGAGTCCTAGCGACCCAGGCCACATCTGGGTGTACAGACCATAGCCCAGACGAATGACCGTAGTCGTATTCGCAAACGGGCGAATTGCCAGACCCAGCCTGGGGCTCCAGTTATTACTGTCCTTCTCCATAAGGCTTCGGGTGGGGAATCCGGCCTGTGAAGCAGAGATGATAGGAAGGGTGGCCGCCACCGCTGGAACCAAGTCGCCGGGAACAACACTGCCTGCTGTGACCAGACTCCCGCTCTTGGGATCAAAAGTGAATAACCGATCAAATCTGTCGACCCAGGGGCTCTGGTACTCGTACCGCACTCCGTAGTTGAGGGTAATCCGCTGGTTCACCTTGAAGTCGTCCTGGAAGTAGAATCCCAGCTGGGTGCTCCGAAGGTAGGCACTAGGACGAGCGATGGCACGCTCGGCATAGCTCGGCAGTCCCAGCAGGAAGTTGGCGTAGGCCAGGCCGCTTAACTGATCGTCAAAGTTATAGGCACCTCGTAAAGAGGTAGGATTACTGATGTCGTTGACCTGATAGCGGCGAATGTCGGCACCCATCTTGAAGGCATGCCGGCTGCGGTACCAGGACAGGTTGTCAATGGCTTGAAAGTCGTTCTGTACCGAAGCGTAGGAGTTCACCCAAGTACCGGTGCTTTCAAAGGGGATGGCCCCCGAAAAACTGAAGTTCGGTAATCCTCCCACGGCTGGATTGCTGTCAGGGTTGTCGATTCCCTGAATGCCAAGATTGGGTTGCTCGCCAAAGTTGTAATCATTGCCGAAGTAGCCGTTTCGGCTGAAACCCAACTTTGCCTCGTTTACCAGAGTTGGTCCAAAGGTGTGAGTGTCCGAGACGACAACCGTTCGGCCGGGAACATTGCCAAAGAAACTGCTGCTCCCGTATCCGTTCTTCAGGGCACCCTTGATCACGTCGTGGTTGTGAATGGTCAATCCCACACGAACGAAGACGGTGTTGCTGTTTGAAAGTTTGTGATCGATTCGGGCTGACAACCCATCTGCATCGAATTGATACCCTGGGTCTGCGTAGTAGTTCTCTGTCAGGCCAAATTCACCCAGACCGGTCAAATTTGGATCCGGATACACCAGATCCTGAACTGCCTTGGCTACCGGGCTGATCCGATCGGCAGGGATCTTATTGTCGGGAAAGGGATCTCCCGTCAGCGGATCGACGATGGTGATCTTTCCGAGGAGGGCCGAGAAGTCTCCCTGGCGAAAGGCGGCTGTGGGCACGGACGTGCGGGCACGATTGCCCGTACGGTAGCGGGCGCCGCTATAGTGGAAGTGATAGAAGGTTTTGTTGTGCCCGTCATAGAGTCCCGGAATATAGACGGGACCACCATTATTCACCGCAAACATGTTGTGGTTTTCAATGGATGGCTTGGTGGGATCATTCCAGGCCCGGGCGTTGAACCTCGAATTGAAGTTACCCCAGTAGAAGCTTCCGTGCACTTCGTTTGAGCCCGACTTGCTAATCATGGAAAGCTGCGCGACCTGTGGATACTCAGCCGAGTTGTTGGCGGTCATGATCTTGAATTCCTGGTAACTTTCCACGTCCCCACCAGGGAAGCCATTGGCCGTTTGACGCCCGCCCACAACATCATTCACTGTCAGGCCGTCTGAAGTGAAGTTGTTGGCCGTGTCACGGGCCCCGTTGATGACCACACCACAACAACCGTTGGTGGCCCCATCTCCGCTCTGCACGCCCGCTGTGACGAAGACGACGTTGGGCCATCCCCGTCCATAAACACTTTGCGGTAGCTGGACAAAATCCTGTGACGTCTTGATATTGGAAAGCGAGGAGGTCTCTGTCTCGAGGTGACCCACATCACCCACTACCTCAACGGTAGTCGTGGTTTCGCCAACCTCCAGATTAGCGTCCACTCGTTTGATCTGACTGGCATCCAGACGGATACTGCTGCGGATGGAGGTCTTGAAGCCAGTCATGGCCACTGTCACCTGATAACTCCCGGCCTCCAAGCCGGCTATGCGATAGTCTCCGTTTTCGTCGGTCAGCATCGTCCGTTCAAAGCTCGTGCCTTCGTTCTTGACCGTCACATTAGCTCCGGCCACGACCGCACCCGACGGGTCGGTGACAGTTCCCAACACGGTGCTTTGGATGGCTTGAGCTCCGGAATCAATGGCTATCCCAAACAGAAGCAAGAATAGAGCCGAAACGGGAAACAGCTGTCTCCTCATGGGACCTCCTCTGTCCAAAATCCATGCATTAATTCAATGAATGAATCATTATCCAGAAGTGAGGAGGCGTGTCAAGCATTTTTTGAGTTTTGAAAAGAGTGCGGCCGAGATCGTTGCCAGACAGCGGTGGCCGCCAGCTTGGCGTGGTGCCCGAAGGGGCGGTCCGCGCAGTCAATCCAATGCCGCTTCAGGTGGAGTTCGGCTCGTCTCCTAAAGGCGCCGACTGATTTGTTTTTTGCTGAATTAGCGAATGGAGGATGCGTCTCGTGCGGGTATTGTCTCGGGAACCGAAGTTTTTCCAGCATCCCTCTGGCCGCTGTCCTTTTCCTGCTTGGCGATCCGCTCAAAGATCTCCAAGTGATGTTTCCGTCTTTCCTCGTCCTTGAGCCGCAGGTAAGCCCGGGCCAGCTGAAAGTGCGTCTCCTTAAAATTGGGATCCAATTCCAAAGCCCTCAACAACGCGGGAAGTGCTTTTGCAGGGTCTTCCAACATCAGGTAAGATCGTCCAAGTTGCACATGCGCGATCATTAGCTTTGGATCCGCTGCCACCGCTGCTTGAAGCAAAGGAATAGCTTCCCCGGCCTTTTCGGTCTTCAGTAAGATTTCAGCCAGATAATAGTTGGCCCAAGGGTGGTTTGGGTCCTCCTGCAAAACCTTTTTGAGTTCTCGCTCAGATTCAGAGTAGTTGCCCACCTTGTAGTAAGTTTCTCCTAGAGAAAAGCGAGCCCTCGGAAAAGCAGGTTGTTGTTCCAAGACTTTCTGAAATTCTTTGATGGCCTCCGGAAAGTAAGAAGCTTCGGCGTAGGACTGACCTTTCAAGTCATGGAAGAAGGCAGAATCGGGATCGAGGTGATTGAATGCACGCACCGCGAGAGATCTATAAAGCCGAGCTAATTCATACCAAACCCTGGAGTCTGTGGCGTCGCTTTTGACGAGTAGCTCCAGGTGTTGAATAGCCTCCAAGTTGCGGTCGAGGGCTTGCAGCAACATGGCGGAATAGAAGTGAGCCCGACGGTAGGCCGGATTGACTTTGAGCTCCCTGTCAAAATATTCGAGAGCCGTTTCAAACTGATTAAGTCCAGAATAGGAGTACCCGAGGTAGAAGTGCACTTCTGGGTATTGAGGATTCTGCTGGAGTGCCTTCTCAAAGACCTTGATGGAATCCTGAAACTTCAACTCAGTCTGATAGAGAATTCCCAATCGCTTTAGGACTTCCACCTCATTGGGAAACGCCAACAGAGCTCGCTGATACGTATGTTCCGCTCCTGCGTAATCTTCAAGCTTTTCGAGTTCCCTGGCCTCGGTGAGAAATCCTTCGAGTGTCTGCGCACGACCCAAGTCCGAGAACACAGAGAGCAGCAGGCAGACGAAATTGAAAAGGTTATCTCTCTTCCGCATCAATTAAGCCCCTCGATTGGGCGTGACGCCCGCTGAAAACCACTCGCAAAGATGTCGGCTCAAAAGGATGCAGGTGCTTAGTACTTGCTATCTTGAGCGTGGAGCCATCAGGCACCCTATTTCGCCCCTACTCTCAGACTGTTACCCAAGTTTGGCAGACTTGTTCCCTGACGGCAGAAACGATGAACCAGAGAAGTCTGGGCCTGAGTGGTGCACTGGCCCCACTAACAGGCGCCATCTGGGTTTACTCAGAGTGACCTTTTAATAGTCAATCCGCAGGCCGAAGAGCATCGCTCTTCCATTGTCGGCACCACCGACCAACCCAAAAGATCCCCCGCTTATGTTGGTGTCAGGAGTCCAAAAGTTTGCGCGATTGAACGCATTAAACATATCCCAGCGGAATTGCACCTTGGCCTTTTCTTTAACCATGAAATTCTTGGCTAAGGTTATATTCCAAACTTCTCGCCCCGGTCCAGTCAGGATGTTGCGGGCTGAATTGCCGTACGAGCCTCGGCCGTTTTCGGGTTGGACAAAGGCACTCGAGTCAAAGATAGGCTTTCCTGATTTGATCCTATCCCGCATACCACCAGAATCGAGATTACCGTCGGCAATCCGATCAGGCCGGCCTCCAAACTGGTTCGTATTGGCCGGATCTGTACCTGAGAAAGACGGGCTGATTCGGGCGCCAGTCGCCATGGTCGTGATCCCAGAAATTTGCCAGCCTCCGAGCACATGGTTTGCAATGCTTGGCAGGTTCTTCAAGAAGTTCTGGCCCCGGCCAAAGGGCAAATGGTAAACGTAGCTGAACCGGAGCACGTGTCGCCGAATGATTCCGTCATCGGCTCGTTCCAGATAGCGGGTGTATTGATTTTGTCCGGCAAAAAAAGCGAAGCCGCCGAGCGAGGTGTCTGTCAAGGCCTTGGCCCAGGTGTAGTTGGCGTTGAACGACAACCCCTTCGAGAGTCTGCGGTCAGCCTGAATGTTGAAGCCATTATAGATCGAGGAACCGCCCGTTTGAGTTAGAGTGGCCGAGTTGAATCGTGGATAAGGCCGTAAGGCCGAATCGTAGGGCGCGGTGCTCGGATGCAGGAGATTGAGATCCTGCGCATAGGGAATATTCAGGGCTCGGGTGCCCACGTAACCCACATCAATAGCCGTACCCCAAAACTGACGCCCGATGGACGCGTTCCACTGGTAGGTGCGCTCGGTGGGAAATCTCGGACTGAAACCGGCGATGTCAAGGATGCCGGAAGACTCACCGCTGGTCGTGAAGGGAGTCGGAAACTGAATACGGGGGAGATTGCTTTCGATAAAGTAGGTTTGAGTGGCTGTCCAAGGTCCGCCTACAGTGGCATCCAAGGCCAAATTGCCGCCCGGCCAAACCTGATTAAACGCCCCAAACCCCAAACGGACTACCGTGGTGGCATCAGCAAAGGGGCGAATAGCCAATCCTAAACGTGGATCCCAGTTTTTTGTGTACCTTTCCATGAGACTCCGAACGGGATAACCCACCTGGGAGGCGGAGACAATAGGAAGGGTTGCGGCAACCTCGGGAACCAAATCCGCCGGAATAGAAGACCCGGCCGTCACCACGTTGCCGGTTTTGGGATCGAAGCTATACAACCGATCAAACTTATCGACCCATGGAGTCTGGTACTCATAGCGAAGACCCACGTTCAAAGTGACGCGCTGGTTAATCTTGAGGTCGTCCTGAAAATAGAAGGCGTAATGCCAACTGCGCACATAAGCATTGGGTCGCGGCGTGGTCCGCCGCGCAACAGTTGGGTAGCCGAGCAGAAAATTGGCATAGGCCAAGCCGCTTAGCTGGTCGTCAAAAAAATAAGAGCCGCGCAATTCCGGTGCCTTGTTTTCGTCATTGTCTTGGTAGCGGCGTATGTCGATTCCCATCTTGAAGGTGTGGCGGCCTCTATACCAGGAGAGGTTGTCGATTAACTCATAGGTATTTTGAGCGCCGCGCCTCGAGTTGGGCCAAGAGCCCACGCCCTCAAAGGGTATGGCCCCACCGAAGCTGAAGTCCGGCATTCCTCCGATGGCGGGGTCATTCCCGGGGTTAGTGATTCCTTGAATTCCCAGATCAACCTGTTTCCCGAAGTTAATGTCGTGGTAATCGACAAAATCTCGCGCAAAGGTCAGCTTGACCTCATTCAGCAACGTGGGACTGAAATTGTGGGTATCGGAAAGGACCACCGTTCCGCCGGGGTGATGTCCGTGGAAATTGAATCCTCCATATCCCTCCTTCAAAGCACCCCGAATGATGTCATCGTTGCTTTTTGTGTAGCCCACACGGACAAAGAGGGTGTTGTTGTTGGCAATTTTATGGTCCACCCGAATGGAGTAGGTGTCGCCATTGAATTGATAGCCTGGGTCGGCGTAGAAATTGTTGGTGAGGCCAAAGTCACCAAAACCGGTCAGGTTCGGATCGGGATAGATCAGGTCCTGCACCGATTTTGAAACGGGACTGATACGATTCGCAGGAATCCTATTGTCGGGGAAAGGCACGCCAGTCAACGGGTCGACGATCGTGACTCTGCCGAGGAGGGCCGAGAAGTCACCCTGGCGAAAGGCAGGAGTCGGCACCGAAGTTCGTATGCGATTGCCGGTTCGGTAGCGGTGGGCACCGTAGGAGAAAAAATAGAAGGTTTTGTTGCGCCCATCATAAACGTGGGGAATGTAGACGGGTCCGCCATTGCTGATGTCGGGCATATTGAAATTTACGAACGAGGGTTTTTGTTGGTCAAAAAAAGACCGGGCATACGTTTTGGAGTTGGTGTTGCCCCAGTAAACGCTGCCGTGCAATGTGTTTTCGCCGGACTTGGTCACGACGGAGACTTGAGACACTTGCCCGTATTCCGCCGGGGCGTTTGAGGTAATAATCTTGGCTTCCTTGAACGCTTCGACCGAAGCATAGACACCGTTGGCGGTCCTTCCGCTGTACGCCTGGTTATTGACGGCCGCACCGTCAGCCGTGAAATTAACGCCGCTTCCACGCGCGCCATTGATCACCACGTCACAGCAATCAACCATGTTCACACCGGCGGTAACGTAGAGGACGTTAATGTCTCCGCGACCGAATTGGCTGAGAGGCAGTTCAATGAAATCTCGGGCCGGCTTCACATTCGAAAGAGTGGCTGTTTCCGTCTCAAGCTGTCCAACGCCGCCCTCTACTGTGATCTTGTCGGTTACTTCTCCCAACTCCAGTCGCACATCGACACGTTTGATTTGACTCGCATTGAGATCGACTCGAGTTTGCAGAAAGGCCTTGAAACCGACAGAGGTCACACCAACCTGGTAGTTGCCTGCCTCCAGGCCTGCGATCCGGTAGTCGCCATACTCATCGGTCGTCATGGTTCTTTCAAAGTTGGTACCTTCATTCTTGACCGTCACAGTCGCTCCGGTGACCACCGAGCCGCTTGGGTCGGTCACCGTGCCGAGAATAGTACTCTGAGTGCCTTGGCCCTGTGCCTCAGTCGCCAGCACCAGCAAACAGAGACAGACTGACCCCAGAAAATCGAATATTGAAAGGGCTCTCTTCATTTTATTTGCCTCCCGTCAATGCTTGATGGTCAAACGGATGAATGAACGAGCAAAGTCGCTAGCTCAGGGTCACGCGTCTCGATGAGCGTGTCCCTCATTCCGTTAAAGTTTGCAGGCGGCACTCACCGCTGTGCGTCGTACTTACGCGGAACCCCCGCAGCAGCCGCACCGCCTACAATTAGACATGGATTATTAATTCACTGAATGAAGCTAATAGACTACAGTTGCCGTCCTTGTCAAGGACTTTTTTGAATTTCCTCTGGGTTGGATTTTGTGAGGCGATCCTGGAGCCCGGCTTCCCCCTCAGCTGGCAATCCAACTGCCGGGTTCTCCGGCGGCCATCCACCACAGACCTATCAAAGTCTACTTGCCTGGCCCGATCAGGAACTGAATGATCTCTTCTTTATTACGGTTTGCTTCGTTTTCGGCGTTCAGTTTTTCGGAGAGAGCAAATGCGGCGGCGGCCTTTTCTTTTTCTCCAAGCCGTCTGTAGGCGAGTCCCAACCGGTAGTGAGCCACCGCCAACTTGGGATTCGAGCGAACGGCACGATGGAGGAACGACAAGCTTTCCTCGTTTTGGCCCTCAGTCTGCAGTATGGCAGCCAGTTGCACACAGGCTTCCGCAAAGCTTGGGTTGAGGCTCAATGCCTGCTGGAAAAACGACTTGGCCGTCTGGAAGTCAGGTGGCTGAGCCGACTGAGCGACAAGATACAGGATATTTCCGTAGTGATAGTACGCCCAGGGGTCGTGCGGCCGCCGATCCAGGTACGCTCGGAACGCATCGGCAATGGTGGGTTGCAGAGGTCCGGCCTGCTCGTAGGTTTTTCCCAAGAGCAGGTACGCCAACTTCTCCCGGGGTTCGAGCTTGATAGCTTCCAGCAGGATGTGAGCGGCCTCCTCATGTTTGCCGACTACGTAGTAAGCACAGCCCAGGCCCATGTGGAGCTTCACCGATCTTGGGAAATCCTGGACACCCGAGGCAAAGATCGCTATCGCCGCGGGTTCTGTCTTGTGCTTCAGCAGCTCGAAGCCGTAATCGTACCGATAGTCCTCGTTACCAGGCTCGAGTTCTGCAGCCTTCTGAAAGGCTCGTACGGCGTCCAGGTACTGCTTCCGTTGCTCTTGAACGACCCCCAAGAGATTGTAGGCTTCCGCACGAGGTTTCTGGCGGACGAGCGCTATCAACGTCTCTGCAGCCTTTCGGTAGTTTTGGTTGCGAAAGTACGCGAGGGACAGATTGAAGCTGACATCGTAGGAATGCGGAAAGGCGATTCTCGACCGCTCCAAGAGAGGAATAGCCGTCGCAAAGTCCTCGTGTGCGGCAAACAGACTTGCCACCTGGAAGAAACGAGGATCCTCGGGCACCAGCAGACCCGAAAGTTCTTGAAGAGAACGCCTGGCAGCCTCAGTCTGTTTCTGCTCTAGCTGAGATCTGACAAGCCCCATCAAGTCCCGAATCCTGGAGTCCTTACCTGGTAGCTTGGGCACCTGGGTCGAACAAATCCCCACGTGCAGGGTCACCATCAGGAATAGCCAAAGCGTAGTGGGGCCGATCCAGACAACAATGGGGGCCTTCCCTCGCCACATGGGAGCGGATTTGCAGCACACCGGGCTTCCCCAAGAAACAAGCACCAGTCTAATATCTCCAGATCTCAAGGGCCTCAGGCAGGCTGTGTGCGCGGGCCAGTTTGGAGGACTGAGACTGCAGCCGGTCGATCTCTCGTGTGTAGGCAAACGAGTCGGGAAAGTCCGTCAGTGAAATCAGGGGTCGCGGAGCGAATGCCGCCGCGACCTCAGGAATGTCGGTCACACGCAGAACATTAAGAAGGGCCGGCCCTTTCCAGTGAGACCCGGGCGGATCGCTCAGGATGACCCGATCAATGCGCTCATCGAACAGTCCGGCATAAAGGGCCACGATTCCCATTTCCCCTTTCCCATAAACGGAAAGCGAGTCGGAGTGCAGGCCTGATTCGCTCGCCAGCCATTGGCATGCGCGCAGCGTATCCCACACCTGCATTCCGGCTACCGTGCGGCCGATCCAAGATGCGGCCCGTTCGATCTCGGCGTACTCGAAAGCCGTGACGGAGTGTTCCGACATCCGGGGATTGAGGATCATGACCGTGTAGCGTCCCAGCACGGGGAGCAGTTCATCCAGGTCAAATCGATAAATGGAATCGCCCGGGCGTTTGACATAGAGAAGGAGGGGGGCCCGGCTGGGATTCCGCTTGGGGACAAAGAGCTGGCCGCGGACTCGAACTCCCGGTTCGGTGAGAAACGAAACTTCTTGATAGTCGGCATAGCGGGATCCCCAGCCTCCGTCTCTGGACAGGATGTCGGTCTCGAATGGCAAGGACTCCTTTGGAAACCAGCGGAAGACCTGGTCGTGAAGGGCCTGGATCAATTCTTTCCGACGGCCGGCCCATTCTTCCTTGGAACGCCATCTTTCCAACTTCGCAGTGGGAATGAATTCGTTGTGAATTCGGTAGTTGATGGCGTCCCGGGGGAGCTGAGAAAGTACCGCCAGGTCCTCTGCAGATTCCCGGGGGGCCTCCACCTCCCGATAGGGTTCCGCACGGGTCTTGAGCCACCTGGACATCCATTCCCTCGCGCCTCTGAGGAACGCCGGAGCGTCGGTGTGGCCGACGTCTCCATCCAACTCCCGAACTCGTTCATCGGAGTGCTGGCCGTGGTGGTAAAGGTCATATATGGCTTTTGTCTTGTTGAACACAGCGTGGTAGCCATCAGGGGGGAAGTCCACGTCACGTTGTCCGCTGAACATAAACAAGGGCCGAGGAGCGATCAGTGCGCCCACCAGGGGAAAGTCCTCCAGAAACGTGTTGTGAAAGTAGATGCAGTCGCACTGTCCGGAAGCAAGCCAGTGATCCGCCTGGGATCCGAATGTAAAAGTGGAGCAAACAGGTGCTGCCACCGCAATCCGCTCGTCAACGGCCGTCGTGTACCAAGTCGCAGATCCGCCGCCGGAGATGCCGGTCATTCCAATTCTTTTTGCATCCACTTCAGAGCGTGTCTCCAGGTAATCGATGGCGCGGACCGCGTTCCACACCTCAACGCCGATGGGTGTGTAGCCCAGGGAAAGCCAGTTCCAGAGGTTTAGGTCGTGAATGCCATGATGCAAGCCGGCTACTTCTCCGAACTCAAGCGTATCCAGGACCAGAGCCGCAAACCCATTCATTGCAAACCAAACAGCGCGGTCCTGGTAATCTGATTTCGCTCCTTTCGGATGTGGAGAATGACCACAGGCATAAAGAATGGTCGGTAGTCGTTCGGAATGTTCGTTGGGAACATAGAAGTTTCCTGTCACGTACAGCCCAGGCAGGCTCTGAAACACAACTTTTTCAATCCGGTAGCTGGACCTGCGCAAAACTCCCGTCACCAGGGCGTGGAGGGGAGTGCGCTTCGGCATTGGTTCCAAGCCGAGCATGTAGAGCAGTCGCCGTTTCGCCTCCGGACGATGTTGCTTCCACAACTCCAGTGTATCCATACCAGATAGCGCCTGCGACGAGATCTGGCGAGCAGTCTGTTTCAAAAATTGAAGAAATTCTTGATGACGAACCGCAGTGTTCCACTCGGCCACCGCGGGCGCGGCCGCCAGGCAGCCGAACAGGATCACTCCAAACGAATGGCGCCAAACCAGAGGTTGAAGCCAATAGCTCTTGCATCTTGCCGCGCTGGTTTCGTGGGGCGTTTCAGCGCCTTTTTCCGGATTGAATACGATAGGGTGGTTCATGGCGTCTGCTCTGTTCTAATCATGTGGGCTTTTACTACAGGCCGCGCGAGATCGTGAAGTGATGAGCCAGCACCAGAGCGATGGCGCCCAACAAGGTCGGGTTCTGCTTTTTGGACGAGGGAAGAATCCGCAGGCCCTCCAGGTAGTAGCCTGGCACACGACTTCGGACAGTGGAGACCACGATATCCCCGATGAACTCCCAGGCGTCTTTCAAACTATCGCCAATAATCACGAGTTCCGGATTGAAGCCGTAAACCAAGTTGGCGATGCCGAGGCCCAGATATTTCCCAGTCGTGAGGAGGGCTTTCCGCGCAGCGCGCTCTCCCTTTTGTGCCCGCTCAACCAAATCCTGAACTGACAACTCCCGATCGGAGGAATCGGTCAACCGGGAACCGCTGCGAGTTCGCAGATAACGTTTGACGGTGGCCATGTCGGAAGCGTAAAGCTCCCAGCAACCGTAGTTGCCACACGGGCACCTTTCGCCGTAAGGAAAAAGTGAGACGTGTCCAAACTCGGCAGCTCCGTCTCTGGCACCATTGTAAATCTCTCCGTTAATGATGATTCCCGTGCCAATTCCGTCCCGGCTGGTGACGCAAATGAAGTTTTGAGGGTGACGAGTGGAGTTATCGCCAAACCAAATCTCGGCAAAAGCAGACAGCTTGGCGTTGTTCTCAAAGTAGACAGGGACGTTCAGCCGCTCCCGAAGCCAATCACCGACAGGAACGTCCATCCATTCGAAATTCTCTGCGGCGATGACGCGGCCTCGCGCCTTTTCAATATAGCCGGGCAAGCTCACACCCACCCCGGCCACGGTGGCGCCAGCTGGAGACAGGGCGGCCATGTCACTGATCTGACGGGCAAGCTGCACGAAAAAGCGCTGAGCATCCAGGCTTGTTTGCAGCGTCTTCTGCTCCAGAAGGGTCCCGTTCAGGTCGGCCAGAGCCAGAAGCGTTTCCCGCCGACCAACCTGGACGCCAATGCATGTGGATTTCTTGGCATTCAGGTAAAGATGGGTGGGTTTGCGTCCGACCCCCACAGATCCATTTTCACCCTCGTAAATCCAGTTGTCTTGAAGCAATCGTGTCGTGATGATCGTGACGGTACTGCGCTGAAGGCCCGTCTTTTCCGCAATCTCAGCCCGTGAGATGGGTTGATGCTCCCGAATCAAGTTGAGAATGAGCTTTTCGTTGATTTCCTTGATGGTTTGCTTCCCAGCGGCATTCGTGTTTTCGAGACTGATCTTACGCATGACCCTCTCAATTGTTCAGTGAGTGAATAATCAATCAAGAACTCACCTCTTGTCAAGGAACCCAGTCCTGAAACCTGCTAACCCCTGTCATTGGAAGACCGCGCTTGGGGCGAGCTGCAGTGGATACCTCGGGGTGTGACTCCCATCTTACTTCCGAAAGGTTCAGTTCAGGTTCTCAAACGGTTGTGCCCGTTCCACAATGGCAGGGGGCGATTCTTGATCAATGGGTGCTATAGCTCAATCCCAGATTGATGATTTTCTGGAGCAAGGCCTTGTAGCTGACCCCGCAATGCTCGGCGGCTTCCGCAAAGTCCTCGCCAAAGGAGATGTTGGGGTTGGGGTTCGCTTCCAGGACATAAAGCTGGCCGTCCTTGCTCAGACGGTAGTCGATGCGTGCATAGCCGCTCAGGCTCAGGGCCCGATAGACGCGCTTCGAAATGTGATCCAGCTGTTTCCGTCGCTCCGGAGAAAGTTGGGCCGCCTCGGTATGAACCCCGACTTTTTCCTGGTATTTGTAGTTCCACTTGATACGGTCGGTGGCGATGTAGGGAGCACCCGGCGGCAGATTCTTGATGTGCAGCTCCCAGGGCGTGAAGGTCCGCAAGCGACCATTGCCAATGACGCCCACGTAGATTTCCCGACCGTCGATGTACTGCTCGGCGATCGCTGCCGAATTGGTTTGCCGGTGCACGAAGCGCACGCGCTCGGCCAGCTTTTCGTCATCGTAGACAATTGATGCCTGGGAAATCGTGACCGATCCTTCCTCGCTGATCGATTTCACCAGCAGGGGGAACTCCAGGTTCTTGGGCCGGTAGACCCTCCGATTGGTCGGGAAGACCGCAAAGGCCGGAACGCGCAGGCGATGATAAGCCAGGATTTTCTTGGAGAGCGCCTTGTCGTGTGAGAGGGTCAGGCCTCGCGGGTTACAGCCTGTGTAGGGCTGCTTCATCAGTTCCAGATAACTGACCACGTGCTGGTCGTACACCGACAGCCCGTGGAACTCCTCCAGCAGGTTGAAGGCGATATGGGGCTTATGCTTCTCGAAGGCCTCTCGAATCACACCGAGATCGCTGTAAAGTCCGATGGGGTAAACTTCGTGGCCCATGTTCTGCAGGGTGGCAATGACATCGTATTCGGTTTTCCAAGGCTGCATCTCCTTTTCCGTCAGCCCTTCAACCGATTCCGGAGGGACCAGATCTTCATGCACCAGCACCAGGATACGAAGCTTCCTGCCAAACTCGGAGTTCATACCGCCAACCGGTGATATCCAGAATGAACCACGTTCATGGTCTGAACTGTGAGCATGATCATCGACTTGCGCTTGCTGACCTGGATGGAAGAGACCATCCGCAGGCGCAGTTTCCTGCAACGCTCGATCATGTGCTGAAGCACGTGATTGATGGTGTACTGATGAACGCCCGTGCCCTCTGCCACAGCCTCGCACAATTCCCGACGAAAGGTCCGTAGAAACGAGCTGGCGCTGGGACGCGAGCGGTAGCGCAGATCGGCGGAGAAAACGCGCCGCAAGTCCCGGTCGTAAGCCGCCGGCCACTCGAAGGAATACTGTTCCGTCTTCTTTCGGTAGTGTTCGCGCAGGGTGAGTTTGAGTTGGGACGCGGGCTCTACTCTCCGCCGACTCTTGTTGAGGGGGGGCTCCCCGGCAATCTCGGCCATGAGTTCATCCAGGTATTCCAGTTTCTGGAGAGCCGGCCATCCGCGGTAGCGACGGCGCCAGCGGGAATTGGGAGTCAACCAGACCGCAAAGGTTTCGGCAAAATCTTCCGCCGGATGGGCTTGAGCATACCAGGCTTCCAGATGCAGGACGTATTTGCGGCTGTTGGGCCGAGGGCGGTAAGAATCAGGATAGGGCTCTGCGAAGGAGCCGAACAATTCGCGCCAACGGCGCCTGAAGTGCAAGCGATACGCGGTATCCAGAGCATGCCCGGCCTCATGCCTGAGAATCCGCATACATTCCGACTCTGTGCCACCCTCCACATCCAGCATCTGCTGCCGTTCCATCTTCATTAGTCGGGGGTGGGCCAGATAGAAGGGAATGGCAATGCCGGGCACCCCGTCCGGAGAGAACCACTCTTCGGCCAGCCAAACATGGGGTTTGAACTGGATGCCCCGGTCCTCCAACTCGCCGTACAAACGCTGCACCCGCGATTCCAGCTCCTTGCCCACGATTTGCAATGGCAGGTCGCAAAATCGCGTGTCGAGCAGTTTCTCATCGGTAAGCCGCCACCAGCCGTGTCCGAGCTTCACTCCCTAAACGTCCCCCTCTTCACGTGCAGTTTCCCCGTACTTGCAGTGCCCTCCGCACAGCAAACGCCAAGTTCCCTCCCCCAGTCAGAGCATCAAAGTCTGCGAACCATCAAGGTTCGGACGGAACAAAGAGTAGCACATGCCGTGGCTCCCGGATGAGCCGTGCTGGTGACGCGGGGGCCAGGGGTGGGAAGTCCGCTTATGGGATGGCCTCTTCACCTCAGCAAGGCCTCTACTTCCTTTCTGAAGGGAAGGGAAGTCTGGGCTCCCAGGCGGGTGACCGCCAAGGAGGCGGCAACGTTGGCAAAGACAATTGCTTCCTCAAGTGGTTGGCCCTCCGCCAGGGCCACCGCCCAAACCCCGTTGAACGCATCGCCAGCCGCTGTGCTGTCAACCGCTTCCACCCTTCGAGCCGTGAAATGGCAGACACACTGCGAGTCCGCCAACCAGGGTTTCGGCAAAGGTCATATCCACGTAGAGGTCATCCTGCCTCAAGGAGTCCGAGACCCTATCGGGGTTCCATGGAAGGTTCCCCTCGATGATCTTTCCGTTGGAGCGGAATTCGGTCGGGCCGCCATAGGATACACCGATCATCTGTCCGGCCCACCCCCCACGAATCTTGTCTTCCAATACCTGGAGGCTGATGCGGCGTGAGGAGGGCTTCTTCTGAACATTCAGCGCCACGAGCGCTGCACTGCAAGCGACAGCCACCACAAGAATCCATCGCAAACGACGCATGGCTCCCTCCTTTTCTAGCTACAAAGGAGAAATCGGGTTGACTTGAAACCGCAGGCAGGAAGACCGTCTTAAGGGCGTAGGAGGCAACCCGCGACAGGCAGTATTGACCCGCCGTGTCCGTGGGTCAAGCGCAAAGGCGTGAAAGCAAGGCTTAGGTCAAGTGGAAAACTTCACGGGCGTTGCCGTAGAAGACCGCTTCATGATGCTTGGGTGGGATGGCGCGTTTCATCAGCTCCAGGTAAGGCTCCATGGGAACCAGGGGCCAGTCTGAGCCGTACAGAAACTTGCGAGGGTTCTCAACCCAGGCGAAGGCCCGCTGGATGCGTTCCACCACATGCGCAAAGCCCTCGGCGTTCTCGGGATTCCGGAAATAGGATTCGCCTCCAACCAGGAATCCAGAAAGGTCTCCGTACACATTCGGATTCTTATAGAGGAGTTCGGCCGAATCGATGGTCCAGGGATTTCCCAAATGGGCCAACAAGAAGGTCACGTGACGAAAATCGACGGCGACATCGTCGATTGGCAGGGGGTGGGCAAACCTCACTTTGGCGTTTTTTGAGTAGGTGTCTCCGGTGTGGAACACCACCGGTACCTGAAACTCTCCGGCCAACTCGTACACCCGCTTATAGTCGTCATGCTCCGGAGGGAAGTGGTAGTACCCGAGATAGATCTTCAATCCGCAGAACTGTTTGGATTCCAAAGCCTTTCGAATGGCACGCAAGCCCTCCTGGTCCAGACGATACGGGTTAATGCCGCCGATTTGAGAAAACCGAGCGGCGGGGAGACGGTCGGCCGGTCCTCCCATGGGATTGTCGGCGTGGATTGAAAGCTCTCCTTCCTCGGTTTCGAACCCAATCGAGATGGCGTGTTCCACCTGGCTTTGATCCATCTCGCGCAAAAGGGCTTCGGGTGAATACTCAATCTGACTCAGAGTTCTGGCCTGACGCTGTAAGACGGGGTCCGAGAAGCTGGCGTGGACGTGGACATCAATCACGTTCAGCTGATGCGATATGCCTTGGCGGCATCCCACCAGGGGGCCAACCGAGGTGGCCGCCCCCGAGGCCAGACCGGCCAATGAATGCCGAAGAAAACGGCGTCGTGAGATCGATTTCATCATCTCTGGCGCAGATTGAGACGGTTGAATCAACACGCCTGGCACCACATCCTAGGGAGCACCCATTCTATCACCCCGACTCCGTTTGCGTTGCCACGGTTCCTTTGGGCTGTGCTGCCGAAGGACAGGAGGTCTCCGGCGAGGGTTGGCACCTCTTGCTTTAAGGCCAACAAATACTTAACATCTCCAGGCAACTCATTCTTGCGAGGGTGAGTCCAACAGGCGGTTTGTCCTGAGCGCCTCCTTTGGTCGGAGAGACCAGAAGGGGTGTCATTCTCAGCGAGCGAGCAGCGGGTCGTTCTTGCCGCTCCACATTCCACACTTATCAGGCAGGTACACGGATAAATGAAAAGAACGGCGACTGTTTGTCTATTGGCCGGATTGGTGGTTCTAAACCTCATTTGGCTGGGGTTTCGGCGCGATCGCAATGGGGCTGATTCGGCTCAAGAAAGCCAATCATCCCGGTCTTCCTCCCAAGGGCGAAAAGGGTTTGCCCGGCTGCCTCTCAGCTTTGAGGCCAACATGGGTCAGCTTGCCGAGCGCGTAAAGTTTGTATCCAGAGGAAATGGTGCGACTCTGTATCTGACGGCCGCGGAATCGATCTGGCATTTTCCTGGGTCTGAGAGTTCCCAGGCCAGTGCCGGTGAGGAGTTGCCGTCAAGAGCGGGCTCAACGTTGCAAATGCGCCTTCTGGACGCCAATCCTGAGCGCTCCATCTCAGGTCAGAACGTGGTTCCGACTCGCACTCATTCGTACCTCGGCTCGGATACTCGAGGCTGGCGAACGAACATCCCCAGTTACGAGCGGGTCAAAGTGGATGAGGTCTATCCTGGCATCGATTTGGTTTATTACGTCAAGGATGGGCATTGGGAATACGATTTCGTGGTGGCCCCTGGAAACGATCCGACAGCGATCGAGCTGGCCTTCAGCCTGCAGCCAGAAGGGGCCTCGGGCGCGGCCCAACCTGAATTAATCCTCGACTCAGGGGGGGACCTGACCGTTCGTGCCGGACGTAACGAGGTCCGTCACAAGAAACCCTACGCCTACCAGGAGATTGAGGGTGTTCGGCACGAGATCGCTGCTTCCTACCGGCTGGGACCGGAAAACCGAGTTTCCTTTGTCTTGGAAGAGTACGACTCCCGGCAGCCACTGGTGATCGACCCCGTCTTGGTCTATTCGACCTATCTGGGGTCCTCGGGAGAGATCTCAGGGGTAAGCTTAGGAGTCGACCCGCTGGGAAACCTCTACGTCGCAGGCACGACGACCGCCGTCCTGTTTCCAGCGGCTCTTCCTTCAACCTTCAGCATTGGCCAACGGCAGGGTCTGGATGTTTTTGTCATGAAAGTCGACGCCGCCAGCCATTTGCCGGTTTATGTTGCCTATTTGGGCGGCGAGAACAGCGACAAAGCCCTAGGCGTCGCTGCGGATGCCGAAGGAAACGCCTATGTGACCGGAGCGACTCAATCCAGTCAGTTCCCGGTTTCGGAAGGAGCGTATCAGGCGGCGCCCAAGGGACCTTGGGACCGATTTGTATCCAAGCTCGGGCCCACCGGCGATCAACTTTTGTACTCGACTCTCATCGGGGGTAGCGCCGATGGAGAGGTCGAAGCCGACGGTGGCGCGATTACGGTTGACAGCTCGGGCCACGCTTATCTTACCGGCAACACCGACTCACCCGATTTCCCCACCACGGGCAACGCTTACCAGAGGAGTTATCGTAGTGGCGGAGCGGATGTCTTCGTGGCCAAGATGAACGCTTCTGGGAGCGCGCTCGTTTACTCCTCCCTGCTGGGCGGCACCGGCGTCGATTTGGGCAAGGCCATTGCCGTCAGCGCCAACGGCTCAGCCTACGTCACAGGCACCACCAGCTCCATCAATTTCCCAAACGTCAACGGATTTCAAAGCAGGCGAGCCGGGCAGGGACGGAACGCCTTCCTCTCGCGCTTCAGTCCGTCCGGCAGCCTGTTGATCTATTCCACCTACTTGGGAGGAATCTCGCAGGATGAGGGCACCGGCATTGCTGTGGATGCAGCCGGACTGGCTTACCTTTCGGGTTCCACCCAGTCACGGGATTTCCCCATCACCAGCGGTGGATTGAAGGATCGCGCCACCCGTCTGGCCGAGGAGAGCGACAATTGGGATGCTTATTTCGCGGTGGTCGACGCCAGTCGTCCTGGAAGTGGTTCCTTGCTGTTCTGCACCTACCTGGGAGGAACCGGAGACGATTTCTCGACCTCGATTGCGACCAACCCTGCGGGTCGCGCCTACATCTCCGGATGGACCCGATCCACGAATTTTCCGGTTGCCAGCGCAATCCAAGACCATCTTTCCAGTTCTGAGGGTTCGGATGTGTTCATCACGAAGTTCGGGGGCGGGCGCCGGGAAGTACTGTACTCCACCTATCTGGGTGGTTCTGCCTCCGACAGTGCCACCGCTTCGGCTTGGAGTGGAGAAGGTCTGTGGATTGGAGGCTTGACCGACTCCACGGACTTGCCGACGTTGAATACCGTGCAGCCTCGAGGCTCGGCCACAACAGACGCCTTTGTGGCCCGGATCGCCGATGGCGATGGTTCACCCGCCGAGCTGATCGTGACTTCCGCTGTGGCTCTGGAACCGACCTCGGGACATACCACCGGATCAGCGGTGCGGGCTTTGTTCCGGGTCACGAATCGCGGAGGAAGCGCGATCCACGTGAGCCGAATGACCTTGAGGGTGCCGGACAACAGCAGTGCACCGGAGTTTTCAGTGCTGAAGAACTTCACCCTGGATGCCGGTGAATCGATTTCCTATGACGGGAAGCTCACACCCATCAGCGCAGGCACCTACCGCTACGAGATCTCCTACTTGTCCGACGATGGCGGGTGGCGTACCGGTCTGCCCGTCGTCGTGGATGGACAGAACTTCGCCGAGATTACGGTGAGCCAGGGCGATAATAAACCCGTCCCGTTCAGCATTTCCACATCGCTGACTGATAACCAGTGCGTGATTGCTTTTGGCTCCTTCACCTGTACGGCCAATATCACCTGGAGCACGCTCAATCTTCCTCCGGACGAAGTTCAGGTCCGCGTGCAGAATATCGGCTTGGGGACTCCTCCCACCGTGTTCTCCTCCGTTGCTTCCGGAAGCCAGGAAGCTCCATGGATCGAGGCTCCACCCAACAAGTACCGTTTCACCCTGAACCAGGTGGGTCCAGGTGTTGACCGTGAGCTGGCCGCGGTGGAAGTGACCGCCAGATATGGCGACCCAGGTGTCAATGTGGCGGCCATCACCGCCACTCCGAATCCCTGCACCATAGCCGAGGGTTCCAGTACTTGTAGCACCACGATCAACTGGGGAAGCACGGTGTCTCTGGCCCAGGCTGAAGTCCTGGTGCAGGATTTCGGGGGAAGTGCGGGGCAGACGCTGTTCGCTGGAGATCCTTCCGGATCCGTCTCCGCCAGCTGGATTCAGGGCCCTCCCCACCGCTACGTGTTCACGCTCCAATCGATTGAATCGGGGAAGCGCACTCGTATCTCTGCTGTTGAAGTCACTGGTCTGGCTGGAACGGAGAGGAATTCTTCAGGGACGATCACGGCCTCGGCCAATCCCTGCCTGATCGCCGCCGGGGCAACCGAATGCGAAACCGTCATTTCCTGGAACACGGCTCCGCATGTCACCCAGGCGAAGGTGGCCATTCGAGACCAGAATGCTTCCACCAACAAATTCTTCGATGTGGGCAAGAGCGGCCAGAGCACAGTAAGCTTGAAGGGTCCAACCAACCGTTACACCTTCACGCTTTATCAGATCAACAATGGCCTGACCACCTGGCTGGACGCTGTCGAGGTTGAAGTGAAACCTCAATAGCCTCGACTGTGGGCGGCCCTTCGGCTCCTGCGTGAGTCGATCAGGCGGCCCACAACACCCCCCAATCTGCAACAAACACCCCACCGGTTGCGGCTGGGCGGTTACGAAGGCTTTCCCTTGGGGTGGCCCCGCCCTCCTCTTTGTCTCGGTTGGACAGGAGGAAAAGTAGGAATCTCTGTGCTGGACATGCAACCCGGATTCCTCTAAACTCTCGCCATCATTCGTTCCTCGTTTGAACGCCTTACCCTAGTAAGTCCACGCCGACTTGCTCTTTCTCGGATTTCATCCAGACGTAAACAACGCTGCCATAGAGGACGTTGCATGCCAGACTCGAAGCCTGCAAGCACGCCGGGCAACACCAGCGTTCACCTGTTGGACCCGGCCAGGGGGGAATCCATTCAGGTGTGGAGATTCCAAGGCCGCTCGCTGATCCGGATCGGTCGTTCGGAAGACAACCACATTGTCATTGCCGACCCCTCGGTTTCCCGCCTTCACGCCGAACTGCGGTATCAAGAAGGATGCTGGAGGATTGTCAACCTGGGCAAGAATGGCATTCTCGTTGGCGGCAGGAGCGTATCGGAGGCTGACCTTGAGGACCACACCACCTTCCGCCTGGGTTCGGCCGGTCCTCTGCTCCGCTTCGACCGCTGCGAAGTAAAGTTCGATGGGCTCAACACGATTACCCTCGATTCGCTTGCTCCGGGTCCTTCGATCCAGATTGATCAGGTTCAGAAAGACGTGCAAGTCCGGGAGATTGCGGAATCGGAGTACTTCCAGCAGCTGCAGCGAATTTCCCGAAAGCTGCGAAGCCAGGACGGCACGGCGCAGGGATCCTGAAGGCTGGGGGGCCGCTTGGCCTGCCTGGGATGAGGTGGGTATCTGAGGGGAAGCCCAGCTCCCAGGGGAGGTGTCGAATGGGCAAGATCATTTCCGTGCACTCGTTCCGTGGTGGGACCGGGAAATCGAATCTTACGGCCAATCTCGCCGTTACTGTGGCCTGCTTGGGGAAGCGGGTCGGCATCGTCGACACCGACATCCAATCGCCCGGTATCCACGTGGTCTTTGGACTGAAGGAACAGCAGCTGGACCGTTCGCTGAACGATTTCCTGTGGGGACGCTGTCCGATCGAGCAGGCCGCTTACAACGTGACCGAATTCATGCGTCGGGAGGCGCGGGTGCCCATCCAGATCTCGGATGTGTTCCTCATCCCCTCCAGTTTGAAAGTCGCGGACATCGCACGAATCCTGCAGCAGGGCTATGAGGTCTCGTTGCTCAACGATGGATTTCGCGCCCTGGTCAGCCAGTTGAATCTCGATTACCTCTTCATCGACACGCATCCAGGCGTCAATGAAGAGACGCTGCTGTCGGTGGCCATTTCCGATCAATTACTCGTCGTTCTTCGTCCTGATCATCAGGACTTTCAAGGAACCGCGGTGACCGTGGAGCTGGCTCGGAAGCTGGATGTCCCGGAGATGCAGCTGCTGATCAATAAGATCCCCGCTGGTACTGATGTCAGCGCCCTTCAGCAGCAGGTGGAATCCATCTACGGCATTCCCATCCTGGGAGCCTTCCCACTGAATCTGGAGATCGTGCGAGTTGCCAGCAGCGGCATCTTTTGCTTCCGTTACCCCAACCACCCTTTCAGCGAAGAGCTGAGCCGCGTGGCCCGACGGCTAACTGCTTGAAGTTCTTCCGGCCGGCCAGCCGGAAGGAGCCTGGGAGGTCAAGGCTGCGATGACTGGAGAAAACACTCAGTCGACCGAACTCGAGGGGCTGCTGAAGCGCATGAAGTCGGCGGCTTCGCCGGCCCGCCAGATCCTGCGCGAACTCCATGCCCGGTATCAGCCGCTGACCGAGGGCAGGGTTGCCGACTATATTCCCGAACTTGCCAAGGCGGACCCTGAGTGGTTTGGGATCAGTCTGGTGACCGTCGACGGAAAGATCGTCGAAGTCGGCGACACTTCTCAAAGATTCACCATTCAATCCATCTCCAAGCCGTTCGTTTACGGTCTCGCACTCGAACATCACGGCCGCGATCACGTCCTGACCAAAGTCGGTGTCGAACCTTCGGGGGATGCGTTCAACTCCATCATCTTCGATGAGCGCTCCAATCGACCGTTCAATCCTATGGTGAACGCCGGTGCGATTGCCACCGCCGGCCTCCTCCCCGGCAAGGACTTGACGGACCGGGTCAATCTGCTGCTGGATATGTTCCGGCGCTACACGGGTTCCCACGTTCACATCGATCCGGCGGTGTTCCTTTCGGAGAGGTCCACCGGACATCGCAATCGCGCCATCGGACACTTGATGCTGAACTTCGGCATGATCGGGGAGCGGGTGGAAGAAACCCTGGAGCTGTATTTCCAGCAGTGTTCGGTGCTGGTCAACTGCCATGAGTTGGCGATGATGGCCGCGACGTTGGCCAATCAGGGAGTTCATCCCCAAACGGGGCAGCGGGCGGTCGCCGAGGAATATGTCAAAGACATTCTGGCCGTGATGTACACCTGTGGTATGTACGACTTCGCGGGCGAGTGGGCCTACAGTGTGGGACTGCCCGCAAAGAGTGGCGTCAGCGGCGGGATCCTGGCCGTGGTGCCGGGCCGAATGGGTGTTGCCGTCTTTTCCCCCCGCCTCGACCCCAGGGGAAACAGCGTGCGGGGCATCCGCGTCTTTCAGGAGTTGTCCCGGGAATTCGGACTCCACATCTTTGGTCCCGAGTCCAGCCGGAATTCCCTGCAGATCTAGCCAAGAGGAGCCACCCTTCCGGCAGAGCCCAACCCGACACCCAGCGAAGGAGACCGTTGACCTCTATCGATCTTGAAGATGGCCCATAGAGACTCCGCATGGGTCAGGAGGAAGATTGGCCGGATAGCGACTGGAGTGTCGTAATGTCGGCTCCGGGAGAATCGACGCTCGAGTCAAGATCGATAAAGAACCAGCAAACCACTCCCGTGAGCACGATGGCGCTGGAGCAATAAAGTGCTCCCGACCATCCGATGAACGAGGCGAGCCAGGGCGTTAATATGGGAGCGATAAAGCCACCGACGTTGGCGCCGGTGTTCATGATTCCGCTGGCGGTTCCGGCTTCGCTGCCTCCCAGGTCGATCGCGGTCGCCCAGAAGGGACCGTCGGTGGCGGCGGCAAAGCCCAGCGCCAGCGAAAGCAGCGTGGCTACACTCAGGGTACCGGAAAGATTGACCCCTACGCAGAGCATTGCCGCGCTGGAGGTCAGACAAACCAACGGAACGAGTCGCCGCCCCGAACGCTTACCGTAACGAAGGACCAGCCTGTCGGAAATCCATCCGCCCATTGGAGTCAGCAGCATCCAGGTGAGAAAGAGCGCTGTTGTGTAAATCGCGCTCTGATCGGCTCCCATCTGGCGGACCTCACTGAAGTAGTAGTAGATCCAAAAGAAGAAGATGTACTCAAAGTAGCCCACCGTACTGTATCCCAGCGTCAACCACATCAGGCTACGGTTGGTCAGAAGCCGCCGCCATGGCTTTGAGAGGGCAGGGGGCTGCCGTCTCGTTCGAGGTCCGACGTTTGCGGATGCCGGCACACTCACTCGAGACGGGTGATCCCGTACCAGCCAGAGCCACAGAATAGCCAGTGCTGCGGTGGCGGAGGCTGATATCCAGAATGACTGGCGCCAGCCGTAGCGTCCCATCATCCAGGAAAACAAGAGGGGCGAGGTGGCCCCGCCCACTCCGGCTCCAGCCGAAATCAAGCCCCAGACGCGAGCACGCTCCAATGGCCTAAACCAGTTGGCGTTCATGCGCGCACACGAGGGGTAGAGCGGGGCCGTGAAGAGTCCCATACCGAATCGCATCATGAGGAAGGAGGGAACAATTCCAAGGTAGGTCCCCAACCCAGGTTCTCCAGCTACCGCGGTCAGGCCCGTAAACAGCGCCGAGCCCAGTCCCATGCCGGCCAGGATGAGTCGCGGTCCATAGCGATCGGCAAGGTAACCGCCGGGGATCATCAAGACAGCGTAACTCAGAAGGAACGCCGAAAAAACGCTGCCCAAGGCAGTCTCAGAAAGAACAAATTCCTTAACAATGCTTGGACCGGCGATCGACATGATGGTCCGATTGAAATAGCTCATCACGCTGAAAGCCAGCATCAGCAATGCTACGGTGAGTTGGCGCCTCCTGATTGGCAGCGGTGTATTGACCTCGATCATCATCGTGGCGCGCAGACTGATTGCGACCCCACTGCTCGTTCCACACCATTCAAGGGCGTCGACCTCGTGGCTCAGAGCGCCGGCGCGTCCAGGGTCAGCCGACACGCTGCCGCAAACGCTAGCTTCTGTCCTCGACCGTCGATACGATCTGCCCGTGTGGTGATGTAAACTCCGTGGAGAACTTCGAGGGGAAGACGTGGCACTGGGGCCGGCTCGATTGCCGGCCGGAGTGCCCAGTCCTAAAACCTTTCCTGCGGGCCACAGGCAAGAAAAGCATGAGCTATTTCTTGGTCAACCGAGTACAGACGTTCATGGCACCAGTGACGTCAATGGCTGCGGTTCCTTCTTCGATGTGCTGGATTCGCCCCTCTTTGTCGATCACAAAAGTCGCCCGGCTGGCGATGCCCCGTTCCGGGATCAGAACACCGTAGTCCTTCGAAACCTGACGCGTGGCAAAGTCACTGAGCATAGGAAACACCAGTTTCAGGTCTTCCGCGAAGCGCTTCTGCGAAGGCGTGTTGTCCGTGCTGACGCCAAAGACCTGGGTGTCCGCGCCCTCGAACTGGCTGAGGTTGAACTGGTATGCCTGCATCTCCTTGGTACATCCGCCCGTGAAGGCCGCGGGATAGAAGGCCAGTACCACATTCTTCTTACCTCGGAAATCCGACAGCTTCACGGGTGCGCTCCCAGTCGAAGGCAGCGTGAAATCCGGAGCCATGTCGCCGACTTTCAGTTGAGTCTTGCCGGGACTTTGGGCCACAGCCTGGGCCCCGACCAGTAACAGCGCACAGATGTATGTCGCAATAGCTTTCATGGGGATTACCTCGCTTCAAACAAGATCAGAGATTCTGACTCTAGCATAGACCATGAATACTGGGAATCAGGGAGGTGCATTTACGGTTGCCCCCGAGCTCAGGCAGGCAACAGGCGGAGTATGTTTTCTCCCAGCACCTTCCGCTCGGAGGCCCCAGGCAATTTGAGAAGCCGGATTTTGTGGAGTTCCACACGAGAGTCCACCTCGGGCCCATCGGAGCCGAAAATGAGTTTCTCGGCCGGCAATTCTTGCGCAGCCAGTTCCAGGTACCTGAAGAACACCACGGACGAAGTTTCCAGGAAGACGTTGGGGTAGCGCCTGGCAAGGTCGATGGCCTGCAGATGTTCCGTCCAATCGCGCGAAGCGAAGCTTCCGAGGTGGGCCATGATGAAGCTGATTTGCGGATAAGCGCTCGCCACCATGTGGAAGTCGGCGGTCTTGGGTGGATGGAACAGCACCGGGATCTTCAACTCGGCAACGGTGTCCAACATCTCCCGTGTGGGCACCTGGTGGAGCTTCACCCCCTTGAGGCCGAGTTCCTGGACTTCGCGAGTCAACAGAGCCCGGATGTTTCCCGCTTCCTTGACCGGGTCATGTTTGGCGAAACCGATGAATTTTCCCGAATGGCGGCGGACGATGTCGGCAATCTCCCGGTTGGGCCGTTCGTAGGTCGGGTTGTTGATGGGAAAGATGATCGTTTTGGAGATGCCGGCCTCTTGCGCCCGCTTCAAGGTGAGCTCGGGATCCGCGTAGGTGCTCCACGGCGCCGTAAGCGCTTCTCCCGTTCCGGCATGACAATGCGCGTCGATAATCAGCGGCTCGTTGCGAACCGATTGAGCGGATGACGTAACCCCGCCCTGGCCCAGTGCCAGTGCTCCCGTTGCCGTGAGAGCCCGCCTCAATAAGTGACGACGGTTCATTTCGCATGTTTCCTTCGAGCTGGAATGTCGCCAGTCACTCTAGCACACTGGGAAAGCCAAAGGGGGATCGAACGGGCCAGGTGGCGCCACCGCAAACAGGCCATTGCTCCTAATGTACCAGGGATGTTGTAGAACTGAAGGCCCAGAGGTCGCAGCACGCCAAAGGCGCAGTAACTCGTCAGCCCAGGGCAACGCCCTGGGATAGGGGTCACAAGTCAGGTATAAGCCCTGAAATGGCGTGACACGCCATATGCCACAATCGCTCTCGAAAATTCTGGTGCACCTCGTGTTCAGCACCAAGAACCGTGAACCGTGGATCGAATCATCGTTGCGTCCGAGATTGCATGCCTATCAGGTGGGGATCCTGGAAAACCTGAGATGCCCGTCGCTGCAAATAGGTGGCACGGCCGATCATGTTCACATCCTCTTGCTCCTGGCTCGAACCATGGCGGTGAGCGAAGTCGTGGAAGAGGTGAAAAAGAGCTTCTCGAAATGGATGAAGGCTGAGGGGGTTCGAGTCTTCGCGTGGCAGGCGGGCTATGGCGCCTTTTCTGTCGGTGAATCTCAGGCCAAGGCAGTTCTCCGCTATGTCCAGCAACAAGAGGATCATCATCGAAAGCTGACGTTTCAAGAGGAATTCCGCCGATTGCTGGAGAAATACCGGGTGGCCTATGATGAACCGTATGTGTGGGATTAATGGGCTGGATTGCAGGTCGGGTTGCACCCTTTCAGGGCTGGGGTCCTTTTTCGAATCCGATTCCCAGGGCGGTGCCCTGGGCTGACGAGTTACTGTGCCTTCGGCGCGTGAAGCGACGCAAATTGGATCGAGTGGGAGAGTCGAAGAGAGTCTTTTCCGACGTTAGCCACGATCGCAGCAGAGTTGAATGGCCTCTGGGGATGGCTGATTTGCGCTAAGCAATCAGACAACTTGGAAAGTCGCCGAAAAGGAGAACGCCATCTGGAGCGCCTGAGAATGCATGCGAAGGAGTCTCGAATGGAACGTCATTCCGTCAAATGGAGGATAAGCGTTGGGGCAGGGGACTCGGAACATCCGGAAATCAGGTCCAGTGCGGCACCGAACCCAGAATCGTCGCACATGTTGACGCGATGGTGGAGAATGGATCAGGGACGGGTTGCACCGCTGCGGAGGCGCCACAACTCGTCAGCCCAGAGCAAGGCCCTGGGCTGGCGAGTTGCCTGGCTTCAGGGGATGATTTGAATGGTTTGATTGTCCAGGAAGATGTTCGCCCCCGGTGTGTTCTCGTTGACCGCCATACCAAAATAGGCGATCGCGTTATTCCGGAAGACGTTTCCTGCTGTGGCAATGCTGGTCGCAATACCGATGTTGAAGCGTGAAATCAAGTTGCCCTCCACAAGATCTCCTTGGGGTGCTGGATCGGCTCCGACCGCGGTGGCGGGATTGTAGCAGATGGCCAGTGCGCCGTTGTTGCCGCCGGTCAGGGTATTGCCTGCAATGCGGTTGCCTGCGCTGCTCCCTCCCCGCACGAAGATGCCCAGAAAGGTGCGGCTGATGGCGTTGTTCTCGACGACAACGGCCCGCGAGTTGAGGATCAACACACCGATTTCGATATCCGGTGGGGTTCCGCCCAGATCGTGACCGTTGATCTGCAACCCATCGAGCTGCACGTTTGCCGAATTCATGACCCGAACGCCGATCCCGAAGTCGGACAGATGGCCGTTGTGGACGCGCACGTTGTTGGCTCCTTCGATAGAAACTCCGATTCCTTGCTTGTTCCCAGGCCCTGTCATCGAATGGCCGTCCAAATCCAACGTCACGTTGTCGGCCTGAATCACGATGGCTGAAGCCGAGCTGAAGCTCTCGATTAAGCGATAAGAGCCCGACTCTGTAATGGTTGTGGAACGAAACAGAGGTTTAGCTCGGCTGGGGACTTGGGCCTCGACCGCGAAGGGAAACAGGGGGTTCAATAGCAGCAGGCTCAAGAAATACCTCGCCGATCTTTGGTTCGTCTGACTCATAGGACATCCTCCTCAAGATGGATTTTGCAGATCGTTGGCCGGCTCGGGAAGCAGGTGCTCTCCATGCGCCGGTCCTACACAACCCTCAACAACGACGACAGCGGAAAAGTTCCCGTGTGTGAAAAAAAGAGAGCCGGGAAATTGAGCTTTGGCTCGAGCGGAGAACGAGGCTAAAATCGGGGTCGGCCTTTTGTTCCCCGACCTCAGAACTCGCGCCAATGCGGGTAAGCGCGAAACGCTGACAGATTGATTTCACGCTGAGCATTTTTCTTGATGGCAACGGCTCCAGGGAAAGGTGCAGTGGACAAACGAAACGAATTCGAGCGCCTGGCCCTCCCTCACCTGAATCCTCTGTACAACACCGCGGTGCGGCTGTTGCGCTCAACAGAGGACGCGCACGATCTGGTGCAAGAAACGTTTTTGCGCGCCTATCGGACCTTCGCCAACTTCGAGGCGGGAACCAACGCCAAAGCCTGGCTGTTTACAATTTTGTATTCGGTCTTTGTCAACCGATATCGGAAGGAGCGGCGGGAGCCCGGTTCCGTTTCGCTGGAAGGCCTCGAAGAAGGATTCCTCTATTCCCTCGGGGCGGGCGAGAAGGGGCGAGACCTCGAAGTCCTCCGAGATGCAGACTTGAACTGGAACAGCCCGGAGGTGGACGAAGCCTTGCGGCGGCTTCAGGAGGAATTCAGGGCCGCCGTGTTGCTGGTGGATGTGGAAGGGCTGTCCTACGAAGAAGCGGCCGGAGTGCTGAGCTGTCCGGTGGGCACGTTGCGGTCGCGGCTTTTTCGGGCCCGCCAGCAGTTGTTTGTTGAGCTTCACTCTTTCGCACGGAAAATGGGATATTTAAAGAACTCCTCCCTATGAACATGAACGCCGAGACCCGGCACTACGAGGAAGAGATCCAGGACCTCCTGGACAACCGGCTGGGAGCTGAAGACCGCGTCGTGGTGGAATCGCACCTGGCTGGCTGTGCCCGGTGCCGTTCTGTGTTCGAGGCCCTGCTGTGGACTCGTCAGTTTGCAGCCGCGCGATACGCGTCTGGCCAGGCCCCGGCCGCTCTGCGCGGTGAGGTCCTGAGGGCTCTGGACCGTGAGGAGAGTCCAGCGCTGGAGGCACCCGATTCCGTTCTCGGTTGGCAGGCTCGCAGGCCCATCATCGCTTACGTCTTCATGTTGTTCGTTGCCGTGTTGTTCGTTTTGAACTACTTCATTCGCTTTCCGCAGCTCCCCCTGGAGGTGGCCAAGGACTTCCGACTTTACCGCTCCGAAAGACTGTCTCTGGACTTTCGAACACCGGACGTGCAGGCTATGGAACAATACTTCCGGGATCATGGGGTCTCTTTTGAGACTCGAGTATTCGATCTCGGGATGATGAACTACCGGCTTGTTGGAGGTCGCGTTCATCGGCTTGTGAACCGGAAAAGTGCTCTCTTCGTCTACCATGGAGAGCGGGACAAGTTTCTGATCTGCCAGATGTATCCAGGGAAAATAGCCGAACTTCCCCCACCGTCCGAAGTGCGCGAGCACAACGGGATTCAATTTCATATCTATCGTCAGGACGGGCTGACTCTGGCCTTTTGGCCGGAAGGCGAGATCACGTGCGTGCTGGTCTCTGACGTCAATCCGGAAGAAGTCATCCAACTGGCTTTCGGCAAGGCCATCAAGATTTGAGATCGACGAGCGGCCGAATCTAACTCGGTTTGGCTACGGCGCTTAACCCATCCGGTTGGGGGAGGAGTTGCTTCCCTCCTATGGAACGCTCTGGCATTCCTACCTCGGACCCATCCACCCGCAACCGCAGCCGAATCTGAACGGCACCTCGCCCCGTCATCTAATCCCGAAATCCGTTCGGAAGAGACTGAAGGTGTCCCTGTGATCTGACGACAACTAGGACAGGCAACATTGCTTGTGAAACAAATTGTCGCATTCCTGCATCGAAGTCAGCATAAGGAGGGCCGAAATCATGCGCCTGAACGTGAGCAAACCAATAGCCAGTTTCGTCGCCTTTTTCTTCGTTGTATCCTTTGTCGCCTGTGCGAAGGTTCCCGATGACACCCAAATCGCGGAAGCGATTAAGGCCAGCTACTACTCGAATCCGGAGTTGCAGAATGAGCGGGTGGAGGTCTCGGTCAGTGGAGGGGAGGTTACCCTTTCGGGTGAAGTTTCGAGCGAGCTTGCGCGCTTGCAGGCCTACAAATTGGCCAATGAGACGGCGGGCGTAAAGAAGGTAAACGATTTGTTGGCAGTCGCAGCGCCCGAATCGCCTGCCACAGAGACGGCTCAACTGGGCTCTCCAAGAGCGGAGCCTCAAAGAGCTCCCACCAAGACGGCCCAGTCCTCACGGCCGAAACCGACGACGGTGTCGAAAGCTTCTCCTCCTCCAGTTGAGAATCCGCCAGCACGAGTCACCCCTCCGGAAGTGGTTCCTGAGGCGACGCGGTCGCTCAGTCCGCCGGCCCAAAGCCTCCCTGCTCCCCCACCCGCTCCCAGAGTCGTGACGATTCCAAGCGGCACCGGCATTCGAATCCAGATGATCGACTCCGTCGATTCGGAAACCCACCGCCCTGGGGAGAAGTTCCAAGCGTCGCTGGATGCTCCCATCGTAGTCGGGGAGGAAGTGGTGATTCCAAAAGGCGCGGATGTGCACGTCATCCTGACGGACGCCAAGACCGCGGGGAAACTCTCAGGGAGAAGCGAGCTTAGACTCCAGTTGGATCGCATCGACTTTCAGGGGAAAACGTACAAGGTCGACAGTACGGTCTATGAAGAGGTTGGGGGTTCGCGAGGAAAAGACACGGTTAAGAAGACCGCTATTGGGGCGGCCATTGGAACTGCGATCGGCGCGATTGCCGGTGGCGGCAAAGGGGCTGCAATCGGTGCCGGAGTGGGAGCAGGAGGCGGCACGGCAGTCCAAGTCCTGACCAAAGGCCAACAGGTGAAGATCCCATCGGAAACCAAACTGGATTTCCGGCTGGAACAGCCGATCGAGGTCACTCTGCCTCCGAAGCGGTAGCACCCCCATAGCTATCCACTTAACGGCTTCCGGTCCTGCAGGCATGTCGAAACGGGCCGGAAGCCGCCCGCCGAGCACCCGCCCTCCCTCACGTCTGAATCTGAGTCGAGCTCGCTCGAATCCTCCCTGGGCACCGCCCCCGCGCTGGTGGTGCCATACTTCCGCATGAAGCAGCCTGTGACACTTGATAAACTGTCCTACAGGCGTTAGTGTTCCGGATCGAGTTTCTCCTATCCTCTTCGCAAACGAAACCGCGCCGTGTGTTGACCGGCAAGGTAGGAAAGGAGACCGTCCATGTTCCTTACTCTGTTGGCCGTGACGTTCATGATTGCAGTGGCCGTGTGCTGGGTTGTCAGCCGCATGTTTGACAAGCCTCTGGAGGGTGTTCTCAAGCGAATTGTTGCCGATGAGATCAGCGTCGCCTGGAAACGCTACTTAGGTTTTGCCGTGTTTGTGGTGGGTATTTCGAGTGGGGTTCGCATCTGGGAGTTGGAGAAGTACATTACGCCAAGCTATCGCTCGGGAGACCAGGTGATCAGCCTGACACTTGACCGCTGGGTGTTAGAGGTGTATCGCACGATCATCGGCGCCTTGCAGGGGATTGCCTGGCTCTTGTTGGTTTTCTTCGTGTTTGCGTTGATTGCCTACGTGCTGGTAAGGATTTTCGAACTTCGCAGGATGCCCCGGGTGGAGGGTTGAAAGCGTGCGGCCAAGAGAAGAAGACGCCGAAGTGGGTCGACGAGTGAAACTGGGCCCCTGCAGAACTCCCGAAACGCTCAAAGGGGATGCTTGAAACATGAGCTCAAACCCGTCAGCCAGGGGTTTTTGGTACCTGATCGCCACGCAGTTCCAGGGGGCGTTCAGCGACAACGCCTACAAGAATGTCGTGACGCTGGTGGGCATTTCGCTGGCCACCACCCCGCAACAAGCCAACACCGTGGTGTCGGTAGCCCTGGTCCTGTTTACCCTGCCCTTCCTCCTGTTCTCCATGCATGGCGGCTTTCTGGCCGATCGCTTCAGCAAACGGCTGGTCACCGTAGGGACAAAGATCGCCGAGGTGGGCATCATGGCCTTGGCTACTCTTGCCCTCTGGACCGGCCACTTCAACCTGGCGCTGGGTATTCTGTTTTTGATGGGGGCCCAGTCGGCGTTTTTTGGACCAACCAAGTACGGAATCCTGCCCGAACTCTTGCCGGAGCGACGATTGTCCTGGGGCAACGGCATTTTAGAGATGACCACCTTTCTGGCCATCATCCTGGGAACGGTAGCGGGTTCTTTCCTCGTCGAGGCCTTCAGGAACCAACTGCAGGTCTCCGGGTTCATCCTGGTTGGGCTGGCTCTGGCCGGAGTGTTGACCAGTTCCGGCATTGATCGGCTTCGCCCGGCCGATCCAAGGGCAGAGTTTCGATTGAACTTTCTCGCCGAGCTGGTGCGGTACCTTAAGGAATCGCGCAAGGACCGAGTGCTTTGGCTGGCAGTTGTGGGCAGCGTGTACTTCTGGTTCCTGGGGGCCCTCTTTCAGTCCAACATCCTCCTCTATGGAAGCCAGGTGCTGGAGCTTCCCGAAACGCGGATTGGCTACCTTCTGGCTGCTTTGGCCTTGGGGATTGGCGCAGGAAGTTACCTGGCCGGACATTTGTCGGGCAACAAGATCGAATATGGCTTGATTCCGTTGGGGTCCATCGGGATTTCCGTCTTTTCGCTCTGGCTTGCGGTTCCCGGCTTGGGCTTTGCACAGGTGGCGGGGCTGCTAACGGCCCTCGGGTTCATGTCTGGCTTCTTCATAGTGCCGATCAACGCGCTGCTGCAGCACCGCCCCGATCCAGCCATCAAAGGTTCGATCATTGCCATGGCGAATCTGATGACGTTCGTCGGCATGATGGTGACCGCCGGCGTGTACTGGATCCTCACGGTCCCGCTGAGCCTCACGCCTTCCCTGGTATTCCTCTTGGGCGGAGTATTGACCGTAGCGGCCACCGTTTATGTTTCCTGGCTGTTGCCCGACTCGTTGTTGCGCCTGCTGTTGTGGATGCTGACTCACTCTCTTTACCGCATCAAAGTGACGGGCCGGGAAAACATCCCTGACAAGAACGGCGTGCTGTTTGTCTCCAACCACCTTTCGTTCATCGATGCCTTGCTTTTGATTGCTTCCACCGACCGCCCCATTCGCTTTCTGATGGAAAAGGACATCTATGATCTGCCGCTGATCAAGCCGTTTGCCCGGATCATGGGCGCTATCCCGGTCTCGGGAAAACAGGGGGCGCGGGCGCTGATTCACGCTTTGCGTGAAGCTTCCCGTTCGATCGAATCCGGTGAGGCCGTCTGCATCTTTGCGGAGGGACAGATTACGAGGACAGGACAGTTGCTTCCGTTTCGCAAGGGCTTCGAGCGGATCATGAAGAATGTCACGGCCCCCATTGTGCCCGTCAATCTTGGCGGCGTTTGGGGCAGCATCTTCAGTTTCTCCCGGGGAAAGTTTCTGTGGAAGATTCCAGAGCGCAAACTGGCTCCCGTCACCGTTACCTTCGGACCGCAAATGCCGGGAGACTCGAGCGCCGAGTCCGTCAGGCAGGCGGTGCAAGAACTGGCCACGTCGGCCTTCCGTTTCCGGCGGCGGGATCAGAGGCAGTTGCAGCGAGCCTTTGTGCGTGAAGTCCGGCATCATCCTTTCCGGTTTGCTGCGGCCGACGGCATGAACCCACGGGTCAGCTACGTGGGGCTGCTGATGAGGAGCGTCTTCCTGGCTCGATTGTTGCAGCCCAAATGGGCGGATCAGAGTATGGTTGGATTGCTGATCCCCCCATCGGTCGCCGGCGCAGCCGCCAACATCGCGGTCCTGCTGTCCGGCAGAATTCCGGTCAATCTGAACTACACCGTGTCCCAGTCGGTGTTGGATTCCTGTATTGCTCAATGCCGGATCCGCACCATCGTCTGTTCGCGGCAGCTCTTGGAAAAGGTCAAACTGACGGTTCCCGAGACGGCCGTTTTTTTGGAAGACCTGGTTCAGTTCAAGACTAAGGGGCGCTTGCTGAGTGCTCTGGCTGCGGCTCTGTTGCTGCCTGCCGGTCTTTTGCAGCGTTTTCTCGGAGCCAGGGCTGGCGCCAATATCGACGATCTGGCGACGGTGATCTTCTCCAGCGGGAGCACAGGAGACCCTAAAGGCGTGATGTTGTCGCACCACAACATCTACTCCAACCTGCAGGGGCTGTCGCAGGTATTCCGGGTTACCAAGCGAGATCGCATCATCGGAGTGCTGCCCTTCTTCCACTCATTCGGCTTCACCGGCACGCTGTGGTTCCCCTTCTTGATGGGGATGGGGGCGGTGTATCATCCGAACCCTCTGGATTCTCGCGTCGTGGGAGCCCTGTGCGGGCGTTATCGGGGGACACTGTTGGTGGCCACTCCAACTTTTCTGCAGGGGTATCTAAAACGCTGTGCTCCCGAAGATTTCGGCAGCCTGCGCTTTGTCATGGTGGGAGCAGAAAAGCTAAGTGATCGATTGGCTCTGGCCTTTGAGGACAAGTTTGGGATTCGTCCTATGGAGGGTTACGGTTGCACGGAATGCGCCCCCATTGTGAGCGTCAACATCCCGGACTTCCGATCGGCGGGCTTTTACCAGGTAGGCCAAAAGCGGGGCAGGATCGGCCATCCGCTTCCCGGCATCAGTGCTCGTATTGTGGACCCTGACACGTTCGAACCTTTGCCTCCGGGAAACGCCGGCCTTCTGCTGGTGAAAGGTCCAAACGTGATGCTGGGTTACCTGAATCGGCCCGAAAAAACCGCCGAGGTCCTCAAGGAGGGCTGGTACGTGACCGGCGATCTGGCCATGATGGACTCCGACGGGTTTCTGACGATTACAGATCGACTCTCCCGTTTCAGTAAGATCGGTGGAGAGATGGTCCCACACTTGAAAGTCGAAGAAGCACTGCACAATCTGTTGGGCGGAGCCGAAGTGGCGTTCGCGGTCACGGGAGTGCCGGACGAGAGAAAGGGGGAAAAGCTGGTGGTTCTCCACACCCTGGGCGAGGATAAGGTGAAGGAAATTCAGTCCCAATTGCCGGCGACCGGTCTACCCAACCTTTGGACTCCGCGCTCCAATGCCTACTACCGCGTGGAGAAAATCCCTATCCTGGGCAGCGGAAAGTTGGACCTGCGCGCCATTCGCGAGCAGGCTCTGCGCCTGGCGGAGGTAGAGGTCTAGCACAGCCCGCCGCGTGAAGACCGAACGTTGCTCGAGTTCAAGGGATGGGTGCCCTTGTGGACTCAGTTGCGGCGAACGGTGCTGCTAGGGGATAGAAGCACTTCTCCCGATGCTGGGTCGTAGGAATATGGGAACCCTTTAGGGTCGGTCGGGACCGACTTGAAGAAGCCCATCTGAACCAGCTCCGTGAGCGAGGAGAGTTTCCTGCCGAGACGGGTCTCGACTTTGGCGACTAGGGCGTTGAGTGTCTCCAAGTCTTCTTCTGCGGTCAGGCGGATCAAGTGTTCGCGGGCATTCTTGCGAACCTGCTCATTTTCCGACGATTCGTAAACTTGCTGCCAGAGAAAGCGGGCATTCGCCCGGTTCCCCCCTTTGTCGAGCAGCTCTGCTGCAAAGGTTCTCATCCACAGGGCCGAGTTCGGGTTCTTGCTTCCCTCCAGGAAAGCCTCCGCCGCCTTCCGATAATCCTGGAGATACCAGTAGTAGACAAAGCCGAGGTCTCGATAGAGCTGCCACTCTCCGGGGTTGTGCTTGATCCCCTTTTCGAGCAGCACGATGGCTTTTTCCGGCTGCTCTGCTCCAATGGGAGACTCCTCGGACAGGAAGATGGCCCCGAAACGGTAGGCATGAAGCAGATGAGGATCCAGCGTCGTGCTGATCTCCAGAAGGGGATCGAGCAAGTCAAAGCGCTTTTCGTTCTTGAGTCGTTTCCCGCCGTAATACTGCACGGCCCGCATCCAGTAGATATCCCCCAGGAGCCCTGAATGCCCGAGAGATACTTTCTTGATGACGTTTCCCGAAGGAAGGTAGAGGGCCTCTTCAGTGGACCGAAAAGGTCCCATCAGACGATCGATCTGCGTCTGGATCCAGCCGATGCCGAGGAACGCTGCTGCGACCGCGAGAGCCGTCCGGATCATTTGAAGTTTCTCTTCTGGAAGATCACGATGGCCAGAGCAACGCTTGCCGAGATGTAGAGAAATCCGTAAATCATCGTCAGAAGGTAAGCCTCGACCGATAGAAAACGGCCGTGCGCCGTTTGCGAAATAATTTCGAAGTTTCCGAAGTTGGGCAGCAGGTAGTAGAAGCTCGTGGTCAGCAACTGGGTGAAAGCTGAGCTGCTGGTGCTGCCGAACTGACGGATATCGGCATTAAAGTGACCGATGACATAAAGACAGAATGTGAATAAGGCGGAGAACGCGGGTGTTGAGAAGGTGGAGAAGCACAGCGCAATCGATACCACCAGAAGCAACTCCACCAGGATCAAGATGCCGGCGAAGAAGACTTGAATGTCGGAGAATTCAAAGGATCGCCTGAGGTACAGGATGGCAGCGTAGATTCCTGCCAGCATGACACAGATGTTGACCGTCAGGGTAAGCGCCAGGCCTAAAAACTTGCCCAGCACGAACTCGTAGCGAGCCACCGGCTTTGCCAGCAGGCTGTAGACTGTCTTCTTGTCGATCTCCTTGAAGACGAGTTGGATGCCGATGAAGATGGCAATCATCGTTCCGAAAATGGACAGGGTACTGAGTCCTAAATTGATGATGATCTGTTTGACGTCCCCGATGGTGATGCTACCCAGGATCAAAGAGCTGGCGATGATGAGAACGCCAAAGATCACCAGGTTGTAGAGGACTTTATCCCGAACGCATTCTTTGAAGGTGTTTTGAGCGATGGAGCCAATCTTCATCTTTGCCTAACGATTCTGTGACGGCGCTTTGCCCGCTGGTTGGGGAAGTGCCTGGTCTGGCTGGGCGTGGGCATTGCCGAGCAGGTTGAAGAAGTAATCCTCCATGGTCTGGCGAACAGGGGTGGCAGACAGGATCTTGCCCCCTGCCCCCTCCACCGCGGAGACCAGGGGACCCACCGGCCGATCCGTAGTGAGTTCGAGTTGGAGCGTGCTGCCCGTCTGGCGGATGGGGACGGTGGAGTCCAGCACTTCTCGCAGCGTCTCCAAGCTCACGTTGTCCACGATGACCTCCATGTGGCTGACTTCCTGAGAAATCAACTCGTTGAGCCGGCCGGAACCAATCAACCTGCCGCGACAGAGCACTCCCACTCGGTCGCAGAGCGTCTCGACATCGTTCAAGATGTGAGTGGAGAAGAAAACGGTCTTTCCCTCCTTTTTCAACCGCAGAATCAAGTCGCGGACTTCGCGGCGGCCGATGGGATCGAGTCCGGACATGGGCTCATCCAGGAAAACGATCTTAGGGTCGTTTACCAAAGCCTGGGCAATGCCCACTCGCTGGATCATTCCTTTGGAGAATTTTCGGAGCTGAAGCTTACGGGCATGGTACACGTCGGTCAGCTTGAGCAGGTGCTCCACACGTTGCGAGATCTTGAGAGGAGGTAGATCGAACAATCCAGCATAATAAGACAGAAATTCCTGGGCGGTAAGGTACTCGTAAAAGAACGGGTTTTCGGGAAGGTAGCCAATGTGGTGCCGGGTGCTTACATCGGTCACGGGCTTCCCAAGGATCTCTGCTGTTCCGGAGGTGGGGTAGATCAGGGACATCAACAGCTTCAGCGTGGTTGATTTCCCGGCACCGTTCGGCCCGAGGTAGCCAAAGACCTCGTTTTCGAATACTTGAAGGTCCAGCTGGTCCAGCGCGCAGAGAGAGCGATTCTTCCAGAACCCGGCTCGGTAGATCTTGGTCAGCTTGGAGGTGAGAATGACTTCAGGCATGGAACCACTAATCACTTCAGTCTGCGAAGTTATACTTGATTCAAGCCTGATTTGAATAGGCAAAAAAGGCGGAGACGATCGACCCACCTCTGCAACCGCCTACAAGCGCATCAGTTGCCGATGGCACCTGAGCCGGATGTCGCCGCTCCTCCCAAATTGAAACGCACCACCTGAGTCTCGTCCACGAAGAAGAAACGCGCTCCCGTCTGGGTGGCACCGGTTGAGACTTGGGGTGTTCCGGCAGCAGTAAACTGCAAGGCTGGAGAGGTCGCATCCGGCGTGGCGGAGAACACATATCCACTCTTGGTTCCGCTGCCGAGAACATTGTCGATAATGCTGTCAGCCGACAACTGAGCCAGCGTTCCGAAGGCGCCCTGCGTGGAACGATAGAGCAGCTCTCCGCTGCCGATGGTTCTCATCGAAGCCGTGGCGGACCCTTCGTTGGCCGAGCGGCGCGCGCGCAACAGGTTGGGAATTGCGATGGCCGCAATAATCAGGATGATCGCCACAACGATCAACAGCTCGATCAGTGAAAAACCCTTGTCGTCTTTCTTCATGACTATGCTCCTTTCGGTTCCTCGGCATTAGTCTAAAGTTTAAGAGACGGTGAGGGAAGAGCCTGGGGCGTTGTTCGTAATGACGTTAGTATAACCTCTGGCAGGGGTTTCCTTGGCTCAAAAAAAACGGGGGGCCAAAGCCCCCCGCCCTAGCTTGCCGCCTTCCTGCAGACTGCATTAGTTGCCGATGGCGCTCGATCCGGATGTGGCGCTGCCACCCAGATTGAATCGTACCACCTGGGTTTCATCCACGAAGAAGAAACGTGCTCCCGTCTGGGTGGCACCCGTCGAGACCGAGGGCGTTCCAACGGAAGTGAACTGCAGAGTCGGAGAAGTTGCGTCCGGAGTAGCTGCGAAGGCATACCCGCTCTTGGTTCCGCTGCCAAGGACATTGTCGATAATGCTGTCAGCCGACAACTGAGCCAGCGTTCCGAAGGCGCCCTGCGTGGAACGATAGAGCAGCTCTCCGCTGCCGATGGTTCTCATCGAAGCCGTGGCGGATCCTTCGTTGGCCGAGCGGCGCGCGCGCAACAGGTTGGGAATTGCGATAGCCGCAATGATCAGGATGATCGCCACGACGATCAACAACTCAATCAATGAAAACCCCTTGTTACCCTTCTTCTTACCTTTCTTCATTACAGTCTCCTTTTCGTTTTGACTTAACGTTGTTTGGTTCCTACCTTACTGAATCGCACAGCTAATCGATCACGGGACTTGAGGAAGTAGCCGATCCCGTCAGGCTGAAGCGGATCACGGCGGACTCGTCCCCGTAGTAGTGCCGCTGCCCCGTGGCAGACGGCCCAATCGAGAGTTGAGGAGTTGCCTCCACACTGAACTGAAGATCGGCAGACGCCCCAGGTGTGGAGTCGAAGTAATATCCGCTCTTGTATCCCGATGCCAGAACGTTGTCCGTGAGATACTCCCCGCCAAGGCTGCTCAAGGTCCCGAAGTTACCGAAGGTGTTTCTGTAGAGATTCTGAGCGCTGATGATTGCCCTCACCGAACTGGCCGCAGCCGCCTCGTTTGCCCTGGCCTTGGCTGCCATGTAATTGGGCACCGCCAAAGCCGCAAGAATCAGAATAATCGCCAGAGCAATGAGAAGCTCCACGAGTGAATAACCCTGCTGCCCTTTGCTTTGGCTGATCTGAGTTGTGGTCGCCTGGTTGATCATGACCTGATTTCGTACCTGAACTTGCCTGCAACCTGGTTGATCTTGCATCCCGATTCGAGTCTCCCCACAGCAGATTCAATTCCAAGTTCTGAATCGATTCATCGGCATTCCAAAAGGCGCCCATTAGCACCCATTATGTGATTCATTTGAAATGAAATAGAAACAGCTCTCATATTAAAACCCGATTTCCGTCCGAGCTAAACTTCGGCACTCAGCGGCCCCGATGTGACAAGAATTGTCATGCCTCCAAAACGAATCTTTTGCGGCACGCTCAATGATCCTCAGGCCGATACCTCCCTTCCGACGGAAAGAGCTGCATGGCCCGCTCCCTCATTCGGTCAGCCTCCGCCCTGTCCCCCAACGCACCCAAGACTCGTCCCAGTTCATGGTGATACTCGGCGTTGAACGGATCGCTCTTGACCGCTTGCTCATAGGCATTCCGCAGGTTCCGCAACAAACCCGGCTTATCAGAGTTGGGACGCGGATTGGCACGAAGAATGTCAAGCTTGGCGTTGAGGATGAGAATCTCCGGATGTGCGGGCTCAAAAAAAAGGGCGTAACGTCCAAGGCGTCCAGCCCGTTCGTAGTCTTTGCCCTGCACCGATTCGCTTGCCAGGACGAAAAACGTCTGGGCCAAGTAGCTTTTGCAGACCAGGACAGTCGCCAGGAGCAACCCGCCCGACCAGAGTCCCACCCATCCCCTCCCGCCCCACAGCCACGACGCCCGAGTCGCTGATGTTGAGCGTGGCGCGTGGCTTTCCTGCCTGACGGTTGCGCTATGCGTTTCCCAACCGTCCCGGATCGACTTGCATAGAAGTGCCAGGATCAGGATGCCCAGTCCGCCTACGCTTGGGAAATACAAGTTGATATCCAGTAAGTTGTGAGCGGACCAGGCTGCCAACGCCCCGATCAGTGCTACCTGTATGGCGTCGGGTTTCTGAGACGGCCGGGTTCGACCCGCCAGAATCCAAAGCAACGCCAAAGCGGAAAGAAGGAACAAAGCCAGGCCGCCCTCCGCCAGGAGCTGAAGCGGGGTGTTGTGGGCATACTGTGTTACGAACAAGGGGGAGCTTTGATATCTCGGATTGAGCGTTCCGTAGTTCCCGAGTCCCACACCTGTCAGAGGGAAGTCACGAACGATCTTCAGGGCTGTCGTGAAGTTGATCCAGCGGAGGGCGATCGGATTCTCGGCGGCTGAAAGCTCTAGCAATCCAAATCCGCGACTATGAGTGAGCCACGCCATCCAGGCAACGAGGAGGGTCAGCAAACCCGCCAGCCCTGCCAGCACTCGAGGCTTTCGAAAACTTGACCGAGGGATACTCAGGCTTCCCACGGCCGCCATCGATACCAGGAGACAGACCCATCCGCCGAACGATTTCGTCAGCAACAGGCAAACGCCAAGCAGTGCCAGCTGGCCTCCCATCAGGGGCAGGAAGGCGGGGTGCCGGAATACGCGGTGCAGCATTCCGGGGTTCGGTGCCGGGGAAGTTCGACGCGCGTCTACTCCTCTGCGAAATAGGTAGGCTTGCAGCGGCAGGCCGATCACCAGGAAGCCGGCCAGCGTGTTGGGCAAGGCAAAGTTTGCAAACACCCGCCTGGTAGCAAGCCTCGACAGCAGTCCAGAGCGAAAAGATTCGTCCAGGAACTCTGAGCGGTTGACGGCCTCCCTCAGCGCCGATAATCCGGTCAGGTGTTGGTAAAGGGCGTGGAGTTCAACGCAAAAGCTGACCCCGGCGACGACCAGAAAAGCCCAGAGGTACGCCTCCTCAGTAAGCGTTAAAAGCTGTACAACCGCAAAGAGGCAGGAGTACGCCAAAAAGAGCCAGAAAACCTCTTCGGTCCTCCAGCGATTCACGGAGAACAGCACTGCGGGAAACACCGCCACCAGGGGCACAAAACTCTTGCGGCAAACTGCGGTGGCACGGGCTGCATTTCCGGTCTTTACAGAATGAGCCAGTACGACCAGAAGGCCGAGGAAGGCAGCAAAGAGTAGTACAAAGCGGGCCTGATAAAAGACCTCACCTGGATACAACCCATTCACCGCGACGGCCGAAAGCAGGGCAGTCAAGACGAACGGTTTCAGTCTGGGCATCAGGCTGTCTTCCTTACGAACCGCCAGGGAAACTGCCGGGCTGGGCGAGGCTCGATAGTTTATGTCGTACCCGGTTCAGTCGTGACTGAATCTCGGCGCTCATGGCTTTATCTGCTCCAACCCGCCGTTCACTTTCTTCCCAGGCCTGGAGGGCGCCCGGCAGGTCACCTTTGGCCTCCAGACATAAACCCAGTCGGAAATAACCGTCCCAGGAATCAGGGAAGCGCTGGATCATAAGTCGCGAGATTTCCTGCGAAGAGTCGATCTGGCCCGCCCTGAAGTACAAAATGGCGATGTTGTTGAAAGCTCCGATGTTGTCCGGGTTTAGGTAAGTGGCCTTCAGAAACATGAACAAAGCTCTCGGGCCGTCTCCCATCTCTGCCAAGACTTTCCCAAGGTTGTTGGCGATGACGTCTGAATCGGGAGAAGCGTTGGTAGCCGCATACAATTTCCGCAGGGCAAGTTCCGGTCGGCCCCGCTGGAAGTAGTAGGCCCCAAGGCCGCTAAGACCGTTGTGGTACTTGGGATTGATCAGTGTAGAGATCAAGAAGTGATGTCCAGCGCGATTGATTTGTTGGTCGTTTTGAAACCGCAGTCCAAGGTTATAGTGGGCAATACCGTCATAGAAGTTCTTGTTCAACGTGTCGGTCCACAGAGTGTAGGAGTTCCTCCAGACCCGGGTTGCCTCCCAGGTCTTGTAGCAAAGAAACACCAGCCAGCCCGCCATGAGGCAAAACGCCAGGCTCCTCATCAAACGCCAGCGAGTCAGACTTCGATACGCCAGTCCCGTGAGACTTGCCAAAAGCACCCAGATACCAACCTGAGAAATGTGGAGATACCGGTTGGCCATCATCACGGGCAAGGGAACGAGGTTCAGGACCGGGATGAGAAAAATGACAAAGAAAGACAACCAGAAGAATGCCTGCCTGGATGCACGGTAGGTAAGGACCGCCGCAGCTCCGAATGCCGCGATGGCGGCCCAGATCCAGAGGTCTCCCCAGCTGGGATCCCGACTGGGATAGATGATGGCAGTCAGCTCAACCGGCCAGAGCAAGAGCTTCAGATACTCTCCAAACAAAAACCCGCTGGCGAACAGGCTCAGCGCCGCTCCTCCCCGATGGTAGGACGTCAGAGCACTTCCCGCTCCAGCCGCATGGATCGACAAGAACGCCAGGACCTCGGATGCGATGAAAAAGGGCAATTTATCGTAGAGCTTCAGATCTCTGATCCGTTTTGAGCTGAAGGCGTAATCGTAGGCCAGGAAGGCCAGAGGGCCGACGATGGTACTGGCTTTCGAAAGCAGAGACAGCAGGAAGAACAATAGAGACGTCAGATAATGTATGGGCCGTTTCTGTTTCGTAAAACGGATGTAGTGATCAAACGACAGGAAAAAGAAGAGGGTCGCAAGCAAATTCTTCCGTTCCGAAGTCCAGCTCACCGACTCAACGTTGATCGGGTGAAGGGCGAAAAGAACAGTGGTCAGCCACACCACGGCCTTCGGCAGGCCAAAGTGCTGCAGAAGAACAAACAGGGCCACCACGCAGGCCAAGTGCAGTGCAACGTTATGAAAGTGATAACCGGCTGCGTTCAATTCCCATAGCTGGTAGTCGAGAGCATAGGACAGCAGGGTAAGCGGCGCATAGTTGGCGAAGTAGGGTTCCGTGACGATCTTATTCAGATTGCTCAAAGAGAAGGAGCGGATGAGCGGATTGTTGACGACGTAAGTGCCATCATCCCAGTTGGTAAATTCCTTAGGCAGCGATCCCAGGTAGAGGAGGAAGGTCGCCAGAAGCAAGAGCGCCAAAAGCCAACGGTCGCTTCGAGGCACTCTGAGCGAGCCCGCATCGTATGACTGGAATGATCCGTGATCCGGCATGGCGCTCAAGGGGGAGAGGTTGGAGTAACGCCGGCTTTGGGTGCCACGATGCGAAGGACACTTCCTCGACCGACAGCCGCTTCAAAGCACGCGAAAACGATCGCTGGCAGAAAGAGCAGCGCTCCACTGCCATACTGAACCAAACTTTGCCAGCGTGAGAGCCGGATCTCCCGCTTGAGGATCCGGTAAAGAAGCTCAGGTTCATCCGAAAAGTGGTTCATCGCGCTTTGCAGGACCCCGTAAGGGCCCTGTTCTAGCGAAAAGGTACCGATCGGCCCGGGGCGAAACCCGTGTCGGGTCAGGAGTGATCGGATGTTGTTGGGACCAAAATGATAGAGGTGTCTTTCGACGTCCAAATGAAACCAATGCCGGCCTGAAAGCGTCGCCTGGAGACTGTCGAGATTGGGCACTTCCAGTATGAGGACTCCCTGTGGCCTCAGGATTCGGCAAATCTCTTCCAGAGCCGAGGAGACATCGCCCAGGTGCTCCAGGACATGCCACAGAATCACGGCGTCGAAACGATCCGACGGGAAACGACAGTCCTGCAAGTCCTCGGAAAAGACATGGACTCCCACGCTCCGCCGGGCTCTTCTGGCGGCCAGTTCGGATCGTTCGGTTCCATAGGCTTCATGTCCAAGCTGGGCCAGCTCTTCCAGCAGGGCTCCCCGACCACAACCCAGCTCGAGAACCCGACTATTTCCAGGGATCAGCCGATGAATCCAGCGAGCGCGTTGGGCAGTCTGCCATCTGACAAAGCGTTCGACGGGAGAGACGAACTTGACGTTCTCGGGTCCGTAGTAAGCCTCAGAATAGCTCTGGTCGAGCTGTTCGGACGTTGGACGAGGATCCGTTAAGGCCAATCCGCATTCCAAGCAGAAACGAAGTTTACGGCTTTTCGAAGATGTTGGCCGGAAACCGGATTGCCAAGAACCGCAAGCCGGACAGGCTTCGGAGTCGGGGCCAGGCATCAGTTGAATTGCTTGAATCGCACCAATCCCCATTTGAACAACAGGTACTTGGCCATCGTCAGCAGAATGGACAGGCCATAGACAACACCCGCGCGGAAACTCACTGAAGATGAGTCGAAGGAGTAGCGTGTCGAAACCGGGATCTCTTTGAATCGCATTCCTTTCAACACGAACTGGACCAGGATCTCGTTGTCGAAAACGAAATTCTCCGAGTTAGATTCAAAGTTGACACTCTCCAGAGCTTTGCGGCTGTAGGCTCGGTAGCCCGTGTGAAACTCGGAAAACCGGGTCCTCAGAATCATGTTCTCCAGGTTCGTCAGGAACTTGTTGGCGATGAACTTGTAAAGGGGCATTCCCCCGCGGAGCGGGCGGCCAAGCATGCGGGAAGCGAGCACCACGTCGGCTTCGCCTTCCAGCAGAGGCTGGACAATATCAGTGACAATGGTAGGGTCGTATTGGTAGTCAGGGTGAAGCATCACAACGATCTCGGCACCCTGCTCGATGGCCTTGGTGTAGCACGTTTTTTGATTACCGCCGTAGCCCCGGTTTTTGCGGTGACGAATCGTGAGGATGTTTAGTTTTGAGGCGACTTCCAGCGTGTTGTCCGAGCTCGCATCGTCAACCAGGATGATTTGATCGTAACTTCCCGTCGGCAAGGCGTAGTAGGTTTTCTCAAGCGTCAGGGCCGCATTGTAAGCGGGCATGACAATAACGATCTTTGGCCGAGGGCGGGAGGCCGGTGATTGGCTTGCCTTACTTGGATCTGAAGTCATTACCCTCTGCGACGGTAGAACCTCGTGTGCTGCCGAAGGCATTTGCGCGCCCCCACGTCTTTCGTAATTCATACGTTCGCCCAAAGTCAAGTCGTACTGCCGTTGACTGCGGCGACTTCCCGATATAGCGAGGCGTAATCGGATAGCATCTTCTCCGCTGAGAATTGGCTGACTGAGTGCTTTCCCGCCTCGCCCAGACGGATTCTCAACTGGTCGTCCTGCAGGATCCGAAGCACCCTGTCGGCAAGAGCCTCCACGTCTGCCGGGGCCACCAAGTATCCACTCTTCCCGTCCTGAACGACTTCACTCACTCCGTCGACGTTGGTGGCAACCGCCGGGACCCCAAGGAAGAGAGCCTCGACCAGGACCCTGGGAAGTCCCTCCCAGAGGGATGTCAGAACGAAGACGTCCAACACCTGAATCAAGCTGCCGACATCGCGTCGCCAGCCGGTCATCTTGACGATCGCGTCCAACCCCAGGGCATGACGTTGAGCCTCCAACTTCGAGCGCAGTTCCCCATCGCCAACCATGAGAAACTTTAGATCTGGCACCCGTTGGTGAAGGATTGCCGCGGCATGCAGGAAGTGATCCAGCGCTTTAGGCGGTTTGAAACCGGCTACGACGCCCACTATTCTATCGGACGGCGAAAAGCCTAACTCTAATTTTTTTTTAGTCTTATCGACGAGTTCGCCGGACAAGAGAGGGAAATCGATGCCCGATCGGATCAACACGCACCGGTCTGACCGGAACAGTCGCAGTCGAAGCCCCTTGGCCCGATTGCTTTCGGAAACCACAACCGATCGATCCGTAACGCCCCGAACGAGACGCTCCGCCCAGAGATAGGATTGCCTCTGCCAAAAAGGATGCCGATCGCTGAATCCGAAGCCGTGAAACGTGTGAATAATCCTGGGCACCCCGGCAAGCCAGCCCGCCCATCTTCCCACGATCCCTGCCTTCGGGGTGTGGGTGTGGACAATGTCCGGCTGCTCAAGCCGTAAGATCTGCCGAATCCGCAACATCGCTCTCAGGTCCATACCCAATCCGGCCAGTCGAATCGATCGATCAAGTTCCGGGACGACGTAGAGCCGGATATGCCGAATACTCGCGAGATCGGAGAATAGTTCTCCGCCCATGCCCGTGATCACTGCCTGGTCGAACTTCTTTGCATCCAGGTCTCGAGCGAGGGCCAGAACGGCTTGCTGCGCTCCTCCAAGGTCCATGCGCGTAATCATCCGGGCGATTCTGATTCTGGAACGCATTGGATTCTTCCGTAAGGCGGGCCGGACCGCTACAACGACATGTCCACTTTCTTGAGGTAGTACCCCAGAGAGAGGCCTGACAACACGACCCCTGCGACAATGGCTGCAACGGTCTGCGTCTCAACCTGGATCAGGATCAAAGCCAGCCCGCCCAGAATCAAGCTGGCGAAATAACTGGCCAGCACGGTCTGCTCGACAGAGAGCCGCCACTTTCTGAGGCGGAGAGCGAAGTGATCGGGACTCCCCTGCATGATCGGGATGCCCCTTCGAAACCGGATGTACATGACCAGGAGCATATCGAAGATGGGAACCCCCAGGATGAATATGGGGGCAACGGCGCCCAGCAGACTGTGTCGAGTATAAGAACCGTTCATCGAAAGCGCTGCCAGCATGAAGCCCACGAACAGGCTTCCGGCATCCCCCAAGTAGATGCGGGCCGGCTTGAAGTTGTAGCGCAGGAACCCGAAAAGACTTCCGGCAAGGGCGAAAGACAGCGGAACAATGAGGTCTTTTCCGCTTTGGTAGTTCACGGCAATCAAAACCAGCGCTGCAATGGCGCCTACTCCCGATGCCAGACCATCCATGATATCGATGAGGTTGAACGCGTTAGTGATGGCCAGTATCCACAGGATCGTGAGTGGGACGGCCAGCCACATGGGCAGGAACGTCAGTTTGATGTAAATGGATGCTTTCACCAGGACACAAGCTGCAATGAACTGACCCAACAGCTTGACTGGGGGAGTCAGCACTCCGAAATCGTCGATCAAGCCGAGGATGACGATGATGGCACCGGCCAGCAGAATTCCCAGGACCTCCCGGCTGTACTGGTAGATGAGGCCTGTTGTCAGCAGAAACGAGAAGTAGACAGCCAAGCCTCCGAGGTAAGGAACCGGCTCAGCCTGTTTCTTCAGAACACCCGTCGGTCGGTCCACGATGCCGAAGTTGATCGCAGCCCGACGGAACAGTGGTGTCAAGTACAGGGAAAGCGCGAAGGACAGGACGAAAGTGATCAGATGCAACAGCATTCAGTGACCAACCTTGCTGCAATACAATCGACGATTTTGAAGTTTGCGCTGAAGGGGACAAACTCGCCGACAGCCGGACTATTCTGGTCCATCAGCCAACTGGGCATCAAGTTTTCTTCCACAGTTTTGCAGCAGCTGTTCGTAAAGCTCATCGTACTCGCCAAGCATAGCGCTCAAGCTGAAATGCTGCTCGACGCAACGGCGAGCGGCCTGAGCCATGGCTTGGGCTTCGCCCGGATGGGTGAACACAAACCTCACCGCCTCTGCGATGGCCTGCGCGTCCCCGGGGGCCACCAGCAGGCCATTGATCTGATGCTGGATCACCTCGGGAACGCCCCCCACCGAAGAGGCCACTACTGGAACACCCCAAGCCATGGCCTCCAGCAGTGCGTTAGGCAAGCCCTCGTAAAGGGAGGGTAGAACGAAGACGTCCATGACCGCCAAATACTTGATAGGGTCTAACGCCAATCCTGCGAAGTGAACCTGTTTCCGGACTCCGTGCTCGGCCGCCAGGGATTGGAGCGGACCTCTCTCCTTCCCCTCGCCCACCACCAGCAACTCCGCCTCGGGAAACTCTCCAGTGAGTTTTGAGAAGGCTTGGATCAAGTAAGCAATGCCTTTTTGGGAGTGGAGCCTGGCCACCGTGCCACAGACACGGCTGCCGGCGTTCAGGCCCAACTCCCTCTTGATTGCTGGGGGGCGATCGAAAGAAGTCGTTTCTGGAGCCCAACCTGGCGTGGGGAGGCGAATGCCGTTGCGGATCACTCTCACCCGATCCTCCGGTATTCCAGATCGCTGGCAGGACACCCTCTTGACCTCCTCTGAAACGGCGAGGTGCTGAGTGACCAGGGAAGACGTCAGCCGGTCAATCCAGTAGTAGTAGTGGCGTTCCTGTTCGATGATCCGAATCGAGGAGATGTTAATCGGCACTCGACACACCGTGCACGCCAGGCGGGTGAGAAGGTTGGCGCGGAACAGAAAAGCGTGCACGATTTGGGGGCGAACTTTTCGGATGCAGGCCATCAACCGGGGCAGAGTCCACAGATAGGAAACTGCCCCTCGCAGGCCGCCCGTATCCTTCAAGTCCAGCGAATTCACGGGGATGCCTTGGGCTTCCAATCGCTCGGCGTAGGGGCCTTTATCCTTGAGGACACAAACGTGGACGGCCACGTTGCGACGTCGCAGATGCGTAGCAATTTCGAAGAGAACCTTCTCGGCGCCGCCCAGGTGGGTGCTGGTGATGACAAACAGGATTCGGGTCAGAGCGCTCCTGCGACTGCCCGGGGCCAAGCTGGCGCTGTGGGTGGTTTCGGCCGGCATACGCATTACGCCCAGATCCGGTCAGGCATCGAGATAGACCTGATGCCAGACTTCGAGAGTGAGGAGGTTCCAAATCTTATAAGCGTTGTCCTTTCGACCTCCCACGTGGTCTTCCAGCAACTGGCGCACATAGTTGGTCTCAAAATACCCGCGCTTCTGGCTGGGACCGGTCAGCAGCGTCTCTCGGGCAAAGCCCTGCAGAGGGCCCCGAAACCAATGGTTCAGCGGAACCCCAAACCCCATCTTTCGGCGTTGCAAGACACTCTGCGGCAGAATTCCCTCGAAAGCCTTTTTCAGAATCCTTTTGGTGGTGCTTCCCTGGCACTTCAAGTGCGCAGGCAGACAGGCTGCGAATTCCAGAAACTGATGATCCAAAAAGGGGGACCGTACTTCCAGGGAGTTGGCCATGCTGGCGATGTCGATCTTCACCAGCAGATCGTAGGGCAGATAGGATTGCACGTCGACTGATCCGATCCGATCGATCCAAGTCAGGTGACTTCCTTCCGCCAGCAGTTTCAGCAAGAAGTCTTCGGCCGAGGGCAGGTCTTCCAGCCGCGCCAGGAATTGGCTGGAGTAGAGACGTTCTTTTTCCGCCCGATCGAACAACACCATGAGCCGCAGGTAGTCGTGCTCAAAAGATCCCGTGTTCGACTGCAGCAGGCGCTTGAGCTTCCTCAGTGCTGTGCGGCGGACGGCCTGTTCCGGCAAGAAGCGGCCCAACCCGGTGAACCCCTTTCGGAGGGCAGACGGCCACCCATTCAAGAGGCGCAGCAGGCCCATGGCCAAATACTTCTCGTACCCTGCGAATGCCTCGTCGCCACCGTCCCCGTTGAGAGCCACCGTCACGTGTTCGCGGGTCATTTGCGCCAGGTAAAAGGAGGGGAGGGCCGAGGAGTCTGAGTAGGGCTCGTCGTAGTGCCAAATCAGCTTTGGCAGGATCTCAACCGCCTTGGGTTCCACAATGAATTCGTGGTGTTCGGTTCCGATGTGCCGGGCGAGCTGCCGGGCGTAAGGCAGCTCGTTGTAGTCGCCCTCCTTGAATCCGATAGAGAAAGTCTTTACCGGCCTGGAGGAGTGGCGTGCCATCAAAGCCACCACTGCACTGGAATCGACGCCTCCACTCAGAAACGCTCCTAGCGGTACATCGCTTTTGAGTCGAATCCTCGTGGCATCTTCGAGTCGATCGACAAGCAAGGCCTGCAACTCCTGTTCGCTGGTTCCCTGGATTTTCGGTTCATAGTCCAGATTCCAATAGCGGCCGACTTTCACTTGTCCGGAATCGCAGGTCAGATAGTGGGCCGGGGGAAGTTTGCGAATCGCCCGGAAGATCGTGTGAGGGGCGGGAATGTACTGGTACGTCAGATACTCGTCCAGAGCCTGTGAATCGAGTTCCCTGCTGACGCGAGGGTGCTGCAGCAAGCACTTGATTTCAGAGGCGAAAATCAGTCCGTGGGCATCTTGGTAGTACACCAGCGGTTTCTTCCCCAGGCGGTCCCGGGCCAGGAGTAGCTTTCTGGTTGACGTATCCCAGATCGCGAAGGCAAACATTCCACGCAGCTCTTGCAGTCCCCGTATCCCCTCGCTTTCGAGGAGATGCAGCAAGACCTCGGTGTCGGAACTGGACCGAAAACGGAAGCCTCGCTTCTCCAGATCGGGACGGATCTTCCCGAAGTTGTAGATTTCGCCATTAAAGACGATCCAGATCGTGCCGTTGTGGTTCGACATCGGCTGGCGCCCGCACTCGGAAAGGTCGATCACGCTCAGCCGCCGGTGCCCCAGTGTCATCAGAGAGTCCGAGTACAGTCCGGACTGGTCCGGCCCGCGGTGAACCAGTGTTTTGCCCATCCGATCCAGGAGGGCGGGCTCCGGAGGAGGAGTCTCGCGAAAATTTAAGATACCGAAAAAACCGCACATGTCCTTTTAGATTCAGGTGGGAAACTGGCAAACTGATTCCCAAAGCTCGGGCCTGCGTTAACGAAGGACTCTTTCATACAGAGAGAGAAAAGTCTTTGCGAAGACGGATGAACTGAACCGTTGTTTGCCGAACGCCGCAATTCTTGACCGCGCACAGGTGTCTGCCATCTCCTTCAATTGTGTCCACTGCAAACGAAGTCTGCCGAAATCGTGCAAGCTGCCTACGACAAGCCCGAGCGATTCCTTTTCCACCAGGTTGCTGTAATCCCCAATTCCCGAGGTAAGGATGACAGGGAGCCCACATAGGAGGTATTCGGCAAACTTGGTCGGAGCCGCGACATGGTTTACCGGATCCTGATCGCGCAGCAGACAGCCCGCATCGGCTGCGTTTAACCAACGGACCATTTCATTGAAGCTTGACGAAACGACCGTGAATTGATCGCGGGGCAACTGAGCTGTCAAAACGTTTTCGGCCTCGCGGACCTGTGGGGTCACGGTCAGAAGGTGCAAAGGGAACATTTGGGCTTGTAGAAATGCCGCCAAGCGGCCCAGCGCGTTGGCGCTCTGGTAGGCTCGAAGCGAGCCACTATAGACCAGCACGAACTTCTCGTCCCAGCCGAGCGACTGTCGTACCTGAGCTCGCAAAGCCGGATCCCAGTAGAATCGATCCGGGCTGGCCACGGTTGGAATAACAGTGATATTCCCCGGTTCGATCGGATACCGCCCCAGAACCGCCTCTTTCATTGCCTCGCAGACGCAAATCATGGCGTCAGAACCCTCAACGGCCGATGCTTCAATGGCCCTCAATCGGGTGGCCTTCTGGCGGACGAAGTAGGAATCGACTGGGCTGCCTGACTCGCGGGCATTAAGCAGGAACTCGGCCACCGTGTCCCCACGCATGTCAAACACCACCCGTAGGCCGGGATGTCGGCGCTTAAGTCCCACCGCCAGCGCGGCTGCCGTCTGGGTCCTGGCATGAATCAGGCAGCGACGAAGTGGTCCCAATTGCTCAAGGATCTTCTGAAGCTGCAGGCGAGGAAGCCAAAGGTCCCAGCCCAAGAAAGTGGTGGCCAGAACTCCTTGCGTCAATCTTCCCGAAATGGCTGTCCGGACTTCGGCGGCTCGCCGAGCGTTGCGGTGCCGGTTCTTTGCAAAGGCCAGAAGCCGCTCGAAGACGACTAAGTCGAATTGAACTCCATACCGCTCCATGAGTCGCACGTGTTCCAGGACCTGAGAGTCAAAAACCGTGGGCGGAAACCCCTCGGTCACCAGGTAGAGGAAAAGGACCTGTTCCATCGATCTGTCCTGTTCGAACGGCTTCACTTCGGTGCGCAGCTCAGGCATGGATGTGAAACTCGATCATCAGGGGCAGCCGGTGCTTCAGTGTCAAGTGCAAAGTCAGGGATTGCTCGCGGACTCCATAACTCCGGGAGATCCAGTCTTCGATGAGCTGGCCCTTCATTTGATCAATGGGGTTGGCAAGGCGGAACAGCAGCGTAGCGCCGTTGTCTCCCTCAAGAAGAAGCCCTTGAGCGAAGGCGTTCATCAGATCGGATTGCGCCGCCTTGACCTTTACTCCCAAGCCGAAGTGAAAAAACCACTCCGCCAGGTGCTCGCCGGTCCCCTTGAGTTCATCGGTCAGCGTCCAGCAGAGTTTTGGCTTGTTGAATCGGAACGTTCTCACGTGCGTTACAGGCTTCGCAAGCCGTTCATACCCGCGGTGCGAGACGCGCAGCCAGTCTGCATCGGGAGACGACTCCCAAACTTCCACCTGCGGGGCCGCTTCATTGCCGAGGGTCCACAGGTTGCCCTGTTCGTCGAGCGAATTCTGTTCAACCTCGTCGATCATGATCGTGTTGTGGGCCCGAGTTCTACGGAAGCGATTGCGGGCCGCCGGGTCTGCCGAATAGACGTAGGTGCCACTGTCGCTGAAGAACGTTGTGTCCTTCCAGAAGAGTTCGAAACTGAGACGGTCGTTGTGGTCATGACTTCCCCGTCCGCGGATCCCGATGTCGGCAGCATCAACGAACATGTAGGCCTCGTCCTGACGAAGGACAAAGAACCCTCCGTCCAGAAAGCCTCGAGACTGAAGTTCTCCCGTCGGCATTGGAAGGGCCGCAAATTTCTCCACTGCGTTCGGCCCCAGCGCCCACAAACAACTTTCGTCGCAGGATGAGGCGGCCTTCTTCATGTCGGGCCGGTCGAACAGCACAGCGCCGAGGGACAGCAGATACCGATGCGAGTGGATGGGGTTTTGGCTGAGGACCACCAGGCGGCCGTCGTCGGCATCTCCGCACAGGGGATGAGTGCCATCGGGCTTGGTGTAGTAGAGGACATACTCGAACATCTTCTCCAGCCGGGACCAGACCGCAGGCGGTATGTCATGACCGTTCATCCGCAGGAGAAGCAGAGGGTAGAGAAAAAGCTCGATTACCAGGCGCTGGTAGGCTACCGAATGCTCGTAATCCACACCAGAGGGATAAACCTGTTCCAGCATCTCCTGGAACAATTCCTGTTTGGCGAATTCCAGCCAATTCCGCGATTCTTTGAAGAAGGGACAGCAAATGCCGAGGAAAACAAGTCCCGCCAAGTCCGAGAGGTAGTGGTTGCTGTTCAGTCGACGGACCCGACCATCCACCGGTGCTTCGTAATACTCCAGCGTGCTCATGAGGTGCCGCCCATGACTCAGTAGGCTCCTGCAGAAGCGCCTGGTGAATTGCGGCGTGACGGAGGGTGAGTTCTGGAAGAAATACCAGCCCCAAAGCCAGTTCACAGCCCGAATCCCGACATCCATGGCGCAGTCCCAGTTGACGCTGAAGAGGGCGGGGTTGGAGGAGATCCAGTCGTCAATTTGATTGACAAACTCGGTCGCGTAGCGCTCCTGTCCCGTCAGCCAGTAGGCCTTGCCCAGCGGGACTAGGTGTTGAAACCGGGAGAGCTCTCGTGTCACTTTGATGTCGGAGTTGTCGTCCATCCGTACTCGCTGGTAATCATCAAAGTAGGTACCGGGTTCCCAGCGATACCCCGACTTGAAGTCGCGATGCCAGTCGATCTTCTCGCCCAGAAACGTTGGGCCCGAGCCCAGCAGATCGAATTCATGACGCAGACTGGACTCCGCCTGAGCCAGGATTTCCGACCGGGAAGCAGGGAATGAGCGGCAAACCGTGACGGTCCATTCCGAGGCCTTGAGGGAATTGATGAAGAAGTTTGGGTTGAAAGAGCTGCCCAGAGCCTTCAAAGAGGGAATATCGCGGTTCAGGGCTCGGGAGAGAGAACGGTCCCAGAGTCCATCCCGCTCCCTGCGGGCCGCCCGCCTCAGATGTTTCTCTTTCAAGTAGCGCCGCAATCCTTTGTTAAGGGTGGGGAGCAGTTGTCGGGGGGGAGTTGAAAGAACCTTACGGATGAAATGTCGCAGTCTCAACTGCATCGCTCCAGCAGTTTTTCGATGATTCTTCGAGTGTGCTCTCGCCACGTGTGATGGGCGAATACGGTCTTCCGCGCGGAAGAACCGATCCGCAGCCGCAAAGGCCGATCTTCGATCAGGGTTTTCAGTCCGGCGGCCAGAGCCACCGGGTCTCCGGCAGCGACAAGCAGCGCCGTGTGGCCGTCCTTGAGAACCTCGCCGATTTGATCGAGGTCCGAGGCCACAATGGCTTTGCCCATGGCCATGTACTCGAAAAGTTTGGTAGGGGACCCGAAAAACGGGCTGCCATCGGGATTGGGCACCTGAGGCGAGACCAGGATATCTGCCGCGGCCAGGTAGCGGGGTCCCTCCTGCTGGGCCACCAAACCAGGCAGGACTGCCAGATCGAGGACCTTGAGGTCGGCCAGCCTCTTGCGAACCACCGGCAGGGTTTGTCCATCTCCGACCATCAGGAGTCGGATCCGATCGCGATAGGCGGGATGCTCTTGAATGAGACGCCCAAATGCCTCTGCCAGTACCTCGGCCCCATGCCAGCGTCCAAAGGTTCCGATGAAACCGATGACGGTTTTGCCGCTCAGCCTATGCTTCTGAAGAACGGTGGAGCCGTCGATTTCGGGAGAGTAGCGCTCGGGATCGACCCCGTTGGGATTAACCAGGATCTTTTCCTCGGGGAGCCCTCTGGCCAGGAGGTCGCGTTTGAGAGACTGGCTGACGACCACGATCAGGTGAGAGGCCCACAGGTTCAGCTGCTCCACCGCCTCGGCCAGCCTCTCGTATTTCAGCGGCTGACCCCAGTTCCGTCCTACCCAGACCTCTGAGCCGTTGTACTCAACCACCAGCGGAGTCTGGAGCTGCCTGGCCAGCTTGACCCCTGTGTAGTTGTAAAGACTGTACCGCTGGTACAAGAAGGCCCGACGAATCGGTCTCAAGAGCGGGGCCGCTTGTCGCTCAAACGTCCGGTTGAAGAAGATCGCTGGAACGTCCCGAAAATCCCAGTAGCGAGGCTCCGGCAGAATCAATCGAGTTTCGATTTGGGGTAGGACCCCTGGGATGGAATCGGTCGTGAGCAATAGGGGAGCGCCGCACACCCGTTGAAACTCATTCAAAACCCCGGCGATGTGGCTGATCGAGCCACCAGAGCGGATCCCAAAGGCCAGATCGGTTCGTAGGTAAACCGGGCGACCCTGGAGGTCGAGCGGGATTTTGGGCAGTTGCTTTCCACGGTTGTGTTGCCGCAGGGCCTCAACCTCCAACTCAACCTCTTGCAAGACGCCCCGTCTTTCGATTGCGTCACTTGCGAGCTGAACGAGCAGTCGTCGCCAGGTCTTGAGTTCAAGCAGCAGGCGTTGGCCCTGTTCGTCGGTGAACCAACAGGGCCCGCGACTGATGAATCGTATCAAAAGGGCGCTCAGGACAGGCTTAGGCAGGACTTCCAGCCGGTAGGTGGACAGCCGAGCCTCCCGATATCTCAGGAAATGCGCCAGAAGCCGACCGCTGCGAAGCCACGACTTCAGTTCCTCAAAGGCCACCATCTTCAGGTCGGCCTGGCGTTCCGGAGGGAAGGAAACGCCTTTGAGAACGGCAATGCTTTTGAAAGCGCTCATGCGGAATGCGAGACTTTCCGGAACTCAGCAGTCAAGAACCATCCGAAGCGATCGCGGCCGAACAACGATGCACAGGCTTTTCCGAACAGCCGGACTGAGGGCTTGCGGCTCTTTTCCAGCGTGTCGCAATATGTGAGCCAGGTCCGAATCCGCACCTGTTGCAGCGGAAGGTTCGAAAGCAGAGCTGCCAATTCCCTGCGCGTGTATGCTTTGGTACCCGGACTCTCCTGATAATGAGCCAGGCACCAGGCCGGGCTTTTCCAGGGTCGCATTCTGAGGAGGGCCTGTTTCAGCCAGAGGTACAAAACCGCCAGCGAGTGTCGGTGGTAGACCATAATCTTGCAGAGTCCTCCCGGCCGCACCACTCGGACAATTTCCCGGAGAGCCTTCTCCGTGTCGGGTGTGTGATGAATCACGCCCCAGCTGTACACCAGGTCGAACTCGTCGTTTCCGTATGGGAGGTTCTCGCAGTCCGCGACACGCAATTCCTCTGCTTGCAGTCCGTATAACTCGAGTCTCTTTCGGACGTGCTCGACTCCATTGGATGTGAGGTCGACTCCATAGGCTCGAGCCCCCGACCGCACCCATTGCAGAAAGTCGGTTCCCGCTCCGACACCCACCTCCAGGACTTTCTTTCCGAAGAAACGAGAAAACTGGGCAAAGGCGAAGATCTGGGGCTCTGACTCGTAGCGGTAGGATTCGATGTCCTCGAAATAGGCCTGCGAGAGTTTTTCCTGCAGCGAGACCTCGGTTCCACAGGGTGAAGCATTCCAAAACTCCCGCACCTGCTGCTTCAGCTCGCCGAGTCGTATGTCTGGTCGACCGATGCCCATTCTGTTTCTTCAGCGCGCGCCTTTCTCTCCGACAAATAAGACAAAACTTGCCAGAAACTCACGCAGGCTTGAGATCCGAAAGCCGGTGCGGTAGACGGCCTTGACAAAGCGACGCCTTGGCCCGCGAGCCGGATAGGGAACCAACGTCAGGACCCGAGCATGAAAAGGCAAGTGATCGATGATCTCTCGAAACGAATCAAAGTCGAGTCCGTTGAGATTTCGGGTGATGCAAGGATGATATCGGGTTGCTGCGACTTCGTCGAAGGGCTCGTAGCTGAAATCCTTACTGGCGTGCAGCCGCAGGTAGTTCAGCCCGCCGGCCCAGGTTTTCATGGAGAGCAGATAGTGCAAGGCCGGCAGACCGAGGGCTCGGTCGAGATGGTGCGCAAACATGTGTTTGAATGACGGAAACTTGATCAGCACCGTACCACCCGGACGCAAGACCCGGCCACACTCGGCTAAAACCCGTGCGGGATCGGCCACATGCTCCAACACATCCTCCATCAAGAGGAGGTCAAAAGAACTGTTGGGATAGGGCATCTCTTCAGCCCTGCCGGTGGTGTAAAAGCAACGGTCGACCGCCTTTTCGCCGGCAAACCGAATGGACACCTGGGGGTCGTATACTCCGGGTAAATCAAATCCGCAGATGGTCTTCAGGTCTGAGTGCTCGGCAAAGTAGATCATCTTGCCGCCCCAGCCGCACCCCACATCCAGCACCTCCTTGCCGTCGAGAAGGCGAATCGACGCGAAGGGTGCCACGCTCTCCCAAAACGCCGGCGCGGCCTGGTACTCCCAGGCGACTCTCAGCGTGGCCGGGGCCCCCGAAACGTGTGGGCTTGCAGCTCCCGCAAAGCCCAGAAAAGGGGCCACAGTCATGGCTACGTTGACCAAACGGCTCTTGACCGGAGGCTCAGGCTCATAGGGACTGCCGGAGCAAGCCTTTAGTCGTTTCCGGGCCGAGATGGATTGCGCTTCCAAAAAAAGACCCTCTGATTCACCTCTGAGCGAACCGCATACTTCCAAACTCGTCGGTACCATTCTCCGGTGTCGTAGAGATGATACCCTCTGGCCCGGTAGCGGTCGTCCGGATTTGTTTTTGGCTGGGCGAGTTGGGGGTTGGCGAGAACCTCCGCGATCCCGTGTGGAATACACGTGTTGGCCATGGGATCCAGGATAACCGACTTCTGTTCAAGTTCCACGGTCAGAACCTCGTGGGACTCCCTTTGGTGCAACCCGATCCCCCGGGGATGACCCCGGGCGATCATGGAAACCCATCGCACCCTATAGCCCTCGTTGGCCAGCAGCTTACCCAGCACCACCGCATACCCCCAACAATAGGCGTACCCGCCTTTCAGAATCTCAGCTGGATCATCGCTGCTGGAGGGACGTTCGGGATTGAGTTTATGATAGACCCAATCCATTGCCTCCAACGCCCGCTCCAGTTTCGTCACGGGCCTGGCGCGCTTCCAGGCCCTAAAACAAATCGCTGGTGCCGGTGAAGAGCGGCAAGCGCTTTGTTGGCATTCGAGTGCCTCCACGTTCACAAAACCCGCGCTTGCTAGTCGCAGCCGGATTTCCTCGGCACTCGAATGCCATACTCCGCCGTTAACCGGAACTGACGTCTTTGGTACAGAAGGAACCGTTCCGACTAACACTCCTCCGTCGCTGAGAGCCTCAAACGCTTCGGCCAGGAACCGGTCAGGATTGGGCAGATGGGCGACGGCGCACCCAGCAAAGAGACAGTCCATCGAGGGTGAATCAGTCGATCCAGTCCCCTTGAGACCGGCTTGCGTGTCGTCCAAAGTCGAGGTGCGGTTCTGTTCCCACTGCCTGATTACCAGCCACGGATACTCCCGCGCCAATTCTCCCCCAGCTTCAACATGCGGGCCGCAAACGACCGTGCTGCGATCCCAGGGGAGCCAGCCAGGTGTTTTCCAGCCAGCAGAACACATCAGCTCCTTTGACTTGCCTGTGTTGAGCGTGGTCTCCTCTTGTCGAGAAACACTCAGCTGCCGTCTGGCTCTCTCCGCAAGCACCGACAAAGTCTCAAAACAAAATCCCTCATCGCGCAATCGAGCCAAGTTTTTAGCGATTTCCCTGAGCTTGAGCGTAGCTTTGGTATGACCGATTATGACGAAATACTGATCGGAACGTCCTACCCAACGCCCCTGTCTCGATCCTGTGGAAGTGCGCTTGAGGAAGCGAGTCAGCCGTTCCGCGATGTGCGCTCCCTCGTCATTGTCGAGAAACCAGCGACTCCCAGGCTCGTAGGTAAAGATCGGCATTTCGAGGATGGTCTGCTCACCCATGGGTGCTTCAAGCTGGGGGTCGTAGGCACTGGCGTAGTAGGGTTGATGTGCCGAACAGCCGTTCGAGAAATCATAACCGCGCTCTATTGAGACGCCCCCGGCATATACCGAAGAATCACAGAAAATACCATTGTGAACGAGTGCGTCATGGAGTCGCTTGAAGGGCTGGACTTGGTAGCTCCCCGCACGAAAGCTGTTCACGATGTAACCGGAACGCTCAGGCTGCAGCAGATCCTCCAGTGCAGACCGGGCTCGAGCGATTAGGGCCGGAAGATCCCCCGGATAGTCGTTGGCTTTGGCTTTCGACCAATCCCAGTGCCAGACTCCGCCTTTGCAACTGGCCCCCATTTCGGGAAGCCAGTTAGGGTGGAGATGGAGCTGAACGTCGTGTCCTCGCCCGATGGTTTCGCGCCACTGATCTTCCATTCGGCGGGCCGTGTCGGGGGCATTCTTGCGCAGCCAGAAGTATTCAGCCATTTCCGCCATGAAAGTGAGCTTGGCCCCCGCCCCCTCACAGACGTCCAACAGCTGGCGGGCAGGACTGAATACGGTCTCTTCCCAGTTGATGACTTTTCCCGGCGGGACCGGATGCCAGGTTTCATAGTCAATGGTGATTGCTATCCAATTCATCGGGAACACGCTTTACGGCACACTGCCATGATTTCCCGACAGTCGAACCAGGTGTCAGCCGCACCTTCACCGATCACCGTAAGGTGCAGGCGATAAAGCTTGAGATAACAGCGTCGCACCGGTCCCCAGAGCAGCCGCTGTTTCCAGGTTTGAGGGTATAAAGAGTAAACCTTGTCGATGGTCACATCGTCGAAATGCAGTCGGAGGAGCTGTCCCAGGCTTTCGCGGGTGAAGCCCAAGCTGTGGGTCAAATCCATGTGCCGCTCATGTGAACTGGCCACCCAGTCCATGTTGGGAACCTGGAAGATTGCTACGCCCTCGGGTGTCAAACAGTCAAAGACCGCTCCAATAAAGGCCTGCAGACGGTGCGATTCGATATGTTCCAACACGTCCTTGGCGAAAATGACATCGAACTGTTGATGGGCCCGACTCAAATACTCCTGAGCGTCGGCCACGAAGACGTTCCTCAATCCAAACCGGGTGCGTGCAAGGTCAACGTCGTCGGGGGAGAGGTCAATCCCATAGAGATGTTCAAAACCGTGCTCAGACAGGATCTTCAGAAAGAACCCCTGGTTGCAGCCGACTTCAAGAAGTCGGACACCGGGATGCTTGAGCCGCGAGGCATAGTTCTTCCGATACAGGTTGCGGAACCAATCCAGTCTTTCCTGCCAGCGGTCGGGCCTGTTCGCCACAAAGTCACCGTGAACGAGCTTATATTTCTCAAAGAGAACAGTCCGCAGGTCCGCCACTATTGCACGCCCCCATAGGCTTCTACCAGTGTTCCGCCGAATCGAGACTTGAATGCCGAAATAGAGCGGGCCTTGTCATCGGCGCCTTCGCCGGTTCTCGCTCCTCCAAAGTCGTAGAAACGGACACCGGCTTCTCTCAAGATCCGCATGTTTTCAAAGTGAAGGTAGGTTGTGGCTCCCCTAACTTTGGTTTCTGCCGAGGCTCCATGCAGGTAATAGGCATGGTGGCCGTGAAACAACACTACCGATGCAGCTTCCAGGTTTCCATTTCGATACACACCAGACATCAACCCGTTGCCCTGATCCACTAGCTCGCTTCGAATTCCTGAGAGTTCTTCGGCAGTAGGCCCATGTTGCCCGGACCGCTCGTAAGTCAGTGCCGAAAGCCTTACATATTCGGCCAGCGGAATCGAAGGTCGGAACTCGCAGCCATCGCGCATTGCCTTTCGAGTATCATTTCGGTGGCTGGAATGGAAGCGCTGAAGAATCTCGTCGTCATCCTCAATCCGGTTGACATAGGTTGCGAATTTTTCAATTTGTGCGAAGTGGCTCCTCTTGAGGGCGGTTTCGGTGATGCCCCGAGTCAGCGCATAGTTCAGAAGTCGTATCCTGAAGGGGCGGAACTTCGTCCGGATGAACTCGAGGTAGGAAACGAACAGATCGTCGGCCAAGCCTTGATGGTGCAGCAGCACTTGGGGTCCGCAAGCGGAGATGATCTGGACGGAGAAGGGGTTTGCCCGGCGATGGACTTTCGTCAACAGCCATTGAGAAACCTTCTGGCCCTTCATCAGGGCCTGTAGGAAAACCGGAGAACTGAACCAACGCTCTTGAAGTCTCGCAAAAGATGAGGTATTGGCCGGGTGCGCCGTGGCGGGATCAAATCTATCCCACAGATAAAGAGACTTCTCGTCGGGAGAGATCCGGCTAATCTGAATACCCCATTCCATCTGCTCGCCTGCCTTCATTTCGTGATCAGGACATTGAACCGATAGATCCGGAACAACAGCGGCTTTTTCAGGCAAAGAGACAGTAGGGCCTTGAAGTCTCGACAACCGGCCTGCACAGCCCACATTTGAATCTCGTGGGGATAGCAGAAGAGATACTCATAGCTTTGATCCGCTCGATTGAGCAATCTTCTTGCTGCGGACCGGGCTCGATCCCGCAGCGACGGCTTCTGTCTCACAGTCTGTACGTAGGCGTTCTTGAGGTAGGCATTGAAGATGTCGCCCAGAAATATCCTCCCTCCCGGTTTGCAGACACGCACCATTTCCTGCAGGCAGCGTTTGGCATAGGCGGCATCAGGAAAGCATTGAAACACCGCGTTGCAGACAACCTTGTCGAAAGCGGAATCCGGAAACTGTAAGCTGTCGGAGTCCATCCGCACCACACGCATGTTTGGCTTGAGAGGGACGAGCTTGAGCATCTCGGCGGAAATATCGGTCCCGATTGCCTCACCCACGCAATCGGCGATTCGCTCTAAGAGCAGTCCGGACCCCGCTCCTACTTCCAGCACCACGTCGCCGGGCGAGAACCCCACATAGGAATGAATTTCGTTAAAGATGTCCTCATACACCGAGGAGTCCAAAGCCTGGCCGTCTTCGGTGAAGTGAATGGCCAGCACCCGATCGTCCGAATGGACCCGAGCGGACTCGTCCCAAAGCTGCTCTAACGCCTTAAGCCTCTTGTCCACGGGCCAATTTCCAAGCGTAGAAGGTGAAAACGAAGAAGCACAGAGTGTACGTTACGGAAGAAACTCCCGCCGCACCCAGAATCCCAAAACGGGGGATGATGCAAGCGTTGATACTTAGGTTGAAAGCCACGACTGCGGCCCACAACCACAGGACTCCTCTGGGCAAACCGATACTCGATAGGAACGGAAGGCAGAAAGCGGCGCTGTAAAAAAGGATCCCCGGAAGCAACAAGAGAAAAGCAGGCACCGCTGGAAGAAACCTCTCTCCGAACAAGAACGAGACCACCATCTTGGCCGAGACCGCAGCGAGCAACGTAATGGGAACCATTAGGGCGCCTACGCCGAAGGTAAGCTGCCGCGAGAGGCGCCATTTGTCGCGACTGCTGTCGAGCGCCGCCAATTTGGGGAATACGATCGTTCCAACTGTGGCAGGTAGCAGATAAACGAGGTCTGCGAGGTTTGCTGCCACGGAATAGTAACCGGCTTGCTCTGCGTCGAGGAGGTATCGAATCATCAGTAAATCGGCCCGCAGCATGAGAAAGGCGAAAAGTGCGGTCAGATAAGCTTTGAAACCATATCGCATGTTTTGAAAGAACAGATCGTGGGAAAGCGTGGGTCCGCCCGTGATTCTCTTAACCAGGCACTTCAAGGCCAGAAAGAAACTGATCAAGAGGGCCAGGAGGCTGGCGACAAAGACCGTTTCAACCGTAACGAGGCCCACCAGAATGATGATCGCGATGAGGCCCACTGAAACGAGCTTGGAAGCCAGTTCAATCCGGTTGTACGCGCGAACCGCCTGGATCCCGAGCAGCAGGTTCTGCAGAAGCAGATAGGCTAGGCCGATTGGTATCCACGCCAAAGCGAGAATCAGCAGCGTTCCTTGAAGGGGTGCAATCGTTGGCCGAAGAGCAAAAACCAGCCCAACTCCAGCCACTGCCAGGGTGCCGAAACAGAAGCTGATAAACAGTGAGTTGCCGAGAAGAGCAGGGAGGAGCTCTCGCCTTTTTGCACCGTAGTAGGTGTTGGAGGTCGGGAGGCCGAGATTCCCGAACTGAATTCCCATCAGGCTGGTCGTCATTGCCACGGCGTAGAGCCCTCGGCCTTCCGGACCCAAGACTCGCGCGACCATCACGGAGGTGACGACGCCGGTTGCGATCAGCACTAGGCGGGTTGCAAACGTCTCGGCAACCTTGCGCACGAGGTCTGAACTTACCGCTTTCCGAATCAGCTGGGCTGCGGATTGCGAAAAAAGACCAGCTTGATGGCTCAGTTCCGATTCGCCGATCACGCGAAGAATCTCCTCCACCAGAGGGCCAGATTCAACAGGTACCAGGACTGGGCTCCGTGTCGCCCGGCCAGCAGGTTTGAGACGGCGGTCCGGTCCAAGAACCCGGTTTGATCGCAGAAAGAGGAGATCACCTTGCGGGCTTCCAAACCCAACCTTTCGAGAAACCATTCATGGACGGGCACTCCAAATCCCTGCTTGGGCCGGTCGATCAGTTCGTCCGGAATCACGCCACGGACTGTGCGTTTGAGCAGGTACTTCAGATTTCCATTAGGAATCTTGCGGTTCGCCGAAATGCCTAGAACCAGTTCCACGAACTTGTGGTCGAGAAAGGGGACTCTGCCTTCCAGACTGGCGCCCATGCTCATCTTATCGACGCGCATGAGGAGAAGTTCAGGCAGGCGCAAATTCAGATCGACATAGGTCATCCAATGAAGGTGTGACTTATCCCAAGCGCTTTCCTCGAAACGTTCGCGAATGGACTTCAGCGCTTCCCATGAGCTGAAGTGCGAGAAACGTTGGCGCAGCGAAGACGCCAGCAGCCTCCTCTTTGCAGTATCCGTGAATGCCTCCGCGCCTCCCCAGAAGATCGGTAGTTGGGCGGCGCCTCGACGGAGCCACTCGTAGGGGGTGGTTTCATCTTTGCCGAGCCACCGCAAGCCCTGGAGGCCAAGTCTCTTGAAGGCAGACGGGACAGGCCAGTCGTCGTAACGCTGAATTTCCAGGGCCCGCTTCCATCCCGGATACCCGCAGAACAGTTCGTCGGCCCCCTCGCCCACCTGGCATACGATGACCTGATTGTCTCGAGCCAGCTTGGAGACGTAGTAGAGCGGCACGCATACCGGGTCGGCAATCGGTTCATCCTGCAGATAGACCATCTCCGGCAGAAAACGGAGCAGGTCGTCCAGATCCAGCAAACACTCATGATGCTCGGCCCCCACCTGCTTTGCCATCCGGCGTGCATACTGGAGTTCGTTCTGGTAGCTGGAGTACTCGCCGCGATACCCGATTGTAAAGGTTTTGACCGGACGCGATTCCCCCTCCGAGAAAAGAGCAGCGTTGGTGCTGGAGTCGATCCCGCCGGACAAAAAGACACCCACCGGAACATCGCTCACCTTGCGAAGCTTCACGGCCGTCCGCAACTCGTCCAGAATTCGCGCGGTGATCTCTTCCTCACGCACGTTGCGAAGTGGCGCCACATGATCCCACACATCCCAGTAGCGCCGCTCCTGAACCTGACCGGCATCATCGACACGAAGCCAGGTCCCCGACGGAAGCTTTCGAATCCCCTCGAACAGAGTCTGGGGGGCCGGAGCGGTGAGAAAGGAGAGGTAGTGAAAAAGTGCCTCCTCATTGACGGCTCGGGCTTGATCCGGGTCTTTCAGCAGAGCCTTGATTTCGGAGGCGAATGTAATCCGTCCGTGGTGAATACTGTAATAGAGAGGCTTGACCCCAATCCGGTCGCGGACCAGCCAGAGTTGTCGGGAGCGCCGATCCCAGAAAGCCAGGGCAAACATGCCGCGGAACTTGTGCAGGCACTCGATTCCCCATTGCTCGAAAGCGTGGAGGAGGACTTCGGTGTCGGAATGATCCGTCTTCCAGATGTGTTTGCCAACGCGGTTTAACTCGGCCCGGACTTCTGCATGGTTGTATATCTCTCCGTTGAACACGACCCAGAGCGTCTCATCTTCGTTGCTCATGGGTTGGCTGGCGCTGGTCGAGAGATCGATGATAGACAGCCGCCGGTGCCCCAACCCGACGCGCTGTCCTGGATCGATCCAGGTGCCGGCACCGTCCGGACCGCGATGCGGCATGGTGTCTCGCATGGCGTCGATATAGCCCTCCGTGACCCGGAAGCTGCTGTTCTCAAAAGCCAAAGCGCCCACAATTCCGCACATTCAATCTGTCCCCGTCAGTTGTTTCTCGACTTCAAGGGCGATCCGGGTCGCTTCCACCTGCTGCCAAAGCGGGATCGGCCAATGCCTGTCCCCCTTGAGTGATCCGGCAAAAGCCTCCAGCTCTTCACGGTGCCCCTTGGATTGCATCCGAGTGGTGAACTCCTGTTCACGGGACCCATGGATGGTTAATTTGCGGTAGTCCGCCAACTGGAGCACCGTTCCATCAAAGAAGACCTCCAAGTGCTCTTTGGGGTAGGACTTCGACCCTATCGCTGTATAAATGAATGAAGCAATCGACCCTTCTTCGAAGGTCAGGGTCACCACAAAGTTGTCCCGAGGGGAGTAGTAGTCGCTGGTGAGTGAAAGAGGCACTGCCTGCACCCGAGCGGCACAACTGCCGGTGAGAAAAACAAGCAGGTGATAAATATGACAAGCCTCACCCAGGTTCCGTCCTCCACCCTCTTCTCCGTGCACCCAGTGGTCGAGTGGGACGTGACCCGCGTTCATCCGGTAATTCAAGATCATGGGAGTCCGTCTGGCCTCCACGGTGTCCCGAATGCGACGGATGAAAGGAGAAAAGCTGCGGTTGAAGCCAGTCATCAGCAGCGGGGTGCCCGCATCGTCGTGCCCCGAATAGAAGGCCCTAATTTCCGCGAGTTCCAGCGGGCTGATGGCCAGTGGCTTTTCCACAAACACATGCTTGCCGGAATGAAGTGCCTTGAGCACCATGGAAGCGTGCAGGTTGTGGCGAGTGGCAATGAAGACGGCATCGATTGCCGGGTCGCTGAGCAGTTCGTCGTAATCGGTGGCTGCAGAGCAAGCCTCGCATTGCCTGGCCACGGCCAGCGCGTTATGCCCATTTCGACTGACCACGCAACGAACCTGGAAATCCTTCGAAAGCGCTATCAGGTTGGGCAAGTGTGTGGATCGGAAAAATCCTCCGGCGCCCGCCACCCCCAACTGAATTCTGCCGTGGGCCGGCTTGACGACAGACAGGTCCACCCTTGTCCTGCCCTTGGCTTTGGCATCCGCCGCTTCAGGGTAACGCAGCACCACGGCCAGGGGACGAGGAACGTTAGACTGAAGAGCGTAATAAGCCCGTTCTGCCTCCTCCACCGGAAACTCGAGATCGACCAGCGTCGAGAAGTCCACCCTCCCTTCCGCCAGGAGCCGAAGGTACTCCTCCATGTTGCGGTTCTCGGTCCAGCGGACATAGGCATAGGGATAGTCGGCCGTGGAGAGTTCGTAAGCCGGATCGTATCGTCCCGGGCCATAGGAACACGAGATCAGAAGGTCGATCTCTTTTTCGTAAAACGGAGACCGCTTCAACTCCAGGCCGACGTCTCCAACCACTACCACCCGGCCCTTGCGGCGAGTCAACTGCATGGCAAGGTTGATCAATTCGCTTGATGCCGTCGCTGCCGTAATGATGGTGGCATCAGCCCCCATTCCTCCGGTCAGCTCCCGCACCTTCTCGCCAGGTTCCGTTTCGTTGCTGAAGCCGGCGAACAGGCCCGACCCCAAGGCCCGCTGCACTCGCTCCGGTATGGGTTCGAAACCGATCACGCGGGCCCCCGAAACCTTCAAAAGCTGTGCGGTCAACTGTCCAACCAACCCAAGGCCAAGCACCACAACTGATTCCCCCAGGGTGGGAAGGCAGCGACGAACGCCCTGGAGTGCGATGGAGCCAAGGGCTACGGAGGCGCAATCGCGTAAGGTGCATTCGGATGGCACCGGCACCACCAGGTTCTTCGGCACGGCTACCATCTCGGCGTGGTTGGCCTTTCCAGCACCTGCGCAAGCCACCGCCATTCCCGGCTGAAAGCCGGTGACGCACCGCCCGATCTGCCGCACAATGCCCGAACAGGAATATCCCACGGCCGTTCCGGACTCGAGCTGGCCTTGCACTGTCTTCCAAGTGCGTTCCAAGCCCTCCTGCTTGACCTTTTGAATGAGCTTCCCAACCAACTGGGGCTGCTGGATTGCCCTCTGGGCCACGGACCGACTCGACTGGCTGAGACCGGCTGACTCGGTACCCGAACTGATTAACGAATAGGCCACTTCGACCAGAAGGGAATGGTCATCCACCGTTGGGCAAGGGACATCCTCAACGAATACTTTGCCTTTTCGAATGAGAACCTGCTTCATAGATTCAACCTGAGGACAGCTCGCTTGAGGAATCTTGGTATAGACAGATGGTTTGCCTTATCCCTAGAATGAAAAACTATGGGTGGAAAGGAAAAACGAACGAAGCCATGTGAGCGGTCTTCTCGCTGGTTGTGGTTAACGGGCTGGGGGCTGGTGTTCACGTTCTTGCTGGTTGACCCATGTTGGCCTGCTCCGGATGCGGATCGTTTGGAGTCCACGATGGAGTCGCTGCAGAAGAAGTACTCACAAGTCCGTGATCTTAAGATGGACTTCATTCAAAACTTCTCCGCGCCTCGCCGCGGTTTGCGGTCGGAAACCGGCACCCTCTACCTTCGGCGTCCTGGAAAAATGCGCTGGGAATACACTACCCCAACCGACAAACTCTTCATTTCCGACGGCAAAAACGTCTACTTTTACCTGCCTGACCGGCGCCAAGTCCAGAAGTCACGGGTTAAAGAGACTCAGGATCTGCGCTTGCCGTTTCTGTTCCTTCTGGGACGGGGGAACCTCAAGAAGGACTTTTCGAAAGTGGAATGGGCCGTCGATGAGCGGCCCTTCTTTCAGGGCAACGAAATTCTCTTGGCCTACCCGAAAAAAAGTATCGACGGTCTGTCCAAAATCCTTATGGAATTCGAGCCCCAAAGGCTTCAGTTGCAACGTATTATTATCTACGACGTGGATGGTTCCAAGAGCGAATTCGTCTTTACCAACATTCAGGAAAACACGGGGCTGGCGGAACGCCTTTTTGCCTTCCAGATCCCGCCCGGCGTTGACGTCGTCGGAGCCGATCATGACTTGGGTGGTTCAAACTAGAGCCATGGGGCCGCTCATCGCCGGTGGCCGGTTGCGGTGCCTCCAAGCCACGTTGAGCGTTGATTCTGCTGGGCTTGCTGCTCGAGCCGAAAGTCCGGCCAAAGAGATGCCTGAGTTCCCAGCCAACCCAGGTGAATACAAGGTCACGCCGGACCGTCCTTTTGGCTCCCTTCCTCGTCCAAGTTTATATGCCTGAGTTTCGTTGCCGCTTGGCGGATGCCAGCGGTCAGATTATCAACGTCTCCTATCACGCGGCTACTGAGTCCGAGCTGCGCCATCGTCTGTCCGAACAAGGCTACTTCGTTTACGCCATTCAAGAGCGAGGGAAGGGGCTCTCGCTTAGTCTGGATCTCCGTACCAGAAAAAAGCGGGTTAAGGGGTCTGAATTTTTGATCTTTAATCAACAGTTCCTGGCTCTGATTCGGGCCGGACTGCCAATCTTGAAGGCCTTGGAATTGCTGAGCCAACGGGTCAAGAACCCGGATTTCCAGAGCATTCTCGGCGATGTGGCAAACCGTGTGAAGTCCGGCGCGCTGCTCTCGGAGGCGTTCGAGGAACAGGGCATCTTCTCGAAGGTTTACACAGCCTCCATTCTGGCCGGAGAGAAAAGCGGAGGGCTCGAGCAGACCATCCAACGATACATTGAGTATCAAAAGATCCTGGACGGGACCCGCGCGAGGATCCGAAATGCTTTGACTTACCCCACGATTCTCACCGTTATGCTTATCGTCCTGGTCTCCTTTCTGATGACCTACGTGGTGCCCCAATTTGCCGAGTTCTATGGTGGCTTGGGTGCCGAGCTTCCGACGGTAACGACCGTGTTGATTGCGGTCTCTCTTTCGATTCGGAACCAACTGATGACCGGGGTGATTGTGATGCTGGCGGCCATCATCGGCCTTCGGCTTTGGGCCAGGAGTCATCGCGGAGGGCGGGCCATCGATCGGTTGAAGCTCAAGCTGCCATTAGTGGGCGAGGTGTGGAACAAGTTCGCGTTTTCGCAGCTCAGCCGCACGCTTTCCACGTTGCTTGCCGGAGGCATCCCCCTGGTCAGTTCTCTCGAGATCGTTTCGGAATCGTCCGGAAACCGACTCATCACCGAAGCCATGAAGTCTTCGATCACCTCAATCCGTCAGGGACAATCCCTCTCACGCAGTTTTGAGTCGCACGCCGTGGTTCCCGACTTGGCCGTCGAGATGGTGCAGGTGGGAGAATCGACCGGATCGCTCAGCGAGATGCTCAAACACGTTGCCGACTTTTATGACGAAGAGGTCAACGTTCGGTTAAACCAGTTGTTTACCTTCGTCGAACCGATTCTGTTGGTTATTTTGGCGATCATCGTATCATTTGTGCTGATTGCCCTTTACCTGCCCATATTCAACCTGGCAGGTACCATCCGAGCTTGACGTAGCGACGGCTCGCTCGGCAGCCACGACCGTGTCTGGGCGGGGCCGTTCCCGGAGAAGGAAAATCCTCAAGGATTTGTCGCCTGGCAGGTGGCATGGGGAATTCATCATGAACCAGAAAGTCATCGTACCCAGCGAGTTGAAAAGCCAGCATAAGGCGGACCGGAGGGCGGGTTCAGCGGACGAGATCGCCGAGGCCCGTCGGCTGGCCGAGCGCTATCGATGTGAGTTTGTCGATCTCAAGGATTTTCCCGTGGACCCGGAACTGTTTCGCTCGATTCCGGCCGAGCTGATGTTTCGTTACAACTTTGTGCCACTCAAGAGCTGGCAGGGAGGGTTGCTGGTGGCCATTGCCGATCCGAGCGACCTGATGGAGGTCGACGAGCTTCGCCTGCTGCTCGGCAAGAAGCTTTCGGTGAAGGTGGCCACGCCCTCGCAGATCAGCGACATCCTCAAGAAGAGCGAATCTTCTCAGCGGGTGCTGGAGGAGGCGACCGAAGGATTCACTCTGGATCTGATCAAAGAAGACGAGTCAGGAGAGGACACGATCTCCATCGAGCGGCTAACCAACGAAAGCGAGAGCCCGATCATCCGACTCGTGGACTCCACCATCTTCAATGCCCTCGAGCGGCGGGCCAGCGACATTCACATTCAGACGGAAGACAACGATGTGATGATCAAGTACCGCATCGATGGGGTGCTCCAGCAGGCCATGCAGCCCATTGCCAAGGAACATCATTCCACCATCATTTCGCGGATTAAGGTCATGTCCGAACTGGACATTTCCGAGCGTCGAGTGCCTCAGGACGGGCGCTTCAGGGTGCGATACAAGGGGCGCCTGATTGATTTCCGGGTCTCGATCATGCCTTCGATTCACGGGGAGGACGCGGTGCTCCGTGTGCTCGACAAGGAGGCCATGAGCGAGAAATTCAGCCAGCTGAGCCTGGATGTGGTGGGATTCTCGGAGACCGACCTCCGAAAGTTCCGCCGCTACATTAGTGAACCCTACGGAATGGTGTTGGTAACGGGGCCCACGGGAAGCGGCAAAACCACCACCCTGTATGCCGCGATCTCAGAAATCAAGAGCGACGAAGACAAGATCATTACCGTCGAGGATCCGGTCGAGTATCAAATCAAAGGCATCACTCAGATCCCGGTCAACGAGAAGAAAGGCCTGACCTTCGCTCGCGGCTTGAGGTCCATCCTGCGGCATGATCCGGACAAGATCATGGTGGGCGAAATTCGGGATCCGGAGACAGCACAGATCGCCATTCAATCGGCCTTGACCGGGCACCTGGTCTTCACCACGGTCCACGCCAACAATGTGGTGGACGTCCTCGGGCGCTTTCTGAACATGGGCGTCGAGCCCTACAACTTTGTGTCGGCCCTCAACTGTATCCTGGCCCAGAGGTTGGTGCGGGTGATCTGCGAGAGCTGCAAGCGACCCATCAAGGCGTCTCCCCAGCTCATCGAGGAATCGGGACTGGACCCGAAGCTTTACCAGGACCATGTTTTTTACGAGGGGGCGGGGTGCCTGGACTGCAGCGGGACCGGTTTTCACGGTCGGACAGCCATTCACGAGTTGCTGGATCTTTCCGATCGTATTCGTGAGATGATCCTCGAGCGCAAACCGGCCTCAGAGATCAAGCGCGTGGCACACGAGGAAGGCATGACTTTTCTTCGTGAGTCTGCGCTACAAAAGGCTTTTGCGGGAATCACAACGCTGAAAGAGATTAATAAAGTCACTTTTATTGAATAGACGGTTCAGGACTGCTTGCCGTGATCAATTTTCGCCCCTCCAACCTGCCACAGAAGATCGAGCGGATCTTCCAGCCGAAGCTTCCTCCGGTGGCCTGCGAGGTCAGCCCCGAGCATTTTTGTGTGGTTCGAATCGGCAACAGGCGTCCGCCGACCCTCGAAAGATTCTCAGCCGTTCCGCTTCCAGCCGGTCTTTTCGTGCCTTCCTTGATTCGCCCTTGCATTTCGAGTTTTGATGAGTTCGAGAACCTCGTGCGGACCACCCTGGCCAAGGCCGACCTGAAGCCCGCCAGAATATCGCTGGCCATTCCTGATGCGGTGGCCAAAGTTGCCGTGCAAGCTCTGGATACGCTCCCCGGAAAAGAAGGGGATCGAGCTCAACTGTTGAGGTGGAAACTGAAGAAGTCCGTGCCGTTCAATATTGACGAAGGCTCGCTGGCCTGGCGGGAGCAACGGACTCCTCAAGGCAAATATCTGACCGTAACCGCGGGCATCGCGCGGGAAGTTTTGTCCCAGATCGAACGGGTCTTTCAGAACCTGGGCATTCATGTTGGCTACGTGACCCTCTCATCCTTTGCCTCCTTCGAGTTGTTGGTCAGATCGGATGCCCAAGCCCTGCAGGGTTCGGTCCTCTACATCAGAACGTCGCCATCCTCAATCTCTTCGTTGATTTTTCAAAACGGTAATCTTGTCTTCTTCCGGACTTCCGAGCTCGATGGCGCGCCGGAGGGCCCGTCTCGTCCGGCGACTCCCGCGGCTGCCTATGTCGATCGTCTGTACGACGAGATTCATCCGTGTTTGATGTACTATCAGGACAAGATTGGGGCGCAGGGCATAGAACGGGTGTACGTGAGCCCCCACATTGACCTGGAGCGAGGGTCACTGGCAGTCCTGTCCGAGAAGGCAAGCTGCCCGGTCCATCCCGTCGACATTTCGCAGGCCGTCCACTGGCCGGCGGGTGAGGCGCGAGGGGCCATTCGGGCCGCCCTCCTTTCACCTCTTGGTTTGGCTTTGGGCAAGTTTTGACATGATTCAAATCAACATCAATCTGGCTTCCAAACCGTTCGTCAACCACCGCAAGTTCTTGCTGATTGCCGGGAGCCTGCTGGTGGTGTTGGCGTCGGTCAGTCTGTGGAACTACTTCCAATATCGAACTCATCGTGAGCTGCACGGAGACATCTACACGCGCCTGGAAAAGGATCGTCGGGAAATCGATCGATTGGGCCGCGAGCTCGGCTCGGTCATCGAACGATTGAGTCGGGCGGAGAACGGAGATTTCCTTGATGTGGTCAGCTATGTCAACGTCCTGATCAACCGGCGGACTTTTTCGTGGACGCAATTGCTCAACGATCTTGAAACCCTCATTCCTGCCGGCGTTCAAGTAGTTTCGCTGAAGCCCAAAATCCTCGAGCAGGGTGTCGGAATCGAGATCACCGTGAACAGTCGGACAGGCGAGGACATGATCGGTTTCATCTCGCGGCTGGAGACCTCCGGGAAGTTTGATCAGGTTACCCCGATCATGGAGGGTCTTTCCAAAACGCCTGGTTTTGCCGGAAAGCAAATCACTCTGTCAGCCAGTTACAAAGGACAAGGTTGAGATGAGGCTGGGAACAAAGGCTCAGTACGCGGTCTACGTGGTCTTGATGGGACTCATTCTGCTGAATGCCCCGGCCTATTGGTTTTGGGTTCGGCCTGAGATCGAAGCCGGCACGCAGGAGAGAGAGGAAGTGAAAGCCGTGAGACTGGAGCTGCATAAGCGCCTGACTCTGGTCACCACCCTCAAGCAGTTGGAAGCCAGGCTGGAGGATTCCAGGAAGACTTACGCGGAGTTCACTCGCGACTACATCTTCCCATATGGACAAGCCGCTTCCGAACTCTTGCGCGAGCTCGAGGGGATTTGCACTGAGGCCGGGCTCTCTCGTAATCAGGCCTCCTATCGGGCCAGCAGTGAGTCTCAGTTCGGAATGCAGCAAATCAACATCACGCTTCCGATCGAAGGAAGCTACCCGAATGTCAGGAAGTTTCTGAACACGCTGGAGAACAGCGAAAGGTTCATTATTATCGATTCGGTGGCACTGGAGTCCGAACGGGAGGGAAGCGGGCTGATCCGACTAGACCTCCAGCTTTCCACCCTCTTCAACGTCCGCCCATGATGGATCCGCGACAACGTAAACAGATCCTGACGCTGTGCCTGCTTCTGAGCATTCTTCTCGGAGCCCTGTACTATTCCTATCGGGTCATGACCGATTCCGGACGACCGGGTCCGGTTGCCGGCCAGTCAAGGGCGACAGCGACTATCCCTGAGCTAAAGGACATCGTCATCAAGCGGAGCAGTCGCCGAGGTAGTACCGCCAAGGATCTGCCCATCTCTGGAATCGAACCGATCATCCACGTCCAGAAGTTGGAGGAATTCAACCCCGGAGTTCCCAACTACTCGCGCAATATGTTTTCTTTTGCGGCGCAGGAACAGCCAATGGCTCAGCATCGGCCGGGCGTGGCATCAGCGACGGGAACGCATCCAGCCCCTGAGGGCTCCACTGGCGCGGCGCCCCCCTCGCGCTTCAACCGTCCCACGCCCACCCCCACTGTGGTGATCAACCTGAAGTTCTTCGGACTCTTCTTAGGCCCGGGAGAGGTTAAGCGCCGCGGGCTATTTGAGGAGGGCGATAACGTATTCGTTGCCGGCGCCGGGGATCTGGTGGCGAATCGGTATCGCGTCGTCCGCGTGGAGGAAGCGACTGCCGAAATTGAAGAAGTCACCTCCAAGACTCGGCGACAGCTGAATCTGGTGACACAGTAAACGGCGTTTCACAACGTCGTACCGCCAGGGGAATCTCGAATGAAACAGAAAAAGGCCCAGCTTGGTTTTTCCGGCAGCTTCGGAAACGCGAGCCAGAAGGGCTATGCACTGGGAGCCGTGATGGTCGTTACGGCCGTTGTCCTGGTGACGCTATCCGGGGCGCTCCTGAACTGGCAGAAAGCCATGCAGCGAGAGCGCGAGGAAGAACTGATCTTTCGAGGGAAGCAGTTCATGCGGGCTATCGAACTCTGGCAGCGGAAGTTCCCCGGTACGTATCCCACCACCATTGATGCTTTGCTGAACACCAACAATATTCGGTTCCTGCGCAAGAAATGGAAAGACCCCATCACGAATTCCGAGGAATGGCGCTTGATCAAGTTGAATCCTGATGGCTCTCTCTCAGGATTAACCGTCATTCCTTCCGGAGATGTTCTCGGCTCGGGAACTCCGGCTCCCTTTTCGGGAGGTCCGACTTCGCCATCGGCTCCGAGCAGCGGATTGGCTCGAACATCGCCTGCCGGAGCGCAGCCAGGGGCGCCAGGCCAGTCCAGGTCATTCCCCGGGGCCTCCAATCGCCAGCCCCAGTCGTTGCAGGGGAGCACGATGACATCCGGCAGATCGCCCATCCTGGGCGGCATTGTGGGCATCGCGAGCACCAGCGAGAAAGAAAGCCTCAAAACCTACAATGGCCGCAACAAGTACAACGAATGGGAATTCTACTACGTGCCAAGGCCTCAGGGGCCTCAGCAGACTCCCCAAACCCAGCCGCAGCAACCGGGAACGCCCACAGGCACACGCGGACCTGCCACCACCATTCAGCCCCCCAGACAGTAGGACTCATTGAAAATGCGGTCTGTTCGCCGCACACCCGGTTGAGGAGTGCTTGTCCCGCTGTGACCGGAGTGGTTCTGCCGGTCGAGACGAGACCGTAGAACTTGGGGGGCCAAGGCCAAGGGCTTACCTGCCACTGAAGGGATGGCAGCCAGGACTAAAGAATGGAACCGTTCGGGATAATAGCCCCCTTGGGAATGACCAGGATCCGGTCACGCACGTAATAATTGTCGCCATCGAAGTGTGTTTGGTTACGTGAGTTGATGATCATCACGTTGTCGCCGATTCGTGCGTTCTTGTCGATGATGGCGTTGACAATCGTTACGTGGTTGCCAATCCCAATGTTGGGAATTCCCAGTCTGCCGTTGTCCTTGATTTCCTCCAGGGTCTCGTAGTAATCCGCCCCCATGATGTAGGAATTGGTGATGGTCGTGCCAAACCCGATCCGACTGCGCACACCGATGATCGAGTGCTTGATGTCCGCCCCGTTCAGAATGCATCCGTCGGAAATGACCGATTGGTGCAGGTTGCAATTGTGCATCTTGGAGCCGGGCAAAAGACGGGCACGCGTATAAACCGGGCTGGAAGCCTCGTAAAAATTGAAGTTCGGCAGGGTTGAGGTGAGGTCCAGATTGGCTTCGTAAAAGGATCGAATGGTGCCGATATCGGTCCAATAGCCGAAGAACGGATAGCTGAGAACGCGATATTTCTGAATGGCGGAGGGGATGATGTGTTTTCCGAAATCATGTTCCCCATTGGAACGAAGCAGATCGATCAGAAATCGTTTCTCAAAGACGTAGATTCCCATGGAAGCCAGATAGGCTTTGCCTTCCGGAAATCGCTGGGTGTCGTACTCTCCGCTCAACGGACTATCGAGCCCCTCCAGTTGATCCAGCGGAGGCTTCTCACGGAACAGAACGATCTGGTTGTGCTCGTTCACCGTCATGATGCCGAAGGCAGAGGTGTCCTCGCGCGCCACCGGAATGGTTGAGACCGTAATATCCGCCTGATGTTTCTCATGGAAGTCCAGGATGTTGCGGTAGTCCATCTGGTACAACTGGTCTCCAGACAGAATCAGAATGTGCGATACCGGCATCTCGTCAAAATGACGAATGATCTGTCTGACGGCGTCTGCAGTGCCTTGGAACCAGTTGGGATTCTCATAAGTCTGTTCCGCGGCCAGAATATTGACGAATCCGTCGGAAAAACGATCGAAGCGGTAAGTCTGGGCGACATGGCGGTTCAGCGAGGCCGAATTGAACTGGGTCAAGACGGAAATCTTCCGGATGTCGGAATTGATGCAGTTGCTGAGGGGGATGTCGACGATCCGGTACTTGCCAGCCAGGGGTACCGCCGGCTTGGATCGAAGCTTGGTGAGCGGGAAAAGCCGCTCTCCTTTTCCTCCTCCCAGGACGATCGCAAGAATGTTCGTGGGGTTCACGCTCATGGGCTGCCTCTGTGGTGAAATGTAGTCGAGCTGAGCTGACGCCCCGGATTATAGAAGGTCGGGCCCACGAAATCAAAAGCCCTCCATTCACTACCTTGGGGATCGGCGCCTCAACTCTTTCCCATTCGCAATTTGGGATAGGCGCTGCTATGATCGCCTCTTTGGATTCCTTACAGAGAGGATCGCACACTCCAGGCAAATGAGGTGGCCATGGCCGGCAAGAACATTTTGAGAAGTCAGGACTGGTTTGGGCGGAAGGACAAGCTTGGATTCATTCATCGCTCCTGGATGCGGGCCGAGGGGTTCAGTTCCGTGGTTTTCCAGAACCGACCCGTGATCGGCATTTGCAACTCGTGGAGCGAACTCACCAACTGCAATGCCCATCTGCGACAGGTGGCTGAAGCCGTCAAACGCGGTGTTTGGGCCGCGGGTGGCTTTCCCCTGGAGTTTCCGACAATCTCTTTGGGAGAGCCGTTCATGCGCCCTTCCACGATGATGTTTCGGAACCTCATGTCCATGGACGTGGAAGAGTCCATTCGGGCGAATCCAATAGACGGAGTGGTGCTGCTTTGTGGCTGCGACAAGACCACGCCTGCCCAGCTGATGGGAGCTGCCTCTGTGGATGTGCCGGCCATCATGGTGCCAGGAGGGCCGATGCTCAAGGGAATCTGGAAGAACCGGGAAATTGGCTCCGGGTCTGACGTATGGCACTTCTGGGACGAGCTCCGAGCGGGCCGCATCTCTGAGGAGGAGTTCTGCGAAATTGAAAGCTGTATGTCGCGCAGCGCGGGTCACTGCATGACCATGGGCACGGCTTCGACCATGACTTCCATCGCGGAAGCCCTGGGAATGACCCTTACCGGGTGTGCCAATGTTCCTGCGGCCGACTCCAGACGCTACGTGATGGCCGAAATGAGCGGGCGGCGGATCGTTGAAATGGTCCGTGAGGACCTTCGCCCCAGCCGAATTCTGACTCGCAAGGCCTTCGACAACGCCATTCGAGTCGATATGGCCATCGGCGGTTCGACCAATGCCATCATCCATCTGATGGCGCTTGCCGGGCGGCTCGGGCTGGATCTGTCGTTGAACCGGTTCGATGAATTGTCCCGCGAGACGCCGTTTCTGGCAAACGTTCGACCCTCCGGGAAATACCTGATGGAAGATCTGTTTTACGCGGGAGGGGTTCCTGCCGTCATGAAGGAGCTGGAACCGCTTTTGCACCTCGACGCCCTGACTGCGACCGGAAAAACCGTGGGAGAGAACGTCCATTCTGCCCAGTGTCACAACCGGGACGTGATCCGCTCCTTGCAGGATCCGCTGCTTCCTCAGGGGGGCACAGTCGTTCTCTACGGCAACCTGGCGCCCAACGGCGCGGTCCTGAAGCAGACGGCGGCTACCCCAAGGCTTATGCAGCATACGGGACGAGCCGTCGTGTTCGAGGACCACAATGACTTGATCCAGCGCATCGACGCTCCGGATCTCGATGTAGACGAGAATAGCGTCCTGGTTCTCAAGAATGGTGGACCAAAAGGGGCACCGGGCATGCCGGAATGGGGGAACTTGCCGATCCCAGCCAAGCTGCTAAAGCAGGGAGTGGAAGACATGGTCCGGCTCAGTGACGCCCGCATGAGCGGCACCAGCTACGGAACAGTGGTCCTCCATATTGCCCCAGAAACAGCGCTGGGCGGACCCTTGGCCGTTGTTCAGAATGGGGATCTGATCGAACTGGATGTGTCCGGCCGCAACCTCAGATTGCTTGTGAGCGAGGAAGAGCTCCGGCGTCGATTGGCCTCCTGGAAGCCGCCGGTTCGCCACTACGATCGCGGGTACGGACGCCTCTTTGTCGACCACGTCCTGCAGGCCGATCAGGGATGCGACTTCGATTTCCTGCGCTGGACCGCTGAGGACGTGGAGGAAGGCGATGAAGCTTCCCGAACCCGGCGAGCGATTCACCATTTGCCAACGCCGTTCTAGTTGTTGGCAGGAGAACTACAGGGCTTACGACTGAACATCGATTGCTGGTTTGGACCGCTGCTCCCGGTCACCCATGCCCAACGACCCGGACGCAGCCCTCGGCGTGCTAACTCCTGAGTTTCATGAGTCGTCTGCCGGCTTCGGCGAGCGTTTCCTCTTTTTTGCAGAAGCAAAAACGGACCTGCTGTTTGGCGGCGGAAGGATCCTGGTAGAAGCTGCTGCCGGGAACGGCTGCGACACGAATCCGCTCCACCAGATAGCGACAGAACTCGACGTCGCTCCCGAACCCGAAACGGCTGATGTCCGTCATGACGTAATAGGCGCCTTTCGGCGGATAACAGTAAAAGCCCGCCTCCCCCAGAACCCCCAGCATGTAATCGCGGAGGGCTCGATACCGGCTGCGCAGGCTCTCGTAGTACTCGTCCGGTAGCCGCAACGCCACGGCTCCCGCTTCCTGCAAGGGAGCGGCGGCCCCCACCGTCAGGAAGTCATGGACCTTGCGAATGGCCGCCGTCAACTCCCTGGAGGCCACGACGTAACCCACGCGCCAGCCCGTGACGCTGAAGGTCTTGGACATGCTGTTGACCGTGATGGTGCGCTCCCTCATTCCTTCCAACGTCATCATTCGGACGTGCTCGGCACCCTCATAGAGGATGTGGTCGTAGATTTCATCGGTAATGGTCAGGCAGTTCCATTTCCGGCACAGCTGCGCGATCTGCTCCAGCTCCGATCGCGTGAAGACCTTGCCAGTGGGGTTATTAGGTGTGTTGATGATGACGGCCTTAGTGTGCTCATTAAACGCGGCGGCGAGCTCGTCAGGATCGAACGTCCATTCCGGTGGACGCAGTTGGACGTATCGTCGGGTCGCCCCCGAGAGAATGGCATCGGGCCCGTAATTCTCATAGAAGGGTTCGAAGACAACCACCTCGTCGCCTGGGTTGATGATGGCCAGCAGGGACGCAATCATGCCTTCGGTCGAGCCGCAACAGACGGTGATTTCTGTTTCGGGGTCCACTGCCAAGCCGGTCAACCGCCCGAGCTTTTCCGATATGGCATTACGGAGGGTCTTAGAGCCCCAGGTGATCGCGTACTGGTTGATGTCTTCCAGGATGGCGTTCACCGCCGCCTGCTTGATCTGGCCCGGAGCGGGGAAGTCCGGGAACCCTTGTGCCAGATTCACCGCTCCATTCAGGATCGCCAGCCGGGTCATCTCTCGAATGACTGACTCGGTGAACTGCATCGGTTTGGAGGAGATGAGTTGTTTGGACGACACGTGGCACTCCCGGGCGTCAACCCGTCAAAGGCTGCGCTGCCCGCACAATGCCGTTTGCTTGATCTGGGCACTCAGCCACACAACAATCGTTTCCCGAACGTCTCAGAAGAACTTCGTGCAGAGCGACCCCACGTAATCACCCCTCGATCACACTCGGCACGATCCCATGGTCTCCCGGTACAGTTAACCCGAGGTGGCGTTTTCGTACAGAGCCTTGTAGAACCAGAGATTGCGGAAGATGATTTTTACATAGTTCCGCGTTTCCGTGAATGGAATGGTTTCGACGAATTCGGCACTGTCGGCATAGCCGCCCTCGCTGAGCCAGGAGTCCACCCGACGATCGCCCGCGTTGTAGCTCGCCAAAGCCTTGTCCTCTTGGCCGTTGAATTTCTTGAGCATGTCGGAGAGGTACCTCATACCGAGTCGAATGTTCAGGCCGGGATCGTAGAGCTGGCTTAGCGAGGGCCTTCGGGTCCCCAACTGGCGGGCAACGCTGCGGGCAGTGGAGGGCAGGAGCTGCATTAGCCCGTAGGCATTGGCCCTGGAGCGAGCGTTGGGGTTGAATGAGGATTCCTGACGAATCAAGCTAAGGGCGAGGAAAGGATCGATCTGGTATTTCTCCGCCTCTTGAAAAATCAAGTTTTCAAACTTAGCGGGAAAGAGAATCTCCCAGTCCTGACGCTTCAGGGCCTCCAGCGGAAGTTCCAGGTAGTTCGGGAACACCCGGCGCAAAGTGACAATCGCCTGCAGGTAGTTCTCAGCCTTGTAGTGCAGCTCGGCTGCAAGATAAAGAGCCCCGGCCGAGGGCTTGCTCCCCTGGGAGGCGAGTAGCTCCTCAGCCGCCAGATCATGTAACTGGATCCGCGAGAGAGCCTGCACGCGCGGGGAGCCCGGTGCGGTGGCCACCGGGCGAACCGACCCATTCTTTCGGTCCGAAACCTGCCTCAGCAACGCTTGTAATCGTCCTGACACGTTCAAGGCAGTTAGGGGGGAGCCCAGTGCCTCCAGGCGCTGCCTCGCCAATTGCCCGTAATAGCGGTTGGCCAGTTTGCTTTCCAAGGCTCGGTACAGGGTGGCGGCGTCGGCCGGATGGCCTTGGTTTTCGAGACAGCGGCCAGACCAGTAGAGAGCCGCAGATCGATGTTCAGAGTCAGGAAATCTCTCCAGGTGATGCAACAAGAGAGAGCTCGCCCGCGCATAGTCCTGCAGCCGATATGCTTGCCATGCCACGCGCCAGTGACAGTCGATCACGTGATCGCCCTTGGGGAACGCGTCCACAATCCTCTGATAATAGGCCGTGGATTCCTCCAGATTCCGGCGCACCAGGTTGTAGTTGCCGATGCTGAAAAGTGCTTTTTCAGCCCAACGGGAGCTGGGGAACCGTTGTTGCAACTCGTCGACCGAACTCTTGAATTGGGAGTAGTTGCCAAGCCTCCGATAACATTCCGCCTTGTGAAAGCCAGCCTCGGCCTGGGTTTCGCTGTCGGCGTCTGAAAGTTGACTCAAGGTTGTGATCGCGGGAAGGTAACGCTCGGTGTTGAACTCAGCAATGCCCTGCCACAACTGGTAAGTTGGATTTGCCGCGGCGTTGCTGTCACGCCTGATCAGGCTGGACAGTTGGCTCAAGGTGTCTCGATAGCGACGTGACTGGAACAGTTTCTGGAGTCGCACCTTTAACCAGTCTATTGGGACGTCGACCGAGGACTCGGGATTGCCGCCCGTCAGCCGTGTCAAGGCGGTCTCCACGACTGCACTCTTGCCATGACTGGGGAAAAAGTAGAAAACCCGTTGGTAGGCCTCCACAGCAGGTTTGGACTGTTCCAGCATCTCGTGGGCCATGCCCTTGTAGAACTGGGCGTCAGGATCATCCTGTGCGTTTACGGCGAACTTCATTGAATCCAGAATCAGGTCAGGTCGTTTTGAGCGCACAGCCGTTTCCCAATAGAGAAGGAGCGCCCTTCGCCTAAAGGGACTCTCTGGGTAACGTGATAGCACAGCCAACAAAGTTTCCTGGGCTTTGTCGAGAAGGTTCGACTCGGACTGGGCCCTCGCCAGAAAATAGAGGGCGTAGTCGGGGAGCGGGAACTGAGGGGTTCGGCTAGCTCTATTCAGCAACTGGGCTGCTGAAGGGAATTCTCCGGTTTGGAAATCCTGATACCCAAGCAGGAAGCAGGCCAGAGCCGAGACCTCACCAGCCCCGCTATTCTGACAAAACTGATTGAGTTTGTTCCGGTTCTCCGGTGTCGGGGACTGAACGAACTGGCGACAAGTGGGTTCAAAACTGTCCGCCTGCTGGTGGTATGCAAAGAGGTGATGGGCGACTGCCCAGCACATCCCCGCCACAACCACGACTTGAACGAGCTTGTACAAGAAGTGCAATTGGAACCCGTTGTTGTTGTGAAGCTTCACAGCGGAGTGACGATGGCAGGTACCAAAAATCCGATGGGATCCGAGTGTCCCTCAAGAACGCGCCTCGGAGTCGACTTAACGGGCTAGCACGGGGCCAGGACAATCCTTACCCAGGGACTCGGCGGAATTGTCTCCGAGAATGCGAACCAATTCGTCGTAAAAATAGTCGATTCGGGACGCCACATCGGGTGCAACCCTTTTGTCATACATTTCACGGCTCTTGTCGATGTCGTCCCGCAGCAAACCATAAAGGTTGTGGTCTCGGCGTCCTTCCAGGACCTTCTGCTCATTGTACAACTTGATTTCCGAGACAAGCAGCCGGGCGAACCGTTTGGCATCGTTGTGCAGCTTCTGTTCGGATTCGCTCAGCTCCTCCGGTCGAACCGACGCGCTGGGTACAGGCGGAGGGTCGGGAGCTGTGGCAACAGCGGATGCAGATTCGCCAGCGGTCTCCCTGGGAGATTCCTGGCTCACCGGCTCAGGATGAAACGCGGCTTCCGTCGAGACGGGAGTCGGAGCAGGCTCGTCCGCCTGTTCGACATGATGTTGGGGAACAGGTTGTGGAGCTTGCGCTTCAGCCGAGGGGGCTTTCAGAGGAGCCTGAGCAGGACCGGCTGGTGCCGCGGCAACCGTGGGAACGTGGGCTGCACTGGTCGAGCTGGGCTTGATCCCAAGCTTGGTTCGGGCGCTGCTCAACTCAACACTGAGTGCCACCGTGGTCGTAAGGGTATCCAACGAGAGATGATCGAGGGGGAGATTTGGCATCAGCCCGGAATCGGCGTAGAGAATGGCAACCGTTTTCTCGCGAACCACCAGCGGAATCGCACAGACAGAATCGGGCACGATCGGGCCGAAACGCGCGACAAACTCTGCAACTGCGGGATTGGAGCTCGTCGCCCCATGGAAGGACGCTTTGGATTCGCATATTCGCCCGAAGAACTCGTCGCCCGAGGCCGACAGCACGAGAGATCGGACAATGTCATTGTTGGCCTCTCCTTCGAATCCACGCGCTTGCCAGCCCACGATATTGTTGGACTTGACCACAAACAAAGCCACGCGAGGAGCAAACAGGGCGGCTTTGTCCAGATAGGCGGTCAGGATCTCTACCTGGGTGCCACCCAGGCTGATTTCCTTGATGGCCCCGTTAAGGGTTTCGAGTTGTTGCTGCAGCTTTTGGTGCTCCGCGGCAATCCCCATCTGCCGAGCCGACTCAATCTGTCCTTGGAGCTCGCTTTCGAGCTTGCTTCGGACCTCAGCCTCCAGAAGACTCCTGAACTCCGGTTCCAACTTGGTCCGCAGGGAGGACTCCAGGGAAGCCACTTCCTCTCGAAGCTCCCTCAAGACTTCTTCTTCGACATCGTTTAGCACGCGGCTGACGTTGTCTATGATTCCTTGGGCAGACGCCTGGAAGTTGGACCTGAACTCCATCAGTTCTCGGCCCACGTCCGAAAGTTTGTTGACGACGTTCCTGGTAATAATCTCACGGACCTTGTGCTCGTTAATTGTGTCGCTCATGCCCGGCCATTCTCCGTTTTGTGCTGGGTAGGGATCTTCAGCTCAAGAAAAAATTATCTTTAACTCGAGCAAACCATGTCAATCCGAAACTGGTCGACTCTCGGGCAAAACCCGCATCCGGACTGTCAGGGGAACGGGCAGGACCTACGGTCGCCGCGTCTTAAACCTGAAATACCAAACGGTAACTCGAACATCGAACTTTAGGTTTAATTTGGTAAGCGGATGATCAGTTCTGTGATGCCGATCCCGAGTTGGAGTAGACTGCTACGGCAAAACCTGGGGCAATCGATCTTTCGGAGGACACGGAATGGAAAGCAGCGATAAACTGATTTTGACGGCCGTCGGTCCTGACCGCGTCGGGTTGGTTGAAAAGATATCGGAATTCATTTCTCAGCGCGAAGGGAACATCGATGACAGCAAGATGGCCGTCTTTTGTGGGGAGTTTGCTTTGATCCTGTTGATTTCGGGCTCGCCGGCCAGTCTCCTCCGAATCGCCGGGAGTGCCTCGGAACTTGAGGCCCTCACGCAGCTGGCCATCACCGTCAAGAAACCGTCCAGCGCGCTGCGGCGGGAACCCTGCCGTCCCTATCGACTCACCGCATCCTGCATGGACCATCCAGGGGTTGTGTACCGTGTCAGCCATGCGCTGAGCCAAATGGCCATCAACATTGAAGCGATGGAAACCACCACCTATCTGGCGCCGGTAAGCGGCACTCCAATCTTCCGCATGGAAGCGAGTCTTTCCGTTCCCGTTGAGCTGAATATCAACCACCTCAAAAGCCGTCTGGCGGAAATCGAGCGCGAGGAGAACATCGATATCGAGTTGAGCCCCCTGAATCCGTAGCAGGTCCCGAGGTTAAATGGGGACTTCTTTTCAGCGCAGGCAGGAGACAGAGTGAACCGCCGCGCTGATGGATAGACTTCGGGAAAACCGTATCAGCGTGCTCCGATCAAGGCTGGGGGCCTTTGTCGGCCATCATCCTGACGAGTCGTTCGTCCTTCACCAAGAGCTCGAAGGTCGGCTCCTTGGTGATCTTCTCATAATCACTGAAGCCGTTTTCAAGGGCCTTCAGTAGGTAGGCCAAAGCTTTGTCCATCTGTCCGTTCATCGCAAAGAGCTTGGCCAAATAGAAATTTTGGACGCCCTGGTTGATCTCCGCTGTTCTGATGATCGTCCCGTAGTTGGAAGTTCGCTCCAGAATCCTGGGGTCCAGGCGATAGGCTTCCAGGTAAGCCTGAAAGCCCAGCTCGTGCTTCTTCATTCCAAAATAGGCGGCGCCCATGTTGTGGTAGGCCGTGGCCGACAGCGGCTGGAGTTGAATCGCCTTCTTGTAGTTTTTCACTGCCTTCTTGTACTTCTTCATCCCGTAGTGAATCGTACCCAGATTGTTCCAGGCCTCCGAGTATTGGGCGTTGAGCTTCTTGGCCCTCTCGTATTGTTTCTTGGCCAGTGGGATGGCCTGGAGCTGGTGATAAGCGATGCCCAGCTTGTTGTGAACGACATAATCTCTGGGATTGATCTCCAGAGCCTTGCTGTACTCGACAACGGCATCCTCGTAGAACTTGCGCGCCAGAAGGGAATCGGCTTTCCTGACGATGGTTTGGACTTCCGCGAGCTTCTCCGGCGGCAGAACGACTGTTTTTTCCTTGGCCGCCCCAAGACTGAGTCCAGCGAGCAAGAGCAGCGAGCTGGTGAACAGGACCTTTTTCATGGGGACCTCACTTTCCCTTCGTCCCGCAGTTAGGGAGGAGGTGTGCACTTTTTGGGGCGAAGGAGAGAACCGTTGGATCAGTTCAACTACCTGCCCACATTATATAGCAGTTCGTTTGGGAGGGTTCTGGATTCCGGCGGACCGGGCAGTGGCCCGCAATGTCTCTTGCTGATTCCAGAGACAGCGAAGATCGGCTCGAGTTCAACGCAAGACCCGCCAGAGGAACTCGCCGCGTTGGATCGGAATCACTTCCAGCGTGAACCCTTCAGTGGCTGTGTGGCAAGTCCGCCCGGTAGGTCTCGGTCGCCAGCAGAGTGGAAACCACGGTAATCAGTGCCATGACCACAACATAGCTGGCAACGGCCCAGGTTCCAAGCGAAGCCAGCAAGGCTGTTGCAATCAATGGCGCCAGCCCGCCCGCCAGAACAGAGCTGGCCTGATAACCGAGAGAGGCTCCGGTATAACGCACCCGCGTCCCAAACAGCTCTGAGAAGAACGCGGCTTGTGGCCCGTACATGGCATCGTGGCCCAGGTTTACTGACAGGATGATCGCCAGCCAGATGAAGCCGTCGGAACGCGTCTCGATCAACCAGAAAAAGGGAAAGGCAAAGAACAGCAGGAACAGCGCTCCGCCCAGGTACACTGGACGGCGCCCGATGCGATCGGACAGGGCCCCAAAGGCCGGGATCGCAACCAGTCCGATGACTGAAGCCAGCAGCACTCCCGTCAGCATCGAATTGCGTGGCACCCCCAGATAGTCTTGACCATAGCTGAGAACGAAGACGCTTTGAATGTAAAACACGCCGTTTTCCGCAAAGCGCATGCCCAGCACCAGAAGGATGCTGCGACGGTGAGTGGTGACGGCTTCAATCGCCGGTTGCCTGGACTCCGCTCCACTCTCCTTTAACTTCTGAAAGGCCGGAGTCTCGAGAATGCGCATCCGCACGAACAGACCCACAGCAATCAAAACGATGCTCAGCAGAAACGGGACTCGCCAGCCCCAGCTCAAAAACGCCTCCTCCGTCAAGTGGTTCGAGAAGAGGGCGAAGACGGTGGTCGAGAGCAATAGACCTGCCGGGACGCCCATCTGGGGCCAGCTTCCGTGAAACCCGCGCTTTCCTCCAGAGGAATGCTCCACGGCCATCAACACGGCTCCTCCCCACTCACCGCCGATCCCCAGCCCCTGGACAAATCGCATCACGACCAGCAGAACCGGTGCAATCACTCCCGCCGTCTCGTAGGTGGGAAGTAGTCCGATGGCGAAGGTCGCGGTGCCCATCAAGATCAGGGAATAGACCAGCATGGTCTTCCGTCCCAATCGGTCTCCGTAGTGTCCAAAGACGAGACCTCCTACCGGTCGGGCCACAAATCCAACCGCGAACGTGCCGAATGCCGACAAGGTTCCAGCCAGAGGGCTGAAGTGCGGAAAAAAGAGCTTGTTGAACACCAAAGCGGCGGATGTTCCATAGAGGAAGAAGTCATACCACTCAATGGTGGCTCCAATGAGGCAGGCGATCAGCACCCGCCCCATAGACTCCTGTTTCTCGGTTCCCAACGGGAGAAGCTTGGCTTGGCTCATGCGCTTTCGTGGGTGCCGTGACCGCAAGCGGACGGAGGGTTGATGACAGGTGGAACGGGTCAACCATAGAGGACCCGCATCCGTCTGTCAATCGGTGCGTGAGGTTGGTAGAATCGAAAACGGACGGCGTTTCCGCTTCGTATCGACTTCAATTGGCGACTTGCAACGGTCTTGGTTCGGTTCGGCAAGGGGCATCCTATGAGCACAGAGCAACGAATCCTGGTGGTAGGCGGCGTGGCAGGGGGGGCCTCCTGTGCCGCCCGGGCCAGACGGCTTTGCGAAACCGCAAGAATCATCGTCTTTGATCGGGGACCCTACGTGTCCTTTGCCAATTGCGGTCTCCCCTACTACGTGGGCAATGTCATCCTTGAAGAGAAGAAGTTGCTGGTCGCTTCGGCTGAGCTCTTCATGAAGCGCTTTAACATCGAGGTACGGACCGAAAACGAAGTGACCGCCATCGATCGCTCGAGGAGAGAGATCGAAGTCAAAGAACTTCCCAGCGGACAGGTTTACAGGGAACGATACGACGCGCTGGTTTTGTCACCCGGAGCAGCACCCGTTCGCCCGCCCTTAGAGGGAATTGATCTGCCGGGTATCTTTGCGCTCCGCACCATTCCCGACAGTCGAAAGATTCGCGAATGGATCGTGGAGAAGAAGGCTCAGAAGGCCGTGATCGTGGGCGCCGGCTTCATTGGCTTGGAGATGGCTGAAAACCTGGTCCGGCGCGGGTTAAGTGTTACCTTGGTAGAAATGGCCGGCCAGGTGATGCCGCCTTTGGATCCAGAAATGGCGGTGCCGGTCCGCGAACACCTGACCGCCAACGGGATCACTCTTCAGCTCAACCACGGGGTAGCTCGTTTCGAAGCTGCTCCCTCGGGTCAACTTCACGTCTTCACCCACAGCGGGAAGGTGTTTCCAGGCGATTTGGTCATCCTCGCCATCGGGATTCGTCCTGAGATCTCGTTAGCCCAGGTTGCCGGCCTTGAAATCGGGCCGCGGGGGGGCATCCGGGTGGATGCGAGCATGCGAACCAGCGATCCTCATATCTGGGCTGTAGGCGACGCCGTTGAGGTCCGCGATGTCGTCACTCAAGAGTGGAATGTGATTCCCCTGGCGGGTCCCGCCAACCGACAGGGCCGCATTGCGGCCGATTCGATTTGCGGTCGAGAAGTCTCCTTTCGCGGCGTCCAGGCAACCTCGGTGTGCGGTGTCTTCGGCTTGACGGTGGCCCAGACCGGAGCTACCGAGCGCTCGCTGCGGCGGGCTGGAAGACAGGACTTCAAAACCGTGTACCTCCATCCCGGGCACCATGTTGGCTACTACCCGGGAGCTAAGCCCATCCACTTGAAACTGATCTTTTCCACCGACGGGCGTGTGCTTGGAGCTCAGGCGGTGGGGCAGGAGGGTGTCGAAAAACGAATCGACGTTATTGCCATGGCGATCCAGAAGGCAGCCACTGTCTTTGACCTTGAAGAAGCCGAACTCTGCTACGCACCCCAGTATGGGGCCGCCAAAGATCCCGTCAATGTTGCCGGCATGATCGCTTCAAATGTCCTGCGCGGCGATTTGCCTGTCAGCGACTGGGACCCGGTCGTTGGCGACCAGGTCGTACTTTTGGATGTTCGGGACCCCGCCGAGTTCGACTCGGGGCATGTGCCCGGCGCGATCAATATTCCGCTCGGCGAATTGCGGGAGCGCATGGAAGAGTTGCCCCGCGATCGTGAAATTCGGGTCTACTGCGGAGTGGGGCAGCGCTCCTATTATGCCACCCGGGCTCTGCTTCAATATGGTTTCAATGCCAGCAACCTGCCGGGAGGGTTCCAGACCTATCGGGCCTTTCGCGGCGCTTAACCCGTTAATTGCCTCTCTTCTCCTGGTACTCCGTCCGATCAAGTCCCGGCGGTAGCATAAGCTCTTTGGGTGGGCGGTGATCTCGACTCCCGAGCAGCCATTCGATCCGCTCCTCCAGGTGCTTTCGCTTCACCTCCCCGATGAGTCGAAAGCTCCTTCTTCCGGTCTGATCGAAAATGGCGGTGGCCGGAATCGAGGAACCCAACCCGATCTCTTTCATCTCTTCGTCGGAAAGCCCAAACCACACCGGGTAACGGATGGCTTTCTCGCGCAGCAGCCCTTCCGCTTTGTGGCGATCTTCGTCGGCGTCAGTACAGGCCCCGATAAATTGCACACCCCGATTCCGGTATTGATTTTGCAGCTCCATCAGCAATGGCAGTTCCTTCCGGCACGGTTTGCACCAGGCCGCCCAGAAGTTCACCACGAGCACCTGGCCTTTGTGGGCCGCCAGCCGCTGCTCAATGGGTTCCCGGGAAGGCTCGGCTGAAGCCGAGGACGACGCCAGCACCAGCAGCAGCATCACGCCCAGCGTCTTGGCATGATTCATCCCTTTCAGTAAGTCGCTTGGGAAAACGAACATCACGATCTCAACAGTCGGAAAGGTCCAGGCTGGTTGGTGGTGAAACGCGCGCTCCGTCGCGGGTTCAAGAAGCGCGCGACGCGGGGCGTTCAAAACCGGGCGCAGGAGCGCGCTCAAAAAGCTTGCTCAGGAGCGCGTTCAAAAGGCGTGCGCGGGAGCGCCCGCCCCACCTCGGGCGTTTTGTGACAGAAAGTAGCCTACCCGCGGCCCGCCCCACCACCTAGAGTCTGACCGAATAGCCTGCCGTGAAGACCAGCTTCGGGACGGTGGCGTCTTCGACTCGAACGCTATTGGGAGCATCCTTGATGTTGACATAGGAGCGAATCCCCAAACTGATTCCGAACAGATGCCTTCCCACGGCGAAGTTCAGCCCGGGTTCGATGAAACCGATCGTTCCGGGTCGGCGGAATCCATCCGAGGCTCCAAACAGGTCGTGAATCGGTACACCCTCCAGGCGATAGGCCAGACTGGGTACCGGCCATCCCTGTTTCACCTGCACCGACCCGCCCATTTGCGCGGAATACTGATCCGAAGAGGAATTCAAGGTGGTGTTGTTGGGGTTATTCAACGAACCGAAGAAGGTGGGGACTCCGGTTGTGTTGCGGGGATTGACCAGGTAGTGGCCACTGGCGTAGAGCGTCACCACTCCCAACTGCTGGAATGCATAAAGACCGGTGGTTCCCGCCCAGCTCTTGTCGCCCGGTTGGACCGAGACATCCACCGGGACCTGGCGACCAAAATAGTTGTCGGTCACGTTGGCTTTGCCGGTGGGCAGCCTCAGACCGATGCTCACCCCGACGTTGTGTTTCGGATTCTCTGTATCGAGAATCCAGTAACGAGCCCGCAGTCCAATGTCGCCGATACCGGCCGAGCGAATGGGTACCCACTGCCGCTGCTGGGATCCCGGCGGAGCACGACGCACTGAAAAGGTGTTGAAATGGACCGGGACCGACAAAGAGAAGTTCCATTTGCGCGACATCGCATAGGTCGCGTCGACATTGAAGAAGTGTTGACGATTGTTGGGTCCGTTGGCGTCGAGACTGGGAAACGGCTTGCGACCCTGGAAATGTTCTGTCGATTCATATCCGCGGTAGTAAAAGAGAAGCTGCCATTCCCCCTTGCCCATGTAAGGGCTGATCCCTCCGAAAAGAGGAGCCCCCTGCTTCTGGCACACGCAACCCTGCGCTAACGCGGACGAGGGAAGCAGGGTGAGAGTCAATGTAAGACCGACGACCGACGTCAGAACGCAATTCATTAGTCTCCGGAGCATCGTTCACCTCGGGTGTACAAACTTGACCACCGCCCCCTGCGGGGAGAGTCGGCAGTGCTGAACGGAATGGGCGGAGACTAACAGCGCGAACCCCCCGATATGTCACACCTGTGTAAAATCTTTGCAGCGTGCGCGGGAAAGTGCATCAGACCGGATTTGCCTTACCCTTCAGCCAGCCTGGAACGTATCCTTCCCGGAGCAACCAAGCGTTTCGTTTCTGGTTTCCAAGATTGACAACCCCTTGATGATTCCCCTAACCTGGCACCATCAAATCAGCTCCAATCAATGTGTCGGTCCGGAGGCGGCCTATGAACGTGCTTCTGCTCTCCATGCCTGACTCCTTCGAGCACATGCCCACCGTTGGGATCCGCATGCCGAATGGCGCGCTGGCCTCGTTAGCCGGAAACATCGACGACCATCACCGCGTGGCGGTGGCCGATCTCATTCTGGTTCAAAGCCACGTGCGCCGAACCATAGAGCGACTGGTAGGCGAGTGGCGCCCGGACGTGGTGGGACTCTCCATCATGACTTTTCAGCGCAAGACGGCCAGACAGATCATTCGTTTGGTCCGTTCGCTGAAGCCCGCCGTGCAGGTCGTCGTGGGAGGCTACGATCCCAGCCTGGATGTCAAGGCTTACACCGAAGATGAGAAATCCGGTCCTGACTTCATTGTTCGAGGCGAGGGAGAAGTCACCCTCCGGCTCTTGCTGCGCGCGATGGAGAGCGGAGGCGATTTCGGGGCGATCGCCGGTCTCACGTTTCGCAATGGGTCGGGCAACTACCATCACAATCCTCCCCGCCCGATCAGCAATCTGGAAGACGGAAGAATCCGCCTACCGCGGCGAAGTGCACGCGTTCTGCGGGGCTACAGCCTGCTGGGTAAGCCGGTGGATGTCATCGAGACGTCGCGAGGCTGCACGTACGATTGCAGCTTCTGTTCCATCATCGAGATGCGCGGCCGCAACTTTCACACCTTCGCCTTCGACCGGGTTCTGGCCGATATCCGCGACGCCCGAGAGCAGGGAGCCCGCGCCATTTTCCTGGTGGACGACAACATTACCCTGAACGTTCATCGGTTTGAGGCCCTGTGTCAGGCCATTATCGGTGCTGGATTGAATGATCTCGACTACACGGTGCAGGCCATGACTTCTTCCATTGCCAATCACGGCGAAACGCTGGCTCCGCTGATGAGGAAGGCGGGATTTCGTTACGTGTTCCTGGGCATCGAAAACATTCTCGAAGAGGACTTGGAGTTCCTGAACGCCAAATCGAAGAACGAAAAGCGTGAACACGGGAAGAGCGTGGGCAACGCCAGCCTGCGAGCCATTGAATACCTGCGTCGGAACGCCATTTGTGTGGTGGGTGGATTGATCGTCGGCAATCCAGACGACACCCGGGAGTCAATCGAGGCCAACTTGAAGTTCGCCGAAGAACACGTGGATTGGCCCTACATCCAGCACCCTACTCCCTATCCGGGAACGCCGATGACCCGGGACTTTCGAGATCGAAACCTGATCATCAACCCGAGACTCGAAGAATACGACGGCACGACCGCCGTGGTGCGCAGCCACCACCTGACCGCCGATGAGATTGAATTCTTGCGATGGCGATCCGAGCGCTGGATCAAGACCCGCCACATGCGTCAAGCCTGGCGCCTCAGTCCCTGGTTCGTGCTGACTCATTGGCACAAAATGTTGGCTCACACCTTTCGGGGAAGCACTTTCAAGTCGCTGGTGGGGCTGGAGAGTCAGCAGGAGGTGTTTGCTCGCTACCGGGCCATTCGCCGGTACGAGCGGGAGTATGTGGACCGCCCGGCGCTGCCGGTACACAGAAAAAAGCAGCCGCTGCGGTCATTCGGGATGCTGGCCCGCATTGCAGCCAGATCGGGCTAATAGTCTCTGCCCAGTTTCATTTTCAGCTACTCGGAACGACGGCCGAATTCCCTGCAGGCAGAACCTCACCGACCTCAGCAGGCAGCGACGAAAGATGCTTTGTGGTTCGTCGTGGCCCGGCGGCTTCCTGGGATTCCCCCAACCAGAATCTTGGCAGGCGGGAGGAAAGGAAACGGCACAGCCCCTTCTCCCGTCCTGCGGGGGAAGGCCGGGCAAGACTCAGATTCGCCTTCGCCCCGCGAGAGCGGGCACGACCTGCCAAGTCATTGGCCGTGTTTTGTAGAAATCGTTTTCTGGGCTATTGCCCGGTTAGCGAACTTGACGAACGTTGCGCCCATCCGGGTCGGCCTTCTTTGAACCCGCCGGTACTGGCTCCGCCGCATCGAGAATCCGGACCGGAAGCGAACTCGTCTGGTTGATTTCAAGGTTCCGGCCTGCCGTACCCAGGTTGCCTTTGTGGACGGAGAGGGCTCGTCTGGAGAAGCTCTTAGAGCCTTCCAAATCCCCTTTGGCGAGGCGGATTTCACTGAGGTTGCTCCAAGTCACCGCCAAATCCGGGTGGTCGCCGCTTAACGCCCTTTCGCGGATTTGCAGGGCTTGCAGGCAGAGCCGCTCGGCCTCGTCTTTACGGCCCATTTCGAGGCGTAGGACAGCCAGGTTGTTCAAAGCCTTGGCAACTTCGACGTGGCGAGGTCCAAAGGCCTGTGTCCACACCGCTAAAGCCCCTTGCAGTGACTCCTCCGCTTTGCGGTAGCGTCGCTGGTCACGATAAACTTCTCCCAGATTATTGAGAGCCGCTGCGACGTAAGGATGTTGCGGTCCAAGAGACTCCTTCCAGATCCTGAGTGCGCGCTGGTAAAGCGGGATCGTGTTGATATGCCGGCCCTCGTCTCTCAGAATTCCCGCCAGATTATTGAGAGCCTTGGCCACGTTTGGATGCCGGGAGCCCAACTGACGCTCCCAACTGGCCAAAGCCTGTCGGGTCAGCCGTTCCGCTTCCTGGCGCTTCCCCATCGCGAACGCAACCTGTCCGAGGCTGCTCAGGCAGGAGGCCAGCTCATCGGCGTCCGGACCGAAAGCGGTAACCTGCACAGCATAAGCCTCGCGCAGGAGTTGCTCCGCTTCCTCCAGCCGACCTTGGTGGAAGACCGGAATCGCCAGAGCGGCCAGGTTCTGAGCGGTCAGCGGATGCACACGGCCGTAGAGGGCGGTGCGAATCTCCAGGCCTCTGCGATACAACTGCTCAGACTCCGGATAACGCCCCAGCACATCGTAGAGGTCGGCCAGATTGTTGAGCACTTTGGCCAGATTGGGACGGTCGGCGGCCGCGGAGGGCTCCCAGATCCCCAGGGTCTTTCGGTAGAACTCCTCCGCCTCGTGGTAGCGTCCCTGGGCCCGATACAAGGCGGCCAGGTTGTTGAAGGTCACCGCCAGCGCGGGATGCTCCGCTCCGAGCATGCGCTGCTTGATGGCTAGGGACTGCCCGTACAGCGGCTCGGCCTGGTCATAGAGCGCCCGTCCGAAGAGGGCCACCGCTTGGTTGTTCAGTCGGCGGGCATCTTCCAGACTGCCGGCCTTCTCTTCAACTCTGGGCTCGCTGACAGCCCGCCCATGCTGGTCCGCCGAGGCTGCAACCTCGGATTCAATCGATCTGGCTGCTACTGAGCCCATCAAGACCCAGCCTGCCAGGCTTATGACTATCTGCGTCCAACGTCTCATCGCCAAGACCCCCTCCCCGAGAGAATTTGTGTGAAGTAAAAACGAGAAGCCCCGCAGTGCATCCACAGATGCCGATGCGGGGCTCCAAGCTTTTCAGCCTTCCACCCTCGTGGCAGGGATCTCAACTAGATCGTTTGCCGAGCCGATCCCATTCCGCGATGACACGCGGAGTGGGATCCGACCCGGTTTCCTCTGAAACCGGTGAACGTCATTGCGGCGGCACTGCACTTCACAGGCCGCCTCCCGTGGCCGGGCTGTCATGAACTGTCAGGACCTTGCCCGACGTTGCGCCTTGGTTGAACTCGAAGCGCCGCCAGCCGCGAGCGTAAGGGATTCGCACCACTCGTTTGCATCTCCGACATTTGATTTCAACCCCGGAGGGGGTGAGTCGAGCCAAAAGCTTGCCACAGAGGCAACGACCCTCCTGCGAGTGGCCCTTCCCGCAAGGCTCACCAACCTCTCTATTCACTTCCAATTTCGACTCAAAAGCTTCGGACGTCTTGTGCATCGCGTTCCTCACCCGTCGCCGATGGCGACCCTTCCTTTGAGTATTCTTCTTTCGCCGGCAAATTCTTCCACCCCGTGTCGCGTCTCTCCACCGAAAACCGAACATCGAATCGAGCTCTCCTGGACCGCTGGTGCGGCCACCAACAATCCGGATGCGCTCGGAAGACTTGACAGTCATCAGTGTACCGGGACCGGCCTGATGACTACAGATTCAGAGGTTGAAATTTGTTACCATAACAGTCGTAATTCTCGATTCAAACTGTACTGGTCAACACGTAGGCGACTGTGCCTGTTCTCTGCCGGCGGAGCGCCTTAGAATCAGCCATGCTTACTCAAGACCGCCAGGAAGCCTTCTTGTACGAGCAGGTGGTGGCCAAGATGACCCGCCTGATTTCGGAGGGCATCATGCGTCCCGGTGAGCGAATTCCTTCGGTTCGCCGCCTGAGCCGACAAGAGAGAATTAGTGTCTCAACCGTCTTGCAGGCCTACTTCCTGCTGGAGAGTCAGGGGCTCATTGAGGCCCGCCCCCAGTCGGGCTTTTACGTTCGTGCGCGAGCACTGCGCCTGCCGCCCGAGCCGAAAATCACCAATCCCCCCATGGTTGCCAAAAAGGTGGATGTTTCAGACCTTGTCTTCGGGATGATTGAAGCGATCCATGAGCCGGGCCTCGTCCCGCTGGGAGCCGCCTGTGTCAGTTCCGAGCTGTTTCCCAATCACAGGCTGATCCGGACACTGGCCTCGGCAGCCAGGCGGGCGGGAGCCGACGCCAACACCTATCCGGCACCGGCGGGTCTGCCCGAGTTGCGTCGCCAGATCGCCCGCCGCGCCCTGGTCTGGGGAGGGGAACTCACCGCCGAAGACATCATCATTTCGTGCGGTTGCACGGAGGCCCTCAACCTCTGTCTCCGCGCCGTGGCCAGGCCCGGCGATATCATTGCCGTCGAATCCCCCACCTACTATGTTTTGCTTCAGATTATCGAAAGCCTCGGCATGAAGGCGCTGGAGATTCCCACCGACTCCCGAGCCGGAATCTGTCTCAACGGCCTTGAACGGGCTCTCGAGAAGCACCCGGTGAAGGCTTGTCTGGTGATGCCCAACTTCCATAACCCACTGGGGAGTTGCATGCCCGACGAGAAAAAAAAGAAGCTTGTTTCACTCCTGGCCCGGCGCGAGGTGCCGGTGATCGAGGACGACATCTATGGGGACTTGAGCTTTGCGCCGGAACGGCCCCGCACTCTCAAGGCCTTCGACCGGAAAGGATTGGTCCTGCTTTGTTCTTCCTTCTCCAAAACGCTGGCGCCCGGATATCGCGTGGGCTGGATTGCTCCGGGTCGGTTCAAGACGCAAGTGGAGCGGCTGAAAACGGTGAATACGCTGGGCACCCCCGTCGTGATGCAGATGATGCTGGCGGATTTCCTGCAGAGCGGCGGCTACGATCACTACCTGAGACGGATCCGCAAAGCATGCGCCACCCACGTTCAGTTGATGACCCGTGCGGTGGGACAGTACTTTCCGGACGGGACCAAAATCACCCGTCCCGAGGGGGGACTGGTTTTGTGGGTGGAGATGCCCCCCCACGTTGACGCACTGGAACTCCATCGACGAGCGCTGGAGAGCCACATCAGCATTGCGCCCGGGCCCATGTTTTCGGCCAGTCAAAGCTACCGGAATTGTATCCGTCTCAATTGCGGCTGCCTGTGGTCCGAGCGGGTCGAAGGAGCTATCCGGGCTCTGGGCCAGATGGCCGCCCAAATGCGACCCCTGCTTTAAGCAGGGCGATGGGTCGGGGAGCGGGTTTGTGACCTTCGGCTTTGTGTTGCCCTCAGCACACTCTGCTGTGGCTCACTCGCCGGTTGCCGGAAACCGGCAAGACCACTAAAATCCTGCCCACGGACCCGGGCTCACCGGGGCCGGACACGGACGAGGTTGCTGCGAGGTAGCTCCCACTGATGAAAGAGGCCATTGACACGCTCAGAGACATTCTGGACAAAGAAGCCTGCAGACTATCCAACCTTAGCGAAACAGAGAGTGAGACTGTTCCAGCCTCCGGCAAATGGTCCAAGAAGCAAATCCTGGGACATTTGATCGATTCCGCTGCCAACAATCATCATCGCTTTGTTCGGGCCCAATTGGGCGATGCACTGGTTTTTCCCGCTTATTCGCAGGAGCAGTGGGTATCGGTTCAGAATTACCAGTCTGAGGCATGGTCCCAACTGGTCACCCTTTGGACCAGCTACAACCGGCATCTGGCACACCTGATGGCGTCGATACCGGAGGTCAAACGCAATCGGCGTTGCTTCATCGGCAATCAGCCTCCCGTCAGCTTGGAGTTTCTGGTTCAGGACTACGTGCGCCACCTCCGCCATCATCTCGACCAGATCCTGGGATGATTTCGTAGTCTTAAGGACCTCCGCGGCGGAAAGCAGCTCCCTCAAATCGAGCGACCGTCAACCCACTTGCAGCGCAAGCGAGCGGGCGGTGACAAGGAGTGGACATGCGTCAAATGACAGTTTGGTGGATTGCGGCAATCGTTGGTCTCAGCCTCGTTGCGCCTGCAACGGCGTCTGAGAATCCCATCGTTCTGAATGTTTGGCCGGGACAGGTGCCCGGCGACTACGGGACGATTGGGGCGGAAAGAGTGCGGGCTCCATCCGAGTCGCCGACGAAGGATGCCAAGTGGATCACCAACGTTACAAAACCGACCATCACGGTTTTCCAGCCGAAGAAGGAAAAGAACTCGGGTGCGGCGGTCCTGATCTGTCCTGGGGGAGGCTACTGGAATCTGGCCTGGGACTTGGAGGGCGAGGAAGTGGCGGCCTGGCTGAATACGGTGGGCGTGACCGGGGTCGTGCTCAAGTATCGAGTGCCGCGCCGTCCGGGCCAACCCGAACCGCTCCCCGCGCCGGGGCCTCTCCTCGATGCACAGCGCGCGCTCAGCCTGGTGCGAAGCCACGCCGGCGACTGGGGAATTGATCCCAAGCGCATCGGGGTGATGGGGTTTTCGGCGGGCGGGCACCTGGCCGTGATGACCGCCACCTATTTCGACCGGCGGGCCTACCAAGCCATCGATGAAATCGACCAGGCCAGTTGTCGTCCCGACTTCGGGGTGGCCGTCTACCCGGGCTATCTCGTTCCCACGGACGGGGATCAAGACGTCCTGGGCTCCTACATCCGGATTCCTGAGGAAACCCCTCCGATCTTCCTGGTCCACGCCAGCGACGATTCGATGGCGGCTTCTGATAACAGCGTGGCGATGTACCTGGCCTTGAAACGATCCGGAGTGCCTACCGAGATGCACCTGTATGCCGCCGGCGGCCACGGTTTTGGCGTGCGCCGGAGCGACAGGCCTTGTACCACCTGGACGGAGCGCTTCGTCGCATGGCTTCAGAGCTTTGGTATTTTGAAGCCTGGTCGCGATCGCCAGTAGCCTTAACCGGCCCCCTTTGACAGGCCCAACCCGGCCATTCATGGCACTTTTGTGCCAGCACGAAAGAGTCCCCTGGTCGGGTGCTGGGCAGCGCCTGGCGCCAGGGCCGGAGCCGGTTTCAGACGGCGATCCTTTCCGAAGTTTCGGTTCTGCATGGCACGTCAAACCAGTTGACAAAGGATCGGCCAAGCTTCACACTCTTGCGAGTTGGTGCTGGTTGAAGCCCAGAAGCTGGCCGGCTACCATAAAGAACGAATTCCACTCCAAAAATACAATAGAGCATGTCGGCACAGGCGAAGTTGAAGAGCCGGTACGAGATCAAGGAGACCCTTGGACAGGGTGGCATGGGTGTGGTCTACAAGGCCTACGACCGGGTTGTGCGCCGGGACGTGGCTGTGAAGACCCTGCGAGACGCGCCCGATCCCGCGGGCCTTGAGGTGTTCTACAAAGAGTGCGGGATCCTGGCCTCGATGACCCATCCCAACATCGTTGAGATATTTGATCTCGGCGAGTTTGAGGAAGAGCGCACGCGCAAGCCTTACTTCGTCATGCCTCTCCTGCAGGGCACGACGCTGGAAGAACTCATCCGAACTTCCAGCCAGCGCCTGACGGCGGCCCGCGCCGTTGAGATTATCAACCAGACCTGTCGGGGCCTCCAGGCGGCCCACGATCGCGGCCTGGTCCACAGAGACCTCAAGCCCAGCAACATCTTCGTGATGGAAGATGACTCGGTCAAGATCATCGATTTTGGTGTCGCCCATTTCATGGATGCCCGTCACACCCAAGGTCTCAAGGGGACCTTGGCTTACATGGCGCCGGAACAGATTTCGATGAAACCACTGTCGGCCCTGACCGACATCTTTGCGCTCGGGGTGGTGGCCTACGAGACCCTCACGTTACGGCGGCCATTTGAAGGGCGCAGTCCCAATGAGCTGGCGGAAGCCATTCTCCACCACATTCCGCCGCCGGCCTCGGAGCTTAATCCGGCCGTCGGACAAAGCCTGAGTCAGGTGGTGCACAAAGCCATGGCCAAACAGCCTTGGCATCGGTTCGCGTCCTCCCGCGAGTTTGGGGAGGCCCTGCAGCGCGGCCTTCGGAACGAGACCCTTGAGATTTTCGATCCGGCTCGCATCTTGCCCAGGATCGAGCGGGCCCGGACGGCATTCGACAAAGGTGACTTCCAGTTTGCCGAGGAAATTCTGGGCGAGCTGGAGGATGAAGGTCATCTGGACTCCAGCATCACGGACCTGAAACGCCGACTGAGCCAGGCCACCCGCCAGAAACAGATGGCGCTGCTGCTTCAGAATGCACGCACCCGCCTTGAGAGCCAGGAGCATCTTCTGGCGCTGCAGAAGTTGCAGGAAGTTCTGCAGATGGACCCGCAGAATCTGGATGCCTTGGCTCTGAAGGCTTCCATCGAGCAGCAGCGCACGAGCGATAAGATCGAGGACTGGTTCCGCTTTGCCCAGCAACACATTACCAACTTCGACTTCGGTCATGCGCGGGAGGCCATCCAGAATGTCCTGCAGCTCCGCCCGCAGGATACGCGCGCTCTTCAGCTCCTATCCGAGGTCAGCCGGCGCGAACAGGAATACTTCAAGATCCGCCAGGAGAAGCAGGAGCTGTACCATGCGGCACTGCGGGTTTGGGAGGGAGGCGAGGTCAGCGCCGCGCTCAGCAAGCTTGAACGAGTGCTGGAACTGGACCGCATGGCGCCGGACCTTTCTGTTCCTGAGAATGGAACGCTCTATCAGAACTTCTACAACGAGGTTCGTTCCGCGCACGATGCGCTGCAAAACTCCTATTCCGAGGCACGGCGCCTTTTGACTGAGCGAAACTATGCTGCCGCCCTGGACATTTGCCGAGAGTCGCTATCTCACTATCCCGGGCATCCCCTGTTTCAGGCGCTGAAATTCGATATCGACGAGCAGCAGCGACAAGAGGTCTCGGGTCAGATCGCAGAGATCAACCGGCGTGTGGAGGCCGAGCCCGATCTCGACCGCCGGGTGAGCATTCTCAACGAAGCCAGGGAACGTTACCCCCAGGAGTCCTATTTCGCCTCGGCCCTCCAACTCGTCCGCGACAAGCGAGACCTGGTGCAGTCCATTGTCATGAAGGCCCGCCTTCTGGAAGAGCAGGGTCAGTTCAACGAGGCCTTGTCCCAGTGGGAGATCCTGCGGACGGTGTATCCCCCCTATCCCGGCCTGGCTTTCGAAGTGGAACGAATACAGAAGAGGCGCGAGCAGCAAGCACGCTCGTCCGCCAAGGCGCGCTGGGTCGAGCAGATCGACCTGTTGATGGAGTCCTCGGAGTACGAGAAGGCCGGGCAGCTTCTTGATCAGGCCACCACGGAGTTTCCTCAGGATCCCGAGTTGGAAGCGCTTGGTGAACTTGTGCGGAGGGGACGGCAGCGAGCCAAAGAGGCGCAGGAATGGATGGGGCGCGGCCAGGAGTTGTGCGGCCAAAACAACTGGGTGGAGGGCCTCGAGTGTTTGCACCGCGCCTTCCAGCTTGATCAAAGCAATCCGGTGGTTCGCGGCGTGCTAGTCAGCGCTTTGGTGCAGCGTGCGCGAGACCTTCTGGAAACCGATTGGAGGGCTGCCGAGCCTCTCATTCAGGAAGCCTTGGCACTGGATCCGGCCAACAGTCACGTGTCAGGGCTGCAGACGTTGCTCTCAGACCAAAAGAAGGAAGAGTTGGTGACGAAGCTTCTGGCCAAGGCTCGCCAGTTTCAAACCGAAGGCGATTTGAAGGCGGCGCTGACCTGTGTGGAGGAGGGCTTGTCGGAGTACCCCGGAGAATTTCGGTTGAGCCAGCTGCAGTCCACCTTGAACCGGGGACTGAACGAGACGCGGCGAGGTCTCGATGATTCGAAGCTGTTTCAGTCCGGGTCGCGGGCCCTCACGGTGGAGAGTCGGGAGGCCGTCACCCAGGATTCAGTGCCTGCTCCAGCGAACCGTGGCGTAGCGATGTCGGACGATCTGGAGACCTTGGTGGTGCCGGAGGCCGCCAACACGACGGTCAGCCCTCCGGCTGGGAGCCCTTCACCGAGTGAGCCCGGCTCGCCCGAGCTGTTGTCCGCAGAAGTTGGAATCGGGGGAATCGGGACGGTGGCCGATCCCGCAAGACTTGCCGAAGTGGCTACGGTGGTCGGTGAGGCGCAAGGTGTGACGGTTGCCGAAACCGTTGGGGCCAGAAGAGGCCGGCTCTGGATGCTGGCGACGGCCGCCGTAGTGGTCTTGGGGGTGTTAGGAGCGGTCTGGAAATTCTCCTCTCGGACTGGCTCGGCCCCCACCCCACCCGCCCTCATCGCAGTCGAAGTACGAACCGAGCCTCCCGGCGCCGAGATCATGATCGACAACCAGCCGCGCGGCGTTGGAAATGTGACGCTGGATCTGATTCCGGGACCGCACCAGGCGACGGCCCGGCTGGGTGGCTTCGAGCCCGCCGTTGTGGAATTCACTCTCGCACCCGAGTCTCAGGCGCCGATTGAGATCCGGCTGAAACCCTTGGAGCCGGTGGCTGAGCAGCCGGCGGAGCCGCCTCCACCGACTCGGGAACCGGCATCGCCCTTGGTGGCGGCAAAGCGTCCTGTCCCAGCCTCTCCGCCAACCGGCTTGGCGGGGGCCGCTCCAGGGGGGGCTGGCCAGACTGCGGAAGCCCACCCCGTTGAGGGGACCTTACAGGTGAGTCGATCGCCGGCTGACACCAAAGTGGTGATTCAGGGCTCGGGCGGCTCGGGGGTATTGGCCGCCAACCAGAACGAGATCCGTTTGAAAGAAGGGGCCTATTCAGTCACTGCCAGTGCCACGGGCTACACCACCGTCAGCAGGCCCGTCAGGATTGAAGCCGGCAAGACTCAGTCGATCGAGATCAAGCTGCAGGCGGAGGATACGCCAGACCATTGGAAGGCTTTGTTCGAGCACCCGGAGGGCTGGACCACGGACGGAGAATGGCTTGTTCATCGCGGAGGCAATTTCGTTTTTGCCAAACCCAACCTCACGACCGGATCGTTTGCCTTCACGCTCTGGCGGAAGGAAAAGACCGCACGCTGGGTCACGCACTACCTGGACGGTCAGAACTTCAATCTCTTTGAACTGGACAGAAAATCGTTCTCGCGCAGCGAGGTCAGGAAGGGCAAGAAGAGCACCTCCAAAAAGGTTCCCCATCATCTGGACAAGCAGGCGTTTTTCTCTTTTCAGATCACGATGGAAGGCAACAAGGTGATCCATCGGCTCTACGATGGGAAGAAGTGGATCACGCTGGACGAGTGGAATGAAGCGGGCCAAGGGTTTCCCGGAGCCAGGTTTGCCTTCTATATCCCCGGCAAAGACGAGCTGGGGATTTCGCGCTTCGCCTTCAAGTCGGACTCATCACGCTGACCTTGCATTCCGGTCAATCAGCGCTTGAAGAATCTCTGCCGGTGTCGCTATTCTGTTGGCCCAGAATCTTTGGCTTCTTGTTTGGGAAACGGACGATAGTCTGGCCGCTCTCCGATCTGCGGGTCCGATGAGCCCCGTTGTGCCGGGGCCTTTTGGACCTGACTCGCGTGAGCGGTTCAGGTTGTGATTCGATCCGCGTGGAAAAGACCCTTACCATCACCTTTCCGGACGGCCGGACCGACGTGGTTTCGCTGCAGGGAAACTCCTGGTCGGTGGGACGGTCCGGTTCCAACGATCTCAGCTGCCGGGAGGATGCCGGGCTTTCACGCGAGCACCTGGTGTTCGAGCGGGATGTCTCCGGCTGGTCCGTTCGCGACCTGGGCAGCAAAAACGGGACCTTCGTCAACGGCACTCGCGTCAATGGCAGGCAGCCGCTTCACGACGGCGACCGCATCACCGCCAGCCGCCTGCTGGTTGTTTTGGGAACGACCGACTTCGCAACCAGCAAATGCTCGGTGATTTTCGACCGAGCCGCTTCTGATCCGGCGGCCAATACGGTCAGTACCTCCTTGCAGGAACTCATCTCCGGTCAGAAACGGAAGGCAACCGCCGCCGGCGTCCAAGTGGAGGACCGCTGGACGGACCCGCTCACGGCCTTTTTGAAAGTGGGACGGGAACTCTCGCATGGCCGGCCTCTGGCGGAGCTCTTTCAGGTGATTCTGGACCTCTCGGTGGAGGCCGTGGGAGCCGAGCGGGGAGTGCTGCTCACGCTGGAGGGAGAGCAATTGATGGTTCAGTCTTCCCGCGGCGATGACTTTCACATCAGCAGCACCGTGCGTGACCGGGTCGTCCGGGAGAAGACATCGCTCCTGATCACCGATGCTCTGAGCGAGGAATCCTTTCGCTCCATGCAGAGTATCGTGCAGCAGGGCGTGCGCAGTTTCATGGCCGTTCCCCTCCAGACCGACGAGCGTGTGATCGGACTGATCTATGTCGACTCTCTTCATTCCTTCCGGCGGTTCAGCGAGGACGATCTTAATCTGCTCACCGTCATGGCGAATGTGGCGGCCATTCGCATCGAGCGTGAACGTCTGGCCCTGGCCGAACAGGCGCGCCGACGACTGGCGCATGAGCTCGAACAGGCCGCTGAAATCCAGAGGCAGATCTTGCCTGCGCAAGCTCCCGAGGTGCCTGGTTTGGACTTGGCCGGATTCAATGCTTCCTGCCGCACGGTAGGCGGAGACTATTACGATTTCTTGACCTATCGGGATGGGCAGGTGTCGTTAATGGTCGGCGATGTTTGCGGCAAGGGGATGCCCGCGGCCTTGATCATGATGGGCCTCCAGGCGCGGGTGCAAGTGTTGACCGAAAGCCCGGCCTGTCCGGCGGAGCTGGCCGAGCGGCTGAATCGGATCCTTTCAGCCACCAGCTTGGGTGGCCGCTTCATCAGTTTCTTCTTCGCTAACGTGAACCCCCAAACGGGTGAAATGGTGTACTGCAACGCCGGCCATAATCCTCCCTTCCTCCTTCGCTCGGATGGCGAAGTGGAACTGCTGGCAGCGGGGGGGCCGGTTCTGGGAATCCTGCCGGACGCCGGCTATGAACGGCAGCGCTGCCAGCTTCGCACCGGAGAGGCCGTTGTCCTCTTCAGTGATGGAGTGACCGAAGCCGTGAATCCTGCCGGCGAGGAATTCGGCGAGGACAGGCTGCTTCAGATCGTCAAACAGTCGCGAACCTGCTCCGCGCGCGAGACGCTGGAAAAGGTGAGTCGCGCGGTTGACGAATGGATTGGCGGACAGCCGGCCGCCGATGACATCACCTTGGTCGTGGCCCGCCGAACTTGAAGTTGATACCCCCTGTCATGCTCCCACACTCCTGGCGAAAATGCCTCGAATCTCCGATCCGACTGGTACGCGTCGCCTCCGTGGCGCCCTGTGGCTGTTGTTGCTTTTGCCGCTGGCTGCCGACTCACTTCAATCCAGCCATCAGGCCGGCGAGGCGCCGCTAAACCATCTGAGCGAGCAGGAACAGAAAGCGGGCTGGCGGCTGCTGTTCGACGGCGGTAGTACCGCCGGCTGGCGCGGTTTTCGACGCGACGAGTTTCCTTCCGACTGCTGGGACCTCAGCGATGGGGCCTTGCACCGCAAGACCAGCAGCACGGTGGACGAAAAGCGGTGCGGGGATCTGCTCACCGTGCAGCAATTCAGCGACTTTCACCTGAAGCTGGAGTGGCGGATTGCGCCCAAAGGAAACAGCGGAGTCAAATACCGGGTGCGTGAGGACCGTCCGGGAACTTGGGAACAGGCCTATCACGATTACGAAGTTCTTCAGGCCAAGAAACACGGCCGACCATCCCACGAGGAACTGGCGCGGTTGGCCCCGGCCGACTGGCGTTACTTTCCGATGGGCTTTGAGTTTCAGATGATCGACGACTTCGGTAACCCCGATGCCCGCAGCAGCCCCCTCCGGGTTACGGGAGCGCTGTACGACTTGGTGGCCCCCGGTGCGGCGGTTACGTGGAAGCTTGACGATTTCAACCTGGCGGAGATCGTGGCCCGAGGGCCTCAAGTGGAACATTGGTTGAACGGCGTCGGGGTCCTGAAGCTCCGGACCGATGGTCCGGTTTTGCGGGCCGCCATTGCGAACAGCAAGTTCGCTCGGATGGAAGGATTTGGGAGCATTTGCCAGGGACACATCGCCCTGCAGGACCATGGTTCGCAGGTCTGGTTTCGAAACATCAAAATCCGGGAGATAAAGAGCCGGTGAGGAAGGAGATCCTTTTCACTGTCTCCGATTTCGCGTTCGGCGGCCGCTACGGAGCACGTAGCCGCCGAGGCTTTGTCAGTCCCCGGCGGTTCCTTGCACTGTCGCTTTCTTAAACGGGAGAGCCACCCTATGAAAACCATTCTTTGCTATGGCGACTCGAACACCTGGGGCTACGCACCGGTCAGCAAGGAGCGTTATGCCCCGGAAGTCCGCTGGCCAGGCGTGTTGAAGAGGAGTTTGGGAGCCGACTTCCATGTCATCGAAGAGGGACTCAACGGCCGGACCACCGTTCTGGATGACGCAATCGAGCCCTATCGGAATGGCAAAGAGTACCTGATTCCTTGCCTGATTTCGCATAAGCCCCTGGACCTCGTCATTATCCTGTTGGGGACCAACGACCTCAAGAGGCGCTTTTCGCTGCCTCCCTCCGACATCGCCAGGGGAGCGGGGCAGCTGGTTGAGCTGGTGCTTAAAAGCGACACCGGCCCGAACGGCAAGGCTCCGCGGGTCCTGCTGATCTCGCCCGCGCCGCTCGCCAAGCTGACGGAGTTAGCCGAGATGTTCGAGGGGGCCGAAGAGAAATCGTTCAAGCTGGGCCGACACTATCGGGAGATCGCCACCCAGCTCGGCTGCCCGTTTCTGGATGCGGGAGAGATTGTGAAGTCCAGCGACCGAGACGGGATTCACCTGGAAGCTGAGGCACACGAGAAGTTGGGGAAGGCCATTGCCTCGCGCGTGACAGAGATCCTCGCCTGACCGGGAAGGCTATCCAGCTTGAGTTGTGCCCGAATCAGGAACGAAATCCGGAGACATGCCTCGCACTATCCGCTTTCTCGACGAGTCGGAGTGGCCGAGAGGTAGCTTTGAGTTTCAGCTGCCCATCGATCGGAACAGCACCGGGTTCTGCATCGTGGATATGCAGAACTACTGCGTCCAGCCTCAAGGCCATCTGGTCCGAACGCTTCAGGGTACGGACCCCAGCCTCTTCCAGTCCTACTCCACCCGAGTGGCTGGGGCGATCGCCCGGACCAGCGATCTTCTCTCCGAGTTTCGGGAGCAAGGACGGCGAGTGTTTTTCACCCGCAACACGGTCTTTCTTCCGGACGGCATGGACCTGGTGCAGCGGCGGCGCGCTCGGGAAAAGACGGCTCTGACCATCACGGCGGGGGCGTCGGGTCACCTTCCCATGGCGGAAAGCGAGGGGTGTGAGATCGTCGCTAGCCTTGCCCCCAGACCCGGTGAGCTGGTGCTCGACAAAAACACGGCCAGTGCCTTTCATTCCACCGGGATCGATCTCTTTCTGCGGAACATGGGTCTCCAGACTCTGGTGATGGCCGGCATCGCCTCGGATATGTGCGTCCTGCTGACGGCACTGGATGCGGCCGATCGCGGGTTTCATGTCATCATCGCCTCGGATGCCTGCACAACCTTCGACCCGGGCAGCCATGAGGCCGCCCTCCTTCTGTTTCGCCGGGTCTATGGCTATGTGCTCACCACGCGCCAGATCCTTAACTGGATGCGAGGGGCGCCCGCCCCGGCTTCCAACCTGGACTGCTCCTGAAGCGTGCCTAACAATTCCCCGTGTTTCCGCGCCCTTCACTCCCTGAGAGAACGGCCCGCCGAGTGCGACCGTCTGTGCGGGTGCCCTGCGTGAGGTCCGCCCTGCCGGCCTGAAAAGGCTGAAACAACCCGAGTCAACGTCGCTTCTGCTAGCCTGGCGGGAAGGAGTCAGGTTGGGTTCCCGGCCGGCATCTCGTCGGATCTTTACAAGGAAACTGTGATAGAATCGGCTCGTAATCGGAAGTTTTTTCCGTCAGCAAGCTGCACCAGTTCGAGCACACATCAGCCAAGAGCCAGTATTTCCTTGGAAGGTTTAGCCGGAAGGAGGTTGTCGTGCGAATCAGGCATCGCGCCGTCGTCGCAGGCTTGGGCGTCGTGCTGTGTTCGGCTTCAGTCATGGCCCAGGTGGCCTGGGTCCCCAAATTGGATGAAGCCCTCAGGCAGGCCGAGAGCGAAGGGAAGTTGGTGGTGATCGACGTGACGGCCAGCTGGTGTCCTCCCTGTCAGCGGATGGATACGGAAGTTTACCCCGCCGCCGAATTCATTGAATTTTCGAAGAGTCAGATTTTCATGCGGGTAGATGTGGACAACGACCCGGAAGGTGCCCGCATAGACAGAAAGTACAACGTCAAAGCCTTCCCCACCATCCTGGTCTTGACCCCCAAAGGAGAAGAAATCGAGCGGCTGGTCGGAGGGCGGGACACCCAGCAACTGATTCGTGACCTCCAGGAGGCTTTCAGCGTTCCCGTCTCACTCAAAGAGCTGGCGGAACGCGCCAAGCGTGAAGGCAATGATTTTCAACTTTTTATCGATCTGGGCAGGCGCTACCTCCACCGCGAGGAGTATTCGAAGTCCATTCAGGCTTTTGAGCAGGCGGTTTCCCTTTCCAAGCTGCAGAGCGCCGACGAGCGCGCCAGTCTCTGGATTCTCCTCTCGCTGGCTTATCAACGGGACGGGAAATTCAGCGCCTGTCTGAAGGCTCTCGATGAACTGGAGAAGGTGGATGCCAGGCTGGCTCAGGAGTCCAGCGTTCGCATGCAGCGCGCCAAGGCACTCATCAGCATGAAGAAATACGAAGAGGGGCATGCGTTGATGACCGACCTCATGCGCTCCTCGCGCAGCCGGGAACAGAAAGAGAGCCTCAGACAACTGGCGGCTCAACTGCCCGCCAAGTATCGCAAAGCCGACAAAGAGCTGGCCAAGAGCCTGCAAAAGGCTCGGGAGCAATTCAAAGACGGAAAACTGGAAAAGGCTCTGAGTTTGACGGAACAAGCTGTGGAGCAGGCTCCGTTAGCCGATGAGGCACACATGCTGCTGGCCGCCATCCATTTTCGATGCGCGGGTGAAACCGCCGATGCCCAGCGAAGATCGGAACACTTCTCGGTGGGACTCAGTCACCTCCGCCTGGCGCGGCGGCTGGACCCCGAGAACCTGAACTATTACCAAAGTGCCAAGGACTACCTGGCTTCGCGCTATGTCCCGTCATCTTCGAGCGTGCCGGAGGCCCAGAAGCGGTTTCTCAAAGCCGAGGGGTTTTTCGCTCAGGACCAGTTCCGCAGTGCCGCCGAAGAATATGTCAAAGCCATTCAAGCCGATCCGGCTTTCGGAAAGGCTTACCTGCACTTGGGCGATTGCTTCTTCGCCTCGAAAAACTATGAAGAGGCGCTGAAGATGTATCAGCAGGCCATTGCCAGGACTCCGCTGGACGCATCGGCCTATCGCTTTGCCGCCGACGCCCTCCTGAAACTCGGTCGCAGACAGGAATGCCGCGAACATCTGATTGCTTCGCTGGTGGCCGACCCTGAGTATCCGCTGGCTTGGGCAAACCTCGACAGCCTGGCGCAGTCGGAAGGAGGCCGGTTGACGCGGCACACTGAGGCGGTTCCGCTTCAGTTCCTCCTGGTGGGTCTGGCGGGTCAGAACTACGAGGAGGCTTTGTTTGAGACCGTGGCTCCACAAACCGTTCCGGCCTGGAGGACCTACGTTAAGCAGAAACTGCTTTGGAAAGAGCAGCTGTTCAAGAAGCGTTATCCCCAGGAGTCGTTCTACCATTCCAGTTCTGAGGAGGAGATAGACTGTCTGAAAAGAGCCGTAGAGGAGTGGAACCGAATCCGACAGGAGAATAGGGAGGCTCGAGACGAACATCTCGACTTCCTGAGCGACGCCGAAGCCAATGATCAGCTGGAGGCATTCGTCTTTGTCGAACTGTTCACGGAGGAGTATCGCAAGTCTTACGAAGACTGGAAGCAGCGGAACCGGCCCAAACTCATGGCCTATATCAATGAACACTTGTTCGGAAAACCGTCTGACCGAACCGTTACTCAGGCTCCGGCCGAGGCGGTTCAATTCTTCAACGCGGCATTGACCCATTACCAGGCCGGCGAGAAGGAGGAAGCCCTCGATCTGTACCTCAAGGCTCTGCAGCAGCAGCCGGGAATGGTTGAGGCCCTGCGAAACCTGTCCTTGCTTTATCTGGAAATGCTCCAGTTGGAACAGGCTCGGGCAACGGCTCAGAATTGGGTCGATACCGATCCAAGTTCCGGCATGGCTCATGCCGTACTGGCCCAGATCTGCCATCGCAGCGGCGACCGAGCCGGTGCTGTTTCAGCCCTGGAAAAGGCAGTGACCTTGGAAAAGAACGAGCAGGCCCGGGAGGGATATCAGAAGTATCTGAATCAGTTGAAGGCCGATCCGAAACCCATTACGGTCCTGTCGCAGGCCCCGCCCATCGATCCTCGTGAAGCTCTGCGAGAGGCGTCAGACGCGTTGTGGAATGGGGAGGCCGAGGAGGCGATTGAGATCCTGGAGGAGGCGCTGCCCCTGTCCCAAGGTGTCCAGCAGGACGAAATTATCCTCATGCTGGGGCTGGCCCATAAAGAGAATGGAGATTCCGTAGAGGCGCGCGAGTATCTCACCCAGTATCTGAAAAAACACCCGAACCATCCGAAGGCCAAGGAGGCCCTCGAATCTGTGACCTTGAAACGGAAGCCGGTCAGGAAGTAGAGTTGCCTTGATGGTTTTGGCATCCGATCCCCGTTCCAAAACCGCACGCGGCTGCTCTGGAAGAACGTTTCACCTCCCTGGCTGGCGTCTGAAATCAACCGGTCCGGCTCCAGACTTGAACCAACACCGCCCGCCGCGAGAGGGGGGATTGAGCATGGCGCTTTTCCAGAAGGGCGGACTTGAATGATGGTTAGTTGGTACTGGGCGATTGTGGGTTTGTGGATGATCCTGGTATTCGGGTCGGAGTTGCCGAACGCTTCGAGATCGGCCCTCTGGGGACAGGAAGGGGAGTTGTGGACACCTTACGATCGCCTGCCGGACTTCTCCTTTGCCGGTTACCACCGGGGCAATGACTCCCTACCGGACGTCCCCGTCAAAGCCAATGTCAGAGACTTTGGTGCGGTCGGTGACGGCGAGTCCGATGACTCCCAGGCCTTTCTGGACGCCATTGCCTCGGTCTCCAATGGGGCTGTCCTGATTCCTGCCGGGCGCTACCGCCTCACTCGGGTACTCAAACTCAGCAAGAGCCACGTAGTCCTGAGGGGAGAAAGCCGACAGAGCACGACACTCTCCTTTCAAAAACCACTCTCCGAGATTGTGGGCCCGGCGCCGGCTCTGTTCGGACCCGAGGGTCACTGGAGTTGGGCGGGAGGCTTGATCTGGTGCGGTCCGGGCGGAGACCAGGGGAAGAAACTGGCCGATATTGTCAAGCCTGCGCGGCGCGGCGACCGGGAATTGACTCTGTCGTCGGTCGTGGGCATCACAGTGGGCACAGTGATCCGGGTCGTGCAACAGGAAAGCGATGGATCTCTCGGACGCCACCTCCACGCCGAAAGGGAGGAGGCCGGAGAGTGCCTCGTCAAACAGGCGGGTGGACGACTCGTGGACTTTGCGTCGGGTGTGGCTGCTGTTTCCGGAAATACCCTGAGACTGGAGAGACCGTTGCGGGCCGACGTCAGGCTGAAGTGGAGGCCCGCGGTCTTCAGCCATAAGCCCATTCTGCAGGAAGTTGGCGTCGAGCACTTGACCATCGAGTTTCCTGGGCCGTCGTACGAGGGGCATATCTTTCGCGAGGCCGGATACAACGCCATCTATCTGGACGGAGTGAGCCACAGCTGGGTTCGGAATGTCACCATCATCGATGCGGATTCCGGAATTCTGACCGTGCCCTCCGTGGAGCCTTTCACTATCGGCCGATTCTGCACGCTGGAAGGGATCCGCTTGGTCACACGCCACCGGAACAAGCCGCTCAACGGTCATCACGGTATTGCGCTGGAAAGCCCGCAGGATTACCTGGTGACAGACTTCGAGCTTGAAACCCAGTTTGTGCACGACCTGACAGTCGACAGCCTGGCCAACGGCAACGTCTTTTCCAAAGGCAGGGGCCAGAACCTCAATTTTGACCACCATCGTGGCCTGCCGTTTGAAAATCTGTTTACCGAAATCGAGGCCGGTCTGGGAACGCGTCTCTGGGAAAATGGAGGGGCGCCGTGTGCCGGACCTTACAGCGGTGCCCGGGAAACCCTGTGGAATATACGGGCCGCCACACCGCAACACTACCCAGACTACCCTCAGCTCAACATCGTGGGAATGACGGCGTGGAACAGTGTTCGGGAGCAGATGCTCTGGATTGAATCCATAGCCCCCGACCAGCTTGTTCCCCAAAACCTCTATGTTGCCCAGCGGTCGCACCGCTTGTCGCGAGCCGGCTCAACAGCGGGAGACCAGAGCTCGAGAGGAGAGGCGCAGCACCCGAGCCGCGAGAAGCGATAAAATCCCTTACCCCCCATCCTTCTGGCCTCCTCGACCGCATGGGAACAGGCAGTCGAGGTGGGACCCTTCGGAGCGCATTCGTCCGGCCTTTCACCCGGCTCCGGCGGCGGCGGCTTTCGGCTTGTCCGGAAGCGTCGGACCCATCATCGAACGGGATTCGTCGCCCAGCAACTTGGCCGCCGTGGCATAGGTGGCTACCAGGCTCAACACCTGCACGAGAATGCCGGCATTGCCGACGACATCCCAACGGATCCCGAATCCCGCTGCGGCAATCAGAAAGCCCACCACCTGAGCGAGAAACAGGTTTCCCACCAACCTAGCCAGTCCCTCCTGCAGCCTGAACGCCAGGCCCCACAGGAGATTCGACAAGGCGAAGGCCTGAAGTCCCGGGATGAAACTGGCCATCGAAATCTGATGCAGGAGCGCCAGTCTCTCTTTCAGAATTTCCGTTGCGGGAGCTTGCGCAATCTGAAACAGGGCCAGGTTGAGGCTATAGGAAATGAAGTTCGCCACGAAGCCAAAGACCGCAAACGCCGCGCCGATCCGGGCCCGCCCCGGGGCGCGGTTTTCGAGAAAGAGGTACAAGCCCAGCAGGGCCGGCACAAGCAGAAAATAAGCCAGCAACTCCAAACGGACAGCCAGAATGTTTCCCCGGGCCTGCGTCATCTGATGCAGTTCTTCGCCGGATGGAGGTGTGCTGCCGACCGCCAGAAACCCGTTGGATGCGATCCAGGCACAATAACTCACCAGTGCAATAATGGCAAAGCCCATCGCACACACCCCTGCGCCTCGGTAAAGCCCACGAAGGTTCATGGTTCCTCCCCCCATGTCGGAACGTCACCTGTTGACCGGATCTTCAAAGACGAGAGAAAGACTTGGCAGAAATGGCCAAAACTGTAGCACGGTCCGAGCCGGCGCGTCACCTTTCATCTCAGGCTGCGATACGGCCAATTGGCATGGGAAGGCGGTTCACTCCAGCCGCGTCTGCCAACTTTCGGGCAGTGTCAGCAGGAATGCATGAGGCGGGGATCCCGCCTCTCCCTCGTGGACCAGCGCCAGTTGTTTGCCCGGCTCGTACCAGCCCAAACCCTCCCAGTTCGCCGCCTTCACTGAGGCAGGAAGGTAATCGGCCAGGTCAAGGGGATTCCCAACCGGCCGCCCCTCCTCGTCGAAGCGCTGCAGCCAGTGATAGAGGTACTCGGGTCTTTCCACTGAATTCTGAGAACTGATCAGAACCAAGAATCCCCATGAGTCTTCTTTGTCCGGCCAGCGATACCAGACCAGGTCGGGTGCCCGAAAGCGTTGCGCATCCGGCTCGTTGCCGGGTGGCAGCGGAACGTCAAGCGTCACCTGCTGCCGTAGGTCGCGACGATGCACTTTGACGTTTGCCGCTCCGCGGCCGAGATCGTGAACCAGGATGAAAGGCTGAAGGGCGGAGTGGCCCAAGCACTGTTTGACGGTCGGCGGCACGAAGTGGGCATCCGGGTAGCCCCCCTCCCAAAGGACCGCAACCCGCGAAGATCCGTCCGGCAAGGGACGGGCACAGACCCCCTCCAGCCCCCGCCGGCCGAACTCGGACACCATGCCTTCATAGCTGGCCACCAGACCCCTCTCGCCAACCAAGGCGCAGAGCCTCTCGGAGAGGAGCACCACCCGCCCGTCGGCCAGCAGACAAATCCCTTCTAAATCGAGCGCCAGGCTTCCCTGATCAACGGTAACCGCTCGCATCCCCGCCCGGTTCAGAGGGAAGAAAGAGTCGGTTCCCTGGAGCGGCACCTCAAAGAATCGTCCGGCCGCCGAGTCATCCACAACCAGCAGGCTCTCACCGCGACGGGCCACGCCGGAGGCTTCCTCGATCCGCTCTGCTTCGCGGACCCCGGTCGTCGCACAAGCGTTCAGGAAAACCAGCAGGTAAGCCGTCCAACCAAACCTTCCTAACCTTGCAGTGGGCATTGAGCTTGAAACCTGACCTTGCTGAAAAGTGGCCCTCAGGCAGGCCTAAGAATAAACCTGCAAAGTCCATCTGTCCACGCGTAGCTGGGGCCCGGTGTCTCCGGTAAATCGGCCGCAGCCCTCCCGTGGCGGCGGCCATACGAAAAAACACGGTTGACAGGCGTATCAATCATTCGTATGATTCAATCGTTCGTATGACTGAGCCTCGACCAAACGAACCCGCCGATGCCCCGGGCCCGACCCCGGCCACCAAAGACCGCATTCTGGACGCGGCAGAAAGCCTCTTTGCCGAACAGGGATTCGCCGCGGCCTCCTTGCGAGCCATCATCGCGCGGGCAGAAGTCAACCTGGCTGCCATTCACTACCACTTCCGAAACAAAGAGTCCCTGATCCAAGCCGTTCTGGAACGTCGCTTCGCTCCGGTCAACGCGGAGCGCCTGCGCTTGCTTTCGGATTGTGAAAGCCGCTGGGGAGGTGGAAAGCCGGAGGTGGAACCCTTGCTGGAAGCCTTCCTGGGGCCGATGCTTCGGGCCGGGATGAGAAGCACGTCCTCCCGTCCCCAGATTCTGCAGCTGGCCGGGCGCCTTCTCACTGAAGTGGGGGGACTGGCCGAAACCGCGGCCATCCGCCAATTCAGAGAGGTGGCGCAACGATTTGTGGGGGCCTTTCGCCGGGCCCTCCCTCACCTCAGCATTGAGGAGGTGGCCTGGCGCGTCAATTTCACGATCGGGGCGGCGGCCAAAGCCGTGATCGGAGGGGTGCCGCTGAAGCTTCTGCTCTCGCAAGCTCCCGAAGGCCAGATGCCGCAAGCGCCCGATGTGGACTGGGTGCTGCACGAGTTGGTGTCATTCGCGGCGGCCGGCTTAAGAGCGGAGCCGGTTCGACTCCGGCGGAAAGGGGGCCGGGCGGTGCCGGATCGTGGCCGGAGCGGGGCGGTGAGAATGCGGCAGCGGAGCCAGAAATGAGTCGTCTAATCTTGAGCCGGATAAAGAAGTGTAGCCTTCGAGCTTCTGGGTCAAAAAGACCGGCGGATCGGCGCTGGCGAACCGGGGTGCTGGTGGGGCTGCTGGGGCTTGGCTGGTTGCCTGGGCCCGGCCTGGCCAGGGACTCCCGTGTGCCGGGAGAAGATCAAGGAGGTCGGGCCGTTGTCTTGAGACTGACTCTCGCGGAGGCGATCGACCTGGCGCTGCAACCGGATGGAAACGCGCGCGTCCGACTTGCCGCCCAGATGTTACGCCAGGCGGAGGCGCAATCGGCGGTGGAGCGAGCCTCCTTGGTGCCGAACCTGGACGGAAGCGTGAGTCGCCAGAGCCGCACCACCAACCTGGCGGCCATGGGGATTCAGATCCGCGTGCCGATTCCAGGATTTCAGACTCCCGGTTTTGTTGGCCCTTTCGACAGCTTCGACGCCCGCATCCGGGCGACTCAAATGATCTTCGACCTCAGTGCGATTCGCCGTTTCCAGGCGACTCGCGCCGGGGTTCGTGAGGCTCATTCTCAGGATGACGCGGCTCACGAAGCCGTAGCGGCTCAGGTTGCCGAGGCCTACGTCAATGCCTCGCGTTCGGACGCGCGCTGGCAGACTGCGCAAGCCAATGTGGAACTCTCCCAAGCGCTGCTGGAACTGGCCCGCAACCAGAAGTCGGCCGGGACGGGAACTGCGATCGAGGTGACGAGAGCCGAAGTGCAGTTGGCCAACCAGCGCCAGCAGCTGCTGGTGACGAACACGGAGCGCCGCCGGGCCTATCTTCAACTGGCCCGGGTCATCGGCCTGGAACTCGCTGTTCCCCTCGAGCTGGCCGAGCCGCTCTCTGCCGCTTCGCAGGTGACGCTCAGGAGCGAAGACCAGTTAGTTCAGCTGGCCCTAGAAAGGCGCGCCGACATGCAGGCCCAGAAAGACCGTGAAGAGCGGCTCAGGCTCCAAGTCAGCTCGGTGAAATGGGAGCGCCTGCCGTCGGTCTATGCGTTTGGAGACTACGGATCCCTGGGAATCAGCCCAGGCAACTCCCTCCCCACCCGGGCAGTGGGGGTATCGGTGAACCTGCCCTTGTTTGACGGCGGGCGTCGCGATGCCCGGCGAGCCGAAGTGCTCTCGCGATGGGAGCAGGAACGGATTCGAACGCAAGACTTGAAAGAGCAGATCGAGCTGGAAGTGCGGCTGGCCCGTGACCATCTGGTGTCTGCCGAGCAACAGGTTCGAGTGGCGTCTGAGGGCGTGGGCTTGGCTCAGCAGGAGTTAGAGCAAGCGGAGCGCCGTTATCGCGGCGGTGTGACCACCAGCATCGAAGTCATCGACGCTCAGGCCAGGCTGGAGCGGGCCCGGGAGAGTCGAATCGCCGCTCTCTATCAGTACCACCTGTCACGAATTGAATTAGGCCGGGCCTCGGGCAGCGTCCGCGAGCCGATCCAATCCTTGGAAGTTCAGGAGCAGAGACCATGACCCTCGGCAGGAAACAACTGATCCCAGCCTTGGTTCTTGTATTGATCGCCGCCGGCTACACGGCCTATCGCTGGTCCGGCTGGGGCGCCCGCAACGGCTCCGCGTTGCGCGTATCCGGCAACATCGAGCTGACGGAGATCAACCTGTCCTTCAAGGCGCCGGGCAGGATCGTCGAGCTCTCCGTGAGCGAAGGGCAAGAGGTGAAGCGTGGCGATTTCATCGCTCGGCTGGACCAGACCGAACTTCTGCGAAGACGCGACAGTTCGGAAGCCGTGCTGGCATCGGCCGAGTCGCGCCTGACCCAGCTGGAAACGGCCATCCGGTACCAGGAAGCTCAAGTCGAAGGCCAGATCGCGCGGGGCCAAGCCGAGCTGCGGCAGGCCGAAGCGGTGCTGGCCCAGCTGTTGGCGGGGTCGCGGCCCCAGGAGGTGGAGTCGGCCCAAGCCAACCGGGACCGGGCGCGCGCCGCTTTTGTTCGAGCCCAGAACGACTGGGAAAGGGCCCAGACGCTCTACAAAGCCGAGGACATCTCCACGGCTCAGTTTGACGATTTCCGCTCCCGCTTTGAAACGGCTCAGGCCCAGCTCAAACAGGCGGAGGAACAGTTGGGACTGGTCCGTGAAGGGCCGCGCAAAGAGGATATTGCGGCGGCCCGAGCCCAGGCGGATCGGGCTCGCGCCGGGTTGCGCCTGGCTGAAGCCACCCGAATCGAACTGGGCCGCCTGAGAGAGGAAAGAAAAACCCGCGCCGCCGAGATTCGACAGGCCAAAGCCCAGCTGGAAGTTGCCCAAACCCAGCTCAGTGACGCCGAAATCCAGGCTCCTGGGGACGGAGTGGTCCTCGTGAAAGCGGCGGAAGCCGGTGAGGTGGTCGCTGCCGGAGCGACGGTTGTCACCATCGGCAATCTAGCCAAGCCCTGGCTCCGAGCCTACATCAACGAGCGAGACCTGGGCAGACTGAAGCTGGGAAGTGCCGCCAGCGTCCGCACCGACTCCTTTCCAGAAAGGATCTTCACGGGCCGCGTCTCCTTCATCGCCTCCGAAGCCGAGTTCACTCCCAAGCAGATTCAGACCACCGAGGAGCGGATCAAACTCGTGTACCGCATCAAGATTGACTTGGACAATCCCGAAGGCGAACTGAAATCCAACATGCCTGCTGATGCGGAAATCTCACTCTGAACAGGGAGGCTTTGATGGTTGGAGGAATCGATCCAGGCCATGTTCCCCGTCCGGAGCCAACCGGCGTGGAGAGCGAGCCCGCCATTCTGATCCGCAACGTCACCCGCCGGTTTGGATCGCTGACGGCGGTCGCCGGCCTGAACCTCGCGGTGAATCGCGGGGAAATTTTCGGTTTGGTCGGACCGGACGGAGCCGGCAAGACCACCACACTCCGACTGATTTGCGGCTTGCTGGACCCCAGCCAAGGTGAGGTCTGGGTAGCCGGCTTCGAGGTGGCTCGGGAGGTGACGGCGGTCAAAGACCGCATCGGCTACATGGCCCAGCGATTCGGTCTTTACTCGGACCTGACGGTGCAGGAAAACATGGTCTTTTACGCCGATCTGTTCGGCATCGAGCACGCGGTCCGGCAGGACCTCATGTCGCGGCTCTTGCGCATGACCCGAATGGAGCCTTTCCGGCGGCGCCAGGCGGGTCGGTTGTCGGGCGGCATGAAGCAGAAGCTGGCGCTCATGTGCAGTCTGCTCCACCGGCCTGAAGTGCTCATCCTGGACGAGCCCACGAACGGCGTCGACCCCGTTTCCAGGCGGGACTTTTGGGTGATCCTGTATCAGCTGGTGAAAGAGGGGCTGACGGTGTGCATCACCACCGCCTACCTGGACGAAGCTGAGCGCTGCAACCGGGTGGGGCTGATGTATCAAGGCCGGCTCATCCGATGCGATTCGCCGGAGCGTCTCCGGAGGAACATGGCTGAGCCCTGCTATGAATTGAAGGTCTCGGATAGTCGTTCGGTCCGCGAGGCGCTGTTAAGCCTTGACGGAGTGGTGAGCGTCGAGCCTTCCGGTGGTTCTCTGCACGTCTTCCTCGATCCCACCCTGCAATCGGAGCGGGGCCTTCGGGAGCTTCTCCATCGGCGAGGCATGCCGGTCCTGGAGATGCGCCCAATCGTTCCGTCTCTTGAGGATGTGTTTATCGCCGAGGTCAGTAAGGCCTCCCGGGAGACCGTACCGGCCTGAGAGAAAGGGGGCTTGTTGAGTCAATCAGCCATGGCAACCGCATCCGACCGAGACATGGCAGTCGAGGCTCGAAACCTTGTCAGGCGCTTTGGAGACTTCGTCGCTGTCGACGACGTCTCTTTTCGCGTCAGGCGTGGCGAGATCTTCGGGTTTCTGGGATCAAACGGAGCCGGCAAGACCACTACCATTCGGATGCTGTGCGGCCTGCTGACCCCCACCAGCGGATTTGCCCGGGTGGGAGGGTTCGATCTCGCCACCCAGCCGGAGCAAATCAAGCAACGCATCGGTTACATGTCTCAGAAGTTCTCGCTCTATGACGACCTGACGGTTGAGGAAAACATCGACTTTTTCAGCGGGATTTACGGGGTGCCCCGCCATTTGCGGGCGGAGCGACGGAAGTCTATCCTGCACATGGCGGACCTGGAGGAACGGCGAGAAACGATGACCCGCCTCCTGCCGGGAGGCTGGAAGCAGCGGTTGGCGTTGGGATGTGCCATTCTGCATGAACCCCCCATCGTCTTTCTGGACGAGCCTACCTCGGGTGTGGATCCGGTGGCCCGGCGACACTTCTGGGACTTGATCTATCGATTCTCCGAAGCCGGGCAGACCGTTTTTGTCACCACCCACTACATGGACGAGGCCGAGTACTGTCATCGCCTGGCGCTCATGCACCGGGGCAGAATCATCGCGTTGGGAGGTGCGGCCGAGCTGAAACAGACCCTGAAGTCGAGAACGCTGATGCACCTGGACTCTTCGGACCTGGTGGAGACCATGAGAGCGCTGGAGGATGTGACGGCGGTGACCGATGTCGCGGTGTTTGGAAGTGGCTTGCATCTGACCGTCCATGATGCTGAGGCTGCCGAGGCGGGCGTGCGAAGGGTGCTGACGGGTCGCCACATCGCCATTCAGCGACTCGAGGTCATCGAACCATCCATGGAAGACGTGTTTGTGGCTCTGATCGAAGAGGAGGAGCGGAAGAACGGATGAGCTGGCGGCGCATCTGGGCCATTGCCCGTAAAGAGCTGGTTCACATCACCAGGGATCTGCGAAGTCTGATCATGGCGGTGGCGGTGCCCTTTCTCATGCTTCTGCTATTCGGTTACGCGCTGTCGCTGGACGTCGACGAGATTCCCGCCCTCGTGTTTGACCTGGACCGCACGCCGCAAAGCCGGGAACTGGTGGAGGAGTTCACGGCCTCCCGATACTTCCGAATCCCGTTCGTCGCCGAACGACAGCAGCAGATCGAGGCAGAAATCGATCGCGGCCGGATCTTTCTTGGCATCGTGATTCCCGAGGACTATTCCGAGCAACTGCTGACAGGGGGAACCGCGCAGATCCAGTTATTGATCGATGGCAGCGATTCCAACACCGCCTCGATTGCCGTCAGCTACGCCGACGGCGTGGTTCAGCGCGTCCGCGAGCGATGGCTGGAGGAGTCGTTTCGACGCAAGGTCGGGGCAGAATTCCGCAGCGCTGTCGAACCCCGCCTGCGGGTTTGGTACAACAATGAGCTGAAATCCAAGAATTACATTGTGCCGGGCCTGATTGCCGTCATTCTGATGATCATCTCAGCTCTACTGACCTCGCTGACCATTGCGCGCGAATGGGAGATGGGAAGCATGGAGCAGATCCTGTCCACTCCATTGCGCCCGCAGGAACTCGTCCTGGGCAAAATGGCGGCTTTTTTCGTGGTGGGGGTCACGGATGCCGCGGTGGCCATTGGGGCTGGAGTGCTGATCTTTGAAGTCCCGTTCCGAGGCAGCTGGCTGCTCCTGTTCGCAACCACCTTTCTGTTCCTGTTCGGCGCCCTCTGCTGGGGGATCTTGCTTTCGGCCATCGCTCGCTCCCAGACCCTTGCGTTTCAGATGGGAATCATCAGCTCTTTTCTGCCGGCTTTTTTGCTTTCCGGATTTGTGTTTGGAATCGAGAACATGCCGCGCGTCGTGCAGGTGATCACCTACATTGTGTCCGCACGCTACTTTGTCACGATCCTGAAGGGAATCTTTCTGAAGGGTGTGGGGATCGAGATTCTGTTTGGCGAGATCGTTTTCCTGCTGCTCTACAGCACCCTTGTCTTTGTTGCGGCAACCCGGAAAGTGGGAAGTCGACTGGCGTAACCATATGTGGGACCGAGTTCGAGTCATCTTCCACAAAGAACTGCTGCAGGCCTTGCGGGAGCCGCGCATGCGCGTGGTGCTGGTGGTGCCCCCTCTGTTGCAGATGGTGATTTTTGGCTTTGCGGTGAACCTGGATGTGAGTGAGGCCACCATCGGCTGGATGGACCTGGATCGGACTTCCGTGAGCCGCAGCCTGAGGGCCGCTTTTGAGGGCTCGCCGAATTTCACGATTACTCAGGACGTTGAGACGGAGGAAGACGTCCGGCTTCTGCTGGACCGAAGCCGGGTGATGGCCGTGGTGCGGGTCCTGCCGGGATTCGGTCGTGACGTCAAGCGCGGAGAAACCGCGCCGGTCCAGATCTTGGTGGAAGGAACCAATTCGAATACGGCCTCGCTGGTATCCAGCTACGCCAGCCAGGTGGTGGGGCGTTTCGCGTCCCAAGTATTGCAGGACCAGCAGCGCCAGCGGTTGGTGGGGCTGACTGCCAGGCGCGGAGAGCCCGTGCTCTTGAATCTGCCGGTAGTGGAGGCCCGGACGCGGGTGTGGTTCAATGCTGACCTCAAAAGCCGAAATTACTTCGTTCCCGGAGTGGTGGTGAACATCATCGCCCTGGTGACCGTGATGTTGACCGCTATGAGCATCGTGCGGGAGAAGGAGATTGGGACGATGGAGCAATTGATGGTGACGCCCATCCGTCCCCTTGAGCTGATGCTGGGGAAGACGCTCCCCTTTGCGGCCGTGGGCATGGCTCAGGTTTGTCTCCTGACCGCAATTGCCCTGCTGATTTTTCACGTCCCTTTTCGCGGAAGCTTTCTGATGCTGCTGGGATGCAGCGCCCTTTTTCTTCTGACCACGTTGGGCTCCGGGCTGTTCATCTCCACCATCTCGCACACACAGCAGCAGGCCATGATGACCTTCTTTTTCCTTTTTCTGCCCATGTTCATGCTGAGCGGCTTTTCGTTTCCCATCCACAGCATGCCCAAGCCGGTTCAGTGGGTCACCTACCTGAATCCCATCCGCTATTTCGTGGAAATCGTGCGCGGCGTTTTCTTAAAAGGCGCCGGACCGGCTATTCTCTGGCCGCAGATCGGGGCTCTTGCGGTGATGGGGCTGGCCATCCTGGGTGCCAGCGCGCTACGATTCCGCAAGAAGCTGGATTGAATCAGGCAGCCGGCTTCAAGCCCGCCATCTGCGGCCTCGAAGGTCAAACGGGCCTTCGCGTCTGGATCATCATTTGACCTTCACGATCTCGAAGATCGTCGTGGTCCCACTGACTTCGTTGGCTACCACCAGCAGGGGCGTGTGGGTGGGGCTTTCGCTTTGATGGATGAAGGTCAGTCCTTCCGGCCCCAGGTCCTTGGCCGTTCCCGCTTCCGGGTCGCCCGAGAAATCACGGTTGTTCAAGTACTGAACCAGGCGAGGTTGAGTCGGTTCGCTGAGATCGTAGACCACAACCCCACCAACCCGCTCCAGGCCAAGAAAGAGGTAGGGGCGGCCATAGGCCTTGCCGAGGCACAGTCCTTCCGGCTCCGGCCCCTTGTTGTCGCTGCGACTGTCGAAATCGTTGGCGTCGTTATTGGCATTGAAATGAGCGGGTATCGCACTCGCAATCAGCTGCTCCAGCTGATCACCGCTGTCGAACAACAGCTGGCCCGTGTCGCTCCAGACCGAGAAGGAGCGGGTCCCCGGCACGAACAGCTGGTCGTAGTCCCCATCCAGATCCACATCTCCGTTGGCCGACGTCACCGTCAACCGGCCCAAATTGGAATTGGCCTGCAGAACGGCGGCGTTGGGAAACGACACGGGATCCAACAGCAGATTTCGGACGCGGCTTTCCTCGCTGTAGGCACTGTAATCTCGCGTATCGCCCTCGTTGGCTGAGACGAGGTAAGTGACCCCCTGAATCTGAAAAGCGGCCAGCCCGTCCGGCTGATACATCCCAAACACCGGCCAGTTGGCGATATTGATTCCAGAATCCCAGTCGCTGGCGTCCAGCTTGTTGGCGGCCAGCGAATGGTCCTTAAAGCCGAGGCCCACCAGACGAGTAAAAACACTCCTCTCAAGATCTATTGAGAATTACATAATATTGTGACACTAGAACAGTTCCGCCTGCTTCCAGAAAGCGGTCACCAGTCGAGGACGTCGTCGCATGCGCCGCAGGGCTCGGCGGGCGTGCTGGCTCAGTTGCCCGTAGTCTTGGGGACACAGATTCGGCAATTCATGATGCTTCCAGTGACCCCACAAGTACTCCACCGGGTTCAACTCCGGCGCATAACTGGGCAGAAACTCCAGCGTCAATCGCCCCTGCTGGCTGGCCACAAAGTCCTGCACGATCCGGCTGCGGTGCGTGGTGGCTTTGTCCCAGATAACCAGAACATTGCCGGGCACCTGCCGCAGCAGGTGGGTCAGGAACTCCACCACCTGGGGACCCCGGATCGTTCCTGGAAACAATCGGAAATAGAAGTTCCACCAGGTCACCCCCGCCATGGCCGACAGCAGATGCCAGTTGAAGTGGTACTGCAGCACCGGGGTCTGGCCCTTCGGCGCCCAGGTCCGGC